>NZ_JABWGX010000010.1 GCF_021730435.1 Xanthobacter agilis
CCCCCTTGCCCGCCACCGCCACCGCCACCGCCACCGCCACCGCCGGACTGGTTCTTCTGCGCCTCGTCCTTCTGACGCTTCAAGATCTGCTGCACGAGATCGCGGTTGAAGAGGGCGTCGGCATGGGTGGAATCGGCCTTCAACGCCGCGTCATAGGCGGAGATGGCCTGCTCCAGCTTGCCGGCGCGGGCGAGGGCGTTGCCGCGATTGTAGTCGCCGCCCGGCACGCCGGCGAAGGCGGCGGCGGCCTCCTCATAGCCGCCATCCTTGTAGAGCGCGCTCGCGCGCCATTCCGGATTGTCGAAGCGGCGGGCGGCACCCGCATAATCGCCCTTGGCATAAGCCTCCGCGCCCTGCTGGTCGGGTCGCCACCACAGGTCGGCCCAGCGCGTGTCCTCGGCTGGCACCGGAGGCGCGGAGGGGGCGGGCGGCGGATCGAATCCCTGCGCCATCACCCGCCCCTGTGGCAGCGCCAGGAGGCCAAGCAGCAGCACCAGGATGAAGCCGCGCCGGAACGCCAGCGGCGCCAGCACCAGCAGCACCACCACCAGATAGGGGCCGGCATCGGCCCATTGGTCGGCGGTCATGCCGCTGTCCTGCAACGGGTTGCCCGCGCGCGGGTCGAACGCTGAGGACAGGACCGCGTCGAGGTCGCGGCCATCCACGGTCAGGAGCGTGAAGGTGCCGCTGCCATCGGCCGCGAGCTGGGTCAGGCGGGCCTTGTCCATGCGGGTCAGCACCGGATCGCCGGCAGCCCCGCGCATGACGCTCCCGTCCGGCTCCTTCAGCGGGCTGCCGGTGACGGTGCCGACGCCGATGACGCTCAGCCGATAACCCGCCTTGGCCGCCGCCTCGGCCGCCGCGCGGGTCTTGTCAGGGTCATCCCCCATGCCGTCGGTGACAAGCACGATGCGCCCGGCGCGGGCGTTCGCCCCCTGCAAAAGCTCCACCGCCTTGGCGATGGCGAGATCCGGCCGGTTGGCGGCCACCGGCATCAGGTCGGTGGCCAGTTCCGGCAGCATCTGGCCGATGATGCGCCCGTCCTCGGTGAGCGGGGCGGCCACGAACGGCACGTCGGCATAGACAATCAGCCCCACCTGCCCGCCGCGCATGCGCGACAGCACGTCGTCCAGCTTGTGGCGGGCGGCGGTGAGGCGGCTCGGCGACTGGTCGGTCGCGTCCATGGAACGGCCGAGGCTGAGCACCATCACCGTGGGGTCGAGCCGGTCGAGGGCGGGCGCGGGCAGCTTCTGCCAGGTGGGTCCCGCCATGGCGAGAGCGGCCAGGACCCAGCCGAAAAGGAGCAGCCCCAGCGGCCAGCGCCGGTCTCCGCCCTCGCCCTTCATGGCCAGATGGCGCAGAAGGTGGGCATCCACCAGGCCGCGCCAATCCTCCCGCCCCGCCCGCAGCGCCCGCCAGCCGAGGAGCGCGAACACCAGCGCCGGCGCCAGGGCCAGCAGCCAGAACGGCCGCAGGAAATGGAAATCCGCCGGGGTCACCGCCGCGCCTCCTCGATCGGCGCGGCCAGGGTCCCGCCACGCGGCACGCCCTGCGGTCGCAACACCCCGGCCCCCAAAAGGAAGGACAGCACCAGGGCCGCACCGAGCGGCCATTGGAACAGGGCCTGGGTGGCATTCAGATAGAGCGGATCACCCGCCACCGGCTCCAGCCGGTCGATATCGGCATAGATGCCGGCGAGACCCTGCACGTCGCGGGCGCGGAAATAGCGGCCGCCGGTGATGGCGGCAATCTTGCGCAGGGCATCCTCGTCGAGGTCGCTCGGCATGTTCACCATCCAAGGGTTCATGGCTCGCGGGTCGGCGCCCACGCCGATGGTGTAGATCTTCACATGCTCCCGCGCCGCCAGCTCGGCCGCCTGAAGCGGATTGAGCATGCCGGCGGTGTTGGCGCCGTCGGTGAGCAGGATCAGCACCCGCTGGTCGTCGGGCCGGTTGCGCAAGGTCTTGATGGCTAGGCCGATGGCATCGCCGATGGCGGTTTCCTGCCCGGTCATGCCGATGCTGGAGGCCGCGAGCAGCTCGCGCACCACGTTGCGGTCGAATGTCAGGGGCGCCTGCACATAGGCGCGGGTGCCGAACAGGATCAGCCCCACCCGGTCACCGACGCGGCGTGCGATGAAGTCGTCGGCCACCGCCTTCACCACCGACAACCGGTCCATGGGAACGCCGCCCACGGAGAAATCCTGCCGTGCCATCGAGCCGGAGAGGTCCACCGCCAGCATCAGGTCGCGTCCCTCCACCGGCACTGCGATCGGCGGCCCCACATAGGTCGGCCGCGCCGCCGCCGTCACCAGCAGCAGCCAGATGAGGGTGAGCAGCAGCCCCCGCCACAGGTGCCCGGCGCCGCCCCGGCCGCCGACGAGGCCCGCCGCCCGCAGCTCCCGGAAGAAGGGCACCTTGAGCGCACCCGCCTTCGGGGTCGGCGCCGCCGGAAGCGCCAGCCAGGCAAGAAGCGGCAACGGCAGCAGGAAGAACGCCCAGAGCCATTGAAAGGTGATCATGCGTGGCCCCGGATCCAGCGCCGCACCGCCGCCACCAGGGCCGCGCGGTCGATCTCCGCCGCCTCCGGCGCGCCCGGCGGCAGATAGGGCGCCAGGGCGAGAAAGCGGGCGATGTCGGCGGGCACCCCCTTCGGTCCGGCGCCCACGAAGCGGGCGAAAGCCGCGCCGGTGAAGGCGGCGGCGGGGGAGTGGGGATCGCGGCTCAACAATACCCGCCGGACCAGCACCGCCGCCGCCGCGCCCACGGCGCGGGTGTCGCCGTCGCGGGCCACCACCTTGAAGGCCTGGAGCGCGCGATAGGACAGGGTCTGCCGCCGCCGCCATTCCAGAAAGAGGCCGATCAGCACCGCCACCAGCACCAGCCCGGCCACCGCGAACCAGCCCGGCGCCGGCGGCCAGAACGGCACCGCCTCCGGTAGATGGATGTCATGCAGCGTTGCGAGTGGATCGGCGCCGGGATCGAGCGAGACCTTCGGGCTCTGAGGCAGAAGAAGATCCTGTGCCATCAGGCCACCCCCCGGCGCGACGCGCGACCGGGTCCCAGCCGCTCGGGATGGAGGAGATCGGCCGCGTCCTGCCCCGTCTCCAGGGGCACAAAAGCCATGCCATGGGGCCGGCAGAACAGCTCGATGCGCGCCCGGCGGGCGGCGAACCGCTCGGCATAGGCGGCCGCCACATCGCCGCGCCCCATGTCGAGCCGCGCCACGGCGGCACCGTCGCTGATGCGATAGCTGCCACGCGGCGGCAGGCGCGCCTCCAGCGGATCATAGGTGAAGATGGCGGTGACCTGGCTGGCGTGGGACAGCCGGTTCAGCTCGCGGGCGGCGGCGGCGTTGAAATCGGCGAAGTCGCTGGCGAGGAACACCAGCGTGCCCGGCCGCGCCGCGCCCCGCAGGCGGGCCAGCGCCTCGGCGAGGGTTGGCTCGGCGCCCTCCCCCTCCTGACCGAAGCCCTCGGCAGTGGCCTGCGCCACCGCCTTGACGAAATGCAGGATGCGCCGCCGGCTGCGCTCGGGCCGGAAGGCGGATAACCCGAACGGCGTCAGGACCACGCCGCCCACCCGGTCGCCCCCGGCGATCGCCACCCAGGTGAGCACCGCCGCGGCGCGCGCCGCCAGCACCGACTTGAAGCAATCGCGGGTGCCGAAGCGCATGGAGCGGCGCGCGTCCACCAGCAGCAGCACCGGCCGCTCGCGCTCCTCCTGGAACAATTTGGTGTGGGCCTTGCCGGTGCGGGCGGTCACCCGCCAATCGATGGTGCGGATGTCGTCGCCCGGCTGGTAGGCGCGCACCTCGTCGAACTCCATGCCGCGGCCGCGGAAGGAGGAGCGGTGGCCGCCGAACTGGTGGGTGCGCACCTTGCCTCCGGGCGCAAATCCACCCACCCCGTCGCCGGGCCGGACCGCCACCAGCTCCTCGAGGCTGGCGACCAGACCATACAGGGGATCGGTTGTTGTCTCGGGCGGCATGGGCGGGACGTCAGCTCACCGGGACGCGGGCGATGAGGGCATCCAGGAAGTCGTCGGCGCTCATACCGTCGGCCTCGGCCTCGAAGGTCATCAGAACGCGGTGCCGCAGCACCGGCTTGGCCACCACCTGCACGTCTTCCGGGGTCACGAAATCGCGGCCGCGCAGCCAGGCATGGGCGCGCGCGCACCGGTCGAGGGCGATGGAGCCGCGCGGGCTCGCCCCGAACGACACCAGCCCGTCAAGGTCGTCCCCGTAGAGGTTGGGATTGCGGGTCGCGAACACGAATTGCAGCAGATACTCCTCCACCGCCTCCGACATATAGGTCGAGAGCGCGGCCCGGCGGGCGGCGAAGATGGTGCCCTGGGACAAGGGCGCCCCGAACTTCAAGACCTCGCCCTGCGCCTCCCCGCGCACCAGGCGCAGGATGCGGCGCTCGGCGTCGAGGTCCGGATAGTCGATCTTCACATGCAGCAGGAAGCGGTCGAGCTGCGCCTCGGGCAACGGATAGGTGCCCTCCTGCTCGATCGGGTTCTGGGTGGCCATCACCAGGAACAGCTTGGGCAGGACATAGGTGACGCCGCCCACCGTCACCTGACGCTCGGCCATGGCCTCCAGCAGCGCCGCCTGCACCTTGGCCGGGGCGCGGTTGATCTCGTCGGCGAGGATGAAATTGTGGAACACCGGACCCGGCTGGAAGCGGAAGCTGCCGTCCTCCGGCCGGAAGATGTCAGTGCCGGTCAGGTCGGAGGGCAGGAGGTCCGGCGTGAACTGGATGCGCTGGTCGTCGCAGTCGATGGCCTTGGCGAGCGCCTTGATGGCCTTGGTCTTGGCAAGGCCCGGCGCGCCCTCCACCAACAGATGCCCGTCCGCCAGCACCGCCACCAGCAGCAGATCCACGAACGCCGGCTGACCGAGAATGCTGGCATTCATGTGATCGGCGAGGCGCGCGAAAGCGCCGGCAAGGTCCGCCGCGGCGTGCGCACCGGGGTCAAAGGCAGCTTCGGAGGTCGAGGGCATTGCGGGGTCTGTCCAGTTCGGGCCGTCGAATGGGAACCTTATAACGCCACCGCGGCGCAATACGCAGTGTTCCGAACCCCATTCTTTACACGCCAGCTTTACCTTCTCGCGCGCGCGGGAGCGAACCGGAAACAGACTGCGGCAAGAATACGCAGATCGTCCCGGTACGGGTGCGAAGTCGCACCGCTGCAGGATTATGACGCCAAACTCCCCGGGCCGCCGTGACGATGCCACGGGATGGCCCCGGCTTGTCGTGACCGCGGTCCACACCCAGTTGTGAAGGCGAAGGCCGGTGCAGGCGTCGAACAGGTGTGTATGACCAGGCATCGGCATCGGGCATGATTGGGGGAGCGGGAGAAACATCACCTTACGTCATGACGGCCGTTCGCCGCAGTGCGAAGGCGCGGTGCATCACGGTCGGTAATCCACTCCCGCCGGCTCCGGCGGCTGTGGACAGGTTTCGCCCGCGTCGCTCCTTATTCTTGCCTTTTCAATCTGTTCCGGTCGCCGTAAAGAGATTGGTTACGAAACCGGCATAGGGTCCCGGCGAGTGCGCCAAGGGGGTGCCAAGCGGGTGCCGAGGGGGGTGCCGCAGCGCGGTACAGGATTTGGCTCCACCGCTTTTCCTCGCCCGAGGGAGGAGCATTGCGAGACGAATTTCGGGTCGGACGCGTGTGGTGATCGTGGACTGGCGTCAGGGAAGCGGGTCTCATCTTCAGGAGGACCCGGACAAGATCGGCACCGAGAGTTCGGCGCGGCGCGGCGACATCGCGGTGGCACGGGCTCCGGCGCATCGGAGCCCAGGGGATAACGAGGCCGCATTTCAAGCGACGGGGGTCATGGCGGAACCGGATTGGACAACGGACCCGGACATGGATGATGCGGCACCGCAGCGCCGGTGGCGCACGTCGCATGTGGTGGCGGCGGGCCTGCTGGGCCTGTCGGTGGTGGCCGCGGGCGTCGTGGCCGCCACGACCGGCTTTGCCCGCATCGATCCGGAGCCCCGCATCGATGGCGCCGCCATCCAATCCATGATCCGGTCCGGTCCACGCAGCTTCACCCTCGCCAGCGCCGCCGATCCCCTGAGCCGCACCGACGGCCTGCCGGCCTCCGGCACCCTGGCCATCAATTCCTATTGGATCCTCGGACCCGAGCTGGCCGCGCCGCCCACCACCTTCGTGCTGGTGCGCCTTTCGGATTCGCCTGATCCTGAGCGCGATGCCCGCATCGCCGCCATCATTGTCGAAAGCGTGCCGGTACCTTCCCGCAATCCGCTGATGGCTGGACGGATCCCGGAAGTGGAGCCGCGCGCGGTGCCGCTGCCGCTCGGCAATCCGCTGCTGCGCGGCCGCCGGCAGCTCGCCTCCCTGACACCCATGGACGTGCCCGAGGTGGCGCCGCCGCCCGCGAACCGTCCCACGGAGCCGCCGCCGGCGCCGAAGACACCGGACTCCGCCGCCCAGGACATCCCCCTACCCACGCCGGGCAGCGGCTTCGCCCTCTATGATATCGAGGGGCGGGCCCTGTACATGCCGAACGGCGAGAAGCTGGAAGCCCATTCCGGCTATGGCGAGGCCATGGACGACATCCGTCAGGTGGCGCTGAAGATGCGCGGGCCGACCCCGCCCAACGTCTATACCCTGCGCACGCGCGAGGCGCTGTTCCACGGCGTGGAAACCCTGCGCCTGACACCCATGGGCAGCAACAAGATGTATGGCCGCGACGGCTTCCTGATCCATCCCTTCATGATGGGTCCGCGCGGCGATTCCAACGGTTGCGTCTCCGTGAAGGAGCACGACAAGGTGCTGGCCGCCTATCGCCGGGGGGAATTGAAGAAGCTGGTGGTGGTCTCCCGCCTGCCCAACAGCCAAAAGCCCGCACCCTCTCTGCTGTCGTGGCTGCTGCCGAAGCAGCAGCCGGAAACGCCCGCGCCCTAAACTCGGCCCGCAACTTGGCCCGCTGATCGGACCTGCGCGCCGCGACGCACAAGCCCTGGGCCGACGGGGCGATCGCCAACCGGGAACGATCTGGCCGCGCGCAGGCCCGCCTTACTTTCGCTTAATCCTTTTATTCACACGCCTTTTCGGCCGGGCGGCGGTCGGCAGCGCCGGACGACGCGCGGCGCGGCGGGCATGACCTGCGCGCCCGCCACCGCACCCCGCGTCGCCGGGCCTGCCGATTCCTCAGCGCTTGACTTTCGATATATCTAAAGATACATCTGCGCCAGATCATATCTAAAGACATATCTTAGGAGTCTAAAAATGTTTGGATGCAGACCCTTTCGTCCCGAGGCCCGGTGCGCCGGAGAAGGTGGGCCGGGTGACATGCGCGGCCCGCGCGGCGGGCGTGGGCGGGGTGGTGGTGGCGGCGACATGTTCCGCATCGGCCGCATGCTGGCCCATGGCGACCTGAAGCTGCTGGCCCTCGCGCTCATCGCCGAGCAGCCGCGCCACGGCTACGAACTCATCAAGGTGATCGAGGAGAAGACCACCGGCTGGTATTCGCCGAGCCCAGGCGTGGTCTATCCCACCCTCACCTTCCTGGAGGAGGCGGGCTATGTGACCGCCGAGCCGGACGGCGCCAAAAAGCTCTATGCGATCACCCAGGAGGGCCGCGCCTATCTGGAGCAGAACCGCGATTTCGCGGAGGCCATCATGGGCCGCCTGTCGCAGATCGGCGACAAGATGAGCCGCGTGCGCAAATGGATGGGTTGGAGCGAGAGCGGCCCCAACGCGGGCGCCGACCTGCCCCGGCTGGTGGAAGCCGCCATCGAGAACCTGCGCGATGTGGCCCGGCAGAAGCTGGATCAGAGCCGCTCGGCCGAAACCCGCATCGTGGAGATCCTCGCCCGCGCCGCCAGCGACATCCGCGAGGCCTGATCGCGGCCTGATCGTCCTGGGCCGGGGCGCGCGGGTCCGTCCCCGGCCCCTCTCGGAACCCCATTCCGGGCGCCACATTTGCGATGTGGCGCCCGGCGCTTTATTGAGCGCGCACGAGCGCGCCCTCCCGCGCGCTGCCCTGGGCTTTTCCATGCTTCCTCCCGACACCGGCCTTCCCTTCGACGACATCCGCGCCCTCATCGCCACCATGCCCGGCCCCGACGAGGGCGCTCGCGGCGCGGCCCTGAAGCGCCAGGGCGAGCTGGTGAAGCCGCCGGGCGCCCTCGGCCGACTGGAAGAGATCGCGGTCCATGTCGCCACTTGGCAGGGCAATTCCATGCCCACCGTCAACCGGCCCATGGTGGCGGTGTTTGCCGCCACCCATGGCGTGGCCGATCGCGGGGTCTCGCCCTATCCGGGTGCGGTGACGCGCCAGATGCTGGACGCCTTCGGCACCGGCAAGGCAGCCGTGAACCAGATCTGCGCGACCTTCGACGCGGGGCTGCGGGTGTTCGACCTCGCCCTCGACTACCCGACCCCCGACATCAGCCGCGAACCGGCACTGGACGAGAAGGCCTGCGCCGCCACCATGGCGTTCGGCATGGAAGCCATCGCCGGGGGCTCCGATCTCCTGTGCCTGGGCGAGATGGGCATCGGCAACACCACCATCGCCGCCGCCATCTGCCATGGCCTGTATGGCGGCACGGCCGAGGAATGGGTCGGCGCCGGCACCGGCTCCACCGGCGATGTGCTCGCCCGCAAGATCGAGGTGGTGCGCGCCGCGGTCGCCCTGCACAAGGACCACCTCGACGACCCGCTGGAGCTGCTGCGCCGGCTCGGCGGGCGCGAGCTCGCCGCCATGGCCGGCGCCATCCTGGCGGCCCGGCACGAAAAGGTTCCGGTGATCCTCGACGGCTATGTGGTCACCGCCGCGGCGGCGGTGCTGCACGCGCTCGATTCCACCGCCCTCGACCATTGCCTCGCCGGCCACGTCTCCGCCGAGAAGGCCCACGGGGCGGTTCTGGAGCGGCTGGGGTTGAAGCCCATCCTCGACCTCGGCATGCGGCTCGGAGAAGGCTCGGGCGCCGCGCTCGCCATCGGCGTGGTGAAGGCGGCGGTGGCCTGCCACCGGGGCATGGCCACCTTCGCCGAGGCCGGCGTGTCTCAGGACGGTTGACCACGGCGGCGCCGGAACCCACCGGCGCCCCATGTCCACAGTTTCCAAACCCCGCATTTGCCGGTAGGATTAAAGCTTCTGACAGCCAACGAGGGGGCGAACCGATCCGGCGTCACGAGCCCGTCGTGCCCGCGCGCGATGGTGTGAGCCGGTAGAACACGCGATCCATGCAGAAGCCCCGCAAGCTTTACGTAAAATCCTTCGGATGCCAGATGAACGTCTACGATTCCCAGCGTATGGCGGACACCCTGGCGCGCGAGGGCTATGTGGAGACGCAGGAGCCGGCCGACGCCGACCTCGTCATTCTCAACACATGCCACATCCGCGAGAAGGCCGCCGAAAAGGTCTATTCGGAGCTGGGGCGCCTGCGCAAAGCAAAGCAGGAGGCGGGTTCCGACACCATGATCGCGGTAGCCGGCTGCGTCGCCCAGGCCGAGGGCGCCGAGATCATGCGCCGCGCCCCGGTGGTGGACCTCGTGGTCGGCCCCCAGAGCTACCATCGCCTGCCCGAGCTGCTGGCCGAGGCGAAGACTGGCAAGCGCATGGTCGACACCGATTTTCCGGTGGACGACAAATTCGACCACCTGCCCGCGCCGAGCCGCGCCGCCACCCGCTCCCGCGGGCCGGCCGCCTTCGTCACCGTGCAGGAAGGCTGCGACAAGTTCTGCACGTTCTGCGTGGTGCCCTACACGCGTGGCGCCGAGATGTCGCGCCCGGTGGCCAAGATCGTCGATGAAGCCACCCGGCTGGTGGACCAGGGCGTGCGCGAGATCACCCTCATCGGCCAGAACGTCAACGCCTTCCACGGGACGGGCGAAGACGGCGCCACCTGGGGCTTGGCCCGGCTGCTGGAGCGGCTCGCCCGGATCGAGGGCCTCGCCCGGCTGCGCTACACCACCTCCCATCCGCGCGACATGGACGATGCGCTGATTGCCGCCCATCGCGACCTGCCGCAGCTCATGCCCTATCTGCATCTGCCGGTGCAGTCCGGCTCCGACCGGATCCTGGCCGCCATGAACCGCAAGCACGGGCGCGAGGACTTCTTCGCCATCGTCGCGAAAATGCGCGCCGCGCGGCCGGATCTGGCCCTGTCCTCCGACTTCATCGTCGGCTTCCCCGGCGAGACCGACGCCGATTTCGCGGACACCATGGACTTGGTGCACCAAGCCCGCTTCGCCAGCGCCTATTCCTTCAAATATAGCCCGCGGCCGGGCACGCCCGCCGCCGACCACGCCGCCCAGGTGCCGGAAGAGCTGAAGGCGGAACGCCTCGCGCTCCTGCAAAAGGAGCTGGAAGCCTCCAAGGCCGCCTTCGACGCCGCCTGCCGCGGTCGCACCTTCGACATCCTGCTGGAGAAACCGGGTCGGCAGCCGGGCCAGCTCATCGGCCGTTCACCCTACCTTCAGAGCGTGGTCGTGAACAACCCGCCCGCCCCGATCGGCGACATCATCACCGTCACCATCACCGACGTGGGCCCCAACAGCCTCGCCGGCCGCTGCGACGCGCGCGCCGCCTCGGACATCGCCCCTTCCCGTGGTTCGGCGGCCCAACCGGCGCCTTTGGAGGCTTAGAGCTTGCGCAGACCCGGCAGCGACCGCCCCGATCGTCCCGCGACCGGCCCCACCCCCGCGGCGGTGAAGGCCCCCTGGGCCGCAGCGGAAGACGAAGTCCCCACCCATGTGGTGCTCGCCTTCGACGACAACCGCCTCGCCACCCAGCTCTTCGGTCATTACGGGCGCAACCTCGCCCTGATCGAGCGCAAGCTGGGCGTGAAGGCCGATTCGCGCGGCAATCACGTCACCCTCGAAGGCGGCCGCGAGGGCTGCGAGCAGGCGCGTGCGGTGTTGGAGCACCTCTATGAGGCGCTCAGAAAGGGCCGCGACATTGCCCAAGGGGATGTGGACGGGGCGATTCGAGAAGTGACCTCGCAAGGCTCCCTGTTCGACTTCGATCCGGCGGCCCAGCGCCAGTCCTTCGACGAGATCCAGCTCCGGCGCCGCCCGGTGCGTGCGCGCACCCCGGCGCAGGATGCCTATATCCGCGCCCTCAAACGGCATACCCTGGTGTTCGGGGTGGGTCCCGCCGGCACCGGCAAGACCTGGCTGGCGGTGGCCTATGCGGTGCACCTGCTGGAGCGGCGCATGGTGGACCGCATCATCCTGTCCCGGCCAGCGGTGGAAGCCGGCGAGCGGCTCGGCTTCCTGCCCGGCGACATGAAGGAAAAGGTCGATCCGTACCTGCGACCGATCTACGACGCCCTGAACGACCTGATGGACCGCGCGTTCGTGGAACGGGCGCTGCAATCGGGCGAGATCGAGATCGCGCCGCTCGCGTTCATGCGTGGGCGCACGCTCTCCAACGCCGCCGTGATCCTGGACGAGGCGCAGAACGCCACCTCCATGCAGATGAAGATGTTTTTGACCCGCCTCGGCGAAAACTCGCACATGATCGTCACCGGCGATCCGAGCCAGACCGACCTGCCCGGCGCCCAGGTTTCGGGCCTTGCGGAAGCGGTGGGCCTGCTCGGTGGCGTGGAGGGCATTGGCGTGTGCACCTTCAAGGCCGAGGACGTGGTGCGCCATGAGCTGGTCGGACGCATCGTCGCCGCTTATGAGCAGGCGAGCGCCCCGCGCAATCTCAGGATCGAGGGCTGAGCCATGCCGGATACCGACGCCCTGCCGCCCGACGCCGTCGAGATCGACGTGCTGGTGGAAGTCCCCCTGTGGTCCGCCCTCCCCGATGCCGAGGGCATCGCGGTGGGGGCCGCGCTGGCGGCGCTCGCCGCGGTGAGCGAGGAGGTGCCCGCCCCCGCGGAAATGAGCATCACCCTCACCGACGATGCCCACATCCAGGTGCTGAACCGCGAGTGGCGCGACATCGACAAGCCCACCAACGTCCTGTCCTTCCCGGCCCCGGACCTGCCGGACGATGTGGACGACGCCCCCCAGCCCCTCGGCGACGTCATCGTCGCCTATGAGACGCTGACGCGGGAGGCCGAGCTGGAAGGCAAGGTGGTGGCACACCATCTCACCCATCTGGTGGTGCATGGAACCCTGCACCTGCTAGGGTACGACCATCTCGACGACGACGAAGCAGAAGAAATGGAGGGCTTGGAGCGCCAGATCCTCGACGGGCTCGGGATCGATGATCCCTACCGCCTGCCGCAGGACGGTGGCTAAAGCTGAAGAGAGGCCATGGCCAACACCGACCAACCGACCGAGACCAGCTCCGCGGAGCCGCAAAGTTTTCTCGATCGATTGCGTGCCCTCCTCGGCACGTTCCGACCGCACGGCTCACTCCGCACAGATCTGACGGAGGTGCTGGACGCGGCGAGCGCGCCCGGGGAGGACAGCGAGTTCACGCCCGCCGAACGCAAGATGTTGCGCAACATCCTGCATCTGAAGGAGGTGGGCATCGGCGACATCATGGTGCCCCGCGCCGAGATTGTTGCCGTGCGCAAGGACATCTCCCTGGGCGAGTTGCTCAAGGTCTTCGTGTCCGACGCCCATTCGCGGCTCGTGGTCTATGACGAGACCCTCGACGACCCGGTGGGCATGGTGCATCTGCGCGACCTCATCGCCTTCGTCGCCAGCGGCATCGCGTCGAGCGCGCCCGGCGCCAAGCTCGATCTCTCGGCGGTCGATCTCGACCGCACCCTGGAAGACGCCGGCCTCACCCGCCGCCTGCTCTATGTGCCGCCCTCCATGCCGGCGGTGGACCTGCTCGTGTCCATGCAGGCGGCGCGCACGCACCTTGCGCTGGTGATCGACGAATACGGCGGCACCGATGGCCTCGTCTCCATCGAGGATGTGGTGGAGGAGATCGTCGGCGAGATCGAGGACGAGCATGACGACACCGCCGAGAGCCGGCTCGAGGTGCAGCCCGACGGCAGCTTCATGGTGGACGCCCGGGCCCCGCTCGAATCGGTGGTGGAGGTGCTGGGCCCCGGCTTCGCCTCGGAAGAGGAGCTGGAGGAGGTGGACAGCCTCGGCGGCCTGGTGGTTCGGCTCGCCGCGCGCGTGCCCCAGGAAGGGGAGGTCATCACTTTGCCGGGTCAATACCAACTTGAGGTTGTGGAGGCCGATCCTCGCCGGGTGAAGAAGCTGCGCATCATTCCGCCGGCGCGGCCCGGTGTCCGGGAAGACGCGGTGGCCGCCGGCGACGCATGACACAGCGGTTGCTCCCGGCGGGCGCGGGGACCGGCCGCCCGGATGAGGTGGCGCCTTGGGCCGCCGCGAAAACGTGCGCCATGTACCGAGGGGCGCCCGCATGACCATTGCGCCGCCGCTGTCGCCCGCCGCTACCGGCGCCCCGATGACCGGACCGGTCCGGCGGCTCGCTTCACGGCTGCGGGGCCTGCGCGACCTGTCCGGCTGGCGGCGCGCCGCTGCCGCCATGGTCGCGGGCGCGTTCGGCGCGCTCGCCATGCCCCCGTTCGGCGTGTGGCCGGCTCTCGCGGTCAGCTTTCCGGTGCTGGTGCTGCTGCTGGACGGGACCCGCGGTCGCCTCTGGCCGGGGCTCAAGGCGGCCGCCGGCATCGGCTGGGCCTTCGGCTTCGGCTATTTCCTGGCCTCCCTGTGGTGGATCGGCGCCGCCTTCCTGGTGGAAGCCGATGTCTTCGCCTGGCTCCTGCCGTTCGCCGTTCTCGCCATGCCCGCCGGGCTCGGCCTGTTCACCGCCTTCGGCGCGGTTCTGGCCCGGCTGCTGTGGTCCGAGGGGCCGTTGCGGCTGTTCGCCTTCGCCTTCGCCTTCACCACCGCCGAATGGCTGCGCGGGCATGTGCTCACCGGCTTTCCGTGGAACACCTTCGGCTATGCGTTCGCCCAATGGCTGCCGCTGACGCAGAGCGCGGCGCTGGTAGGCGCCTATGGTCTGACCTTCTTCGCGCTGCTGCTGCTGGCAACACCGGTGCTTACCCTCAGCCGGCGCCGGTGGGAACGCGCGGGCATCTTGGCGGCGGCGCTGCTGATCGCCACCGCGGCCGCCTGGGGCGCCACCCGCCTGAACGCGGAGACGCCCCGGTTCGTGCCCGACGTGCGGTTGCGGATCATGCAGCCCGACCTGCCGCAGGACCAGAAGTTCAATTACAGCCGGCGGCAGGACGTCCTGGCCAGCTATCTGACCCAGAGCGCGGAGGCGTCAGCGACCTATCCCAACGGCCTTCAGGACGTCACCGTCCTGATCTGGCCCGAAAGCGCCCTGCCCTTCATCTATGAGCGCGAGCCGTGGGCCGCCGCGGCGATCGCCGCCACCCTTCCGGCCAACGTCACCCTGGTGACCGGCGCGGTGCGCTACGGGGCGCCGCCGAAAGGCCAGCATTCCCCGTTCTTCAATTCCGTCCGGGTGATCGACCACGATGGAAACGTGCTGCGCAGCACCGACAAGTCCCACCTTGTTCCGTTCGGCGAATACTTGCCCTTGCAGGATGTTCTCGAACAGCTCGGTGTGGAACAACTCACGCGTGTGCGTGGAGGATTTTCAGCGGCGGGCGCGCTGCGCGCCCTGGAGGTGCCCGGCCTGCCCCGCGTCGCGCCATTGGTATGTTACGAAATTATCTTTCCGGGCAATGTGATTCCCCAAGGGGAAAGGCCGCAAGTGCTTCTCAATCTGACGAATGACGGATGGTTCGGATTGACCCCTGGACCCTACCAGCACTTTGTTCAGGCACGCTTGCGGGCGGTCGAGGAGGGCCTGCCGCTGGTGCGTGCCGCGAACACCGGCATCTCTGCAATCATCGACCCCATGGGGCGAATCGTCGCAATGGGACAACTCGGTGCGCGCACCCTGGTGGACGGGCCCCTTCCCCAAGCCCTGGAAACACTTCCCCTTGCTGCGGTGCATGCCAAACTGGTCCTATTGTGGGTGCAATTTTCCAGTCTTCTCCTTGCGCTGTTACCTCTCGCAGGGCGTATTGCACGCAAAAGTTGATCGACGCTTTCCCGTTGTGTGCCTATGTTCGCCGTCAATCAGGGCAGCCTTCGCATTGCGAAGTCAAAATACTCTTTTCCGACATAGCCGGAGAGACCATGGCCAAGAAGGCGCCGAACCCTATCGATAAACATGTTGGCTCGCGCGTGCGGATGCGTCGAATGATGATCAGCATGAGCCAAGAGAAACTGGGTGAGCACCTCGGCATCACGTTTCAGCAGATCCAGAAGTACGAGAAGGGGACCAACCGCATCGGGGCGAGCCGATTGCAGCAGATCTCCATCACGCTGGGCGTGCCCGTGGCGTTCTTTTTTGAAGGAGCCCCCACCGTGGGGCCTGAAAGCGACGGTGTCGCGGAGGCGCAGTCCCCCGCATACGTGTCGGATTTTCTGGCCACATCGGACGGGCTCGCTCTCACCCGTAACTTCATGCGCATCTCGGACGCACGCGTCCGTCGGCGCATCGTAGATCTCGTCATCGCCATCGCCGGCGAGGCCGAACCGACCACCTGACGTTCGATTTGACGAACGCCGTTGCCTCGGTGATCTTGACCGCACCCCGCCGCGTTGCGAAAAGCAACAACCGCAACGCGGTGCGGGCGCAAGAAGGGTCAAAACATGGCGCGTCAATCCTACCTTTTCACGAGTGAATCCGTGTCCGAAGGGCATCCGGACAAGGTGTGCGACCGCATCTCCGACGAGGTGGTGGATACGTTCTTCCGAACCGCAGAGTCCGAGGGCTGGGACCCCACTCAGGTCCGCGTCGCCTGCGAAACCCTTGCGACCACGAACAAAGTCGTGATCGCGGGCGAGACTCGCGGTCCCTCGACCATCACCCGCGACCTGATCGCCCATGTCGCGCGGCTCGCCATCAGGGACATCGGCTACGAGCAGGCCGGCTTCCACTGGCAGACCGCCGACATCGACGTGGTGGTGCATTCCCAGTCGGCGGATATCGCCCAGGGCGTGGACATCGCCGGCAACAAGGATGAAGGCGCCGGCGACCAGGGAATCATGTTCGGCTACGCGGTCCGCGAAACCCCGGAGCTGATGCCCGCCCCCATCTATTACGCCCACAAGATCCTGAAGACCCTGGCCGAAGCCCGCCATTCCGGCGCCACCACCGCGCTCGGCCCGGATGCCAAGAGCCAGGTGACCGTGCGCTACGAGAACGGCAAGCCGGCCGGCGTGACGCAGATCGTGCTCTCCACCCAGCACCTGGATGAGCACCTGTCGTCCCAGGACGTGCGCGCCATCGTCGAACCCTACATCCGCTCCACCCTGCCCGATGGCTGGATCTCCAAGGAGACGGTCTGGCACGTCAATCCCACCGGCAAGTTCGTGATCGGCGGACCCGACGGCGACACCGGCCTCACCGGCCGCAAGATCATCGTGGACACTTACGGCGGCGCGGCGCCCCACGGCGGCGGCGCCTTTTCCGGCAAGGATCCCACCAAGGTGGACCGCTCCGCCGCCTATGCTGCCCGCTACCTCGCCAAGAATGTGGTCGCCGCCGGCCTTGCCGATCGCGCCACCATTCAGCTCGCCTATGCCATCGGCGTCTCCGACCCGCTCGCGGTCTATGTGGACCTGCACGGCACCGGCCAGGTGGACGAGGCCAAGCTCGAAGTGGTGCTGCGGGAAGCGGTCAATCTGCGGCCGCGCGGCATCCGCGAGCATTTCGGCCTGTGCAAGCCCATCTATGCCCGCACCGCCTCCTACGGCCATTTCGGCCGCCCCCCGGAGGCCGATGGCGGCTTCTCCTGGGAAAAGACCGACATCGTGGATGCGCTGAAGTCCGCCTTCGCCTGAGCCGGCGCGACGTCAGCTCCACCCCTGGGGCAACCATGGCCGGGCCGCGTCCCGGCCATGTGCGTTTATGCCAAACATCCTTGGCCGACCCTTTCGGCGCCGGTCAAGGACCGGGGCCGATGGTCTGAGAGCGATCCACATCCGCGCCCCGACGTTTGGGTGCGAAGACAGGTGGCGTGAACCGTGGCATCGACCGGTCCGGGGACGCCCGCCTTGCCCTCGCCCACCCGGCACGCCCATGCTATCGCCTCGCCCGCGGGATCCGGCGCGCCGAAGGCACCGGGTCCAGGCATCCCCACCGATCCCTTCCGTGCCGCAGCGGCCGCACGACGAGAGTTCCAGCTTGGCCAATCCCGATATTCGCCCGTCCGCATCTGATCCGCTGAGCCCCGGCGCCTTCTACGGGCGGCGGGTCGGCAAGGCGCTGCGCGCCACCCAGCAGGACGCCATCACGCGCCTGCTGCCCCGGTACCGCTTCACCCTGGAAGACGCGCAGGCACCCGAGCGCCTGTTTTCCGCCCCGCCGGAAACGCTCTGGCTGGAGATCGGGTTCGGCGGCGGTGAGCATCTGCTCGACCACGCCGCGCGCCGGCCCCACACCGGCTTCCTGGGCGTCGAGCCGTTCCTGAACGGCATGGCGCGCATGCTGGTGGATCTCGAAAAGAGCGGGCGCGACAACATCCGCCTGTTCGATGCGGACGCCGCCTTGCTGCTCGATCGGCTCCCGGCGGCGAGCCTTGCGGGCACCGATCTGTTCTATCCCGACCCCTGGCCGAAGACCCGCCATTGGAAGCGCCGGTTCGTGCGTCCGGACAATCTGGACCGCCTCGCACGGGTCATCACCCCCGGCGGCCTCTTCCGCGTAGCGTCGGACGTGCCCGATTATGTGGGCTGGACCCTCGCCACCGTGCGCGCCCACGGTGCCTTCCGCTGGACCGCCGGCACCGCCGCCCATTGGACCACGCCCTATCCGGACTGGCCCGGCACCCGCTATGAGGCGAAAGCCCTGCAGGACGGGCGCATTCCCACCTATCTCACCTTCGTGCGGGCGTGACCTTGTCCCCGGTTGCCCGGCTCCGAAAGGGCGCCCGTCAGCGCCCCTCGCCGGCCGCGGCCAACGCGTCGAGCCCCTCGCGATAGGTGGGGTAGGCGAGTTGCACGCCCAGCGCCGCCTTCAGGCGATGGTTGGACACGCGCTTGCTGGCGCCCCAGAAGCTGAGCGCCATCGGCGTCATGGTGCGCGCAGCCTCGGCGAACGGGATCGCCGGCGGCGGCGCCAGGCCCAGAAGTCCCGCCCCATAGCTCACCGGTTCGCCCGGGGCGGTGGGCAGATCATCCGCCACGTTCAGCACCCCGTCGAACCGCCGGGCCACGACGGCGCCGATCGCCCGGCTGATGTCCTCCACATGGATCCGGTTGAACACCTGCCCCGGCCGATCGATGATCCGGGCTTCCCCCGCCTGGAGCTGGACCAGCACGTTGCGGCCCGGACCGTAGATCCCCGCGAGGCGCAACGCCGCCACCGCCACGCCGTGGCGCCGGCCAAACGCGAACCACGCCGCCTCCGCCGCCAGCCGCCGGTCCAGACGCTCGGTGCCGGCGCGGGCGGGGCTTGCCTCGTCCACCCACCCTCCTTGATGATCGCCGTAGACGCCAAGAGTCGTCAGATAGATCACCTGCCGCAGCCGGCCGGTGGCCAGTGCCGCGCCGGCATGGCGCAGCACCGGGTCTCCGGCCGCGTCCGGGGGCGCGGAGACGATCAGCACCTCAGCCTCGGCGAGAGCGGTCGCGAGCGGCACCGACAGGCGTTCGCCGTCGAACTGAAAGCCCTCCACCTCCGCCGGCAGGGCGGCGACGCCCGCCGGGGAGCGGGCGGTGGCAATCACCCTCTTGAAGGCGTCGGGCCGGGTCGCCACCAGATGCCGGGCGCAATAGCCGAAGCCCACCGCCGCGAGAACGGTCATGCCACGCTCCATGTTTCCACTGGAAACTAATATTATTAGCCGACTTACTCAGCGCGGCCCGCGAGGCAGGCGGCAAGCTGCCGGCGCACCACGGTCTCGGCCGCGCGGGTCACATCCTTGCGGTCGTGGGTGGCGTCGATGCGCAACGGCGGTCCGAAGATCACTTCCACATCGAGCGCGCCCTGGCGCAGCACCGCCAACAGGTGCGGCGCGAGCGCCATGTCGCCATACCACGCCGCCAGCGGCCGGTGACTGCGGCCCATGGGCAGGCCCTGCAGCCCGGTGTAGGCCACCGTCAGCGGTTGCACCACCACTTCATCATGACTGGCGAAGACGTCCCGCACCGCCCCCACCAGGGCCGTGCGGAACGGCAGCAGGCGATTGCCGTCGCCCGACGTGCCTTCCGCGAACACCACCACCGGATCACCATCCACCAGCCGTTCGGCGATCTCGCGGTTGACGGACCCGGTCGCCTGCCGCTTCTGGCGGTCCACGAACACCGTGCGCTGGAACTTCGCCAGAAGGCCGATGAGCGGCCAGGACGCAACCTCGCTCTTGGCCACGAAGAACAGCGGCGTCAGCGACCCGATCACCGGAATATCAAGCCAAGACGCATGGTTGGCGAGAATCAGCAGGGGCCGATGCGGATCCGGCGCGCCCTTCACCGTGACCCGCACGCCGAGCGCCTTCAGCACGATGCGATGATAGACGGCCGGAATGAGCCGGCGTGTCGGCAGGCGCAGCTTCAGGGAAAGCCATTGCAGCGGAATGCCGATGGCGGTGGCAAGCCCGACCCCGGCCAGCACGAGGCCGATCCGCACCCCGTCGAGCACTGCACTCGCGCGCGGACAGTCCAATCCGAGCGCCTGCACCTCTTCCCGCTTGCGCCGGCCGTCGGCCGCCACGTCCGTCACCGGGGGCGGACCGGCTTCAGGCAAGGCAACAGAGCGCACCTGCCGGCGTGAGGTCGTCGCGTCACGCGTGGCCCGTGACCGCCTATTTATCGTCATCATCAAGCGGCACCGCATAAAGCTCCAGGCGGTGCCCGCGCAGCTTGAACCCCAGCCGGCGCGCAATCTCTTCCTGCAGCTTCTCGATTTCCTCGGACTGAAACTCGATGACGGTGCCGGACCTGAGGTCGATCAGGTGATCGTGGTGCTCGTCCGGCATCTGCTCATACCGGGCGCGACCGTCGCCGAAGTCATGCCGCTCGATGATGCCGGCATCCTCCAGCATCTTCACCGTGCGGTAGACGGTGGAAATGGAAATGTTGTCGTCTATGGCGGCCGCGCGGCGGTGCAGTTCCTCCACGTCCGGATGGTCATCCGCACCGGAGAGAACCCGCGCGATCACGCGCCGCTGCTCGGTCATCCGCATGCCCTTGGCCAGGCACGCCTGCTCGATGACACTCATCTTTCCGCTCAAGCGGCACCTCCGCAATGACGGCGCGACATGACCGCCTTATCGCCCTGCCGGCATTCTGCCGCAAGGGGTTCCCGTGGGTCCCGCGCAACTCGGCCGCGGACTTTAGAAGTCCCGCCGGAAAAGCAGCGCGTCGGTGCCCCGATAATAGCCCTTGCGACGACCCACCTGCTGATAGCCGATCCGTGCATACAATTTCAACGCCGCCACATTGCCCTCCTCAACCTCGAGGAAGGATATGGACACGCCTTCAGCCGCAAGACGTGACAGGTGATGGGTGAGAAGTACGCCGCCGATACCCCGGCCCCGCGCGCTTTCCGCCACCGCGATCGACAAAATCTCTGCTTCCGGCACCACCACATGGGACAGGACGAAGCCGAGCAACGCCCCTTTGCGCCCCGCGGCCGCCACATGCCCGCGCGCGGCCCGCTCGGCCAGCATCCGTTCGAATTCCTCCGCCGGCCATCCTTGCGCGAACGATGCCCCGTGCAGCGCCGCCAGCGCCGGCGCGTCGTCGCCCTGGGCGGTGCGGAACAGCGGCGGCGCCGCTGGGAAGAGATAATCGATCAGGGACATTATCGCCGCGCGATGCGCGCCTTGTCCTGCGGCTTGGCGTCCGGCGGCCGCAGATACAGGGGCTTGGGCAGCGCCGCCTCCGGATCCGCCGCGACACCCAGGCGAGCGACCCAGGCCACGTCAGGCGCCGGCACGTCGTCCACATGGAGCGGCGGCGCCTCGCCGCTCGGCCATGCCTCGGCCAGGAGACGGGCACCAGAGCCCACCAGCCGCGCCGGGCCGATGGCCACCGCGCGCGCGGCCTCCCGCACCGAGGTCACCTTCGGCGCGATCAGGGTGCGCCCGCCAACCCCGAACATTTGCAGGAAAACATGCCCGTGCTTGGCATCGATGGCCGCCACCACCGGCACGGCATCGTCGAGCGCCAGGAAGGGCGCGGCCAGCGCCGCCAGCGTCGTCACACCCACCACCGGCCGGTTTGCGGCGAGCGCAAAGCCGCGCGCCGCCGAAAGCCCGACCCGAAGCCCGGTGAAGCTGCCCGGGCCAACGGTGACGGCGACCCGGCCGATATGCTCAAAATCGAGCCCGGCGTCTTCCATCACCCGTTGCACCAACGGGATCAGGGCCTCGGCATGGCCGCGGTCCATGAGCAGCGAGTCGCCGGCCACGATGCTGTCGCTCTCCGCATCGAGCACCGCCGCCGAGCACGCTGAAAGCGCGGTATCTATGGCCAGGACGAACATGAACACAAAGCCCCTCTTCCCGCCACGATTGCCCGAAACGGGCGCAAACGGAAGGGGACCCGCCCCGCTCACCTTGCCAAAGGGTTAATATGCGGGCCGGATGGCGGCACCCGGCCCGCCCGCAGTGAACGCAAGACTGGCATAGCCGCTCGGGCCACGGCCGCTCAGGCGGCCTGCACTTCGCGGATTTCCGGCACGAAGTGCTTCAGCAGATTTTCCACGCCGTTCTTCAGCGTGGCCGTGGATGACGGGCAGCCGGAGCAAGAGCCCTTCATATTCAGATAGACCACGCCGTCCTTGAAGCCGCGGAAGGTGATGTCGCCGCCGTCATTGGCCACCGCCGGGCGCACCCGGGTGTCCAGCAGCTCCTTGATGGTGGCGACGATCTCGGCGTCGGCCCGGTCATAGAATTCATCAGCGGCCTCGTCCGCCGCCAGGGCCACGCCCTCGGCGATGATCGGCGCGCCCGACATGAAATGCTCCATGATGGCGCCAAGGATGGCGGGCTTCATCTGCCGCCAGTCGCCTTGAGCCTTGGTCACGGTGACAAAATCCGGCCCCAGCATGACCCCATCCACCCCGCGCACCTCGAACAGGCGCTGCGCCAGGGGCGACAGGCCCGCATCGTCCGCGCTCCGCACGTCGAGCACGCCTTCGCCAAGCACCGGGCGGCCGGGCAGAAACTTGAGGGTCGCCGGATTGGGCGTCGCTTCAGTCTGAATGAACATGGCCTAATCCTCAAAATATGAAAGGCCGGACCCGCCGGCATCTGTCACAGAAGATAGGTCCTCGCCATAAAATGCGAAAGGCCGACCCTAGGGAATGTCCGGAGTTGACAATCCCGTGGCCGGCCTTGATCGCCCACCATCCGCGCAGGCGCGCAATCAGGTGTTCATGGAATCGAAGAAGTCCTGGTTGGTCTTCGTCTGCCGCAGCTTGTCCAAAAGGAACTCGATACCGTCCACCGTACCCATGGGGTTCAGGATGCGGCGCAGCACATACATCTTCTTGAGCGTATCGGAGGGAACCAGCAGTTCCTCCTTGCGGGTGCCGGAGCGCGTGATGTCGATAGCCGGGAACACGCGCTTGTCGGAGACCTTGCGGTCGAGAATGACTTCCGAATTGCCGGTGCCCTTGAACTCCTCGAAGATCACCTCGTCCATGCGCGAGCCGGTCTCGATGAGCGCGGTGGCGATGATGGTGAGCGAGCCACCTTCCTCGATGTTGCGCGCCGCGCCGAAGAAGCGCTTGGGCCGCTGCAAAGCGTTGGCGTCCACGCCGCCGGTGAGCACCTTGCCCGAGGACGGTACGACCGTATTGTAGGCGCGGCCGAGCCGGGTGATGGAATCGAGCAGGATCACTACGTCGCGGCCGTGTTCCACCAGGCGCTTCGCCTTCTCGATGACCATTTCGGCCACCTGGACGTGCCGGGCGGCGGGTTCATCAAAGGTGGAGGAGATCACTTCACCCTTCACCGAGCGCTGCATGTCGGTCACTTCCTCCGGCCGCTCGTCGATGAGCAGCACGATGAGGTAGCACTCGGGGTGATTCGCGGTGATGGACTTGGCGATGTTCTGGAGCAGCACCGTCTTGCCGGTGCGCGGCGGCGCCACGATCAGGCCGCGCTGGCCTTTGCCGATGGGCGCCACGATATCGATGATCCGGGGCGAAAAATCCTTTTTGCCGCCGGGCACTTCCTCATGCTCAAGCTTCAGCCGCTCATCGGGATAAAGCGGCGTCAGATTGTCGAAATTGATCTTGTGCCGGGTTTTTTCCGGATCCTCGAAATTGATCGTGTTGACCTTGAGCAGGGCGAAATAGCGCTCGCCTTCCTTGGGGCCTCTGATCTGGCCTTCCACCGTGTCACCGGTGCGCAGGCCGAAACGGCGGATCTGGGAGGGAGAGACATAAATGTCGTCGGGACCGGGCAGATAATTGGCTTCCGGCGACCGGAGGAACCCGAAACCGTCCTGCAGCACCTCCACAACGCCTTCACCGATGATCTCGGTCTCGCTGAGGGCCAGCTGCTTCAGAATGGCGAACAGCAGCTCCTGCTTGCGCAGGGTGCTCGCATTCTCCACCTCGTTCTCCTCGGCAAAGGCGAGCAGCTCGACAGGCGTTTTGGATTTCAGGTCTTGAAGTTTTACTTCCCGCATATGGGAAAGCCTCGATTAGGAAATGAATGAGCGGATCCGCGCGGATTGGTCGGAACGCACATGAGAGGAGGGACGGGGATCGCAGGTCTTCAGGAGCAGCCGGGGCGACAGCTTCCGCCTGACGCGCGCGCCCGAGCCACAGCGGATCTTCCCGTGGGCTCAAGCCTCAGCCAGCGCGTTCGCCTGCGTTGAGGAAAGCGGATGCAGGATAGGCACACCCCGCGCCTGACGCAAGCCCTTCGTCGGCGCCAAGCCCCATCAAAACGGCTTGACCACCACCAGGATCACGATGCCGATCATCAGGAGTGTCGGTACTTCATTGGCAATGCGATAGAATTTTGCCGGCCGGACATTCCTGTCAGAGGCAAAATCGCGCACCCACCGGGCCTGGAAGCCGTGCACCGCGGACATGGCCAGCACCAGGGCAAGCTTGGCGTGAAACCAACCGTCCATGTACCAGTTCCCATCATAGGCCAGGAACAGACCGGCGAGCCATGTCACAATCATGGCGGGCGTGGAAATGGCCTTCAATAGGCGCCGCTCCATGACCTTGAAGGTCTCGGACTGGGCCGATCCTTTCGGTGCCATGGTATGGTACACGAAGAGCCGGGGCATATAGAGCAGCGCCGCCATCCAGGCAATCACCGCCATGACGTGCAGCGCCTTGATCCAGAGATAAAGCACGGCCTCTCCTCATATTTTTTGTCTGGTCACGACGCGGCCCGCACCCCCTCCACCAACGCCTCCACATAAGCGAGCGGAGTTTCCGGGCGGATGCCGTGGCCGAGATTGAAAATGTGGCGGCAGCCGGCGAAATCCGCGCGGATGCGCCGGATCTCGTCCTCCAGCGCCGCCCCTCCGGCGATCAACCGCAACGGGTCGAGATTGCCTTGCAGCGCCACTTTGTCCCCAAGGCGGGCACGGGCGGCGTGGCGATCCGCCGTCCAATCAAGGCCGATCGCGGTGATGCCCGCCGCCGCCAGCCGCTCCAGGGCTTCAAGGTTCGCGCCCTTGGGAAAGGCGATGACCCGGACGCCGGGATGCAATGCCTTCAGGCCGGAAACGATGCGCTTCAACGGTTCCACGCACCACATTTCGAACGAGAGCGGATCGAGCACGCCGGCCCAGGTATCGAAAATCTGCACCGCATCCGCGCCTGCCCGCACCTGGGCCGACAGATGGACGATGGACGCCTCCACCAGACGATCGATCAGCGCCTGGAACACCGCCGGATCGCGCAGCGCCAGCAGGCGCGCGGGCGCCTGGTCGTCAGTGCCCTGCCCCGCCACCATGTAGGTTGCCACCGTCCAGGGCGCGCCGCAGAAGCCGATCAGCGCGACCTCCGGCGGCAGGTCAGCCCGCACCGCGGCGATGGCCTCATACACCGGCTCGGTACGGGCCGGATCGAGATGGTCGGGCAGCGCGGCGATGCGCGTTGCATGATCGACCCGCTCCAGGCGCGGCCCCTCGCCGGCGGTGAACGTGAGGTCCACGCCCAAGGCGTGGGGCACCACCAGGATATCGGAAAAGATGATGGCCGCATCGAAACCGAAGCGGCGGATGGGCTGGAGCGTCACCTCGGCGGCGAGCTTCGGCGTGTAGCACAGGGTGAGGAAATCGCCGGCGATGGCGCGCACCTCCCGGTATTCGGGAAGGTAGCGGCCGGCTTGGCGCATCATCCAGAGCGGAGGCGGATCAAGGGGCGTTCCGTCCAGGACGGCGAGGAAGGGCGAACGCGGTGCCGGAGAGAGGCTCATCCCATGCCTTTAATAAATGAGAGTCTTATTTAAAGAGAGAGTCTTCAGAGTCTTTACGGTTGATTAACCAGTCGCAACGCCATCGACAACCAATCCACACGCCAACCCGATTCAGATACCGCATTTGCCGCAGGTGCGAGCCCCGGCGGGTGCCGGTTAATAAAGGATTAACGGGTCGGTGCCATCAGATATGCACATCGGCCCACAGGCCCCCCCGGAAACGGGTCCCTTCGAGTCGAAATGTGGACGGCTATGCCCTCTTTCCCCAGGCCGATCTTGCGTCGGCGAAAGGAGCGTGCCTTCTTCAACAGCCTTCCACAGCCCTGGTGGATAAAGTGACGCCGACGAAAGCCCCGACCGACAGCTATTTTCACCTGCATCTGGTGTCGGATGCGACGGGCGAGACCCTCATCACCGTGGGCCGCGCCGCGTGCGCCCAATATGCGAATGTGCTCGCCATCGAGCATGTGTATCCGCTGGTTCGCACCATGAAGCAGCTCGACCGGGTGCTGAGCGAGATCGAGTCCAATCCGGGCATCGTGCTTTACACGCTGGTGGACAATGAGATCCGCGGCCGGCTCAAGGAGCGCTGCCGGGATCTCGGCGTGCCCTATCTGTCGGTGATGGCGCCCATCGTGCGGCTGTTTCAATCCTATCTCGGGGGTGAGCCGACGCCGCGTATCGGCGGCCAGCATTCCCTTGACGCGGTCTATTTCAAGCGCATCGATGCGCTGAACTTCACCGTGATGCATGACGACGGGCAGATGACCGAAGATCTGGAGAACGCCGACGTGGTGCTCCTCGGGGTCTCGCGGACCTCCAAGACGCCGACCTCCATCTATCTGGCCAACCGTGGCATCAAGACCGCCAACATTCCCTTGGTGCCCAATGTGCCTCTGCCGTCCAACATCGAGACGCTGAGGAAGCCGTTGGTGGTGGGCCTGGTGGCAAGTCCGGAGCGGATCGTGGAGATCCGCCAGAACCGCCTGCTGGGTCTGAACGCCGCCGACACTGGGACCTCCTACACCGACCGGCAGGCGGTGTCGGAGGAGATCGCCTTTTCCCGCCGCCTATGCGCGCGCAACGGCTGGCCCCTTATCGACGTGACCCGCCGCTCCATCGAGGAGACGGCAGCCACCATCCTGGCGCTGTTCAACGAGCGTCGCCGCCAACAGTTGGCCGAGACCTGAGACTATGGAAAGCAAGACGTTGTGGCGCGGCGAGCAGCCGTTGGTTCTCGCCTCCAAGAGTGCCACCCGCTTGAGCCTTCTCGTGCATGCCGGCATGCCGGTGGAAACCGTGTCCACCGATGTCAACGAGCGGGGCCTTCAGGCCGAGGCCGGGGATCTCGATCCGAGCCGGATCGCCTTGATGCTGGCCCGGGCCAAGGCGGCGGCCGGAGCGGTGGCGGCGCCGGGGCGCATCGTCCTGGGGGCCGACCAGACCCTCGCCCTTGGCACTGAGATCTTCCACAAGCCACGGACGGTGGAGGCGGCCCGCGCCCAGCTCGAGACCCTTTCGGGCAAGACCCATGCGCTGCATTCCGCGGCGACGGTGGTGATGGACGGCGAGATCGCGTTCGAGACCGTGGCGAGCGCCTATCTGACCATGCGGCCTTTGACGCAGGACATATTGGATACCTATCTCGGTGCCGCCGGGCAGCGGGTGTTGACCTCGGTCGGGGCCTACCAGCTCGAATCGGTGGGGGTGCATCTGTTCAGCAAGGTGGAGGGGGATCATTTCACCATCCTCGGCCTGCCGCTGCTGCAATTGCTGCCCTTCTTCCGCGATCAGGGCATGCTGCCGTGACCATCCGGGCCTGCGTCACCGGATCGCCGATCGCCCATTCCCGTTCGCCGCTGCTGCATGGCTATTGGCTGCAGCATTACGGCATCGATGGCGAGTATGGTCGCGAGGAGGTGCCGCCGGCGGAAGCGGCCGCCTTCTATCGCAGCTTGGCGGCGCGCGGCTATGTGGGCTGCAATGTCACCTTGCCCAATAAGGAAATCGCGTTTTCGGTGCTCGATGAGGCCGACGACAGTGCCGCGGCGCTGGGGGCGGCCAATACGCTGTGGCTGGCGGATGGACGCCTGCACGGCGCCAACACAGACGGCTATGGCTTTTTGGCCAATCTCGATGCAGGCGCGCCGGGGTGGGACAGCCGCCGTGAGGTGGCGGTGGTGCTCGGTGCCGGCGGTGCGTCCCGTGCGGTGGTGCATGCCCTGGCCGGTCGCGGCTTCACGCGGATCGTGCTGGCCAATCGCACTTTGTCCCGCGCCGAGGCGGTGGCCGCGCCCTATGGGCGGAAGGTCCAACCCTTGCCGCTGGGTGATGTGTCCAAGGTGCTGGGGGCCGCCGATGTGCTGGTCAATTGCACGTCGCTTGGCATGAAGGGGTCTGAGCCGCTGGATTTCGATCTGTCACCGGTTCCGGCCGAGGCGGTGGTGACGGACATCGTCTATGTGCCACTGCTGACGCCTTTTCTGAAGGCGGCCCAGGCGCGGGGCTTGAGGACGGTGGATGGGCTTGGCATGCTGTTGCATCAGGGTGTGCCTGGTTTCGAGCGCTGGTTCGGCGTCCGCCCGGAGGTGACGGTGGGTCTGCGCGAGAGGGTAGTTGCGGATCTGAGTGCGAAGGGTCAGCTGGAGGCGTGACGCCATGTGGATTGTCGGCCTTACCGGGTCCATCGGCATGGGCAAATCCGCGACTGCGTCCATGTTCCGCGGCTTTGGCGTACCGGTGCATGATGCTGATGCCGCCGTGCACCGGCTGTATCGCGGCGCGGCGGTGGCGCCGGTGGGCGCGGCCTTTCGCGGAGTGGTGCGCGGCGATGTGGTTGACCGCCCTGCCCTCGCGGCTCAGGTCCTGGGCGATCCGGAGGCCATGGCGCGGCTGGAAGCCATCGTCCATCCGCTGGTCTGGGCGGAGGAAAAGGCGTTTCTGGACCGGGCGCGGGGCATGGGCACGCGCCTTTGCGTGCTTGATATTCCGCTATTGTTCGAAACCGGTGCGGCGCAACGCGCTCATGCGGTGGTTGTGGTGAGCGCGCCGCCGGAGATCCAGCGTCAGCGCGTGCTGGATCGGCCGGGCATGACGGAAGAGAAGCTGGAGGCCATATTGGCCAAGCAGATGCCGGATATGGAAAAGCGCCGGCGCGCCCATTTCATCATTGAGACCGGGCGTGGCTTTGAGGCTGCGCGCCATCAGGTGGCGGGTCTCCTGCGGGCGCTGTCCGGTCCGGGCCGGCGCCGACCGGCTGAGAAACAGGATGTGGCGTGATGCGTGAGCTGGTGCTCGACACTGAAACCACCGGACTTGAAGCCAATGGCGGCGACCGGCTGGTGGAAATCGGCTGCGTAGAGATGGTAAACCGGATTCTCACCGGAAATGTCTACCATGTTTACATCAATCCCGAGCGGGACATGCCGATCGAGGCATTCAACGTGCACGGACTCTCGACGGAATTTCTTTCCGACAAGCCGGTGTTTTCGACGATCGCGGATGAATTTCTGGAGTTCATCGCCGAAGATACGCTGGTCATCCATAACGCGGCCTTCGACGTGGGCTTCCTGAACGCGGAGCTTGGCCGTACCGGACGCCCGCTGATTGCCCGTGATCGCGTGGTGGATACGCTGGCGCTCGCCCGCCGCAAGCATCCGGGCGGCGGCAATCGTCTCGACGACTTGATGAACCGCTACGGCATCGATAGTTCGCGTCGCGTGAAGCATGGGGCGTTGCTTGATGCCGAGCTTCTGGCGGAAGTCTATAGCGAGCTGCTCGGTGGGCGTCAGGCCAGCCTGATCGGTCTGGTGGAGGACGAGAGCGAGGCGCCTCGTCTGGTGATCGAGGCTAAGGCCGCGCGCCAGAGACCGGGGGTCCTGCCTTCGCGCGTGACGGCGGAGGAAGCGGAGGCCCACGCGGCGTTCGTGGCGGCGCTGGGAGAAAAGGCGCTTTGGCTGAAATACGCCGCGCCGGCGCCAGAGAGCGAGGGCGGCGTCTGATTTCGCCATGTGCAACCGTATCATATATTCAAAGATGCATTTTTTAGATTATTCGCGAAAAACGTGATCGCCTGAGAAGCGCGCTGACGGCGAAATCGAGTGTGTTCCGATGTCGTGGTCGGAAACGGTGAAACGTGGCTCCATAGCTTCTAAAATCGATTCTTGCAGGGGTCGTCGGATTTTGGCGGTGAAGCGGGTGGATCCGGCGGCTTTCGAAGCCGCCATATGGTGATTTGGGCTTTCGCGACGCATATCACGGCGCCACCGTGCAATTGCGATCAACGATGGCGTCTTCGGTTTCCGCGCAGATCGCAGAGGGGGGCAAAACGGAGCCCTGGCGGCGCGCGCCGATGCCCGAAACAACAAACGGAATTTTTCCATGGCTGCCGATACCATTTTCGCGCTCTCCTCGGGCCGCCTGCCTGCGGGCGTTGCCGTAGTGCGGGTCTCGGGTCCGGCTGCGGGGGATGCGCTGCAATCTTTGACCGGGGTTATTCCGCTGCCCCGGCAGGCGCGCTATGGGGCGCTGCGACGCGCCTCGAGCGGCGAAATCCTCGATCGTGGGTTGCAGCTTTTCTTTCCCGGCCCGGCGAGTGCCACGGGGGAGAATGTGGCGGAACTGCACCTGCATGGTGGGCGGGCGGTGGTGGCAGCGGTCTTTTCGGCGCTCGCCGCAATGCCCGGCCTGCGCCCTGCGGAGCCTGGAGAGTTCACCCGTCGCGCCCATGGCAATGGCAAGTTGGATCTCTCCGAGGTGGAAGGTCTGGCGGATCTTATCGCGGCCGAAAGCGAAGCTCAGCGGCGGCAGGCTCTGGCGCAGGCGGGTGGCACGCTCTCGCGCCGGGTTGATACCTGGCGTGAGGCTTTGCTGTGGTCGCTGGCGGTGACCGAGACGAGTCTCGACTTTGCCGATGAGGGAGATGTGGAGGAGCGCCTGAATGACGATGTGGGTCAGGCGCTGGCGCCGGTGGTCGCCGATATGGAGGCGGCTCTGCGGGATTCCCAGCGCGGCGAGCGCGTGCGTGACGGATTGGTGGTGGCCATCGCCGGCCCGCCCAACGTGGGCAAGTCGAGCCTGCTGAACCGGCTGGCCGGGCGGGATGTGGCCATCGTCTCGCCGGTGGCCGGGACCACGCGGGACGTGCTGGAAGTGCACCTGGAATTGGCGGGCCAATCGGTGACGGTGCTGGACACGGCGGGCCTGCGGGAGGCCACCGACGTGGTGGAGATCGAGGGTGTGCGGCGCGCCCTGGCGCGGGCGGAAGAGGCGCATCTCGTCTTGTGGCTGTCCGATACGGCGGAGCGGCCACCTCAGGCCTTGGGCCATGCGCTTTTGGTGCGCACCAAGATGGACCTTGGAGGCGTGGCGCCCTCCGGCTGGATCCCGCTTTCGACGGCGCGGACCGAGGGGCTGGAGGAACTGCTGCGGGTGGTCGGCGGGCTCCTGGATGAGCTGGTCGGGGGCGAGCCGGCGCTGATCACCCGTGAGCGGCAACGCCGGGCGTTGGATCTGGCGCTGGGTTATCTGCGCGCGGTGGTGGAAAATGAAGGGATCAGCGGGGAATTGCGCGCGGAGGAATTGCGGCTTGCGGCGCGGGCGCTGGATCGCATTGTCGGACGGATCGATGTGGAGGATGTCCTGGATCGGGTGTTTTCCACCTTCTGCATCGGGAAGTGAGCGCCGACTTTTTGTTTCACGTGAAACATTCATCGCACACGCGACACGGTTTTAGCTCGCTGTGGCCTTGACGGCGCGGACGCGACGGCGTTTTCAAGAGCGATGACCAATCTTTTGGACCTCTCCCCCTCCCCGGCCGGCCCGGCGGAACTGGCCTTCGACGTGGTGGTCGTGGGTGGCGGCCACGCGGGCTGCGAAGCCGCTGCCGCTGCGGCGCGAACCGGTGCGCGCACCGCGCTTGTGACCCATGATGCCGGGACCATCGGCGCCATGTCGTGCAATCCGGCCATCGGGGGCTTGGGCAAGGGTCATCTGGTGCGGGAGATTGATGCCCTGGATGGTCTCATGGGCCGGGTGGCCGACGCGGGCGGCATCCAGTTCCGCGTGCTCAACCGGCGCAAGGGCCCGGCCGTCCGTGGTCCGCGCGCGCAGGCCGACCGCAAGCTCTACGCGCGTGCCATGCAGGCTGCTCTCGCGCAGACGGAAGGCCTCTTCGTCATCGGTGGCGAGGCGGATGACCTGGATGTGCGCGACGGGCGGATCGCGGCGGTTCGCCTCTCGGACGGCCGCAGGCTGCGGACCGGGGCGGTGGTGTTGACGACCGGCACGTTTCTGAATGGCCTCATTCATATGGGCGAGGTGTCCTTTCCCGCCGGGCGGATGGGCGAGAAGCCAGCGTTGCGCCTGTCGCCGGCGTTGCGCCGGCTGGGGCTAGGGCTGGGCCGCCTGAAAACCGGAACGCCGGCGCGGCTGGACGGGCGGACCATCGATTGGGCCGGGCTGGAGATGCAGGCGGGGGATGATCCGCCCGAGCCCTTCTCCGAGCTGACCACGGTCCTTTCAAATCCCCAGGTGGAGTGCGGCATCACCCGCACCACCACTGCGACTCACGACGTGATCCGCGCCAACCTGCATCGCTCGGCCATGTATTCTGGGCGGATCGAGAGCACCGGGCCGCGCTACTGCCCCTCGATCGAGGACAAGATTGTTCGCTTCGGGGATCGGGACGGACATCAGATCTTCCTGGAGCCGGAGGGGCTGGAGGACCACACGGTCTATCCCAACGGCCTGTCGACCTCCCTTCCCGAGGAGGTGCAGCAGCTCTTCCTGCGGACCATACCGGGCCTGGAGCGGGTGGCCGTGCTGCGGCCCGGTTATGCCATCGAATATGATCATGTGGACCCTCGCCAGCTTTCGACCACGCTGGAAGCAAGGCAGGTGCGGGGGCTTTTTTTCGCCGGGCAGATCAACGGGACCACAGGCTATGAGGAAGCTGCGGCGCAGGGGCTGCTCGCGGGCCTCAACGCGGCGCGCCGGGCGGCCGGGGCTGACGGGATGGTGCTTGATCGGGCCACGTCCTATCTCGGCGTGATGGTGGATGACCTGGTGACGCGGGGTGTGAGCGAGCCCTACCGCATGTTCACCTCAAGGGCGGAATATCGGCTGACGCTGCGCACCGATAATGCGGATCAGCGTTTGACGGCGCTCGGGGAGCAGCTGGGCCTGGTCGGCAGGCGGCGGGCGCAGGTGTTTGCCGGCAAGATGAAGGCGCTGGGCGAGGTTCGAGCGCTGGTGGAGCGCCTCACCCTGACGCCCAACATGGGTGCGCGCCACGGGCTAAATCTGAACAAGGACGGCTTGCGCCGGTCGGCCTTCGATCTTCTCGCCTACCCCGATATCGATCTCAAACGGCTGTGCGGGATCTGGCCGGAGCTGGCCGCGATCGATCCGAAGCTGGGGGATCAGATCGAGGTGGACGCGAAATACGCGGTCTATCTCGGGCGGCAGGCGGCCGACATCGCCGTGTTGCGGCGCGACGAGGGCCTGATGCTGCCGAGCCAGCTTGCGTATGACACGTTGCCGGGCCTATCGAATGAGCTGAAGCAGAAATTGGCGCGGGTGCGCCCGCAGACCGTCGGTCAGGCCGGGCGCATTGAGGGGATGACACCGGCGGCGTTGACCTTGCTCGCGACCTATGCGCGACGCGGGTCCACGGCGGCGGCTGACGGAGATGCGGCTTAGGGTGCGGGCTCGGCCGGGCGTGGATGGCGCGATTTTGGAAAGGCGGGCGCAGGTGGCACGGGATGTTGCGGACGACACGGAAGTGGTGAGCCAGCGGCGCGGTGTCGAAGCGAGTGTTTCACGTGAAACATTCCAGCGCCTGGACGCGCTTGTCGGCTTGCTGCTGAAGTGGCAACGGACGATCAATCTCGTGGCGCCGGCGACGCTCCCGCAGGTCTGGGCGCGGCATGTGGCTGATTCGCTTCAGCTGGTGGCGCTTGCACCCACCGATGCGACCCGCTGGGTGGATCTGGGGTCCGGCGGAGGATTTCCAGGCCTCGTGGTGGCCGCCGTGCTCGCCGAGCGGTCCGGCGCCGCGGTTGATCTGGTGGAAAGCGATAGCCGTAAGGCCGCTTTCCTGCGCGAAGCGATTCGCGTCATCGGCTTGCCGGGACGGGTACATGTCGCGCGGATCGAGAAGGTGGGGGCGGAGCTGGCGGGTGGAACCCATGTGGTTTCCGCCCGCGCGCTTGCGCCTTTGCCTAAATTGCTCGATCTCGCGGCGCCTTTTCTCGCCGCAGGTGCAGTGGGGCTGTTTCTGAAGGGGAAGGATGCCACAGGCGAATTGACCGAGGCGCGTAAAGGCTGGACACTCGACGTCGAGCTCGCGCCCAGCCACACCGACCCCGATGGCCGGATCGTGGTTGTAAAGAGCGCCAGACCCCTTGCAGCTGCCGCCCATGCGCGTTCATCCGCTCGCGAGCGGCCGGATGCGGCGGGATGATGACCCGCCGTGTTGCGACCCTATTTCATCCGATTTGATCGAGGATCGTCGACCCATGAGCGATCTCAATATGTCCGCTCCCCCGCCCGCCCCCGCCCCCGCCCGGCCGCGCGTGCTGGCGCTGGCCAACCAGAAGGGGGGCGTGGGCAAGACCACGACCGCCATCAACCTCGGAACGGCGCTCGCCGCTATCGGTGAAAAGGTTCTGGTGGTCGATCTTGATCCGCAGGGCAATGCCTCCACCGGGCTCGGGATCGACCGGCGGGCGCGCCAGCGCTCCACCTATGACATCTTGGTGGGAGATGCGAGCTTTCGCGAAACCATCATGGAAACGGCGGTTCCCGGGCTGCATGTGGCGCCGGCGACCCTCGACCTGTCGGGGCTGGAGCTGGAGATCGCATCGGCTCGCGATCGCGCGTTTCGCCTGCGCAATGCGTTGCAGGGGCTGGCGGAGGACGACGCCGCGGCGCGCTACAGCTATGTTCTGGTGGACTGCCCGCCGGCGCTCTCCTTGCTCACCGTCAACGCCATGGCGGCCTCCGACGCCATCTTGGTGCCGCTTCAGTGCGAGTTTTTCGCGCTCGAGGGCTTGTCCCAGCTCATGAAGACGGTGGACCAGGTGCGCACGGGGCTGAACCCGAACCTGGTGATTCACGGCATCGTCCTCACCATGTATGACGGGCGGAACAACCTGTCGGAACAGGTGGTGCAGGACGTGCGCGCGTTCATGGGGGACAAGGTGTACGACACCATCATTCCGCGGAACGTGCGCATTTCCGAGGCGCCATCCTACGGCAAGCCGGCGTTACTCTATGACCTGAAGTGCGCGGGCTCGCAGGCCTATTTGAAGCTGGCGTCCGAGGTCATTCAGCGCGAGCGGGCCGCACGGGCCGCCGCTTGAGATCGATGTTTGCAGTAAAGGAAAGCCATGTCCATGGCGGATGAACCGCGCTCCCGGCTCGGCCGGGGGCTTGCCGCGTTGATCGGCGAGATGAACGATCCGCAGCCCGAGGCTGCCGCGCCCGCCGGGGCGCGCGCGGGGGTGCAGCGCCGTCTGCCCATCGAGCACGTCCGTGCCAATCCGCGCAATCCGCGCCGGGCCTTTCTTGAGGAAGGGCTGGAGGATCTCACGGCTTCTATCCGGGAAAAGGGGATCATCCAGCCCATCGTCGTGCGGCCGCTGCCCGGGATCAATGCCTTTGAGATCGTCGCCGGCGAGCGGCGCTGGCGCGCGGCGCAGCGGGCGGCCTTGCACGAAGTGCCGGTGATCGTGCTGGAGCTCTCCGATCGCGAGGCGCTGGAGATCGCGATCATCGAGAACGTGCAGCGGGCGGATCTCAATCCGGTCGAAGAGGCTCAGGGATACGAGGCCTTGATGGCGCAGTTCGATTATTCACAAAGCGATTTAGCAAAGGTGATTGGCAAGAGCCGGAGCCATATCGCCAATACGCTCCGGCTGCTGAAGCTGCCGGCGGAGGTGAAGATCTATCTGGAAGACGGCCGCCTCACCGCTGGTCATGCGCGGGCGCTGATTGGCCATGAGCACCCCGAGCAGATCGCCCGGCAAGTGGTGGAGAAGGGTCTCAACGTCCGTGACGTGGAGGCGCTGGTCAAGGCCCATGGGGCGGGCGCCGGCGAACCGCTGAAGCGCAAGCCGGCGCCGGAGAGCGCCAAATCGGCGGATGTCCGGGCTCTGGAACGGCGCCTGGGCGAGGCGCTGGGATTGAGCGTATCGCTGGACAGCCGGGGCGAAGCGGGCGAGCTGCGCATCCGTTATGCGAGCCTCGATCAATTGGACGATCTGTGCCGGCGGCTCGGCGTGGACTGAAGCAATCCGCGGTGAGGCGTTTCCGCTTCGTTTCGGATCACGCGCCATTCGAGAGTTTGGCGCGGTTGCCGCGAACCGAAATGGCGTCGTCGGTGGGCGGAAATCTGCCGCATCATCAAAGAACAGGAGGCGGCCAGTTCGTCCGTTCTTTTGGCTGTGTTCCGCGCTTTTCACCGGCGCTTGGTTCAAAACGCCTGGAAACACAAACCCCCGCACCAAGAGAGATTGAGTTGCGGGGGTTGAGTGTTCGGTCGACGCGGCCGGATTTCAGACCGGAGCGGCCTTGCGGCGGCTCGGCTTCTTGACCGGGGCGACCGGGGCCTTCTTGCGGCTCTGACCAAGACCCATGTTCTTGGCGAGTTCAGAGCGCGCGGCAGCATAGGCCGGGGCGACCATGGGGTAATCCTTCGGCAGGCCCCACTTCTCGCGGTAAGCATCAGGCGTCATGCCATAGCTGGTCCGCAGGTGGCGCTTCAGGGATTTGAACTTCTTACCGTCTTCAAGACAGATGATGTATTCGGGCGTGACCGACTTCTTGACGGGCACGGCCGGCTTCTGCTCTTCGACCGGCGGAGCAACCGGGGTCCCGAGCTGACCGAGCGCGCGGTGCACGGATTCGATCAGCGCCGGAAGATCAGCGGCCGCCACGCTGTTGTTGCTCACATAGGCGGCGACGATGTCCGCGGTGAAGTCGATATGGCTTTGCGATTGCGGATTGGTTGAGGAATCGCTCACAGGGCATCCCTTTCTGCTTGCACGCTGCGGCTGTCCGCGTGGGCAGCACTGCATTTATAGAAATATACGTAAAGTCGAAGCTTCGCAAATATTCTATAGCAGACGTTAAACCAGTTACAATCGGGTCTTCTAAAAAACTTTGAAATTGAGCATCTATGCGGGTTTGATGCGAAAGCAGCAGCACCGTGCCGCAGGGAAAATGAAAGGTGGAGGGTGCCGGAAATGGCACTGATTCGCTTTCGAAAAGACGCGATCCCTCCGTCCGGCGAAGTCCATTTGGCAACCGATGGGTGTAGGAATTGCTGCCATCTGGGGCCAGTGTCCAATGAATTGCGACATACTGCTTGGCTCCCGCGGACGCTGCGGTCACGGTCAAGATTTCGCCGAGGATGCGGCTGTCCCAAGGGGGCGCGGAATGAACCGACATTGCCTCGACGACGCAATATTCTGGCTTTGCGTAGAAACGGTGGCGATAGCATGTGATGTGCGGGTGAAATGAAACTGCGTGATCCAGAAATGCGGGTCTTGAGGTTCGTGGGTGCCGGCGCGGTTGAGAACAGGTGGTCGGGCCATGCGTCTTCCCAGCGGGAGCTGCAGGTGTCGGCCATTGGCGTTGGCGCGCCGAAGGTTTACATGCGGCGATCGCCGTCGCCGCAGGAGATTGGGAAGTATCATGCCGCGCGCAGTCGCCGGACCGGAAATCGAACGACTTATTCAGCTGCTGGCGCGCCTGCCGGGCCTTGGGCCGCGTTCGGCGCGCCGCGCAGTGCTGCAGCTCATCAAGAAGCGCGAGGGGCTGATGGCGCCGCTGGCGCGGGCGCTGACCGACGTTCTGGACAAGGTGGTGGAGTGCAAGGTCTGCGGGAACGTGGATGTGTGCGATCCCTGCACCGTCTGCACCGACCCGGTGCGAGATGGGCGCCTGCTGGTGGTGGTGTCGGATGTGGGTGATCTTTGGGCGCTGGAGCGGGCGGGTGTGCTGAACGCGCGCTACCATGTGCTGGGCGGCGTATTGTCCCCCCTCGACGGGGTGGGGCCGGATGATCTCAATTTGTCGAAGCTGGTGGCGCGCGTGGTGGACCAGAACGTCGTCGAAGTCATTCTTGCCCTCGGGGCCACGGTGGATGGCCAGACCACGGCCCATTACATCACCGATCTCTTGCGAGATCTTCCCGTGCGGGTGACACGCCTCGCCCAGGGGGTGCCGGTGGGTGGCGAGCTGGACTATCTCGACGAAGGCACCTTGTCCGCGGCGATCCGCGCGCGCACCCAGATGTGACCTCCACCGGCCTCCCCGCTCAGGCGGCGGCGGGCGCCGCGTGATGGGCCTCGGCGCCCTTGTGATCGCGGAAGAAGCCGGGATTGGCGCGCACGGCGGCGGCGGCGCGGCGCAGGACATCGGGATCGTCGTGGCCAGTCGCGGCAAGCCGTGTGGCGGCGCGCTCCAGGGCGCCGGCGACCCGCTCGGGTTGCTCCGACAGCACGGCGACGCTGGCAAGCGCGGCGGCAACGGCGCGGCGGCGGCTGTCCGGCAAGCCGCTCTCCGCAAGGCGGCCGTGCAGGACGCGGATGGCGGTGCCGAGGGCAAGGGCGGCCAGTCCGCCATCGACGGCGGCGAAGTCGCGGTCGCCGGATTTTTCGCCCCAGCGCACGAGGCGCAGCAGGCGATGATAGAGCCGCGCCCGCCAGCGCGCGGCTTCAGCCGGACCGAACGGCGCGCGGGCCATGGCCTTCAGCTCATGTACCATCATGCCGACCAGCATCGCCCGTCGCCGTCGCGCATCCATGGGGAAGGCCAGGCGGAAGGCGATCAGCGCGATCAGCGGCCCGAGCAGCATGGCGAGCACCATCTGCACCATGCCGGCCGGTGTGCCATGCAGGGGGAAGGCGGGCTGCAGCAGGAGCAGCAGCGACATGTTGTAGTCCATGCCGGCCAGCAGGGTGAGGCGATGCGCCATCACGAAGGCGCCTACGAGGATGAACGGCATGGTCAGCACGATCACCTGGGTGAGATCCGCCGCGTGGGGCAGCACCAGCCAGCGGGCGGCCAGCGCCGCCGCCGCGCCGGCGGCCGAGCCGCCGAGCACGAAGCGCATGGTGAGCGCCGGGTTGTCGAAGGTCGAGAAAAGGGAGGTCATGATGGCGGCCCCCATCAGCATGAAGGGGCCATAGGTCCAGCCGGTGGCGAGCCAGATGGCGCCGACCACGAGCACGGCGCCGGTGGCACGCAGGGTGGCGGCGCGGGCGCCCACCACATCCCGATGCAGCAGGAACGGGGGCGTCAGCGCATCGGCGTCGTCGCGCGCCGGGGCGGCCGGGGCCTGGAGCTCCTGAACGGCGCGGGCCAGGGTCTCCACCACGGACACGATGCCGGGATCGTCTCTGTCGCCGGAAAGGTATCGCGGCAGATGAGCCAGGGGCATGGGGTCGGGAGCCGGCGCGTCGAGGCCGTCGGCGGCGTTCCGCAGGGCGGCAAGGCCCCCGGCCCTCTGGCGGGCCGTGGGCACGGTGCCGATCCGGCCGCGGGCGAACACCAGTCCATTGAGCAGGGCGGCCATCAGGGTGCGCACGCGCCGGACGGTGTGCCGGCTGCGGGCGGAGCCGGCCCCGTGGGGATCGAGCATGTCGTCGATGGCCGCCATCTCGGACATGATCGCCCGTTCCTCGGCAAAGACGCGGGCGCTGTCCGCGGTGTCGAGGGCGGCGGCGAGATGGCGCAGTACGCGGGCGGTGAGCCGCCGCACGCGGCCGAGCAGATCGGATTCCGCGCTTAAGGGCGTGAACAGCCAGCCCACCGCGAACGATGTGGCGACGCCCACGCAGATGGTGAGCACCCGGTCGAGGGCGAGGCCGTAGATGTGGTCAGGATGGCCGAAATCCACCAGCGCCACCATGGCCGCGGAATAGCCGGCGAGGATGGTGCCGTAGCCGGTGAAGCCGCCGATGAGATTGCCCGCCCCAGCGCACAGGCCGATCCAGAGCGCAAGCCCTGCGACCAGCAGCGCCGGGGTGCCGGCGCAGCACAGGATGAGGGCGACACCGACCAGCGCGCCGGCGAAGGTGCCGAGGATGCGGAATGCGCCCTTTTCGAGAAGCTGGCCGCGGGTGGGCTGGGCCACCACCCACACCGTCATGGCCGCCCATTGGGGGTTGTCGATGTGGAGGGCTGCGGCGATGGCCAGCGCCAGGGCGGCGGCCATCGCCGTGCGCAGGGTGAAGGCGAGGCGCGGCCCGTCGAAGCCGAGCCGGGTCAAGAGCGAGGCGGCGGGCATCAGCGTGTGGTCGCGGCAAGGGGGGCGGTGGCGGCGGTCGGTGCCGCTGCCGCCTGGATCCGGCCGTCGATGCTGGCGAAAGCCGCCATCAGGGCGTCGATCTGCGCGTCCGAGAGGTCTTCAAGCAGCAGGTCCTCGATGCGGGCCAGCTTGGCGCGGATGTCGGTGACCGCCGTGCGGCCTTCCGCTGTCAGGTAGAGCTGCTTCAGCCGGCGGTCGTGGGTGGCGGTGCGGCGCTCCACCAGCCCGCGCTCGGCAAGCAGGTCGAGCAGCCGCACCAGGGTGGAATCGTCGATGCCCACCGCGAGGGCGAGCTCTTTCTGGCACAGGCCATCGCCCTGCTCCGCCAAGTGCACGAGAGGCGCCCAGCTCGCGTCGCTGAGGCCGATGGCGGCGAGGCGATGGTCCAGGGCGCGCCGCCACCGGCGCGCGAGACCGACGAGCTGGATGCCCAAGCGGCGGCGATTGGAGCTATCGATTTGCATCCAATTGATTTGGATTAAAACCAATGGGATGGCAACCACAATGCCATGCACTGATCGCATGGCTCATGCCAGGGTTCCCCGCTCGACGCCCGCCGCCGGGATTCAGGCGACTGCCGAGGTGCCATGTCCCCCTGCCCCGTCGGGCCCCATTTGGGGGGAGACGGGTTCAGTTTTGCAGGTTTTCGTAGCGCCGATCGCTCAGAGTCTTCAGGAACGCCACCAGGGCGTCGATGCGCTTGTCGTCGAGCGCCGGACCGGTCTCCAGCTCCTTGATGGAGATGTTTTCGGCCACCTCCGGCGGGGCGAAGGGCTTTCCGGTCTCCGGATTGATGTGCCGCGCCGGGTTCTGGGTGTTGTAGGTGTTGTAGAACAAGATCACCGTCCGCAGGTCCTTGAACACACCGTTGTGCATGTAAGGCCCGGTGACCGCCACGTTGCGCAGGGTCGGCACCTTGAAGCGGCCGGCCTGGACTTTCTTGTCCTTGCCTTTCAGCGCGGGATTCTGGGCGAGGCCCAGGTCGCGGCTGTCAGGCTTGAGGCCGGCGGCGGCCCGCGCCACTTCATTCTTCGGCACGCCGATATTGTGGAACTCGTAATTGCTGAAGGTTTCACCCGGTGTGCCGCCCTGCGCATTCAGTTGGTGGCACAGGCTGCAATTGGTGAATTGCTGGGAGAAGAACAGCACGCGCCCCAGTTCTTCCTGCTCTGTCAGCTTTTCCTCGCCGCGCAGATAGCGGTCATATTTCGAATCGAACGGCGCGAACACCGGCGTCGCTTCAAAGGCGGCGATGGCCTTGGTCATGGCGGCATAGCCGGTGTCGGGCGATCGCAGCACGCCGTTGCCGTAAAGCGTGTCGAAGGCGCGCACATAGGCCGGGTTTTCCTTCAGGCGGGCGACCACGCTCGCCTTGTCGGGCATGCCCATTTCCAGCGGATTGAGCGGCGGGCCGCCGGCCTGGGCCGCAAGATCGGCGGCGCGCCCGTCCAGAAACTGGCCGCCGTGATAGAGGCCCGGCTTCGTCGATTTGCCGAACGCGGGACTGAACCGGGCATAGGCGGCTGTGGGCGCGTTGCGGTCGCCCAGCGACGTCCCGTTGTCGCCCAGGGAGACCGCGCCCCCCGCCGCCGGGGTTTCCCGTGGGTCGGTGAAGGCGTGGTCCGGCGCGTGGCAGGAGGAACACGACTGGGTGCGGTTCTTGGAAAGGTTGGTGTCGAAGAACAGGGCTTCGCCCAGCTTTTCCGGGTTGGACAGGTCGTTTGCATCCTCGGCGCGGGCGCCGGGTGCGGTCAGCAGCGCAAGGCCTGTCATGACCAGGGCGAGAACACGCGCCCGCCGGGTCCGCGTCCGCGTTGAAGCGCGACGTGGACGATCGCGGCCCGACAGTATGGCAAAAGAAGACATCACCACCTTCGCTCCCCGCCGGTCCGGAACCGGCCAGCGCCTCGATGTATTTTCCGCCATGAAGCGCCGTCGGCCGTGCCACGACAATCCGGGAATTTACGAAATAGCTGGCAAATCAAAGATTTATAGACATTCTAAACAGTGGCCTCAGTCGAGGCCGTTTCACGTGAAACGCAATCGCGGCGTGTCTTCAGGGAAGGCGGGCGCGCCAGGGCGGACCGGAGGCGGCGGGGTCTTACTGCCCATCCGCCCGCCCCACCGCTCGCGGTGCCGACCAAGGACCCTGTGGACACCCCGGCGATGAAGCACATTGCCCCGGTGGTCCGGCTGCTCGAACCACCGGGCGTGGATTTTGTGCCTTTCAGCGCTCAGTGTCCGAGGGGCGACACCGAAGACCCGGTATCATGCCCAGGGGCCTCGGCCTTATTGGGAGCGCACGCGGGCGGCGGGCGGCGCTGCAAAGCCCTCCGCGAGGCTCCAGGCATCGTCCAGTGTGAGGCGCGAGCGCCGCGCGTGGTGCGCCGTTTGCGGACAATCGGTGCGGGTGTGGGCGCCCCGGCTCTCCTGCCGTCCCAGGGCCGACACGGCCATCATGAGGCCGACCAGGGCCGGATCGGCGTCCGCGCCGCCGGAGCGGGCAAGGGGCGCCAGAGCGGTGATGGCTGCCTTCAGGCCGTCCCCATCCCGCAGCACGCCCAGGTGCCGGGAGACGATGGCCCGCGCGGCGGCCGGATCGGGCGGCGGTGGCATCTCCGCCGGCAGACGGCGGGCCGGTGGCGTGGCGCGCGTGCCGGCGATGCTCTCGGCCACCCAGCGACCGCAGACCACGCCTTCCACCAGGGAATTGCTGGCCAGCCGGTTGGCGCCGTGCAGGCCGGTGGACGCTACCTCGCCGCAGGCCCAGAGCCCGGCGACGGTGCTGCGCCCTTCCCCATCCACGGCAATGCCGCCCATGTGGTAATGGGCCGCCGGCCGAATGGGAATGGGCTGGGTCGCCGGGTCGATGCCGGCGCTCGCGCACAGGCCGGCGATGGCCGGAAAGCGGCGCGCGAACCCCTGCCCCAGCGCGCTTCGGGCATCGAGAAAGACGGTGCGTCCGGCCGAAAGCTCGGCCCACACCGCGCGCGCCACCACATCGCGGGGGGCCAGCTCGGCGCCGGGCACCTGGGCGAGGAAACGGGTGCCGTCGGCGGTGATGAGGGTCGCCCCCTCCCCGCGCACCGCTTCGCTCACCAGCGAGAGGGGGCGCGCCGTCCCGGCAAGCGCGGTCGGGTGGAACTGCACGAACTCCAGGTCCATGAGCGCCGCCCCGGCGCGGGCGGCGAGGGCGAGCCCCAGGCCGAAAGCGGAATCGGGATTGGTGGTATGCGCGAACAGGGCCCCCACCCCGCCCGTGGCCAGCGCCACCTGAGCGGTGCGCAGCACTGTTCCGCCGCCGTCTCCGGCGACCAGCAGGCCGGCGACGGCGCCCTGCGCCATCACCAGCCGGCGCGCCTCGACCCCCTCCACCACCGTCACGGACGGGCAGGCGCGCACCGCGGCCGCGAGGGCCCGCACCAGCTCGCGCCCGGTGGCGTCGCCATCGGCATGGACGATGCGGCGGCGGCTGTGGGCCGCCTCCAGGCCCAGGGCAAGGCGCCCGGCTGCGTCGCGATCGAAGCGGGTGCCGATGCGCGCCAGCTCGGTGATGGCGTCGGGCGCGGCGGTGAGGATGCGGCGCGCCATGATGGGGTCGCACAGGCCGTCGCCGGCGGCGAGGGTATCGGCGAGGTGGAGGTCGGCATCGTCATCATCGCCGACGCTGGCGGCCATGCCGCCCTGGGCGAGCGGGCTCGACCCGTCCGCGCCCAGCGGCGCGCGGGTGATGAGCACCACCGGCCGGGGGGCCAGGAACAGGGCCGCGGCAAGGCCCGCCACCCCGCCGCCGACGATCACCGGCCGCGCGTCGCATCCGGCGAGGGCGGCGGTCACAGCGCCAGCATCCGCTCCACCGAGACGCGGGCGCGGGCCGCCGTCTCGGGGTCGATCTCCACCACATGCCGGTTCTCCTCCAGCGCCTGGCGGATGTTGGCGACGGTGATCTTCTTCATGTGCGGGCAGAGATTGCAGGGCCGCACGAACTCGAGATCGGGATATTGAACGGAGATGTTGTCGCTCATGGAGCATTCGGTGAGCAGCACCACGCTGCTCGGCCGGTTCACGCCCACATAATCGGCCATGGCTCCGGTGGAGCCGGCGAAGTCGGCGGCACGGACCACCTCCGGCGGGCATTCGGGATGGACCAGCACGGTAATGCCCGGATGCGCCTCCCGCAGCTCGGCGATATCGGAGGCGGTGAAGCGCTCGTGGACCTCGCATTGCCCGGCCCAGGAGAGGATCTCCACCCCGGTCTCGGCGGCGACGTTCTGCGCCAGATACTGGTCCGGCAGCATGATGACCTTGGGCAGGCCGAAGGATTTCACCACCCGCGCCGCGTTGCCGGAGGTGCAGCACACGTCCACCTCGGCCTTCACCGCCGCCGAGGTGTTCACATAGGCGATCACCGGTAGGCCGGGATGGAGCCGCCGCAGCTGCCGCACATCGGCGGGCGTGATGGAATCGGCGAGCGAGCAGCCGGCCTCCGGATCGGGCATCAGCACCGTTTTCTGCGGGTTCAGCAGCTTGGCCGTCTCGGCCATGAAATAGACCCCGGCGAGCACGATCACGTCGGCATCGGTGGTGGCGGCCTCGCGGGCCAGCGTCAGGCTGTCGCCGACGATGTCCGCCACGCAATGGTAGATCTCCGGCGTCTGGTAGTTGTGGGCCAGGATGACCGCGTTGCGCTCGATCTTCAGATGCTGGATCGCCTCCACATCATTGGCCAGCACCCCCCATTCGGCGGGCGGGATGACGCGCTTCACGCGCTCATAGAGATGGGAGGTGCGGGCGGTGGCCGAACCGACGGCAGGCATTTCCACAGGCGTGACGCTGGACATGTCGCTATACTCAGTTTGAGCATATTTCGATCATATGCTTACCTTGAGCATATCCCCTGTCAAGGGCGGGCGAGAGGCAGCTTGGTTCCGGCGAAGGCGCGCTCGGCCAGCACGGCGTGACGGAAGCGGAAGAGTTTTGCCGGCCGTCCAATGCCTTCGGAGGTCAGTTCGCCGGTTTCCTCCACCAGCTCCTGCTGTTCCATGAGCCGGCGAAAATTCTGCTTGTGCACGGTGCGCCCGGCCAGTGCCTCAACGCACCGTTGCAATTGCAGCAGGGTGAAGGTGTCGGGCATCAGCTCGAACACCACCGGGCGATATTTGATCTTGGCGCGAAGCCGCGCGACGCCGGTGGCGAGAATGCGGCGGTGGTCGCCCATCATGGTCGTGCCTGGCACGGTCTTGTCCGCCGCGGTCGCCGTCCGGTGCGCTTCCGGCACCAGCCCGGCCTCGTACAGCAGCTCATAGCGCTGGAGCGTCATTTCCTCGTTCCAGGGCTGGTCGTCGAGGCCGAAGGCGGTGATCGCCCGCTGTCGCCGATGGTCGCGCTCAGCGCGGCTTGGCGCGGCCGCGCTCCAGCCGGCGAGGGCCGGCGCCACCAGTCCGCCGATCACGGGCGGCACGCCGGCGCGATGATCCTCCCACGGGAAATACTCGTACCAGCTCCGCCAGCCGCCTTCGCCGCCGCTCATCTCGCGGGTGAGGCCGAGATAGCTGATGGAGATGGTGCGGGCTCCGCCCTCCCCGCCCCGATCCTTGTCGGCGAAGGTGTAGAGTTGCTCCACATAGCCCAGCGGATGGTGCGTCTGCCGCTCCACCCAGGCCCGAAGGCCCGATTGCAGCGACCGGTGGCCAAGCTCGAACGGCCCGGACGGCAAGGCGCGGCCCCCCTCCAGGGTCATCACCCGCGGCGCGCCTGAGGACACCGCGACGAGCACGGCGATAAGGTCCGCCTGGAGGGCATGGAGCGGCGGCGGTTCCGGCTGTTCGTCGGGTGCGATTATGGGTGCGATCATGGGGATGCCGTCGTCGCCGAACGGCTGTCCGCGCGCCGTGGTCCGCTCCGGCCCGCGCTGCAACCGCGAGGATTGCGGGGTTCAGGCATCGGCGGCCTGATCCTCGCTCGGCTGCAGATCGTCCAGCGAGGCGAGGCGCACATTGCCTTTGCCGCTTTTCTTCACCGCGTACATGGCGGCGTCGGCCAGGCGCATGAGGGTGGCGTCGCTGGCGGCATGGAGGGGATAGAGGGCGATGCCGATGCTGGCCCCCACGCTGACGGTGGCCGGCGGCGAGGCTTGGCGCAGGACGTAAGGGTTGCGCAGCGAGTCGCACAGCCGCTGGCCCTGGGCAAGGGCCACCTGCGTGTCGGCCACGTCCAGCATGATGATGGCGAACTCGTCGCCGGACAGGCGCACCGCGAAATCCTCGCACCGGAGGTTGGCCCGAAGCCTTTGGGCGATGGCGCACAGGAGCTCGTCGCCGGCCGCGTGGCCGTGGCGGTCGTTCACCTGCTTGAAGCCGTCGATGTCGATGTAGAGCAAAGCGAAGGCGGTGGAATTCTGCCGCGCCTGGGCGAAGGCGCGGGTGAGGTGCTCCATGAACAGGATGCGGTTGCCGAGGCCGGTCAGGGAATCGTGGGTGGCCATGTGGCGCACCTGCTTTTCCACCCGCCGGCGTTCCTCGATCTCCACCTCGAGCTGCCGGTTGCGCTTCTCCAATTCTTCCATTGCCGCCTTGAGCCGCATCTTGGAGATGTGCAACTCCAGGAATACTGTGACCTTGGACAGCAGCACCGCATCATTGATGGGCTTGGCGATGTAATCGACTGCGCCGAAAGTATAACCCTTCAGGCGATTGATGTCGTCGAGATAGGCCGCGGTTACGAACACGATGGGGATGTCGCAGGTGGCCGGGTCGTTGTTGAGCAGCGAGGCCACCTCGAAGCCGTCCATGTCCGGCATCTGCACGTCGAGCAGGATCAGCGCGAAGCGGTGGTCGAGGCACAGCGCCAGCGCCTCGTTGCCCGATTTCGCCTCGTAGATGTCCGCATCCACCGGCGCCAGCAGGCGGCGCATGCCGGCGAGATTGGCGGAGACGTCGTCCACCACCAGGATCTTGGGACGGGGTTCGGTGCCGGAGGGCTCGGTCATGACCGGCTGGCCTTGTTGATGTGGTCGGCGAGGGCTTCGATGGGCGCGCACAGGTCGGCTCCGGCGCGCTCAAGGGCGGCGCGCGGCATGGTCGGAACTTCGGCATCGTCCGGAGCTTGAACCAAGGCCTGACCTCCCCACTGACGGATGTGCGCAAGACCTTCCGCGCCGTCGCTGCTGGCTCCGGTGAGAACGACACCAATAAGGCTTTTCTGGTACGCGCGGGCCGCGGTCTCGAACAGGACGTCGATCGACGGGCGGGAGAAACACACTTTCGGATCCACGGAAAGAGAAAAGTATCGGCCGGGCTCGATCTGCAGGTGGTAGCCGCTGGGCGCGACGTGCACCCGGCCGGCGGTCACCGGCATCCGTTCCCGCGCCAGGACCACCGGCAAGGCGGAGCGGCGGGCAAGCACGTCGGCCAGCAGGTCGGGTCCATCGGCACCCACATGGTTTACCACCACGACGGCGGCGGGCAATGCGGGATCGAGCCGTCGCAGCAGCCTTTGGAGGGCCCCCGGCCCGCCCGCCGATGCACCGATGACCACGGCCCATGTGTTTCGGCCCAGTTCTCGGCCCACGTTTTGGCCCGCGTCTCGGCCCATGTCATGTCGTCCCGATCCGCTCTTGTTCAGGTGCCGCTCTTGCGTCGGTAGATCTGCGCATCCCCGTCGATCAGTTGGAACTTCTCGCGGGCGCTGGCGAACTGCATGTTCTCGCGGGTGCCGATGCACAGGAAGCCCCCGCGCACGAGACTTTCGGCGAACATGCCCAGGACCCGGTCCTGCAGCGGCGTCGTGAAATAAATCAGCACGTTGCGGCACAAGATGAGGTGGGCCTCACAGAACACCGTGTCGGTGACCAGATTGTGCTCCGCGAAGGTCACGCGGGAGATGAGGCGCTCGTCCAGCTTCAGGAAGTCGTAGCGCGCGTGGTAGTAATCGGAGAGGCTTTTGGTGCCGCCGCTGTCGAGATAGCGCCGCGCCGCGTCGCGGGCATCCTGCAGCGGAAAGATGCCCTCCCGCGCCCGCGCCAGCGCTTTGGCCGAAATGTCGGTGGCATAGATGCGCGCCCGCTCGTACAGCCCGGCTTCCACGAGCAGGATGGCGAGCGAATAGACCTCCTGCCCATGGGCGCAGCCCGCCTGCCAGATGTTGATGGACGGGTAGGAGGAGAGGAGCGGGAACACCTTTTCCTTCAGGGCGCGAAAGGTGTGGGGATCGCGGAACAGTTCCGAGACCGGCACCGACAGGCTCGAGATGGCCTCGGTGATGCGCTCCGGGCTGTGCAGCAAAAGGTCGGTGAGGGCGGTGATGGTGGGGGTGCCGAACTGCATGTTCAGATTGCGCACCCGCCGCGTGAGCGAGGCCCGGCTGTAGCCGGAGAAGTCGTAACCGTAGCGCCGGTCGAGGGCGGTCACGAACAGGTCCAGCTCCAGATCCTCCAGCGCGGCGAGATCATGGGGATCGGTCATCGGGGCGGCAACCAGGCGCGGATCATGGAGAGCAGCTTCGGCACGTCGATGGGCTTGGAGAGATAGTCGCTGGCGCCGGCGGCGAGGCACTTCTCCCGGTCGTCCTTCATGGCCTTGGCGGTGAGGGCGATGATGGGCAGCTTGGCGAACTGATGCCTTTTGCGGATTTCGGTCATGGCCTCGTAGCCGTCCATCACCGGCATCATGATGTCCATGAGCACGATCTCGAGATCGGGATGGGCCTCGAGCTGGCTCAGGGCCTTGGCGCCGTCCGGTGCCAGGGTGACGTCGATGCCCTTGCCGCGCAACACCTTGGCGAGGGCGTAGATGTTGCGCATGTCGTCATCGACCAGCAGCAGGCGGCGGCCTTTCAGGTCGCCGTCGGGGTGGTCGGAGAGGGCCTTCGCCTCGTGCCGGACCGAGTGCAGGAAGAGGCTGACCTCGTCCATGAGCCGCTCCGGCGAGCGGGCGCCCTTGATGACGATGCTGTCGGTGAAGGCGCGCAGCTTGAGGCTTTCCTCGGGGGTCAGGTCGCGGCCGGAATAGACCACCACCGGCACCGGCCGGGTGCCGGCCGCGATCCGTTCCAGCAGCTCGAAGCCCGACATGCCCGGCAGGCCCAGGTCGAGCACCACGCAATCCACCTCTTCCCGGCCGATCAGGTCGAGCGCCTCCTCGCCGCTGCCGGCCTCCAGCACCTGCACCTGCTCCCCGCCGATGAGCTTGCGCGCCGCGACACGGGCGGCGGGGTCGTCGTCCACCACCAGCACGCGGCGCGGCTCGCCGGCGGAAAAATGGGTCAGGGTCGCGAGCGCGCCATTGAGGTCCTCGGCGCTCACCGGCTTGGTGAGAAAGCCCACGGCGCCGAGGTCGCGGCCGCGCTTGGCCTCGTCGAGGGCGGAAACGAAGTGCACCGGGATGTGCCGCGTGGCGGCATCGGCCTTCAGGCGCGCGATGACGGTCCAGCCGTCCATGCCGGGCAGCATCACGTCGAGCAGGATGCCGGTGGGCTTGTAGCGGCGGGCGAGCTCCAGCCCGCTTTCGCCATCGGCCGCGGCAAGCACCTGATAGCCCTTGCGCCGCACCAGGGTGACGAGGGTGCGCGCGAACGCGGGGTCGTCCTCCACCACGAGGATGGTGGTCAGCCCCTCCTGGAGCGAGGCCCGGTCGTCCTCGATCACCAGCGCCGGGCGCGGATAGGGCGCGCGGGGCGTTTCGGGCGGGGCGGCGCGGGCGGGGGCCGGCGCGTCCTCGTCCTCCGGCGCGCCGATGGGCAACGTGAGCCGGAAGGTGGAGCCGGCGTCGAGGCGGCTCTCCACGGTCACGTCGCCCCCCAGCAGGCGGGCAAGGCGCTGGGTGATGGCGAGGCCGAGGCCGGTGCCGCCGAACTGTCGGCGGGTGGAGGAATCCACCTGCTCGAACGCCAGGAAGATGGCTTCCGTCTTGTCATCGGGAATGCCGATGCCGGTGTCGGTGACGCTGATCGTCAGGGTCTCGGCCGCCCCCTGGGAGAAGGTGACGGTGACGGTACCCTCGCTCGTGAACTTGAAGGCGTTGCCGAGCAGGTTGTTGGTGATCTGCTCCAGCTTGCCGTCGTCGGTCATGATCCGCGTCGGCGCGTCGGGCTGGACGATGACGGTGAAGCAGACGCCCTTCTCCTGCGCCACATGGCGGAAATTGCGCTCCATGCGGGTGGCGAGGGCGGGGATGGACACCGGCTCGTGCACGATCTCCATCTTGCCCGCCTCCACCTTGGACAGGTCGAGGATGTCGTTGATGAGCCGCAACAGGTTGGTGCCCGAGGCGTGGATGATGCCGGCGGCCTCCACCTCGTCGGTATCGAGGTGGCCGTTGTGGTTCTCGGCGAGGTCGTGGGCGAGAATGAGCAGGCTGTTGAGCGGCGTGCGCAGCTCGTGGGACATGTTGGCGAGGAATTGTGACTTGTACTGGTTGGCGCGGGCGAGCTCGTCGGCGCGGGCTTCCGCGTCTTGGTTGACCGCTTCGAGCTGCGCTTTCTGGGCGGTCAGCTCCTCGGAATTGCGGCGCAGGTCCGCATTGGAGCGTTGCAGTTCGTCGGCCTGCACGCGGAGTTCCTCCTCGGAAGCGGCGAGCCTCTGCGATTGCCCCTGAAGCTGCTCGTTGGTGGCGCGCAATTCCTCCTGCTGGGTGCGCAGCTCTTCTTCCGCCACCCTGAGATCGGAGGTCTGGCGCTGGGTCTGTTCCAGAAGCTCCAGGGTGCGGACGGCGCGATTCAGATTCTCGAGCGACAGCGCCACCACCGGCACCACGTCGCGGAGCAGGAGCTCGCGGGGACCGGTGAAGGGCGTGAAGCTGGCCAGTTCCAGCACCCCGAGCAGGCTGTTCTTGCTGACGATGGGCAAGGCCACCACCGCCCGCGGCACCGCTTCCCCGGTGCCGGAGTGAATGCGGACGTAATCGTCTGGTACCGGGGTCAGCATGATCGGCTTGCGCTCGCGCGCAGCCTGGCCCACCAGGCCCTCGCCCAGCTTGTAGCGGGTCGAAACGTGGCGTCGTTCGGTGAAGGCATAGCTGCCGGTGAGGACCAGCGCGTTGCTGGCCGCGTCGAACGCGTAGAACACACCGACCCCGGCTTCGAGGCGGGGCGCCAGCTCGGCCAGCAGGTCGTCGGCGAAGGTGGCGACATCCTCGGCCCGCTGGAGTTTCGCCGAGACCGCTCCGACGCCGGTCTTCACCCAGTCCCGGTCGTAGGTCTCGATGGCCATCGTCTTGAACACCGAGAGCGCACGGGCGATGGTGCCGACCTCGTCGTGGCGGTGGGTGTAGGGGACTTCGACGCCGTGGTCGTGGGCCGCGAGCTGCTCCATGCGGCTTGCCAACAACCGCAGCGGCCGCGTGATGAACCGCGCCGCCAGCAACAGCGCCGCGAGGCCGACGGCCAGGGTCGCGACGAGGGCGACCACGTCCACGAGCTTCAGCAGGTCCTTGGTCTGCTGAAGCTCGGTCAGGGACACCTGGAGTTCCGCCTGGGCGTGGCCGACGAGCTGCTCCAGGAGGCCCGCCACGGCCCGGCTGCCGTTCTCGCCCACCTCCGCCGTCACGAAGCCGCGCACAGCCCCGGCGATCATCTCCGGGGTGGCCTCGCCGCGCTCGGCGCGTTCGCCGACCACGAGCATGGGGGCGGCCACCGCTTGCGACCAGCGATCGTTGATTTTTGCGGCGCGGTCGGCGAGGGTGCGCAGCACCGGATTGCGGGCCGCGGCCACCTGAAGCGCCTCGAACGCGTCGCCGACGTCGTCGTCCGCGGTGTCGACCCGCTGGTGCATCCCGGCCGGCTGAAGCAGGAGCCCCTGCACCAGGACCGCCTGCCGCTCGCTGAGGGCATGGACCACCGCGTTGGCGAGTTCCACATGGTGCACGAGCGCGTTCGCCTCCTCCTGGAGGGCGGTGGAGCGACGCAGCGTGAGGCTGTTGGCGCCGAGCAGGATCAGAAAGAACAGCAGCAGCACCAGGATGATGCCGGCGAGCTTCCATTGCAGGGGCAGGTTCGCGAGCCAGGTGGAGAGGAATCGCGCTCCTGGCTGCGACGTCGTCTCCGATTCTTTTGTGGCCATGCGCGCTCCCATTCTGCTGCGGCCCGAACAGGCCGCGCATTGAATCACGCAATCAGAAAAAAGTCCTGAAGTCCCAAGGCGCATCCAGGACACATCAAGGTCGCCTCCGGCCTTGCCGGCTTCGCCTCGACGGGCGACTTGACCTCGGCCGCCGTAACCATAGGAATGATCGGGACACCGCCAGCGGTTGCCTTGCGCGATCGGGCCTCCTAACAGTCATGGATCGTTCGTTTCCGTTTCCGGCTATTTCGCAGGTCGTGCCATGTGGAGATCAGGTCGCCTCGCCGCATGTGGGGCTGTCTTTGCCGCAGCGCTTGTCGGCTCCGCCGGGCCGGGCGGAGCGCAGGAGCTGACCCGGCTCTATGCACCCAAGCCGCCCGCCGGCTCGGCCTATGTGCGCGTGGTGGACCTCTCGCGCTCCGGCGCGCTCATCGGCTTCGACGCCGGTTCCGGCGTGGCCGCGGCCCAGGGCGAGCCGGCCACGCTCTACCGCATCGTGAAGGGCGGGGCGCCGCTCAGCCTGACCCTGGCGGGCAAGCCGGTGAAAGGGGCGGTGACGCCGCCGGCGGATGCCTTTTCCACCATCGTGATCGGCGCCGGCGGCAATGCGGTGCTCATCCCCGATTCCACCGAGGGGCGGAACGACCTGAAGGCGCAGCTGCGGGTTTATAATCTGGTGCCCGGCTGCGCCGGAGCCGTGGCCGTGGCGGAGGGGCCCACCGTGTTCGACGCCGTCGCCACCAATGAGACCCGCCAACGCGCCATCAACCCCATCGAGGCCACGCTGGTGGGCCGCTGCGGCGCGGCTTCCACCGCCCCCCTGAAGCTGCCGCCGCTGAAAGCCGGAGACCATTACAGCCTGTTCCTGGTGCCCGGTCCCGATGGCGTGGTGCTGGCCGGCCAGCGCGACGAGACCGAACCTTATCGCGGCCCCAACTGACCGCGCGCCATGGTCTTCGCCTCCGACAGCTTCCTGTTCCTGTTCCTACCGGTCTTTCTCATCGCCTACGCGCTGACGCCGGGGGCGGCGCGCAATCTCGCCATCCTCGCCTTCTCCTGGCTGTTCTATGCCTGGTGGCGGGCGGATTTCCTGCCCCTCATCGTCTCGATCGCGCTCTGGTCCTGGGCCACCGGCCTGTGGATCGCCCGCGCCGCCGGACCGGCGCGACACACCGCGCTGCTTGTGGGCATCGCCTGGCCGCTGGTGTCGCTGATCTGGTTCAAATACGCGAACATGCTGGTGGCCACCGGGCAGGCGGTCACTGCCAGCGTCTGGGGCTGGGAGGACGTGCTGCTGCCCATCGGCCTCAGCTTCTTCGTGTTCGGCGCCATCTCCTATTCGGTGGACGTGTTTCGCCGGACGGTGCCCGCCGAGCCGTCCTTCGTGAACTATGCCACCTATCAGTCCATGTTCGGCCACCTCGTGGCGGGACCGGTGGTGCGGTACAAATGGGTGGCGGAACGGCTGAAGGCCCGGACCTTCCAGCGCCAGGAATTCATGTTCGGGGTCGAGCGCTTCATGCTCGGCTTTGCCCAGAAGGTGCTGATCGCCGATACCCTGGCCCCGCTGGTGGACGCTGGATATGCCCTTGCCCACCCCACCACCGCGGATGTCGCGCTGGCGGTGACCGGCTACACGCTCCAGCTTTATTTCGACTTCTGCGGTTACAGCGCCATGGCCATCGGCCTCGGCCTCATGGTCGGCCTGAAGTTTCCCGAGAATTTCGACAATCCGTACCTGTCCGCCTCACTGTCGGAATTCTGGCGGCGCTGGCACATTTCGCTGTCGAGCTGGCTGCGCGACTATCTTTACATCCCGTTGGGCGGTAATCGCGGCTCCACCGGACGCACCTCGGCCAATCTCATCCTCACCATGGGCCTTGGCGGGCTGTGGCATGGGGCGAGCTGGACCTTCCTGGCCTGGGGCCTGTGGCACGGCTTGGGCCTCATGGCGGGCCGGGTGTGGACGGCGCGCGGCCTGCCCGCCATCGGTCCGCTCCTCGGCCATGGGCTGACGCTGGTGTTCGTCATGGCGGGCTGGGCCCTGTTCCGCGCCCAGAGCTGGGGGGAAGCGGCGACCATATTCACCGGGCTGGCGGGGGCCAATGGGGTCGCGCTCTCCCCGGCCATGGGCGCCGCCGTGCGGCCGGTGGAGATCCTGGCGCTGGCGGTGGGCATCGGCTTCGTCTATCTGCCCAAGGTGCTGCGCATCGACCCGGCGGCCCCGGAGCCGGGCCATGCCCTGCGCGCTTGGCTGGCGCTGCCGCTGTTCCTGTTCGCCGTGCTGGTCCTGCAAGGGCGCACCGTGGTGCCCTTCCTTTACTTCCAGTTCTAGGGGGCAGCATGGCCAGACTTGCCCGCATTCTTGCGACCCTTGGCTTTCTGGCCCTCATGTTCACCGGCCTGGGCTTCGTCGCGGTTCATCTGGCGGGGCCGGCGGGCGGGCGCATCGCGACGCAGGCGAATCTGCCGGGGGTGCTCGACGGTGCCCTCACCGGCGCCGTCGACAAGGCGGTGGTGGCGGCGCTGCCGGCCTTCGAAGGGCTTCAGGACATCGTCGCCGGCCTCTCCTACCGCATGCTGGGCGATGCCGGTCCGCAGGTGCGCGCCGGCTGTCCCGGCTGGCTGTTCCTGGCCGAGGAGCTGGTGGAGACCCGCGACGGTGCCGCCCACCTCGCCGATCGGGTGAAACTCGCGGCAAAGCTCAAGGCAGCGGTCGAGGCGAAGGGCGCGGCGCTGGTGGTGCTGCCGGTGCCGGACAAGGCGGATCTGTCCCGCGCCACCCTCTGCGGCCTCGCCGTGTCGGCCCAGGCACGCGGCCGGGCGGAGGCCTGGCGGCGCCAGAGCGCCGGCGCGGGGCTCGATCAGGTGGATATCGCCACCGATTGGCCGGCCGGCGCGTTCCTGCGCACCGATACGCATTGGAACGACGATGGCGCCGCCTTCGCCGCGCACCGGGTGGCGGACCATGTCATTGCCCGCCTCGGCCCCGGCACTCTGCCGGCGCGGGTGGTGGTGGGCGTGCCGAAGGACCGGATCGGCGACCTGATGCGCCTTGCGGGCCTTGCGCGCACCTGGCCCTGGTCCGGTCCTCAGCCGGACCGGCAGCCGGAGGTGGGCACCGCGTTCACGCGCACGGGCGGACTGCTGGACGATGTGCCCGCCCCCACCGTGCTGCTTGCCGGATCGTCCTATTCGCGCAACTCCGGCTTTCTCGATTATCTTCAGGATGCCCTCGACCGGGAGGTGGCGCAGAAAAGCCAGGACGGCGGCGGCTTTGCCGGCCCGCTGCTCGACCTGCTTGCCACCGCCCCCGATTCCTTGAGCCAGACCCGCCTCGTGGTCTGGGAATTCCCCATGCGCGTCCTGACCCAGCCCCTGACGGCCGCCGAACGCAACTTTCTCGGAGACGACAGATGACGCACCCTTTCTCGCGACCTTTCGGAACCGCCGGGAAGCTGCTGCGGGGCGCCGCACTCGCCGTTGGCCTTGGCGCGGCGAGCCTTGCGGCCGGCGTCGCGCCGGCCTTGGCGCAGAGCGGCATCATTCAGGGCCAGGGCGGATGGCTGTTTCCCGGCTGGGAGAGCCTGAGCGTGCTCGACAAGGCCGGCATTGCCCGCACCATCGGCCTGCTGAAGGACACCCAGACCGCCCTTGCGGCCAAGAACATCAAGCTTCTGCCTGTCGTCGTGCCGCTGAAGGCGAGCTTCTACACGGACAAATTGCCGGACGGCACGAAGATCTCCGCCGAGATCGCCGGGCAGTACGATTATATCCTTGCCGAATTGAAGAAGGCCAGGCTCGACACCGTGGACCTGCGCCCGGCGCTGAAATCGGTGCAGACGGGCAAGCAGGTCATCTTTTATCGGGCCGACTACCATTGGAGCGTGTGGTCGGCGGAAGCCGCCGCCGATGCCGTCGCCCAGGCGATCAAGGCGAGCGGCGTCAAGCTTGCGGGCGCGGCGGGCAGCGGCGACAAGCTGGGGTCCTGGGTCACGCAGCGCCATCTCGGCGATCTCGCCGAGCGCTTTCTCACCCCCGACCAGCAAAAACAGGTGGGGCCGGACCTCTACACCGTGCGTATGCAGCCGGAGGCGAAGGGCGGCCTCGTGGATACGGCGTCGGCTCCGGTGCATGTGGTGGGCAACAGCTTCGTACAGCCCTATCTCGGCTTCCCGCAGAAGCTTTCCAGCGCCCTCGACCGCCCGGTGGCGCTCACCTGGAACCCCGGCAACGTGGGGCCCTGGGTGACCTTTCTCCAGTTTACGAGCGCGCCGGACTTTGCCCGCAATCCGCCGCAGGTGGTGGTGTGGCAGTTCAACGAGGGACCGTTCCATTCCGCGCCGGAGGCGACCGACCAATGGGATGCCTCTTCGATCATGACCGCGCAGCAGTTCCGTGACCGGATGCAGGCGGCGGTGGGCAAGTAATGCCATCGGCCCCGATCGTCCGGGGTTCCGGCGCGCGGATCGCAACCTCTTCTTAACCTTGCTGGCTTTCAAAGATTTCAAAAACCCTGAAGGGGAGGTCCGCGGGCCTCCCCTTTTTGCTGCGCCGACGCGCAATGGATTGTTTAAAAACAAAATTTCACGTCAGCGCGCGGCTTCTCCAGTAGCCATGGCGTTAATGGAGGGTTAAGAAGACTGGGTAATGTTTACTTTGGATTAACATTCGAATACTTATTAAGGTTAACTGCTATTTAAGTAATGTCGGCGATGGTGAGGCCATGAGCACCGCCATCCATCTCCCCTCTGCCGCGCTTCCCGTCCTCGACCGGGAGAGCGCGCGGCTTCCGCGGCATCTTGCCTTGAGCCTGATGCTGGCCGCTTCGGTCAGCGTCCTGAGCCTTGGCGCGGCGGGCAGCGCGGGTGCGCAGCCGTCCGGGCAACCGGTGCTGGGCGCGCCCACGCCCGCCAATCCGACACCGGCTCCCAGCCACGCGGCGCCGGGCGCGGTGAACCCGGTTCCGGACCCCGTTTCCTCCACCCCGGCCCCGGGTGGTGCGTCGGGGGGGATGGAGCCGGTGCCCGCGGCTCTCACGGGCGCGGCATGGAACACGGCAAACCAGGGCTATCAGGCCTTCCAGCAGAAGAATTTCGCCCGGTCGGCCTATCTGGCGCGCGAGGTGCTGCGGCTGCGGCCGGATGCGGCGGCGATGTGGATTTTGCTGATGGATTCCCTCGATGCCGAGGGCAAGCTTTCCGAATCAGTGGCGGCTGGCAACGAGGCCATTGCCGCGGGCGTGAAGGATCCCTCGCTCCGGGCGCGGCTGGTGGCGCAGAGCAAGGTGCTGGCCCAGGCGCCGTCGCTCGCCGCCAACAAGGCGCTGGAGGCGAACGACCCCGCGAAGGCGGTGGATGAGGCGCGCCGGGCCATCATGCTGGTGCCGGACGATCTCAGCTACCGCATGCTGCTGGTCTATGCGCTGATCGCCCAGAAGAATTATGAGGCGGCGGAGAAGGCGGCCGGGGATGCCACCGAGGTCGATCCCCATTCGTTCCTGCCACGGAGCCTGCGGGGATTCCTGCGTGTGCGGCTCGGACAGGTGGCGGGGGGCGAGCGCGATTTCGACGAAGCCCTCAAGGACGAAGTCCTGTCCGGCGACACCGAGCGCGACGCGCGCCTGGTCGCGGCCGACGCGGCGCTGTCGGTCGGCCACATTGACCGCGCCCTCAAGATCCTGGAGCCCCTGGCCCACAGCGACAACAAGGCGGTGCTCTCCCGCCTGTCGGTGGCGCGGGCGGCGCAGAAAAACCCGCGGATCATTCCCGAGAAGGCCAACCAAACCCTGCCGGTGCCCTTCCAGAAGTGCGTTGACACCCCCTATGGACCCTCGTGCGCGCTGGTGCCGGCCGATGCGCCGCCCGGCAGCGGCGTCACCGACACCCCCGGCTTCTACGCCGCCCAGGACGCATTCGAGGCCTATCGCAAGGGCGACGACGTGGTGGCGGAAAAGCGCATTCGCGAAGCGCTTCAGTTCAACCCCAAGAACGGGGCCTGGCATCGCCTGCTCATCGACACGCTGGAACGGGCCGGCAAGCTGAAGGAACTGGAGGCGGCCATCAACGACGCCGCCGCCAAGGCCGGCGACGATCCGGCCCTTCAGGCCCTGCGCGCCGTCACCGACAAGCGCATCGCCGAGCCCGATGCCAACCAGGCCATCAAGGAGCTGTCCGCCGGGCGGCCCAAGAACGCCGTCGCCCTCGCGCGCAAGGCGGTGGAGCGCGCGCCGAATGTGATGCCGTTCCGCCTCATCCTCATCAATGCCCTGATGGCCTCCGGCCAGACCGAGGACGCCGAGGCCGAGGCGGCCGCTGCCGTCAAGGAGGACGAGAACGACCCCCTGCCGCGTGTGCTCGACGCCTGGCTGCTGGACAGGCTCGGCCGGCGCGAGGCGGCGGCGGCCGAGTTCGACAAGGTGCTGGGCTCCAATCTGCTCACCGACGCGGAAGAGGTGAACTATCGCCTCATCGCCGCCAATGCCGCCCTGGTGGCCGGGCAGGGCGAGGACGCGCTGAAGATCCTGCAATCCCTCACCGACGCCAAGAACAAGGATGTGGCCGCCTATCGCCGCACGGCCGAAGCGCTGGTGAAGACGCCCAACATGAAGCGCCCGGCGCTGGTGCCGCCCACGGTGCTGTGCCAGCCCACCAAATATGGGGTGATCTGCTCGGTGTTCTTCGGCGCGCCCGGCGGGCCGGGCGGGGCCGGGCTCAACCCGGCAAGCCCCGGCTATGCCGCCGCCAGCGCCGCTTATACCGCCTTCGGCCGGCGCGACTATGCCACCGCCATCCGCGAGATCCGCAGGGCCATCGACGCCGAGCCCGGCAATGCCAGCTACCGCATGCTGCTCATGAACGCATTGATGGCCGCGGGCCGCTATGCCGAAGCCGAGGGCCTGCTCGACCAGCTGTTGGCGGCGAGCCCGCGCGACGCGGCGCTGCTGATGCAGCGGGGCAACCTGCGCATGCAGGCCCACCAATATGCGGGCGCCATTCGCGACTTCCGCGCCGCCCTGGCCTCGGGGCGGCTCTCGCCCTCGGAGGCGCGCACGGTGCGCTTCTCCTTGGTGGATGCCGCCTTGCAGGCGAAGGATCCGGAGCTTGCCATGTCGGTGCTCCAGCCGCTGGCGAACGAGCAGAGCTATGAGGTGCAGGCGCGCCTCGGCTACACCTACTTGGCCCTTGGCGACAAGGCGCAGGCGCTTGCGGCATTCGAGGTGGCGGCGCGCCGCGCCCAGGGCCGCGAGCAGCGCAACGCCATGCTCACCGCCCGCGTCAACGTGCTGGTGCAGCTCAACCGCAAGGACGAGGCGCGGGCCCTGTTCGCCGCCGCGTACGAGAGTGGCGACCTCAGGAACATGCGGATGGTGGATCTCGCGGTGCTGGCGGGGCAGGCGGGCGAGGATGATCTCGCCTTCCAGCTGTTCCAGCAGGCCAACGACAAATGGCAGCTGCGGGGCACCAATCTCATCAATGCCGGCTACAATGCGCGGCGCACCTACAACAATGCGGTGGCGGTGGATTACTTCAAGCGCGCCATCGACGAGAATCGCAAGGGCGAGCTGCCGCTTGATCCGCAATACGTCTTCGGCCTCCGGCGCGAGGTGGCGGAACTGAGCCGCACCTGGGGCGCCTATGCCTCCATCAGCTACGGCGCGGTGGGCATCGCTCCCGGCTCCTACCTCGCCACGACCACCCCCGGCGCCTATCACACCATCGGCGCCGGCGGCGAACTCTATTGGCGTCCGCCGGGCATTGGCTATCGCGACGGGGCCATCTTCGAGCTGTTCGTGCGCGGTTACACCACACTCTATGACGAGAACGGCGGCACCACCGGCATCGAGACCTTCCAAGGCAGCGTCGGCGCGCGCTGGAAGCCCATCAAGACCGAGAACCTGGTGCTGGAAGTGTCCTATCTCTTCCCCACCGGCGGCACCTCGCGCGAGGATGTGCTGTTGCGGGCGGCCTATTCCAAGGGCGAGGGCACCGACCTGCGGGTGGACGAGCCCAATTGGCGGGCTTGGCAGGTCTATGCCGACTATAATTACTACACCATGCTGCCGGAGACGGTGGCGAGCTTCGAGGTGCGTTACGGTCACGCCTTCCGGCTCGATCCCATCAGCGACCATCTGGTGCTGTGGCCGTTCGTGGCCCTCGGCGGTGCCTATGACAACGGCTATGCGACCCCGTTCGCCATGGGCGTCGGCCCCGGCGTGAGCCTGCGCTACTGGTTCAACGAGGACGAATACCAGGCACCCCATTCCTACCTGGACCTCATGGCCCAGTACCGCTTCAAGCTCGCCGGCGACGAGCGCGCCGAGGGCCTGTTCGCCGGCGCCTTCCTCTCCTATTGAGCGGGGCGGCCACAGCGAACGGATCTGCGCGGCGAGAACCTTATGCCAAAGGCCATGAGCGTCACGCGCGGGCCTTTGGCAAGGTCCGCGCGGCCCCGGCCAAAGACCGGGGCCGATGGCATCAAGGGGCGCCGCTTCATTTTTGCGGCATCGGGGCCCCGCGTGGCGGTTTCTTGCGACATGTCAAAGCGGTTGCGCATCGTGTGGCACATGGGTGACATGACACAGCCCCGTCAGCCCCGAGACGATGCCATGATGAATACGGCCATGAATACGGCCATGAATACGGCCACTTCCCCTTCGGCCACCCTGCGACCGGACACGCCCGCCCCGGCGCCGCTCGACACCGCCGGCCTGCTTGCCCGCTATGGGCGCCCGGTGCCGCGCTACACCTCTTATCCCACTGCGCCGCATTTCACGCCGGAGGTGAGCGGCGAAACCTATGCCAGCTGGCTCGCCGCCGTGCCGGCCGGGAGCGCGGTTTCGGTCTATGTGCATGTGCCGTTCTGCGCGGAGCTCTGCCTGTATTGCGGCTGTCAGACCGCGGTGGTGCACAACGCCAAGCCCGTCACGGCTTATGCCGAGCGTCTGGAAGAAGAAATCGCGCGGGTGCGCGCGCACCTGCCGGCACAGCTCACCCTGACGCATCTGCATTTCGGTGGCGGCACCCCCACCATGCTGGCCGAAGCGGATTTCGCCCGGGTGATGGGGGCGCTGCGACGCGCCTTCGACTTCGCGCCGGACGCCGAGATCGCCATCGAGATCGACCCGCGTACCATGGATGCCGACAAGGTGGCGGTGCTGGCGCGCGAGGGTTTCAACCGGGCCAGCCTCGGCGTGCAGGACTTCGAGGAGAAGGTACAGGCGGCCATCGGCCGGCGGCAATCCTATGCCGATACCAAGGCGGTGGCCGACGCGTTGCGGGCCGCCGGCATCACCGCCATCAATCTCGACCTCATGTACGGCCTGCCTCACCAGACCGCCGAAACCGTCACTCATACGGTGGAACAGGCGCTGGGCCTCGATCCGGACCGCATCGCCGTGTTCGGCTATGCCCATGTGCCGTGGATGAAGAAGCACCAGACCCTGATCCCCGAGGCCGACCTGCCGGGGCTGCTGGAGCGCCTGACCCAGGCCGAGCTGGTGTCCGATCTGTTGACCGGGCATGGCTATCGGGCGGTGGGGCTCGACCATTTCGCCCGCGCGTCCGATCCCATGGCGCTGCGGGCCGAGGCCGGTACCCTGAAGCGCAATTTCCAGGGCTACACCACCGACGACGCGCCGGTGCTGCTGGGGTTCGGCGCCTCCTCCATCGGCGCGCTGCCGCAAGGCTATGTGCAGAACGTGGCTTCGACCGCGCAATGGCACCAGGCCATGGAGCGGGGTGGCCTGCCCATCGCCCGCGGCATCGCCTTGACCCATGAGGATCGGCTGCGCCGGGCCGTCATCGAGCGGCTCATGTGTGACCTTAAGGTGGATCTTGACGCGTTGGCCGCCGCTCACGGGGTGCGGGCGGATCTGTTCGATGCCGAGCTTGCGGCGCTTGATCCCCTGGTGGCCGATGGGCTCGCGCTGCGCCGGGGCCGGGTGGTGGAGGTGCCGGAAGCGGCGCGCGCCTTCACCCGCGTGGTGTGCGCGGCGTTCGACCCGCGTCTTCAGGCTGCCCGCGTGCAGGAGCCGGAAAAGAAAAGGCACGCCGCTGCGGTTTAGGGCAGGGCGTGCCAAGGCAAGATGCGGCGGTCGATTGCGTCTCCGCCGCATAATCCGGGAAGTGGGACCCGGAACCGAAGCTTCAGGCGTTCAGGCCGCGCAACGCGCTGCTGTCTTTCAGGAGCACCCGGCGCGAGGAGGGCAGGGCGATGGCGGCGGTTTCTTCCAGATGAGTGAGCGTGCGCGACACAGTCTCGATGGTCAGGCCGAGATAATCGGCGATGTCCTGGCGCGACATGGGCAAGGTCACCTCGGTGCCGCCGGTGGTGGAGCGCTGGGCCATGTCCAGGAGGAAGGTCGCGACCCGCTCCTGGGCGGTCTTGCGGCCGAGCACCAGCAGGTGGTTCTGCGTCCGCGTCAGCTCGGCTGCGGTCAACGCCCACAGGGCATGGGCGAGCTCCGGATCGTCGCTGGCCCGGGCGAACAGAATGGCGCGCTTCACCCGCACCACCTTGCACTCGCTCACCGCCTCGGCGGAGAAGCGGTGGCGGGCGGCGGTCTCCCAGCCGAACACGTCGCCGGCCAGGCAGAAGGTCTCGATCTGGCGGCGGCCATCGCCCAGCAGCTTGCAGATGCGCACCGCGCCGGTCAGCACGATGAAAATGTGTTCAGCCGCGGCATCCTCGGCGAAGATCTCGGAATTGCGGTCGAAGGACGTGACCACGCCGAGGCTCGCCAGGACGTCGCGTGGCGTGCGCGGGGCGGGCTCCTCGCTCCACTGGACGGGCGGCAACGACTGGACATATGCCTTCTGGGTCATTGCGGCAGCGGGGCTCGGCATCGGAAAAACCCTCCTGAAATCCCTATCAGCGATACGCTCCGGCTGCGTTGCGAGAAATTCGGAACGAACACTTAAGTCGCGCCCCTTAGGTATGTTTACGGAGGCCCAGCGATTGCGTAACAAGGCATGGACGCGTTCAGCGCGCGGGTGGCGGATCGGCGGCCCGCGGGTGCCGGAGGGCGTGCTGCGGCAAGAGGTGGGCGGCGCGTGCCGGAACGTCCGCGTTTCGGGACGGAAAAGGGTGAGGTCACGGCCTTGACGGATGGGAAGACGGCGGTTCCGCCGGCTGCGCGGGCGCCGAAGCTGCCGCGCGGCCTTTGGCTGGACCTGGGGCGGGGCGGGGCCGCGGCCGCGGTGATGCTGGGCCTGTGCGCGGTTCTCGATCTGCCGCCGCTGGACGCGCCCGGTCTGTTGCTGCTGCTGCTCGGCATCGTGGCGGTCAGCGGCTTGGGCCTCGCGGCCGCGCTCGCGGCGCTGGTCGTCGGATTGGGCGGCGGCGTGCTGATGGCGGCCCTGCTGCCGGATTTCGGGCCACTGAACTGGCCAGGCGCGACTTTGTTCCCGATCGTGGGCTGTGGCATCGTGGTGCTCGGCGAGCGGCTGCGCCGCACCCGGCTCGATGCCGCCGCCCGCACCCGCGATCTCCTGGCGCGGGAAGCGCACCTGTCCTCCATTCTCAGCACCGTGCCCGACGCCATGGTGGTGATCGACGAGCGCGGCGTGATGCAATCCTTTTCCGCCACCGCCGAGCGCCTGTTCGGCTACAGCGCCGAGGAGGCCCTGGGGCAGAATGTCTCCATCCTCATGCCTTCGCCCCACCGGGAGGGGCACGACGGCTATATCGGCCGGTATCTAAAGACTGGCGAACAGCGGATCATCGGCATCGGCCGGGTGGTGGTGGGCGAGCGCAAGGACGGCTCGACCTTTCCCATGGAGCTGTCGGTGGGCGAGATGCGCTCGGCCTCCCGGCGGTTTTTCACCGGCTTCATCCGCGACCTGACGGAACGGCAGGAGACCGAGGCGCGGCTGCAGGAGCTGCAGGCGGAGCTGGTGCACATCTCGCGCCTCACCGCCATGGGCGAGATGGCGTCCACCCTGGCCCATGAGCTGAACCAGCCGCTGTCGGCCATCGCCAATTACATCAAGGGCTCGCGGCGCCTGTTGGATGGCGGCGCGGTGCGCACCGAGATGCTCCAGGGGGCCTTGGAGAAAGCGGGCGAGCAGGCCCTGCGCGCGGGACAGATCATCCGCCGGCTGCGGGACTTCGTCTCCCGCGGGGAAAGCGAGCGGCGCCTGGAAAGCCTGTCCAAGATGGTGGAGGAGGCGAGCGCGCTCGCCCTTGTGGGGGCCAAGGAACATGGTATCCAGGTCCGATTCCACTACGATCCGAAATGCGACGTGGTGCTGGCGGACAAGGTGCAGGTTCAGCAGGTCCTTCTGAACTTGATGCGCAACGCGCTGGAAGCAATGATGGGAGCACCCCGGCGGCAGCTTCTGGTGCAGTCCGAGCCGGCAGAGGACGACATGGTGATGGTGAGCGTCATAGACACGGGCTCTGGCATCTCTCCGGAGATCAGCCATCAGCTTTTCACGCCCTTCGTCACCACCAAGCGGCACGGCATGGGGGTTGGACTGTCCATTTCGCGCACCATCATCGAGGCCCATGGCGGCCGCATCTGGGCCGAGCCCAACCCGCTGGGCGGCTCCATCTTCCGCTTCACCCTGCGCCTGGTCAGCGAGGGGGCGCCGGCCGATGTCTGAGATCGCCATCATCCACGTCATCGACGACGACGAGGCGGTGCGGGAATCGCTCGCCTTTCTGCTCGCCACCGCCGGCCACCAGGTGCATGAGCACGCCTCGGCGCGGGCGTTCGTGGAGGCGGGGCTTCCGGCCTCCGATCCCACCGTCTCGTGCATCATCACCGACGTGCGGATGCCGGACATGACCGGCATCGAGCTGCTCCAGCACCTGAAGGAAAAGGGCTCCGGGGTGCCGGTGATCGTGGTGACCGGCCATGGCGACGTGCCGCTGGCGGTGGAGGCCATGAAGCTCGGCGCCGCCGATTTCTTGGAAAAGCCGTTCGACGACGTGGCCATCCTCGATACGGTGAAGGCCGCCCTGGCGCGCATGCGCAAGGTGTATCAGCACGACGCGATGCGGGAGGAGGTCAACGAGCGCATCGCCGGCCTCTCGCAGCGCGAACGGCAGGTGCTGGAATGCCTGGTGGCGGGACAGGCCAACAAGATGATCGCCTATGATCTCGGCATCAGCCCGCGCACGGTGGAGGTCTATCGCGCCAACGTGATGACCAAGATGAAGGCGCAGAGCCTGTCGGAACTGGTGCGCATGGCGCTTTTGGCGGGCATCACGCCCGGCGCGGCCTGATCGGCTTGATCTAACTCAAGGCCAGGGCGCCGGCGGAAGGGCTAATCTCGGTCAACCGACCATGTGGACCCATGAGCGGGTCATGGGAAGCTTGCCGATGAACGTGGGGTTTAAGGTGGAAGCGGCGTTGGGACGCGAGGCCAAGGTCTATGCCGAAGCCGGGCGCAATGCTTTTGCGCCCCCAATTCATGCCGCGGTGGCCGACCTTGCGCCGCTGGCGGGCGCGAGCGGCGGCGCGCCGTCCTTCGCCGTCGCGGCGCCGCAACTGGGCAGCGATCCGACGCGGGTGACGAGCATGCCGTGGGTGGTCCACATCGTGGACGACGACGCGGCGGTGTGCAATTCCCTGAAGTTCGCCTTCGAGCTTGATGGATTCGACGTGCGCACCTACGGCGGCTTTCAGGAGTTGATGGCCGCCGACCTGCCGTGCCGCGGCTGCATGATCGTGGACTACAACCTACCGGAGATCAACGGCCTGGAGCTGCTGCGCGAGCTTGACCGGCGCAATGTGCACTTGCCCTCCTTCCTCATCACCACCAATCCGAGCTCGACCGTGCGGCAGCGGGCGAGCGCGCAGGGCGTGTCCATCATCGAAAAGCCGCTGCTCAGCAACCAGCTCAGCGAAGCTGTGCGTGACAGCTTCACGCAGGCCTTGCCCTGCTGAGGCCTCTGGCCTCGCGCATCTGCCATTGCCGGCACCGTTTTCCTCGCGGATCATTTTCCGAAGCGCGTCTCCATCCCTGCGGCGGGCTTTGGCAGAAGGCGCCAGCCCCGCCCTGGTCGACACCTCGGCGCCTCCCGCCGGCATGATGGTGCCGACGGCGTTGGCCCGCGCGGCTTGCGCCCGCGGCCCGAATGGCCGGTTCACCGGTTTTCTTCGCGCCAACGGGTGCCCCTTCGCCCGAAAACATCCTACACGCGACGATGGACGCGGGATCGCCCCCGTGCGCCGCAGACGACCGGAAGGCCAGCCATGACCACCCGCAATCTCGACGCGTTGTTCCACCCCTCGGCCATCGCCTTGGTGGGGGCCAGCAACAAGCCCGGATCCATCGGCGCGGTGATCGCCGAAAACCTGTTCGAGGCCGGCTTTCCGGGGCCGATCCTCACCGTGAACGCCAAGGAGCGGGTGCTGCGCTCCTCTCTCAACCATGCGCATGTGAACGATCTGCCGATTCCGGTGGACCTCGCCGTGGTGACGGCGGAGCCCGATCAAGTGCCGCAGATCATCGCCGACCTTGGTGCCAAGGGCTGCCGCGCGGCGGTGGTGACCGCCTCGGCGTTCGGGGAAGGGGCTAAGCTCGAAGGCACGGAAGTGTTGCAGCGGATGCTCGATGCGGCCAAGCCCCATCTGTTGCGCATCCTGGGGCCGAACTGCATCGGCTTCATCTCCACCGGCGCGCGCATCAACGCCAGCGTGGCCCATCTCATGCCGGCCAAGGGCGACGTGGCCTTCGTCACCCAGTCGCGCACCATGGCCAATGCCGTGCTTGACTGGGCCAGCGCGCGCGGCATCGGCTTTTCCCATGTGATTTCCCTGGGCGACAAGGGCGACATCGATTTCGGCGACCTGCTGGACTATCTCGCCCTCGACAACACCACCCGCGCCATTCTGCTCTACGTGGAGAGCATCACCGACGCGCGCAAATTCATGTCGGCGGGCCGCATCGCGGCGCGCACCAAGCCGGTGGTTGTCATCAAGGCCGGACGCAGCGCCGCCGGCGCGCAGGCGGCGCGCTCCCATACCGGCGCGCTCGCCGGCGCCGACCTCGTCTATGACGCCGCCTTCCGCCGCGCCGGCATGCTGCGCGTGCCGGAGCTGCGCGAGGTGTTCGAGGCCATCACCACCCTGTCGTCGGGCATCCGCCTCCATGGCGACCGGCTGGCCATCCTCACCAATGGCGGTGGCGCCGGCGTGCTGGCGGTGGATGCGCTGGAGGTCGCAGACGGCCGGCTCGGCACCCTCGACGCCGCCACCCTGTCCACCCTCGATGCGGCGCTCCCCGCGAACTGGTCGCGCGCCAACCCGGTCAACATTCACGCCAACGCCCCACCCAAGCGCTATGCCGAGGCGCTCAAGGCGCTGCTCGCCGACAAGGGATCGGACGGTGTCCTGGTATTGAACTGCCCGACCGCCGTCACCGATGCCAAGGGTGCCGCCGACGCGGTGCTGGAAGTGCTGGAAACCCGGCCCCGCGCGCCGGTGCTCACCTGCTGGCTGGGCGAAAGCGCGGCCGGCGAGGTGCGCCGCAAGTTCGCCGCCCGCCGGGTGCCCACCTACGAAACGCCTGATGAGGCGGTGCGCGCCTTCGGCCATCTGGTGGCCTATCAGCGCAACCAGACGCTGCTGATGGAGACCCCGCCGGCCCGTACCTTCGAGGAGCCGGACCGCGCCGAGGCGCTGCGGATCGTGCAGGGCGTGCTGGCCGCCGGCCGCAAGGCCCTGGGCGAGTTCGAGGCCAAGGCGGTGCTGGCCGCCTACGACATTCCGGTGGTGGAGACCCGCATCGCGGCGACCCCCGAGGACGCGGGTCGCATCGCCGCCGAAATGGGCCTGCCGGTGGTGGTGAAGGTGCTGTCCCACGACATCACCCACAAGTCGGATGTAGGCGGCGTGCGGCTCGACCTCCACACCGCCGCCGCGGTGGAGGCGGCCTGCCGCGACATCATCGCCTCGGTGGCGCAGAAGCGGCCCACCGCCCGGGTGGACGGCTTCACCGTGCAGCAGATGGTGCGCCGGCCCAATGCCCAGGAGCTGATCGCCGGCATCGCCAATGATCCCACCTTTGGCCCGGTGGTGCTGTTCGGCCAGGGCGGCACGGCGGTGGAGGTCATCGGCGACCGCGCGGTGGCGCTGCCGCCGCTCAATGGCGTGCTCGCCCGGGAGATGATTTCCCGCACTCGGGTGGCGAAGCTGCTGGCCGGCTATCGCGACCACCCGCCGGCGGACATGGAGGCGGTCGCCTCCACCCTCATCAAGATCGCCGAACTGCTCGCCGATCTGCCGCAGATCGCCGAACTCGACATCAACCCGCTGTTGGCGGACGAGAATGGCGTGATCGTCCTCGACGCCCGCATCGTCGTCAACGAGGCGTCGCAGGACGGGACGAAGCGCTTCGCCATCAGGCCCTACCCGCCGGAGCATGTGAAGCAAATCCCGCTGAGCGACGGGGCCTTCGTGACCCTGCGACCGATCCGGCCCGAGGACGAGCCCGGTCTGGTGGACGTGGTGCGCCGCTCCGACCCGCAGGATGTGCGGATGCGCTTCCTGGGCTCGGTGAAGGACTTCCCGCATCTGATGGCGGCCCGCCTGTCTCAGATCGACTATGATCGCGAGATGGCGTTCGTGGCCGAGGAGACGTCGGGCGACATCTGCGGCGTGGTGCGCATCATCGCCGATCCGGACAATGACGAGGCGGAATACGCCATCATGGTGCGCTCCGACATGAAGGGCAAAGGCCTCGGCTATCGCCTGATGACGGAGATCCTCGACCATGCCCGAAGCCGCGGTCTCAAGCGGGTGTTCGGTGACGTGATGCGCGAGAATGGGCCCATGCTGCACATGGCGGAAGACCTTGGCTTCAAGGTCGCGCCCAGCAGCGAAGACCCGTCCGTGATGCGCGTGGTCATTGCGCTGTGAGGATTCGGCTACCGGCGCGAACTTGACGATTGCCCAAGGCCAGCCCACTATCCAGCCTTGCACATGAAGCGGGCTCGGATCACGATGACGGGACAGGACCTCCGCATGGGGCCTGTCTCGACGTGATGGAAACGAATTTGGGGCATCCGCCGCAGGCCTCCCGATCCCCGGGGCGCACAGCGGTTCATCCACCGGCTTTCACAAGATGGCGACTCACTGCACGGACGAGGTCATGGAGGGGCCGTGGCGGTCGGAGTATCTGGCCTTGCACGATCCCCTGACCAATCTGCCCAACCGCCTGTTGATGCTGGAATTCCTGACCGGCGCCCTCGGCGCGGCGCGGGACGGATCGCGCATGGTCGCGGTGATCGCCCTCGACATCGACAATTTCCGGCAACTCAACGAGAGCTTCGGCAGCGCGGCCGGCGACCAGATCCTGGCGGAGATGGCCCAGCGCTTGCGCCGCTGCGTGCGGGATAATGACCTGGTGGCGCGGGTGGGCGCCGATGAGTTCGTGCTTGTCTTGACCGGTCTCAACGATGCCAAGACCGCGGAGCGCCTCTGTGGGCGCCTGCAGAGCGCCCTCAGCGCGCCGGTGGTGCTGTCGAAGACCTCCACCGTGTATCCGCAGGCGACCTTGGGCATCGCCCTCGCCCCGCTGGATGGGGAGGAGGCGGAGAATCTGGTCTGCCGCGCCTGCCTCGCCCTCGACCGGGCCAAGAGCATTGGCCCTGGCGTCTTCTGCTTCTTCACCACCGAGATGAACGCCGAGGCGCAGGGCCTGCCCTCCCTGGAGGGTGACCTGCGGCGGGCGATCGTGTCCGATCAGTTCGTGCTGCTGTTCCAGCCGCGCTGGAGCACGGACACGCTGCGCATCATCGGGGTCGAGGCGCTGATCCGCTGGGATCATCCCCAGCGCGGCCGGCTGGTGCCGGATGAGTTTGTGCCGCTCGCCGAGAAAAGCGGGCTGGTGGTGCCCCTCGGCGAATGGGTGCTGCGCAAGGCGTGCGATACCATCGCCAGGCTGCCGGGGCTCAATGTCTCGGTCAATGTCTCGGTGGTTCAGTTCCGGGGCGGCGAGCTGGTGGAGACGGTGGGATCCGTGCTCAAGGCCACGGACCTCGCGCCCCATCGGTTGGAGCTGGAGATCACCGAGAGCGTGCTCATCGAGAACGCTGAAAAGGCGCTCGAAATGCTGGTGCAGCTCAAGGATCTGGGCGTGCGCCTCTCCATGGACGATTTCGGCACCGGCTATTCGTCGCTGGGCTACCTGCGCAGCTTCCCCTTCGATGCCCTGAAGATCGATCGCAGCTTTGTCGGCGACCTCGACCAGAGCAAGGGCGCGCTCGCCATCGTGCAGGCCATATTGGGCCTTGGCCGCGCGCTGGGGATGCAGGTGGTGGCGGAGGGGGTGGAGACCGAGAGCCAGCTCGCCTGCCTGAAGGCGGACCGCTGCGACGAGGTCCAGGGCTTTTACCTCGGCCGGCCCATGACCGAGGAAGCACTGGTGGACTTCATTGCCACGCGTGGCCTCGGCATCGCCTGAGCGCGATCGTCCTCAACCGCACATCCCCTTGAGTCCCGCGGCTGCGGGCGAGCATGCCCGGGCTCAACCGAGCCAGGGCGCCATGGCGTCGAGCGCGATCAAGGCGTCGACATCCACGCGCGGGCGCACCACGGCGGCCACCGGTCCGTTCACCAGCACCTCCGGCACCAGGGCCCGGGTGTTGTAGGTGGAGGCCTGCACCGCCCCGTAGGCGCCGGCGGTCATCACCGCCAGGAGGTCGCCGGGCTTCACCTCGGGCATCTCGCGGTCGAGGGCGAGGAAATCCCCGGTCTCGCACACCGGGCCGACCACGTCGGCGACCATGACCGGGGTGTCAGCGGCCGGCTCCGCCACGGGGAAGATGTCGTGGTGGGCCTCGTAAAGGGTGGGGCGGATGAGGTCGTTCATGGCCGCATCCACGATCACGAAGGTCTTGCCCTCGCCGTGCTTCACATAGATCACGCGGGTGACGAGGATGCCGGCATTGGCCACGATCATGCGGCCCATCTCGAACACCAGCGGCAGGTTGAGCGCGCCGAGGGCCCGGCGCACCACGGCCGCGTATTCGGACGGGGGCGGGGGCACCGGATCGCTCGCCGCATAGGGCACGCCGAGGCCGCCGCCGAGATCGAGGTGGTGCAGCCGATGGCCGGCGCCGATCAGGTCGCGGGCGAGTTCGGCCAGCAGCGCCACGGCATTTTCCACCGGCCCCATGTCGGTGATCTGGCTGCCGATGTGCATGTCCACCCCGGTCACGACGAGACCCGGCAGGCGCGCCACGAGATCGTACACCTCGCGGGCGCGGGAGATGGGAATGCCGAACTTGGTGGCCGAGCGGCCGGTGGAGATCTTCTTGTGGGTCTTCGCGTCCACATCCGGATTGACGCGGATCGACACCGGCGCGGTGCGCCCCAGCGCGGTGGCGACCTCGGACAGCACATGCAGTTCCGGCTCGCTCTCCACGTTGAAGCAGAGGATGCCGGCGGCGATGGCCTCGGCCATTTCCTCGCGGGTCTTGCCGACGCCGGAGAAGACGATGCGGTTGCCCGGCACGCCGGCCGCCAGCGCCCGGCGCAGCTCGCCGACCGAGACGATGTCCGCCCCGGCGCCGAGCCGGGCGAGGGTGGCGATCACGGACTGGTTGGAATTGGCCTTCAGCGCGTAGCACAAGAGCGCCTCGCGATCGGCGAATGCCTCCGTGAACACGCGATAATGCCGCTCCAGGGTGGCGGAGGAATAGCAGTAGAAGGGCGTGCGAACCTCGGAGGCGAGGGTCACAAGGTCCACGCCCTCGGCGTGGAGCCGCCCGTTGCGATAGTCGAAATGGTGCATGGAGCGCAGGTCTTCGCATTGCGCGCCGCTCATGGGAGCGGGGCGCCGGCGGCCTTAGAGCAGGCCGTCGAGAATGAAGGGTTGATTCGGCCGGGCAACGCCCTTCAGCGGGTCGCTCTTGGCGCCACTGGTGCTTTGCTGGCTCTTTTCCCAATCGGCGTGGGGCGTGGCGCTGCTGGCCATGTCGCTGGCGGAGGTCGCCGAATGGAAGCCGGCGGCGCTCGTGGAGGGAGGCGGCACCACCACCTGCGCCTGGGGCGCGGGCGGCTGGGGCGCGCCCGGCGGGGGCTCAAGCGGCCCCTTCACGCCGCACGCCGCGAGGGCGAACGCGGCGACGAGCGCCAAAGGCAAGGTGAGGCGAAACATGGAGCTCTAAGCCATCCGGTCAATTCGCGGCCAATATAGCCTGCGCCACGCCAAAGGCGAGCCCTCTTCGAGCGTCGCGGCGGAACAGCTGCCCCGCCGGCCCCTTGGGCTCGCGAGCCGTGTCGCGGCGGCCACGGTGCGCCATCCCTTCGTCACCTCATGTTCACACCGGCGCCAGCATTCTTCCGGCGCCTTGAAACCAGTCGCAGATTTCATTTTCGTGCCGCTGCGGCCCAGCATACATTCGCGCCGCGTTCTGAGATGGCGCGCGGCATGCCGGCACTTTGGCGGTCGCGGGGGCCGAAATCGCCAGGCGTCCGCCCCGAATCCCGGTGTTTCTTCATGAATGTTGCGTCCTCCCCCGCCGCTGGCGCCGGGCCGAAAGCCGTGCGCCTCGCCCTGCTTGCCCTGGCCCTGGCCTCCTTCGGCATCGGCACCACCGAATTTGTCATCGTCGGCCTGCTGCCAAATGTGGCGGCCGACCTCGGCGTGACCATTCCCCAGGCGGGCTTCCTGGTGACCGGCTATGCGCTGAGCGTCACCTTTGGCTCGCCGTTCCTCGCCATCGCCACCGCGCGCATGAACCGTCGCCATGCGCTGATGTTGCTCATGGGCGTGTTCATCGCCGGCAATCTTTTGTGCGCCATCGCCCCGGGTTTCTGGCTGCTGATGGGCGCGCGGGTCGTCACCGCTTTGTGCCACGGCGCCTTCTTCGGTCTTGGCGCGGTGGTGGCGGCCGAGCTTTCCCCGCCGAGCCGCAAGGCTCAGGCGATCGCCATGATGTTCGCCGGCCTCACCATCGCCAATGTGCTGGGCGTGCCGCTGGGCACCGCCATGGGCGAATGGTTGTCCTGGCGCGATACCTTCCTCGCGGTGGTGGTCATCGGCATCGTCGCCGCGCTCGCCTTGGCGCGGTGGCTGCCGCGAAGCCTGCCGGCGCCGCGCGTGGAGCTGAAGCGGGAGGCGCGCGCCATCGGCTCGGTCCAGGTGATACTGGCGATGCTCATCTCCATCGTCGCTTCCTCCAGCCTGTTCAGCGTGTTCACCTATATCGCGCCGATCCTGACCAGCCACACCGGCGTTTCGACCCACGGGGTGACGCTCATGCTGCTGGTGTTCGGCGTGGGGCTCACGGTCGGCAATTTCGGCGGCGGCTGGCTCGCGGACCGCAGCCTGATGCCCACGGTCATCGGCATCACGGCGGTGGAAGTGGTGCTGCTGGCCGTGTTCCCGCTCACCAGCGCCCATCCTTTGCCGGCGGCCATCACCTTGTTCGTGTGGGGGGCGCTGGCCTTCGCCCTGGTGGCGCCGCTGCAGATGCAGGTGGTGCAGCAGGCGGCGGAGGCGCCGAACCTCGCTTCCACCATCAATCAGGGTGCGTTCAACCTGGGCAATGCCATCGGCGCCGGCATCGGCGGCGTTGGGCTCACCATGGGCCTCGGCTACCTGGACCTGCCGTGGATCGGGGCGATCCTGGCCGGTATCGCGATGCTGCTCGCCATTGTGTCCCACCGTCTCGACCAGGTGGGGCACGCCGTCGCGGACCGCGAGGAAGCCGGGCCGCTTACACCGGTGGCGTGATCCGAAGGCCCCGTGAGCCTCGCTCATGAGCCGCCGGTCAAGCCCACGCGGCGTTTGAGCGTGCCCACTTGGCACCGGTCAAAGACCGGGGCCGATGGTATTACGGGCGGCTGGCGGCGGCGGCCAGTTCCACGATCTCGTTGGTGATCTCCTCCTGGCGCAGTTGGCGCGAGCGGGCGACCAGGGAATCCAGGGTCTTGTCCACATTGGCGTGGGCCGCGATCATGGCCCGCATGCGCGCCTCGTTCTCGGCGGCGAACGAGAGCATGATGGCTTCTGCCAGCTCGGTGAAGACGTATTCCTCCACGAGCCGCGCCAGCAGCACGTCGGGCGGCAGGGTGGTGAGCGGCGGCACCGCGTGCCGGGCCAGCGGGAAGCGGGCGAAATCGAACGGCACCAAGCGCTTTTCCGTCACCTGGGCGGCCCCGTCTCCGGGAACCGCGTGCAGCAGGCTCACCTGCGGCCCGCCGTCGAGGCGCGCATAGAGGGCATCGACAATGCGGCTCGCCAGCTCGGGCGCCTGATCGGGGTGGCTGATCATGGCCGCCGACCAGGCGTAGGGGATGGATTTTTCCTCCGCCACCAGCAGGCCCCGATCGCCGATGATGAACAGGGTGAACGGCCGCTCCGGTGCCCGCAGCCGCACCCGCTCCGCGGCCTCCAGTACATGGGCGCTGAACGCCCCGGCGAACCCCTGCTCGGCACACAGGGCGATGACGACATGGCCCGCGTGCGCGGGATGCGGAGCGTGCGGCGGCTCCGGCGGGAGGGGTTGCGGCAGGAAGGCGAGGGCGTGGCCGATGCCGCCGGCAATGGTGCGGGCATAGGCGCGGATGCCGTCGAGCTGGGCCCGCGCTTCCCGCGCGCGGGCGGCGGCGATGCCGCGCATGGCGCTGATGACCGCCGATAATTGATGCACCGTGCGGATGCGCTGGGTGACGTCGACCAGCCGCTCGGTCACGGTTTGACCTCCCGCATGAGGTGCTGGCTCATCTCCTGGCTCATCTCCTGGGCCAGTTCGCGCACCAGGGCGACGAGCTTCCGCCGGGTCGCGGCGTCGAGCTGCCCGGTTTCCGCGAGCGTGCTCGCCTCGGCTCCGCCGTTCAGGTCGAGCGCTGCGGGCAGGCGCGCCCGCAGGCCGGGGATGAGCTCCGCCGGCAGGGCATCGAATACCCCGTCCGCGAGGGCGGCGAGCAGCGCCACTTGGTCGATAAAGCGCAAATTGGCGAAGCGCGGTTGGGTGAGGAGGGCACGAATGCGCTCGCCGCGGGTGATCTGCGCCTTCACCCGCGTGTCGGAGATGCCGCCGAAGCGGGTGAACATCTCCAGCTCCAGGAATTGGGAATAGTCGAGCCGCAGCCGGCCGGAGACGTCGCGCAGGGCCTTCTTCTGCGCCTTGCCGCCGACCCGCGACACCGACAGGCCCACATCCACCGCCGGGCGCTGATTGGCCGCGAACAGGCGGGAATCGAGCACGATCTGCCCATCGGTGATGGAGATGAGGTTGGTGGGGATGTAGGCGGAAAGGTTGCCGGCGTCGGTCTCGGCCACCGGCAGCGCCGTGAGCGAGCCGCCGCCCAGCTCCGCCGAGAGCTTGGCCGCCCGCTCCAGCATGCGGGCATGCACATAGAAGATGTCGCCGGGATAGGCCTCGCGCCCCGGCGATTCGTGGGTGAGCAAGGCCAGCTCGCGATGGGTGGCGGCATGGCGGCTGAGATCGTCCACCACGATCAGCGCATGGCGGCCGGTGTCGCGGAAATATTCGGCCATGGTGAAGCCGGCAAAGGGCGCGATCCATTGCAGTCCGGGCGCGGCGGCGGCCGAGGCCACCACGAAGATGCAGCGTTCCGGCGCACCATGGGCCTTCACCGCCTCGATCACCCGCTCCACGGCGCTCGCCCTCTGACCCACCGCCACATAGACGCAGATGATGTCCGAGTGCTTCTGGTTGATGATGGCGTCCACCGCCATCGCCGTCTTGCCGGTGGCCCGGTCGCCGATGATGAGCTCGCGCTGTCCGCGCCCCAGGGCGAACAGGGCATCCACCACCAGAACGCCGGTTTCCACCGGCGCGCTCACGAGATCGCGGGCGATGATGGCCGGCGCCGGCCGCTCGATGGGGTGGAGCGTGGTGGCCGCGATCGGTGCGCCGCCGTCCAGCGGGCGGCCGAGGGGGTCCACCACCCGGCCCAGCAGGTCTTCGCCCACCGGCACCCGCACCACCTCGCCCGAGCCGGTCACCTTGGAGCCGGCGGCGATGGCGGCGGCATCGTCCAGCAGCACCGCGCCGATGGTGTCGATATCGAGGGTCAAAGCGAAGCCCATGCGGCCGCCCTCGAATTTCAGGATCTCGTCGAGCCGCACGTCGGGCAGGCCGGAGACGCGGGCGATGCCGTCGGCCACCTGTTCCACCCGGCCGATCGCCTCCGCTTCCACCGACAGGTCGGCGCGGGCGACGGCGGCGCGGCCGCGGGTGAGCCAATCGGCCTCCTCAACGGCCGCGGGCTGATCGGCATCATGTTCCATGGCGTGTTCCATGGCGCGTCAGCTCCTTGAGGATGCGGTCGAGATCGGCCCGGAAGGTATTGCGCACCACCGCGTGGGGCGCGTCGAGCTGAAGGCCCGCGATCAGCGCCGGCTCCACCTCCAGGGTAAGGGTCACGTCCCGCCCCAGGGCGGCGGCGAGCTGGTCCCGGCAGGCACGCACCTCCGGATCGGTGAGGGGGCGGGGCGCCTTGAGGCGCAGCGGCCCTTCGGCGGCCACCAAGGCCGCCCGCGAGGCCTCCGGCAGCGCCGCGACGCCGGCCGCGAGATCGTCGATGAAGGCGGACACCTGGAGCGCCGCCGGCACGCGGGCGAGCAGGCGGGCGGCGATGTCCACTGCCAGGCGGCTGGCGCGGTCCGCATCCTCCCGCGCGGCGGTGGCGCGGGCGCGCGCGATGTCGGTCGCGGCCGCCGCGCGCAGGGCCTCGGCCTCGGCGCGGGCGGTGGCCAGCAGCGCGTCCTTTTGCGCCTGCGCCTCGGCGGTGGCGGCGTCGAGCCGGTCCTTGCGGGCGGCGGAAATGACCGCGGTCTCGGCCGTGGCCTTCGCCTGCTCGGCCTCCGCAGCCGCGCGCGCGGCACGGGCGGCATCCAGATCGCGGGTGGCCGCCGCCTGCCGCTCCGCCATCATGGCCACCACCGGGCGGAACAGGAAGCGCGAGAGGATATACAGCAGGACCAGGACGTTGATCGCCTGCAGCGCGAGCGTCCACCAGTCGATCGTCATGGGCCGCTACTTCACGAACGGATTGGCGAACAGCACCAGGAGCGCGATGACCAGGCAATAGATGGCCATGGTCTCGATCATGGCGAGGCCCACGAACAGGGTGCGCGAGAGGGTGCCGGCGGATTCCGGCTGGCGGGCGATGGCGTCCATGGCCGCCGCCACCGCGCGCCCTTCGCCCAGCGCCGGCCCGATGGCGCCGAACGACACGGCAAGGGCCGCGGAGGCGATGGAGACCACTTGGATGAGATTGTCCATGGCGTCTAGCGCTCCTTCTGAAGAGAGTCCCGGCGTGGGGCGGGGGCCTCGCCCTCGCTCACGGCGGCGCCGATGAAGACGGTGGCGAGCACCGCGAAGATGTAGGCCTGCACCGCTCCGGTGAGCAGATCGAGCGCCATCAGCGGGATCGGCACCAGCAGCCCCGCCAGCGACAGGATGATGCCGATGACGAACACCCCGCTCATGATGTTGCCGAACAGGCGCACCACCAGCGAGAAGGTCCGGGTGATCTGCTCCACCACATTGAGCGGGATCATCACCCAGGTGGGTTCCGCGAAGGTCTTCAGGTAGCCCACGAGCCCGCGTGCCTTGATGCCGTAGCCGATGGTGGCGGCGAACACGATGAGCGCGAGCGCCGCGTCGGTCTCGATATGGGCCGTGGGCGGTTCCAGGCCGGGAATGAGCGACACCCAGTTGGCGGTGAGCACGAACAGGAAGATGCCGCCGATGAGGGCGCGATAGGGCGCCGGGTCCGCCTGCATGGTGTCGCGGATCTGGGCGTCGATGGTGGCGACGATGGTCTCGAGCAGGGCCTGCCCCCGGCCGGGCACGAGCTTCAGGCGACGGGTGGCGACAAAGGCTCCCCCGCCGAGCACCGCGAGGATGCCCCAGGTGACCGCGACCGGCGCGGTGATCGGCACCGGACCGAGATGGAACAGGGCTTCGGTGACGAGGGGCGACTGCATCAGGCCACCCTTCCCAGCCGCCGCACCACCAGCGTGCGGGCGATCAGCAGGCCGACCGCGCCCATCAGCAGCGGCAGCGCGCCGAGGAGGGCGAGCGCGGCCATTGCGCCCAGCAACAGCGCGAACCGCGCCGCCTGGAGCGCGATGGCGAGCAGCGCGCGGCCGCCGGCGAGATAAAGCTGCGTGTTCCACCACAGGGCGGTGAAATAGGCGCCACCCGCCACCAGTCCGACGCCAAGGCCGAGGGCTGCGCCCGCGAGTGGCGACAGCTCGGGCATGGCGGGCAGAAGGGAGGCCATCAGGTTGCCCAGCGCCATGGTCACTCATCCTTTCCCACGGCGCCGTGCATCCAGCGCCACGCCGACCACAGGCCGAACGCCGCCCCGAGCATGAGCAGCGCCGCCGCGAACATGATGCCGGTGTGAAACGCGCCGTCCAGCCAGCGCCCCACCACCAGGCCGGCGAGGGTGGGCACCACGATGGTCCAGCCCAGGATGCCCATCTGCCCCAGCCGCGCGCCGAGGGAGGGCTCGGGGTTCTCCCGCCCGCGCCGGGCCCGATCCGCGGCCTGCCGGGCGGCGGCGGCCATCCGGTCCTCGGCACCGCGGCCGTCCTCCGGCGCGTCGAGGGGGTCGAGCCCCGCCATCACGCTACCTCGTCCGCATCGGTGGTGGCCGCCTCGGCGCCGACCGCGCCGAATGTTCCGGGCCGCGCGGGGCGCAGGAAACGCATGAGCTGGCGCACCGCATTGGCGTGCAGGCGCATCTGTTCCACGCGGGCCTTGCGGGCGATGTCGGTTTCGGCGGCGCGCAGGCGCTCCACTTCTTCTTCCAGGCGGGCGAGGTCGTCGCCCAGCGTGCCCTGACGACAGGCGACCGCCACGCGGGTCCCGCCCTCGACCGTCAGCAGGCCGCCACCCTGGGCGCAATAATGGGTCACGTCATCGGCGGTGCGCCAGCGCAGAACCGAGGCCGGCAGCACGGTGAGGAAATCCGTGTGGCCGGGCAGGAGGCCGAAGCTGCCGCTCTCGTCCTCGGCCCGCACGGCACGGACCTCAAGGCCCGCCACCAGAACCCTGGTGGGGGTGGTGATGGTGAGGGTCAGCGCGCGGCTCATGACGCGCTGCCCGGCGCGGCGTTGCGGGCGGCTTCCTCCTTGGCGCGGGCTTCCGCGAGATCGCCGACCATGTAGAGGGAGCTTTCCCGCCAGTCGTCGCAGACCCCCTCCAGGATGGCCTTGCAGCCGGCCACCGTCGCTTCCACCGGCACCGAGCGGCCGGGCACGCCGGTGAAGGCTTCCGTGACGGCGAACGGCTGGGTGAGGAAGCGCTGAAGCTTTCTCGCCCGCTCCACGACGCGGCGGTCATCCGCCCCCAATTCGTCCATGCCGAGCAGGGAGATGACGTCTTGCAGCTCGCGATAATGCTCGATGATGCGGCGCACCTCGGTGGCCACCTTGGCGTGCGTCTCGCCCACGATCAGCGGGTCGAGCAGGATGGAGGAGGAGGCGATGGGGTCCACCGCCGGATACATGCCCTCCGCCGCCATGGCGCGGGAGAGCACGACCGTGGAGTCCACATGGGCGGCAATGGTGGTCACCGCCGGGTCGGTGAAATCGTCCGCCGGCACATACACGGCTTCGATGGCGGTGACGGCGGCGCCGCCAACCGAGGCGATGCGCTCCTCCAGCGCCGCCACCTCGCTGGCGAGTGTCGGCTGGTAGCCCACCCGCGACGGCATGCGCCCCAGAAGGCCCGACACTTCCGCCCCCGCCTGCACGAAGCGGAAGATGTTGTCCATCAATAGCAGGACGTTCTGGTGTTTCTCGTCGCGGAAGTATTCGGCGATGGTGAGGGCCGTCAGCGGTACCCGCCAGCGGGCGCCGGGGGGCTCGTTCATCTGGCCGTAGACGAGAACGGTGCGCTCCAGCACGCCCGATTGGGTCATGTCGAGCAGCATTTCATGGCCCTCGCGGGAGCGCTCGCCGATGCCGGCGAACACGGAGATGCCCTGGTAGGTCGCGACCATGGCGTGGATCAGCTCCATCACCAGCACGGTCTTGCCGACGCCCGCGCCGCCGAACATGGCCGCCTTGCCGCCCTGGGCAAGCGGCGCCAGGAGGTCCAGCACCTTGATGCCGGTGGTGAAGATCTCGGTGGCCCCGCTCTGGTCGGCGAAGGCGGGGGGCGCGGCATGAATGGGGCGGCGTGGCACGTCGTCGGGCAGGGCGGCCCCCTTGTCCCCGAGGTTGCCGGCCACATCCAGGAGGCGGCCCAGCACATGCTCCCCCACCGGCACCGCGAGCGGCCCGCCGCTGCGCTTCACCAGGTCGCCGCGCTTCAGGCCGGAGGTGGGCTGGAGCGCGATGGCGCGCACGGTCTGGAGGTCGAGATGGCTCTGCACCTCCGCCAGCACCCGCCCGCGCGCGGCGTCCTCCACCCACAGCGCTTCCTCCACCGGCGGCAGCGCGCCGGCGGTGAAGCGGACGTCAATGACCGCGCCGCGCAGGGCGACGATGCGCCCGTCATTATCCGTCTGATTCCCGGCGTCAGGTGCCATGGCTCGGCCTCTGGGCAAAGGGTTTGCCGCTGCCTGGGGTGAGCATGCCAGACCCGGCGCGTCGGCGCCAGCGGTGCGAGGCCGCGGTGCCGGGCGCAAGCGGTTGAGGCGGCAGCCTCGGCAACGGCCGCGACGCAATGGCGCGTTCCCCGCCGCAGGCCACCCGCGCGGCGGCGGTTCCGTGTCGGGCGCGCCGATTGACAGGACCGGCCCGCGGCCGCTTGATGGCCGCGGGCCGCGCTGGCGGCGGCGCCTCTCTATTTGTCGTCCGGAAACCCTTTCATGAGCGGCTCGTCGCGCGTCACCATCTGGCACAACCCGTCCTGCGGCACCTCGCGCAACACCCTTGCCGTGCTGCGCGAGGCGGGCCTGGAGCCGGAGATTGTCCAGTATCTGAAAACCCCGCCCTCCCGCGCGGAGCTGGCGGCGGCCATCGCGGCGGCCGGCATTACCGTGCGTGACGCGGTGCGTCGCAAGGGCGCGCTCTATACCGAGCTCGGCCTCGACAAGCCGGACCTCTCCGACGACGCCTTGCTCGACGCCCTGGTGGCCCACCCCGCGCTCATCGAGCGGCCGTTCGTGTTCACCGGGAAGGGCGTGCGGCTCTGCCGGCCCATGGAGCGTGTGCGCGAAATCCTGCCCTGAGCCGGCGGGGGATCGCGCCGGACGAGGATTGCGCAAGCGCCGCGCCCTGGGCCAGAAGCGAAGGCCGCTTGGGCGCGCGCGCCTTTCTTCATGGGGCGCCGGGGATGGGTCGCCGGCGGCGTGAGCCCCGAATGGGCAAAGGGCGGTGACGCCGAGAGGGACCGGAGATGAACATTCTTGCCAAGCTGCTGTCCGATGCCTCTCCGGCCCTGAAGCGCCTGCTCGGGACGCGGCCGCGGCCCGCGGCCGAGGCGGCGGGCGCCGTGCCGGGCTGGTATCGCCCGCATGTGTCGGCGGAGACGCAGCGGGTTCTTTCCGGCCCCACGCCGGTCTTCCTCTATCTACCGTGGATCGCGGAGCACACGGATGCCCTGGTCGCCCGGCTCGGCACCCATGCCGGCTACGCCCTCGCGCCCTTCGACATGTTCACGGGCGTCGAGGACAATGCCACCCGGCGGGAGATTTTCCGGGTGGCGCTGGAAGAGACCGATGTTTATCGCAGGCTGGTGGCGCGGCGGCTGGTGCAGGTGCGCCGGCACATTCGCGGCATCATCTTCACTTTCGATTGGGCGCCGGTGACCCGCATCATCGCCAATGTCTGCGAGGATCTGGAGATTCCGAAGATCCTCATTCCCCATGAATCGGTGTTCATCAACCGGGACAAATATTATTGGGACCCGGCCGCCAAGGCCTCGCTGCCCATGGCGGATGTGGTGCTGGGCTGGGGCCGCCTCCAGCAGGACATCTTTCTGGAGCGCGGCTATTCCGCCGATCGCTTCCGCGCTGTCGGCGCGCCCAAGTTCGATCCTTATGTGAATGCCAGGCCGGCGCTGACGCGGGCGCAGTTCTGCCGCCTGTTCGGTCTGCGGCCCGAGCGCAAGCTGATCGTGTTCGCCTCGCAGCCGCTCGATTCCCAGCTCGACCGGGAGGTCGCCTTGGAGGTGCAGCGCCGGGCCATGGCGGATCTGCTCACCTATGCGGAGGGGCACGGGTGCCAATTGCTGGTGCGGCTGCCGCCCTCCAAGGACGATGTCCTCGGGCCGGAGCTGCGGGCGCGGCTCGCCCGTTCGCCGGTGGGCGCCTTCGATGATGCCATGTGCTATCTGGTGCCGCCGGAAGAGGCCGTGTGCCATGCCGATGCGGTGGCGTCCATCAACAGCACCATGCTGTTCGAGGCGGTGCTGTTGGGCCGGCCGGCCCTTTCCATGAAATATCTGGAATTCGACCAGGTCTGGGAGAAGGTGGGCATTCCCGCCGTCACCGATGCCGCGGGGATGGCGGCGAAGCTCGATGTGATGCTGGCGCGGGGCTGGGACTATCCGCCGGAGGGGCTGGCCTGGGCCGCCGACATGTTCGGCATCGGCAGCTTCGACGGGCGCGCATCGGCCCGCATCAGCGCCTATCTTGCGGCCCTTGCCGCCGATGAGACGGTGTTGACCTTGCGGCCCAACGCCATCGCGCGGCTGTTCGCGCGCGACACCATCGACGTGGTCGGCGTGCCGCCGGTGGCGGCCCTGTCCCCGGAACGCCAGCCCCATCTTCTGGGGCTGCTCCATGCGCGCACGCGGGTGGACAGCGGGGCGGGGGTGAACCGGCTGCGCGCCATCGCCTCGGTGGATCTGTTCCTCCAGTGGGGCGCCGATGCGAGCGCGGTCGCCGATCGCCAGCGGGAGGCCGCCCGCGCCATCGGCCGGCCGGTGGCGGTGGTGGAGGAGGGGTTCATCGGCCCGGTGTCCCTCATCCTCGACGACACCACCGCCTATTACGATGCCACCGACGCCTCGCGGCTGGAGCGGTGGCTGGCCGACGGGCCGGAGCTGAGCGCGCCGGAGCGCGCGCGGGCGCAGGCCGCCATGGACCGGATCGTCACCGGGCGGCTCACCAAGACCGGCGGCGGCGATGCCCTGTCGCCGGTCGGCCGTCCGGGCGTGCGCAAGATCCTGGTGGTGGACCAGCCGCTTGGCGATCCGGCCGTGACCCTGGGTCTCGCGGACAAAGCCGCCTTCGCGCGGATGCTGGACGATGCCCTGGCGCGTGGCGAAGGGTGCGACATCATCGTCAAGGCGTGTGCCGGTGCCGGGGGCGCTCCGGAGGCGGGTCATCTGGCGCCGGACCGGCTCGCCGCCCTGCAGGGCGCGGCCAACGTCCACGTCGTCACCATCGATGCCAATTCCTATGCCCTGCTGGAGGGGGTGGACGAGGTGTTCGTGGTGAGCGCGCATCTGGGTTTCGAGGCGTGCCTCGCCGGCAAGAAGGTGCATTGCCACGGCGTGCCCTTCTATGCGGGCTGGGGCTTCACGCAGGACCATGCGGACATCCCGCGCCGGACGCGGCGGCGCACGGTCGCGGAGGTCTTCCACGCCGCCTACATCCTCCAGTCGCGCTATTACGACCCGCGGCGCGGGGCGGCCGTGGAGCTGGAGGATGTCCTGGACGCCTTGGGCGCACGCGGCTGATCCCGGCGGCGGGCCTTGCGGACCTCGTGCACCGGGGGCGGCCGTGGGTCTCCCCGCGAACGGAGAGAGCCGGCGCGCCGCCGGTCCGCTTGGGGCTATCCGGGCGTGGCTGCGGGAGCCTTGGCCGCCAGCGCCTGGGCCACGCGGGAGGTGGGCGCCCGGCCGAGGGCGGCGGTGATGGCGCGCCCGGCGGCGGCGAGCCGGTCGAGGTCGATGCCGGTCTCCACCCCCAGGCCGTCCAGCATGTAGACGAGGTCCTCGGTGGCGAGATTGCCCGAGGCGCCCTTGGCATAGGGACAGCCGCCGAGCCCCGCCACCGAGGCATCCACCGTCGCGATGCCCAGCTCCAGGCCGGCGAGCACATTGGCCAGCGCCTGCCCATAGGTGTCGTGGAAATGCAGGGCGGTGCGATCGGTGCCGATCTGGTCGGCCACCGCCCGCGCCATGGCTTTCGCCTTGTCGGGCGTGCCGACGCCGATGGTGTCGCCGAGGGAGACTTCGTAGCTGCCCATGGCGACGAGCGCCTCGGACACCTCCACCACCTTGGCCACCGGCACCGCGCCCTGGTAGGGGCAGCCGAGCACGCAGCTCACATAGCCGCGCACGGCGATGCCGTTGGCCCGCGCCAGATCCATCACCGGCGCGAACCGTTGGAGGCTTTGGGCGATGGTGCAGTTGATGTTCTTCAGGCTGAACGCCTCCGAGGCGGCGGCGAACACCGCCACCTCGCTCACCCCGGCGGTGATCGCCAGTTCCAGCCCCTTCAGGTTGGGCGTGAGCACCGGATAGCGCACCCCCTCGCGCCGCTGGATGCGCGCGAGCACGGCGGCGGTGTCGGCCATCTGCGGCACCCATTTGGGCGAGACGAAGGAGCCGCTCTCGATCGCTGGGAGCCCGGCCGCGCCGAGGGCGTCGATGAGCGCCACCTTGGCCTCCACCGGCACGAGGCCCGGCTCGTTCTGGAGCCCGTCGCGCGGCCCCACATCGACAATGCGGACGTAAGAGGCCCGGCCCATCACGCGTCCTCCAGAACGAGCAGTTCCGCGCCCTCGTCCACCAGGTCGCCCACGGCGAAGTTGAGCGCCTTGATGCGCCCGTCGCGGGGGGCGGCCACCGTGTGCTCCATCTTCATGGCCTCCACCACCACCAAGGGCGCGCCCTTCATCACCTCCTGCCCGGCTTCCACCGCGATGCGGATGATGGTGCCCGGCATGGGCGCCACCAGCCGCCCGGCGGTGCCAGTGGCAGCCAGCGAAGCGAGGCGCGGGTCGATGAACTCCACCTGGAACTCCCCGCCCCGCACGAACACCGTGAGCAGATTGCCGGAGTGGATGACGCGGGCCGACAGCTTCACCCCGTCGAGCCGGGCCGAGAGATGGCCATCCGCGTCGCTTTCCCCCTCCACCGTCATGCGGCCGCCGGGCAGGTCCAGCACGAAGCCGTGGGGCTTGAAGTGGGCGCGCACCACGGTGCGGCCCTCCAGATGGGGATCCTGGAAGGTGAGGTCCACATGGGCGTCGCGGTTGAGCCGCCAGCCCGGCGCCCGGCCCCAGGGGGAGAACCGGTCCGCCGCATCCACCGCCTCGGCCGACTGGCGGGCTTCCTCCATCAGCACGGCGAGGGTGGCGAGGGCCAGCACCGGGTTGCCGGCCGGCCGCGGGGCCGGCAGCAGGTCCCCATGGTGGCGGGCGATGAAATTGGTGTCGAGCTCCGCCGCGGCGAAGGCCGGATGGGCGGCGATGGCCTTCAGAAACACCCGGTTGGTGGCGAGCCCCACCACCTCGGTGGCGGCGAGCGCGGCCTGCAGGCGGCCCACCGCCTCCGAACGGTCGGCGCCGGCGACGATGATCTTGGCGATCATCGGGTCGTAATGGATGGACACCGTGTCTCCCGCCCGCACGCCGGTATCGACGCGGGTGCCGGGCACATGCACCGGCAGCACCAGATGGTCGAGGGTACCCACCTGGGGCAGGAAGTCCCGCGCCGGATCCTCCGCGTAAAGGCGCACCTCGATGGCGTGGCCCTTCAGGGGGATTTCCTCCTGCCGCAGCGGCAGCGGCGCGCCTTCCGCCACCCGCAATTGCCACTCCACCAGATCCTGCCCGGTGATGGCCTCGGTGACCGGGTGTTCCACCTGCAGCCGGGTGTTCATCTCCATGAAATAGAAGGCGTCGCCCTCGGCGATGAATTCCACCGTGCCGGCGCCCACATAGTTCACCGCCTTGGCCGCCTCCACCGCGGCCTGGCCCATGGCGGTGCGGCGCTCGGGCGTCAGGCCGGGGGCGGGGGCCTCCTCGACCACCTTCTGGTGACGGCGCTGGATGGAGCAGTCGCGCTCGTGCAGATAGACGGCGTTGCCGTGGCTGTCGGCGAACACCTGCACCTCGATGTGGCGCGGCGTGGTGAGGTATTTTTCCACCAGAACCCGGTCGTCGCCAAAGGCGCTTTTCGCCTCGCGCTGGGCGGAGGCGAGGGCGTCCGGAAACTCTTCCGCCGACCGCACCACCTTCATGCCCTTGCCGCCGCCCCCGGCGGAGGCCTTGATGAGCACCGGGAAGCCGATGCGCGCCGCTTCGCGGGCGAGCAGGGCGGGGTCCTGGTCGGCGCCGTGATAGCCCGGCACCAGTGGCACGCCGGCCTTTTCCATCAGTGCCTTGGCCGCGCTCTTGGAGCCCATGGCGCGGATGGCGGCGGCGGGCGGGCCGACGAAGACGATGCCGGCCTTTTCGCACGCTTCCGCGAAATCGGCATTCTCCGACAGGAAGCCATAGCCGGGGTGGATGGCATCCGCCCCCGCCAGCCGCGCGGCCTCCAGGATGGCGTCGATCCTCAGGTAGCTTTCGCGCGCCGGGGCCGGGCCGATGGGATAGGCCTCGTCCGCCTCGGCCACATGCAGGGCATGGGCGTCGGCCTGCGAATACACGGCGACGGTGGTGATGCCGAGGGCCTTGGCGGTGCGCATGACGCGCACCGCGATCTCGCCCCGGTTGGCGACGAGCAGGGTGCGGATCGGGCGGCTCATGCGGTTTCCCCTTTTCCCCATTGGGCTTTTCGTTTTTCGAGGAAGGCCGAGACACCTTCCTTGCCGTCGGCGCTGGCGCGGATGTCGGCGATGCGGCGGGCGGTATCGGCAACCACCGCATCGTCCAGCGGGCGATCCACGGCGCGGATGAGGTCCTTGGTGGCGGCGAGCGCGGCCGGGCTCGCCGCCTTGAGGGCGGAGAGGTGGCGGGCGATGGCGGCGTCGAGCGCGTCCGCCGGCACCACCTCGTGCACCAGGCCCAGGGCCTGCGCGGTCGCCGCAGAAAACCGCTCGGCGGTGAGGAAATAGCGGCGGGCCTGCCGCGCCCCCATGGCCCTGACCAGATAGGGGCTGATGACCGCCGGGATGAGGCCGATGCGCACCTCGGTCACCGCGAACTCGGCCTCCGGCACCGCCACCACGATGTCGCTGGCGGCGATGAGCCCGGTCGCCCCGGCAAAGGCGGAGGCGTGCACCCGCGCCAAGGTGGGCTTGGGGCAGAGGTCGATGGTGCGCATGAGGGCGGCGAGCTTCTCCGCGTCCTGGAGATTCTCGGCGTGGGTGTAGGCGCCCATGCGGCGCATCCAGTTGAGGTCGCCGCCGGCGCAGAAGCTCTTGCCCTCGGCCTTGAGCAGGATGGCCCACACGGCGGGGTCGGCGATGGCCGCCGCATAGGCGGCGGTGAGTGCGGCGATGAGCGCGTCGTCGAAGGCGTTGCGCACCTCCGGCCGGTTGAGGGTGAGGACGCGGACGCCGTCTTCGGTGGTGGCGATGAGGCTCACGGGCGCCTCCCGATGGGGTTCGCGGCCGCCATCACATGCGGAACACGCCGAAGCGCGTCTCCTGCTCGGGGGCGTTGAGGGATGCGGAGAGGGCGAGCGCCAGCACCATGCGGGTGTCGGCCGGGTCGATCACGCCGTCGTCCCACAGGCGGGCCGAGGAGTAATAGGGATGGCCCTGCCGCTCATATTGGGCGCGGATCGGCGCCTTGAACGCCTCTTCCTCCGCGCCGGTCCATTTGCCGCCGCGGGCCTCGAGCCCGTCGCGCTTCACTTGGGCGAGCACGCCGGCCGCCTGCTCGCCGCCCATCACCGAGATGCGGGCATTGGGCCACATCCACAGGAAGCGCGGGTCGAAGGCGCGCCCGCACATGCCGTAATTGCCGGCGCCGAACGAATTGCCGATGACCACGGTGAATTTGGGCACCGCCGCGCACGACACCGCGGTGACGAATTTGGCGCCATCCTTGGCGATGCCGCCGGATTCATATTTGCGCCCCACCATGAAGCCGGTGATGTTCTGCAGGAACACGAGAGGAATGTTGCGCTGGGCGCACAATTCCACGAAGTGGGCGCCCTTCAGCGCGCTTTCCGAGAACAGGATGCCGTTGTTGGCGACGATGCCGACCGGATAGCCGAAGATGCGGGCAAATCCGGTGACCAGGGTCGGCCCGTACAGCGGCTTGAATTCGTCGAACTCGGAGCCATCGACGACGCGGGCGATGATCTGGCGGACATCGAACGGCTGCTTGGGGTCCGCCGAGACGATGCCGTAAATGTCCCGCGCGTCGTAGAGTGGCGGGCGCGGCTCGCGCAGGTCGAGACTGTGGACCTTGGTGTGGTTGAGGTCCGCCACGATGGACCGGGCGATGCCGAGGGCATGGGCGTCGTTTTCCGCCATGTGGTCGGCGACGCCGGAGGTGCGGGTGTGGACATCCGCGCCGCCCAGCTCCTCGGCCGTCACCACCTCGCCGGTGGCGGCCTTCACCAAAGGCGGGCCGCCCAGGAAAATGGTGGCCTGATTCTTCACCATGATGGACTGATCCGCCATGGCCGGGACATAGGCCCCGCCCGCCGTGCACGAGCCCATGACCACCGCGATCTGTGCGATGCCGTCCGCCGACATGTGGGCCTGATTGAAGAAGATGCGGCCGAAATGTTCGCGGTCGGGAAAGACCTCGTCCTGGTTCGGCAGATTGGCGCCGCCGGAATCCACCAGATAGATGCAGGGCAAATGGTTTTCCCGCGCGATGGTCTGGGCGCGCAGGTGCTTCTTGACGGTCATCGGGTAATAGGTGCCGCCCTTCACCGTGGCGTCGTTGGCGACGATGACGCATTCGCGGCCCGACACGCGGCCGATGCCGGTGATGATGCCCGCCGCCGGAACCTCGTCGTCATACATGCCGAAGGCCGCGAGCTGGCTGAGCTCCAGAAACGGCGAGCCGGTGTCGAGCAGGGTGCGGATGCGATCGCGCGGGAGCAGCTTGCCCCGCTTCAGGTGCCGCTCGCGCGCCACCTCGCCGCCGCCTTCGGAGACGTGTTCGACCTTCGCACGGAGGTCGGCGACGGATTGCTCCAGCGCCTGACTATTGCGGCGGAATGCGTCGGAGCGGCGGTCCACCGCGTCCTCGATGATCGCCATGAGCGGCCTCGTCCTAAGCGCGCGTGAGCGCGGCCGGGGGTTCGGGAGGACGGCACGCCGCAACGCCCCTGCGCAGCAGGCGAAAAGCCTCTGCCGGCAAAGACCTGCCGGGGCGGTCGGGCGCGTCCTCCATGCCGATCGTCGTCGGCTTGGAAACGATCGTACGTTTTTTTCCGAGGCATGCAAGTGGTTTTGGAAGGGGCGTTTCAGCCTTCCGCTGGGGGATGCCCGTCCAGGGCGTCACCTCCCGGCAGCAGAGTTTCCCTTTGTCTTGCAGCTCATTGCACGGCGCGGCAGCGTTCTCGCCTGAGGCCGCGGCGCAGGGCTGGGTCAGCTTCTGGCCCGTGCCGGGGCGGCCCGTGGTCCGCCCGGCGTCTTGTCCTTGGTCGTTCCCTTGGCGGCATCCTTGGCTGGGCCCTTGCGCCCACCCTTCACCGGCTTGGCGATGGCCGCATCGTCGACCGGTGCCTCCAGGGGCAACGCGGGAAGGGGCAACGCGGCAATGGGCATCGTGGCAATGGGCATCGTGGCAATGGGCATCGTGGCAAGGGGGGTCCGAAGGCCATGCGCGGAAGGCGCGGCGCGGGTGTGTCCGGCTCCGGTCACGCCGCCCACCACCAGCCCCGTATAGATATCGACGAGGTCATCTTGGGAGAGCCGCCCTTCCGGCCGGTACCACATGCAGATGCCGGTCAGCATGGAGATGATGGCATAGGTGGCCACCTTCGGCTCGTTCACCTCGAACGCTCCGGCCGCCGCGCCGCGGCGCAGGATGTCTTCCAGCAGGCCTTCGTAGCGGTGCCGCTGGGCGATGATGACGGCGCGGTGCTCGTCCTCCAGGGACCGGATCTCCATGTTGGCGATGAAGACGTGGGCCATGCGCGTCATGTGATAGCGCAGATGGAAGGCGGTGAAGGCCTTCAGCCGGGCGAGGGGATCGGTGACGCCGTCGAGATCCGCCTCGGCCTTGGCGATCAGGTCCTCCATATGCTCGCGCACGATGTCGAACAGGAGGTTCTGCTTGTTCTCGAAATATTTGTAGAGCGAGCCGGATTGCAGGCCCACCTCCGCCGCGAGCTGGCGCAGGCTCATGGCCTCGTAGCCATGCTTGTAGATGAGGTGCACCCCGGCCTGGCGGATCGCCTCGGCGGTGCGGGTGCCATTGGAACCGATGGTGCGCGCCATGGCCTTCAAGACGTTGAACGGCCGGGGTGCCCCGGCCCGGAAAAGCGAATCACGCGGCGGCGTGAGCCCCGCTCCGATCAAGGCCGCTAAACTGAGCGGACCATCGCAGCGATGCAAGTTCATCCTGCGACATGAAATGGCGCTTGACCAGAATAAAAAAGAACGCTTGATTGTTTCCACTAAGCCTGACGCAACGATCGGGCACATGCGCCGAGCCAGCCGCCAAGCCGAACGCCAAGAGCGGACAGCCAAGCGGGGCGCACACAACGGGGGAGGGGGCAAAAGCCCGATTCTCCCGCCACATAGGGAGGACCGAGCTTGAGCACCACATCGGTGGTTCCGCAAGCGGTTGCGGACGTGCGCGCGCTTCTGAGCGTCGAGAATATCTCCTTGCGCTTCGGCGGCCTCAAGGCCCTGACCGACGTGAGCTTCCATGTGGGGCGCGGGGAGCTGTTCTCCATCATCGGTCCCAACGGGGCCGGCAAGACCTCCATGCTGAACTGCATCTCCGGTCGCTACACCCCGAGCGACGGCCGGGTGGTGTTCGACGGCGCGGACGTCACCCGCCTGAAGCCGAACCGGCGCGCCGCCATCGGCATCGGCCGCACCTTCCAGAATCTTGCTCTGTTCAGCCACATGAGCGTGCTCGACAACATCATGGTGGGTCGCCACCATCTGTTGAAGAACAACCTCTTCTCCGGCGCGCTCTACTGGTTCGGCGGCGCGCAGAAGGAAGAACTGGAGCACCGGCGCAAGGTGGAGGAGGTGATCGACTTCCTCGACATCCAGCATGTGCGCAAGGCCACCGCCGGCACCTTGTCCTACGGCCTGCGCAAGCGGGTGGAGCTGGCCCGCGCGGTGGCGCTGGAACCCAAGCTCATTCTGCTCGACGAGCCCATGGCGGGCATGAACCTCGAGGAGAAGGAGGACATGGCCCGCTACATCGTCGATCTGAACGAAGAGTGGGGCATGACCATCATCATGATCGAGCACGACATGGGGGTGGTGATGGACATCTCGCACCGCGTGATGGTGCTCGATTTCGGCAAGAAGCTGGTGGAGGGCGAACCCGCCGCCGTGCTCGCCGACCCCCATGTGCGCAAGGCCTATCTCGGCGAGGAAGATCCTCTGCTGGAAGACGAGCCGACCCCCGCCGCCCTGTCCGCGTGAGAGATGCCATGACCACGGCCATGACCCCCGCCATGACTCGCTCCATGACTCGCTCCATGACTCGCTCCACCGGCGATCGCGTCCACGATTGGCCGGACGTGACCCAGCACGACACGTTTCCAAAGCTCCTGGCGCGCAACGCCGCCAAGCATCCCGACGACATCTGGCTGCGGGAAAAGGATCTCGGGATCTGGATCTCCTACACCTGGAAGGACGTGGCCGACCGGGTGGAGGCGATCACCCTCGGCCTTGAAAGCCTGGGCGTCCGGCGGGGCGACGTGGTCGCCCTCCTGGGCGACAACCGTCCCGAATGGCTCATGGGCGAGATCGCGGCCCACGCGCTCGGCGGCATGAGCCTCGGCGTCTACCGTGACGCGCTGGCGGACGAAGTGGCCTATCTCGTCACCTATGCGGACGTGGCGGTGGTGTTCGCCGAGGACGAGGAGCAGGTGGACAAGCTGTTGTCGCTGGACGACAAGATTCCCACCGTCCGCCACATCGTCTATTCGGACCCGCGCGGCATCCGCAAATATGACGACCCGCGCCTCATCGGCCTGAAGGCCCTGGAGGAGCGCGGCCGCGCCGTCGCCGCCAAGGACCCCAACCGCTACGCCCGGTTCGTCAGCCTCGGGCAGGGGGCGGACGTGGCGATCTTGTGCACCACGTCGGGCACCACCTCCCATCCCAAGCTCGCCATGCTCACAGCCGGCGCGGTGCTGAAGCATTGCCGCGCCTATCTCGACATGGACCCGCGCGGGCCCGCGGACGAATACGTCAGCGTGCTGCAGATGCCGTGGATCATGGAGCAGATCTACGCCTTCGGTCAGGCCCTCATTTCCCGCATGAAGGTGAACTTCGTGGAGGAGCCGGAGACGCTGATGGCCGACATGCGGGAGATCGGCCCCTCGTTCGTGCTGTTTGCCCCGCGGGTGTGGGAGCAGATCGCCGCCGACGTGCGCTCGCGCATGATGGATTCCTCGGCGCTGAAACGGGCCATGTTCGAGCTTGGGATGAAGCTGGGGCTGAAGGCGCTGGACCAGGGCAAGCGCTCGGCGCTGGCGGATTTCATCTTGTTCCGCGCCCTGCGCGACCGGCTCGGCTTCACGCACCTCAAGTCGGCGGCGACCGGAGGCGCGGCGCTGGGCCCCGACACCTTCCGGTTCTTCCTGGCCCTCGGCGTGCCCATGCGCCAGCTCTACGGCCAGACGGAACTGCTCGGCGCCTATACGCTGCACAAGGCCGGAGACGTGGATTTCGACACGGTCGGCGTGCCGTTCGACGGGGTGGAGATCCGCATCGACGATCCCGATCCCAACGGCCTGGGCGAGGTGGTGACGCGCCACGCCAATTGCTTCACCGGCTATTTCCGCAACGATGACGAGACGCGGAAGTCGTTCGCGGAAGCCGGCTGGATGCGCACTGGCGACGCCGGCTATTTCAACGATAAAGGCCATCTCGTGGTCATCGACCGCGTGCGCGACATGGCCAAGACCGCCCATGGAGATCGTTTCTCGCCGCAATACATCGAAAACAAGCTGAAGTTCTCGCCCTATGTGGCGGAAGCGGTGGTGCTGGGCGATGGGCGGGAGGGTCTTGCCGCGCTCCTCTGCATCCGCTTCTCCATCGTCTCCAAATGGGCGGAGAAGAACCGCATTGCCTTCACCACCTACACCGACCTGTCGGCCAAGCCCGAGGTCATCGCGCTGCTGCGACGCGAGGTGGAGGAGGTGAACAAGACCCTGGCGGAAAAGCAGCGCATCGGCCGCTTCCTGTTGCTTTACAAGGAACTGGACGCCGACGACGGCGAGCTGACGCGCACCCGCAAGGTGCGCCGCGGCGTCGTCAACGAGCGCTACGGCACGATCATCGATGCCATGTATGCCGGCGACGCGGTGATCGACGTGGACACCACCATCACCTTCCAGGACGGCTCCAAGCAGCGGGTGCGGACCACGCTCGACGTGATCGACCTCGGCGCGCCCGCGCCCGGCGGATCGCGGAGGGCGGCATGATCCGCGGTGCCATCCACCCGCACGTTGATGCCCCCTCTCCCGCCTGCGGGGGAGGGATAGGGAGGGGGAAAGTGCCCTTCTTGAGGGGGCAAGTGCCCTTCTTGAGGGGGCAAGTGCCCCTCCCCGACAGTCCCGCAGCCGACGCCCCACCGCGCCGCTCCCGCCCCCTCCCAACCCTCCCCCGCCTGCGGGAGAGGGCGATCGCGGAAATATTCTGATGCAATCCCAGCTTCTGCTTCAGCTCATCATCAACGGGCTCATCATCGGCACGCTGTACGGCGTGGTGGGCATGTGCTTCGTGCTCATCTACAAGGCGTCGCAGGTGGTGAACTTCGCCCAGGGCGAATTTCTGCTCATCGGCGCCTGGGTCTGCTGGTGGCTGCTCACCGCCTGGAACATCCCCTTCTTCTGGGGCTTCCTCATCGCCGTCGTTTTCATGATGGCCTTCGGCATGGCGGTGCAGATGGTCATTCTGCGCCCGCTCATCGGCGAGCCGATCATCTCGGTCATCATGGTGACCATCGGCATGTCCATCTTCTTCCAGGCGCTGATGAAGTGGATGTTCGGCACCTTCGCCCAGCCGTTCCCGCCGATCTTCCCGGTGGACAAGGTGAATGTCCTGGGCCTCCAGGTGCAGACGGCCTATCTCATGTCCACCGGCGTCAGCCTCGCCATCATGGCCGGTTTTGCCTGGTTCTTTAAGTATTCAAAGATGGGCCTCGCCATGCGAGCCACCGCCTTTTCCCAACAGGTGGCGCAATCGCTCGGCATCTCGGTGCGGCAGGTGTTCGCCCTGTCCTGGGGCATTTCGGCGGCGGTGTCGGCGGTGGCGGGTGTCGTGGTGGGCATGGTGAACGGCGTGTCGTCGGCGCTGTCCTACTTCGGCATCAAGGTGTTTCCGGCGGTCATTCTCGGCGGCCTCGACAGCATCTTCGGCGCGGTGGTGGGCGGGCTCATCGTCGGCCTGCTCGAAAATCTCGGCCAATACGTGGACAGCCAGTACCTCAAATGGGGCAATCTCTACGAGATCATCCCCTTCTATGTCCTCATCATCATTCTCATGATCAAGCCTTACGGCCTGTTCGGCACCCGCGACATCGAGAGGGTTTGATCCCATGGCCATGAACACCATGCGCCCGTGCGGCGATTACCGCACCAGTTACAAGGCCGATCAGACCATCTTCCAGACCCGCTTAACCATGCTCATCTGCGTGGCGGCGGTGGTGGCCCTGTGCTTCGCGCCCTTCTTCTTCTCTCGCTATGTGCTGAGCCTGTTCATCCAGATCGGATACCTCGGCATCGCCGCTCTGGGGCTCAACATATTGGTGGGGTTCTCGGGGCAGATCTCCATCGGTCACGCGGTGTTCTTCGGCTTCGGTGGGTTTGCCTCCGCGTATCTCGCGGACAAGGGCGTTCCGGTGCCCATCGCCATCGTGCTGGCGGGGCTGTGGACCACGGTGGTGGGTCTCATCTTCGGCCTGCCGGCGGCGCGGGTGAAGGGGCTCTACCTCGCCATCGCCACCCTCGCCGCCCAGTTCATCCTGCAGGACTTCTTCGTGCGCGCCGAATGGTTCACCGGCGGCACCCATGGCGCTCTTGCCGCGCCCTTCACTTTGTTCGGCTACGACCTGTCGGGGGACGACAAGTATTTCTATGTGGTGCTGTTCTTCGTGGTGGTGATGTATCTCGGTGCGACCAACCTGATGCGGTCCCGCGACGGGCGCGCCCTGATCGCGGTGCGCGACCATTATCTGTCGGCCGAAATGATGGGCGTGAACCTCGCCAAGTATCGCACCATGGCGTTCGGCATCTCGTCCTTCTACGCCGGCATCGGCGGCGCGCTTTACGCCCACTACGTGGGGTTCATGTCGGTGGAGGGGTTGGATATTCTCTTTTCGATCCAGTTCCTCGGCATGATCATCATCGGCGGGCTCGGCTCCATCATGGGCTCGCTCATGGGCACCGTCTTCATGGTGCTGCTGCCGGAGGCGACCGGCTGGCTCGCCTCGGCCCTGTCCGGCTCGATCATCGATCAGGCGCTGCATCTGAAGAGCGGCATCACTTACATGCGCGAGATGCTGATCGGCGCCGCCATCATCATGTTCCTGATCTTCGAGCCCGACGGGCTCGCCCACCGCTGGCGCCAGATCAAGACCTATTGGAAGCTCTACCCCTTCTCGTTCTGATTTTTCCAAAGACAAGACGGCAGCAACCGCCGCTGACGAGGAAACGCCAAGGAGACAAAGATGAAGACAACCAAAGTCGCCGCACTCTCGCTGGTCTCGACGCTGGCGCTCGCGGGCGCGGCACCGGCCCTCGCCCAGACCATCAACATCGGCCATCTCGCCGATTATTCGGGCGGCACCTCGGACGTGGGCCAGCCCTACGGCCAGGGCACCCAGGACACCATCGCCTTCATCGACGCCAATGGCGGCGTGGACGGCAAGACCATCAATTCGGACTTCAACGAGTACGGATACCAGGTGCCGCGCGCGCTTGCCGCCTTCAAGAAGTGGGTGGGCACCGACAAGGTGGTGGCCATCCAGGGCTGGGGCACGGCGGATACCGAAGCCCTGGTCGGCATGGTGACCAAGGAGCAGATCCCCTATTTCTCGGCGTCCTACTCGGCCTCCCTGACCGATCCGAAGGGCAAGGTGAACGAGAAGAGCGAGCGTGCCGCGCCCTTCAACTTCTTCTACGGCCCGTCCTATTCCGATGCCGCGCGGGCCATGGTGCAATGGGCGGCCGACGACTGGAAGGCCAAGGGCAAGCCCGGCAAGCCCAAGTGGGTGCACATGGGCGCCAATCATCCCTATCCCAACTCACCCAAGGCGGCGGAGGAAGCCTATGCCAAGGAACTGGGCTTCGAGGTGCTCGACCCCATCACCTTCGCCCTCACGCCCGGCGACTACACGCCCCAATGCCTGACGCTGAAACAGTCGGGGGCGAACTACGCCTATCTCGGCAACACCGCCGGCTCCAACATCTCGGTGCTGAAGGCCTGCAAGACCGCCGGCGTGGACGTGCAGTTCCTCGGCAATGTGTGGGGCATGGACGAAAATGCCATGAAGGCGGCGGGCGAGGCGGCGAACGGGGTCGTGTTCCCGGTGCGCACCGCCACCACCTGGGCCGGTGACGCGCCGGGGCTCGCCACCGCGCGCGCCATCTCCAAGATGTCCGACCCGTCCGGCACCACCTATCGCCCGGTGCACTACCTCACCGCCATCTGCACCGCCCTCTACATGAAGGAAGCCATGGAGTGGGCGGACAAGAACGGCGGCGTGACCGGCGTCAAGATCCGTGATGGCATGTACCAGAAGAAGGATTGGGTGCCGAAGGGCATGGAGGGCGTGTGCAAGCCCTCCACCTGGACCGCCACCGATCATCGCCCCACCACCAGCGTCGATCTCTATCGCGCCGTGGTGACCGGCCCCACCGACGCCTCGGTGACCGAGCTCATCAAGACCGGCACCATCAAGCTGGAGAAGGTCGCCACCGTCGATCTGCCCCGCAAGACCGAATTGCAGGGCTGGTGAGCCTGTGGGCGCCGCCGCACCCGGCGGCGCCCCTTCGCCGAAGGCGCAGATTCCGGAGACCCCCATGGCCGACGCCGCATTGAAGCTCGAACCCGTTGCCGAGACCGGGGCCGCCCCGCTGCTGGCGGTGGACAATATCGAAGTGGTCTATAACGACGTCATCCTGGTGTTGCGCGGTCTGTCGCTGAAGGTCCCGAAAGGCCAGATCGTGGCGCTGCTGGGCTCCAACGGCGCCGGCAAGTCCACCACGCTGAAGGCCATCTCCGGCCTGCTCAAGACCGAGGACGGCGAGATCACCCGCGGCGCGGTGACCTTCCTGGGCGAGAAGATCAACGGCATCGAGCCGGACAAGATCGTGCGGCGCGGCATCTTCCAGGTCATGGAGGGCCGGCGCATCATCGCCGACATGACGGTGCTGGAAAACCTGCGCCTCGGGGCCTTCACCCGCCACGACAACGAGGTGAAGAGCGACATCGAGCGGGTCTATGAGTTCTTCCCGCGCCTGAGGGAGCGGACCGGACTTGCCGGCTATCTCTCCGGCGGCGAGCAGCAGATGCTGGCCATCGGCCGCGCCATGATGGCGCGGCCCAAGCTCATCCTCATGGACGAGCCCTCCATGGGCCTCTCGCCCTTGATGGTGAAGGAGGTGTTCGCCATCATCAAGAAGCTCAACGTGGAATTGGGCGTGACCATCTTGCTGGTGGAGCAGAACGCGCGGCTGGCGCTTTCGGTGGCCGACTATGGCTACATCATGGAGCAGGGCAAGATCGTGCTTGATGGCACCGCGCAGATGCTCCAGACCAATGAGGACGTGAAGGAATTCTATCTTGGCCAGGGCGGTGGCGCGGAGCGCAAGTCGTTCAAGAACCTGAAGAGCTTCAAGCGCCGCAAAAGGTGGCTCTAAGACACATTGAAGGCTCCAACCCGATCCTACAGGCCGAGCGATGACCGATCCGAACCGCTATTACGACGCCCGCGAAACCCGCGCCCCGGAAGCCCGCGAGACGGCGCTGCTGGCCGCCCTTGCCGCCCAGGTGGCCCATGCCAAGGCGAAGTCGGCCTATTTCGCGGCGCTGTTCAAGGATGTGGAGCCGGGCGCGGTGACCAGCCGGGCGGCGCTGGCGCGGCTCCCCGTCACCCGCAAGTCGGACCTGTTGGAGATCCAGCCCCGGAGCTTGCCGTTCGGCGGGCTCAACGCGGTGGCGCCGGGCAAGCTCTCCCGCATCTTCATGTCGCCGGGGCCGATCTATGACCCGGAAGGCCATGGCCCTGACTTCTGGCGGTTTGCTCGCGCGCTCCATGCCGCGGGCTTTCGTGCCGGCGAGATCGTGCACAATTCCTTTTCCTACCACCTCACCCCGGCCGGCTCGATGATCGAGGGCGGCGCCCATGCGCTCGGCTGCGCCGTGGTGCCGGCGGGGGTGGGCCAGACCGACCTGCAATTGCGCGCCATCGCCGATATCCGCCCCGACGGCTATGGCGGCACGCCCTCGTTCCTGAAGATCCTGGTGGACAAGGCGCGCGAGAGCGGCACCGACATTTCCTCCCTCAAGAAGGCGCTGGTGACGGGCGAGGCCTTCCTCCCGGCCCATCGGGCCGAGCTGAAGGCGGCCGGCATCACCGCGCGCCAATGCTACGGCACCGCCGACCTTGGTCTCGTGGCCTATGAGAGCGAGGCGGAGGAGGGGATGATCGTGGACGAGGGGTGCCTCGTGGAGATCCTGCGTCCGGGCACCGGCGATCCGGTGGAAGGCGTCGGCGAGGTCGGCGAGGTGGTCGTGACCCTGTTCGATGCCGATTATCCCCTGGTGCGCTTCGCCACCGGCGATCTGTCCGCGGTGCTGCCGGGCCTGAGCCCGTGCGGACGCACCAATGTGCGGCTGAAAGGCTGGATGGGACGCGCCGATCAGGTCACCAAGATCCGCGGCATGTTCGTGCATCCGGTGCAGGTGAGCGCGGCGGTGAAGAAGCACGCCGCCGTCACGCGGGCGCGCCTGGTGGTGGAACGGATCGGCGATGCCGACGACATGCTGTTGGAAGTGGAGGTGGCGGATGCCGCGGCCCTCGCGCAGGAGGCGCTGCTGGAGGATCTGCGCGCCACCACCAAGCTGCGCGGGCGCCTTGCCCTCATCGCGCCCGGGAGCCTGCCGGCCGACGCCAAGACCATCGACGACCGCCGCCCGGTGTGAGGGCGGTTCCCCTCCGGTCGGTGCTCAGCCGGCGATCCAGCCGGACAATTCGCGGACGACCACATGCTCCAGCACGCGCAGGCCCGCCTCGCCCGCATTGAGGCAGGGGATGGCGGCGAACTTTTCGCCGCCATGGGCGAGGAAAATGTCGCGATTCTCGACGCCGATCTCCTCCAGGGTCTCCAGGCAGTCGGCCACGAAGCCGGGATTGAACACGGCGATGCGCTTCACCCCGCTTTCGGCCAGGGCCTTCACCGTGGCGTCGGTGTAGGGCTGGAGCCACTCTTCCCGCCCGAATCGCGACTGGAAGGTGAGCCGCAGCTTGTCCTCTCCCATGCCGAGCCGCGCCCGCAGCAGCCGCGCGGTCTTGGCGCACTGGCAGGCATAGGGATCACCCTTCAGGTGGTAGGACTTGGGGATGCCGTGGAAGGAGGCGAGAATCACCTGCGGCTCGAAATCGAGCGCCGCCAGATGCCGTTCGAGATCCTCGGCCAGGGCGTCGATATAGACCCCGTCGTCATGCCACGGCGGGGCGATGCGGGCGGCCGGTTGCCAACGCATGGTCTTCAGCGCGTCGAAGGCCTTGTCGGCGACGGTGGCGGTGGTGGCGGCGGCATATTGGGGATAGAGCGGCACGATCAGGATGCGTTCACATCCCGCGCCCTGGAGCGCCGCGAGCCGGTCCGCGATGGAGGGTGCGCCATAGCGCATGGCGAAATCCACCACCAGCCGCGAATCGCGCGTGGCGAGGCGCGCCGACAGCGCCTCGGCCTGGGCGCGGGTGATGGTGAGCAAAGGCCCCTCGTCGCGCGCCGTATTCCAGATCTTGGCGTAGTCTCGGCCCTTGGCCTTGGGCCGGGTGGTGAGGATGATGGCGTTGAGCACGAACGCCCAGACCAGGGGATTCACCTCGATCACCCGCCGATCGGAGAGGAATTCCTTCAGATAGCGCCGCATGGACCAATAGTCCGTGCCCGACGGCGTGCCGAGATTGACGATCAGCACCCCGATCCGTCCGTAGGCGACGGGGGGATGGTCCGCCGGGGCGGGCGGCGGCATGTCTGGCGAAATCGTCATTCGGCTCACCTCCACCGCGCAGATGGCGCCCTGCCGTCCGAGCGTCAATCACCGCCGCTTGAAAATGGACCGGGATGCCACCGCGTGCCCGCCGCGAAGCGCCGCCCGCCGCCAGGACACTGACCCGGACGCTTGGGGATCGACCGGAAAATCATTGGAAAAGGGATGGTGGGCGCGACAGGGATCGAACCTGTGACCCCTACGATGTCAACGTAGTGCTCTCCCGCTGAGCTACGCGCCCCACCTGCAGGAGGCGCCTCTATATCGGCTCCGCGCGGCGGAGGCAAGGCGCTGACGGCGGTTTTTGAGCGAAGCTTGGGGGTGGTCCGCTCAAAATCAAATTATCGCACTGATATATCTCGGGATTCCTGCCTTTTTGCGGGCGCGGGAATGCCGAAGCTGGGGTCATGCGGCGGCCAGCATCTTGCCCACCTCGGACACCAGGTCGCGCAGGTGGAAGGGCTTGGAGAGCACCTTGGCCTCGGCCGGCGCGTCGCCGTCGGCATTCAGCGCGACGGCGGCGAAGCCGGTGATGAACATCACCTTGAGGTCGGGATCGAGCTCGGTGGCGCGGCGCGCCAGCTCGATGCCGTCCATCTCCGGCATGACGATGTCGGTAAGGAGGAGCTCGAACGGCTCCTCGCGCATCCGCTCATAGGCGGATTTGCCATTGTCGTAGGAAGCTACCGAATAGCCGGCATTCTGCAGCGCCTTCACGAGGAAGCGCCGCATGTCATTGTCGTCTTCGGCGAGCAGGATCTTGGACACGCCGTTTCCCCTGATCAATCGTAGGCCGGAAGTCCCGCCGTCACGGCCGGAACCCATGCGAGTGTCTCGCCCAATCGGGTAAATTCGGAGTGAAAGTGCCGCGCCCCCTTCACAAGCCCCCCCTCCGGCGGGCATCATGAAGACGGAACAAGCATTTAGAATCCTTCCGGAGTTTCACCGCGCCCGATGACCGCCTGCCTCGCCGAAACCATAGATCCCGCTTTTGAGATCCTGGGGCTCGAGGCCGCCACCGGGCCGTTCATCTTCAACTCCCCCCATTCGGGCCGCGTCTACCCCACGAGCTTCGTTGCGCAGACGCGATTGGACTTTGCCACGTTACGCCGGTCGGAAGACAGCTTCGTGGATGAATTATTCGAGGACGTGGTGAACGCCGGGGCGCCGCTGATGCGGGCCCTGTTCCCGCGCTCCTTCCTTGACCTCAACCGCGAGCCCTATGAGCTCGACCCGCGCATGTTCGAGGGACGGCTGCCGCCCTATGCCAACACCCGCTCGGTGCGGGTGGCGGGCGGGCTTGGCACCATCGCCCGCGTGGTGGGCGACGCGCAGGAGATCTATCCGCGCCGGCTCACCGTGGCCGAGGGGTTGGAGCGCATCGAGACCTATTACAAGCCGTATCATCAGGCGCTGCGGCGGCTGATCGCCAGCACCCAGCGGCGGTTCGGCCTGGCGGTGCTGGTGGACTGTCATTCCATGCCTTCGACCTCCACCCGCGATGAGAGCATGCGGGCGGATTTCGTGCTCGGCGACCGGTACGGCACAAGTTGCTCGGGCATCATCACGGCGGCCCTGGAGCGGGAGCTGTCGGCGGCCGGCTATCGGGTGCTGCGCAACAAGCCCTATGCCGGCGGCTACATCACTGAGCATTATGGCAACCCCGCCGCCGGTCTGCATGCGGTGCAGATCGAAGTGAACCGCGGTCTCTACATGGAAGAGGCCCTCTATCTGCGGGGCGCGGGCTTCGATCGGTTGCGGGCCGATGTCCGCGAAGCCATGTCCCGCATGGTCGCGCATGTGCTCGGGGCGCTGGATGCACCGCGCGCCGCGGCGGAATAGGCCGCGCGCGGAAAGCTCCGCCCAGGTCCTGCCCAGGTCCCTATTGGCGACGTCCGCGTGACAAGCTGCGCAAATCCGCAAAACGTGCCTTGCGTTTTTTGAATGGCAGATATACGAATTTGACGCGGCCAAGACGTTCGGTTGCACGGACGATCGTTCGCTGCCATCTCGGTGTACAGAAGAATCCCGACAGCGATGGCGTGACGGGTCTGCCATGCGGACTGCGCGTGATCCGTCGCGCACCTGGGTGGCGAGGATGGGTCGGGGGGTCGAAGGCTCGGCGCGAAGGGCGGAGAACCCGGCGCGGGCAACGTCAACGGCCTTGTGCGGAGGAGTTTTGGCGCGGATGTTTCCGCCGCCTGTGACCAGACAAAATGTTCTGGGCACCAAAAAAGAAAGGGGCCGTCCGCGTAGGCGAACGGCCCAAGTCTAGGGAGGAAACGCCCAAGGAGGGCAGCGACACAGCGACGCCAATCGCCATGTCGCACTGCACAAATAGCCGAGTGCGGCGCCAAAAATCAAGTGCCCGTTTGTCGCATCTGCGTAATTTTGTGTATCATATTGAAAATATTGGAGTTTTTTGATCGTTTGCGGACCGCTGGACGCGGTGCCCACCCAGGTTCGGGCGGGAGCTGAGGGCATCCACATCCGAATCGCAAATCATGGCGGGCGTAGCCGGCGCGGCGAACGTCGCGCGGTGGTGCGCCCCGTTCTCTGCGCCCTGTTCTCGCGTTGAGGCCTCTATGGTGTGGGATGCCGTGGCCGCATGGGATGGTCGCCCAGGCGGCAGCTGTGTGCTGCGGGGCGTCGCGGACCGTGGGCGGAAGTGGATGATGGATCGGTGCGGCGGCGTCTCAAAGGGCCGCCCAAAATGCGAGCCCGCCCAATGGGGTCGCCAAAAAGGAAAGGGGCCGCTCACCCGAAGGGAGCGGCCCAAGTCTAGGGAGGAAACGCCCAAGGAGGGCAGCGGCATCGCGATAGGCAATGCCGCGCTGCATCAATATGCGAGTATCGGGCATTTCCATCAAGCCATGCGATCGCAGATTGTTTAGGCACCTACGGGCTCGAAAAATACTGTTGCCGCACCCCTTTGACAGCGCTGCCTATTCCTTGATCCGACGGGCGCGCCTGTGTGCACGCAAACAAGCCAGTGGCGCGGAAGCGGTCGCGGTCCGAACGGGCTTGATCCCGCTCGTGTTCCGCTGCATGTCCTGAGGCGGGGTCACGGTGCGTTGGGCATGGCGGCCCTTGTTTCGGCGCATCCTTGGCGGATGCGCGCGCCTTCGGAGTGTGGAACCCATGACCGCGGTGGCCATCGACGACTTTGTCCACAAGCTCGCGACCGTGTCGGGGGAGGCGATCCTGCCCTTCTTCCGCACCTCGCTCGGGGTCGAGGACAAGAGCCGCGGCAAGGCGTTCGACCCTGTGACCGAGGCCGACCGCGCCGCCGAGCAGGTGATGCGCAGCCTGATCCGCGAGACCTTTCCCGGCCACGGCATCATCGGCGAGGAATTCGGTAATGTGGCCACCGACGCTCCCTATGTGTGGGCGCTCGATCCCATCGACGGCACCAAATCCTTCATCGCCGGCCTGCCCGCCTGGGGCACCCTCATCGGCCTTCTGAAGGAGGGCGACCCGGTCTATGGCCTGATGCACCAGCCCTTCATCAAGGAGCGCTTCTATGGCGACGGCGCCAGCGCCCGTTATCGCGGGCCGGCGGGCGAGCGGGCGTTGGCCGTGCGTGACTGCAAGGGGGTGGAGGAAGCCATTCTCTTCACCACCAGCCCGCGACTCATGAATGCGGACGACCGGGCCGCCTTCGCCAAGGTGGAGGACAAGGCGCGCCTGTCCCGCTATGGCGGGGATTGCTACGTCTATTGCATGCTGGCGGCGGGGCTGGTGGATCTCGTCATCGAGACCGAGCTCAAGGACCATGACATCGTGGCGCTGATTCCCATCATCGAGGGGGCCGGCGGCATCGTCACCACCTGGGACGGCGGCTCGCCGGCCAAGGGGGGCCGCGTGGTGGCGGCCGGTAGCCGCGCCGTGCATGCGCAGGCTCTTGAAATCCTGAACGGCTGACCCCTCAGCGGGCCGTCACACCGGCGGCGTGCCGGGGATGAAGGCGTCGAAGGCGGCCCAGAACTGGGCGCGGAAGAAATCGCGCTCCATCAGGATCTCGTGCTGCGCCGCCGGCACCACCACCTGGGCGCCGGCAATAAGCCGCGACGCCAGATGCTCGATGGCGGCATTGGACACCAGCCGCTCGCCGCCGGCGGCCACCATCAGCAGCGGCTGGCGGATCTCGCGCACCTGTTCGGGATCGGCCAGCATGTCCATGGCGCGGAAGGCCGCATAAAGCCAGCCGTTGGTCGGCGCGCCGATGCCGAGCTCGGGGAACGCCCGCACCACTTCCGCCGCCCGCGCATAGCGCTCGGGATCAGAATTGACCGGGTTGCGGGCAAACGGCACCTCCGTGATGGGGCGGCTGCGCCCGCCCGGCACCAGGGTTCGGGCGAAGCCGGAATAGGCGAGCACGGTAACGAGGGCGCGCACCAGCGGCAGCGCCGGGATCACGTCGAGGTGCAGCATGGGCGCCACCAGCACCATGCGGTCGAACCATCGCCGCCCCGCCAGCACCGATTGGAGCAGGACGGTGCCGCCCATGGAATGGCCGAGGGCGAAGTGGGGAGCCGGGCAATCCGGCAGCAGCACCTCGCGGGCGAACGCCTCCAGATCGAGCTGATAATCCTGGAAGCGGCGCACATGGCCCTTGCGCGGGTTGCGCAACAGGCGCTGCGATCCGCCTTGGCCCCGCCAGTCGAGGATAGCCACCGCGAACCCCCGCGCGCGCAATTCCCCGATCACCTCGAAATATTTCTCGATGAATTCCGCACGCCCCTGAAACAGGGCGACGGTGCCCTTCAGGCCGGTGTCGGGCATCCAGCGCGCATAGCGCAGGCGCACCCCATCGGCGGTGGTGATCTCGCCGCTGACGGCGCCCTCGGGGACGGGGTTGCTCGGAATGGCGAACAGGCTCATCGGCTCTCGATCGGCTGGGCCGGTCGCGCCCCGGCGCGGCGGCCCATCAGGGTTACACGCTGGCCCGCGTCGCGACAATCACCCGCATCCGAAGACCGCGACGGTGCCGTCGTCGGCCCGGTCCCGCCGCCCTTCCGGCGGGGCTCGGCGGCCCGTGAAGGGGGCCTTGACGGCTCGGGGCGGCCTTCCCACATCCAGGATGGCGCTGGTCATGATGACGGCGCCGCAACTCGGGTCCGGCTTCGGCGGACCCTGCATGTCGCTTCAAAGGAGGATATGCCATGCGTACGTTTGATCTGTCTCCGCTGTATCGCAATACTGTCGGCTTTGACCGTCTGTTCTCGCTGCTCGATTCGGTGGGCGGCGTTGATGCGACCCCGACCTATCCCCCCTACAACATTGAGCGCACAGGCGAAAATGCCTATCGCATCACGGTTGCCGTGGCGGGTTTCACCGGTGACGAACTCGGCATCGAGGTGAAGGAAAACACGCTGACCCTGAAGGGCGAAAAGAAAGCCTGCACCGAGGCCGACAGCGCCAAGGTGCTCTATCGCGGCATTGCCGCGCGCGCCTTCGAGCGTCGCTTCCAGCTCGCCGACCATGTGGAGGTGAAGGGCGCGGTGCTGGAGAATGGGCTGCTGCACGTCGATCTGGTGCGCGCCATTCCCGAGGCCAAGAAGCCCCGCATCATCCCCATTAACACCGACGCCGCGGCCCCGAAGACCCTTGAGGGCGCGGTGGAGACCTCCAAGGCGGCGTGATCGCGGCCTGACCGGTTCCAGCTCACGGCGGCGCACCCTGCGCCGCCGTTTTCGTTGGTGCGAGGCGGATGTGAACGCGCGCGCTACGCCCTCTTGATTGGCGCGGCGGAAGAGCCGAGGAAGGGGCATCCGTCCGCCGCCGCAAGGATCTGTCACCGTGGCCCCTTCGCCCAAGGTTCTCGTCACCACTCGCCTGTTCGATGACGCCGCCACGCACCACCTCGTCGCGCGCGGATGCACGGTGGTGCCGTCCGGCCTCGCGCCCGACGCCCTCGACACCGACATTTCCGACGCCGACCTCGACCGGCTCCTCGATGGCGCCGCCGGCTGGATCGTGGGGCAGCGCGCCGTCACGCGCGCGGTGCTCGCCCGCCATCCGGGTCTGAAGGTCATCGCCCGGCGCGGAGTCGGCTATGATCGGGTCGATGTGGCGGCGGCCGAGGATCTGGGCCGAGTGGTGACCATCGCCGCCGGCGCCAACGATGCGGCGGTGGCCGACCACACCCTGGCGCTGATGCTGGCGGTGTTGCGGCGCCTGCGCGAGAGCGCGGCCGCCCTTGCCGCCGGCGACTGGCGGGTCGTCAGCGGCAGCGACCTCTACGGCAAGACCGTGGGGCTGGTGGGCTTCGGCCGCATCGCGCGGCAGGTGGCGCGCCGGCTGCACGGCTTCGACGTGCGGGTGCTGGTGGAAACGCCGCGGCCGGATTTCGCGGCGGCGGGCGTGACTTATGTCACCCTGCCGGAACTGCTCGCCAGCAGCGACGTGGTGAGCCTGCATGCCCCCCTCGGCCCGACCACCCTGCATCTGCTCAACGGCGAGACCCTGGGCCGGATGAAGCCCGGCGCGGTGGTGGTGAACACCGCGCGCGGCGGGCTCATCGACGATGCCGCGCTGCTCGTGGCGCTGGCGGCGGGCCGGCTCGGCGGCGCCGGGCTCGACGTGTTCGAGGCCGAGACCGACCCCGCCCTGCGCCCGGTGGCGGAAGCGCTCGTCGCCCGCCCCGACGTGGTGGCGAGCGCCCACGCGGCCGGCTCCAGCCGCGAGGCCCTGGCCCGGGGCAACATGATCTCGGCCCATTGCGTGATCGCGGCCCTGCTGGGGGAGGAGATGCCCGCCGGCTGCCTGGTGGTGGACGGGCGCTGAAGCGGTCGCGCCGCGGCGTGCATGTGATGGCGGGCTGATCCGTTGGTTGCCGCGCTCCGAAGGTGTGGGGCGCCCGCGGTCATGGCCATGTCACCGACCGTCTTTACCCCGGTGACTTCAGGGGCAAAAGCCGGTGGGGGGCAGGGATGGAGCCGATCGTGCGCGTCGACGACGTGCGGAAGTCCTATGGCGCCATAGATATCCTCAAGGGGGTGAGCTTCCAGATCGAGGAAGGGGACCTTGTCTCCATCATCGGCCCGTCCGGCTGCGGGAAATCGACCCTGCTGCGGTGCCTGAACGGCCTGGAAAGCCTCGATTCGGGGGTGATCGACATCTGTGGCGTGGCGCTCAAGCGCACGCCCGGCGCCAAGCCGGCCGCGAACGGGCCGACCGACCTTGCCCATGCCGCCCATCTGCTGCGCAAGAATGTCGGGATGGTGTTCCAGAGCTTCAACCTGTTCCCGCACAAGACGTTGCTGGAAAACGTGATGCTCGCGCCCATGGTGGTGAAGGGCACGTCCAAGGCGGAAGCCGAGGCCAATGCCGAGCGCCTGCTCAACAAGGTGGGCCTTGGCGAGAGGCTGGAGCACTATCCCATCGACCTCTCCGGCGGCCAGCAGCAGCGCGGCGCCATCGCCCGCGCCCTCGCCATGGCTCCGAAGGTGATGCTCTACGACGAGCCGACATCAGCGCTCGACCCCGGCCTTGTGGACGAGGTGCTGGACGTGATGAAGGAGCTGGACCGCGAAGGCATGACCCAGATCGTGGTGACCCACGAGATGCGCTTCGCCCGCGATGCCTCCGATTACATCATCTACATGGAGAAGGGGGAAATCGTCGAAATCTCGGATGAAGACGAGATGTTCACGAACCCCAAGGACCCGCGCACCCGGCAGTTCCTGCACCGGTTCCTGTGATGCGCGCCGCTTTTGCCCTCCCCGCCGCTCTTGCCCTTTGCTCCCGTCCGGGGTTCGCCATGCGTCCTCAGTCTTCGCGCCCTCAGTCTTCGCGCCCGTGTGTCTCGCGTGTCGCCGGCCTTGCGGCCGCGCTCGTCCTCACCCTGTGGGTCTTGGGCCTCAGCGCGGCCGTGGCGCGCGCCGAAACGCCGGCCGCGCCCTCGGCATCCGCCGCACCGGCGGTCCCCGCCAAGCCCTCCGGACCGCCCTTGCGCTATGGCGGCGACGGTACCTCGGGCGCGCCCTATGTCTTTGCCGATCCTGCCGATCCCAAGCACATCATCGGCTTCGAAGTGGACATCATGGACGGGATCGGCCGTCATCTCGGCCGGCCGGTGGTGTTCGTCCAGAACGACTGGAGCAACCTGATCCCCGGCCTCGACAACGGCCTCTACGAGGCGGCGGTGAGCGGGCTGGAGATCTCGCCCGCGCACCAGGCGGCGGCGGACTTCTCGATTCCCTACTACACCACCTTCGGGCAGATCGTGATCCGCCGCGGCGACACGCCGGTGGACGGGCTCGCCGACCTCAAGGGCAAGAGCGTCGGCACCCTGAAATCCAGCCAGATGGAATATGTGCTGAAGCAGGCCGGCGGCATCGACGTGCGCTCCTATGACGAGGAGATCGACGCCTATTCCGACCTCAAGCTGAAGCGCATCGACGCGACGGTGATGGATTTCCCGATCGCGGTTTATTACGCCCAGCCCGATCGCGCGTTGCAGTTCACCGGCCCGCCCATCGGTCGCATCGCCTATGGCATCGCCCTGAAGAAGGGGGCTCATCCCGAGCTGCTGGCGCAGATCAACACCGCGCTCTCGCAGATGTCGGCAGATGGCAGCCTGCATGCCATCCTGGATTCCTGGGCCCTATGGTCGCCGGTGATGGCGCAGGTGACCGGTGATGCTACGCCCATGACCGCGCAGCCCGTGAATTACGTGCGCTTCGTGGAGGCGACCCAGCCTTCCGGCTGGCGGGCCCAGCTCGACCGCTATCTGCGCTTCCTGCCGCAGCTCGGCTGGGCGGCGCTGATGACCATGGAAATCTCGATCCTTTCCATGGTGCTGGCGGTGGGCCTGGGCGCGGCGCTGGCGCTGGCGCGGGTCTATGGCGGCACTCTGCTCGACCGTCTGGCTCAGGTCTATATCGAGGTGGTGCGCGGCACCCCGCTGCTGATCCAAGTGCTGTTCATCTATTACGGCCTGCCGAAGATCGGTGTGCAGCTCGATCCGTTCGTGGCCGGCGTGCTGGCGCTGGGGCTGAACTATGCGGCCTATGAGGCCGAGAACTACCGCGCCGGCCTGCTGGCCGTGCCCCGCCACCAGATGGAGGCGGCCGTAGCTCTCAACATGACGGAGCGGCAGGCGCTGAAGAACGTCATTATCCCCCAGGCGGCGCGCATGGTGCTGCCGCCTACCACCAACGACTTCATCTCGCTCATCAAGGATTCGTCCCTGGTCTCGGTGATCTCCCTGGTGGAGCTCACCAAGACCTATGAGCAGATTTCCACCACCTATTACGATTATTTCGGCACCGGCATCCTGGTGGCGGCCATCTATCTGCTGCTCGGCCTGCCGTTCGTGCGCCTCGCCCACTGGGCGGAGAAGCATGTGAGCCGGGGTATGAACCGCTCGGCCCATTGATCGCCATTGGGTTTCACCGTGGGGGCGCCCCGCCCCGGCGGCTGAGCTGATGGAAAGACTTGCATCCTGATGCCTGATGAATTATGAAAATCGTCAGAGTTTCGGAGGCGAGTGTGAACGTCAGGGTTCGTGAAACAGCGGAAGAGACCCGCGAGCGCATCGCGCGGGTGGCGGAAGACCTCTTCCGCCGCATGGGCTTCGCCAAGACGGCGGTGGCGGATATCGCCGCCGAGCTCGGCATGTCACCGGCCAATGTCTACCGCTTCTTCCCGTCCAAGACCGCCATCGTCGCCACCATCTGCCAGCGCAGCCTCGGCGAGATGGGCCAGCAGGCGGCGCAGATCGCGGGCGCCCCCGGCACGCCGCAACAGCGCATCGCCGGCATCTATCTGGCGATCCTGCGCTATCACAAGGCCAATTTCCTCGCCGAGCGGCGCGTGCACGACATGGTGCAGGTGGCTATCGAGAACAATTGGGACACCATCGAAGGTCACAAGGAGCACATTCGTGTTCTGGTGGCGGGGGTGCTGAAGGACGGTTTGAAAGACGGCGTGTTCGTGCCCCATGATCCCCAGGTGGTCAGCCGGCTCATCCTGGGCGCCATGGTGCTTTATTGTCATCCGGTGCTGGTGGCCCAGCATATCGATGACGATCTGGAAGCCGGAGTCGAAGCCACGATCGCCTTTCTTCTGCGCAGCATCGAGGTGACGCGCACGCCGCTGGGGTAGGTGTAAGGGCCGCTGGCGGGGGCTTCGCGCCCGTTTTGTGATGACTATTAAAAATTATCAGTGTTGAACCGTAGTTCCTCATTCAACAGGATCGGTGCCATGGCCATCTTTCTTCCCCGTCCGTCGGCGCCGGGCCCTTCGGGGGGCAGATCCGCCGCGCGCGGCCTGCGCCGGACATGGCCGGCCGCGGCGCTGGCGCTGGGTGCGGCGCTCGCGCTGAGCGGCTGCGGCGAGCAGGCGCCGGCGCAAACCTCGGCGGCTCCGGCCCGTCCGGTGCAGGTCACCAGCGCGCACCTGCGTCCGCGGGAGCCGGAAAAGACTTTCGTGGGCGTGGTGCGGGCGCGGCGCGAGATCGACCTTGCCTTCCGCGTCGGCGGCAAGGTGGTGCAGCGCAAGGTCGAGGTGGGCGACCGGGTGGTGCCGGGCGACCTCATCGCCCGCATCGATCCCGAAGACCTGAAGCTGGAGCTGGAAAGCGCTCGCGCGGAACTGGCCGCCGCCACCGCCAACCTGGCCCAGACCTCGGCCGAGGACGGCCGCTATCGCTCGCTGACCGCCAAGGGGGCGGCCTCCAACGCGGAGCTGGACCGCAAGTCGCTCGCCAAGGACGAGGCCATTGGCCGCCTGGAGCGGGCGAAGCGCGCCCTTGAGCTGGCTGAAAATCGCCTCTCCTATGCCGACCTCATGTCGGACACGGCCGGCGTGGTGGTATCCACGTCCGCCGAGCCGGGGCAGGTGGTCTCGTCCGGCCAGACCATCGTGCGGGTGGCGCGCCTCGACGAGAAGGAGGCCCTGGTCGCCCTGCCGGAGACGGCCCTTGCCGCCGCCCGCAGCGCCGCGGCCGGCGTGACCTTGTGGGCCGATCCCAACCGGCGGATCGCCGCGCATCTTCGGGAATTGTCGCCACAAGCCGATCCGGCCTCGCGCACCTACGCCGCGCGCTTCACCCTGGACGGGGCCGACGAAACCGTCGCCCTGGGCATGACCGCCACGGTGGTGCTGACGCCGAAGGACGGCGCCGCCGTGGCGCGGCTGCCGCTGTCCGCGGTGTTCGACAAGGGCCATGGCCCTCATGTGTTCGTGGTGGAGGAGGCAACCCATACGCTGGTCGCCAAGCCCGTGGAGCTGGCCGGCTTCACCGACGATTCCGCCTTGATCGCCAAGGGCGTGAGCGAGGGCGACAAGGTCGTCACCCTGGGCGTCCAGACCCTGGAGCCGGGTCAGAGCGTGCGCACCGTGCCGGCCAAGGGCGCGACCGCGACCGCCACCGCCTCCATCAGCGGGGAGGTGAAGCCGTGAGCGCAGGTTCCGCCAACGAACACCGCGCTCCCGACGGCGCCAACCCCCACGGCCCCACGCCGGAGGAGCAGAAGGCGCTCGAAAGCCCCTTCAATCTCTCGCGCTTCGCCATCACCCACCGGGCCTTGACCCTGTTCGCCATCATCCTGCTCGGCGCGGCGGGCTTCTATTCCTACCTGAACCTCGGGCGGGCGGAGGACCCTTCCTTCACCATCAAGGTGATGGTGATTTCCGCCGCCTGGCCTGGCGCCACCGCCTCGGAGATGCAGTCCCAGGTGGCTGATCCCATCGAGAAAAAGCTGCAGACCCTGCCGCATCTCGACCGGGTGGAGAGCTATTCGCGTCCCGGCGTCAGCTTCGTGCAAGTGTATCTGGCCGATTCCACGCCGGCTTCGGCCGTGAAGGACCTGTGGTATCAGGTGCGCAAGAAGGTGGGGGACATCAAGGGCGATCTGCCCCAGGGCGTCGTCGGTCCCGGCTTCGACGACGAATATGGCGACGTCTATTCCGCCCTCTACATGCTGAGCGGGGATGGCGCCACCCCGGCCGAGCTGAAGCGGCAGGCGGAGCTGATCCGCCAACGTCTGCTGCGCGTGCCCGATGTGGAGAAGGTGGACCTCATCGGCGAGCGGCCGGAGCGCATCTATATCGAGTTCTCCCATGCCCGGCTCGCCACCCTCGGCATCACCCCGACCCAGATCTTCGACAGCGTGGCGCGGCAGAACGCGGTGGTGGCCGGCGGCGCGGTGGACACCAAGGCCGATCGCATCAACCTGCGCCTCACCGGCGCCTTCATGGGGGCCGAGGCCATCGCCGAGGTGCCGATCAACGCCGGCGGCGCCTTGGTGCGGCTCGGCGACATCGCCACCGTGAAGCGCGGCTATGAGGACCCGCCCACCTATCTTATCCGCCAGCATGGGCGGCCGGCTCTGGGCATCGGCGTGTCCATGGCTCAGGGCGCCAACATCTTGCACCTCGGCGCGGATCTCAAGGCCGCCATGGCGGACGCCGTGAGCGAGCTGCCGGTGGGCATCGATGTGGTGCAGGTGGCCGATCAGCCCCACATCGTGGGCGAATCCGTGGGCGAGTTCCTGAAGACCTTCGCGGAAGCGCTCGTGATCGTGCTGGTGGTGAGCTTCCTGTCGCTGGGCTTCCGCTCGGGCATCGTGGTGGCGCTGTCGGTGCCGCTGGTGCTGGCCATCGTGTTCCTGGTGATGTTCGCCACCGGCATGGACCTGCACCGCATCACGCTCGGCGCCCTCATCATCGCTCTGGGTCTCCTGGTGGACGACGCCATCATCGCCATCGAGATGATGGTGGTGAAGATGGAAGAGGGCTGGGACCGCCTGTCCGCCGCCAGCTTTGCCTGGACCTCAACCGCTTTTCCCATGCTCACCGGCACCCTGGTGACGGCGGCCGGCTTCCTGCCGGTAGGGTTCGCGCGCTCCTCGTCCGGCGAGTATGCCGGCGGCATCTTCTGGGTGGTGGGGTTCGCGCTGGTGGCGTCCTGGTTCGTGGCGGTGCTGTTCACGCCTTATCTGGGTACAGCTCTTCTGCCGGAAATGAAGGGCAAGCACACCGGCGACGAGCTGCGCGACGGGCGTCTCTATCGCCTGCTGCGGGTGATGCTGGAAGGCTGCCTCCGACATCGCCTCATGGTGATCGGCACCACGGTCTCGCTGTTCGTCCTGGCGGTGGTGGGCTTCGGCTTCGTGTCGCAGCAATTCTTCCCCACCTCCACCCGGACCGAACTGTTCCTGGAAATGCGTCTGCCGGAGGGCACCTCCATCGAGGCGACCCAGGCGACCGCGAAGACGGCCGAGGCCCTGGTGGGCGAGGATGAGGGCATTCTGTCCGCCACCACCTACATCGGGCAAGGCGCGCCGCGCTTCTGGCTCGGCCTCAATCCCGTGCTGCCCAATCCCAATTTCGCGCAGATCGTGATTGTGACCAAGGATCTCGCGGCGCGCGAGCGGATCAAGGCGCGGCTGGAGAAGGCGGTGGCCGATGGCGGCCTCGCCGCCGCGCGGGTGCGCGTGGACCGGTTTGTGTTCGGTCCGCCGGTGGGCTTCCCGGTGCAGTTCCGCGTGGTGGGGCCGGACCCGCTCATGGTGCGCGACATCGCGGAAAAGGTGCGCCGGGTGATGGCATCCGATCCCGCCATCATCGAGCCGCACCTGAACTGGGGCGAGCAGGTCAAGTCCATCACCCTCTCGGTGGACCAGGATCGGGCGCGGGCGCTCGGCACCACGCCGCGCGATCTGGCGGAAACGCTCCAGACCCTGCTGTCCGGCTACACCGTGACCCAGTATCGCGACGGCAACCTGCTGATCGGCGTGGTGGCCCGCGCCGTGCCCGAGGAGCGGGTGGACCTGGAGCGGCTCGGCGCCCTCACCGTCACCAACCGCAATGGCGTGGCAGTGCCGCTGGGGCAGGTGGCGCGCATCGCCTATGCCAGCGAGGAGCCGATCCTGTGGCGGCGCGACCGGGACCTGGTGCTCACCGTGCGCGGCGACGTGACCGACGGGGTCCAGCCGCCGGATGTCACCCTGCGCCTGCTGCCGAAGCTTGCCGCGCTCAAGGCGGCGCTGCCGGCGGGCTACCGCATCGAGACCGGCGGCTCGATCGAGGAGAGCGCCAAGGCCAATGCGTCCCTGGCGGCGGTGTTTCCGGTCATGGCCATCGTGATGCTCACCATCCTGATGATCCAGTTGCAGAGCTTCTCGCGCCTCGCGTTGGTGATGGCGACGGCGCCGCTCGGCCTCATCGGGGCGTCGGTGGCGCTGCTGGTGACGCACCAGCCATTCGGCTTCGTGGCGCTGCTCGGCCTCATTGCCCTGGCCGGCATGATCATGCGCAACACGGTGATCCTGGTGGACCAGATCGATCACGACATCGCCGCCGGGGCGACGCCCCATCAGGCCATCGTCGAGGCCACCCTGCGCCGGGCGCGGCCGGTGGTGCTGACCGCGCTGGCGGCGGTGCTGGGCATGATCCCGCTGGCGGAGAGCGTGTTCTGGGGGCCCATGGCCATCACCATCATGGGCGGCCTGCTGGTGGCGACCGCGCTCACGCTTCTGGTGGTGCCGGCGCTCTATGCCACCTGGTTCCGGGTGAAGGTGACGGGCGGTGTTGCAGCCGCCGGGTTGCCGCATCCGGCGGAATGAGGGACCCGCGCCTGCATCGCCCCCGCGGGCGCCAGGTTCCTCTGCGAAGCGGCCCCGGTCGGAAGACCGGGGCCGTGAGCTTTTCGGAGTGTCTTGCGGCCCATGCCAAAGGCCCAAGAGTTTGACTCAGGGGCCGTTGGCCAAGCCTGCGCACCACTCGTCGCGGGTCAAAGACCGCGACCGATGGTGTCAGACCGCCTTCTGGCGCAGGGCAAGGCCGAAGAAGAAGGTGCCGACCCCGTTGACGATGAGGTCGATGCCCAGGAACAGGCCGAGGATGTAGACCGAGTTCACCGGCCATTGGGCGATGATGATGGCGCCGAGCAGAAGGGTGATGAAGCCGGAAAAGACGATCCAGCCCCAGCCGCTGCCCGGACGCGAGCCGATGCCGGCGGCGATGCGGAAGATGCCTTCGACCGCCAGCGCCACGCCGATGAGCAGGGTGATGACGCCAGCGCCCAGCAACGGGTTGTACATGATGAGCGCGCCGGCGACGACATAGAGCACGCCGGCCAGCAGCCAATAGAAGAAATGACCCCAGCCCTGGACCCGGAAGGCGTGGATGACCTGCACCACGCCGCCCACCACGATCAGCGCGCCCACATACAGCGCGGTGGCGATGGTGGAGATCAGCACATGAGCGAGGGCGATGAGGCCCAGCACCACGAAGGCGATGCCGAGGGCGACGAACCACCCCCAATTGGCGCGAATGGCATTGAGCTTGTCGCTGAGAATGGAAGGGGATGCCGCGGCGGGGAATGTCATGGTGTCGTCTCCGACGTTGAAGATCGGCGCGGCGCGCCGGGCTACCGAAGCCGCGGGGACGCCCTTGCGCCCTCGCGCTTTCACGATGACGTTATCACTGCGCGGCGACAATTGAATGCGACGAAGCAGGTGCCCGCGCATTTTCCTGATGGTCGGCCGCCGACGGGGGGGCGTGAAGCGATGAATGAACAAGGCCCCAAGGCGAAGGCCGTGCATGTGTGGTTGAGCGGTTGGAGGGCCTACCGGATCGCGCGGTTCCACCTGAGGTTGTGGGTGGCGGCGGGGGTGGCGGGCATCATCTTCCTGGCGTGGCCGGGTCAGGCCACCGATCTGGTGCGGTTCCTGATCGCCTTTGACGCCGCAGCAGCGCTATGGCTGGTGCTCGCGCTCGCCTTGGTGCTGGGGGCGGATCCGGCGCGGGTGCGCCGCCGCGCGGAGGCGCAGGACGAAGGCACCTGGGCGGTGTTCTGCATTTCATTGCTGGCGAGCGTGGTCAGCGTGTTCGCGGTGATCGTGGAAGCGCGGGCGTCAGCGGAGGGGGCAGACCACCGGCTGACCCATATGCCGCTGGTGGTGGGCACGCTGGTGCTGGCGTGGCTGTTCTTTCACACCGTATTCGCCTTCCATTACGCGCGGGAATATTACCGCCCCGAAACGGCGGATGCCTCGCCGATGCTGGCCTTTCCCGGCGCGCGCGAGCCGGACTATTGGGATTTTCTCTATTTCGCGTTCAACATCGGCACTGCGGCGCAGACCTCGGATGTCTGCGTGCCGTCGGCGCGGATGCGGCGGCTGGTGCTGGGTCACCAGATCGCCGCCTATCTCTTCAATGCCACGGTGATCGCGCTCAGCGTGAATGTGGCGGCGGCGCTGATGTGAGATCCGCCGGGCTGAAACGAAAAAGGCGCGCCGGTGTGGGCGCGCCTTTTCGTTTCGTCGGTCTGGATCCTCAGCGCGGGGTCGCCACCGGTCCGGCGGCCGGCATGCCGCCGCCATTGGCCGCGCTGGCCTGCACCGCCGAGGTCGGCTTCGGCAGGATCACCACCTTGGTGCCCACCTTGGCCCGGTCGTACAGGTCTTCCACGTCGTTGTTCAGCATGCGGAAGCAGCCCGAGGACACGAACTTGCCGATGGTCTGCGGCTCGTTGGTGCCATGGATGCGGTAGACGGTGCCGCCGAGGTACATGGTGCGCGCGCCCAGCGGATTGCCCGGGCCGCCGGCCATGAAGCGCGGCAGATAGGGCTGGCGCTGGATCATCTCCGTCGGCGGGCGCCAGTCGGCCCATTCCTTCTTGCCGGTGATGCGCTCGGTGCCGGCCCAGGTGAAGCCCTCGCGGCCCACGCCGATGCCGTAGCGGACGGCCTTGTTGTTGCCGAGCACGAAATACAGGTAGGTGTTCGGCGTATCGATGACGATGGTGCCGGCCGGCTGGGTGGTCACATAGTCCACGGTCTGGCGGCGGAACCGGTCGGGAACCGGCTCGGCCGGGTCGACATCCTCGATGCGCGGGCCGGACGGCGCCTCCTGGGTGCCGGGCACCAAGGCGGCGTTGGGGCTGTAGACGCCTGCCGGCGGCGCGGCCGGGGCGGCTCCGGCCTGGTTGCCATAGGCATAGCCGGGTGCCGGCTGCGGGGCCGCGCCGCTCTGGTAGGCGGGCTGGCCGTAAGGCGGCTGCGGATAGTTCACCGCCGCCGATTGCGGCGCGGCGGCGGGGGCCTGCCCGTAGCCGTTCTGGGACGCGCCGTTCTGCGGGTATGCGGGCTGCGGGTAGGCGGCCTGGGGATAGGACGATTGCGGATAGGTGGGACTGGCGCTCTGCGCACCATAGGACGGGGCCTGCTGGTAGCCGCTGGGCGGGGCCACCTCCGTGCGCTCCACCTGGTCGCCGGCGCGACTCGGCGCCCGCCCATAGGGGTCGCTGTAGCCGGGAGGCGCCGCGGCGTAGCCGCCATTGACGGAACCGGGCGGCACGTCTGCCTGCACGGTGCCGGTTTCGTCGTCGTCGGCGGCAGTTGCGCCGACGCCATAGCTCGAATTGTACGCGCCCTGCGCGAAGGCGGGCACGGAGAAGAGCGATGCCCCGAAGGCGGCGAGGAGGAGTTTCTGGCGCAACGTCATGGGATTGGAGTTAACCTTGAAACGTGACGAAATTGGAAACGGCGGAAGATAAATTTCGGCACGCTGAGGTTGCGGTCGTACGCCCGGCATTGCTCCGCGCGAGGTCGGGCACGACCTGTTCGATGCGCGTGTACTGCGGCGCCCAGCCGGGCGCAACGCATGAGCGTGCAACGCCGCATATCGTGATCGGTATGGCTTGCGTGAGCCTCGCGCCCTTGAAATGCCTATGGATTAGATATAAAGATATCTTTATGTCTAATTCCGACGCTTCGGCGCACGTATCCTTTCCCGCTTTGCTCGAAGCCTTGAAGGCCGGGGGCGAGGACACGCGCCTGCGCCTGCTGGCGGTGCTCGGGGAGGCCGAGCTGACGGTGTCGGACCTGACCGAGATCATGGGCCAGTCGCAGCCGCGCATTTCCCGTCATTTGAAGCTGCTGGCGGAGGCCGGGCTGCTGGAGCGTCACCGCGAGGCGAGCTGGATCTTCTATCGCCGCACCAATGAGGGGCCGTTGGCGCGGGTGGCGGCCCGGTTCCTGGATCTCATCGATCCGGCCGATCCGGTGCTGGTGCGTGACCGCGAGCGGCTGGAGGCGGTGCGGGCGGCGCGCGGGGCGTTGGCCCAGGCCTATTTCGCGGCCCATGCCCGCGAATGGGACGAGATCCGCCGGCTCCATGTCCCCGAGGCGGCGGTGGAAGCGGCGGTCCGCTCCGCCCTTGCCGGGGCGCCGCTGCGGGCGCTGCTCGATCTCGGCACGGGCACCGGGCGCATGCTGGAGCTGTTCGCCGGCGACATCGAACGCGGGCTGGGTCTCGATCTGTCGCCGGAAATGCTGGCGGTGGCGCGCACCCATCTGGAGCAGGCCGGCATCCGCCATTGCCTGCTGCGGCAGGGGGATGCCTATGCGGTGCCGGCACCACGGGATTCCTTCGACACGGTGATCGTGCATCAGGTGCTGCATTATCTCGACGATGCGGGCCGCGCGCTCCAGGAAGCGGCGCGGGTGCTGAAGCCCGGTGGGCGGCTGCTGGTGGTGGATTTCGCGCCCCATGATTTCGAGTTTCTGCGTGAGGCCCATGCCCACCGGCGCCTCGGCTTCGCGCGGGAGGCGGTGGAGGGGTGGCTTGCCCAGGCGGGCCTGGTGCCCGAACGGTTCGAGACATTGGCGCCCGATGCGGGGCGCGACCAGGGTTTGACGGTTTCCCTGTGGCTGGCGCGCGATCCGCGGCCGGCGGCGGGCATCGAGGGGGCTGGAGCGGCGCGGACCCGCGCGGGCGCGGCCGACAGAGAGGTGGCGTGATGAGTGGGCAAAGCGAGGCCGGCCCCGTGCGGGCGAGCCGCGAGACGGAGCGGGCGCCGGTTCGCGTCTCCTTCGAATTCTTCCCGCCGAAGACCGAGGAGATGGAAAAGACCCTTTGGGCGTCCATCGGCCGGCTGGCGCCGCTTCATCCCGATTTCGTCTCGGTGACCTATGGCGCCGGCGGCTCCACCCGCGAGCGCACCCATGCCACGGTGGCCCGCATCGTGAGGGAGACGGACCTTGCGCCCGCCGCCCATCTCACCTGCGTCAACGCCACCCGCGAGGAGGTGGATGGGGTGATCCGCGCCTATGGCGAGGCGGGGGTGAAGCACATCGTCGCCTTGCGCGGCGACCCGCCCACCGGGGTTGGCACCCGCTACGAGCCCACGGCCGGCGGCTATGCCTATGCGGCTGATCTCGTGGCCGGCATCAAGCGCATCGGTGATTTCGAGGTGTCGGTCTCGGCCTATCCGGAAAAGCATCCGGAAAGCGGGGATATCGATGCCGACCTCGATGTGCTCAAGGCCAAGGTGGATGCCGGCGCCACCCGCGCCATCACCCAGTTCTTCTTCGAGAACGACGTCTATTTCCGCTATCTCGACAAGGTGCGCGCGCGCGGCATCGACATTCCCATCGTGCCCGGCCTGTTGCCGGTGACGAATTTCAAGCAGGCCTCTAATTTCGCCACCCGCACCGGGGCCAGCGTGCCGGCCTGGCTGCTCAAGCGCTTCGAGGGTCTCGACGACGATCCGGAGACGCGCAAGCTGATCGCGGCCGCGGTGGCGGCGGAGCAGGTGACCGATCTCGTGGACCGCGGCGTCACCGACATTCATTTCTACACCCTGAACCGGGCCGATCTCGTCTATGCCATCTGTCACCTGCTGGGGCTGCGGCCGACAGCTTCGGTGGCCGCCGTCCCGCAGGTGGTGGCGGTCTGAGATGGCCGCCGGGCGCCGGAGCGCGATGATCCGGCGCCCGGTGTCTTCGTTCCGGGGCGAGTCCCCGTGCCCTGGCGCCCGGACACGGTTTCGACGCGCCTCATCCCTGTCCGAACGAGGCGGCCTTCGGGCCACGCCCCGAGCCTCAAAGAGCCCTGACATGTCCGCCACCAACACCGCCGATGTTTTCACTGCCCTCACCGCCGCCGCGCGGGAGCGCATCCTGGTGCTGGACGGCGCCATGGGCACCATGATCCAGGCCCTGAAGCTGGACGAGGCCGGCTATCGCGGCGAACGCTTCAAGGACTGGCCGCGCGACGTGCGCGGCAACAACGACCTTCTGAGTCTCACCCAGCCCGACGCGGTGCGTGACATCCACCTGCAATATTTCATGGCGGGCGCGGACATCGTCGAGACCAACACCTTTTCCGGCACCACCATCGCCCAGGCCGACTATGGCATGGAAGCCATCGTCTACGAGCTGAACTTCGAGAGCGCGCGCCTCGCCAAGGAGGCGGCGCGGCTGGCGCAGGAGAAGGATGGCCGCCGCCGCTTCGTGGCCGGCGCCTTCGGTCCCACCAACCGCACCGCCTCCATCTCGCCGGACGTGAACGACCCCGGCTTCCGCGCCGTGACCTTCGACGATCTCGCCGCCGCCTATGGCGAGCAGGCGCGTGGGCTCATCGCCGGCGGGGCGGACATCCTCCTGGTCGAAACCATCTTCGACACGCTGAATGCCAAGGCCGCCATCTTCGCCATCGAGGGGGTGTTCGACGAACTCAATCTGCGCCTGCCGGTGATGATCTCCGGCACCATCACCGACCTGTCGGGCCGCACCCTCTCGGGCCAGACGCCGACCGCCTTCTGGTATTCCCTGCGCCATGCGCAGCCGTTCTCCATCGGCCTCAATTGCGCCCTGGGGGCCAAGGAGATGCGGGCCCACGTCGCCGAGATCGGCCGGGTGGCGGACACCTTCGTCTGTGCCTATCCCAACGCCGGCCTGCCCAACGAATTCGGCCTTTATGACGAAAGCCCGGAGGCGATGGCGGCGCTGGTGGGCGAGTTCGCCCAATCCGGCCTCGTGAACATCGTGGGCGGCTGCTGCGGCACCACGCCGGCGCATATCGCGGCCATCGCCAGGGCGGTGAAGGACAAGGCGCCCCGCGCCATTCCGGAGCTGGAGCCGCGCCTGCGCCTCTCCGGCCTGGAGCCGTTCGAGCTGACGCGCGAGATCCCGTTCGTGAACGTGGGCGAGCGCACCAACGTCACCGGCTCGGCCCGCTTCCGCAAGCTCATCACCACCGGCGACTTCCCGGCCGCGCTGGCGGTGGCGCGCGACCAGGTGGAGAACGGCGCCCAGGTGATCGACATCAACATGGACGAAGGCCTGCTCGACAGCGAGGCCGCCATGATCACCTTCCTCAATCTCGTCGCCGCCGAGCCGGACATCGCCAAGGTGCCGGTGATGGTGGACAGCTCCAAGTGGGACATCATCGAGCAGGGGCTGAAGCGGCTCCAGGGCAAGGGCATCGTCAATTCCATCTCCATGAAGGAGGGCGAGGCGGCGTTCCGCGAGAAGGCCCGCCTCGTGCGCCGCTACGGCGCCGCCGTGGTGGTGATGGCGTTCGACGAGGAGGGGCAGGCCGACAGCTACGACCGCAAGACCCAGATCTGCGCGCGGGCCTACAAGATCCTCACCGAGATGGGGTTCCCCCCGGAAGACATCATCTTCGATCCCAATGTGTTCGCGGTGGCCACCGGCATCGAGGAGCATGCGGGCTACGGCGTCGCCTTCATCGCGGCCACCGCCTGGATCCGCAAGAACCTGCCCCACGCCCATATTTCCGGCGGCGTTTCCAACCTCTCCTTCTCCTTCCGCGGCAACGAGCCGGTGCGCGAGGCCATGCATGCGGTGTTTTTGTACCATGCGATTCAGGCCGGCATGGATATGGGCATCGTCAATGCCGGCCAGCTCGCGGTCTATGACGAGATCGAGCCGGCCTTGCGGGAGGCGTGCGAGGACGTGGTGTTGAACCGTCGCCCGGACGCCACCGAGCGCCTGCTGACGCTGGCGGAAGGGTTTAAGGGGACGGCCGGCAAGGAGAAGAGGGAAGCCGATCTCGCCTGGCGGACCTGGCCGGTGGAAAAGCGCCTGGAGCATGCCCTGGTCAATGGCATCACCGATTTCGTGGAGGCCGACACCGAGGAGGCGCGGGCGTCGGTCGCCCGTCCGCTGCATGTCATCGAGGGGCCGCTGATGGCGGGCATGAACGTGGTGGGCGACCTGTTCGGCGCCGGCAAGATGTTCCTGCCCCAGGTGGTGAAGTCGGCCCGCGTGATGAAGCAGGCGGTGGCCTATCTCATGCCCTTCATGGAGAAGGAAAAGGCGGAGCAGGGCCTGACCGCCGCCTCGACCGCCGGCAAGATCCTGATGGCGACGGTGAAGGGCGATGTCCACGACATCGGCAAGAACATTGTGGGCGTGGTGCTCCAGTGCAACAATTACGAGGTCATCGACCTTGGCGTGATGGTGCCCACCGCCCGCATCCTGGAAACCGCCAAGGCGGAAAAGGTGGACGTGATCGGTCTCAGCGGCCTCATCACCCCCTCGCTCGACGAGATGGTGAACGTGGCGGCCGAGATGGAGCGCGAGGGCTTCCAGGTGCCGCTGCTCATCGGCGGCGCCACCACCTCCCGCGTGCATACGGCGGTGAAGATCGCGCCCCAATACGAGCGCGGGCAGGCGGTCTATGTGACCGACGCCAGCCGCGCCGTGGGCGTGGTCTCGAACCTGCTCAATACCGAGACCCGCGGTGCCTATGTGGCGGAGATCCGCGCCGAGTATGCAAAGCTCGCCGACGCCCACGCCCGCGCCGACGCGGGCAAGCAGCGGGTGCCGCTCGCCAAGGCGCGGGAGAATGGCCTGAAGCTCGATTTCTCCACTTATACGCCGCCACGGCCCCAGGTGGTCGGCACCGAGGTGTTCGAGGATTACGACCTGGCGGACCTCGTGCCCTTCATCGACTGGACGCCCTTCTTCCAGTCGTGGGAGCTGACCGGCCGCTATCCGGCGATCCTCGACGATGCCGTGGTGGGCGCGCCGGCGCGCGCGTTGTTCAATGACGCGCAAGCCATGCTGAAGAAGATGGTGGATGAGAAGTGGGTCACCGCCCGCGCCGTGATCGGCTTCTGGCCGGCGAACGCGGTGGGCGACGACATCGTGCTGTTCCGCGACGACAGCCGCGTCAATCCGCTCACCACGCTGCACACTTTGCGCCAGCAGCTCGCCCGGCGCGAGGGGCGCTTCAATCTCGCCTTGGCGGACTTCGTGGCGCCTCTGGAGAGCGGGGTGGCCGATTATGTGGGCGCCTTCGCCGTCACCACCGGCATCGGCGAGGATGAGCGGGTGGCGACCTTCAAGGCGGCCAATGACGATTATTCGGCGATCCTGCTGAAAGCCCTGTGCGACCGGCTGGCCGAAGCCCTTGCCGAGCGCATGCACCATTTGGTGCGCACCAAATATTGGGGCTATGCGGCGGACGAAGCATTGTCCAACACCGATTTGATCGCCGAGCGTTATCGCGGCATCCGTCCGGCGCCGGGCTATCCCGCCCAGCCCGACCATACGGAAAAAGGCACCTTGTTCGCGTTGCTGCACGCTCCGGAGACCGTGGGCATCCATCTGACCGAAAGCTACGCCATGTGGCCGGGGGCGGCGGTGTCCGGGCTCTATTTCGCTCACCCGGAAGCCGCCTATTTCGGGGTCGGCCGCATCGAGCGCGATCAGGTGGAAGACTACGCGGTCCGCAAGGAATGGACCGTGGCGGAGGCCGAGAAGTGGCTCGCCCCCATTCTCAATTACGATCCGGCCCGGCGGGCGGCGGCGGAATGATCCGCCGCGGGCCGATCCAGCGCGGCACCCGCGCGGCATAGGCGGCGTAGGCCGGGCCGAACTTCGCCGCGAGGTGCCTGTCCTCGCGGCGGGCGGCCAGGCGGTCGGTGGCGCACGCGGCCAGGAGCGCCGACGCCATCAGCCAGGCGTTGAGAAGCGCGATCCCGATCCCCAGCACCAGCAGCATGTTGCCCACATAGATGGGATTGCGCGAGAGGGCGAACGGCCCGTGGGTGACGAGTTTGTCCGCGCCGCGGTGGGGCAGGATGTTGGTCGCGGCGCGGTGGAGCGTCACGATGGCCCATAGATCGAGGCCGAGACCCACAAGCGCGACGAACCCGCCACCGGCGCGGATGGGCAGATCCGCCAGCGCCGGCGGCCAGCCCAGGGGCACCAGCCAGCCGAGGCCGAGCCCCGCCGCCAGGGCGGCGCCGTAGAGCAGGGGCGGCCAGGGAATGCGGTTCGGCCGCGTGGTGATGGGCTGGTCTTCAGACTCGGGCACCATTGGGACAACCCTCCCTGTCATTGCACGCCCTGAGGTGGAGCACCGGGCGGCCGGGCGGTAGAAGGTCGCGTCACGAGGCCGCGCCCTCTGCTCTTGCGAAAAACATTCATATTATATAATTTCATATTATTGAATGTATTGGGCCGGCCCAATCGGCGGCGGTCGTTTGCCGTGCCCCCTCAAAATCCCCGGGAGAAACCCCATGCAGGCGTGTTCCCTCCGCGCGAAGGCTTGGTCGCCTTATGTCGCCGGCATCGTCATCGGCCTTCTGCAGGTGCCGGCCTTCCTGCTCATCAACACCGCTCTCGGGGCCTCATCGTCCTATGTGACGGTGGGCGGCACCATCGCGGCTCTGTTCGATCCGGCGATCACCCAGATCGATTATGTGGCCAAGCACGTGGCGCCCACCGGCAAGAACTGGTGGCAGGTGGCGCTGGTGGTGGGGGTGGCCCTCGGCGCCTTCGTCTCCATGCGCCTCTCCGGCGCGCGGCGCAAAGCCATCTCCCCCATCTGGGGCCGGGCGCTGGGCACCGCCAATCCCCTGGTGCGCTATGGGGTGGCGTTTGGCGCCGGCTTCCTGATGCTGTTCGGAGCGCGCATCGCCGATGGCTGCACCTCGGGCCATGGCCTCTCGGGCATGGCGCAGATGGCGGTGTCGTCAACCCTGGCGGTCGCCTTCATGTTCGCGGGCGGCATCGCCACCGCCTTCCTCGTCCTGCGCCGCATCTGACCGCCGTCAAGGAGAACAATCATGTCCGTCTTTCCGGCCATCCTGATCGGCCTCGCCATGGGGATCGTGTTCGGCTTCGCCTTCGAGAAGGCGCGCGTGTTCGAGCCCGGCATGATCGTGGGGCAGATGCAGTTCCACAACTTCACCATGCTCAAGGTGTTCCTCACCGCGGTCGCCACCGGCGCGGTGGTGCTGGCGGTGCTGCACGGCTTCGGCCTCATCAAGCTGGCGCCGAAGCCCACCTTCTATGCCGCCGACATTATCGGCGGGCTGGTGCTGGGCGCCGGCATCACCCTGGCCGGCGCGTGTCCGGGCACCATCCTGGCGCAGATTGGCGCCGGCTATCGCGATGCCATCTTCACCCTCATCGGCGGCCTCGCCGGGGCGGTGGCCTTCAGCTATGCCGAGCCGGCGCTGACGCCGCTCCTGTTCACCGGCGGGCCGGGCAAGATCACGTTCATGGATCTGACCGGTGTCTCTTACCCCGTGCTCGCCCTCGGTCTGGCGGCGGTGCTCGTTGTCGCGCTGGTGCTGCTGGAGCGCTGGCGGCCGTGGCGGGCGGATCTGGGCGCCGACGTGGACGGTGATTTCGGCCCGGCCGAAGCCACGCCCAGCGCGAACGTGACCCGTCTCAAGCCCGCGGAGTGATCGCCATGACGCCAAGCGTTCAGACGTCCATCTCGGGCGATCGACATATCGTCATCCTGGGGGCGGGCTTTGCCGCCCTCACCGCCATTCGCGAACTGCGGCGGGTGGGGGTCTCGGCCCGGATCACCGTGGTGTCGCCCACCGCCGAGCTCGTCTATGCCCCAAGCCTGATCTGGATTCCCGCCGGCCTGAGGACGGGTGACGATCTCAAGGTGCCTCTCGCCGGTTTCTTCGCGCGCCACAAGGTCGCGCACGTTTCGGCGCGGGTGGAGGGCGTGTCCAACGGCGGCCGAATCGTGGAGACCACGCTGGGGCCGATCGCCAACGATCTCCTGCTCATCGCCTCGGGCGGGCGCTATATCCGCAAGCTGCCGGGCATCGAAAACGCCATCATCCCCTGCGAGGGGATCGCCGCCGCGGAAGCCGCTCGTGACCGGATCGCGGCCCTGGAGCGGGGCACCGTGGCGGTGGGCTTCGGCGCCAATCCCAACGAGCCCTCGGCGGTGCGGGGCGGACCCATGTTCGAGTTTCTGTTCGGCCTCGACACGCTGCTGCGGCGGCAGGGGCGGCGGGACAAGATCGACCTCGTCTTCTTCAATCCCTCGACCCAGCCGGGCCAGCGGCTCGGCCCCAAGGCGGTGGGCGGCCTGCTGAAGCAGATGGCGCAGCGCGGCATCACCACCCGCCTGGGCCACAAGATGGCGCGGTTCACCCCCGATCGCGTGGAGACCGAGGGCGGGGCGTTTCCCGCCGATGTCATTCTCTTCATGCCCGGCCTCACCGGACCGGCCTGGCTCGACAACGCCTGCCTGCCGAAGTCACCGGGCGGCTTCGTGACGGCGAGCGGAACCTGCGCGGTGCCGGGCCTCGAACGAGTCTATGTGGCCGGGGATGCCGGCTCTTTCCCGGGGCCGGACTGGATGCCCAAGCAGGCCCATCAGGCGGACCTGCAGGCGGTGGCGGCGGCGCGCAACATGGCGGCGGAACTCAACGGACAGGCACCCACGGCGGTGTTCAAGCCGGAGCTGATCTGCATCGTCGATACGCTCGACGCCGGCATGCTGGTGTTCCGCAACAGCAAGCGGAATCTGGCGTTGCCGCGCTTTGGCGTGTTCCACACCGTCAAGAAGATGTTCGAGGCTCACTATCTCAGGTCTTACCGAGCTGCGTGAGCGCCCCCCACGGGACGTTGCCCCGGCCTTCGGCATAAGCGTTGGCCAGCCGGACAAAGCCGGCGACGTCGATCTCTTCCGCCCGCGCCGTTTCCGCGACGCCGGCGGCATCGAGCAGCGGCATCGGGTCCACGCCCAGCGACTTCAGGCTCTGGCGCAGCATCTTGCGGCGCTGGCCGAAGGCGGCTTCGGTCACCCGCTCCAGCATGGCGAGCGCGCACGGCAGGGGCTCGGTCCGCGGCACCAGATGCACCACCGACGAGGTCACCTTGGGCGGCGGCACGAAGGCGGTGGGCGCCACATCGAAGGCGATGCGCGCGGTGGCCCGCCAACCGGCCAGCACCGCCAGCCGGCCATAGACCTTGGAGCCGGGCGCGGCGACGATGCGCTCGGCGACTTCCTTCTGGAACATCAGCGTCAGCGAGCCGTACCATGGCGGCCACGGATCGGCGGAGAGCCAGCCCACCAGCAGCAGGGTCGCCACATTATAGGGCAGGTTCGCCACCACCCGCGCCGGTGCGTCGCCGACCAGCGGGCGCACGTCCACCTTGAGCGCATCACCCTCGATCACCTGCAGGCGGCCGGGATAATGCTCCGCGATCTCGGCGAGGGCGCCAAGGCAGCGCGGGTCGCGCTCGATGGCGATCACCTTGCCGGCGCCCAGCGCCAGCAGCGCCCGCGTCAGCCCGCCGGGGCCGGGTCCGACCTCCACCACGGTCACGCCCTCCAGCGGCCCGGAGGCGCGGGCGATGCGGGCGGTGAGGTTGAGATCCAGCAGGAAGTTCTGGCCCAGGGACTTCTGGGCGGACAGGCCGTGGCGGCGGATCACATCACGCAGCGGCGGCAGATCGTCGAGGGCGCTCACGCGGGGGTCGCCTCACGGGACAGGGATTGAGTGTCGGCAAGGCGCCGGGCGAGCCGCAAAGCGGCCATCAGGCTCGCCGGATTGGCGCGGCCGGTGCCGGCAATGTCGAAGGCGGTGCCGTGGTCCGGCGAGGTGCGGATGAAGGGCAGGCCGAGGGTCACGTTCACCCCGTCGTGAAAGGCCAGGGTCTTGGCCGGAATCAGCACCTGATCGTGGTACATGCCGATCACCACATCATAATCGGCGCGGGCTTCCGGATGGAACAGGGTGTCGGCCGGCAGCGGTCCGCGTGCGTCGATTCCCTCGGCGCACAGGCGGACGACCGCGGGATGCACCACCGCTTCGTCCTCGGTGCCCAGGGTGCCGCTTTCGCCCGCATGGGGGTTGAGGCCGGCGAAGGCGAGGCGCGGGGCGTCGAGCCCGAAGCGCCGGCGCATGTCGGTGGCGACGATCCGCCCGGTCTCCAGGAGGAGATCGACGGTCACGAGATCGGGCACCTGCCGCAGCGGGACGTGGATGGTGGCCGGCACCACGGCGAGCAAGGGCGACCAGATCATCATGACCGCGCGCGGCTCCGCGCCCGATGCCCGTTCGGCGGCACGGGCGGCGAGATATTCGGTGTGGCCGGGGAAGGGGAAGCCGGCGGCATACATCACCGATTTCGCAAGCGGATTGGTGACGAGGGCGGCGGCGGCGCCCGCCTGCACCAGGTCCACGGCGGCATCAAGGCTCGCGCGCACCGCGTCCGCGCTGGAGGCGTCGGGCTGTCCGGGGGCGGCGGTGGCGCGCGGACCCATGGGCATCACCGGCAGGGCGGTTGGAAATTGCGCCGCGGCCTGTGCCGGCGGGCAGGAGACGAGAGGCACGTCGAGGCCGAGACGCTGCGCGCGATCGGCGAGCAGCACCGGATCGCCCACCACGAAGAAGGCCGGCAGGGTGGCGCGCGCCAGCCACGCCTTCAGCGCCAGCTCGGGGCCGACGCCGGCCGGCTCTCCGGTCGTGAGCACCAGAGGGGGCGAGGCGGGCCGCGGCATCAGTGGCGATACTGAATGAGGGCGCTCTTGCGCAGCTCGTCGAGAAGCTTCTTGGATTCGGCCGTGAATTCCTTGCTGGACAATTGGTCCTTGATCTCGCGCTTCTGGGAACTCTCGCCGCGCACCTCGCGCTTGTCGCAGACCGCGAAGGTCTCGACGCCGGCTTGGCTGACCTCAGGCGGGGTCAGGCGGCCGACGGCGGTCTGGTCCAGGATCTTCTGGAGGTTAGGGGGCATGTCGGATGACAGGCGCAGCACCTGCTGGCGGACCACCACTTCCTTGAGGCCCTTCACCATTTCGATGCCGGCGTCGCAGCCGTTGAACTTGGCGCGCAGGGCGTTGGCCTCCTGCAGCCGGGCGCCGTAGGTATTGGCCTTGCGCGGCACCACGAAGATGATCGGACGCAGCGCATATTCGGTGGCGACCAGCGTGGTCTGTCCGCGCTGCTGCAGGGCGGCCACCACATCGGCGTCGCGGATGGTGACGTTGCCGGCGCGGCTGCGCACATATTGGCTCCAGACATAATCCGCCGCCAGCTTGGTCTTGAAGGCCTGGGCGTCGAGCCCGGCCTGGGCGAGGCCCTGGGTGAGCTGGGCGGGCGTGCGGCCCGAGCGTTCGGCGACCGACGCATACATGCGGTCGATGTCCTTCTGCTCAAGATCGGACTGGATCTTGCGGGCCTGCTGGATCTTGAGCCGATCGTCGATGAGCTCCTGCAGGGCGTCCTTCGCCGAGAGGCTCTTCTTGTCGATGAGCTGGAGCAGCCGCTGGCGTTGCAGCACGTCGTAGGACGTGATGGGGGTGCCGTTCACCATCACCACGATTTGCTGGGCGTGCGCGGCAAAGCCGGAGCCCAGGAGCGGGACCAGCAGGGCGAGGGCGAAGACGATCGCGGAGACGAGACGGTGAGGAATGCGCATGGTCCTTATCCGAAGCACGGCGTGCGATGGCGACAGATCGAGATGCGGATGACGACGATCGCCTCCACCCCATGGTTCCGGCCCCTGGCAGCCTGCTGTTGTCACCAAGCCCTGTGGCGGCATTGGGGCCGGTGCGAAATCCGAAAGCAGCCACGGCCCCGGCGCGGCGTCTTTCTGCGCGGGCCGGCCCCGAAGAGAGGGCCGCCCGCCCGCGTGGCGGGGAAAGCCCACGACCGCGTGCGCTGCGACTGTCAATCTACCGGGACCGCAGCCCGGCACCAATCTAGCTTGCCGGCCGGTGCAGCTCAATACGGCGCAGGCGGCCGGCTATTGCGACGTGCTGTCCGACGACGACGACGACGAACCGAACGAAGTAGAGACGCCGCCCTCGCCAAGGGTGCGCAGCCCGATGCGCAGCATCACCTTGTTCACCGGATCGGCTCCAGGTCCGTTGATGGTGTAGTCGGTGATGTAATTAAGGGCGAAGGTGAAGCAGTCGTCGATATAGCTGACGCCAAGCAGGGTATAATCGAACTCAGATTCAGCTATATTGTAGCGCACGCCGCCGGACAAGGTCCAATAGTCGGTCAGCTTGTAGGCGGCAGTGGTATAGATGCCCTCGCGCAGATCGTAATAGCCAAGCAGCGGCTGCGGCGCATAGCGGCCGTACGTGACCGAGACGCCGAGCTTGTCGATCGAGCCGCGCGCCTGCAGTTCGAATCGCTGGAGCGACATGGTGTCGTCGTCGAAACGGTAACGCGAGATGAATTCGAGGTTCTTGGTGGGCGAGTAGCCGAGCCGGGCGATGTAGTCCGAGGCGCCCGTCTCCAGGCCGGATTCGAGACCGGTGTTGGCCATGTCGCCATAGGCGAAGGAGTTTTTGCCGAACAGGCTGTAGGACTGGCCCACCAGGGCATTGAGGGTGCCGAAATTGGTGATGTTGGCCGTGTAGGTCACGCCGACGTTGGCGCGGCTGCCGCCCTCGACCCGGTCATAGCCTGAATATTTGTTGATCTCGAACAGGTTGGTGTCGTCGAACACGAGGCTCTGGGCGTCCTCATTGGGGAAGGCGCCGATGTTGGTCTCGTTCGGGCGGATGATGATCTGGGCGCGCGGCTCGATGGTCTGGGTGCCCCAGTTCTCCACCGAGATGAAGGGATAGCGATAGTCGACGCCAATCGCCGGCATGGCGCGGATCAGGTCGTCGCTGCCCGATTGCAGCGGGTTCTGGCCGGGCAGGGTGGCGCCGTACATGTAGCTATAGGGCAGGGGATCGATGTTGACCGAGGCCACATCCACCCGCGCCGTCACGAACGGGGTCCACATCTGGCCCCATGAATCGGTGATGGTCTTCTTCCAGTAGAGCTCGGCCGACAGGCGCGTGTAATCGCCAGGCGCGCCACGCAGCAGGCATTGCTGCGGGTTCGGGTTCGCGAGCGTGCACGAGCCGGTGGGAATGCCGGTGGCGCCTTCCGAGGCGGTGAGGGCCGAGGTGCCGATGAAATCGGCGTCTTCTCGCGTCAGGCTGGTGAGGTTCACCTTGATGCCGGATTCCCCGCCCCACAGCGGCTTGTCGAACACCTTCGAGTAGTTGAGCGTGCCGACGATCGGGATGCGGTCCTGGTCGTCGGTCACCGACATGCCGAGGAAGTAGAGTCCCCGCAGGTCGAAATAGGAGCGGTCGCCCTGGCCGGTGAGGTACACGGTGGAGGTCTTGGTGGTTACCGTGTCGCCAGAAAGATTGTAGTCGCGCAGGAAGGTGCGGTCGGACGCCAGCGTGCCGTCCCACCCGAAGCTCCAGAACTGGTTGATGGCGAAGTTGCCGGTGGTCTCGATGGCGCCGCGGTTGTCCCGGTAGCCGGGCAGGTAGTCCGGCAGGCCGGTCGTGGTGTCGGTGGTGATGAAGGCGTTCTTGTCGGCCTGCACGATGCCGGCGGCGCGGATGGAGTAGCTGCCGTTGATGAGGCGCTGGCGCCATTCGCCCTGCATCAACACCCCTTGCTTGGTGGTGACGGTGGGGGTCAGCGTCAGGTCGCGGTCGGGCGCGATGTTCCAGAAGAACGGGGTGCCGACCGCATAGCCGATCTGGCTCGAGGAGAAGAATTCCGGCATCAGGAAGCCGGTCTTGCGCTTCACCGTCGGGTCAGGCGAGGACAGGTACGGGAAATAGGCCACGGGCATTCCGAAAAACTCAACCGTGGCATTCTCGTAATAGATCATCCGCTCGTCTTGGTTGTGGATGATCTTCTTCGCCTTGATCTGCCACAGGGGCGGCCGGCTGGGGTCGTCGCGGCAGGGTTCGCAGGCGGTATAGACGCCGTTCTGGAAGACGGTGACGTTGCCTTCTTGGCGGTCGGCGCGAACGGCGGCGAAATGGGTCTTGTCCGGCGTGTCCAGCCGCAGGGAATCGATGAAGCCCTGCTTGAAGTCCTGGGTCAGCTCCAGGTTCTCGGCGGTGACGACCTTGCCGTCCTTGTCCTTCAGCCGAACGTTGCCGACCGCGCGCAGCAGATTGGCCTTGCGGTCCAGCACCACGCGGTTCGCCTCAAGGGTGGCGCCGTCGTAATAGATCTGGACGTTGCCAACCGCCGCGACCGTTTCCTTCTGGAAGTCGTATTCCATCTGGTCGGCCGTCACCAGCATCTTCTGGTTCGGGTCAATCTTGCGGTTCGGCAGGAGGGTGCTGGCCGGGGCCACCTGGGCGGCGGCCGGTGATGACGTCTGCTGCGCCGCAGCGGGGGCGCTGCCGGCGGACAGGGCGAGGAGGAGGCCCATCAGTGCGGACACGCCGATCCCGCGCCCGCCGGCCCAAAGGCCGCGGGTGGCGTTTTTCAGCGCTGCGATGGGGTGCGAAGTGACCCTCATCCGTCCTCCCGATGCAACAGAATTAGAGCCCCCATAACGATTCCCGCTACCGCTGGAAACCATGCTGCAGCAAGAGGATGAACGATTCCTGCCTCTCCGAGATCCTCGGCGAGCTTGGTCCCCACATAAAGCAGAAACCCCGCCGCCACGCCACCGAGAATCGTTTGGCCGACCCCGCCGAAGCGGAACACGCGCAGGCCCACCACCGCGGCGATCAGCACCATTGCCACCAGCAAAAAGGGCCGCGCCAAAAGACTTTGGAACTGAAGCCGATACCGCGTCGCGCCGAAGCCGGCGTGTTCCGCACTGCGAATAGCCGCCGGCAGTTGCCAAAAAGGCACGGTCTCCGGAGCGATCAGATTGTCTTGGACCTGGGCGGGATCGAGGTTCGTGGCAATGAGATAGGTGTCGAAGGTCTGCAGGTCCTGGCCGGGCACGAGCACGCGCGCATCGTTGAGAATCCAGGCCCCGTCGCCGAGCGTGGCGGTGCGTGCCTCCACCCGCTCCATGAGCTTTCCGTCATTTGAGAATTCGTAAACCACAACCGAGGAAAGCACGCGCCCGCCCTGGGACGAGGCGCCGGCCTGGATGATGGCCTGCCCGTCGATTCCCTGCTGGCGCACCCAGAAGTCCCGCTTGCCGGTGGCCGCCAGCGTGGCGGAGGAGCCGAACATCTGGCTCTCCAGCTCGTTGGCGCGTTCCTTGAACTCGGCGGAGACGGGGTTGAACACGCAGGTGGCGAACACGCCGATGAGGAAGGCGACAATCAGCGCGGGCGCGGTGAACTGCCAGGCCGAAAGGCCGACCGCACGCGCCACTACCAGCTCCAGCCCCCGCGATAACAGCACGAAGGTGGCAATGGCGCCGAACAGCACGGCGAACGGCAACAACTGCTCCGTGAAGGCCGGCGCGCGATAGAGGGTGACGAGGGCCACCATGGCGGTGGTGACGTTCTCCCGGTCGGCGGTGCGGCGAGCCATCTCCAGGAAGTCGACCAGCATGATGAGGCCGACGCAGCCGAAGAAGATCAGCGCTACCGCGCTCGCGAAACGCCGCGCGAAATAAAAGCCGAGGGTGGGGCCGATCATCGCGGCACGCTCATCGGGTGCGTTCTGGTGGGGTGCGCTCCGCTGGGGTGCGCGCTGCGGGCGGTCGCATCCATGGGCCTCACGCCGCCTTGCCGCCGGAAAGCCGCTGCCGCAGCTCCTCGGCGCGGGCCGAAAGCGCGCGCGGCGGCGCCAGATGAATGCGGTCGGACAGGGTCAGAGCGCACAGGATGACCACCACCAGCGGAAAGAGGTAGATGAGCGGCACCGCCATATCCTGGGTGCGCAATTGGCCGGCGATGGCGAAATTGCCGATCTGCACCACGGCCATGGCGGGGATAATGGCCACCAGCGCCGCGCCGCGGCTCTGGCGCGTGGTGCGCGGGCGCGCCAGCGCCGCCGCCGCGATGGCGAAATAGGCGAGCGGATAGAGCCCCGCTGACAGGCGCTTGTGCAGCTCCTCCCGGAAGCGGCCCGGCTGCGTCAGTTGGTAGACGTCGTTGGCGGGGGGATTGAGCACATAGGCGAGGGGCCGCTCGGCGGGGCGGACATCCTGGCCCTGATTGTTGGGCGCCAGCGACGACAGATCGAGGGCATAGCGCTGGAATTCCACCACCGAGGTGCTGTTGTTCTTCTCGCCGCCCCGGCGATGGATGGAGCCGTTCTCCAGGACCAGGAAGGTGCCGGCGTCACTATCCACGATCTGGCCGCGGTCGGCCAGATAGGTGGTGATCTCCTTGTCGCGGGCGTCGTGGATGAAGATGCCGCGCATCACCCCGTTGGCCGCCCGCTCGCGCACATGGAACACGAGGCCCGGCGTCAGCGTGATGAAGCGGCCCGGCTGGGCCACGAACGAGACCACGTCGGCGCGGACCTTGGTCACCTGGTCGCGGAACGCCCGAAGGCTGGTGGGCACCACCGAGATCGCGAGTGCCGCGCAGAAGGCGGATACCAGGAGAGCCAATAAAATGAGCGCGCGAAGCACCCGCCACGGGTTCATGCCGGCCGCGGCCATCACCACGATCTCACTGTCGCCGTTCAGTTTCAGCAAGGTGTAGGCGGTCGCGATGAACAGCGCCGCCGGGGCGATCACCAGCACCAGCGTGGGCATGGTGAGGCTGGTGATGGCAACGAAGGCGAGGATCGTCTGGCCCTGGCTGGTGACGAGATCGAGCTGCCGCAGGGCCTGGGTGGACCAGATCATGCCGGCGAGCACGATCACCACCCCGGCGAAGGCGACGGCGGCGGTGGAGAAGATGTAGCGATCGAGACGGCCCATCAAGCCTCTACCCAAAGCGCGGAGCCGGCCGCTCGCATGTGACTGTTCGCGCGCATTGGATAGCCGCAAGCGACGCGGCGCGCAATTCGTCCCCAGCGGCACCCGATGCGGCGTGTCCGGCCACGGTGTCTCGGGAGGATGGTGGACGCCCCGGTCATCACGCGGTCTTTCCGGCGAAGGCGGCGGCATAGGCCTCCGGCTTGAACCCCACCAGGATCATGTCCGCCCGCTCCAGCACGGGCCGCTTGATCATGGAGGGCTGGGCCAGCATCAGCGCGATGGCCTTGTCGGCATCGAGGTCGGCCTTGTCGGCGTCCGGCAGCTTGCGGAAGGTGGTTCCGGCGCGGTTGAGCAGGGTGGGCCAGCCCGCCTTCTCCACCCAGCCGGCGAGCTGCGCGCGGGCGATGCCCTGCGTCTTGTAGTCGTGGAAGGCGTAGGCGACGCCATGGGCGTCGAGCCAGTCGCGGGCCTTCTTCATGGTGTCACAGGCCTTGATGCCGTAGAGGGTCACCGCGTTTGTCATGGATCGGATCCCGTTTTGGCAGGGGGCGAGGGGCGGGGCGAGGGGCTAGAGACTGGGCGGGTGCTCAGCGCTTCGCGCCATAGGCGCTCATGAAAAGATGGACGGCGCCGCGCACCACCTTTTCAGTGTGCGCGGGGTCGGGCGATTCGGCCGACCCCATGAGAATTGGTATTGTGATGCCGTCCTTGCACAGGGACAGGAACTGGCTGGCGGCCTGTTCCACATCTTCGATGTCGAGCAGGCCCTGCTCCACCTTGGCGGAGAGAAAATCGCTCAGGCGGCGGATGCCCTGACAGGGGCCGGCCTCGAAGAAGCGGTGGCTGATGACCGGGAACTTGCTGCCGATGGCGATCACCGTGCGCAAGGTCGCCATATGCTCGGGGCGGACCATGGCCGTGATGAAGGAATGGCCCAAAGTGGACAGCACCTTTTCCACATCGGGCTCGTTGCGGTCGAGCACGAACAGGCGTTCGGCGGTCTCGTTGCATTCGCTGGAAACAAGGGCGGCGAACAGGTCTTCCTTGTTCTGGAAATAGACGTAGAGCGTCCCCTTCGAGACCCCCGCGGCGCGGGCGATGTCGCCCATGCTGGCGGCGTCGAAGCCGCGTTCCAGGAATACCTCGCGCGCGCCCGACAGGATCTGCCGGCGCTTCTCCGGGTCCTGGCCGGCGGCGGGGGCGCCGTCCCGCGCGTCGCAGGCGGGCGCGGCGAGGGGGGCGGCCGGATCGCGGGCGGTTGGGTCTAAGGTCGCGGGGTCGTGCGTCGTCACCTGGGCATCCTCTCCTCTCGCCTGCGTTCTGCGACATCCCCGCCGGTGTGCGCAAGGGGGCCATCCAGCCTAGAGGCTTTCGGCAGGGCCTGCGGCGGCGGGGCCAACGACGCGGAAACGAAACAGGGCGGGCGAGATCCGGGCCGCGGCGGTGAGGTCGCGGATTTTGGGGAAATTGACCGAACCGTTCGGTTCCCTCTTGCCATACCTAAGAGGGTGCGTTAAGTCAAAGGTGTTCGACCGAACCGTTCGGTCACGCCGAAGGCTCCGCAACCCGTCGGCTGATCGGACTGAGGGAGGAGGGCATCGCCCCCGCTCTCCTCCCTCTCATTCTGCGGCCGATCTTCCGCCTTTTCGCCGATCCTGCTTGAGTGCCCGCGCCCGACCTGCGCCGGCTCGGGGCCGGCGGACGTTCTGCGGCATTCAGCCACATCTTGGTGCCCTTGGTGAAGCGGATCGCGTCCTTACCTTAGGCGCACCGATCCGGGCCCCTCTGGCGCAGCTCCCGCTGCGTGATGTCGGATCATCGCGTGTCGCGGGATGCGCGGCGGATCCGGCCGAGAGCTGGCTGCCGTGCGCGCCGTGGCGCGCAGCGTCAACGCTGCCAGGTCGAGGCCCCGATGGACCGGTCTTCCGCTGCCATGATGGTGCACCCATGACGGTTTCCGAACCGATTCCGGGTCACCGCCGTGCCCTTTTGCTCATCAATCCCCGTGCCCGCCAGGGCTCCGCGCCGCTGGCCGCCGCCCGCGCGCAGCTCCAGGCGGGCGCCATCGATGTGGTGGAGGCCCCCTGGCCGGACCGCGCCGCGGGGAGCCACGCGCTCGCCGACCTGATCCGCCGGCATGCGCGCGCGGCAGATCGCGCGGTGGATCTCGTCATTGTCGGCGGCGGCGACGGCACCTTGAACGCGGTGGCGCCGGCTCTGTCCGACACCGGATTGCCGCTTGGGGTGCTGCCGCTCGGCACCGCCAACGATTTCGCGCGCACCCTGGGCATTCCGGCCGATCCGGTGGCGGCGGCGCGGCTCCTCATCACGGCCGAGCCGCGACCGGTGGATCTCGGCGAGGTGAACGGCCATCCCTTCCTCAACGTGGCCAGCATCGGCTTCAGCGCCGATCTTGCCCGCGCCTTGACCACCGAGGCGAAGCGGCGTTTCGGCGTGCTCGGTTACGGCATCGTGGCGGCCCGGCTGCTCTGGCAATCGCGGCTGTTCACCGCCTTCATCGAGCACGACGAGACGGTGGAGACGGTGCGCACGCTCCAGGTATCGGTCGGCAATGGCCGCTATTATGGCGGGGGCATGGCGGTCGCGGAGACCGCCACCGCCGATGACGGCCATCTCGATTTCTACAGCCTGGAAGTGGATCATTGGTGGCGGCTGCTGGCGCTTCTGCCCTCCCTGCGCCGGGGGACCCAGGGCCAATGGAACGATGTGCGGGCCTTTCGCACCACTGAAGTGGTGGTCCGCACCAGCCGGCCGCGCCCGGTCAACACCGATGGCGAACTCGTCACCTTCACTCCCGCGCACTTCAAGATCCGGCCCGGCGCCCTGCGCGTCCTGGCCCCGCCGCCCACCGCGGTGGGGGTGGCGCCGGCTTTTCCTTCTCTTTGGTCTTCCCCGTCTCAAGGTGCCTCGTAATGGACTACCTGTTGCAGCTTGCCGTCGATCCTGGTGCCTGGATCGCGCTCCTCACGCTGATCGCCATGGAAGTGGTGCTCGGCGTGGACAATCTCATTTTCATCTCGATCCTCACCAACAAGCTTCCGGCGCAATACCGGGCCCGCGCGCGCCGCATCGGCATCGGCCTTGCGCTGATCCTGCGGCTGGCGCTGCTCGGCACGGTGGCCATCATCGTGACCCTCACGACGCCGGTCTTCACGGTGTTCGGTCACGGCTTTTCGTGGCGCGACATGATCCTCATCGCCGGCGGCCTGTTCCTGCTGTGGAAGGCCACCAAGGAGATCCACCACAGCGTGGATCCCCATCCCAATGACGACGTGTTCGAGGCCAAGGCGTCCGTGGGCTTCGTCGCCGCCATCGCCCAGATCCTGATGCTGGACCTTGTCTTCTCCATCGACAGCATCATCACCGCGGTGGGCATGACCGAGCATATTCCGATCATGATCATCGCCGTCATCGTGGCCGTGAGCTGCATGCTGCTGGCCGCCGGGCCGCTGGCCCGGTTCATCGAGGCCAATCCCACGGTGGTGATGCTGGCGCTCGGCTTCCTCATCATGATCGGCATGACGCTGATCGCGGAAGGCTTCGGGGCCCATGTGCCCAAGGGCTATGTCTATGCCGCCATGGGGTTCTCGGCCGCCATCGAGGGGCTCAACATCGTCGCCCGCAAGCGGCGGGAAAGGGCCGGCCACGGCTGACGTCCCGGGCCTGCCGTTCGGTCGCCGCCCCCTTGCGGGGGCGGTGGACGTGGGTTCTAACTGAGCGTCGTCCTCCGGATCGGAGCCGGCGCGTTTCGCGTGCCGAACCCGTTCGGGGGACACGCTTCAACATCGAGGATCCGTCATGGGACCCGTCATCCCGCGTGTTCGCGCCGTCGTCCGCCTGCCGCGCAAGGCGGTGGTGGTGAAGGCGATGCTGCTCACCACCTTGGCCGTGGGCCTTCTCGTCGGCGGCCGGTCGGCCCATGCGCAGGCCTGCCTGGAGCAGATCGTCACCGTGCAGCAGCAGCTCAAGGGCAAGTTCCCGCGGCCCCAGCAGCCCCCATCGGAGCCGCAGAGCATCGGCGCGCAGGATGCGCAGCAGCCCACCCCCGGCTCGCTGGCGGCGGCCGGCCTCACCGGGCCGGACACCGGCGCTTATGGCGCCCTCAACCAGGCCATCACCCTGCAGGCGTCCGGCGATGAGGCCGGCTGCATGAAGGCCTTGCAGGAGGCGCGCCGCCTTGGCGGGCTGAACTGATCCCAGGCGGGGACGAATCCGTAAGCCGCCGGCGCGTTCCGCCTGCCCGGAGCTGGGGGGCGGCCGGCTGCCGGGCTGCGCCGAACGTCGCGGCGGTCCCGGCGCGGCCCGTTTCGACGCAGGCCTTTACGGGTGCGGGCAGACGCGGCGCGTGCGCCGGGTGGTGGCCCTCAGAGCCGGTCGCGCAAGGCGTAATAGCTGAGGCCCGCCACCAGCAGCGGGTAGCGCAGCAGCGTGCCGCCGGGAAAGGCCGGCACCGGCAGGCGCCCGAGCAGATCGAACCGCTCGAGCTGGCCCCGCACTGCTTCCGCCAGGATCTTGCCGAACAGCGGGGCGAGTGCCACGCCGTGGCCCGAATAGGCGGCGGACACCAGCACATGGTCCGACAGGCGGCGCACGAAGGGCAGGCGCGTGAGGGTGATGCCGAGCACGCCGCCCCAGCCGTAGTCGATGCGCACATCCGCGAGCTGCGGGAAGATCCGCGCCATGAACGGCCGCACGAATGCGGGAATGTTGTCCCTGAGGGTGCGGCGGTAGCTCTCGCCGCCGCCGAACAGGAGCCGTCCATCCGGGGACAGGCGAAAATAGCTCACCACGAACTTGCTGTCGGCCACGGCCGCGTCATTGGCGATGATGCTCCGGGCGCGCGCGCCCAGCGGCTCGGTGGCGGCGATGTAGTTGCAGATGGACATGACATGGGTGTCCACCTGCCGGTTGAGCCCATCCATGAGGCCGTTGCCGCATTCGAGCAGGAAGCTGGCCTTCACCGAGCCGGCGTCGGTGGTGACGGTGACGCCCTGCGGGCCGTCGATCGCGCCGGTGACGCGGGTCATCTCGTGGATGCGCGCGCCCGCCCGCTGCGCGGCGGCGGCAAGGCCGAGGGCGAAATTGAGCGGATGCAGATGGCCGCCGCCGTGATCGAACACCCCGCCATAATAAGCGGGCGACCCCACCAGGGCGTGCACCTGCTCCCGGTCGAGGGGTTCCATGGCCTCATAGCCGTAGGTGTCGCGCAAATGGGCGGCATAAGCGTGGCTCTCGGCCACGTAATGGGGCTTGTGATCGGCCAGGATCAGGCCATCCTTGAGGTCGCAGGCGATGGCGTGGCGCTTGACGAGGTCCCGCACCAGCGCCTTGGATTCCTCCGCCAGCGTCCACAATGCGCGGGCGTCGTCGCGCCCGACGGCGGCTTCCAGGAAATCCTGATGCCGGCGCTGGCCCGAATGGATCTGCCCGCCGTTGCGGCCGGACGCCCCCGAGCCGACCTTCGAGGCGTCCAGCAGCACCACGTCGAAGCCGGCCTCGGCCAGATGCAGCGCCGCCGAAAGCCCGGTGTAGCCGCCGCCGAGCACGCACACGTCCGCCTTCGTCTCTCCCCTCAAGGGGGGAAAGTCCGGCATGGGGTTTGCGGTGGCAACATACCATGAATCGGGGTGCGCCATTGGCCGGGGAGATGCCATGATCGGCTCCGTATCTGGCGTGCGGGGGCCGTGCGGTCTCTTTCGACGCCCCCGGTCCGCGACCGGCCCCGAGCTGGCTTTCGTTCAGGCGCCGCCCGGATTTAGAGCATCGTCAAGCAGACCGGATCCGGCTCGCCGGACGAAAAGGCGTGGACTCTCAGGCAAAAGGCCCGTGAGCGATCCCACGGGCCTTGGCGCTCACACGTTCAACAGCAGGTATTCGCGTTCCCAGGGGGAGATGACGCGCATGAAGGTCTCGAACTCCGCCTGCTTCACCGCCGCGTAAGTGGTGGTGAAGCGGCGGCCGAGCACCTCGGCGAGGGGCTCGCAATCCTGGAGCGCGGCCACCGCCTCCAGCAGCCCGCGGGGCAGCTCGAAGTCGAGGTTCTTGGCGTCGCTCTCGATCGGGTCGCTGGCGCGCAGGCCCTCGGCGATGCCGAGGTAGCCGCACGCCAGCGAGGCGGCGATAACGAGATAGGGGTTGGCGTCGGAGGACGGCACCCGGTTTTCCACCCGTCGCGCCTCGGGACTGGAGGGCGGCACGCGCAGGCCGGCGGTGCGGTTGTCATAGCCCCACTGGACATTGATGGGGGCCATGGAATCGCGGGTGAGGCGCCGGTAGGAGTTCACATAAGGCGCGAGGATGCTCATCACCGCCGGCAGGTACTTCTGGTGGCCGGCGATGAAGGAGAAGAATTCCGGCGTCGGGTCGCCATCCTTGTCGGAGAAGATGTTGCGTCCGGTCTGGGCGTCCACCACCGACTGATGGATATGCATGGCGCTGCCGGGCTCGTTGGCGATCGGCTTGGCCATGAAGGTCGCGTAGATCTTGTGGGCGAGCGCCGCCTCGCGGATGGTGCGCTTGAACAGGAACACCTGGTCCGCCAGGGCGAGCGGGTCGCCGTGGCGCAGGTTGATCTCCATCTGCGCGGCGCCGTCCTCGTGGATCAGCGTGTCGATCTCCAGGCCCTGGGCTTCCGAGTAATCGTAGATGTCCTCGAACAGGGCATCGAACTCGTTCACCGCCTGGATCGAATAGGATTGCCGGCCGATCTCCGGACGTCCGGAGCGGCCCACCGGCGGCTTCAGCGGATAGTCGGGATCGGTGTTGGGCTCCACCAGGTAGAATTCGATCTCCGGCGCCACCACCGGCTTCCAGCCCTTGGCGGCATAAAGATTGATGACGTGGCGCAGCACATGGCGCGGCGCGATCTCCACCGGGCGCCCGTCGCGATGGTAGGCGTCATGGATCATCTGGGCGGTGGGGTCCTGCGCCCACGGCACCGTGCACAAGGTGGCATAGTCGGGTTCGAGCACGAGGTCGCTGTCGGCGACGACCGAATCAACCAGCCCCTCATAGGAGGGGTATTCTCCGGAAATGGTTTGAAGGAACACGGAAAGCGGCAGGTTCATCACTGGAGAGGTGAGAAACTTGGAGGCCGGCATGATCTTGCCGCGAGCGACGCCGGCGAGGTCCGGCACGGTGCACTCAATTTCGGTGATCTCCCGCGCCGCCATCCAGGCCTTGGCTTCGCTGATGGAGGTGACGCCGCGCGGCGCATCCGCCGCATGCTTCTCCGCAACCTTGGTGCGTTTCGACATGATGTCCTCTTGCGTGACACACTCACGCAACCTCAGGGAACACCGGCGGCAGGGGGAGTGTCAACGCGGGATCGACCTGAAAGTCGGGTCCGTGCTGCGCTGCGGGAAAATCCGGCGGCGCGCGGATGCACCCCGCGGCGCCGCGGGACCGTCCCGTTTCGGCGCAGCCTGAGAACAGGCCTCGAACGAAGCAAGACCGAATCGGGCGAACAGCCCGGTTCGCCTTTCCCCCCTACGACGCATGGCAGGTATATGGCCGGTCGATGGCAGGTCTTCCGCCGGCCTGACGTCTTCCCACTCGGTGGCTCCGCAGGACCGGCGGGCCGTCGGCCTTAAGGACCCTGGTGGGCTCAGGGCTTCGGCGCGCTCACCGGCACCGCGCCGTTCTGGGCCTTGGCCGAGAAGCTGGTGGCCTGGAACACGGCGGTGCCGATCATGGTCGCCACCGACACCTTGAAGGGCGCCATGAGGCGGGTGCCCTCGATGGGCACCAGCCACACGAACATGTCCTTGTTGTCGACCATGTATTGCACGGTGTAGCGGCTCGGACGGTGGCCTGATACCGGCTTGTAGCGCACGCCGCACACCACCGCCGGCCCCTTGTAGCCACTGACCTTGACCTGTTCGGTTCGGAGGTAGTTGAGTACGATGTCGTAGCGCTGGCGGCCGTCGAACACCGGCACCGCCCGTTCGCAGACGGCGGACGAGAGCGGATTCGTCGGCTCCGGCACATAGACGAAGGCGCCGCTCATGGGATCGATGATGTCCTGAAGCGTGGCGTTGGTGACCGGCACCCTGTCGGGGGCGGGGCGCAGCGGCGGCTCCACCTCCATCTCGGCCACCGCGCCGCCGGCCATGGCGAGGCGGGCGCCCTCCTTCTTGCCGTCGGCCTCGGCGTTCAATGCGTACACGCGCGGCACCATCTTGCTGGGCGTGAGCACCCCGCGCGCCGCCGCCACGCCGTTGCCGGAGGAGACCGCGCGCAGAACGCCGGTGATGCGGCCGGAGCCGGAGATCTCGTAGGTGCTGGCCCCGGCCTGGACCACCACCGAGGCGCGCCCGAGTTCCACCCCGCCGACGCTCAGCACATACTTGGCGTCGAGGCGGCCATCGGCGAGCGCCGGCTGGGCCCACGCCAGCAGCGCGGCGGCGAGAAGGCCACGCGGCACGTGTGAAGAGAAGACGGCGTCGATCATCGTTGTCACCGTGGCTCCGGTCCGGCCGGCGAGAAGGCAACCCGGTTCCGAACGCGCCCGGGGATCCGCACCGAGATGCGGGCCGAACGCGGCTGAACTGTGGCTGCCGCGACTATGCCGCGCGTCGCCGCGCAGCGTCCAGCAGGTCGGTGGTGGAGGGGTTCGCGCCCAGACCGGCAAGTCGTGCGTCCCGATCGCGCGAAATCCCGCTGGGTCATTGACTTTCTGCGCATTTATCACGATCTTTGGCGCCTACCCCGAGCCTTGGGTCACGACGACGGCGGCAGCAAATGAGGCCGCGTCTGAGCCGGTGACGCCTGAAGTGTTCGCGGAACAGGTTCAATTGCTGAGGAGATCGCCGCCATTCGCCGCCCCATGAGACCCGTCGCGCCGGAGAAGGATGGACCGCGCGTCAATGAGGAAATCCGCATCCGCGAAGTCCAGCTGATCGATCAGGACGGCCAGAACCGCGGCGTGGTGGCCATCCGCGATGCGCTGACGCTGGCGCAGGAAGCCGGCCTCGACCTCGTGGAGATCTCGCCCAATTCCGCGCCCCCGGTCTGCAAGATTCTCGACTACGGCCGCTTCAAGTACCAGAATCAGAAGAAGGCCTCCGAGGCCCGCAAGAAGCAGAAAGTGGTCGAGGTCAAGGAGATCAAGCTGCGGCCGGGCATCGACGACCACGATTACGAGGTCAAGATGCGCGCCATGCAGCGCTTCTTCGAGGAGGGGGACAAGGTCAAGGTGACGCTGCGCTTCCGCGGACGCGAGATGGCGCACCAGGACATCGGCTACAAGCTCCTGCAGAAGCTCAAGGAAGAGGTCTCCACCATTGCCAAGGTGGAAGCCGAGCCCATGCTGGAAGGCCGGCAGATGATCATGATTCTCGCGCCGCGCTGACTGCGGCAGGCGCGACACATGTTCCAAGGCCCGGGGCGGGATGCCGAACCGGGCCTTTGTTTTTTCCGCCACAGGTTTCAGGCGCGGCGGATGCGCGCGGTTTGGTCGCCGCTTTGCCCCCCGGTCTCATGTCGTTGGCTCGGCTCCTTGTCCGGTGCCGAGTGAGTCCGCCGTGGGTCAGCTCAAGTGACGCGCAGGGCTCATGAACGGCCCATGAATCAAACGCATGCGTCAAACGCGTGGGCCTTATGGATTTTGGCGCATGTTCCGCCAGTACCGGCCTTGGGCGCCCCCCCATTTATGAAATCGGCGTGCCGTGACCCGAACCGGTCCCCGCTTCCGCGCCCGAGCGTTCCAACACCCTTGGCCCAGGTGGCGAGCCGTGCCTTGAGCTGTGGCCTGGGGGCTCGCTCCAGTCCTTGTGTCGAAAGTCATGTTCAGACGCTTTGGCCTTCGCCGCGGGTGGGCGGTCGCGCGTGACAGTGATGCCGCGCGCGACGACGATGTGCTCGGTCCGCCCCGGAACCCGGCTGCGGTCGACGCGGGCCAAGGCCCGCGTCGCTGGCGTCAGGGGCAGGGGTGCTGCAAGCCGTCGTAACCGGTATAGGTGCCGGTGCGCGGATTGTAGGAGCGATACCGCTGCATGCAGTAGGCCACGACGTTGCCGGACGGGTAGACGGGCTCCACATAGACCGGTTGCGCCGCCGCGGCGGCCGCGCCGAGGGCGAGGCCGCTTGCTACGCCGAGCGCGATCCAGCCGCCGCCGTTGTCATAATAGCCCCAGCCCCAGCCGGGCCGCCACCAGCCCCAGCCTGGATGCCACGCGCCGGGACCCCATGCGCCGGGCGGCGGACGCCAACCTGGGCGCGGCGGCGGACCCGGCGGCCGCCAGCCGGGACCGGGTCGCCAGCCGGGACCCGCCCAGCCGGGACCAGGACGGACCGGGCCGGGGCCCCATCCGGGACCGGGTCTTGGGCCGGGTCCCCATCCGGGACCGGGTCTTGGGCCGGGTCCCCATCCGGGCCGGGGCCTTGGGCCTGGCCCCCATCCCGGCCGGCCGCGGACCGGACCTGGACCCATGTAGCGGCCGGGGTACCCGGGCCGTCCCACCACCGGTCCGCGCCCAGGGCCGCGCGGGGGTGCGCGATATCCCGGCCGGCCTGGGGCCGGGCCGCCGCGCCATTCGACTCGTTCCGCCGCCGCCCCGTGATTGCGCTGGTCGGTGAGGCCAAGGCGTAATGCCTGGGCTCCGGCCGGCACCGGGGAAAATGAAAGAACGCCGCTTGCGAGCAGTGCCGCCGCCAGGGCCACCTTCTTCATCCCGAACATGATCTGTACTCCAATCGAGCCCCGTCACGTTTGCTGTTCATTGTGTCGTTTGTTGAACGAAGACGGCATCTCGTTGCGTCAAGACCACGGCAATTGCGGCGGCATGCCGCAATTGCCGTGGTCGTTCGCAAGGCCGCCTTCAAGCGGCCTTCACCCAGGGGCACACATGGAATGTGCCGCATCCCGGCAATGGGAAGGGAGACCAATATGCACAGGCAGGAACAGGCGGTCATCACGGAAGTTCCCGCCGCTCGGACGCTGCGGTGGGTGATGTCCTCAATTCTGGCGATCAGCATCGGTGCCGGCGGCATGGCCGCGGGGACCGTGCCGGTGGCGGCGCAGGGGCTGGCCGGCGGGTTGGCGCCACTGGGCGAGCATGCGGTCGCGCCCACGCAGGTGCAGGCGCCTCCGCCTCCCGGCTGGCGTCCGCCGCCGCGCCGGGGCTGGCATCGGCCGCCGCCGCCGCCGCCCCACGGTCGCTGGGGCAACCCCTATTGGCGGAACAACGGCTGGTATTATCGCGACAATACGGGGGCCTGGATCGCCGCCGGCATCGTCGGTGCCGCCATTGGTGCGGCCGCCGTCTCGGCCGCGCAGCAGCAGCGGGCGCAACAGGATGCGGTAGCCTACTGCATGCAGCGCTATCGCTCCTACAATCCGCGCACCGGCACCTATACCGGTTACGACGGCTTGCAGCATCCCTGCCCCTGACCATGGACGGGAGGGCGGCACCGCGCCGCCCTCCCGCGCCCGCTGCTATTCGGCGGCGAGGCCGATCCGGGGTTGGGCGTCGCGCACGGCGGCGTCCACATGGGCCTCGAACTTTCCGAAATTCTCCCGGAACATGGCCACCAGACGGCGCGCGGTGGCGTCGAAATCCGCTTTGTCGGCCCAGGTCTTGGAGGGGTAGAGGATGTGCGGCTCGATGCCTGGCACGCTGGTGGGCACCTTGAAGCCGAAATAGGGGTCGGTGCGAACATCCGCGTCCTTGAGCGAGCCATCCAGCACGCCGGCGAGCAGGGTGCGTGTGACCTTGATGGGCATGCGCCGGCCGACGCCATACTTGCCGCCGGTCCAGCCGGTGTTCACCAGCCAGCAGTCCACGCCGTGGGTGGCGATGAGGTCGCGCAGCAGATTGCCGTAGACCGACGGGTGGCGCGGCATGAAGGGGGCGCCGAAGCAGGTGGAGAAGGTGGCCTCCGGGTCCTTCACGCCCTTTTCGGTGCCGGCCACCTTGGCGGTGTAGCCCGACAGGAAGTGATACATGGCCTCGGCCGGGGTGAGACGGGCGATGGGCGGCAGCACGCCGAACGCATCGCAGGTGAGCATGATGATATTCTTCGGGGTGCCGGCGCGGCCGGTGGCGCTGGCATTGGGGATGAAATCCAGCGGATAGGCGGCGCGGGTGTTCTCGGTGCGGCTGGCATCGTCGAAATCCGGCACGCGGGTGAGGGGATCGAGTGCCACATTCTCCAGCACCGTGCCGAACCGGTTGGAGGCGGCGAAGATCTCCGGCTCGGCCTCCGCCGACAGGCGGATGGTCTTGGCATAGCAGCCGCCCTCGAAATTGAAGACCCCGTCCCGGCTCCAGCCGTGCTCGTCATCACCGACCAGGGTGCGGCGGGCATCGGCCGACAGGGTGGTCTTGCCGGTGCCGGACAGGCCGAAGAACAGGCAGACGTCCCCCTCGGTGCCCACATTGGCCGAGCAATGCATGGGCATGATGCCCTTGTCCGGCAACAGGTAGTTGAGGACGGTGAAAACCGACTTCTTCATCTCCCCGGCGTAGGACGAATTGCCGATCAGCACGATGCCGCGGCTGAAGTCGACCGCGATCACCGTCTCCGAGCGGACCCCGTGGCGCACGGGATCGGCCTTGAAGGAGGGCAGGTCGATGATGGTCAGCTCCGGCACGAAGCTGTCGAGCTCGGCCTGCTCGGGGCGGCGCAGCATGGTGCGGATGAACAAGGAGTGCCAGGCGAATTCCGTATAGACCCGGACCTTGATGCGGCAGGCGGGATCGGCGCCGCCATAGAGGTCCTGGGCGTAGAGATCCTTGCCCTCGGCCGCGGCGAGGAAATCCTGGTAGAGCGCCTCGAACTGCGCCTTGGAGATGGCGCCGGTGTTGTCCCACCAGATGCTGTCTTCGGTGGCGCCGTCGCGGACCACGAACTTGTCATTGGGACTGCGGCCGGTGTGGGCGCCGGTTTCCGCCATTAGGGCGCCGCCGGAGGAGAGCTGGCCTTCCAGCCGCTCCAAAGCGTGTTCGTAGAGCTGCGGCTCGCGCAGGTTCCAGTGAACGGCGGTCAGATGCTTCAAGCCGAAGCTGTCGGCGCCGCAGGCGCTGTTGCGATGACCGGTCTCAAGCACGGCAGTTCCTCCCTCAAGTGTTATCGCCGGCGTTCAACCGGCCCTGGGCGCGTGGCAAGTCCATGCTTTGCACAGCTTGCCCGCGCGCCTCAAGGAGAGAAGAGGCTTTCGGAGAAGAAAAGGCGCGCCTATAGTTCAGGCGGTGGCGGCTTTGCGGGCCTCTTCCACCAGCGCGACAAGGTTTTTTCGGATCTCGCCCACGTTAATGTTGCGCTGCGGGAAGATGAGATGCCGCACCTGCTCACTGGAGGCGATCTCGAAGCCTTCCGGGTCGATGCCCACCATGCGCCATGCCGCCGCAGGGGCCTTGGCGAGCACGGTCGCGTAAAGGGCGACGGCCTCCGCGTGGTCGGCATTCATGTGGGAGACGATGCCGTCGTGGGCGGCGCGGATGTCGTCGGCGCCGGTCCAGTCGGTGAGGAGCGTGTCGCCGGGCACATCCACGATGCGGCCGAAACCCTCCACCAGGTGGGCGTGATCCACCTCGATGCGGTAGAAGCCAAAGTCGGAGAAGTCCGCATAGCCGGTGGCGGCCTCGTGGCGGCCCAGGTAGCGGGCGCGCACCAGCGGGTCGCCGGCCTCCGCGATGCGGCCAACGAGGCTCGCCCGCGCCGCGTTCAGGGGATCGGCGGCACCGGCGTCGGAGATCATCAGCGACACGCGGGTGTCGCGGGCGATGTTCTGGGTGTGACGCGCCAGCCGGGAGATGAGCAGGGTCGGACGGCCTTCCGGATCGGTGGCCACCGCCACCAGCGAGGCATAGGGGCCGCCGTCCGCATCGAGGGTGGCCAGGGTGCCGAAGCGGGCCTCGCGGATGAGCCGGCGCACCGTGGCGGCGGCCGTCATCGCCACCGGTTTGGCCTTGGGGGCGTCGTTGGCGTCGGATGCGGTCTCGGTCACGGTCGCGTCTCCCTCGTATCGCGGCGGAGGATGGCCGCGACCTTCCGGCTCCGCAAGGGGCGCCGGCGGCGCGGGGGCGACTTTGGAACGGTTGGAGGCTCGGCCGCGACGCCGGTTTCCGCAGGGGCGCGGGCGGGGCGGTCCCCGTCATCCACCGGTCAAGGGCGCGGAAGGTTTTGCGTCTTGTGAGAATCTCGCTATTTTGCCGCTGTTGGCGCTTGAGTGTCACATTTCAGCCACGCGCGGCGGGTTCACAGGCGCGTGACGGTCGCTAAAGAGAGCCGGTGTTCCCGACGGCTGAAAGAGGTGTCATGCCCACCATCGCCCTGGTCGACGACGATCGCAACATCCTCACCTCGGTGTCCATCGCCCTGGAGGCGGAAGGCTATCGTATCGACACCTACACCGATGGCGCCTCGGCGCTCGACGGCTTCAAGACCAATCCGCCGGACCTCGCCATCCTCGACATCAAGATGCCGCGCATGGACGGCATGGAGCTGCTGCGCCGGCTGCGCCAGAAGACCGACATGCCGGTGATCTTCCTCACCTCCAAGGATGAGGAGATCGATGAATTGTTCGGGCTCAAGATGGGCGCCGACGATTTCATCAAGAAGCCGTTCTCCCAGCGCCTGCTGGTGGAGCGGGTGAAGGCGGTGCTGCGCCGCGCCGGCGCCAAGGATGGCGCCGCCCCGCGCGAGGTGGACAGCGCCAAGGTGCTCGAGCGCGGCAACCTGCGCATGGACCCGGAGCGCCACACCTGCACCTGGAAGGGCGAGCCGGTGACGCTGACCGTCACCGAATTCCTCATCCTCCAGGCCCTCGCCCAGCGGCCGGGCGTGGTGAAGAGCCGCAACGCCCTCATGGACGCGGCCTATGACGATCAGGTCTATGTGGACGACCGCACCATCGACAGCCACATCAAGCGCCTGCGCAAGAAGTTCAAATCCGTGGACGAGAGTTTCGAGATGATCGAAACCCTGTACGGCGTCGGCTACCGCTTCAAGGAATGAACCGGCCCGCGGCGCATCGGCGCCGGGGTCATGGGATCGGGATATGACGACGCAAGCGGATCGGCGCGAGGAGCCGGGCAGCCCGCCGGCGCGGGGCCTGCTGGGTCTGGCCCGGCGGGTGCGGCGGGTGGTGGCGCTCAAGAGTTTCTCCTCGCTCACGCAGCGCATTGTGCTGCTCAACCTCGCCGGTCTGTGCGCGCTGGTGTCGGGCATCCTGTATCTGTCCGAGTTCCGCTCGGGCCTCATCGACGCGCGCATCCAGAGCCTGCTGGTGCAGGGCGAGATCATCGCCGCCGCCATCGCCTCGTCGGCCCAGGTGGAGACCAATTCCATCACCGTGGATCCCGAGCGGCTCTTGGAATTGCAGGCGGGGGAGAGCTACGGCCCCGGCGAGGAGGGCTTCGCGCCGCTGGAATTCCCCATCAATCCGGAGCGGGTGGCGCCGGTGCTGCGGCGCCTGGTGGGACCGACCCGTACCCGCGCCCGGATCTATGACCGCGACGGGCAGCTCCTGCTCGATTCCCGCTCCCTTTATTCGCGCGGCGAGATCCTGCGCTACGATTTGCCTTCGCCCACCGAGCCGCGGCCCGGTCCCATGGAGCGGCTGTGGCGGGCGGTCCAGCTCTGGTTCGGCCGCGGCGACCTGCCCCTCTACAAGGAATACGGGCCGCAGGCCGGCAAGAATTATCCCGAGGTCGCCACCGCCGCCGTGGGCGGCAAGGCGAGCGAAGTGCGCGTGGACGAGCGCGGCCGGGTGGTGGTGTCGGTGGCGGTGCCGATCCAGCGGTTCCGGGCCATCCTGGGCGTGCTGCTGCTGTCCACCCAGGGCGGGGAGATCGACGAGGCGGTGCGCGCCGAGCGTTTCGTCATCGTGCGCGTGTTCCTGGTGGCGGCGGTGGTCATGGTGCTGCTGTCGGTGCTGCTCGCGGGCACCATCGCCGACCCGGTGCGCAAGCTCGCCGCCGCGGCGGAGCGGGTGCGCCGGCGCATCAAGAACCGGGTGGAAATTCCGGACTTCACCTCCCGCTCGGACGAGATCGGCCATCTCTCCGGCGCCCTGCGGGACATGACGCGGGCCCTCTACAATCGCATCGAGGCGATCGAGAGCTTCGCCGCCGACGTGGCGCACGAATTGAAGAACCCGCTCACTTCCCTGCGCAGCGCGGTCGAGACCCTGCCTTTGGCCAGGAACGACACCTCCCGTGCCCGGCTGATGGAGGTGATCCAGCATGACGTGAAGCGGCTCGACCGCTTGATCTCCGACATTTCCGACGCCAGCCGGCTCGACGCCGAGCTCCAGCGCCAGGAAGCGGCGGCGGTGGACCTGAAGCAGCTTCTGGAAATGGTGGTGGGCATGGCCCAGGATGTGCGCAAGGATGACGGGGTGCGGGTCGCCCTCGCCTTCGAGCGCGCGGCGGGGGCCTCGTCCTCGTTCGTGGTGCCGGGGCATGCCTCGCGGCTCGGGCAGGTGGTGGACAATCTGGTGTCGAACGCCCGTTCCTTCTCGCCCCAGGGCGGAGAAGTGCGCGTCACCTGCCGTCACCTGAAGGATACGGTGGAGATCCTCGTGGACGACGATGGGCCGGGCATCCAGCCGGACGCCCTCGCGCGCATTTTCGAGCGCTTCTACACCGACCGGCCGCACCAGGGCTTCGGCCAGAATTCGGGCCTTGGCCTCTCCATCTCCAAGCAGATCGTGGAGGCCCACGGCGGCTGCATCTGGGCGGAAAACCGCGTGGCGAAGGGCGGCGATGGCGACGAGACCGTGGTCGGCGCCCGCTTCGTCGTGCGCCTGCCGGCGGGCTGAGGGGCGTGGCGGCGGCGCCCTCTATCCACGCGAGCTGCGTCGCCATCGGCGGGCGCGGGGTGCTCATCCGCGGCGCCTCGGGGGCTGGAAAATCCACCTTGGCGCTCACCCTCATTCTTGACGCGCCGCGCGTGCTCGCCCCGGCGGAGCTGGTGGCGGATGACCGGGTGCTGCTGGCGATGGAGGACGGGGCGCTGGTCGCGCGGCCGGTTCCCGTGCTTTCGGGGCTGATCGAGGTGCGCGGCCTGGGGCTGCGGCGCCTGCCCCATCGCGACAGGGTGTCGCTGTCCCTGGTGGTGGACCTCACGGCTGACGATACGGCGCGCCTGCCGCTGGAAGAGGCGCAAACCGTTCGCATCTTTGGCTGCCCGCTGCCGCGGATCGCGCCGGAGCGCCTTGAAACCGCAGCATTGCTGGTGGCTGCGGCGCTGGCAAGTGAACCTCACGCAAACTAAATCTGCTTTTGTGCGTTGCACCCCTTGCGTAATTTTTGAGCCGCTCTGAATATGGTGTCCCCGCAGTGCGGGAGGCCTTCATCGGGGGGTGAGGGCGGAGGAAGCATGATCGGTCTTGTCCTCGTCACTCATGGTCGCCTCGCCGATGAGTTCTGCTCAGCGCTAGAACACGTCATGGGGCCACAGACCCAGATCGCCACCGTCACCATCGGGCCGGAGGACGATATGGAACGCCGCCGCCGCGACATCATCGACGCGGTGGACCGCGTGCGATCCGGAGATGGCGTGGTCATCCTGACCGACATGTTCGGCGGCACGCCCTCCAACCTCGCCATCTCGGTCATGAACACCCCGGATGTGGAAGTGGTGGCGGGCATCAACCTGCCCATGCTCGTGAAGCTCGCCAAGGTGCGCGGCGAGCTGCCGCTGGCCGAGGCGGTGGACGTAGCCCAGGAAGCAGGCAGGAAATACATCAATGTCGCAAGCCGCGTCCTCGCCGGCAAATAACGCCTGCGACCCCGTTCTGGCGGAACAGGTCGTCCTCGCCTGCGGGCATCCGGTCGCCGCCGATGCCCAGGTGCGGGTGCTGCCCATTATCAACAAGCGTGGCCTGCATGCCCGCGCCTCCGCCAAGTTCGTGCAACTGGTGGAGCGGTTCGATGCGCGGGTGAGCGTCTGTCGCGGCGGCGAGGAAGTGTGCGGCAATTCGATCATGGGCCTCATGATGCTGGCGGCTTCGCCCGGCACCTGCGTGACCGTCACGGCCACCGGCCGCGACGCCACCGAGGCCCTCGCCGCCCTCGAGTCCCTGGTGGCCGATCGCTTTGGCGAGGAAGAATAGGCACGGGCACCGCCCAAATGGCGCGCGCTCCCGCGCGCGACGTTCCGCCCAACCTCCCGTAAAAGACCGGCGCTGGCGCTGCGCAAGGTCTATGCTAGTTTCTAGCATTCACATTTCCGCGCGCTGTGCGCGGAAGCGGGGGGCGGGCCTTTCGCCCAAGGTGCCATGCGCGCTTCGAAAGCCGACCAGCCAGCGACGACTTTGCCGCCTCTCCGCCGGCGCAGGTTCAGCCTCTCGGCGAAGCTGCTGCTGCTGACGGTGGTGGTGGTGGCGGCGGTGGAAACGGCCGTGCTGGTGCCGACTATCGCCAATTTCCGTATCGCCTGGCTGTCCGACCGCCTCGCCGCCGCCCGCACCGCCGCTTTGGTGCTCGACGCGGCGCCTCAGGACAGCATTCCCATGGATCTTACCCGCCAGCTTCTGGCAAGCGTGGGGGCCAAGGTGATCGTGGTGAAGCGCGAGGACACCCGGCGGCTGCTCGCCATGTCGGACATGCCGCCCCAGGCCGACGTGCATCTCGACATGCGCGACCTCACCTTGGTGGGGGCCGTCTGCGGCGCGCTGGACACCCTGACCGCGGCGGACGGGCGCATCCTGCGGGTGGTGGGTGATCCGCCATCGGGCGCGGATTTCATCGAGATCGTGCTGTCGGAGACGCCGTTGAAGCGGGCGCTGCTGCGCTTCACCGTCACCACGCTGCTGGTGTCGCTGCTGGTGGCCGGGGTGGCGGGGGCCCTGGTCTATTTCAGCCTCAACGCCTTGTTCGTGCGCCCCATGCGGCGGCTGACCGAACGTATGTCGGCATTCCGCGAAAATCCGGAGGATGCTTCGCGCATCATCGTGCCCAGCGGCCGCAGTGACGAGATCGGCACCGCCGAGGAGACCCTGGAGGAATTGCAGCGGGCGCTGTCCCAGACCCTCAGCCAGAAGAGCCATCTGGCGGCGTTGGGGCTCGCCGTCTCCAAGATCAACCACGATCTGCGCAATCTGCTGGCCTCGGCGCAGCTTTTGTCGGACCGTCTGGCGTCGCTGCCGGACCCGACGGTGCAGCGCTTCGCGCCGAAGCTGCTGGCGGCGCTCGACCGCGCCATCACCTATTGCGAGCAGACCTTGTCCTATGGCCGGGCCATGGAGCCGTTGCCGGACCGGCGGGAGGTCGATCTCGCCCGCCTGCTCGACGAGGTGCGGGAGACGCTGGGCCTGGGCGGCGGAACGGGCATCGGCTGGGTGGTGTCGCTGGAGCCGGGGCTGAAGGTGGATGCCGACCCGGACCAATTGTTTCGCGTGATCCTGAACATCGCCCGCAACGCCGTGCAGGCGCTGGAGGCGCGCGCGCCGCTCGATCCGGAACGGGACCAGATCCGCATCAAGGCGAAGCGGCTCGGCACCACGGTGCAGATCGAAGTGGCCGACACCGGTCCCGGCATTCCGCCGGAGCGCCGCGCGCATCTGTTCGAAGCGTTCGTGTCGTCGGCGCGGCGCGGCGGCACCGGCCTCGGCCTACCCATCGCCGACGAACTGGTGCGGGCGCACGGCGGTGAGATCCGGCTCATCGACAGCGCGGTGGGCACGGCGTTCCAGATCCTGCTGCCGGATCAGGCCGCGGAAGGGCGGCAGCGCCCGGAGCGGCTTCGGGCCTGAGGCGGTCTAGAGGGGTGGTTATCCACAGTTTGGAGTGGCTTGGCGAGGTGTTTGCCCTCTGGTGCTTGCGCGTTCCGACGAAAAGGCGTAGCAGACGGACCTCGCCAGCGGAGAGATCCGCTGCGGGTTCCCGGGAGGCTCCCACCTCCAGGCCCTGGCGCCCAGCCGCCAAGTCCTCAAGGGAATGATGCGCCGGTAGCTCAGCTGGATAGAGCACCAGACTACGAATCTGGGGGTCGGGAGTTCGAATCTTCCCCGGCGCGCCATTAAAATCAGAGACTTAGCGTCTAGAGTCAAGTCGCCCAAGAATCCCAAGTCATTGCAAGTCACCAGCCGGAAAGCCGCAGGGAATGCCATCGCCAGAGGGGCTGGCGTGTCGCCTCTTTGTCTTCTCCATGTATATTCATGGTTTGTTCTAGGCCGTAGTGACGATTTAGGGATTTGGGATTCCCAAGTGGTCGCAAATCAGATTCAACGCTGATTTTGGAGGATCGGCGATGGATTGCGATGCTCTTCGGGATGATCAGTGGGAGCGG
>NZ_JABWGX010000011.1 GCF_021730435.1 Xanthobacter agilis
ACCATGGCGCGGGCGGCGGCGCCTAACGTCGCTCCAGGGTCACGTAGGAGAAGGCCGCATCGTCGCGGTCCCCGCGCAGCGGCCCCTCGCGAGAGATCTCCCGCCAGGGGGCGCGATCAAACGTCGGGAAATGGACGTCCCCCTCGGGGCGCATGTCCACCTCGGTGAGGTGCAGCACCCGCGCCAGGGGCAAGGTCTCGGCGAACACCCGCGCGCCGCCGATCACCATGATCTCGCCCGCCCCCATTGTGCGCGCGGCCGACTCCGCCGCAGCGATCGCGGCCACCAGATCGGGCACTTTCACCACACCCTCCGGCACCGTGAATGAGGGATCCGCGCTCAACACCACAGACACCCGCCCCGGCAGCGGCTTGCCGATGGATTCAAAGGTGCGCCGCCCCATGATGAGCGGCTTGCCCCAGGTGAGCGCGCGGAACCGCTTCAGGTCCGAGGACAGGTGCCAAGGCAAGGCGCCGGCCCGTCCGATGACTCCATTCGCGGCCACCGCCACGATGACCGCGAGCGGGATCGACAGAGGATCGTACAAGGTGTCAGTCATGGGAGGACGGTCCCAGGCGCGCGAGAGCGGCCTCAGCCGCGGCAATGCCGGACAGATGCGCTCCATGAGCTGTGGAAAACGCCGGCCCGCCAACGGCCTCGCCGGCGAAGAAGATACGCGCGTCGAGCCCCTCGGCCAAGAGGTGACGCAGGTCGCCGGCCCCCGGTAGCGCGCAGGAATAGGCCCCGCCGATGAACGGCTGCGCCGACCACCGGCTCACACGCGCCCGCCGCACATGACGCTTCAAATCGGGACCAAAGGCCCTTCCCAGGGCCGAAGCCGCAAAATCCACCATCGCGCCTTCGCCGGCGCGCACCAGTGCCCCGGCATCCGGACCGGCGATGTGCACCACCGCCGCCGGTACGCCGGCGGGGTTGAGGATGGCCGACACGGCCAGGGCCTCCGCCCGGCTCTCGTCGAATGCATCGAGGCCGGTGCGAGGCGCGACCCCGAACACATCCTTGTCGAACAGCAGCGCCACCTTCTCCGCCACACCAAGCGGCAGGGCGGCGAAGGCCTCGCCCAGATGCGGCGGCAGCGCCGGCGAGAAACTGAGCCGCCCCTTGGCCACCACCGCCGTGGAGACGGCAACGATGACGATCCGGCAGTGCAACGTTCCCTCCCCGCTTTCGATCACGATGCGCGGGCCGCTGTGGTCGATGCGGGTGACGGGACAGTTGAGGGTCACCGGAACATGACGGGCATGGGCGAGCACAAGATCGCCATAGCCGTCCAGCACCGGCCAATTGTCCTCGGTGTCGCGATAAAGGCTGAAATCCAGGGTGGAAATCCGGTCCGGCGGCGCCGCCGACATCAGGCTCAGCCAATGGCGCGCCAGCGGCTCCCAACGGCCGAGATCGGGCAGCACCTCGCTGGCCGCCACGTCGTGTCCCGCCCGACCGTGGGCAGTGACGGCTTCAAACGCAGCCTCCACCGCGTCCTCGGCGTCCCGCGCCTCGTCCGGCGTCGCGAACCGCGCGCCGAGGTGCACCCGACTCCCCCGCCGGCCGCCACGGGAATCGTCGAACGCAAAGCCCAGCGCCCGCGCGATGGGGACAAAGGGATTGGCGCGCGCATCGTGCAGCCAGTGACAGCCCAGATCGAAGGGCACGCCGAGGGTCTCGCGGTCGGTGGCCGCCCGGCCGCCCCTCACGGAGGCCGCTTCAAGCACGCGGAAATCAGCCCCCGCCTCCATCAGGCGGACGCCGGCCGCCAGGCCCGCAGCCCCCGCCCCGATGACGACCACATCCGGCGTGCAAGTCATGAGAACGCCCCCGCGACGGACACCGGCAGCGACTGTTCCATAGGTTGTTCTGCCTGGATCGGATGTTTCGACAGGGCCCGGTCCGGAGCCGAACCGGGAAGAACGCGCGGCCGCCGAGGCTCTGCGCGCGCGCAAGCCCGTCGTGCGGGAAGCCGATCGCAGGCGTGGCGAAGGGCCCCTCCCGAACGACGGTCGATGCTCTGTCTTTGGGCCCCTGTGGCCTCGAACAGCTCCGGCCCGCTCGCGGACGAGGGCTCCGGGCATGCACGGCACCTCCGATCCGAGGCCATAGCCCAGCGTGCCCAGAAGATGGGACCCAGGAGGACCGCCCTGTGATCGGCCGGGATCAGGATCGACGTCCCTCATTCGGGCTGCGGGAAAGTGGGGCATGGCCACGGTGGAAGCGGGTGCCCGTGCGTCGCCGCAGCTTTGTCGTCGGCGCACCGCGGCGACGCGTCCGCGCTTCGCCGCGGGGCGCCCTATTTCTTGTTTCGGAAAACGTCGAGCTGCACCACCTGCGCGCTGCCGGCGGGAGGCGCGGCGGCGGCCTCGTCCGCCGCCGCGTCAAGCGGCGCGGCGCCCGCGTTGGCGCTGGACAGCGCCGGCTCCGACGCGGCCCCGCGCGAGGGCTGCTTGAGAACGGTGGGCGCGCCTACGGGCTTGATGCCGCTGGGACGGGCCAGCGCCTCGTCCAGGCTCTCGCCGTCCGCGTCGTCGTCGCTCTCCGGCACCGCCAGCTCGAACTGGAGGCCGAACTTCACCGACGGGTCGAAGAAGCCCTTCAGGGCGGAAAAGGGGATGAGCAGCTTCTCGGGAATTCCGCCAAACGACAACCCCACCTCGAAGGCGGCCTCGTTGACCGACAGGTCCCAGAACTGATGCTGCAAAACGATGGTCATCTCTTCGGGATACTTTTCCCGCATGCGCTGGGACAGCCGCACGCCCGGGGCGCGCGTGTCGAAAGAGATGTAGAAATGATGGTCGCCCGGCAGGCCGTCCTTGGCCACGTCCAACAGCACGCGCCGTACAACCGAGCGCAGCGCTTCCTGGGCGAGAAGATCGTAGCGGATGTGATCGACCGACATGAGCCCGCTTGAGCCTTGTTCCCCAGCCGGACCCAACCCTCCACCGCCACCTCCCCGAAAGGCGCTGCGTCACATGCGGGAGCGTCATGCGCGGGAGCGGTGATGCAACCTTCCCGCCGATCCGGCTGCGCCGGAGGGAAGTGGAGGCTTCTGTTGCCAGGTGCCTCCGAACCCCGCCTATCCAGTGCTACCCGGTAGGACTTTAATTTGGTCTTTCAAACCGCTCACGCGGCCTGAGCAACCGTAGCATAGTTGTCATTCGCAACTATAAGTTTAGCCCGATAACGGCGGAACCATGCCGAGCGAAAGAAAGCCCTTTACACCCTCGTCGATCCTATTTCGCCCCCGCCGGAGCCCGCGTCCCCACATCTTCAAGGAGCAGGCAACGGGCTTTGGTGGAGGCGCCGGGTACCGCCCCCGGGTCCGAATGGCTTATTCCGACTACCATTTATCGCCATAGCCGGTTTGCACCGGCACAGGGAATATAAGCGTCCCCTCAGCCCCTGGAAAGGGGCCGCGGGCCACAAAGTCGGGCAAAGCCGCGGGATGCTACCATCGCGACCTCCGGTTCAGTCCTCCGAGAGAGGGTGGAGATCCCGCACCATGCCTTTCAGGCGCTCGTCCAGCACATGGGTGTAGATCTGCGTTGTGGAAACATCCGCATGGCCGAGCAGGGTTTGCACCACGCGCAGGTCGGCGCCGTGGGCCAAAAGGTGGCTGGCGAAGGCATGGCGCAGCACATGGGGGGACAGCTTGGCGGGATCGAGGCCCGCCGCCAGCGCCAGTTCCTTCAGGTCCCGCGCCGCCTGCTGGCGTGTCACATGGCCGCTCTCTCCGGACGAGGGAAACAGCCACCGCGCGGCCTCCAGGCCCGCCGCCTTGCGGGCGTCCAGCCAAGCGGCCATCGCCGCCTTCGCCGGCGTCGAAAGGGGGACGAGACGCTCCTTGCGGCCCTTGCCCATCACCATGATGGCGTCGGACCGCGACCGCGCGGCGGTGGCGGGCAGGCTCACCAGCTCCGAGACGCGCAAGCCGCTCGCGTAGAGCAGCTCGACGATGCACGCCACTCGCAGCCGCCGCAGAACCTCCGCCCGCGCGGCGCGGGCGCCCTCGCCGTCGTCTGAAGCGGGCGCCTCGGCGGCGCGGGCGTGCGCGGTCTCGATCAGGCGGCTGACCTCCGCCACCGTGAGCACCTTGGGCAGGGGGCGGCCCCGCTTCGGCCCTTCGAGCACCGCCGCCGGATCGTCGGCCCGGTGACCCTCGGCGAACAGGAAGCGGTAGAATTGCCGGATGGCCGACAGGCGCCGCGCGATGGTGGTGCCCTTGAAGCCGCGCTTGTCGAGATCGGCCAGATAGGCGCGGATGGCATCGGTGCCGGCATCGGCCGGCGCGCCCGCGCCGAGGAAGGCGGCAAAGTCGTCGAGGTCACGCCGGTACGCATCCAGCGTATGCCGGCTCGCCCCGCGCTCCACCGCCTGCATGTCCAGGAACAGGGCGAGGGGGCCGGATGCGCTCATTTGCCGATCCGGTCCGGCGGCACCGTGAAGGTGATCTCGCGTTCCTTGGGCTCGACCCAGTTCGCAAGCGCCCACAGGGCGCCATAGCCAAGCCCCACCAGGATGCCCAACACCACGATCAGACGAATGAGAGTCGGCACTGTCGCTCCTCCCGCCCCGGCGAATCGCCGCAGCTCCGCGCCTGTGGGGAAGAGGTGACACGCTCGGCCGTCGTGTTCAACCGCATTGCCGACCCCTTCGGCCAATGCTAGAGCCCCGTGCTGTCGGATGGAAAGGGGATAAGCCCCACCTGTCGCAACGGCCTTGCCCCCCTTGAGGGAGACGACGGCACGGCTGGAGCCCAAGGACATTTCGGGTGCAGACACAGAAGATCGTGCAGCCAGCAGAGGACACCCGGACCATGACCACGGTGCGCCCGCACGGCCAGCTCCCCGCCGAAGACATTCTGGCACGGCTCGGCACGCGCGCGGTGGTGCTCGTGGGCATGCCCGGCGCGGGCAAATCCTCGGTCGGCCGCCGGCTCGCCAAGCGTCTCGGCCTGCCGTTCGTCGATGCCGACGAGGAGATCGAGCGCGCCGCCTGCATGAGCATTCCCGAGATTTTCGCGCGCCGCGGCGAGGCGGAGTTCCGCGAGGGCGAAAAGCGCGTGGTCGCGCGCCTGCTGCAATCGGGCCCCATGGTGCTTGCCACCGGCGGCGGCGCCTTCATGAGCGCGGAGACCCGCGCCATCGTCGCCCAATACGGCATCTCCATCTGGCTGCGGGCCGATCTCCACACCCTGCTCCGCCGCGTGAAGAAACGCACCGACCGCCCGCTGCTGGCCCAAGGCGATCCCGCCGCCAAGCTGGCCGCGCTGCTGCGCCATCGCAGCCCCACCTACGCCGGCGCCGATGTGGTGGTTGATTCCCGTGATGTCGCCCATGACGTGGTGGTGGACGAGGTGGTCGCGGCCCTCGGCCGGCACCTGACATCTCCAGATCGAGGACCTTCAACGATGCCCGTTTCGCCTGCCCCGTCCGTTCCCCCCGGCGCCCAGCGCAGTGCCGTGCGCGTGGACCTGGCGGGCCGGCCCTACGACATCCTCATCGGCCCCGGCCTCCTGACCGAGACCGGCACCCACGTCACCGCCCTGCGCAAGGGCGCGCGGGTGGCCATCGTCACCGACCGGAACGTCGCGGCAGCCGGCCACATGGCCACCGTCGAAGCGTCCCTGGACGCCGCCGGCATCGCGCACACCGCGATCGTGGTGGAGCCGGGCGAGAAGACCAAATGCTGGGCCGGCCTCCAACAGGTGGTGGAAGGCCTGATCGCGGCCCGCATCGAGCGGCGCGATCTGGTGCTGGCCCTGGGCGGCGGCGTGGTCGGCGACCTCGCCGGCTTCTCCGCCTCCGTGCTGCGCCGGGGCGTGGACGTGGTGCAGGCGCCCACGACCTTGCTCTCCCAGGTGGATTCCTCGGTCGGCGGCAAGACCGGCATCAACTCGCCCCAGGGCAAGAATCTGGTGGGCACCTTCCACCAGCCGGTGCTGGTGCTGGCCGACACCGGCGCCCTCGACACCCTCCCCGCCCGTGAGGTCACGGCCGGCTATGCGGAGGTGGTGAAATACGGGCTGATCGGCGACCACGCCTTGTTCGAGTGGCTGGAGAAGGATTTCGCCGGCGTGCTCAACGGTGGCCCCGCGCGCATCGAGGCGGTGGCGGCAAGCTGCCTCGCCAAGGCGGCCATCGTCGCCCGCGACGAGAAGGAGACCGGCGATCGGGCCCTGCTCAATCTCGGGCACACCTTCGGCCACGCCCTGGAGGCCGGAGCGGGCTTTTCCGATCGTCTGCTCCACGGCGAGGGCGTCGCCATCGGCATGGCGCTGGCGTTCGCCTTCTCCGCGCGGCTCGGCCTGTGCTCCGGCCAGGAGGTGACGCGGGTGGTGCACCACCTCCAGGCCGCCGGCCTGCCCACAAAGATTTCCGACGTACCCGGCGAGCTGCCGGACACCGATGGGCTGATGACCCTCATCTCCCAGGACAAGAAGGTCAGCCGCGGCGCGCTCACCTTCATCCTGGTCAAGGGCATCGGCCAAGCCTTCGTCGCCAGGGACGTGGACCCGGCCGAAGTGCGCGCGTTCCTGGCCGAGGTGCGCTGAACACCGGCGCGCTCAGCCCTCCGCATCCAGAATCCACGCCGCCTCGCGCCGCACCGTGGCGATGTGGGTGAACAGGGCCATGTGCGTCGCGCCTTTGAGCGCCAGCAGCCGCGCCGTGGGCATCTGGTCCGCCAGCGACAGCCCTTGCGCGAGCGGCACGATGCCATCGGCCGTGCCATGCACCGCCAGCACGGGGGCCGCGATCCCGGTGCCGCAGCACGGCGGCAAATTGGCAAATTCCGCCACATCGTTGAGGGTGCCGGGCATGCGATCGCCCATGGCGAGGCATGAACTGAGCAGGAGCGCGGTCAAGAGCGGCCCCGCCTGCGGATCGGCCAGCACCTGCGCCCGCTGCCGGTCATCGGGCACGAAGCCACGCGCGGCGGTATCGGGCCAGTGCCGCACCAGCCATGCCGGCACATGATTGAGGCCCGGCAACCTCGCGAACACGCCCGCCCGCTCAAGGCCGGCCAGCGCCGCCGGCTGCGTCTCCAGCCGGCCGGTGCAGGCGCTGACGAGAACGAGGCCGCGGCATCGTTCCGGATAAAGGCGCGCGAACGCCAGGGCCGAAGGGCCGCCGCCCGAGAATGCCGCCACCTGCACCGTCTTGAGCCCCAGGACATCCAGCAGCGCGGCATAGGCGTGGGCCTGCGCCTCGGCAGTGCGGCCGGTGGCGAGCGGCGTGCCCGGATAACCGGGACGCGCCACCGCGATGATCCGCCGCTCCTGCCACAGGGGCAGCAACGCCCGCGCCAGCAACCATGACTGGTCGAGCCCGCCCATGATCCCATGAAGCGCCAGCAGCGGCGGCCCCTCGCCGCCGATGGCGCAGGACAGCCCGCCGCGGGGGGTCTCGATGAACCGTGGCTTTGGGATCGAGGCCAGCAGTTCGTCCGCCTTCGCCACAGGATGCATCCGCTTTCTCCCCCGCCGCGCCCGCGACGCGTCCCTTCAGGACTCTGCACCAAGTCCGCGATTCGGAGAAACGCGCCCCAGCGGCAGGCATGGCCCCTTCTTTAGCGCAAGGACGACCGTTTCGTGCGACACCGTTGCCGGCGGCGGCGGACGACGCAAGGCCAGACGGCGGATTACCGCCCGCGCCTCGGCCGGCGGCGGCTGCTCGATGCGACGGTAGGCCCGTCCGTCGGCCGTGCGCCACACCATGCCGCGGTCGGCCATCTCCCGCCGCAGCAGGGCATGGTCCGTGAACAGGTGACGCGCGTTGAGACGGGTGTTGATCTCGCGCTCGGTGAAGGTTTCACCCGCCGGCAAGGTGGACCACAGCGCCCACAGGCACAAGGCGCGCCAGCTCTCCTTGCCGGGCCAGCGGGTGAGGCGGCCCTGCGGATCGAACAGGCGCGCCACCCGCTCCACGCGCTTGTCGTCGACCGGCGCGGCGGCGGGTGCGGGTGCCGCCGCGGGCGTGGCCTCCGCGCCTTCGGCCCGCGCGCGGAAGTGCTGGACCACGCGGAAGTGCTGGAAATTGCGGTGCCCGCTGGCGCGCGCCAGCATGTTGAGCATTTCGAGATGGCTCGGCAGGTGATCGCAGGCGGCGAGCTGGCCGCGCAGCGCGCGGGCCAGGGCGGAAATGTCGTCCGCCGCGAAGGCAAAGACCGGTCTGGACATGACTTATCCTCGACGATGCGCCGTTTCCGAATGCGGATGTCGATGGTCACCGGCTTGCGACGCGGCGCGGGATAAGCTGTCGGTCGAAGGCGAAAGCTGCAGGTTTAGCTCCCCTCGCGGGGCGGTGACGCCTGGGTGAACTGCGGACCCTGTCTCCGCTTAGCCCACCCACGCGCAAAGCTCAAGCGCGGCGCGGGCGGGATGTCCGGCCATGGCTCAAAAGTTCTTCTCCGGCCAACGGCACAGATCGGCGATGAGGCAGCGCCCGCATTCGGGCGCTCGGGCTTTGCAGATGTAGCGCCCGTGCAGGATCAGCCAATGGTGGGCGTGCAGCTTGAAGCGATCGGGAATGCGCGCCTCAAGGCCCTCCTCCACCGCGAGCGGGGTCGCGCCGGGGGCAAGGCCGGTGCGGTTGGCGACCCGGAACAGATGGGTGTCCACGGCGATGGTGGGCACGCCGAAGGCGATGTTCAACACCACATTGGCGGTCTTGCGGCCGACCCCCGGCAGCGCCTCCAGCGCCTCGCGGTCGCGCGGCACCTCCCCATGGTGGCGCTCCAGCAGCAGGCGGGAGAGCTCCACCACGTTCTTCGCCTTGTTCTTATAGAGGCCGAGGGTGCGGATATAATGCGCCACCTGCTCCTCCCCCAGCGCCACCATGGCGGCCGGGGTGGAAGCGGCGGCGAACAGGCCCTTGGTGGCCTTGTTCACCCCCACGTCGGTGGCCTGGGCGGAGAGCACCACCGCCACCAGCAGGGTGTAGGGATCGGTATGGTCCAGCTCGCCCTTGGGTTCGGGATTCTGCGCCTCAAAGCGGGAGAAGGCCTCGACGATCTCCTCGTCGCTCCAGGCTGCGACGGTCTTGCCATGGACGGCGGCCGCCGCATTGGCCACCGCCTTGTTGCGGCGGGGCGGCGGAACCGGGGCGGCGGGAACCGGGCGCGCGGCCCCCTTGGCGCCGCCTTTGACCGGTGGCTGCGCGGCGCTTTTGGCCTTGGTGGCACTCTTGGACTTAATCGTGCTCTTGGCCTTAGCGGCACTCTTGGCGCCGCGCGGCGGCGAAATAAGGTCCGCGAGCGGGTCGATGGCCTGCGGATCAAAGACCTCCGGCTCCAGGGGCCCGACATCACGGGACCCGACATCACGGGGCTCGACATCCAGGCCCTTGGGGGCGGCGGCGCGGGGCGGGCGCGGGGCTTGCGGTTTTCGCGGCATTTTTCCCCTATACTGCCGCTTCATGAGCAATGCCACCGCTCCCGCGCCGAACCGACCGGACACGGACGACCCCCTCGTCTATGCGGTGACGCTCGCGCCCCACCGCTCCCTGTCGCCCACCGGCTTCCGGGTGGTGATGGGCGCCATGGCGCTGGTGAGTTTCGGCGCCGGCACGCTGTTCCTGACGCTGGGGGCGTGGCCGGTGTTCGGCTTCTTCGGGCTCGATGTGCTGCTGCTCTATCTGGCGTTCCGCGCCAGCTATGCCGGGGCGCGGGCCCGCGAGCACATCACCATCACCACCACCCTGATCGAGGTGCGCCACGCGCCCGCCCGCGGCCCCACCCGCACCGAGCGCCTCAACCCCTTCTGGACCCGCCTGTTCCGCCGCGACGACGAAGACTTCGGCACCCAGGAGGTCGCCCTGGTGAGCGGGGCGCGGCACATCGCGGTGGGCAGCTTCTTGGGACCGGAGGAGAAAGGACGGCTGGCGGAGGAACTGGGGGCGGCGATTGGGGTGGTGAGGAGAGGGCATAGCCGGGGGTAAACTGACCTGCCGCTCAAGATAGGGCACATACCACCGATATTCGAATTAAAGTTTGGACACATCAGGCCCTGCGGATCGCAAACGCGGCGCGATCTTGCGCATCTTTGCGAACTCCGTTCCAAACGAGACACCAATACCAAGGGCTTCACAGAACTCCCGTCCAGAAAGGTTCACAAGCTCATCTGCATGCTTAATGATCTGGATATGCAGTTCCTCCATGCATCCATTGCGCGGCGCCGCCGCCAGAGCCTTGAACAGCCAAACGCCGTCGCCCCACCCATTATTAGCCCCGCAATCGGAAGACATTCTTCATCATATACTTGGAATGTGGAGATAAGTACTTTGATTTTAGAGCTTTATATCACAACTCTCAACACCCCGCCCCCGCCTTCCCGCAAAACGCCCCATGCAGGGCTTCAACCACCTGGATCACCTCCGGGCGGGCGATGCGGTAGAAGACGCTGGTGCCTTCGCGGCGCGCGAAGACAAGGCCGTCCGCCCGCAGGCGCATGAGTTGCTGCGACATGGGCACCTGGTCGATGCCCAACTCCTCGCGCAATTGCGCCACCGATTTTTCCGCGCCGCCCAGCGCGCACAGCACCAGAAGGCGCTGGGGATGCGACAGGGACCGCATCAGTTCCGCCGCCTTTTCGGAGGCCGGGATCATATCAACTACATTCATGATCTTGAATTTATAACTTTTGAATGTTATCTGCAACCCGACGGACGCGGGGCAAACAGGCTGCCCCGCGCGCAATCGGGAGATAGGATAATGTCGGTGGATCGTGCCGTCATGATGTTTGCCGGGTTCATGGTGCTTTTATCCCTGGCCCTCGGCGTGTTCGTTTCGCCCTACTGGCTGTGGCTCACCGCTTTCGTGGGCGTCAATCTCATGCAGGCCGCGGTCACCGGCTTCTGCCCGGCGGCCCTGATTTTCAAGAAGCTCGGCCTCAAGGTCGGCTGCGCCTTCTCCTGAGCACAGGGGCGGCGCCGGCCGCCCGGAATGGAACATGATGTCTGCTGCCACTCTCCGCGCCCTCCCCGCGCCGTTCCGCGCGCCGTTGCTCGCCCTGGCGCTCTGCGGCGTCACGCTTGCCGGCCCCCTCACCCCCGCCGGGGCCCAGCCCGTGCCACCCGCGCCGCAGGTGACCGCCGGCCCGACGGAAAGAGCCCCGTTCCCGGTTCGCCGCCAGGATATCCCGGAGATGAAGGGCGTGTTCGGCGAGGTGGAAAGCCGCACCGTGGTGCCCGCCCGCGCCCGCATCGGCGGCACCGTGCACGAGGTGAAGGTCACCGAGGGCAGCGAGGTCAGGAAGGGCGACGAGATCGCCTTGGTGGTGGACGACAAGCTCGCCCTCACCCTCAACGCGGCCGACGCCAAGATCAAGGAGCTGAATTCCCAGCTCGAGAACGCCCGCACCGAGCTCGACCGCGCCCAGCAGTTGCTCGCCAAGGGCTTCGCCAGTCAGAGTCGGGTGGACACCGCCAAGACGCAGTTCGACGTCGCCGCCAACCAGGTGGCCGCCGCCGAGGCCGACCGCGCCGTGGTGGTGCAGCGCGAGCGCGAGGGCACCGTGCTCGCCCCCGCCGACGGGCGCGTGCTCACCGTGCCGGTCACGCCCGGCTCGGTGGTGCTGGCCGGAGACGAGATCGCCCGCATCGCCTCCGGGCAATATTACCTTCGCCTTTCCCTGCCCGAACGCCATGCGGCGGACATCCGCGAAGGCGGGCTGGTGCGCATCGGCGCGCGGGGTATCTCCCCGGACAAGGCCGGCGGCCTCGCCACCGCGCGGGACGGGCGCATCGTAAAGGTCTATCCCGAGATCACCGGCGGCCGGGTCATGGCCGACGTGGACGTGGCCGGGCTCGGCGATTATTTCGTCAATGAGCGCACCTTGGTGTGGATCGAGATCAGCCGCCGCGCGGTGCTGGCGGTGCCGCCGGAGGCGGTGACCACCCGCCATGGCGTGGACTATGTGCGCCTGATAACCCCTCAAGGGCCGCTGGATGTGGCGGTGGTGCTCGGCGAGCGCTTCGCCGATGGCGGCAAGGCGCGGGTGGAGGTCCTTACCGGCCTTGCCGACGGCGACAAGGTGGTGATGCCGTGAGCCCGACCCCCACGCCCCCCGTGAAGCTCGGCATCGCCGGCACGCTCACCCGCATTTTCATCACGTCCCCGCTCACGCCGCTGCTGCTGATGGCCGCCTTCGCGTTCGGCATCATCGCGCTCGTCACGCTCCCGCGCGAGGAGGAACCGCAGATTTCCGTGCCCATGGTGGACATCCATGTCACCGCCAACGGGCTTAAGGCGGAAGACGCGGTGAAGCTTGTCACCGAGCCCCTGGAGACCATCGTCAAGGGCATCGACGGGGTCGAGCACGTCTATTCCAACACCGCCGACGACGGCGTGCTCGTCACCGCGCGCTTCCTGGTGGGCACCAATCCGGATGCCGCCATCCTGCGCGTGCATGAGAAGCTGCGCGCCAATTTCGATCGCCTGCCGGTGGGCATTCCCGAGCCGCTGATCGTCGGGCGCTCCATCGACGACGTGGCCATCCTGGTGGTGACGCTCACCCCCAAGCCGGATGCCGCCGCCCGCTGGACCGCCAACGGCCTGACGCGGATCGCCCGCGAGCTCCAGGTGGAAATCACCAAGCTGCCGGACATCGGCCTCACCTACATCGTGGGCGACCAGCCCGAGGAAATCCGGGTCGAGCCCGACCCCGAGAAGCTCTCGCTCTACGGCATCACGCTGACCCAGCTTTCGGCCAAGATCGAGGGGGCGAACCGCTCGTTCCAGGCCGGCACGGTGCGCGAGCATGGCCAGCAGCGCACACTGGTCGCCGGCCAGACCCTCCAGACCCCGGCCGAGATCGGCAACCTGCTGCTCACCGCGCGCGACGGGCGCCCGGTCTATGTGCGCGACGTGGCGAAGGTGACGCTCGCCACCGAGCCGGAGGAAAGCCGCGTCTACGACGTGCGCCACGGCGCCGGCGACCAGCTGGTGCGGGTGCCGGCGGTCTCGCTCGCCATCGCCAAGCGGCCGGGGACCAATGCCGTCGTCATCGCCGACGAAGTGCTCCGCCGTGTGCAAGAGCTGAGCGGCCAGATGGTCCCCTCCGACGTGGAGATGACCATCACCCGCAACTATGGCGAAAGCGCCAATGAGAAGGCCAACGAGCTGCTGCTGCATCTCGGCCTTGCCACCTTGTCCATCGTCGTGCTGGTGGGCGTGGCCATCGGCTGGCGGGAGGCGCTGGTGGTGGCCGTGGTCATCCCCTCCACCATCCTGCTCACGCTGTTCGCGTCCCGGCTCATGGGCTACACGCTGAACCGGGTGAGCCTGTTCGCGCTCATCTTCTCCATCGGCATATTGGTGGACGACGCCATCGTCGTCATCGAGAACATCGCCCGCCACTGGGCCATGAAGGACGGCAAAAAGCGCGACCAGGCCGCCATCGAGGCGGTGGCGGAGGTGGGCAACCCCACCATCGTGGCGACGCTGACCGTGGTGGCGGCGCTGCTGCCCATGCTGTTCGTGTCCGGCATGATGGGCCCCTACATGAGCCCCATCCCCGCCAATGCCTCGGCGGCCATGGTGTTCTCCTTTTTCGTCGCCGTGGTGCTCACCCCCTGGCTGATGCTGAAGGCGGCGAGTTCCAAGGCGGCGGTGGCCCATGCCCACGAGGCGGGAAACGGCGGCAAGCTCGGGCAGCTCTATGTGCGGGTGGCCGAACCCATCCTGCGCACCAAGGCGCGGTCGTGGACCTTCCTGCTGGTGGTGGGCGCGATCACGCTCGCCTCCCTCTCCACCTTCTACACCGAGCACGTCACGGTGAAGCTCCTGCCGTTCGACAACAAGACCGAGCTGAACGTGGTGCTGGACCTGCCGCAGGGCGCCTCGGTTGAAGACACCAACCGGCTGCTTCAGCAGATGGTGGACACGCTCTCGCCGGTGCCGGAAGTGGTCTCGTTCCAGACCTATGCCGGCACGGCCTCGCCCTTCAACTTCAACGGTTTGGTGCGCCATTACAATTTGCGCGCCGCGCCGCGCCAGGGCGACATTCAGGTGAACCTCAGTCCCAAGGGCGAGCGCCACCGCACCAGCCACGACATCGCGCTCGAGCTGCGCGAGCGGCTCAAGGCCGTTCCCCTGCCCGCCGGCAGCGCCCTGAAGGTGGTGGAGCCGCCCCCCGGCCCGCCGGTCATGGCGACCCTGCTGGCGGAGATCTATGGCCCCGATCCGGACACCCGCCGCGCGGTGGCGCACAAGGTGCGCCAGGCGTTTGAGAGCGTGCCTTTCATCGTGGACGTGGACGACAGCTTCGGCACCACAGCCGAGCGCGTGCGGCTCTCCATCGACCAGGACAATCTTGAATTCTACAAGGTGGAGCAGGCGGACGTTTACGACGCCATCCGCGCCTTCTATGGCGGCGCCACGGTGGGCTATTCCCATCGCGGCGAGGGCCGCCCGGCAATCCCGATCCGGCTTGCCCTGTCCAAGGCGGACCGCCAGGTGGACGCGCGCACCCTCTCAACCCCGGTGCCGGCCAATGCGGTGCCGGGCGGGCGCGGCGTGCTGGAGCTGGGCGATGTGGTGAACGTGAGCCGCGAGCCCTCGTCCTACCCCATCTTCCGCCACAACGGACGCGCCGCCGAGATGGTGACGGCGGATCTAGCCGGGGCCTATGAGGCGCCCGTGTACGGCATGATCGCCGTGGGCAAGGCGATCGACGCCATGGATTGGGGCGACCTGCCCAAGCCGGTCATCTCGCTGCACGGCCAGCCGGCGGACGAAAGCAAGCCGACCCTCCTGTGGGACGGCGAGTGGGAGGTGACCTGGGTCACCTTCCGCGACATGGGCGCCGCCTTCGGCGTGGCCATCCTGGGCATTTACATCCTGGTGGTGGCGCAGTTCGGCTCGTTCAAGCTGCCGCTGGTGATCCTGACGCCCATCCCACTCACCTTCATCGGCATCGTGTTCGGCCACTGGCTGTTCGGCGCGCCGTTCTCGGCCCCGTCGATGATCGGCTTCATCGCACTGGCGGGCATCATTGTGCGCAACTCGATCCTGCTGGTGGACTTCATCCGCCATGCCCGCACGCCGGGACGGCCGCTGAAGGAAGTGCTGCTGGAAGCCGGCGCCATCCGCTTCAAGCCGATCCTGCTGACGGCGGTGGCGGCCATGATCGGCGCGGCGGTGATCCTGACCGATCCGATCTTCCAGGGGCTCGCCATCTCCCTGTTCTTCGGGCTCCTGTCCTCGACCGCGCTCACCGTGCTGGTGATCCCGGCCATCTATGTGGCGCTGCGGGGCGAGCGCGAACGGCCTCAAGGTCATGTGGACAACATGGACGCCATCCACAGGACATCGGAAAATCCGCACCCCTCCGCTTGACACCCAGGGGAGGTGCCCCGTAAAAGGGCGCCTCCCAAGGAACGGGGCCGTAGCTCAGATGGGAGAGCGCTGCAATCGCACTGCAGAGGTCAGGGGTTCGATTCCCCTCGGCTCCACCAATTGCTCTTCATTGAAGAATCTTTCGGAAAAAGGCCCGCGACTTAGGCGGGGCCTGCGCTGAGGTGTGCACCTGGAGACAAGCCGGACGTGCTGCCCCCAACGACGCAACATTTATCGACCTATGAAATGCGCCGACGCGCACCGTTCCACTACTGGCAGAGGGCGGACAACGCCCGGTTTGCGGCGCGCATCCTATCGACACGTCCTGAGCAGATTTCCGCCACTGAAGCTGCGCCAGTCGACTACGATGGAGCCCCCTCGATAGCCTTGCTGGAAGCCTTTCAACGCGAAGCTTCCATTGCCCTGGAACTGGTCGTCAAAGCGGTCATCGCCCAGCAGATCGAACTTGGAGTGGCGCAAGACCACGTAACCAAGGTCCGCCACACCCATGATGTCCCGGCGCTGTGGCGTGATGCCAAACTTCCCTCCCTGACAGGGCAAGACCCAGGCCGTTTGCTGCTCGTCAAGACAACGCTCATGTGGTCTGGTCGATATCCCGCCCCGAAGACCGACAAGGAGGGTGCAAAAGACTATGCTGCGATCGCCGAATATTACGAGGTTGTGGCCACATTTGGGGGCGGCCAGAGCGTGAAGCGCCCATTCTCATTTGAATGGGACGACTTTGACAGGATATTTTGCATCGCCAGAGATGCCTTTTGGGACTTACGAAGCTGTTTGCCCTAAAAAGGCAAGTAGCTGAGCGCGACCGCCGACCGCCCCGCCCCCACTCACCCGCGCCTCTTGCAGGCACACTAAAAAACCTCGCTCAGACGATCCAGAACCGCTCCACCGAACGCCCCGTAAGGAGCACCTCCGCTCGAAGACGGCCACAGTGCCAAGGACGAACAGCATGAGGCGCCCCAAGCACCCCGCGTGTTCAGCCTCCCCCCGCGCATCGCACCGACGATACCGCCGCAGGGTCGCGAGGCGCCGGCCGCGCCTCACGCCACAGTCATCCACGGGCAACAGCAGGCCAGGCGCCACCAGCCAACGCGCCCCGTGTCCCCGCAATTCGCGTGGCTCCATTCTTGCTCAGTGTGCTGCGCCTACCGCCGGAAGCCTTTGCTGGCGCGTTCGCGTGGAGCCCGCTCAGCCACACCAGCCGGCGACTCGGGCAAGGGGACGCCGCGCATTCCACCCCGCGCCATATCCATCGCGATGACAGGCGCCCGGAGCCGGCAGCGGAAGGGGCCCACGCATACGAAAACGCACCCCGGTGGCCGAGCCCCCGAGGTGCGTGACACTGTTGCGCCCCCTAAAAGGCGGCCGATGGACATGATCGCGGCATATGCCGGATCATTTCAATTCCGGATCACTTCGCGGCGAGGCTCGCGAAGGTGGCGGTGGGGATGCGGAAGAAGCCGCGGCCGTTGGCCAGGGTCTGGTAATAGGAAGAGGCGCCGGCCAGCAGACGCTCGTACCACGCCTTCGGGCTCAGACCTTCCGGGCAGCTGTCGATGGTCCACACTTCAGCGTTGGGCTGGAAACGGACGTGGATGAGAACTTCATCGGCGGTCTGGGCAACGGCGGACATGGAATGCTCCGTGATCAATGCGGGGATCGCCAAAACGGCGAAGGAAAACCGAAGGCGCCTCAAGCCCCGCCTGCAGGCGGCACCGGAAACCCCTCGCCGACAAAATAGCGGCGGCGCCATGGACAGACTTTGATCACGATCAAAAAATGCCCATTCCCGTCCGCGACAAGCGCCAAAATGCGGCCCTCACCCCGCCGGATCGACCGAAAGATGGGCCTGCCCACGCCCGCGCCATGCCCGCTATGATGGGGCGAACGCACCGCTGAAGGCTCCCCATGCGCCCATTCCCGAAGGCCCGCGTCGACGCCCTGACCGACGGCATCTTCGCCTTTGCCATGACGCTCCTGGTGGTGGATATCCGCGTGCCGGACGGCGTGGACGTCACCAGCACCGATGCCCTGTGGCAGGCGCTCGCCGGCCTCAGCGCCCAGGCCGTGGCCTATGTCATCTCCTTCTTCGTCCTGGGCGCCATGTGGCGCAACGCGGTCGCGCTCCGGCATGACACCGACGCGGTGGCCGCGCGGACCCTGCATCTGTGGCTGTGGTTCCTGTTGTTCGTCACCATGGTGCCGTTCTCGTCGGCGCTGGTGGGGCGCTACGGGCAATTTCCGCCGGCGGTGTGGATCTACGCGGCGAACATGATCGCCCTTGGCGCCCTCTCCATCCCCCTGCATCGGATGGAGGTTCCGCAGGACGCGCGGCCGCAGGCGCGGCGCGGGGAGAGGCGCATGTTCGTGTTCATCGGCTCGGCACTGGCGTCGGTGCTCGTCAGCCTATGGGCACCGCACTACGCCATGTATGCCTATCTCCTCAACGTGCTGGGACGCTTGCCGGCGTTCCGCTGACCGGAACCCGTCGCTCTACCCGTCCCCTTGGCCCCCCTGGGCCAGCGCACCGGCCAGTTCACCAGCCGTTCCACCAGCTCGAAGACGCCGAACTGGTCCTCCAGCCCCGCCACCCGGCCGGCCACGGAGATCCCGGCCGCGCGCACACTCTCGCGATCGCCGGAGACGAGCGGATGCCAGAAGGGCAGATCCTTGCCCTCCTGCAGCAGGCGATAGGCGCAGGTGGGCGGCAGCCAGGACAAGGTCGCGACGGCCTCGGGGGTCAACCGCACGCAGTCTTCCACCTGCTCCGAACGGTGCGCGTAGTCACGGCAGCCGCAGCCCTCGACGTCGAACAGGCGGCAGGCCACGTCTGTATAGGCGATGGCGCCGGACTCCTCGTCCTCCAGCTTGACCAGGCAGCAGCGGCCGCAGCCGTCGCACAGGCTTTCCCATTGTTCCGTGTTCATGGCCGCCAGGGGCGTCGTGCGCCAGAACGGGGCAGCGGGTGCCGCAGGCTCCCCGCACGGGCCTTGCGGCGAAGCGGCGACCGGGTTTTCCGAAGGCGCGACAGGGAGCTTTTCGGGCGTTCGGCTCATGGCCACCTCTTCAGCATGTCACCGCGACCCACGGCAACGACGCTCGCTAACGCAGGGATGACAGGCATGCAAGGCCGCGCCGCGCGGGAAGCCGGCGCGGCGCGGTAATCTCCATCGGATCCCCCGGCACCGGGCTTCAGCCCAGATAGCCGCGCTCGCGCAGATAGGTCACGATCTGGTCGGCCATGTCCTCCGGAGCGGAAACGCCACTGTCCAGGCGGATCTCCGGGTGCTCGGGCGCCTCATAGGGGCTGTCGATGCCGGTGAAGTTCTTGATCTGCCCAGCCCGCGCCCGCTTATAGAGCCCCTTCACGTCGCGGCTCTCCGCCACCGCCAGCGGCGTGTCGACGAAGATCTCCACGAACTCGCCTTCACCCATCAGCTCGCGCGCCATGCGCCGCTCGGCGCGGAACGGCGAGATGAAGGACACCAGCGTAATAAGGCCCGCATCCAGGAACAGCTTCGAGACTTCGGCCACGCGGCGAATATTCTCCACCCGGTCCGCCTCGGTGAAGCCGAGGTCGCGATTGAGGCCGTGGCGCACGTTGTCGCCGTCGAGCATGGTGGTGTGGCGGCCCTCGACGTTGAGCTTCTTCTCGACGAAGTTCGCCACCGTGGACTTGCCGGCGCCGGAAAGGCCTGTGAACCACAGCACCACCGGCCGTTGGCCCTTCATCGCCGCGCGACTGTCCTTCGACACGTTGATCTGCTGCCAGTGCACGTTGGTGGCGCGCCTCAAGCCGAAATCCACCATGCCGGCGCCGACCGTGAGATTGCTCATGCGATCGATGACGATGAAGGCTCCGGTCTCCGGCACCTCGGCGAAGGGGTCGAACGCGATCGCCTCATGGATGGCGACATTCACCACCGCCACCTCGTTGAGGCTCAACGTCTTGGCGGCGAGGCGCTGGAAGGTGTTCACATCCACCTTGTGCTTGATCTCGGTGACCTGCGCGCCCACCGAGCGGGTGCCCATCTTGATGAGATAAGGGCGGCCCGGCAGAAGGGGCTCGTCGTGCATCCAGATGAGATGGGCGGCGAACTGGTCCGACACCTCCGGCCGATCGGCCGCCGCCGCCAGCACATCGCCGCGCGAGACATCCACTTCATCAGTCAAGGTGAGGGTGACGGCCTCGCCCGCGCCCGCCTCCTCCAGCTCCCCGTCCTTGGTGACGATGGACCTGATGCGGCTGGTCGCGCCAGACCCGGCCACCACCACCGCATCACCCGGCCGCACGAGGCCCGAGACGACGGTGCCCGAAAAGCCGCGGAAATCGAGGTTCGGCCGGTTCACCCACTGCACCGGCATGCGGAACGGGCGGGCCAGCGCGTTGCTCGCCACCTCCACATTTTCCAGATGCTCCAGCAGGGTCGGACCGGAATACCAGGGGGTATGGGCACTTCGTTCGATGACATTGTCGCCGAAGCGGGCGGACAGCGGGATCGGCACCAGGGTCTCGAAGCCGAAATCGGCCGCGAAATCCGCATAGGTCTTCACGATCTCGTCGAACCGCGCCTGCGAGAACCCGACCAGGTCGATCTTGTTCACCGCCAGCACCACATGGCGCAGCCCGAGCAGCTTGACGATGTAGGAATGGCGGCGGGTCTGGGTCAGGATGCCCTGGCGGGCGTCCACCAGGATCACGGCGAGATCGGAATTGGAAGCTCCGGTCGCCATGTTGCGGGTATATTGCTCGTGGCCGGGGGTGTCGGCGACGATGAACTTGCGCTTGTCGGTGGCGAAGAAGCGATAGGCCACGTCGATGGTGATACCCTGCTCGCGCTCGGCCGCCAGGCCATCCACCAGCAGCGCGAAGTCGAGGTCATCGCCGACCGTGCCGTGCTTGCGGCTGTCGGCCGAAAGGGAGGCGAGCTGGTCCTCGAACAGGAGCTTGGTGTCGTAGAGCAGGCGGCCGATGAGGGTGCTCTTGCCGTCGTCCACGCTGCCGCAGGTGAGGAAGCGCAGCAGGCTCTTGCCTTCCTGAGCGGCAAGATAATCGCTGAAGCTGGAAAACTCGGGCTGCGCGGACATCAGAAATAGCCCTCCCGCTTCTTCTTTTCCATGGAAGCGGCCTCGTCATGGTCGATAAGGCGCCCCGCCCGCTCGGAGGTGCGGGCGGTGAGCATTTCGCCGACAATGGCTTCCAGCGTGTCGGCGTCGCTCTCCACGGCGGCGGTGAGCGGATAGCAGCCCAGGGTGCGGAAGCGGATGTGCTTCACCTGCGGCACCTCGCCGGGCTGGAGGGGCAGGCGGTCGTCATCCACCATGATGAGTTGCCCGCCCCGCTCCACCACCGGCCGGTCGGCGGCGAAATACAGCGGCACGATGGGAATGCGCTCAGCCAGGATGTATTGCCAGATGTCGAGCTCGGTCCAGTTGGAGAGCGGAAACACCCGGATGCTCTCGCCGCTCTTTACACGGGTGTTGTAGAGGTTCCACAGCTCGGGGCGCTGGGTCTTGGGGTCCCAGCCGTGATTGACGGTGCGGAAGGAAAAGACGCGCTCCTTGGCCCGGCTCTTCTCCTCGTCGCGGCGGGCGCCGCCGAAGGCCGCGTCGAAGCCGTGCAGGGTCAGCGCCTGCTTCAGCGCCTCGGTCTTCATCACATGGGTGTAAAGGCTCGATCCGTGATCGAAGGGATTGACGCCCTGGGCGATCCCGTCCGGATTCGAGTGCACGATCAGCTCGAACCCGAGTTCCCGCGCCATGCGATCGCGGAAGGCGATCATCTCGCGGAACTTCCAGGTGGTATCGATGTGCATCAAAGGAAAAGGCGGCTTCGAGGGATAGAAAGCCTTCACCGCGAGATGCAGCATCACCGCGGAATCCTTGCCGATGGAATACAGCATCACCGGATTGTGGAACTCCGAGGCCACCTCCCGCATGATGAAGATGGATTCGGCCTCGAGACGCTTCAAATGCGTCATGCGCTCAGACGACATCGACCCGGCTACTCCTTCATGCCCTGGCCAGCTGCGGCATCGGCGTTAAGCCGCCAGCCCTACATGCCTCTGGAGACATAATCCATACATTTTGTGTCTGTACATTATTCAACACTAGATCTGCGGCTTTTGAACCTTACCGACTGAAGGTGGCCACCAATTCCACATGGGGCGAATAGCGGAACTGGTCCACCGGCGTCACCTGATCGAGCCGCCACCCGCCGCCGGCCAGAATGCGCGCATCACGGGCGAAGGTGGCCGCGTTACAGGAGACATAGGCGAGCCGGCCCACCTTGGCCAATGCCAATTCCCGGGCCTGCGCCTCCGCCCCCTGGCGCGGCGGATCGATCACCACGGCATCGAAGGCCGACAATTCCGCCCCCTGCAACGGCCGGCGGAACAGGTCGCGCGCCTCCCCGCTCACCGGCTTGAGACCGGGGGCGTGGGCCGCCTTCTTCAGCGCAGCCATGGCCGGGGCATGACTTTCCGCCGCGAACACACGGGCGGACGCGGCCAGCCGCAGCGCGAAGGTCCCCACCCCGGCGAACAGATCGGCAACCGACTTCGCGCCCGCCGTCGCCGCCAGCACCATGCGCGACAGAACCTCCTCCCCCGATCGCGTCGCCTGGAGGAAGGCGGCCGGCGGCAGTTCCACCCGGGCCACGCCCATCACCAGCACCGGTGCGGTCCGTTGCAGCACCAGCTCGCCATGACGGGTGAGCCGCGCCAAGCCATACCGCTCGGCCAGCACGGCGAGGTCCATCAGCAGGGCCGGCGGCAGCGGGCCCGACCCGCGCACATCCATGTCGAGCCCGGTATCGGTGGCGATCACCTGGAGGTCCAGCGGCTTCTTCAGCGGCGCCAGCGCCTCCGCCACGGCCCGCGCCGCCGGCAGAGCCAGATCGAGCCCCGGCGCCAGGACCGGGCAGGCCTCCAGGGCGACCATGGCGTGCGACTTACGTTCGGCAAACCCCACTACCGTGTGCACACCATATTGGCGGGCATGGAAGATGACCCGCCGCCGGCCCTCCCCATGGGCATCCACCAGCGGCGCCACCTCCACCTCCAGCCCTTCCCGCGCCAGGGCGTCCACCACCAGGGTGCGCTTCCAGTCGAGATAGGGCGCGAGCTGCCAATGCTGCAGAAGACAGCCGCCGCAGCGGCCGAAATGGGGACATTCCGGCGCCACCCGCTCCGGGCTCGGCTCCAGAACCTCAAGGCCGGTCAGGCGCTCACCCTCCAGCACCCCACGCACCTTTTCACCCGCAAGGGCATAGGGCACGAACACCGGGCCATTCGGCCCTTCGGCCACGCCATCGCCCTGTGCCCCCACGCGGCGCACATCAAGATCCACCATCATCGCCGTCACGGGCGCTCTGCTCCCAGAAGATATTCCACATTGCCGTCGCCGCCGGTAATGGGCGACGGCACGATGCCGCTGACCCGCCAGCCGAGCCCCGTCACCAGATCGTCGGCGGCGGTGCAGACCTTTTCGCGCACCGCCGGATCGCGCACGATGCCTTTCTTCACGCCGTCGCGCCCCGCCTCGAACTGGGGCTTCACCAGCGCCACCAACCACGCCCGCGGCGCCGCGAAGGCCAGCGCGGCCGGCAGCACCTGGCTCAGGGAAATGAAGCTCACATCCACCACCACCAGATCCACCGCCACGGGAATGGCCGCGCGGTCAAGGCTGCGGATGTCGGTCTCCTCCATGAGCGTGATCTCGGGGCGGCCGCGCAGCCGGGCATGGAACTGCTCCCGCCCCACGTCCACGGCGAACACATGAGCCGCGCCCCGGCGCAGCAGCACATCGGTGAAGCCGCCGGTGGAAGCCCCCACATCCAGCGCGCGAAGCCCCGCCGGATCGATGCCGAACGCGGTCAGCCCCGCATCCAGCTTCAGCCCCCCGCGCGAGACGAAATCATGCACGTCGGCGGCCTCGATGTGGGCATCGGCCGCCACCTCCGCCGCCGGCTTCGTGACCACGACACCATTCACCCGCACCAGCCCGGCAGCCACCGCCGCCTGAGCCCGCGCCCGGCTCTCGAACAGGCCCCGCTCCACCAACAATCGATCAATGCGCATGCCCGGCGCCCTGCTGCAACGCGGCTTCGCGCCTTTGAACGCGCGACCGAGCCCGGCGGTGACCCCGCGACGCAACGCCATAGAATGGGTAGTCGCGAGAGGATGATGGCCGTGATATGCCATGCCCGCGGGGGAAGCAAATTGGCGATCGCATGCCAAGCGGACGTCACCTGGGCGGGAACGACCGCCGGCCGGGGCGTATTGGCGTGCAACGGAACGCGGACCCATGCGACAGCACATCAGACCTAGACCGGCGCGACCCGCTCCCGGCCGGAGCCTTTTCCTCGTCCTCCTGATGCTCGGGCTGGGCGCGGCCGTGGCCAATGCCGCGGACGGAGGTAAGGCCAAGCCGGCGAAACATCCGGAGACGGCCAAGGACAACCGCGTCTGGTTCATCGCACGCGCCGACGAAACCACGGTCCTGCGTTTCGGGGTACCGGGCACGGCCGACCCCGTCTTCGCGGTGTCCTGCCAGCCGGGCGCCCGGCTGCTGCAATTCACGGTGGAAGTGAAATCCACCAAGATTCGTTCCGGCGAGGGGGTTGCCCTGTCGCTGGCCGCCGGCAAACGCCGGCTGGAGCTGGCCGCCTCCACCTTCCGCGGCGTCGGCGAGGATACGCTGGTCGCGGAAGCGGCCGTGGCCCTCGACGATCGGGTGCTCGACCTTCTCTCCGAGGGCGAAACCCTCACCGTGCGGGCGCCCGGCGCCACCGCCAGTTTCCCATTGGCCGGGGCCAAGGCGAAGCTGCCGGATTTTCGCAGGGCCTGCCAAACGCGACGCTAATGCGGCACACACCATGCTCTGCGTGCCCCGGCGTTTCGCGCCGGGCCCTCTTCACCTTCCCGCGACAGCGACTATGATCCGCGCCGGAACAAAAGGAACACGTTCATGCTCCGTCCGCTCCTCGCCGTTTCCGCGCTCGCCGCTTCCGCGCTCGCGGTCCTCACACTCCCGGCCGCTGCCCAGCAGAAGATGGCCTGGCACCTGCAACAGACCGAGGAGAGCGCCGCTCTGGTCTTCGGCGTGCCGGAGACCGATGAGGTCATGCTGTTCTTCGTATGCAAGCCGGGCGCGGACGGGGTGACCGCGCAGAGCCAGATCGGCTCCAAGGGCCTTGAGAAGGACGCGGTCGCCCGCCTCATCCTGTCCGCGGGCAGCGTGAAGAAAAGTCTCGCCGGCAAGGCCATCGCCAATGAGGAATCCGGTGCCGTGGACGTGGAAGCTCCGACCACGCTCGCTGACGTGAAGGCGCTGACAAAGGGCGGCTCCAGCCTCTCCATCGAGGTGAAGGGCGCCAAGCAGAAGCTCAGCCTGTCGGGCGTCGGCGAGGTGTTCGCCAAGTTCGAGGCCGCCTGCAAGCCCAAGAGCTGACTTCGTCATCAGGCCGGGCGGAAGCGGCTGCGGCCATCAGCTTGACGTCGTCTGCCCGGCGCTCTCAGCCACGCATTGTCCCTCACGGGATTCCTGATCCGCGATGCTCGGCCCCGCCGCTGCCGGGCATCGCGCATGTTCCAACCCAAGGGGACATCCGTGCAAGGGGCACCTCGGCGATCCGTCGGTCGCATGGGCGGCGGCGCCTGATCCGCGTCGCCCGCCCCGACGCGCCGGGTCAAGCCGCCGTGACCTGCTCCAGGAAGCCGTCCACCTCGGTGTCGAGACGCACCGCGACCGAACCCACCGATCGTGACGCGTCCAGAACCCGCGTTGCGCAAGCGCTGGTGCCCTTCACGGCGACGTTCAGCCGTTCGATATCCTCCGCCACCTGGCCGGTGCCTGCGGCGGCGCTCTCGATGTTCGCGCTGATCTCGCTGGTGGCGACGGTCTGCTCCTCGATCGCTCCGGCGATCGCGGTGGCGAAATGCTCCACCTCGCCCATCAGCGTGACAATGGTGCGGATGGCCTCCACCGCCTGCGTCGTCTCGCTTTGAATCGAGGCGACGTGCTGGGAAATCTCCTGGGTGGCATGGGCGGTCTGACCCGCGAGTTCCTTCACCTCCGACGCCACCACGGCAAACCCGCGTCCGGCTTCCCCGGCCCGCGCGGCCTCGATGGTGGCGTTCAGGGCCAGGAGATTGGTCTGCTGTGCAATGGCGTCGATGAGCCCCACCGCCTCGCCGATCCCGTTTGCGGCGGCGGCAAGGCCGGCGACCTTGGCATCGGCGATGCCCGCGCCGTCCGCCGCCTTGGCGACCATCTGCGAGGTCCGGGCGATCTGCTGGGCGATCTCGGAGATCGAGGCGCTCAACTCCTCCGCCGCCCCCGCCACGGCCTGCACATTGCCGGACGCGCGCTGCGAGGTCTGTTGCGCGGACGCCGCATCGAGCCGGCTCGTTTCGGCCGCGCCGGTCAGCTCGCCGGACACCGTGTCGAGGTCGCTCATGGCGCGGGTGACCTCGTCGATAACCGTGGTCGCGGTGTGCCGGAAGCCACCGATCAACGCATCGATCCGGGCCTGCCGCGCGGCCCGCTCCGCCTCGGCCCGCGCATTGGCCGCCTCATGCTCCCGACGGGCGATGGCGTTGAGGCGGAACACATCGACCGCCCGCGCCATCTCGCCGATCTCGTCCTTGCGGTCCATGTTGTCCACCGAGATGGAGGTGTCGGCATTGGCCAGAAGCCGCATCTTCTCCGTCATGCGCCGGATGGGACGCGCCAGCGCCTCCGCGCCGAAGAACACCAGGGCCAGAATGACGGCGAGCGTCACCAACGCCGTCAGCAACAGCTTGTTGCGGATATCGGCCACGGCGGCGAACAAGGTGGCCTCAGGCACGCTCATCACCAGCACCCAGCGCTCGCTGACTCCGGGCAAAGTCACCGCCGTCGCCATCACCGACACCGGCCCGGCGGCGTCCGCCGTCTCCGCCTCGGCCCGCCCGCCCGTTTTCACGGCGTCGACCAGCGACCGCAGGGTCGCATCCTTGACCGGCTTGCCCAGGAGATCGGGATCGTCATTGGCGATCCACAGGTCGTCGGTGCCGACCAGGGACACCCGGCCATCCCCGAACGGCCGCAGCGTCTGCACGAAGCGTGTGATGCCGGTCAGCGGCAGGTCGGTGGTGACGATGCCGATGGGCTGGCCTCCGCGCCGGATCACGATGCTGGTGGTCGTCATCAGCACGCTCTTGCCGTTCACCGGATAATCGTAAGGCGGGGTGACCAGCGACCGGTTCTCGCGTACCGGCTTGTCGTACCAGCTTTCGGTGCCGGCCTCCTTGGTCATGACGAGCTTTTCAACGTCCACCGTGCCGTCCGGCTTGTGGAAGAAATACGGCACGAAACGCCCGGTGGCGTCCGAATAGGGATGGGCGGTGAATGCGTTGTCTTTGCCGTCGAGCGCATTCGGCTCGAGGGCGAGCGTCATCCCCACCAGATCGGGATTGCCGCCCACCATGCGGCGCATCACGCCGCCGAGGGCATCCCGGTCCACCATGTTGCGATCGAGAAGGCCCTCGACCGCCAGGGCCCCGGTCTGCGCGATGGTGATGGAGCGCGACATCTGCCCGGCGATGGTTTGCGCATATTGGCCGAGCAACGCTGTGGCACGGGCCTGCGCATCGCGCGTGGCGGCTTCTACGGACACCCACAGGCCGACGCCGGCCACCACCAGCATGGAGAGCGTGCACAACGCGCCGGCCGCGAGCACAAGCTTCGTACGAATGCTCAGATCGGCCAAACGCATGCACGCACTCCTGCTCGCTGCGGACACCTATGGGACGGGATAGCTTTAGCTACCCCCCATGACCGCGGATTGACAGTCGCGCGCGGGGAGTGCCCCCCGCCCACTGGAGCCGACACCGGTCCTGCCGAGCATGGTTGCAGCGAACCCCTGCGCGCTCAGTCGCGGCGGCCGAGCCCCCCGGCGGTCTCGATGAAATGCGCCACCCGCTCCACCCCGCTGCCGTTGCGGATGGCGCAGAACACATAGGGGCGTCCCGCCCGCATGCGGATGGTGTCCTCTTCCATCACCTTGAGGTCGGCGCCCACCAAAGGCGCAAGGTCGGTCTTGTTGACCACCAGCAGGTCGGAGCGCGTGATGCCCGGCCCGCCCTTGCGCGGGATCTTCTCGCCACCCGCGACATCAATCACATAGACGGTCAGATCGGCCAGCTCCGGCGAGAAGGTGGCGGCAAGGTTGTCGCCCCCGGATTCGATCAGCACCAGATCGAGGCGCGGGAACTTCGCCTGCATGTCGGCCACCGCCCGCAGATTGATGGACGCGTCCTCGCGGATGGCGGTGTGCGGACAGCCACCGGTCTCCACCCCCAGGATGCGCTCCGGCGGCAGCGCCCCGGCCACCGTGAGCAGGCGCGCATCCTCCTTGGTATAGATGTCGTTGGTGATGGCGCAGATGTCGTAGCGGTCGCGGAAGACTTTGCACAGGGCTTCCATGAGCGCGGTCTTGCCGGAGCCGACCGGGCCGCCGATGCCGACGCGCAAGGGGGACGTGCTGGAGCTCATGAGCGGAACAGCCTCGTATATTGGGTTTCGTGGCGAAAGCTGCCGAGATCGGCGCGGAAGGTGGCGGTGCCGATCTCCTCAAGGGTGAGTCCGCGCACCTCGGCCGCGAGCCGTCGTGCCTGCGGCGCCAGGGCCGCCACCACCCGCGTGCCGGCGGTCTGGCCGATGGGCGCGAGCCGGACCGCCGCCGAGACCAGGTTCTGCGTCAGCGCCAGCACGAAGGCGTCAAGCACCACGCCGAGCGGCAGGCCGTGCGCCGCCCCGGCAAGGCCCAGGGCCACCGGATAGGCGACCTCGGGGACCAGGACCGGCGCGAGGTCCTGGAGGCGCGGCGCGGGCCAGGCGGCGGAAACGGCGTCGAGGAAAGAGCGCCCCTGCTGGCAGGTTTCAAGACGCAGCTCGGCGGACGGGGCAAGGGCCACGGCGAGGTCGTTCACCTCACGCAGCGCTAGGCCATCGCCCGCATCCGCCGCGGCATGGGCGTGCGCCAGCAGGATCGCATCGCTGCGGGCAAAACCATGGACGAGCAGATCCTGAAGCCACGCCAGCAGATGCGCGGGCGTGGCGATATCGCCCGTCTCCACCGCCCATTCGAGGGCATGGGAATACGCATAGGCCCCCACCGGAAACGCCGGGGAAAGCCAAGCGAACAGCGGCAGCAGACCAAGGGACGGCGCGCCCACCGCAGCCCCGGGGTCCGACACCGGTGCCGCGTCAGTCATGCTTGTGATCGTGCCCGCAGCCGGGCCCATGAACATGGCCCCCCTCGGCCCCTTCCGCGTGGCCATGGGCGTCCTCATGACCATGCGCGTGCTCGTGGTCGTGTTCGTGGCCGTGCTCGTGCGCGCACCCCGGCCCGTGCACATGCGCATGGCCTTCGGCGTGCGCGTGCGCACCGGAGGAATGGGCATCGGCATCGGCATGGGCGTGGCCGTGCGCATGCTCATGGCCGCAGTCCGGTCCATGCACATGCTCATGGCTGCCGGCGTGGGCGTGCGCCGCATGGGCATGGTGCTGCTCATGCCCATCGTGCTCGTGCCCATCATGATCGTGCGCACCATGATCGTGCGCATTGTGATCGTGTCCGCCGTGCGCGGCGGCGGCTTCATAGGCGCCCTTTTCCGGACGGAACGGGCGCTCCACCGCCGTGGCGCTGGCGCCAAGGCCACGCACCATGTCCAAGAGCACATGATCTTCGGCGAAATAGATGGCGTCCTCGGTGATCTCCGCCGGCACATGGCGATTGCCGAGGTGCCAGGCCACTTTCATGAGGCGCAGCGGGCTATGGGTGCGCACCTCGATCAGGCGCTCAGGCGCGGCTTTGATACGCACCAGCCGCCCGTCCTCCAGCTTCACCGCATCGCCGTCGTCGAGCACGGTCGCCTTGTCGAGATCGAGCAGGAAGGCAAGGCCCCCGTCGGTGGTGAAGGCGAAGCGGCGGCGATGCCGGGCCTGATGGTCGAGGGTCAATTCATCGGCCACCCGCTCAGCGCGGACGGCGGGACGGCGGACAACAACAGTGGCGCGGATCATCTCTTCCTCCGGGATCCTCTCCCGATGGCAGCTTATACCATCCCGTAGACGGGCGCCGGCCCGCTGACGCCTCTTCCCCGGACGCCCTTTCGGGGCGGCCCGCCAGCCTCAAAACAGGAAATAGCGCTGCGCCATGGGCAGCACCTCCGCCGGTTCGCAGACCAGAAGCTCGCCATCGGCCCGCACGTCATAGGTTTCCGGGTCCACCTCGATGACCGGGGTGGCGTCGTTGTTCACCATGCTTTTCTTGGAGATACCGGAGCGGGTGTTCTCCACCGCCACCAGCTCCTTGGCCACGGCCAGCCGGGCGGCAAGCCCGTCCTCCAGCGCCGCCTTGGAGACAAAGGTGAGGGAGGTGCGGCTGAGGGCGCGGCCGTAGGCGCCGAACATGGGCCGGTAGTGCACCGGCTGGGGGGTGGGAATGGAGGCGTTGGGATCGCCCATCTGCGCCATGGCGATGGCGCCGCCCTTGATGATGAGATCAGGCTTCACGCCGAAAAAGGCTGGCGTCCACAGCACCAGGTCGGCGAGCTTTCCGGCCTCCACCGAGCCGATGTGGCGCGACATGCCGTGGGCGATGGCGGGGTTGATGGTGTATTTGGCGATGTAGCGCCGCGCGCGCAGATTGTCGTTGCCACTCTCGCCCGGCAGGTGGCCGCGCTGGCGCTTCATCTTGTCCGCCGTCTGCCAGGTGCGGATGATGACTTCGCCCACCCGCCCCATGGCCTGGCTGTCCGAACTCATCATGGAGAGCGCGCCGAGATCCTGCAGGATGTCTTCCGCCGCGATGGTCTCCTTGCGGATGCGGCTTTCGGCAAAGGCGAGATCCTCGGCGATCTCCGGATCCAAATGGTGGCACACCATGAGCATGTCGAGATGCTCGTCGATGGTGTTGCGGGTATAGGGCCGGGTCGGATTGGTGGAGGACGGCAGCACGTTTGGCAGGCCCGCCACCTTGATGATGTCCGGCGCGTGGCCCCCGCCCGCCCCTTCCGTGTGGAAGGCATGGATGGTGCGGCCCTTGAAGGCGGCGATGGTGTCCTCCACGAAGCCGCTTTCATTCAGCGTGTCGGAGTGAATCATCACCTGCACGTCGAGCGCATCCGCCACCGTGAGGCAGCAGTCGATGGCGGCGGGGGTGGTGCCCCAATCCTCGTGCAGCTTGAGCGCCGCCGCCCCCGCCAGCACCATTTCCTCCAGCGCCGCGGGCTTGGAGGCGTTGCCCTTGCCGGCAAAGGCAAGGTTCACGGGGAAGGCGTCCGCCGCCTCGATCATGCGGGCAATATGCCAGGGGCCGGGGGTGCAGGTGGTGGCGAAGGTGCCGGTGGCCGGGCCGGTACCGCCGCCCAGCATGGTGGTGATGCCCGAGGCCAGCGCCTCTTCGATCTGCTGCGGGCAGATGAAGTGGATATGGCTGTCGAAGCCCCCCGCCGTGAGGATCTTGCCTTCCCCGGCAATGATCTCCGTGCCGGGGCCGATGATGATGTCGACCCCATCCTGGATATCCGGATTGCCGGCCTTGCCGATCTTCGCGATGCGCCCGTTCTTGAGGCCCACGTCGGCCTTCACCACCCCCCAATGATCGAGGATGACGGCATTGGTGATGACCGTGTCCATGGCGCCACCGGCATTGGCCACCTGGGACTGCCCCATGCCGTCGCGGATGACCTTGCCGCCGCCGAACTTCACCTCCTCCCCATGGCGTGTGAAATCCTTCTCCACCTCGATGAAGAGGGCGGTGTCGGCGAGCCGCACCTTGTCGCCTTGGGTCGGGCCGAACATCTGGGCATAGGTGGCGCGGGGCATCTTGGCGGACATTTCCGGCTCCTCAGTGGCTCGCGCCGTCATGCTCGATGGGGGAAAGGCTCTTCACGTCCACCCCGTCGATGCAACGGACATTGATGGCCACCATCACGGTGCCGTCCGGCGCCGCGCCCCGCGCGAACGACTGGATGCCGCAGGTCGCGCAGAACAGGTGGTGGATCTGGCGCGTGTTGAACAGATATTCGGTGGTCGCCCCTTCGCCGGAGACCAGCTTGAAGGCGGCTTCCGGCGTAAACGCCATGATGGCGCCGAGCCGTCGGCAGCGGGAGCAATTGCACGTCACCGTGCGGTCGAGATCCACATCCACCTCGTAGCGCACGGCGCCGCACTGGCACCCGCCGAAATAATGCTGAACCGCCATATCAAAGTCTCCCCGCCACCGCACCCCGGAACCCATGAACCTCGCGCTGGCCGCCGAACGGCACCAGCTTCACCACGCGCGTAGCACCCGGCTCGAACCGCACCGCGGTGCCGGGAGCAATGTCGAGCCGCATGCCGCGCGCCTTCTCCCGCTCGAAGGCAAGGGCCGGATTGGTCTCGAAGAAATGGTAGTGGCTGCCCACCTGGATCGGCCGATCGCCGGTATTGGCCACCGTGAGTTCCACCGGCTCGGCACCGGCGTTGAAAATGATCTCGCCCGGACCTGCCGCGATCTCGCCGGGCACCAGCTCCGAGGGCGCGCCGCGGATGGGGTGATGCACGGTGACGAGCTTGGTGCCATCGGGAAAGGTGGCCTCCACCTGGATGTCGTGGATCATGTCGGCGATGCCGTCCATCACCTGATCGGTGGTGAGCACGCGGGCACCCTGTTCCATCAGCTCGGCCACCGTGCGGCCGTCGCGGGCGCCTTCCACCACAAAGTCGGTGATGAGCGCCACCGCCTCCGGGTGGTTCAGCTTCACCCCGCGGGCGAGGCGCTTTCGGGCCACCTCGGCGGCCATGGCGATCAAGAGCTTGTCCTTCTCGCGCGGCGTCAGCAACACGGCGTGTCTCCTTGTCCCTTCGGGCCGGCCCCGGCGATCCACCGATGGCGAACGCATACCGGTTCCGAATACGTCATGCCCAGGATGGATGACCCTCCTGACAGGTCAAGCCCGGACGGCCGCTCCATCAGGTGGCCCACACGCGGGGCAGCGGCGTGCCCCGGAAGCCGATCAGAAACGCGCCCGCCGCCCGGCGCAGGGCCGCGCTGTCGGCGGCGAGCCAGCGCACCGCCAGCAGGCCGTTCCACGCGCTCGCGCCACACGCGCAGCCGGCCCCTTCGAGCAGGGCGCGAGCCTCGTCGAGCCGTCCCTCGGCGTCGGGGGCCACATAAAGCAGGGTGCCGAGCGCCCGGTGGCCCGCCGCCACCGCCGGCCGTGCCAGCAGCGCGCCGATGGGGCCGGACAGACGCAGCGCATCGGCATAGACGAGCCGCCCGGCGCGACGCACCCGCCAGTGATCCTCCAGGTGCCCCTCCCCCATCGCATCCCCATGGGCGAGGCGGCCGAGCACCAGCGCCTCGAACGACAGGAAGGTGGCGGCCGGGTCCAGCTCCACCGCATAATGTCGGGCAAGGCGGGCGCGGTCGAACAGGATGGTCTCCTGGGGCAGCCATTCGAGCCGCGCCCCGGCACCGGCCGAAAGGCTCACCTCGATCCGCGACACCGCGCCATCGGAGCGATAGACCTTCTCGGCGGCGGGGGTCGTCAGCGTCAGATGGGCGCCGGCCCCGGCGGTGGCGGAAATGCGGAACAGGTCGCCGCATGCCACCCCGCCCGCCGTGTTCACCACCACCGCTTCCACCCCCTCGGCCCCCCGTGGCAGGCGGGCGCGCAGGGCGCCGCTTTCGGCAAGGTCCGACAGGCGCGAGACGGAGCCGAACACCGCCGCCGCCACATGCACCCGCCCTTCGCTGCGCTGGCGCCGTGGCGCCGGCCGGCCGGCCTCAGATGGCCATGAGGCGGCGCACGTCGTCTCCATCCAGTCCGCTCCTGTCGCCCGACGCGACCACCTCGCCGCGATCCATCAGGATGAAGCTGTCGGCCAGCTCCCGCGCAAACTCGAAATACTGCTCCACCAGCACGATGGCCATATCCCCCTTGTCGCGCAGATAGGAGATGGCGCGGCCGATGTCCTTGATGATGGAGGGTTGGATGCCTTCCGTCGGCTCATCCAGCAGCAGCAGGCGCGGACGCGTGACCAGCGCCCGGCCGATGGCGAGTTGCTGCTGTTGCCCGCCGGAGAGGTCGCCGCCCCGTCGCCCGAGCATGGATTTCAGCACCGGGAACAGCTCGAACACCTCCTGCGGCACGAACTTGTCCTTGGCCTTCAGGCGGGCATATCCGGTTTCCAGATTTTCCTTCACCGAGAGCAGCGGAAACACCTCGCGCCCCTGGGGCACGAAGCCGATGCCGCGCGCGGCGCGATCGGGCGTGGAGAGCCTTGAAATCTCCTCCCCCTGCAAGGTGATGGAGCCGCCCGCGATGGGCCGTTGCCCAACGATGGCGCGCAGCAGCGAGGTCTTGCCCACCCCGTTGCGCCCGAGCACGCAGGTGACCTTGCCCGCCTCCGCCATCAGCGAGACCTTCTTCAGCGTATAGGCGGCGCCGTAATAGAGGTCGAGATTCTCCACCTTCAGCATGGGCCGCTCACCTTCCCAGATAGACTTCGATGACGCGCGCGTCGGCGCTCACCTGGTCGAGGGGTCCTTCGGCCAGCACCGCGCCTTCGTGCAGCACGGTCACCTTCACGTCGAGGTCGCGCACGAACTGCATGTCGTGCTCCACCACCACCACCGACCGCGTCTTGGCGATTTCCCTCAAGAGCACCGCGGTGTCCGCCGTCTCCTGGTCGGTCATGCCGGCGGCGGGCTCGTCCACCAGCAGCAGGCGCGGCTCCTGGGCCAGCAGCATGCCGATTTCGAGCCATTGCTTCTGGCCATGGGAGAGGTCGCCGGCGCGGCGCAGGCGCTGGTCCTGAAGACGCACGCGCTCCAGCAGCTCGTCCACCCGCGCGCGCTCGTGGGCGGTGCGGTGCCAGGTGATGTTGGCGAAGGCGCGCCGGTCCGCCTTCACGGCGAGCAAAACATTGTCCTCCACCGTGTGCATGTCGAACACGGTGGGGGTCTGGAATTTACGGCCGATGCCGAGCTGGGCGATGGACGCCTCGTCCAGCGCCGTCAAATCGTGCACGCCGGCGAACAGGGCCGTGCCGGTGTTGGGCCGGGTCTTGCCGGTGATGACATCCATCATGGTGGTCTTGCCGGCGCCGTTGGGGCCGATGATGGCCCGCATCTCCTTGTCGCCGATGACAAGGGACAGCGCGTTCAGCGCCCGGAAGCCGTCGAAGGAGACGGTGATGGCGTCGAGATAGAGCAGAGCCGAGGTCAGCGCCTGCGGATCGCGCGGCGGCCGCGCGGCCGTAAGCAGGAGGTCGTCCGCCTCCAGCGAGCGGGCACCGGGCGACTTCACCACCTCCGGCGGCGAGGCCGCGGTGGTGCCGGGGAAAGGCGCCCCCGCCAGGGTCTTGGCGGCGAGCTGCCGGGCGTTCAGGGGGGTGAGGCTCATGATGCTCACTCCGCGGGCGTGGGCGTGGGCGAGGGAGCGGCCGGCTCAGGTCTCCTCAGCCGGCCCGAGAGCTGGGCGCCCAGGCCCAGCACGCCCTTGGGCAGGAACAGCGTAACCCCCACGAACAGCGCGCCGAGGGCGAACAGCCACGCCTCCGGCAGCACGCCCGTGAACCAGGTCTTGCCCGCGTTCACGATCAGCGCGCCCAGCGCCGCGCCCACCAGCGTGCCACGTCCGCCCACCGCCACCCAGATCACCATCTCGATGGACTGGGCGGGCGCGAACTCGCCCGGATTGATGATGCCCACCTGTGGCACATACAGCGCCCCCGCCACCCCCGCCAGCATGGCCGAGAGGGTCCAGGCCACCAGCTTGTAATTCTCCACCCGGTAGCCGAGGAAGCGGGTGCGGCTTTCCGCATCGCGCACCGCCACCAGCACCTTGCCGTATTTGGAAGTCACCAGCCCCCGGCAGATGAGATAGCCCGCCGCCAAGGCCAGCGCCGAGGCCACGAACAGCACGAGCCGCGTTTCCGGCGCCTGGATCGAAAAACCCAAGATGTCCTTGAAATCGGTGAGGCCGTTGTTGCCGCCGAACCCCATGTCATTGCGGAAAAAGGCGAGCATCAGCGCGAACGTCATGGCCTGGGTGATGATGGAAAGATACACGCCCGTGACCCTGGAGCGGAACGCGAACCAGCCGAACACGAAGGCGAGCAGCCCCGGCACCAGCAGCACCATGACCATGGCGAAGGGAAACCAGTTGAACCCGAGCCAGAACCACGGCAGCTCGTGATAGTTCAGGAACACCATGAAATCCGGCAGCACCGGATTGCCATAGACCCCGCGCGGGCCGATCTGGCGCATCAGATACATGCCCATGGCATAGCCGCCCAAGGCGAAGAAGGCGCCATGGCCCAGGGAGAGCACGCCGCAATAGCCCCACACCAGATCCACCGCCACCGCCAGCAGCGCATAGGTGAGATATTTGCCCAGGAGCGGGATCATGTAGTCGGGCACATGCAGCGCGCTGCCCTCGGGCAGCAGCAGATTGGAGGCGGGCACCAGCACCGCCGCCGCCAGCACGAGGACGAGGAAGATGCCGCCGGTGCGATCGATGATGCCTCTCATGATTCCACCGCCCGGCCCTTGAGCGCGAACAGGCCGCGCGGACGCTTCTGGATGAACAGGATGATGGCCACCAGCAGCAGGATCTTGCCCAGTACGGCGCCGGCGAACGGCTCCAGCAGCTTGTTGGCGATGCCGAGGGTGAAGGCGCCCACCAGCGTGCCCCACAAATTCCCCACCCCGCCGAACACCACCACCATGAAGCTGTCGATGATGTAGCCCTGCCCGAGATTGGGGCTCACATTGTCGATCTGCGAGAGCGCCACCCCGGCGATGCCGGCGATGCCGGAGCCGAGGCCGAAGGTGAGCGCGTCGATGCGCCCGGTGCGAATGCCCATGGCCGCCGCCATGCGCCGGTTCTGCGTCACCGCCCGCACATAGAGGCCGAGCGACGTGCGCTTCAGCACCAGCAGCAGAGCGAAGAACACCAGCAGCGAAAACACAATGATCCACAACCGGTTCCAGGTGATGGACATCTGCCCCACCTGGAACGCCCCCGACATCCAGGACGGTGCGCCCACCTCCTGATTGGTCGGCCCGAAGAGGGAGCGCACCGCCTGTTGCAGGATGAGCGACACCCCCCAGGTGGCGAGCAGCGTTTCCAGCGGACGGCCATAGAGGAAGCGGATCACCGTCCGCTCGATCAGGATGCCGACCAGACCGGTGAACAGGAAGGCGAGCGGCAGGGCGATCGCAAGCGACCAGTCGAACAGCGCCGGCGCCGAGGTGCGGATGATGTTCTGCACCACGAAGGTGGTGTAGGCGCCCAGCATCACCATCTCGCCATGGGCCATGTTGATGACGCCCATCACGCCGAAGGTGATGGCAAGACCAATGGCCGCAAGCAGCAGCACCGAGCCCAGGGACAGGCCGTACCAGACGTTTTGCGCCACCGCCCAGAACTTCAGATTGCCCTCGATGGCGGCGATGCCGGCGGTCGCGGCGGTCGTCACGGCAGCGGGAGCATCGGCTGGTACCGTACGCAGGAGGCCAAGAGCCTCCTGATCCCCGCGCGCGGCGAGGCGCTTCACCGCCGCCACCCGTTCAGCTTCCGGCGCATCGGCCTTGCCGATGAGGATCGCGGCGCGCGCCTCGGCCAGGGCCACCTTCACCTCGGGCTCCGTCTCCTGCGCCAGCGCGGCGTCCACGGTCGCGAGCGCGGCCGCGTCGCGAGACTTGAACACGGCGGCCGCAGCCTCGCGGCGCCGGGCGGGATCGGCATCGAGCAGGGAGAGCGCGCCCGCCGCCGCCTCGATCGCCCGCCGCACCCGATTGTTGGCCCGCACCGGGGAGAGATCGGCCGGCGCGCTCGCCACCGGGGCGCCGGTGGCCGCCTCCTCAAGGCCGCCGGCCTTGGTGCGGACAAGAACCGCCTTGGTGACGGGATCGAACAGCAGGCGCCCGTCCGCCAGCGCCGCCACGATGGCCGCCGCGCGGGGGCTGCCGCTGGACGAGAGCGCCGCCAGGGCATCGGCCGTGTCGGAATAGCTGTCGGTGGCGAATTTCGCGACCATAGGCGTCAGGTCCGGCGCCGTCTCTGCCCGCGCCGCTGCCGCCACCGTCATCAGACCACAGAGCAGGATCAGAACGCGCATCGCCGCCGGCACCCAGCGCCGCGCTCCAACGCCCGGCGCCGACGGCGGCCACGCGCGGCGTCTTCGCTTGGACAGGCCATGACGGGGCGGGGTTGGACTGCGCATGGGCGGGACATCCAGAGCTGAACGGACGCGCCCCAGAGGGTTGGGTCGCGCGGAATGGGGCACACGATGCGGCTGGAACCGCCCCACCGGACGGGATCAGCGCGCCATCGGGTCCCCGAACCACCCCGCGCGACGGGGCCGTGGCGTCGCGGCGGGGTGGACGGATGCGGCCCGGTGGCCGGTGTGCGCCCTCTCCCCGGGCAGGGGGGAGAGGGCCGGGTGTAAGGCCCTTCCGCGCGGCCGAGAGCTTTGCTTTGCGGAATGACCCCTCGCCTCCACCTGAGCCGGCCCCCACCGGGAGGCCGACCGGGATCACCCGAGGCGAACGGGACGAACCGGGGCGCGCGGCGCCTTATTTGGCCGCTGCGCCGAGGCAGACATTCTTCACCGTGTCGTAGTTGCCGCAATTGTATTTCACCCAGTCGGCCACGAGGCTCTTGGAACCTTCGAGGTAACGCGACCAGGCCTCGCCCGGAATCAGCTCCTTGGTCTTCCACACCACGTCGAACTGACCGTCACCCTCGATCTCGCCGATGAAGACGGGCTTGGTGATGTGGTGATTGGGGAGCATTTCGGCGATGCCACCGGTGAGGTTCGCCTGCTTGATGCCGGGCAGGGTCGCGATCACCTTGTCGGGATCGGTCGTGCCTGCCTTCTCCACCGCCTTCACCCACATGTTGAAGCCAATATAGCTGGCCTCCATGGGGTCGTTGGTCACGCGCTTCGGATCCTTGGTAAAGGCATGCCACTTGGCAATGAAGTCCTTGTTTTCCGGCGTGTCGATGGACATGAAGTAGTTCCATGCCGCGAGGTGGCCGAGCAGCGGCTTGGTGTCGATGCCGGCGAGTTCCTCCTCGCCCACGGAGAAGGCCACCACCGGAATGTCGGTGGCCTTGACCCCCTGGTTGGCCAGCTCCTTGTAGAAGGGCACATTGGCGTCGCCATTGATGGTGGAAACCACCGCCGTCTTCTTGCCCTGGGAGCCGAATTTCTTGATGTCGGCCACGATGGTCTGCCAGTCGGAATGACCGAACGGCGTGTAATTGATCATGATGTCCTCGGCTTTCACGCCGCGGGACTTCAAATAGGCTTCCAAAATCTTGTTGGTGGTGCGGGGATAGACATAGTCCGTGCCGGCCAGCACCCAGCGTTCCACCTTCTCCTCATTGGCAAGGTAGTCCACCGCCGGAATGGCCTGCTGATTGGGCGCGGCGCCGGTGTAGAACACGTTGCGCTCGCTCTCTTCGCCCTCATACTGCACGGGGTAGAAGAGGATGTTGTTCAATTCCTTGAACACCGGCAGCACCGACTTGCGCGACACCGAGGTCCAGCAGCCGAACACGGCCGCCACCTTGTCCTTGGTGATAAGCTCGCGCGCCTTTTCAGCGAACAGCGGCCAGTTGGACGCGGGGTCCACCACCACCGCCTCGAGCTTCTTGCCGAGCACGCCGCCCTTCTTGTTCTGCTCCTCGATGAGCATCAGCATGGCGTCCTTCAGCGTGGTCTCGCTGATGGCCATGGTGCCGGACAGGGAATGGAGGATGCCGACCTTGATGGTGTCCTCCGCCCTCGCCGCACCCGCGGCGCCGGCCGCAAGGGCCGCGAGCGCCGACACGGCGGCGAGGCGCTTCAATCCCGTCGTCGCCCTTTTGAACAACCCGAGCATTCCCGTCTCCCTCGGTGATCTTCGTCACGCGGGCCGCAATTGGAGCGCCCCCGGACCGCCCATCCGGACACGGTGGGACAGCAAGGGCTATGCCAATGGCGACGACGATGGCGGAATCCTGTGTTCGCAACCGGGATTTCTCAGGTCAAACGCGTACGACACCAAAAGGCGCCGTATGATACCATCACATTGAACATAAAACAGGCAGGCGATCAGTTATTGACCAGCCGCGCCGCTGGCGTAGGCAAACCGCGCGGACATGACAGCGCCCGTGCCGGCCAGATCCGCGACATGAATCTTGTCGCCGCGCCCCTTGACGCGCGCGCCGCGCCGGACTTCGGTGCCCGAGCTTATGGTTGTCAGGAGAAACGCGGTGGATGATCTAATCGCGGGCTACAGGCGCTTCCGGGAAGTGGCCTGGCCGGAACGCAGGCAGGTGTTCGAGCAGCTCGCCGCCAAGGGACAAAAGCCGCAAACCCTCGTCGTTGCCTGTTCCGACAGCCGAGTCGATCCACAGATGATCTTCAACGCCGGTCCGGGCGAGATGTTCATCGTCCGCAACGTGGCCAATCTGGTGCCTCCCTACCAGCCGGATGCGAACTACCACGGCACTTCGGCCGCCATCGAGTTCGCGGTGCGGGTGCTCAAGGTCAAGCAGGTGGTGGTGATGGGGCATGCCCAGTGCGGTGGCGTGCATGCCCTGCTCGACGGCGCGCCCCCCGGGGCCGAGGACTTCGTCGCCGAATGGATGGAAATCGCCGAGCCGGCGCGCCGCATGGCCGAGCAGTCCGGCCTGCCCGGAGAGCTGAGGCAGCGCTTTTGCGAGCAGTGCTGCGTCAAGCTCTCGCTGTCCAATCTGAGTGGCTTCCCCTGGGTGCGTGAGCGGGTGGCCGCGGGAGACCTCAAGCTGCATGGCGCCTATTTCGGCGTTGCCAGCGGCCGGCTGGAAATCATGAATGATGACGGAAACTTCGCGGCGGTCTGACATTCCCGCCGGCGGTGATTTGATACTGTCATCACCGGCAGACTAGAGATTCCCCGAGGCCTGTCGTTGCCACATTGCCGCACCGACAGGCCATCAAATCGTTGGCCGGCTCCTAGACCAGTCGCGGGGGGCGTTGTACGGGGGAGAAGTGGGATGAACCTGAGCAAGATCAACGAGGATGCCATGGCCGGAACTGCATCGCACGCGCTGGTCGGCCGCCTCGGTCACGAGCACGTCGCGGACATCGTCGAATTCCTGAACGCCAAGACGGCGCAGGAGGCCACCGACGTGGTCGCCGCCATGCCACTTCCGTGGGCGATCGAGGTTCTCGACCAGCCGCAGTTCCACGACGCTTGCGAGGTGATCGAGGCCCTGCCCCAGGAGAAGGCGGTAGCCCTCCTGGAAGGCATGTCCGCCGACCGGGTCGTCGACGTTCTGCGCTGGGTGGACAACGAGGCCCGAGCCCGTCTGCGCAACGGCATGACGCCGGAAACACGGGTCGCCATCGACCACCTGCTGACCTTCCCGGAAGGCACGGCCGGATCGCTGATGACCACCGAGTTCGTCAGCGTGCCCTCCGACTGGACCGTGCAGCAGACCCTCGACCACGTCCGCGCCGTGGAGGGCAGCCGCGAGACCATCTACGCCATCTATGTGCTTGATCCGGTGACCCGCCGGCTCATCAACACCGTCACCCTGCGCCGGCTCATCTCGGGCGCGCCGGATGCCAACATCACCACCGTGGCGCAGCCTTACGCGCCCATTACCGTGTCCCCCACCCTCTCGCGGGAGGAAGTGGCGCGCACCATCTCCAAGTACGACTTCCTGGCGGTCCCGGTGGTGGACACCACCGGCCACATCATCGGCATCGTGACTGTGGACGATGTCATCGACGCGATGATCGAGGAGCAGACCGAGGACGTCCAGCGCATGGGCGGCATGGAAGCCATCGACGAGCCCTATCTCGACATCTCCTTCCTACAGATGATCAAGAAGCGCGCCGGCTGGCTGTGCGTGCTGTTCCTCTCGGAAATGCTCACCACCTCGGCCATGCAGGTGTTTTCGGACGAGCTCGAAAAGGCCATCGTCCTCGCCCTGTTCATCCCGCTGGTCATGAGCTCGGGCGGCAACTCGGGATCGCAGGCGACCTCCCTCATCATCCGCGCCCTGGCGCTGCGGGACGTGACCTTGAGGGACTGGTGGCGGGTGGCGCTGCGCGAATTGCCCACCGGCATCGTGCTCGGCTCCATCCTCGGCGTCATCGGCATCATCCGCATCGCGGTGTGGCAGGAAGCCGGCATCTTCGATTATGGCGAATACTGGAGGCTGCTCGCCGTCACCATCGGCGCCGCCCTCATCGGCATCGTGACGTTCGGCTCCATGGCCGGCTCGCTGCTGCCGTTCGCGCTGAAGCGGCTGGGCTTTGACCCCGCCACCGCCTCCGCGCCCTTCATCGCCACGCTCGTGGACGTCACCGGCATCGTCATCTACTTCTCGGTGGCCTGGCTGTTCCTGCATGGCACCATTCTGTAACGATACGCCCTAAGCACCTGTGGCCGGGCGCACTTCGCTGTTGCGGCCGGCCATCGGGTCAAGCCATCTTGTCCGCACGTTCATTGGCGTGCGTAGAGGAATCCACCCCCATGGTGCAGCTTGCGTTCATCCTGGTCGGCGCGCGCGCGCTGCGCCGGCGATGGTGGGGGCTTTTCATCGTCGCCATGGTGCTGCTCGCCCTGGCGGTGCTCATCCTGGCCGACATGGTGGACGGCGTGGTGTCCGTGACCACAGAGATGTTCGGCTATGTGTTCCTGTTTGAAGGGCTGCTCGGCCTGTTCATCGCGCTCGGCAGCCCGAACATGGCCGGCCGGATCTTCGGCCTTGCGCGATCAGCGCTGCTCGTCACGCTCGGCGTGCTGATCGCCGATCTGCCCTTTCACAATGATCTGGCGGTCGCAATTCTGTTCGCCATCGCCTTTGCCGTCGATGGGGTGGCGCGCATCGCCTCGTCGGCGGTGATCCGCTTTCCGCGGTGGCGGATCATGGTGGCCATCGGCATCGCCGAAATGGTGCTCGCGCTGTTCGTGGTCACCGGCTGGCCCATGTCCTATCGGCTCAACGTGCCGCTGTTCGTCAGCCTGCTGCTGGTGGTCTCGGGCTGGGTGATCCTGCGCACCAGCCTGATGCTGCGCACTCATCTCGACGAGGTGGCGATCCTCGCCTTGCCCCTGTTCGGCCGGCGCAACTGGTACGACAACGCGCCCGTGCTGGTGGATGCGGACGATGCGCCGCCGCCGCGGCCGCGGCGGCAGGCCGAACCCATGACCGTCTATGTGTGGACCCCCGTGGGCTCCGCCGATGTGCGGGAGCGTCGGCTTCTGGTCGATCGCTACATCGCCGCCGTCGACGCCAATGGCTCCATTTCCACCGGCCATTCGGCCCTGGAAATGAAGCCGGACGTCTATATCAGCCACTATCCGGCCGAGGAGATCGAGGCCGGCACGGCCCAGTTCGCGCGCATGCTGCGCGCCTCCGCCGACAACAATGTGCGCGGACGCTTCCAGCCGTCCTACGGCTATGAATCCGCCCAGTGGTGCGACGCCGACCAGAAGGTCCAATTCTCCATCTATGACGCGCGCCGCCTGCGCGCCTACTGGGCCGGCTACCGGCAGGACAACACTTATAATCTCACCAATCGCAATTGCTCGGTGGCGGTCGCGGCGGCGCTGGATTCCGCGCTGGAAGGCACGCTCAATGCCCGCTTTCCCTGGGTGCGGCTTGGGCGTCTCATGTTGAACCCGGACCTGTGGGCCGCCGCCTACATCCGCTCCCGCGCCGAGGCCATGAGCTGGACCCCCGGCATGGTGCTCGACTATGCGCGCACCTTGAAGCGTATCGTGGAGCCCGGCGCCGCCTCCTGGGTGGTCCGGCTCTCCGACTTCCTGCGCCGCCTGACCTCCCGAAAAGCCGCCACTCCTGGGGAAAGCGCATCATGACGTCAACGGACGCCACCGCCGACGCCGGCGCGCCGCCGCCGGGTCGCCACATCCTGGCGCGCAGCGCCGTCATCGCCACGGCGGCGGTGTTCGGCCTCACGTATTCCCTGAGCGCGCCGCTGGTGGCGTTCGGCCTGGCCCAGCACGGACTGTCGGAGGCGCTCATCGGCGCCAATGCCGCCATGCACGCCATCGGCGTGCTGGTCACCGCCATGCTGCTGCCGCGCATCGTGGCACGCCTCGGGGCGCGGGGTGTCATCATCGGTTCGGTCATCCTGTCGGCGCTGACGCTGATGGCGTTTCCCGCCATGCCCGCGATCTGGCTGTGGTTTCCCCTGCGCCTGTTACTGGGCATGGCCGCCGAAGCGCTGTTCGTCACCTCGGAGACCTGGATCAACGCCCTGTCCACCGAGTCCACCCGCGCTCGCGCCATGGCGGCCTATACGGCGGCGCTGTCGATGGGTCTCGCGCTCGGCCCCATCATCCTGTCGCTGGTGGGCACATCCGGACTGGTGCCCTACGCGCTCGGCGCCGCGATCTGCCTGACGGCGGCGGTGTTCGTCGCCTCCCCCCAGGTGCCGGCCCCCCATTTCGACGAGCCGACCGTGGACTCCCCGGTGCATTACCTGCGCCTCGCCCCGTTGGCACTCACGGCGACCGCGCTCAACGCCGCCGTCGAGACCGCCGGCCTGTCGTTCCTCGCCCTCTATGCCATCGGCCTGGGCTGGGGGGTGGAGGACGCCACGCGCCTGATGTCGGTGATGATGATCGGCGCCATCGTGCTGCAATTGCCCATCGGCTGGCTCGGCGACACCATGGACCGGCGCCGTCTGGTGATCGCGCTCGCGGTGGCCTCGGCGCTGGGGGCCGCGGTGTGGCCCTTCGTCCTCGGGCATGCGGTTGCGACCTATGCGCTGCTGTTCGTCTGGGGCGGCGCCTTCGTGGGCATCTACACCATCATGATCACCATCGTCGGCGCCCGCTTCAAGGGCGGCGACCTGGTGGGCATCTATGCGGTAAGCGGCCTGTTCTGGGGGTTCGGCGCACTGGTGGGACCACTGCTGTCGGGGGTGTCCATGCAATTCCATGTGCACGGCCTCGCCATTTTCACCGCACTCGCCTGCGCCGCGTTCGCCGCTGCCGCCTGGCGCCTGCGCAGCGCAAGCTGACCCCAGGCCCCCGCCGACGGAGGACCTATGAGCGCAGCCGATCTCCCGGCCATTGCCGTGGAAGCCCTGAGGACCCGCCTCGAGACGGCCATCGCCGACCTGCCCGGCCAACCGAGCGTTCTCGTGAGTTCGCCTTGGCGGGCCCCGGAGTTCGGCCTGTTCATCCATCTCCACGCCCTCGCATTGGAGACGCGAGCCCCGCACCCGCCTTTGCATGCGGCCGGTGCCCATCCGCTTGGCGCTACGCCACCCCGACCCGCGTGGACCCTGCGCCTGCTGATCGGCGCCTTCGCTTCGGACGACGGCGCCATCCACCGCCTGATGGGCCGCGCAGCGCTCGCCCTTCACACCGACCCGCTTCTGACCAGCGACGCGCTGGCGGACGCGGCCCGACGCCTCGGGCTGCCGGACCCCACGGCATCGGCGGCGCAGGTGGCTTCCGACGAGATCGGCTGCGCGGACATGAGCCGACTTTGGCAACGGTTCGCGCCCATGCGCTATTCCCTTTCGGCAGCTTGGCGCGTCACCCTGGCCTGACGGGTACGCGCCCGCACGCCCCCGCATGCGTGCGAAAGCCGCAGGTGGCCACCTGCGCGCAAAATGCCGTTGCTGGCAAACGAGACTTGCTGCAACTTCGATTCAGCCACCGGCGTTTTGGGCGGAATGGTGTTTTCGTGGACCATCGGACTGCCCGTGGGGACGCACTCCGAAACATGAGGGCCAGAGCATGACGATCGCAATCCTCTCCGTGGTGACGGTGGTGGCATTGCTTTGGATGCTGCGCGTGGAATCGCGGCTGCGGGAGATCTTCAACCGTCTCGACCGTCAGCAGCAGTTTCAGGACGGCTCAAGCGACACCCTTCAGGACCCGGCCCGCTTTTTCTGACGATCCCGCGACGCGCGCCGACCGGCAGCACCACCCCGGCCACGTCTCATGACGCGGCCGCCGAAGGGGCATGGTTCCTTGCGAAACGACGCACGCGGATGTGGGCCTCAAAGCCCTTTCAAACGCAGCGGATAACGGTTCGCGTCACGAATAAGGCGTGACCTCGACGGTCCGCAGCGATGTCCGTGCGGCCGAGTAACCGGCCAAGGCTCCGAAGCCTCCGGGCCGGCAGAACAGATCACGCGCCACCGAACATCGCGCCAAGGTCCACCCACGAGCGCGCGCCGGTGGCGGCGAAAATCGCCACCAGGTGCTTCTTCATCGCTTCCGGGCTGGTGTTCGTGCACTGCGCGGCTTCCGATCGCGATGCGCCCGAGGCGGCGGCCAGAAGGATGGTCTTCTGCTTGGGGGAAACGTCCTGTCCGAGGATGCGCTCGACGATCCCCAGGCGGGTGGGCGTTTCCGCCTGGAGCGTCAGCAGCACGACAGGGGCGCCAACAGGCGCACCCAATTGTTCCGCGAAGGCCACCAACCGCCCATTGGGTGCCGACAATGTCGTGCTGGGCCGCGGCTCACACGACAACCGCGCGCACAGGGAGCCGGCGAAGGCTGGCGGCTCACGCAGCGGGCCATCGCCGGGCACACCCTGCGCCACATGGTTGCCGTCCTGCAGGAGCAGCCGCGCCGCATCGGACGCAAACAGCAACGCCCGGCCGGCGCGATCGACCACAAGGTGAGCCGGCGGCGCGCTCGCCACCCAGTGGTCTGAGCCGGGAACGGGCACGAAGGCGCGGCGGAGCAGGTCGGCGGACAGCTTGAGAAGGGCCAAATCCTCCTCGTTGAAGGGACGGCGCCGCACCCGGAACAACAGCACCACGGCGCGCGGGCGCCCGTCGTGGTCGATGCGCAGGTCGATCGTGTGGTGGTGGCCGCTCGCCCGGACCAGCAAGTTGTATGTATTGGAGACCCAATAGCTTGTCGGCGGCACCAGCAGGTGGCCCGCCGCCGCCCCGGTCCTGCGCACCAGGGTGGCGACGTTGAGTTCCGCCTCGCCGGTGAAGAGGCGCTCGAACGCATTGGCGAACAGATCGCGGGCTCCGGGGGTGGAATCTTCGTGGAAGAAGCCGGTGGGCAAGCCGCGCTCGTCCATCCAGAAGATGGCGCCGGCATCCGCGCCCACGATCTCGCGCAAGATCCGGCACGCGTGCGGGGCGATGGCCGCGATCCCCACGCCCGTCGAGCAGACGAGTTCGAGTTCGTGCCACATCCTCTTGGCGACCCGCCGCGCCATGGACCGCCTCCCTGCGGAGGAAACGCCAAACACTCCCCCGAGAGGGAATTTTGCGCAGTTGCCGGGGGCTGTAAACACCGTTCCCAGGCCACCGCGTTCCCGGGCGCCGGCCCTGTTCGGGAGGACCTCGCCCCATGCCGAAATGCCGCCGCACCACCCGACCTTCAGCTTTTGCCGTCGTGATGCTGCTCAGCCTCGCCCCAGCTCTTGCCAAGGATCTTCCCGGCGGCAAGGACCATCCGCTGGTCGGGCGCTATGACGGCGCCCAGATCACAAGCTACGAGGCCGTCGCCTTTGACGAGCAGCATCTTCTCAACGCCCCGGTGGATCTCAAGGCGGACGGCGAAAAATTCACCGACGGCAATTCGCTGACGCTCGAAGGCAAGGTCACCCGCATCCGCTACGACGCGCCGAAGGACCGGTCCGCCCTGGAGATCATGCGGAACTATGAGGATGCGCTGAAGGCCAAGGGCTTCGAGCTTCTCTACGCTTGCGCCGGCGCAAACTGCATGAAGGGCCCAGCGAGCCCGTACCGCATGAGCGCATTCGCCGGGGACGGCGCCATCAATTACCGCTATGGCGACGGCGTGCGCTACCTGCTCGCCAGGGCCGCGCGCCCCACCGGCGACGTCTACGCCGCCATCTATGTGGGCGAGAGCAGGAGCGGCCCGCTGCTGCATGTGATCGTGGTGGAGGAAAAGCCCGTCGAAACCGGCCGCATCGCCTTCGTCGATGCCGATGCCATGACGAAGGCCCTCTCCACCGATGGGCGGGTGGCGCTCTACGGCATCCAGTTCGATTTCGACAAGGCCGACATCAAGGCGGAATCTCAAGCCACCCTCGACGAGATCACAAAGCTGCTGAAAGCCGATCCCGCCCTCTCCCTGGTGGTGACCGGCCACACCGATGCCAAGGGCGCGTTCGACTACAATGTCGATCTCTCCCGCCGCCGCGCCACCGCCGTGGTGGAGGATCTGAAACGGCGGGGCATCGCGCCACCGCGGCTCACGCCGTTCGGCGCCGGCATGGCCGCGCCCATCGCCCCCAATGATGACGATGCCGGCCGCGCGAAGAACCGTCGCGTCGAACTCGTCAAGCGCTGAGCCCGCCCGCCAGTGCCCGCCCAGAACCCGAACCGCAGGGATCCTCCCATGGTCAACCCCTTCCCCGCCCCGCGCGTGATCTGCCTTGCCATCATCACCACCCTTGCGGCCACGGGCGGCACCACGCCGGCTCGGGCCCAGGAGCGGATGCAGCCGGGTCAGTGGGAATTCGAATCGCAATTCAAGAGCGGCGCATCCGGCGCCATGTCCTCGGTCGACGCGCGCTGCATCGATGAAGACAGCGCACGCGGCGCGCGCGGTTCCGCCGACGACATCCGCGAGGCCATCAAGGCCCAGGCCCCGGGCTGCAAGATCGAAGAGGTGACGGCGGAGGCTGAACGCGTGACCTTCCGCCAGACCTGCGACTCCCTCCTTCAAACGGCCGAATTCTACTACCGGCGCACGACCATGGAAGGAAAGGTCACCATGACGTCTCCCGGCGCGCCGCCCATGATTTTGACTTCGCACGGAAAGCGCGTCGGACCGTGCCCCTGATCCGGGGAGCGAGCATGCCCCGGCATCCCCCGCACCGGTCCCCATGCTCGCTTCCCCGGTGCCGCCACCACGGCACCTGCCGGATCGCATCGATGACAACAGCATGGTTGAGATGCCTTTGCGGCGCCGCCCTCCTCTTCGGGTCCGGGCTCGTCACCGTGGCCGCGGAGCACCGACCGCAGCCGGTCACGGTCAACCCCATCGTTCTCGATGGCCGGCCCATCGACCCCGGCGGCGCCATCGCCAGGATCGTCGGTCTCAAGGCGGGCGGCGACGGCTTCGTCTCTGTGCGCGAGGGCCCCACGGTGCGCGCCGCCGAGATCGACCGGCTCGGTCCGGGCACCTTCGTCATCGCCACCCACCCGGCGGACAGTCAGGCGGATGCCTTCATCGGCATCATCTATGACCACGTCGGCGACACGGGCGCCGGCCCGTCCCTGGCCGAGCGATGCCAGTTCAGCGAAACCATACCGGCGACGAAACCCGACCGGCGGGCCTATCTTGGCCCGTGCAGAACGGGGTGGGTCGCCCGACGCTTTGTCGAGATTCTGGCCGACTGATGCGCCCGCAGCCCCAGTGCGCTCCGCCACCGCAGTTCCAGGCCCACATCGCTCGTGCAAAGAGGGCGATCCGGCTCATGACGATGCTCAGCGCCGTGGTTCTGGTGGCCAGCCTGATGTCCTGGTGGGTGGCGCTCACGGCGATCAAGCCCTTATGCCAAGCCTATGCGGCAACCCATGGCCTGGATCACGAGGGCTTGAGCCTTGCGTTCTTCGCGCGCGGAAACAGCGTCTCGCCCTGCGTGTTCCGCACCCGTGACACCCGGCAACGCCACATCATCCTCTGGCGCAATCTCCACGGCGCGAACCCGCTTCTTCGGTTCGCCGTCCGCCCCGATCTCATGAGCTACGCGCTGGGCGTCACCGGCATCCTCGGCTGGCTTTTTCTCACGCCACATGGACGGGCGCTGCGCAAGAAAAAGACGCCTCCCCCGCCCTGAGCGGACGGGAGAGGCGGCGGCGTCACCGCTTCAGATCGAAGCGGTCCGCATTCATCACCTTGGCCCAGGCGGCAATGAAGTCCATCACGAACTTCTCGGTGTTGTCGTTCTGGGCATAGACCTCCGCATAGGCGCGCAGGATCGCGTTGGAGCCGAAAACGAGGTCCAGGCGGGTAGCGGTCCACTTCACGGCATGGGTCTTGCGATCGCGGACCTCGAACAGGCCGTTGCCGGCCGGCTTCCAGATATGCCCCATGTCGGTCAGGTTGACGAAGAAGTCAGTGGTCAGCGCACCTTCGCGGTCCGTGAACACGCCATGTCGGGTGCCGCCGTGATTGGCGCCCAAAACCCGCATGCCGCCCACCAGGGCTGTCATTTCATGGGCGGTCAGGCCCATGAGCTGGGTGCGGTCGAGCATGAGTTCTTCCGCGCTGACGGCGTAATCCTTCTTCAGCCAGTTGCGATAGCCGTCATGGATCGGCTCCAGCACCTCGAACGAGGCCGCGTCGGTCTGCTCGGCGCTGGCATCGCCGCGACCGGGCGCGAACGGCACGGTGACGTCGAAGCCCGCCGCCTTGGCCGCCTGCTCCACGCCCACATTGCCGGCCAGCACGATGACGTCGGCGACACTCGCCCCCGCCTTGGCGGCGATGGGCTCCAGCACCGCGAGCACCTTGGCGAGGCGTTCCGGCTCATTGCCCGCCCAATCCTTCTGCGGGGCGAGGCGGATGCGCGCGCCATTGGCGCCGCCCCGCATGTCGGAGCCGCGGAAGGTGCGGGCGCTGTCCCAGGCGGTGGCGACGAGTTCGCTCACCGTGAGCCCGCTCGCGGCGATGGCCGCCTTGACGGCCGCGACATCGTAATCGGTGCGGCCGGCGGGAACGGGGTCCTGCCAGATCAGGTCTTCGGCGGGCACGTCGGGACCGATGTAGCGCGCCTTCGGGCCCATGTCGCGGTGGGTCAGCTTGAACCAGGCGCGGGCGAAGGTGTCCTTGAAATATTCCGGGTCCGCCATGAACTTACGGCAGATCGCGTGATAGATCGGATCCACCTTCATGGCCATGTCGGCGTCGGTCATCATGGGGTTGTGCCGGATCGACGGGTCGCTGGCGTCGCGCGGTTTGTCCTCCTCCTTGATATCCACCGGCTCCCACTGCCAGGCCCCGGCCGGGCTCTTGCGCAGCTCCCATTCGTGGCCGAACAGCATCTCGAAGAAGCCCATGTCGAACGTGGTCGGATGAGTCGTCCACGCGCCTTCCAGGCCCGAGGTCACGGCGCGGCTGGCAAGGCCGTTCTGGTCGGGATTGGCCCAACCAAGGCCCTGCTGGTCCACCTCCGCCGCTTCGGGGGCTGGACCGAGCTTGGCGGCGTCGCCATTGCCGTGGGTCTTGCCTACCGTATGGCCGCCGGCGGTGAGGGCGACGGTTTCCTCGTCGTCCATGGCCATGCGGGCGAAGGTCTCGCGGACCTGCGCGGCGGTCTTCAACGGGTCCGGATGACCGTTCACGCCTTCCGGATTCACATAGATGAGGCCCATCTGCACCGCCGCCAGCGGGTTTTCCATGGTGGCCGGGTTATCGACATTCTCATAGCGGTTGTCGCTGGGCGCGAGCCACTCCTTTTCCGGTCCCCAATAGACATCCTTCTCCGGTGACCAGATATCCTCGCGGCCAAAACCGAAGCCAAAGGTCTTCAGACCCATGGATTCATAGGCCATGGTCCCGGCCAGCGCGATGAGATCGGCCCAGCTCACCTTGTTGCCGTATTTTTTCTTGATCGGCCACAGCAGCCGGCGCGCCTTGTCGAGGCTGACATTGTCCGGCCAGGAATTCAAAGGCGCGAAACGCTGGTTGCCGGTGCCGGCGCCGCCACGGCCATCGGCCACGCGATAGGACCCCGCCGCGTGCCACGACATGCGGATCATGAGGCCGCCGTAATGGCCCCAATCCGCCGGCCACCACTCCTGGCTGTCGGTCATGAGGGCCAGCATGTCGGCCTTGAGGGCAGAGAAGTCGAGGGATTTGACCGCCTCGTGATAGTTGAAGCCCGGCCCCATGGGGTTGGTCTTCGTGTCGTGCTGGTGGAGAATGTCGAGATTGAGCGCCTTCGGCCACCAGCTCATGATGGATTCGCCGATTTCCGTATTGGCGCCGTGCATCACCGGACATTTACCGGCGGGTTTCGTCTCGTTCATGCCCTTGACCCTCCAATTCCACCGCGTGGCGTTCGCCAACCGCTGCCGTGGCGCATCGCTCCCGGCCCCGTCGGCACGGGGTCATGACGCAGGCTGCGCGCCCCGGTTTGCGAGTTCAAGCTACATCAGGATAATGATAATTAAAATTTGCATTTTCTAATCGCTTTGATATGAAATTCTTATGACAGACATCTCCATGAAGCAGCTTCGTTACTTCGAGGCGCTGGCCCGGCATGGACACTTCGGCCGCGCCGCGCAGGTCTGTGCCATCTCGCAGCCGGCTTTGTCGGTGCAGGTGAAGGAGCTGGAGGAGATCCTCGGCGCCCCCCTGGTGGAAAGGGGAAGCCGGCAGGTCCGGCTCACGCCCCTGGGAGCGGAACTGGCGGACCGCGCCCGCGGCATTCTGCGTGCTGTCGATGAGCTGGACGAGCTGGCACGGGCCTCCAACGGCCCGATAACGGGCCCGTTGCGGCTCGGCGTCATTCCCACCGTCGCGCCCTACCTGCTGCCGGCGGTCATCAAGCGCCTCGCGCGCCGGTTCCCGGACATGGACCTGCGCCCGCGCGAGGCGGTGACACAGAAGCTGGTGGCCGACATCGTCGGGGGCCGGCTCGACACCGCCATCGTGGCCCTGCCGCTCTCCGAGCCCGCCTTGAGCGAACACCCCCTGTTCGAGGAAGAGTTCGTCCTGGTCCGCCCCGCCGCGGACGAGGGCCGGCCGGTGCCCGGCACACAAGGGCTGCAGGAGATGCGGCTGCTCCTGCTTGAGGAGGGCCACTGTTTCCGCGATCAGGCCCTGTCTTTTTGCCGGATGCCCTTGCGCCCGCCTCAGGATCTGATCGAGGGCAGCTCGCTCACCACCCTGGTGCAGATGGTAAGCGCCGGCATCGGGGTGACGCTGATCCCGCACATGGCGGTGCCCTTGGAGACCCGCCTCGCGTCCGTCTCCATCGCGCATCTGGCGCACCCGCGCCCCTCGCGGACCATCGGCATGGTCTGGCGAAAGACGACCCCTTTGTCGGCGCAGCTCGAACAGATCGCCGAGGTCGTGCGCGAGGCCGGTCATTCCGGCGGCAGCACCTCCTCTGCCGCGCTCGAAGGACCCCCGACGGCCTCTTGAACGCGACCTGACGCGACCCGCCATAGCCCTCCCGCCACGGCGGTGTCGCCCCGCCGGCGACAGGCGCGTGGGCAAATCTTGAGCGGCCCACTGTAGGTTTCCCACAGAAAGCGCTCGCCTTGGCGCCGGCATTCTGTAATATAATTTTATTTCAAGTATTTATATATATCTCATCTGCATCCTCTTTTATCTTTGATGCGTCACTGCAACCCTGTAGGCTTCTCACTAAGATGCTCACTAAGCTGCTGAGGAGTGATCAAGGTGACCGAGGATCGCGGACACAATCGGGCATCGGGTTCGGGAACAGTCCTTGAGGTTCCCAGCGCCACCCTGAAGGGCAACCTGGCCTACGACCTGCTGCGGCGCGAAATCATCTCCTGCCGGTTCCTGCCGGGCACCCGCTTCACCGAGGCGGAACTGATGGAACGCCTCGACATCGGCAAGGCCAGCTGCCGCATCGCCTTGCAGCGGCTGATCCAGGACGGGGTCGTGGTGTCCATGCCGCGCCACGGATACCGCGTCGCCCCGATCACGGTGAAGGATGTGGAGGAGGTGTTCGCCCTGCGCCTCGTGCTGGAGCCGCTGGCCGCCCGCGGTGCGGCCGGGCGGGTCAATCGCGCGCTCGCCACCGGGGGCACGCCGCGCGCGCCCACCTGATCGATCGGCGCCGGGCCCAGCCGTTCGCGCCGGGCAATCCGGTCCGGGGCGGCACCATCTATCTCACCGTAGCCGACGCCTCCGGCATGATGGTCAGCTTCATCCAGAGCAATTACATGGGCTTCGGCTCCGGCGTGGTGCTGCCGGAATGGGGCGTCTCGCTCCAGAACCGCGGCTTCGGCTTCTCCCTCGACCCCGATCACGCGAATGGGGTGGCGCCGCGCAAGCGCCCGTTCCACACCATCATTCCCGGCTTTCTCACCAAGGACGGCGCACCGGTGATGAGCTTCGGCGTCATGGGCGGCAACATGCAGCCGCAAGGGCATGTGCAGACCCTGGTGCGCATGCTCGACTTCGCCCAGAATCCCCAGGCCGCCTGCGACGCGCCGCGCTGGCGCTTCGACCAGGGCCTGTCCATCAATCTGGAGCCCGGCAACCCGCCGGGCCTCCTGGACGGGCTCGCGGCGCTCGGCCACGAGGTCGCGGTGCTGCACGACACCTATCAGGATTTCGGCGCCGGCCAATTCATCTGGCGCATGGGCGACCCGGCGGTGGAAGGCTACGCCGCCGCCAGCGATCCCCGCCGCGACGGGCAGGCCGTGGTGAGCTGAGCGCGGGCGCCGGTCCCTCCGGCAGGGAACCGGCCGCGATGTCCGCCCGCGTCGACCGGCGCCCGGCGGTTTCACTTAAAGTTCCGCCCGCCTTCCGCCTCAGCCCGCGTGCGCGCCGGCGGGAAGCGGGGCGGCGACGGCATAATGCCCGATCAGATCGGCCAGCCGTTGCGGCTCGGGGTAGGGAAAGAAGTGGCCGCCCGGCCAGTGCTCCACCCGCAAGGGACCGGTAATGACTTCGCCCCACGCCGCGAGCGCCGCGGGCGACGTCGCCGGATCGTCCCTGCCACCGAGGACGACCGCCGGCACGCGAAGCCGCGGACCGGGCTCCCATCGATAGGTTTCCACCAGGCGGAAATCGTCGCGCACGACCGGCAACACCAGATCCATGAGGTCCGGCGCCGCCAGCACCTCGGCCGGTGTGCCGCCGAGGCGGCGCAGTTCGTCCACCAGCACGGCATCGGCGCACAGGTGGCGCGGGGGCGCGTCGCGCGCCGCCGGCCAGCGGGGCGCCGCCCGTCCCGACAGAACGAGACCGGCCACCGCGCCGCCCTGCGCGCACCGCTCCCGCGCGATCTCATAGGCAAGGAGAGCGCCCATGGAATGCCCCTGGAACAGCACCGGGACATCACCCACCGCCGCGCGAATGTCGGCGGCGAGCGCGGCGGCAAGGGCACGCAGGCTGGGGGCGAACGGCGCGCCGAACCGCCGGCCGTGCCCCGGCAGCTCCAGATCGACGACGCCTTCCGCCACCGCCCGCGGCAAGCGGGCACGCCACGGCAGCGCGGCCACCGACCCGCCCGCGTGGGGCAGCAGCACCAGCCGGGCCGGCGCGCGCTCCATCACATCCGTGCCAGTTGGCGCAGCATCTGCGTCTCGGCCGCCACCTCGGCCGCCGCGCAGGCGGCGATCAGCGCATCGGCGATCTCCTGGCCACGGGTGGCCAGTACCGACAGGAGGGTGTCGGACAGGCCGTGCGTGCCCTCGTTGGTGCCCTGGACGAACACCGCCGGACGGAATTCAGGAACCGTCGCCAGCCGGTAGTCGCGGCCCACCGCGCCGATGGCAACATAGGGCTCCAGCCCGCTCAGCAGCGCCCGGCCGCCGTCGCGGCTGTAGCCGGTGGCCAGCACCACCGCATCATAGATTTCCGCTCCCGCCACCCCGTCCGGACCCATGGACAGGTCGAGCCGGATGGCGCCGTCGGCCGCGCCACCCACCGCCTGGGCATGGGTCACCTGCGTCAGCCGCCGAACCTGATGACGGTGGTCGCCGGTCACCTGCTGCTGATAGAGCAGGGCATAGATGCGCTCGATAAGGTCCGCATCCACCACTGAATAATTGGTGCTCTTGAAGTCGGCGATCAGGGCCCGGCGGCGCGGCCGACGGCGCCATCCGGCTCGATCTGTCCATGGGGCGTAAGGAAGATTCAGATGGCGGTGGGCGGCGCGCGCTCGGGCACCTGCGGCAGGATGCCATCGGGCACCCACAGGCGATCACCGAAGAAGCGCTCGCGGGTCAGCATCACCAGCGCGGCCCGCTTATGGGGAAACTCAAACGTGCTCACCCGCGCGAAGCCGGAGCGCTCCAGGTTGCGAAGCTGCTGGTGGTGATCGGCCCGCGGCTCGCCGACGATGCGGGTGGTGCGCACCTCGTCGAGGAATATGTAGTGCATGAGGCAGGGTAGCCAGGTGGCCACATAGGCCCGCCCGCGAAACCCGTCCTCCCCCACCAGCACATGCCAGCCGCGATCGTAATCGCCGGCCGCGTAGAAGGGGGCGATGCGGTTTTCCTTGGCCCAATAGAGTTCGAAATACGCAAAGGGCACGCCGTTCACCGCGCCCATCAGGGGCAGCAGGTGCGGATCCGCCTGGAGCCCTTCGAGATAGGCGCGGTGCTTGGCCAGATCCCCGGCCTCGTCCCAGATGGCGGCGACGCGGGGATCGTTCATCCAGCGATGGAACCGCGGGAGGTCGGCGGCGATGTCCACCGTGCGCAGCTCGAACCGCGCGCCGAGCCAGGGGATATGACGCGCATAGACCACCCCCTCCGGCTTTGCCGGCCGCACCGGATGGCGCCGCCCCTGGGTCAAGGCGAAGCGCTGCGGAAAAGGCGCGCGCACCATCGGCAACCACAACTCCGGTCGCTGCCACAGGGCTCCGGGAAAAACATCGAGCCCCGCCCCCCGCCGGGACGGCGAGGCCCTCCGCGACGAGCCAGTCCCGAACGGCCGGCGCCACCCCGTCCGCCGCATCCAGGCCCAGGAGCCGCAGCGGCGTCGGCGCGGGCCGGATGGCCGTGACCCGTTCCAGAGCGCGCAGCAGCAACGCCCGCACCGCGTCGGGGTCCAACCCCCGCCATTGGGCGCGCGCGCCGGCCTCTCCCTCGGCGGACAGAAGCAACCGCGTGCCGGCGGCATCCTCCATCACCATGGAGCCATCCCGGCCGCCGTCCTGGCCGCCGTCCTGGCCGCCATCCTGCGGCGCGCCCATGCCCTCCTCGGCGAAAGGCGGCGTCCGGGTCATTTCCGCCGAGGAGATGTCCATCACCGGGATTTCCATCACACGCACGGCGTTCCCTCCCTCACGTCTCTTGAATGGGGCATTCGGTGAACATGACGCTGTCGCCCGCCGCCGATTTAGGCGCTGCGATGCGCTTTCCTCAGGCTGAGACGAAAAACCCGCCGCACCCCTAAATTTCCGCGCGCGGCGAACGTCTCACTCTTCAAGGCTCGGCGTCTCCGGCCGGCCGCATGCAGCTCAGGGAACCGCACGCATCATGGAGCGCCCCGCGCCCCGTCCCTCCGACGCCCAGACCCTTGCACCGGCCCTTGCACCGGCCCTCGCACCGGCCGCCGCACCGCCGGGCGACTTTTCCCTTATGGGTCTTGTGTTCGCCCAGAACCCGGTCGTGTTCGCCGCGGCGGCGGCCACCAGCCTCGCCAGCGGCGCCACCGCGGTGGCGCTGGTGGTGCTCATCAATCTCGCGCTCATGTCGGATGGGGAAAACCTGCTGCGGCTCGGCCTCGCCTTCGCGCTGGTGGCGGCGGTGACGGTGGCGTTGCAGACCGCCTCCGGCATCCTGTTCGGCCGGCTCGGGCAAGAGGTGCTGGCGCGGCTGCGCGCCCGCATCGCCGCGACGGTGGAGGCCGCGCCGCTGCGCGCGGTCGAGCAGGTAGGCCCCGCCCGCATCCAGGCCCTGCTGACCGACGATGTCTTCACCATCGCCACGCTGGTGGTGCGCCTGCCGGTGCTGCTCACCAACGCGGTCGCCATCTCCGGTTGCCTCGGCTACCTCGCATGGCTCTCGCCGGCCCTGTTCCTGGGCGCGGTGGGACTGATGGCGGTGGGTGTCGGCGGCTATATGCTGGCCAGCGGGCGCGCACGGCACCACCTGGAACACGCCGGCGGGCGGCAAGACGCCCTGTTCTCCCACCTCTCGGCATTGGTATCCGGCACCAAGGAGCTGAAGCTCAACCGCGACAAGGCGCAGGACTTCCGCACCCACCACCTCGGCGCCACCATCGAGAGCGTGCGCCGCGCCCGCACCCGCGGCATCACGCTGCTGGCCCTCGGCTCGGCCTGGGGCAGCCTCATCATCTTCGGCTTCATCGGGCTGGTGCTGTTCGTGTTCACCGGCGGCGGGGCGGTGGCGACCGGCTACGCAGTGGTGCTGCTCTATCTCGTCGGTCCCCTTGCCGCGGTGCTGGAAGACCTGCCCCGCCTCGCCCTCGCCCGCGTCGCCGGCCGCCGCCTTCAGGAGACCGAGGCCGCCCTCGCCGCCCACGAAGCCGCGCCCGCGCCACCGGTGCCATTCACCGGCCTCGCGCTCGAGGCCGTCACCCATGCCTATTGGGACGACCGCACCTCGGAGATGTTCCGCCTCGGCCCGGTGGATCTCGCCTTTCGGCCGGGGGAAATCGTGTTCCTGGTGGGCGGCAACGGCTCCGGCAAGACCACCCTCGCCAAGCTGGTCACCGGCCTCTATGCGCCGGAAAGCGGACAGGTGCTGCTGAACGGCGTGCCGGTGGACGGCGCGATCCGCAGCGCCCAGCGCGGGCTGTTCTCTGCCGTGTTCGGCGATTTCCACCTGTTCGAGAGCCTCGTCGGCCTGTCCGGCGCGCCCGATCTCGACGCCCGCGCCAACCGGCTCATCGCCCGGCTCGCGTTGACCCACAAGGTGAGCGTGGAGGACGGGCGCTTTTCCACCCGCGACCTCTCCACCGGACAGCGCAAGCGCCTCGCCCTGGTGGCGGCGGTGCTGGAGGATCGCCCATTCCTGGTGTTCGACGAATGGGCGGCGGACCAGGACCCCGCGTTCAAGACCGTGTTCTACCGCGAGCTGCTGCCGGAGCTGAAAGCGCTGGGCAAGACCGTGCTCGTGATCTCCCATGACGACCGCTACTTCGATTGCGGCGACCGCATCGTGCACATGGAAAGCGGCCGCATCACCGCCGACCTTCCGGCCGGGACGGGGCGACGCGGCGTCGCCTGACCCCCTAAATTTCGCGCCACCGGATTCGTCTTGGTGAGGGACATTCATCTCGCCGGGCGCGCCAACCCGAAAGGCAGGGCGCCGGGCCTCTTTGCGCCGCGCGCGCTCATAAAGGCGGACCCGACTTCGCCTACCGCATGTGCGTCGAGCGCATCGATCCGGCCCAGATCGAGGGCCTCGACCTGTCGTGCTGGCACGTCGCCTTCTCCGGCTCCGAGCCGGTACGCGCCTCCACCATGGAGGCGTTCGCCGCCCGTTTCGCCCCGCTCGGCTTCGCCGCCCCTGGTCGCGGCAGCGGAAGCCTATGTCGCGGTGCTGAACGCGGCGGAGACCCGTGGCGATGTGGCGCCATGCCATCTGGTCCTGCGCGACGAAGCCGGGGTGCCGGTGGCGGCGGCTTCCCTCTACCGGGTCGGCTCTCTCGCCGGGCTCTACAATGTCGGCACCCGCGCCGCGCACCGACGACGCGGGCTCGGCGGCGTTGTCACGCGCGCCGCGCTGGCCCACGCCGAAACGTTGGGGGTCGAAGCGGTCTTCCTGCAATGCGCGGGCCTTGGGCCGGTGGAACGGCTCTATGCCCGGCTTGGCTTCGCCGTGGCCGCCCGGCCCGCCCTCGTGTGCTTCCAGCCCGACGGCGAAACCGCCACCGCCTGACCCCGGCGCCGGCAATATTCAGGGCGACGACGCGGCGGAGGCAGCGGCCCCGTCCGTCCCCGCCATCTTCGCCTTGGCCAGAACATGGGGGCAATTGCTGCAATAGCCACGCTCGGGCAGCAGGTAGCTGACGCAGCACACCCGGCGCCAGCGCCGCTCGCCGCCGGGTCCCTCCACATAGCGCACCGGTGCGTGAAACGGGTTGCGCCGCCCGTCCGGCCAGCGCGGGCTGTTCACCAGCCGCTCGCCCGCCACCACCACCCCCGGAGAGAAACCGGCGCCCTCCAATTCCCTCAGGATGGCTTCGTACAGATTGGCGGCATTGGTCCACAGCACCTTCGCGGAAAGTCCCGAACGCGCCGACAGCGCCCTGAACACCGGCTCCAGATGATCGAAGATGAGCGGCTGGAAGCGCACGAAGGGATCGCCCTCGTCGTCGGCATGGCCATCGTGGGGCAGCACGAAATGGTCCGGCAGCCCGTCCTCGTCCAGCACCACGGACAGCGCGTCCACCGCCACCGGCAGGTGCCGGCCCAGCACCAGTTGCGCCACCACCATCACCGGCATCAGGATGTGCACGTAATGGATGGAGAACAGCGAGGCGAGCACCCGACGGTCGTCGCCGCCGAAATACGTCGCCACCCGCTCCAGCGCAGCATCGAGGCCGGCCGGCGCGATCAGTTCCGACAGCGGCATGGCGCCGGGCTTCTCGCCGGGCAGCACCAGCGTGTCGGCATAAGGCGCGAGCGGGCCGTGGAAGATGGGCGCGAGGACGGCGAGCATGTGATCCTACAACCTCCGAAGGCGCCACAGCAGATAGGGCGCGCCGATGAGGGTGGCCAGAAGGCCGGTGGGGATCTGCCGGGGATAGATGAGGGTCCGCCCCAACAGGTCCGCCCCCACCATCACCAGCGCCCCGACGAGGGCCGCCGCGAGAAGGTGGGGCAGCGCCCGCGGAAAGCCCGCCAGCCGCGCCAGATGCGGCGCCAGCAACCCGACGAAGGTGAGCGGCCCCACGATGAGGGTGGCGGTGGCGGTCATCAGCGCCGTCAGCACCAGCAGCAGCAGGCGCGCGCGTTTCACATCCACCCCCACCGCGCCGGCGGTGACCGCGCCCAGCGGCAGCAGGTCGAGCCAACGCGCGAACGGAACCGCCGCCGCACCGAGCGCGACCACGGCGACCAGGCCGGTCAGCGCCTCCGACGAACCGACCCGCGCGGTGGAACCGGCGAGCCAGGCCAGCAGCGTCACGGCCCGTGGATCACCCGACGCGGTCACCGCCACCACCAGCGCGTCGAATAGGGCGCCAAGGGCGATGCCCGCCAGCAGGATGCTGTCGGGCGCGAAGGCGGCCCGCCGGGTCAGCCACAAAAGCCCAACAGTGGTAAGGAACGCCCCGGCGGCGCCCGCCGCGATCTCAGTGGCGCGGTCGGCGCCGGGCAGCGCCATCACCACCACGATCAGCGCCAATGCGGCACCCGAAGTCAGCCCCAGCACCTCCGGGCTCGCCATCGGATTGCCGGTGACGCGCTGGGTGATGGTGCCGGCCATGGCCAGCAGCGCACCCGCCGCCAGCGCCGCCAGCACCCGCGGCCAACGCCATTCCAGCAGGGCGCCGGACAGGTCAAGGCTCCAGCCCGCCGCGTCATGCGACAGCAGCAGCGCCGGCAGCACCAGCACGCCGAGCGCCGCGACCATGGCGATCAGCGCGCCCACCGGGTGGCGGGCGCGCGGCTCCCTCACCGGCGCCGCCATGCGCGGGGGCCGCACGTCGCGCTTCAGGCGCGGCAGCAGCCACAGCAACAGCGGCGAGCCGAACAGCGCCGTCAGCGCCCCGGTGGGCACGAGATCGCCGTAGAGCCCCGCCAGCACCTGAACCAATTGGTCCGCGAACCAGAGCAGGACGGCGCCGATCAACGGCCCCCACACCAGCCGCGCGCCGAAAGTCCGGGCCCCGGCCAAGGTGGCGAGCGCCGGCGCCGCGAGACCCACGAAGCCCACCACGCCCACCGCGCTCACCACCGCGGCGGCCAGCACCACCGAAACCGCAAGGGCGGCGAGGCGCAGGCCCACCAGCGGCACCCCGAGACCGCGGGCGCCGGCTTCGTCCAGATCGAGCAGCGCCAGCGGCCGCACCATCAGCGCCGCCGCCACGCCCGAAGCCACGACCAGCGGTCCGAGGCGCAGCACCACGCTCCAGTCCTGCTGCGACAGCGCGCCCGCGCCCCAGATGAACAGGCCGGCGAGATAGCTCTGGTTGAACAGCACCAAGGCGGCCCCCAGGGCGCCGAAATACAGGCTCACCACGAGCCCCGCGAGCACCACCGCCAGCGGCGCGAGGCCCTTGTTCCAGGCCAAGGAAAACACCAGCGCGGCCGCCACGCCGCTGCCGGCGAGGGCCACCGCCTCGCGCCCCAGGCCGGCGAGGCCGGGCACGGCCAGGGTCGCGGCCACCAGCGCCAGATGAGCGCCGGCGGAGACGCCAAGCGTGGTGGGCGAGGCCAGAGGATTGCGGAGCACCTGCTGCATCAGAACACCGGCGAGGCCCAGCGCCGCGCCGCACAGCCACGACACCAGGAGCCGTGGCAGCCAGCTGAAATGCACCACCAGTTCGCCCATGCCGGACGGCGACAGAATGGCCCCCAGCAATGAGCCACCTTCGATGCGGGCTGTCAGGCTCTGGGCGCTGAGCAGCACCGCAAGGAGCCCGAGGCCCAGCACCATCACGGCCGGCCCCATGAACGGGAGGCCCTTCTCTCGCGGCGCCAGCTCAACTCCGACACGATCAGCCACGAACATCCCCCTTTGCCGCGTCCGGCGTGGCCGCGAAGTCCGCCAGAACGCGGGCGAACCGCATGGCCGACACCAGCCCGCCGAACGACCAGACCGGCGCCAGCAGCCCGACGCGGCCAGCCTCCACCATCGGCAGGCGCCGCCATAACGGGCCATGCGCCATGGTTTCGCGCGCCTCCGGCGGCACCGGCTCGAAGATCAAGAGCCGCGCATCGGCCGGAGCGGCGAGGTGCTCCAGCCCGAAAGTCGCGAAGCCCCAGAAGGTCGCCGGCCCGGAAAAGGCGTTGGAAAGCCCGAGCCGCGCCAGCACCGCATCGAACAGCGCGCCGCGTCCGTAGACCCGCACATGCCGCGCATCGACGAAGCTCGCGAGATACAGCGGGCGCCCCGCCAGCGGCGCCACCCGGGGCCGGGCCGCCGCGATCGCCGCATCCGTTGCGGCCAGCAGGCGCGCGCCCGCCTCCGGTCGCCCGGTGGCCTCCGCCAACGTCAATGCCACCTGCCGCGCGCGGCCCCAGACGTCGCCTTCCGCCGCGAAAATGGCGAGGTTCAAGGTGGGCGCGATCCGCGCCAGGGTCGGCTCCAGCGCCTCCAGCTGCGGCGTGATGACGATCAGGTCCGGCTTCAGCCGCGCCACCGCCTCGAGGTTCGGCTCAAGCCGCAGGCCCACGTCCGCGACGCCCGGCGGCAAGGCCGGCTCACCCACCCAATGGTCATACTCGTCCGCCTCGGCAACCCCGGCCGGCACGACGCCGAGCCCGAGCAGGGTCTCGACGATACCCCAGTCGAACGCCACCACGCGCCGGGGCGCCGTCGCCCACGCCGGGGCGGCAAGCAAAGTGGATGCGGCGGCGACAAACCCCCGGCGGCTGAGGATCATCCCCATCACGCCGACGCCTTCGCGACCACGCCGCGGGTCCCTGCCCGGCGTTCCGTGGCGGCGGGCGCCATCCGGGCAGGGCGCGCGGGTGCGACCGCAATAACCGTCGATACTGTCACGGCACGCCTTGGTGGCGTCGCGCACCATGAAGTTGACCAAGGTGCGCGAAACCCCCAGATATTCCGCGATATCCTTCTGCGGCATGCCGTCGAGACGATGACGCAGGAACGCGAAGCGGGTGCGCGGCGGCAGTGTAGCCAGGGTGCGCATCACCACCCCCACCATCTCCCTCTGCTCCAGGCGTTCCAGCGGACAGGCGCACGGCATGGGCACACGCTCGGCTTCCTCGGCGCTGCCCGCCCAAAGGCGCTCCCGTTTCAAGCGGCGCGCGCGGTCGATGGCGAGGTTGCGCACAAGGCGCGACAGGAAGGGCGCCGGATGGTCGGCCTCCACCACCCCTTCCGCCTCGCACAGCTTCACCGCAGCATCCTCCACCACCTCCTCCGCAAGATGCTGCGACCGGAGAATCCGGAATGCCTCGCGCAGCAGGCGGGCGCGGTGGACGATCAGCGCCGCAAGCAGAGGCGCGACGGGCGATGCGGCGGGCAGTGCGCCGGAGGGTCCGGCCGCCCGCAATGATGCGTGAAGTGGCGCGTTCATGAAAACCCCTTTCCGCCCGGCCGCGACGAAACCGCCACGGTCGGCGCATCCCGTCCCCGGCGACCTGCCGGGCGCGGGCTCAGCGAACGAAACTCACGGGCCACCCGCCATCCGGGTGGGGCATCACCGCCATGGGGATGCCGTAGATGTCCGCGAGTCCCTCGGCGGTCACCACATCCGCCGGCGCCCCGCGCTTCAGCAGCCGGCCGCCGCGCAGCGCCACGAGTTCGTCGCAATAGCGCGCGGCGATGTTCACGTCGTGCAGCACCACGGCAACTCCGAGGCCGCGCGCATGGCCGAGCTGCCGGGCCAGCGCCATCACCTCGACCTGATGGGCCACATCCAGCGCCGCGATCGGCTCGTCGAGGAGGAGATAGCGGGCCTCCTGCGCGACCAGCATGGCCAGCCACACCCGCTGCCGCTCCCCGCCGGACAAGGTCTCCACCAGCCGGTCGGCGAAGGCGCCCACGTCGGCGAGTTGCAAGGCCGCCTCCACCGCGTCGCGGTCCCGCGCCGTCCGGCGCCCGAGCGCGCCATGCCAGGGATAGCGCCCGCAGGCCACCAGCTCCCGTACCTTGAGGGCGCCGGCCGAAGGCGGCGTCTGCGGCAGATAGGCCACCATGCGGGCGAACGCACGGCTGCTCCAGCTCGACAGATCGCGCCCATCGAGCCGCAGCGCGCCGGCGCTCGGCGCCTGCTGGCGCGCCAGCAGCTTCAGCAGGGTGGACTTGCCGGACCCGTTGTGCCCGACGACGCCCACGACCCGCCCCGGGGCCAGGGTGAGGGACACCTCGTGAAGGAGGGTGCGCCCTTCGGCGGCAAAGCCGACGCCGTCGAGCGCGAAGCCCTCCATCGCCGCGCTCACCATCGGTAGGTCACCTGCGCCGTCACGGTGCGCGTCTGGCCGTAGGAACAGCCGATGTAAGTGTTGCCGATGCTGGAACAGGTCCCGACATAATAATTGTCCAGCAGGTTCTTGGCGGTCAGCGAGAATAGCCAATTGTCCTTGGTGTAGCGCAGCGCCGCGTCGTACAGGGTATAGCTCGGCACGTAGATGGTGTTGGCGCGGTCGCCCCAGGTAGCGCCCACGTAACGCGCGCCGCCACCAAGGCCGAATCCCTTCAGCGCGCCCTCTTGGAAGGTGTAATCCAGCCAGGCGGACGCCAGATGCTCGGGCACACGCTCCGGCACGTTGCCGACAATGCTCGCCTGGCCCACCGGTGGAATGTCTTCCGTGACCTCCGCATGCAGGTAGGTATAGGCCGCCAGCACCTTGAAACCGTTCTCGAAATCCATGGCGGCTTCAAGCTCGAAGCCGCGCACCTGGATCTCGCCGGTCTGGTAATAGGCCATCTGCATCGGATCTGTGGTATCGAAGCTCACCGCGTTCTGCTTGGTGATCTGATAGATCGAGCTCTGGATATAGCTCTTGCCGTTGTTGGGCTGATACTTCATGCCCAGTTCATACTGCTCGCCGGTCTCGGGCTTCAGCGGCTGCATGTCGTAGCTGATGGGCAGCGGGCCGTAGGCCGTATCCACGGTCACGCTCGACTGGGTGAAGCCTGGCACCACATTGAAGGAGCTGGCATAGCTGACATAGGGCGTGAGCCCGTTGTCGAACAGATAGGACAGGCCGACGCGGCCGGAAAAGGCGCTATCAGCGGAATTGCTCTTGAAATAGCTCGGTACGTTGACGCCGTAATAATATTTGAGCAGCGGCGCGAGCTGGGCCAGAACCGGGCTCTGGGTGGTGCTCTCGGTCGACACCCAATCATAGCGCCCGCCGAAGGTGAGCACCCATTTGTCGTGGATCTTGAGCATGTCCTGGGCGTAGATGCCGGTCTGGCTCAAGTCTTGAGTCGTGTTCAGCGTGTTGATGAGCGGGTCGATGGTTAGGCTGTAGATGGGGAAATAAGGATTGATGGGCGACACCGGCAGAGTGCCGGTGATGAGGCTTTGCAGCGGCCCCCCGTTTTGGGTGCCGTCCTGCTGGGTGTTGGAATAATCGAGGCCGAATACGAGCTTATTCTCGGCAAAGCCAAGGTCGCTGTCATACTGGGCCTGGTTATCGATGGTGAAGACGCCCAGCGTCTGGTCGTTTTGCTGGGCCGTGCGCAACAGGATGGAAGTGTCGCCGCCATAGGCCGAGGTCGGGTAGACGGTGAGATAATCCACATCCACCGACGCGTAGCGCAGGTTCTGGCGCAAGGTCCAGCCGTTGTCGGCGCGGTGCTCGAAGAAGTAGCCCACCGAATACTGGTCGGCGTTGTAATGGGACTGTCCGGGCACACCGAGGAAGCGCGAAGGCGGGATCGAACCATAGACGCTGGGGTAGAGCGTGCCTTCAGCCGGCAGGAGCTGGTAGGTATCGCCGGTGCGGTCCCGCTGGTAGTTGGCGAACACCGTGAAGGTGGTGTCCGTGTTCGGCGTCCAGGTCAGGGTCGGAGCGAGATAGACGCGGTTGTTGTCGACATAGTCGACCTGCGTGTTGCCCTCCCGCACCAGGCCGGTGAGGCGATAGGTGATGTTGGTACCGTCGATGCCGGCGCCGTTGATGTCGAACCCGAGCTGCGCGGTGTCGAAGGAGCCGTAGGACCCCCAGATTTCACCGAACTGCGCGCCCACCACCGGCAGCTTGGAAACCAGATTGATGAGACCGCCCGGATTATTGAGGCCGTAGAGGGTGGACGTGGGGCCACGCAGGATGTCCACCCGCTGCAGGCCATAGGGCTCCTGGCGGAAGCCGGCGAAGCCCGCGGTGGGCAGGCGCATGCCGTCGCGATAGACACCAAGCAGGTTTTCGTCGAAGCCGCGGATCACGAATTGCTCGAAGCGCGCATCCTCGCCATAGGGCGAGGCGGAAACGCCGGCGGAGTAATCGATGGCATCGCTCAGCGTCTGCACGCCGCGATCCTGCATCTGCTGGCGGGTGACCACCGAAACCGATTGCGGCACCTCGCGCAGGGGCACATCCATCTTCATGCCGGTGGAGGTGTCCACCGCCACGAACGGGCCGGTCAGGTCGTTGGTCTCCACGTTCAGCGTATCGAGCTGGATGGTGCCATCCGCCGCAACCCCGGTCGCTCCGCCCGCCGAGGCGCGGGCGATGGTGACGGTGTTGGCATTGGTGAAGCGATAGCTCAGCCCGGTGCCCGCCAGCAGGCGGGACAGGGCCTGCTCCGGCGTCAGGTTGCCCGAGACGCCCGGCGAGCGCACGCCGCGGGCGAGATCAGCCGCATAAAGCACCTGCAGATTGGCCCGGTCGCCGAACGCGGACAGCGCCGCGCCGAGCGACGACGGCGGAATGGAGAAGCTGACGGCCGATTGCTGCGCCACCGCCACCGAGACCCACTGCCCCGAGGCCAGCGCCGTGCCGGCCAGCAGCCCAAGGCCCAGACGGATGACATTGCCGCTCACCCGCGACGGCCGACGCCCACGATAATCCTGCATGACACCCCGCACACCCGATGCGCTTCAGGCAATCCGGCTCCGGAGCTCCGGATGAATCGCCGCCGATATCGGAGAGACGGATGTCACGTGCCCGCACCTCACCCCAATGCCGCGAATTTTTCGGCGGCGCGGAGGGCGTTATGTCAGGCTGGATAGAGCAGAACGAGGTAACGCGTGAGCGCGACGGAACGCACCGGCAGCGTGCGGGTGATCGCCTCCAGCACCCCGTCCGGCTGGTGCACGTCAAAGATTCCAGACACCTGGAGACGCAGCAGATCCCGGTTGGTCACCACGATCCGGCCGCGCCGATAGCGGTTCACGTCGGCGATCACCTGCCGCAAAGGGCGATCCTCGAAGATCAGCTTGCCGCGCCTCCAGGCGGAGGCCTGGGCCTTGCCCACCACCTCCTTCGCGCCGAAGCCCGCGGCGTCATAGCTCACCGCCTCGCCGGCAAGAAGCTGGGTCATGTTCGCGGCGCCGGCACGGACGGTCACCGCGCTTTCCAGCACCGTCACCGTCACCTCGTCCGACCACAGGTGCACCGAAAACTGGGTGCCCTGCGCCGTCGTCACGCCATCGGCCGCCGCCACCGAGAACGGCCTCGCGTGATCCGGCGCGACATCGAAGAAGGCGCGACCGCGCAGCAGCGTCAGATGCCGGGCCTGCGGGCTGAAATCGATGGAGAGCGCGGAATCCGCGTCAAGCTCCACCCGTGAGCCGTCGGCGAGGTCGAGGCTCTTCTGCTCGCCCACACCGGTGCGGATGTCGCCGTCGGGCAGGTTCGGCAGCACCACGGCGCCAGCCACCACCGCCGCCGCTGCCGCGCCCGCCGCCCCCAGGATCAGCCCCCGCCGCGAGACCGAACGATCCCGCCGCAGCGGGTGGACCGTGTCCGCCGCTGGCGCCCGGCGCGGATCGCCCAGCCGGTCGAGGTCGCCCCAAAGCGCGCCGAGCATCTCATATGCGCGGCGGTTCTCGTCGCTTGCGCCGATCCAGCGCTGGAACTGCGCCAGCTCGGCCGGCGTCGCCTCCCCCGAATGCACCGTGGTGAACCAGGACAGCGCGGCATCACGGGCCATGTCTCGAACAGTCGTGTCTGGATCTTGCGATTTGGGCACACCGGCACCTGTGGAGCGAACGATGTGGCGAAGGAAGGGTTTCCGCCACTCTCGCTTACCTGACGAATTAGACTGGCCGATCCCTCACCTCAAGAATTAGAAAATTTCCAGATTGAAGGCAAAATGGGCGCGCGGAGCGGTGGCGGACCTGCCCACAGCGTATGAACCAAGAGCGTTTTCCGCTCGCTTCGGCTCCCGGCGATCGCTCCGGACGATCGGTTCATGCACGTTCCTCCACCGCGCAGAAATCCCCTTCTCTTGAAATGGGTCTAATCAAGGAGGCCGGCGAGCCGGTCCCGGAAATGGGCGAGGGCCTTCATCACATGCTTCTCCACCATGGAGCGCGTGATGCCCAGCCGCTCCCCGATCTCACTGTGGCTCAGCCCGTCGTATTTGTGCAGCAGGAACACTTCCCGGCATTTCGGCGGCAGCTCGGCGATGGCCGCATTCAACACCTCAAGGCGCTGCTTGTAGTCGAGGGCGCGCTCCGGTGAGGCCTCCCGCGAGGGCACATCTTCCTGATCGGGATCAGCCGCGATCACGCGTGCGCGCGCGGCCTCCTGCCGCATGTGGTCGATGGCGAGATTGTCGGCGACACGGAACAGATAGGCCGCCGGGCTGGCGATTTCGGCATTGGCCGACGTTGCGTAGACCCGCAGAAACGTATCCTGCACCACGTCGCTGGCCGCCGCCGAATTGCCCAGACGGCGCGTCACCCGCCGCACAAGCGCGTCGTAGTGCCCCGTGAAGGCGGATAATAGAAACGTTCTATTTTTCGGCGCCACGATGGGAAACTTTCAGCCGGCCACAAAGGAGCAGAGCGCTCAATCAAACTCAACAGTCCAGATCCAACAACAACAGGATAATGAACTTGAGTAGCGGTGGCAATTCCCGGAAAGACGCGGCGCGGCGAACGGCCCGCGGCGATCCGAACAGGCCGTGGCGCGTGAATGCCCGAAAGACATCCGGGAAACGTCACGGCGCCGGTCCTGGCGGCCGTGACGTTTCCCGCCGAGCGACCTAAAGGTCGGACAGCAGGGCGTCGAGCTCGTCCTGGCTGAGGTCCACCCCGGAAAAATCGCTGGGCGAATAGCGGCGCGGCGCGGCCGCCACCTCCGTCACCCAGGCGCCGGCCTCGGCGCGGATCGCGCCCATCAACCGGTCGATGGTGGCGGTCGCGTGACCGGCACCGAACGCGCAGCGCACCACCAGCGCCCCCTCCTCCTGCCAGCAGTTGAAGGCGAGCCGGTGGGGACGCCCGGCCTCAGGGTCACGCTCGCGTCCCGCGCCCAGGCGCACCAGTCTCAGGCCGGCATGGCCGAAACGGCCGATGTCGCCCAGGAAGTTGAAGGACACCTGCGGCCGCGGTTCGGCCGGGACGGCCGCGCCGGAGCGCAGCATTCCGGAGCCGATGCCCCGCCGCGGCACGGCCCTCAGCGCATCCTTGGCTTCCAGAAGCCAATGCGCGAGATCCGACGTCCCCGCCGGCAGCGCCACCGGATAGCGGGTGGTGAACCAGCCGATGGTCCGCGAGAGATCGATGGCGGGGTCCAGCGGTTCGCGACCGTGCCCCTCCAGCTCGATGAGGATGGGGCCACCCGCCCACGCGAACAGCGATCGCGCCACAAGCGCGAGCGTGCTTTCGTGCGCCTGGAGGCCAAAGCGGTCCGCGAGATCGGCGAGCAGGGGTTCGGCGAGCGCCGCATCCAGCCGCATGTCGCGGCACCCTTCTTCCCCCTCGATGTCGGGCGCCTCGGGATGGTCGAGCGGCACCGCGGTCGGCGCGCCGGTGTCCACCGCCCGCCAATAGGCCCGCTCAACCTCGAAGGCCGGCGCCGTCTGCGCCTGGTTGTGGCACCACCACGACCAGGCCGTGGCCGGCGCGGCCACCGGACGCGGCGGCACTGCGAGCGCCGCCGCCAGATCCTCCGCCAGGATCGCCCAGGAAACCATGTCGAACACGACATGATGGACCGCCACCACCAACCGTCGCGTGCCCCCGCCCTCGACCAACCCAGCCGCGCACTGGCGGCCCGAGGCGGGGTCGAGCTCGGCCATCAGGTCATCCGCCATCGCATCCTCGGCGGCGCCCCGGTCGTCCCCATCCGCCACCCTGGTTCGGACGAGAACCGGTACCGGCGCGCCCGCCTGCTGAAGCGGCGGCGCGCCATCACGCAGGCAGGTGCGCAACGCGTCATGGCGCTGAACGGCGGCGGAAAAAGCCCCGCGCAACGCCTCCTCGGACACGCCATCCGGCAGATCGAACACCGCCGTCAGCGCCCAGCGCCGGCGGTCGGGCATGGGCAGGTCCATGAACCAGCGCTGGATCGGTGTCAGCGGCACCGCCTCCGCCACCGGCCCGCGATCCACATCGGGGCTTGCAACGACCGGCCGCATGACGTCCGCAAGCAGCCGTGGCGTCGGCGCCGTGAAGATCTGCGTGGGGGACAGAAGCCACCCGGCCGCGCGGGCCTTGCCCGCGAGCTGGATGGCCATGATGGAATCCCCGCCCAAGGCAAAGAAGTCGTCATCGGGCCCGATGCCCCCCGCTGCGGCGGCGAACAGCTCCCGCCACAGCGCGAGCAGCGCCCCGAGCGGCCCCTCGGCGATGGCCGGCCCGCCGGCCTGCGGGCGCGGCGTGGCGAACAGCGCCATCAGCGCCTTGCGGTCCACCTTGCCGTTGGCGGTGAGCGGCAGCGCCGCCACTATGGCGAGGCGCGCCGGCCGCTGGGCTTCCGGCAGCACATCGGCGATGCGGGCACCAAGACTCTCCGCGGTCTGGCCCGGCGCGACGGCGGCGGCGAACAGGCGCGCCGCCCCGCCCTCGCCCCGCTCCACCAGCACGGCGGCATCGGCGACCCCAAGGCAGCCGCGGATGACCATGGCGACGCCGTTCGGATCAACCCGATGGCCACGGATCTTCACCATGTCATCCGTGCGGCCGAGAAAGCGCACGAGACCGTCCGCGCCCATACTGCCGAGGTCGCCGGTGCGGTAGGCGCGCGTGCCATCGGGGGCGAGGACGAATCCAGAGGCCGCCCCTGGCGCGAGCCCCACATAGCCGAGCGCGACCCCGGCGCCCCGCACGCGGATCTCACCCGTCCGCCCGGCGGGCAGGACGTCGCCCGCGTCATCGACAATGTCCAGCACCGCGCCGTCGAGCGCGCGTCCCACCGGGACCCGGCCATCTTCGGTCGGCGCGCGGGCCAGGGCTTCGGTCACCTCCACCATGGCGCAACCGATGGTGGTTTCCGTGGGACCGTAGTGATTGAAGATGCGCAGGTCCGGCCGCAGGGACCGCAGCCGGTCCACAAGGGCGAAGGTGAGCACGTCGCCGCCGCAGATCAGCGCCCGGCGCGGCAGCAGGGCCGCGGCCTCAGGCGTGGTGATGAGCGCCGAAAGATGGCTCGGGACGATCTTCAACACGTCGATGGGGTGCCGATCCATCCAGGCGACGAGGGCGGCGGGGTCGCGGGCGGTCGGCCCATCCACCACATTGAGCATGCCGCCGCAGGCGAGGGCGCCGATGACCGAGGTATAGCCGAGATCGGCGGCAAACGAGGTGACGATCCCGAACACCACCGGCCCCGGCACCGACAGCCGGTGCAGCATGGCGCCGGCATAGGCCTGGAGCCCGCCGCACGAGACCTTCACCCCTTTCGGCCGCCCGGTGGAACCGGAGGTGAAGAGGATATAGGCCAAGTCGCCCGCCGCGCACGTCACGCGCGGCGGCATATCCCGCTCCGGAGCGTGACGGTTCCAGGCGACGACCGGCACCGACACCGCCCCGTCATGCAGCGATGCGTCGGCGATGAGCACCTTGGCGCCACTGTCCGCCAGCACTGCCGCGTGATGGGCCGCGGGGTGCTCCGGCTCCAGCGGCACGAAGGCGGCACCGAGATGGCTGGTGGCGGCCATGGCGACGAGGGGACCGGCGCCGCGCTCCAGGCAGAACGCCACCGTGTCGCCGCGCCCGACGCCGCTCCGCGCGAGGCGCGCCGCGAGATCGCCACTCGCCCGCGCGAGGGCCGACCAGGAGAGGACGCCTTCCGCGTCGATCACCGCATCGGCGTCGGGCCGCTCCGCCGCCCAGCGCGCCACATGATCGGCAAGGGACGTGGCCGGCGCCTCCGGCGCACGCACGGCCGCCGGGCTTCCGGTGAAGCCCTCCAGGATCTCGCGATAGCGCGCGACCCACCCTTCCACGCGGGCAGGGTCGAACAGGTCGGTGTTGAAGTTCGCCTCCACCGTCAGCCCCTCGGCATCGGCCTCAAGGTTCCAGTTGAGGTCCCAACGCACGCTGCCGTGGTCGTTGGCGCGCGCCTGCGGCGTGAGCGCGCCGAAGGCCGGCAAGGCCTCCATCTGGTCGAGGTTGAAGGAGACGCTGGCGAGCGGCGGGCGCGCGGGATCGCGCTTCACGCCACACGCCTTGACGATGGCCGGAAAGGGATAGGCGGGATAGGCCAGCGCCCGCGCCATGGCGCTGCGGGCAACACCGATGGGGTCCGCGCCGCTGATGCCGGAAAGGCGGAGCGGGAGCGTGGTGATGCAATAGCCGGTGAGCCCCGGCTCTCCCACCATGGGCTGCCCCGCGGCGAAAATGGCCACGGTGAGGTCATCTGCGCCCGAGAGTTCGCACAGCAATTGCCCATAAGCGGCGAGGCACAGGGTGAAAAGCGAACAGTCGCGCGCGCGGGCGAGATCGAGCACGCGAGCGGACAAGGCATCCGGCAGGCGCAGGCGCACCTGCCCGCCCGCATGGGTCTGGAGCGGTGGACGCGGCCGGTCCGCCGGCAGATCCAGGGCCGGGGGCGGTGGATCAAACACCTGCCGCCAGTGCGCGGCGGCGGCCGGGTCCGCGGCGGCGGCACGGGCAAAGGCGGCGAAGCGCGCATAAGGCACCGTCGCCGGCAGATCGGCGGCGAAGCCGGCGCGACGGGCGCTATAAAGACGCGCCAAATCGTGTGCGAGCACCTGCATCGACCAACCATCGGTCACGATATGCGGCTGGATGAGGACAAGTTCGCTCGCCGCCCCGCCGATCCGCAACAGCGCCGCGCGCAGCAGCGGGGCCGCCGCGAGGTCGAACGGCCGCGCCGCAGCAGCCCGCACCCAGGCGGCGGCCGCCGCCGTGTCCGGCAGATCGACCTCCTCAAGGCTCAAGGCGACAGCACGGGCGATGACCGCCTGCGCGCCGCCCTCCGCAAAGCGCATGCGCAGGCTGTCATGGCGCGCCGAAAGGTCGCCCAGGGCCTCGCGCAAGGGGGCCGCCTCCAGCACGCCCTCGAAGCGCAGAACGAGGCTCTGGTTGTAGGCGGCCGCGCTTTGCGGACTGAAGGCGGAAAGCACCCACAGCGCCTGCTGGCCCGGACAGGTCTCGATGCTCGCGTGTGCCGCAGGTCGCGGCGCCTCGCCCATCAGGCCGACCGAGGCGAGGGCGCGCGCGCTCTCGACCACCGCCTCCACCACCTGTTCCAGGTCCGCATCGCTGTGCGCGGTGGAGAGGAAGCAGGTGCGCCCCTCCCACACATAGACGCCGCGCGAGATGAGCTGATTGTAAAAAAGGTCGCTCGCCCCCACGAAGCGGAACAGGGAGGCGAAATGCTCCACCCGGAGCGCGCGGCCCTCCTCCTCCAGACGGGCATTGAGGCGGTGGCAGAGGGCGGTGGTGCGCGCGTTCAGGCGGTCCTGGAGCGCGGGACCGGCGGCTTCCAGATGGCCGAGCACGGCGGCAGCCGCCGCCATGGTGAGCGGATTCTTGTTGAACGTGCCGGCGAAGAAGGTGCGTTCGGCCCGTGGGCCGCCGGCGTCGTCCAACGGCCAGGTGCCGCCGTCGATCCCGTCCAGGAACGCGCTGCGGCCGGAGACGACGCCGATGGGCAGACCGCCACCCACGATCTTGCCATAGGTGACGAGATCGGCCCGCACGTCCGCCCACGCCTGCGCGCCACCGGACGCCACGCGGAAGCCGAGCAGCACCTCGTCGAAGATCAGCGCCGCGCCGACGCGGGCGGTGAAGGTGCGCAGCCATTGCAGGAAGGCGCGTGGTTGCAGGCTCGGCCGCCGGCTCTGCACCGGCTCCACGATCACCGCCGCGAGGCTATCCGACAGCGCCTCCAACGCGGCCTGACTGCCCTCCGGGTCGGCATAATCGAGCACCACCACATCCGCCACCATGCCGAGCGGGGTGCCGCTGGCAAGGGTGGCGCTGCTGCCGTCCGGCGAGGTGCGCGCCAGGGTGCCGTCGAAATGGCCGTGATAGGAGCCGGCGAACATGGCCACCCGCGTGCGGCCGGTGGCGTGGCGGGCGAGCCGGAGGGCGGTCATCACCGCCTCGGTGCCGCTGTTGCAGAACACCACCCGCTCGTTGCCGGTGAGGCGGGCGATGCGCGCGGCCACCTCCCCCGCCTGTTCCGCCTGCGGCCCCAGGAACAGGCCCTGCTCGGCGAGCTGGCGGCCCATGGCATCCACCACCATCGGCGGATTGTGGCCGAACAGCTGGACGCCGAACCCCATGGTCAGGTCCACATAATCGTTGCCATCGGCATCCGTGATGTGGCTGCCGGCGCCCTTCACCCCGATGATGGGGTAAAGCATGGCCTTGGTCTCGGGCCGGAAGCCGGCCACCGCCCGGCTGTCGGCGAGCACCGCGCCATGGGCTTCGCGATGGCGGCGGGAAGCGCGGCTTCTGGCGACATAGCGCGCGGCAAAATCAGCGATGAAACCGCCGGCCTCGGCGCTCATCGTCTCGACCTGGGGCGTCGGTGACTGGGGCGCGGATGCCTGGGACATGGATGCCTGGGACATGGATGCCTGGGGCGCGGATGCCTGGGGCGCGGATGCCTGGGGGTCGGTGCGTGCGCGCGCGGTGGCGCTGGCTCCGGATGCGACAGCTCCGGATGCGGACAGCGCGACCGGCGCCTGGGCCAGAACCTCGCGCACGACACGATCCAGCAGCGCGCGCGGGGTGCTGAGGCTCTCGAACAGCTCACGACGGGGGATCGCCACCTTCCAGCGTCGCTCCAGGGTGGATAGGGCCTCGGTCAGCGCGAGGGAATCGATGCCGAGTGAGAAGAAGCCGGTTTCGCCAGCGAGTGCCGCCGCATCCAGTTGCAGGCTGCGTTGGAGGCTGGCCGACACCGCCGCCCGCACCTCGTCCGCGTCGAGCCGGCGGGCGGGGGCGGGTAGCGCGACCGCAGGCGCCGCGCCCGGCGTCGGCGGGCTGACGCGCGGCCGATCCGGCGCCGCGATCCAGTGCGGCGCACTGGCGAAGGGATAGCCGGGAAGGCACGCCCGCCGGCCCCCGAGGTCCGGCCAAGTGATGTCGAGCCCGGCCGCGAACAGGCGACACAAAGCGAGGGCCAGGGTCTCCCTCGCCGCGCGATTGCGGCGCATGGTGGGGACGAAGCGCAGCGCCTTGCCCTGGAAACCGGGCGCGCGCTGCGCCAGGGCCAGCAGGCTGGCGGCCGGGCCGATTTCGACCACCACCGTCACGCCAGCGGCGGCGATGACGTCGAGCCCCTCACCGAAACGCACGGGCGCGCGGATCTGCCGCCCCCAATAGGCCGGATCGCGCAGCGCCGCCCCGGTGGCGCCGGTCACGTTGGACACGACCGGCAGCCGCGGCTCGGAAAGGGCGGCGCCGCGCACCACCTCCTCGAACGGCGCCACCGCCGGCTCCATCAGGTGCGAATGGAAGGCATGGCTGGTGGCGAGGCGCTGGCAACCGATGCCGGCGGCATCCAGATCCGCCAGCAGCGCGCCGATCGCCGCGCCCTCGCCCGACACCACAATCTCATCGGGCGCATTGAGGGCGGCGATGCCGAGGTGCGGCGCATGCCGGTCCAAAAGCGGGGCAAGCCGCTCCAGCGGGGCGAACACCGCCGCCATCTCGCCCCCACGCGGCAGCTCCCCCATCAGCCGGCCGCGCGCGGCCACCACATCGAGCCCCGCCTCGAACGGGAGCACGCCGGCGACGCACGCGGCCGACCATTCCCCGAGGCTGTGGCCGGCGAGCACGTCCGGCCGCACGCCGAAACCCGCGAGGCGCTCCGCCAGCGCGCATTCGAGCACGAACAGCGCCGGCTGGGCATAGGCCGTATCGGTCAGCCGCGCGCCGGCCGCGGGGTCGCACATCAGGCCGGCGAGGTCGAGGCCCAGGCGCTGCCCGGCCCCCTGCACCCGGTCGCGAAACGCGGTGTCGCAGCCGTAAAGATCCGCCGCCATGCCCGGCCACTGGCTGCCCTGGCCGGAAAACAGGAAGGCGACCTTCGGCCGCTCCGGGCCGGCGATACCCATGGCGCCGACCGGCGGCTCGTCCCCGGCGGCGATGGCGCGCAACCCGGCAATCGCCTCCTCCCGGCTGCGCGCGAGGCAGGCGGCGCGATGGGCGAAGCGGCCCCGCCCGCTCGCCAGCGCGGCGGCGACCTCCTCAAGGGGAAGGTCGCAATGGGCGGCAAGATGGTCCGCCAGGGCCGCCGCGAGGCGGCGCAGGCCGTCCGCGTCCGGCGCCGAGAGCGGCAGGATCGGCGGCAGGATCGACGGCGGCGCCTCCGCCTCGCAGGTGAAGGCAGGCGCCGCTTCCATGATCACATGGGCGTTGGTGCCGGAGAAGCCGAAGCTGCTCACCGCCGCGCGGCGGTGCCCGCAGGCGGGCCAATCCAAGGCGCGGTCGATGACCTTGACGGGCAGATCCTCCCAGGCGATGCGCGGATTGGGGCGGGATTGGTGCAGCGTCGCCGGCAGGCGCCCGGCCTCCAGCGCCAGCACCATCTTGACGAGGCCCGCGATGCCGGCGGCGGCCTCCAGGTGCCCGATATTGGTCTTGGCGGAGCCCAGCAGCAAAGGCGAAGACCGCTCCGCGCCATAGGCATCGGCAAGGGCCTGCACCTCGATGGGATCCCCGAGCGGCGTGCCCGTGCCATGGCACTCCACCGCCTGGACCTCGTGCGGCGACAGGCCGGCAGCGGCCAGCGCGGCGGCGATGACCGCCCGTTGCGCGGCGCGGCTCGGGGCCGTGAGGGCGCTCGCGTGCCCGTCATGATTGATGGCGCTGCCGCGAATGACGGCGCGGATGCGATCCCCGTCACGCACGGCGTCGGCTAGGCGCTTCAGCACCACGATGCCGCCGCCCTCACCACGCACATAGCCGTCGGCGGCGGCGTCGAACGTGCGGCAGGCGTGGCCTGGACCGAGCATGCCGGCAGCTCCGAGCGCCGCCGTCACGGCCGGATCAAGCACAAGGTTCACGCCGCCCGCGAGCGCCAGGTCGCATTCGCCCGCGCGCAGGGCGCGGCAGGCGGCGTGGACCGCCACCAGCGAGGACGAGCACGCCGTGTCGATCACCAGCGCCGGCCCGGTGATGTCCAGCCAATGGGAAATGCGGCCGGCGGCGATGGACCCCGCGTTGCCCAGGATCGCCGCCGGCGAGAGCGCATCGGCGGCGTGAAAGCGCGTTTCGTAATCCTTGGCGCCGAGCCCCAGGAACAGCCCGGTTGATCGCGGGCGCCGGCCGGCGTCGGCATAGCCGGCGTCCTCCAGCCCATGCCACGCCAGCATCAGCGCCAGCCGATGCTGCGGGTCCATGGCGTCGGCCTCGTCGGGCCGCAGGCCGAAGAAAGCAGCGTCGAAGCGGTCCACGCCGTCGAGATAGCCGCCGGGCGGCAGTCCCTCCCGTTCCGGGCGGTCGGCGGGCGCGGGGCGCACCGCATCGCGCCCTTCAAACAAAAGGTTTGCGTACTCTTGTGCCGAGGCGGCCTGCGCGACGCGCGCGGCGAGGCCGACGATCGCCACCGGCGCCGCAGCCGACGCCACCTCGGCCCGCACAGCATCCAGACGACCTTCGAGCGCAAGCAAGAGATCCGCGATCTGCTCGGGGCGCAGCCGCGCCAGGCGGTGGGTGAGATCGGCGCGACGGTCCTCAATCACGCCCACGGGCGCCTCCCTCGATCATGGACAGAAGTTCCTCCAGGTCCCCGCCCTGGCGGGGTCCGGCCACCTTCCGCGCAACCGCCGCCGGCTCTGCTGGCGGCCCGCACAGGTGCGCGACGATGGCGCCGATGGTCGGGTAGTCGAAGGCGAAGGTCTGCGGCAGCTCCCGCCCGCAGTGGGCGCCAAGGGCGGCGGCCAGTTCCACCGCATCGATGGAGGTGAGACCAAGCTCGCTTAGGCCGCGTTGCGCGGCCACCTCGGACACGGGCAGCTCCAGCCGCTGGGCCAGCCATTCTCGCAGCCACGATCCGAGGGCCGCCGCGTCTCCCCCCGGCACGGGCTGCGACGCGGACGGAACCGCTCCCGCACGCCCCCGTTCGCGCGCGCTGCGCCACTCGGCGATGACCGGCAGCGCGCCGTCGCGCCACGCCCGGCCGTTGGCCGAACGCTGGATCTTGCCGCTGGAGGTGCGCAGCACCGCGCCCGGCTCCACCAGCACGATGCGCGCAAGCTGAAGCTCCAGATTTTCCCAGACGGCGGCGCTGATGGCGCTGAACAGGGGGTCGGGATCGGCGCGGCGCTGGGTGCGCTCCAGTTCCTGCACCAGCACCACCTGGACGCCGCCATGGTCGTCGGCGACGCTGAAGGCGGCGCCGCTGCCGATGCGAAGGGCCGGGTGCGCGGCCTGCGCCACCCGCTCGATATCCTGCGGATAATGATTGGCGCCGGACAGGATGATGAGGTCCTTGATGCGGCCGGTGATGCACAATTCACCGTCGATCATGGCCCCGAGATCGCCGGTGCGCAGATAGCCGTTCGGGTCATCCTCGCCGGCGATGCGCACCCCGAAGGTGGCGGCGCTCTCCTCCACGCGGCGCCAATAGCCGCGGGCGATGGTGGGTCCGCCGACCCAGACCTCGCCCACCCCGTCCGGCGGCAGGCGGCGGAGCGTCTGCGGATCGACGATGGCGACCGGCACGTCGGCCAGCGGCGCCCCGCACCCGGCGATCACGCTGCGGCGAGGCGCCGAAGGCGTGGTCGAGGGCGGGGCGAGCGCGATCCGGCCCGCTTCCAACGCCCCCGGATCGAGCGTGAACAGCCGGGGCGCCATCCCCACCGGGCTCGCCGTGACCGCCAGGGTCGATTCCGCAAGGCCATAGGCCGGCGCGAACGTCTCACGGCGGAACCCATAAGGGCCGAACGTATCCGTGAAAGTCTCCATCACCTGCGGATCGATGGGCTCCGCGGCGTTCATGGCCATGACCAGGGAGGAAAGGTCGAGCCCTTCGCGCTGCTCGGGCGCGATCCGGCGGTTGCACAGGTCATAGGCGAAGCTCGGCGCGGCGGTATGGGTGCCGCGAAAGCGGGTGATGGCGTCGAGCCACAGCACCGGCCGCTGCAGGAAGCTGTTGGGCGCCATCTGCACCACCGGACAGCCGGAGAACAGCGTCTGCAACAGGCCGAAGATGAGCCCGAGGTCATGGAAGGCCGGCAGCCAACTCACCATGGTGCTGGCCGGCGAAAGACCCCACGCCGCTTCCATGCGGGCCATGTCCGCCATGAGGTTGGCGTGGCTCACCTCCACCCCTTTCGGCAACGCGGTGGAGCCGGAGGTGTATTGGATGAAGCAGGTCGCCTGCGGATCCACCGCCCGCAGCGGAGCCGCCCGCGCCGGATCCAGGTCGAGGCCGCCGAGATCGTGCCAGCGCAGGGCGCCGAGAACGGTGCTGTCAGCCCGCCAATGGGCGACCTGCTCGGCCACGCCACCGCCCGTGAGCGCCACCTTTGCGCCGCTGTCGGCCGCGACCGCCTGCAGGCGCGCGATCAACCGGTGCCGGCGTGGCGGATTGATCGGCACCGCGAGGCGGCCCGACCATTGGCAGGCCAGAAACGCGACCAGGAAGTCGACGCAGGGCTGGAACACCAGCAGCACGGGCGCGCCGGGCGCGCTTTCCCGCTCCAATACGCCGGCCACGGCCGCGACGCGCGCCGCCAAGGCGGCGGCGGTGCAGTGCTCCGCCACCGCGCCATGACTGTCGAGGAAGGTGATCGACCAGCGGCCATCGGGCGCCCGCGCCAACGCCTCCAGCCGCAGCGCGATGGTGCCGGCCTGCGCCGCGGCGGTCACTGCGGCTGCGCCTGTTGCTGCAGCTTCTGCCATGCGTAATGCTCCATCATTGCCTCGTGGCGCGCGGCAAGCGCGGCGACGATCCGGTCCTTGATCTCGGGCTCGCTGTCGAGGAGCGCGCGCAAGGATGTCTGGTCGATGGTGAGCAGGCGGCACGCCTTGCGCGTCACCACGCGGGTGAACTCCTCGGCGGTTTCGAGGGCCGCGTATTCGCCCACCGCATCCCCGGCTTCCAGCACCGCCACCGGCATCCAGGTGCCATCGGACAGGCGGATGCTCTGCTGGGCCTCGCCCTGGGTGATGAAGATCATGCGGCCGGCGGGCTTGCGCTCCTCGATGAGCACCGTGTCAGCCGCCACCGATTCCACGGTCATGCGGGCGAGCAGACGCTCCAGGAAAGATTCAGGAACCCCCTGGAGCACCGGGCGCTTGCGCAGCCGGTCGAGCAGTTGGTCGCGCGGCACCACGCCTTCGGAACCGGCGATCATGCTCCGCTGCCAGAGGTCGGCGTAGACGCCGTCGGCGGCAAGAAGCGACGCGTGGGTGCCGCTTTCCTCCAGGCGTCCGTTCCGCACCACATAGATGAGGTCGGCATGCTCGCACTGGGTCAGCTCGTGCGTGATCGCCACCACGGTGCGGCCGGCCGTGACCTTGCGCAAGGTCGCCTCCACGGCCTCCCGGCTCGCGGGGTCGAGCGCCGAGGTGGCCTCGTCGAGCAGCAGGATCTGTGGATCGCGCAAGATGGCGCGGGCAATGGCGATGCGCTGGCGCTGGCCGCCCGAGAGCTTGTTGCCGCCTTCACCCACGTTGGTGTCGTAACCGTCGCTGAGCGCCATGATGATGTCGTGGATGTCGGCCGCCTTCGCCGCGGCCTCCACTTCGGCATCGGTGGCGTCGAGCTTGCCCATGCGGATGTTCTCCCGCACGGAGGTCTGGAACAGCTGGGCCTCCTGTGGCACCAGCGAGATAAGCGAGCGGATCTGCGCCTCGCCGAGCAGGCGCAGATCGACGCCGTTCAGCCGGACATGCCCGCTCGATGGCGAGAACTGGTTCTCGATGAGGCGCAGGATGGTGGACTTGCCCGAGCCGGACGGCCCCACCACCATCACCCGCTTGGGACAGTCGATGGACAGCGAGATCTTGTCGATGGCCGTGATCCCGCCCTCATAGCTGAAGCTCACCTCATCGAAGCGCAGCGCATGCACCGGCCCGTCGATGGGCTCAGGCGTCTGCGGATCGGGCGCCGCGTCGGGCTTGGCGAGCAGCGCCTCCACCCGCTCCAGCCCGCCGATACCCTGGATCAGCAGCGGCAACTGCGCGCCGATGAAGCCGGCGGCGCCACCGATGGTCAGCAGCAGCGTGATGAAGGCGACGATGGTGCCCGAGGACACGAGCCCGTCCACCGACTGCACGGCCCCCAGCGCGATCACCACCAGTTGCGCGGCGCTGACGCCGAAGCTGGTGGTGCGGCCCACGAGTCCCGAGGAGAAGTATTGATGGTAGCTCGACTTGAACAGCCGACCGAGCTGGCTCGTGAAGAACCGGGATTGCAGGTCGCGCAGCCCGAAAATGCGGATGACCCGCTGCATCAGCAAGGTTTCCTTGACGATGCGGGCAAGTTTTGAATCCTCGGCGCCGCGCTCGTAATTGAAGCGCACCGCCCGGCGGCTGAAGCCGCGCGGCAGCCAGAAGGCGATGATGAGGGTCGCCAGGGTGGCGATCGCCAGATTCCGGTCCAAAGTGAAGGCGACCACCACCGAGCCGATCAGCATCAGACCCTTGGAGAACAGCCCCGGCACGGCCCAGATGACCGCCTTCTCCACCACCGTGAGGTCGTTGGAGAAATCGGCGATGATCTCGTCATTGTCGGCGCTCGCCAGATCCCGGGCGTCGATATTGTTGATCTTCTTGAACATGCGCGCGCGCGTCTCATTCAAGATGCGCGGCCCGAGCTTGGCGACGGTGTAATCCAGCAGCACGCCGAACGCGGAGGAGGCAAGGAACCCCCAGATCAGATAGGATAGGTAAGTGCGGATAACCTCGACGTTGCTGGGCTTGATGCCGTCGTCGAACAATCCCTGCAACCACACCGGTACCTTGACCGCATAAAGGATCTGCACCGCATTGGCGAGCAGGAAGAAGAACAGCAACATCTTGTGCGACGCGGCCGCCCGCATCACCCACAAGACGAGATAGACCGGGCCCTTGTCCGACGCGTCAGGCTTGAGGGCGTCCTGCCACTTGAGTTCCAGCGCACCCGCGGAGAGACCGGTGGCGGCCTGGCTCGCGGCGTCGACCGATCCATCGACCCCCATGTTGCGCCCGAAGGCGGTGAAGCCCTTCGGCCCCTTGGTCCTCAGCAGGAATTCGACGAAAGCCGCCGCCCGGCGGACGTCCTTCTGGTCGACCTCGGGCAGCAGCAAGCGGCTGGCAAGTCCGGCCAGATCGTGCGCCTCCGCGCGCGGGATGCGCACCGGAGCCGCCTTCTTGCCATCCTCGCGCGCCACTTCCAGCAGCACCGAATGCAGCAGCCCGAGCCCCAGAAGGCCCCACGCCCCGCTCGGCATCGCCAGCTTGTAGGTGAACAGGTGACGGGCGAGCCGGCGGACCGGATCGCGCCGCGCTTCCTCGGGATCGGCCGCCATCGCCGCTTCGATGAAGCCGCCGTCCGGCTTCAGCGCGAGGCGCTCACAGGCGACGCCGTAGAGACGCCGCAGCTTGTGCAGCACCTCATCCTCAGTTTCATGTTTCTTGAACCAGTCGAAATGCCGGATGGACATGGCGGCTCTTTATGATTTCCGAGGCGGATGGAGAGGAGCGGAAAGCGCGGCCTTACCGGCCGTCGGCGCCGCCGCGACCGTGGCGAGCGGGCCGGGTGCCCCCTCGCCTTTGCCGACCGCGTCCACGGCGATCAGAGGGGTCAGCAGGGCGGTAAAAGCGGGCGCGGCGCTGGTCCAGGGGAAGTGCCCGGCATCCAACGCCAGGAACCGGACCGGCCCCGCGCAGACCTCCCGCCACGCCTCAAGCTCATCCGCCGAAACCGAGGTGTCGCGCAGGAGGCGGATCACCGAGAGCGTGCAGCGGAGCGGTGGCGCAAGGCGCGGCCGATAGGTCTCGCAGGCTTGCAGGTCGGCGCGCAGCGCCGCCTCCTGCTGGTCGGCGAACGAAGCGCCAAGTTCAGTGCCAAGCTCAATGCCATGCTCGGCGCCGTGGTCGAAGCCCCCTTGGCCGAACCGCTCGCGAAGCTCAGCCAGCAGCGGCCCGCGCGGCAGCCGGTGCAGCGGCGCATCGCAGGGGGGCAGGCTGGGCGAGCGAAAGCCGGAGACGATGATCTGCATCCCCCGACTGGCCGGCACGTCCAGACGCTCCAGCGCCTGGGCAACCTCAAATGCGAGCAGGGCGCCGAAGCTGTTGCCCAGGAGGACGAGCGGCCCCCCGTCATCCTCCCCGGCACAGTGAACGATGGCCTCGGCGAGCATCCCCGCCAGGCGCCGCGCATCCGCGACCGGCGCGCCCGGTTCCGCCGGATCGTGCCCCGGCAGCACCACCGCGGCGACGTTGATGTGGTCCGGCAACGCGTACGCGAGGCGGGCGCAGGACAGGATGGTGCCGCCGGCATGGGGAAAACAAATGACGGCTGGCGCGCCACGCCGGCGCCGGACCCACCGCAGCACCGAGGGCGCGCCGTCCGCGCGCTCGGGACCACCGGCCGCGCCAAGGATCTGCGTGCGCGTCGCCATCACCGCTTCGGCCCCTGGACGGCGGACGTCGATGTGTCGCATCGTGCGGCCATCAAAATTGTCGCTCTCATGACGCCATCGGCGCGGCCCCGCCTGTCCCTCGAGCAGGCGCGAAGGCACGGCGCCACATGCACGTTCTCCCGCCGAACATCGGAGCAGCTCCCATGCCGACCACGGTCGCCCCCATCGACGAGGACACCATCCAGACCCTCGACCGCGACGGCGCGGTCTGTCTGCGCGGCCGCTTCGATCGGCGATGGATCGAGCTCGCGGCGGCCGGCATCCGCCGCAACCTCGAGCACCCCTCGCCCCTGTTCCAGAGCTTCTCGCCGGACGGGGGCGGCGCCTTCCACTCCGACATCTGGTCGCGGCGGCACATTCCGGAACTTGAGACGTTCGCGCTCGAATCGCCGTCCGCCGCCATCGCCGCCCGGTGCCTGCGCACCCGCAAGGTGCGCCTGCTGCAGGACACGTGGTTCCTGAAGAGCCCAGGCACGCAGGTGCGGACCCCCTGGCACCACGACAATGTCGTGCTCGGACCGTTCTGCTCCATCTGGGTCGCGCTCGACGCCATCCCGCGTGAAGCCGCGCTGGAGTTCGTGCGCGGCTCCCACCGCTGGAACCAGCTGTTCATGCCGGAAAGCTTCTTCGAGAAAGACGAGAAGGCCCTGCCGGCGGTGGAAGATTTCTATTCCCGTTACCATGGGAAACTCGATCTCTCCGCGAACGAGACCTTTTCCCGGCTTCCGGACATCGAGGCCAAGCGGAGCGACTATGACATCTTGAGTTGGGATCTGGAGCCCGGCGACTGCCTCGTCTTCCACGCCCGAACCCTGCATGGCGCGCCGGGCAACACCCTGGCCCACGACACGCGCCGCATGGTCACCCGCTGGGTGGACGAAACCGCGTTGCTCGCCCCCCACGGTGGCGCGGTGGTGGAGCGGCTGGCGGCGGAAGGCTTCGGCGTGGATCTCACGATCGGCGGTCCCATCCGAGGCGATCTGTTCCCCGTGATCGAGCCCCTCGCCTAGAGCGTTTTCCGTTCGCACGGACTCACCCATCCGCGCCAGGTTTTCGGATTTACGCATTTTCTTCACGCGAACCGGAATCCACTTCGCTTGAAAAGGCTCGAAGCCGCGCGCCGTCCGCACGCCGGATGACGCTTCGGTCTTTTCAAGAAAGACGACAACGCCCGGCGCGGGATCACAAAACCCGCGCGGGCGTTGTGGACGGCTGAAGGCGAGGCCGCCGGGCGGGCGCGCGCACTGCCTGGTCATGGCGCGCCGGGATGAATGTGGAGCCGCCGCCCTCGGCCAGCCAGCCATAGCGCACGCATGTCGCGCAGACCTCAGACCCACCTTCCCCATAATCTGCGCCGTCTCCACCTGCCCGGCCCTCGCCGGAGCCTGGACGCTGACCGGCCGCGCCACCGGGCCGAAGGCAAATCTTCGGCGGCGACCGGCTGGAATGACCTCTTCTTGGGCACATGATCGGGAACCGCGTCGGTGAGACAGACGCGCGGCGCCCCACTTTGCCCGAAAAACGTGCGCAATGCTTGCGCAATCGATTCAGGATCAACTTTTGCTTAGGACAGGGCCAAGATATCATCGTCGAAACATGAAGCAACGGTGAAAGTATGGGCGGAATTGATATTTTTAGACCCATGCAGATATTTGGAACCGGCCAAAAAGTTGCAGTTGCTCCTCAAAAACGGCCCTGCTAGCAAAACGACACAACTTGTCGTAGGAGACAGTGCAGTGGCCAGCATGTTTATGACGATCTCTCGTTGTCACGTTAAGGCCGGAAGTGAAAAGGAAGCGCGCGCGCTCCTTGAAAAGGAAATGCTGCCCAACGACGGCAAGAAGCCGGGCGAAGTCATTGAAGGCCTCGTGGGCTTTGGACTTATGAAGTCCAAGAAAGACCCGTCCATGTACGGTATTGCCACCGTGTGGGAAAGCGAAGCGGCTTTCGACAAGATGGCTGCCAATCCGCGCGCCAAGGACGGCGGCGGCATCGTCGAGAAGCTCCAGAAGCTCTGCGACGGCGACGTCAAGGGTGAAGGTTTCTACATCGAAAGCCTCTGATACCGTCGGTGGCGGCCCCTGGCCGTCACCGCCCCTCTGTCGCTCCGGGATGGGCCTTCGATCCCCGGCGTTTTTCGCGCCTGGATCAGGTCCGGACGACAGCTTGCGACAGAACCACGGTCGGCGTGATCCAAGCGCCGGCTCTGGTCGTTTCCGGATCGGGCCGGCATGACGCGCCCGTGGGCGCTGTGGTGGGTCGCGGCGGGGCTGATCCGCCCGAAATCGGGCGGGCCGGGTGACTCAAGAGTCACGCCGGCGCAAGTGACACGCGCTGGCTGTTTCCTGTTTTCAAGGGTTGAGATGTGGCCCGAGGTCCGATCGCAGACATTTATGGCCTGACGGACATGCAACGCGCGATGCTCGTGCGGTGTGTGACCTATCCCGATCAGCCTCTTTACACGGGTCAGTGGTGGGCGTTGCTAGATGGCGCGCTGGATGCGCCCGCATTCTGCGCGGCGTGGGCCGGCGTGGTCGCGCGCCATGGCGCGTTGCGCAGCGGCTTTCACTGGGAGCTCAAGGCCGATCCGGTCCAAGTGGTGCTCGACGCACCGGCGTTTCAGCTGGAACGCCGCGACTGGTCGGGGCAATCGGACTGGCGCCAGGCCCTCGACGCGCTGCTGGCGGACGACCGCGCGCACCCCTTTGACGTCAAGCGCGCGCCGTTGATGCGGGTGCGTCTGTTGACCCTCGCGAACGACCGCCATCTGCTGGTGTGGACGCGTCACCATCTGGTCGTGGACGGCTGGTCGCTCGGCGAGATCCTGGCCGAGGTGCTTGCCCTTTATCGCGGGCGCGCCGTGCCCCCGGCCCTGCAGTTCCGGCGCTATGTGGAATGGGACGAGCGCCGCGACCGCGCCGCCGCGCGCGGGCATTGGAGCCATGTGCTCGACGGCTTCGTGCCGCACGAGGTGATCCGGGATCCCGCAGGGTCGGGACCACGGATCGGCGAGGTTGCGATCGATCTTCCAGCCGACGCGGCGGCGCGCATCGACCAGCTCACACGCACCGAGCGACTGACGCTGAGCACCCTGGTGGAAGGCGCCTGGGCGCTGGTGCTGGCGCGGGCGAGCGGCGCCGACGACGTGCTGTTCGGCTGCGTGGAGACGGTGCGGCCGCCGGAACTGCTGGGTGATCGCTCGGCCCATCTCGTGGGTCCGCAGATCGGCATCCTGCCGAACCGCGTGCTGCGCGACGCGACGCCCCTGCGCCCATGGCTGGCACGGCTCCAGGCGGCGCGGGTCGCCGGGCGCGAAGCCGGTCCGGTCGGCCTCGACACGGTCCGCGACCTGATCGGCCTGCCGCGCGAAGCGGTGCCGCTGCGCAGTCTCGTGGCGGTGCAGACCTATCCCCTGTCCCTCGCCAGCGCCTTTCGCGACGCGGGATTGACCCTTGCCACCAGCGGCGACGTCACCTTGCCCGACATGCCGCTCAACCTGATGGTTGAAATCGGCGACACTTTCCAGCTCCGCCTGATGTTCGACCAACGGCATGTGACCTCGGAGGAAGCCGAGCAGTATCTCGACATGCTCGCCACCGCCCTGCGGCATCTGCCGGAGAGTCTCGACCGGCCCGCCGATGCCCTCGACGTGCTACCCGCGTCGCGGCTGAGGCGGATCGAGGCGCAGCTTCAAGGGCGGCCCTTGCCGGCGCCCGAAGGCACGGTGGTGGAGCTCATCCTCGCCCGGATGTACGAGCGGCCCGAAGCCCCGGCGGTCATCGCCGGGGGCGACGTGTGGTCCTATGCGGATCTTTGCGCCCGCGCGGCGGGCGTGGCGGCGCGGCTCGCCGCGGCGGGCGTGGCGCGCGGCGCCCGCGTGGCCCTGCTGCTCGACCACGGCCCCCAGGCGATCGCCGCCATTCTCGGCATCCATTTCGCCGGCGCCGCTTATGTCCCGATCGATCCCGATGCGCCGGCGGAGCGGCGCGCGCTGATCCTGGACACCGCGGACGTCGCCGCGATCGTGACGAACCACGCGGCGGCGGACGCCTGTCCCGGCCGCGCGGTGGTGGCGATGGAGGATGCGCCGACCGCGCCGGATCTGCTGAAGTCCGTGCGCCCGCCGGCACCCGAGGACGAGGCCTATGTCGTCTTCACCTCGGGCTCCACGGGGCGCCCCAAGGGCGTCTGCGTCGGCCATGACAATCTGCGCTATCATGTGGCGGCCAGCGCGGCGGAGAATGCCGATCTGCCGATCGGGCGCTTCCTGCTGACGTTCCCGCTGTTCTTCGACGGCGCGGTGACCGGCGTGTTCTGCACCCTTGCGGACGGCGGCGCCCTGGTGATGCCGACCCGCGCCGAGACGCGGGACGCGGATGCGCTGGTAACGCTCATCCGGACAAGCGCGGCAAGTCATGTCTGCATGATGCCTTCGCTGTGGGGCCTTCTGCTCGATGCCGCCGGACCACAGGGGCTGGCCGGTGTCCGCATGGCCAAGGTCGCGGCGGAGCCGTGTCCGCCGGCGCTGGTGGCGGCCCATGCCGCCCGCGCACCCCACGCCGTGCTGTGCAACGAATACGGCCCGACCGAAGCGACCGTGTGGGTCAGCGTCGAGCGCTGCCGGCCGGAAACGACGGGCGCCACGGTCGCCATCGGCCATCCCATTCCCGGCACCCGCCTGTTCGTGCTCGACCCGGACGGGCGCCCCTGCCCGTCCGGAACGGTGGGCGAATTGATGGTGACCGGGCCGCCGGTGGCGCGGGCCTATGTGGGCGCGGCGCCCGGAGTCGCGCTGCGCGGACCGCCCAACCCGTACACGAACGACCCCGCCTTCGCCCCCACCTATCGCACCGGCGACCGGGTGGCGCTCGGCTTCGACGGACGGCTCGTCTTCCACGGCCGGCGGGACCGGCAGGTGAAGCTGAACGGCTACCGCGTCGAGCCCGGCGAGATCGAGGCCGCGCTGCTGGAACAGGCCGGCATCGCGGAAGCCGCCGTGGTGGTGGAAGAGACGGAGGGACGGCCGGCGCGGCTCGTGGCCCATATCGGCGCCCATCCCACGGCGCCCGATGACGAGGCCTTGCGCCTGCGGCTCGCGGCCCGGCTTCCCGCCTACATGATGCCGCAGGCCTTCGTGCGGCATGGGCGTCTGCCGCGCACCGCCAACGGGAAGGTGGACGCGGCCGCCCTGCCGCTGGCCCCCGCGTGCGCGGTCGCCGCCGCGCCACCGGAAGGGGCGCTTGAAACGGCGCTCGCGGCCATCTGGGGCGAGCTGCTGGGGGTCGCGCGGGTCGGGCGGCATGATGATTTCTTCGCGCTGGGCGGCAGCTCCCTTATCGCCATGCAGATGATCGCCCGCGTGCGGCGCGACCTTGCCCGCCCCGCCACCCTGGCGGACCTGTTCGAAGCGCCGCAGATCGCCCGGCTGGCGGCGCGGCTTGACGCCCGCTCGGCGGCGGCGCCGGAGGCCGGGACCGGTCTGGCGGCGCGCCAACGCACGCGGGTGGAGTTGCCGTCATGACGGTACGCCAACGGCCGGGCCGCATCTGATGGCGAGTGGATACGTCGCGAACCTCTCGTTCGGCCAGCGCCAGATCCGCATGGCCGAACTGCTGCGCCCGGGCCGCACCCTCTTCGCCATGCCCCTTGTCGCGCGGATCACCGGAACCGTGGATGCGGACGCGCTGCGCGCCGCCCTCGATGCGGTGGTGCGCCGCCACGACAGCCTGCGCGCGCGCTTTCCGCTGGTGGATGGCCGTCCGGTCCAGGCGGTTGCCGATGCCGGCACGCTGGCGTTGCCGGTGATCGGGGCGGACGCGCCCCTGGACAGCGCCACCTTCGAGGCGCGTGTGATGTCCCGCGCTCAGGAGATGGTGGCGGAACCGTTCGACCTCTCCAGCGGCCCGCTGGCGCGGCTCTGCCTGATCTCAGCCTCGGATGGGGGCGCGGCGCTGGTCGCGGTATTCCATCACCTCATCTGCGATGGCGCGTCGCTGAGTGTTTTTCTCCGGGATCTCACGCAGGCCTATGATGACGCCCTGCGCGGGTGCGACAGCACGCGGGAGGCGCTGCCGCTCCAGGCGCCGGACTTCGCCGATTGGGAGCAGGACTGCTTCGGCGCGCCCGGCCCGGCCCTCGACAGCGCCATGGCCGCATGGCGGGCGCAGCTGAAAGGCGCGCCGGCCACCCTCGATCTGCCGTTCGACCGGCGCCGGAACGGCGATGGCGGGACCCGCAGCGCCCAGGCCCACACGGTGGTGAAGGGCACCACAGCCGCCCACCTTTCGGAATGGGCGCGGGCGGAAGAAACAAGCGCGTTCAGCGTCTATCTCGCGTTGTTTTTCGCGCTGCTGCGGCGATGGAGCGGCATCGACGACCTCGTGGTCACGATCCCGGTCTCCAAACGCGACCGCCCCGAGCTTGCCGACCTGATCGGCCTGATGGTGGACACCCTCCCCATCCGCGCCCGGGTGGAGACCGATGCGCGCTTTCCGGCGCTGCTCGCCCAGGTGCGCGACACGCTGCGCGCGGCCATGTCCCATCGCGACCTGCCGTTCGAGCGGATCGTGGAGGCAAGCGGCGTGGAGCGGCGCGGCGAGGCCGCCCCCTTCATGCAGGTGCTGTTCGGCGCCGCCGAGACCCCGCCCGCCCCCTTCACGGCCCTCGACGGCACCCGCTTCGAGAGGATGCCGGAGCGGCTGGAGCAGGCGGGGAAAGCAGACCTCTCGGTGGTCTATGCGGTGGCGGCGGACGGGCTGCACCTGTGGTGCCGCTATGACGCGGACCTGTTCGAGGCCTCGACCATCGACGCCCTGCTCGGCTGGTTCGGCCGGCTGGCGCAGGGGGTGGCGCACGACCCGAACCAACCGGTGCTGGAGATCCCGCTGATGGAGCCGGCCGAGGGGCGCGCGCTGGTCGCGCGCTTCAACGCCACGCAACGGCCCTACGAGCGCGACAGCACCGTCATCGATCTCTTCTTTCGTGATGCCGCGGCCCATCCCGATGCACCCGCCATCGAGGAACATGGCGTCAGCCGGGCTTACGGCACGCTCGCCGCGCGGGCGCGCCGGCTGGCCAGCATCCTGGCCGCCGAAGGCGTGACGCGGGGCGACGTGGTGATCCTGGCGCTGCCGGTTTCGGCGGCCCTCGTGGAAGCGCTGCTGGCGGTGCTCACGCTCGGCGCCGCTTATGCCCCCATCGATCCCACCTATCCCGCCGAGCAACGGGACGCGCGCGCCCTGCGGGTCGCCGCGCGGCACGCCATCGTGGCCGATGCGTCCCTCCACGCCGCGGGATGCGAAAGCCTGGTATGGGACCAGCTGATGGCCCGCGCCGAGGCCGCCCCGCCCCATCCTGGCACCCCGGTGGAGCCGGAAAGCCCGGCCTATGTCATGTTCACCTCGGGCTCGACCGGCGCCCCCAAGGCCGTGAGCGTGCCCCATCGCGCCATCGCGCGGCTCGCGCGCGAAACCGGCCTCGCGGCGCCGGGGCGGCGGGCGGCGGTCTATTCCAACCCGGCCTTCGATGCCTCCACCCTCGAGATCTGGCTACCGCTGCTCAACGGCGGCACGCTGGTGCCGGTCGATCGCACGGTGGTGATGGACCCGCGCGCCCTGCGGCTGTTCCTGAGCGAAGCGCGCATCACCTTGCTGTGGATCACCGCCGGCCTGTTCCAGCAGATCGCCGCCGTCGATCCCGCCGTGTTCGCCGGTCCGCGCCGGGTCATCACCGGCGGCGACGTGGTCAATCCCGTCGCCGCGCGCGCGGTGCTGGCGGCGGGGCGGGACAGCGGACTGGTGCTCGTCAACGGCTACGGCCCGACCGAGAACACCACCTTCAGCACCACCTTCGACATCGCCGGCCTGCATCCCGACGACCTGTCGATCCCCATCGGCAGGCCCATCGGCAACAGCACCGCTTATGTGCTGGACCCGGCCGGACAGCCGTTGCCGGCGGGGCTGGTGGGGGAAATCTGGGTGGGGGGAGACGGCGTCGGCCTGGGCTATCTGGGCGACGCGGAGCTGACCGCGGCCCGCTTTCGCCCCGATCCCTTCGCATCCCGTGGCGATGCCCACATGTATCGCACCGGCGACCTGGGCCGTTGGCGCGCCGACGGCAACATCATCTTCCTGGGCCGGGCCGACAACCAGGTGAAGGTCCGTGGCTTCCGGGTGGAGCTGGGGGAGATCGAAGCGGTGCTGGCGCTCCATCCAGCGGTGGCCGGCGCCGCCGTGGTGGCGCCGCGCCGGGAGGGGGGCGAGCGCAACCTCGTCGCCTACGTTACCGCCAAGGCCGGCGCCGGGCTCACGGTCGCGGATCTGCGCGACCATCTGCAGGCACACCTGCCGCGCCAGCTGCTGCCCCACGCCTTCGCGATCCTCGATCACTTCCCGCTGAACGCCAACGGCAAGGTGGACACGCGCGCCCTGCCACCGGTGGATGTGGCCGACGCGCATCCCGACGCCGTGCAGGAGCCGCGCACGCCGGAAGAGCGGATCGTCGCCCGGATCTGGGCCGATCTCCTCGGCCATGCGCCGGCCAGCCTCCAGGACAATTTCTTCCATGTGGGCGGCGATTCCATCCTCACCATCCGCCTGGTGGCGCGTGCGTTCGAGGCGGGGCTCGACGTCGATCTCAAGGACGTGTTCGCACAGCCGACCATCGAGGGCATCGCAGGCGTCGCCACCCGGCGGAAACGGGCCGCCCAGGTGGAAGGGAACGGCGTCCGGCACGGAGTGGACCTGCTTCCGGCGGCGGGCGATGCCCGCAATCCCTGCCGCTTCGTCAGCATCGCCGTGGCGCCGACGGTGTCGGCGGTGGACCTCGGCTATGCCATCCAGCGGCTTGCCGAACGCCATGACGCCCTGCGGCTCGTCCAGGTGGAGGACGGCACCGGCCGGCGCCTTGCCATCTCGGATTTCCTGCCCGCCGTGCCGGTGCGGTTCGTGGACGTGCCGGCCGGCACCCTCGGCGACCTCGACCGCTGGATCGGCGACCACCGTGGCCGGTTGGCGCGGGGCATCGACCTTTCCGCCGGCGTGACCATTGCCGCGACCCTGGTGAAGGAGGAGGCGGAAGCCGGCGCCACCCTTGCCGTCATCCTCGCCCTGCATGAGGCGATCGCCGACGACCGGGCGCTGCTGCTGTTCGCCACCGAGCTGGAAAGCGCGCTGGCGGCCGGGCCCGACAGCGCGCGCCTGCCCCCTCCCCCGCTCAGCTTCTCGCAATGGCTCGCCTGGCTCACCGGCCATGCCGCGAGCACGGCCGTGCGCGAGGCGGCCATGGCGCGCGAGGCGGCGGCGCTCGATCCCCCGCCGATATTCACCGACGCCGTGGACCCCACGCTGGCGCGGGCCAGCCTGCTCCTCGATCCGGGAATGACCCGCCTGCTGACGGAGGAGCTGCCGGGCCGGCTCGGCGTATCCGCCCTCGATGCGCTGCTGGTCGCTCTCGGCGAGGTATGGGGGGCGGCCCCGGCGATCGAGGTCGTGGACGGCCGCCGATTGCAGCCGGCCGGCGCGCCGGATGCCGCCGGCCTGATCGCCAATCTCGATTGCGTGCTGCCGCTCCAGGCCTGTGCCCCTTGCGGACCGCTCGATTTGCGCCTGCGCGAGACCAAGGCGGCGCGCCAGCGGGCGGAGCCCCTGGGGCTCGCGTTCGGCGTCGTGCGCTCCGCATTCCATGTGGCCGAGGCGGCGATCGGGCTCGCGCTGCTGCCGGCGCCGCCCCAGGATCCGGCGATCCAGCTGCACCACGCGCCCGCCTTCTCCGCCGCGGTGCGGGCGGGCCTCACGGTGCGGACCGTGGGCGGGCGGATCGAGCTGCGCTGGCTCGGCGCGGCGCCGGTGCAGGGGGGGGCTGCGCAGGGGCCTGCGGCCGTGCTGGAACAGATCGCCCAGGCCCTGCACGCGATCGGAGCATGGGCGCGGAATCATGCCGCTCCCCTTTTCACGCCGGAAGACTTCCCCCTGGCCGGGCTCGACGCCGCCGCGCTGGAGCAGGTGGTGGGCACCGACACGGACGTGGAGGACCTTTACCCGCTCTCCCCCATGCAGGAGGCGATGCTACTGCATTCCCTGAGCCGGCAAGGTTCGGCGGTGAATGTCGAGCAAAGCTGCATGCGCTTCAGCGGCAACCTCGACGTGCCCGCCCTGCGCAAGGCCTGGACGCTGGTGTTCGACCGCCATCCGGTGCTGCGCACGGTGTTCCGCTGGCGCGGGCTGGCCCGGCCGCTCCAGCTGGTGCGCCGCGCCTGCCGCCAGCCGCTGGAGGTGGAGACCTGGCCCGCGTTCAGCACCGCGCGGCTCGAACAGCGCCTGGCCCAGGACCGGGCCCAGGGTTTCGATCTGGAAGCCGGACCGCTCGCCCGCCTGACCCTGATCCGCGTGAGCGACACCGAATCCTATCTGATCGCCAGCTTCCATCATGTCTTGGCCGACGGCTGGTGCCTCGCCCAACTGGAGCGCGAGGCCCGGTCCGCCTACGAGGCGTTCCGGCGGGGCATCCATCCGGCCCTTGCGCCGGTGGCGCGGTTTCGCGACTTCATCGCCTGGAGCGCCACCGCCGCGCGCGAGGCGACGCCGGCCTATTTCGGCCCCCTGCTCGCGGCGGCCCCGCGCCAACCGGCGCTTCATGCGCCCGGCGACGGCAGCGGGCCGTTCGTCACCGTGCGGCGCCAGCTCTCGGCGCCGCAGAGCAAGGCACTCGCGGACCTGTCGCGCCGGCGCGGGCTCACCATCGCGGCCTTGGCGCATCTGGCCTGGGGCCTGTGGTCGGCAGCACGGCGGGGATGCCGCGACACGGTCTTCTGCACCACCGTGTCCGGCCGCCCGCCCCAGGTGCCAGGGGTGGAGCAGATGGTGGGCCTGTTCATCAACAATCTGCCGGTGCGGCTGTGCTTCGATGACGACAGCCCCCTCATCGCGCTCGCCCAGGAGATGCAGCGCCAGATCGCGGCGCTCCAAAGCCAGGCGCAGGTCTCCCTCCTGGAGGTGGGCGAGGCCGCGGGCGTGAGCGATCGGGCGGACGCCCTGTTTGATACCCTGCTCGTGGTCGAGAACATGCCGTCTGGAACCGACGCCTGGAGCGGTGCCAGCGGACTGCGCGTCGAGAGCCTGCACAATGCCCTGAAGACCGCCTACACCATCACTGGCGTCATCATTCCCGGCGAACGCATCGGCATCTCCCTGGTCCTGCCCGACCCGGACGGCACCGCCGCCGCGACGGGCGCGCGGATGATCGAGGAGGTCGCCGCCCTCCTCGCCACCCTGCCCGGCGCCATCGACGCCACCGCCGGCGCGCTCGCCCTGCCTGCCGCGGCGCCCGTGCCGCGACATGGAGCACTGGACGGCGGGGGTTCCGAAAGCTCGGCCCCGCCCGGCCGGGCGCCGCGCGGGCGCCCGGCCCAGGGCGCGGTCGAGCCGGTGACGCTCGACATCCTCTCGGCGATCACCGGCCGCCGCCTGGGCGTGGACGACGACGTGCTCGCGGGCGGCATCACCTCCCTCGGGCTCGCGACCGCGGCGATGCGCCTGTCCGAACGCCTTGGACGGCCGGTGCCGGTCACGCTGCTGATCGAGCATCGCACCGTCGCCGCGCTCGCCCGTGCCCTGGCGCGCGGCCAGATTTGGGACCCGGTGGTGCCGTTGACGTCGGGGCCGGATACGCCGTTCGTGTGCGTGCACCCCATCGCCGGCGATGTCGGCGCCTTCCTGGACCTTGCCCGTGCCCTCCCGCCGCGAACACCGTTCTGGGCGTTGCAGGCGCCGGGATTGGAGCCGGGGCAGGAACCACCCGGCAGCGTCGAGGCGCTCGCGACCGCGAACCTTCACGCCCTCGCCCGCCGCAAGCTATCGGCGCCGCGCTTCCTGGGCGGCTATTCCTTCGGCGGTATCGTGGCCTATGAGATGGCGCGCCAGCTCGCCGCGCGCGGGACGCCGCCGGAACGGCTCGTCATCATCGACACCCCCGCCCCCCTCGGCAGCCGCTCGGTGCTGCCCGATGATCCCGACCAAGCCCAGGCGGAATGGCTGGTGCGCATGGCCGGCGTGCGCGCGCGCCACCATGGGGTCGGCGAAAACCTCACCGTCGCGGACCTCCTGCCGCTCGGGGCCGATGCGCGCTTCACGCTCGCGTGCCAGCGGATGCAGGACGCCGGCCTGGTCGCGCCGGACGGCGACGCGGCATGGCTGCGGCGCGCCTATGGCGCGAGCCGGGCCCTCTATGATGCTTTCCTGAACTATCGGCCCGGCCCCGACCTCGCCCGCGACCTGCCGCTCTGCCTCGTGAGGGCCTCGACGGTGCGTCAAGGCGATCTCAGCGCCAAGGACATGCGCATCGTGTCGGAGCCGGACATGGGATGGTCGCGCCTCGTGGCGGGCACCATCGGCGTGCGCACCATTTCCGGCGACCATGTGTCCATGCTATCCGGCCCGGCAGCCGCCGCGACCGCCGGCGCCATCGCCCAGTTTCTCGACCTCCCACCGTCCGCGCACGGCTAGGATCTCACCATGAGCCGAGCAGCAGGACAGAGCTTTCCCCCCCGATATGGCGCCACCCACCGGGTCCACCGGTGGATCGGAGCGGGCACAGGCGCGCTGCTGCTCTCGGGCTGCATGGTCGGGCCGGATTTCCAGCCCCCGCCGGCTCCGGACGTGAGCGGCTACACACCCGAGGGCAAGCTCGCGCCGGCAGCGGCCACCGCCATCGCGGGTGGGGCGCCACAGACCTTCGTGACCGGTCTCGACGTGGGCGGACAGTGGTGGCGGGAATTCGGCTCCCCGCAGATCAACGCCTTCGTGGAGGAAGCCGTCCGCAATCATCCCGATGTGAAGGCCGCGCAATATGCCTTGCAGTCGGCGCGCCAATCGGTGCTCCAGGCCCAGGGCGCGCTCGCGCCTCAGATCCCCGGAACCTTCTCCGCCACCCGCGAGCAGGTGCCCGCGGCCTCGGGCGGCACCACCGGGGCGCCGTCCCTCTACAATCTCTACAATGCGTCGGTGAGCGTCACCTTCACCCTCGACGTGTTCGGCGGCCTGCGGCGGCAGGTGGAATCGGCGGAGGCCCAGGCCCGCTATCAGCGTTTCGAGCTGGAGGCGACCTATCTCGCCCTGACGGCCAATGTGGTCACGGCCGCCATCACCGATGCGTCCCTGCGGGCTCAGATCGCCGCCACCCAGGAGATCATTGCCGCCGAGACCGACCAGTTGCACCGCGTGCGGCGCCAATTCGAGGTCGGCGCGGTCTCGCAGGCGGACGTGCTGTCCCAGCAGGCGACCCTCGCCCAAACCCAGGCCGCCCTGCCGCCGCTGCAGAAGCAGCTCGCCCAGGGGCGCAACCAGTTGATGGCCTATCTCGGCCGCCTGCCCAGCCAGGACCGGGGCGAGAGCGTGAACCTCGCGCAACTGCGCCTGCCCGGCAAGCTGCCGGTGAGCCTTCCCGCGCAGCTGGTGCGCCAGCGCCCCGACATCCGCGCGGCCGAGGCGACCCTGCATCAGGCGGCGGCCACCGTCGGCGTGAACGTCGCGAACCTGCTGCCGCGATTCACCTTGACCCCCTCGCTGGGGACCGAGGCCCTCACCCTGGGCCAGCTTTTCACGCCGCAGAGCCTGGCCTGGACCGTCGCCGCCAACATCCAGCAGCAGCTTATGGATGGCGGGCAGCTCTATCGCACCAAGGAAGCGAGCGTCGCGACCTTCGAGCAGGACTATGCCCTGTACCAGAGCACGGTCATCACCGCGTTCCAGAACGTGGCGGATTCGCTCCGGGCGGTGCAATACGATGCCGCCACCCTGCGCGCGCAGGCGGCGGCGGAGAAATCCGCACGCGACAGCCTCACCATGGCGCAGCAGCAGTTCAAGGTCGGCGCAATCAGCTACGCGATCATCATCAACGCCCAGCAGACCTACCAGAACGCGCTGATCTCCCGCATCCAGGCGCAGGCCACGCGCTACACCGACACGGTGGCGCTGTTCCAATCCCTGGGCGGGGGATGGTGGAACCGCACCGACGAGACCAAAGCCGCCCTGCCGCGCGACGGCGGCTACCTTCAGGGACCGGACGGGCCCGCCACCGCAGCGACCAGGGAAGCCGCCTTCGGCGCGGCCCCCGCGACCCCAGAGGCCTCCAACACGTCCATGGAGACGACCCGGTGACGAAACGGCGTGTCATGTTCTGGGTGGTGGTCGCCGCGCTGGTCGGCGGCCTCGTCTATGGCTTCAATCCCCTTGCGCCCAGCGGCGCCGGCAAGGGACCGGCGGGCAAGGGACCGGCGGACCATGGCGGCCCGCCGCAGACGGTCGCCGCGGAGCCGGCAAAAACGCAGATGTGGCAGCCCAGCATGGAGCTGGTGGGCGAGCTGCGCGCCTCGAAGGGCGCCGACCTCGCGCTCCAGGTCTCCGGCATCGTGCAATCCATCTCCTTTGAATCCGGCGATCCGGTCCAGGCCGGCATGCCCCTGCTCCAGCTCATCGCCGACGACCAGGTGGCCAAGCTCGACTCGCTGAAGGCCACCGCCGCCCTCAATGCCCTGACGCTGAAGCGTGACACCGAGCAGCTCAAGATCAAGGCCGTGAGCCAGGCCACGGTGGACACCGACCAGGCCAATCTGAAGAATGCCGAGGCCCTGGTGGCGCAACAGCAGGCCCTGGTCAATCAATACAGCCTCAAGGCGCCGTTCTCGGGCCACCTTGGCATCCGCAGCGTCGACCTCGGGCAATATGTGAGCGCGGGCACCACCGTCGTCACGCTTCAGGCGCTCGACCCCATCTTCGCCGACTTCTATGTTCCGCAACAGTATTTCGGGCGCATCGAGGTGGGCCAGCCGGTGACGGTGAAGATCGACACCTATCCCAGCGAGACGTTCCCCGGCACTGTCAGCGCCATCAATCCCAAGATCGAGACCGGCAGCCGCAACGTCCGCGTCCGGGCCACGTTGAAGAACCCGAACGGCCGCCTGGTGCCCGGGATGTTCGCGAAGATCGCCCTGGACCTTGGCAAAGCGGAGCGGTTCGTGACGCTGCCGCAGACCGCCATCGTGGCCAATCCCTACGGGGCGACCGTCTTCGTTCTGGAAAAGAGCACCGACGGCAAGGCCCTGGTGGCGCGCGAGACCTTCGTGAAGACCGGCCAGGCGCGCGGGGACCTGATCGCCGTGGTCTCCGGCCTCAAGGAGGGCGAGACGGTGGTGGTGGCGGGCCAGATCAAGCTGCGCAACGGCACGCCGGCGGTGATCGACAATTCGCATATTCCCAAGACCGAGGCCGATCCGAAAGTGTCGGACTGACAGGAGACGCACGATGCGCTTCACCGACATCTTCGTCCGGCGCCCGGTGCTCGCCCTGGTGGTGAGCGCGCTGATCCTGGTGATCGGGCTTCGCGCCATGTTCGCGCTGCCGATCCTTCAGTATCCGCAAATGCAGAATGGCGTGGTGACCATCACCACCACCTATGCCGGCGCCGATGCCGACATCATCGCCGGGTTCATCACCGCGCCGCTGGAAAACGTCATCGCCCAGGCCAACGGCATCGACTACATGACCTCGTCGAGCCAGACCGGGGTCAGCACGATCAACGTGAACCTGCGGCTGAACTACGACACCGGCAAGGCGCTCACCGAGATCAGCACCAAGGTCAGCTCGGTTCTGGACCAGTTGCCCAACGGCACCCAGCAGCCGATCCTCGCCCTGAAGGTGGGGGCGACCATCGACGCCATGTACATCGCCTTTTCCAGCACCATCCTGGCCGAGAACGAGGTAACCGACTATGTGGCGCGGGTGGTGCAGCCCAAGCTTCAGGCGGTCGCGGGCGTGCAGGTGGCGGAGATCCTGGGCGGCAAGAACTTCGCGTTGCGGGCCTGGCTCGACCCCGACAAGCTGGCGGCGCATGGCCTCACCGCCACCGACGTGGCAACCGCGCTCGGCACCAACGATTACATCTCCGGTGTCGGCACCACCAAGGGCCGGCTGATCCAGGTGAAGCTCTCGGCCGCCACCAATCTGCACACGGTGGAGGAGTTCCGGCAGCTCATCGTCAAGAACGTCTCGGGCGCGGTCATCCGTCTGAAGGACGTGGCGAATGTCACCCTCGGCAGCGACGACTACGATTCCAGGACCAGCTTCAACGGCAAGTCGGCGGTCTATGTGGGCATCCAGGTGGCGCCCTCGGCCAACCTGCTGGACGTGATCCGCGGCGTGCGGCAGGTGCTGCCCGCCATCTTCGCCGACCTGCCCACCGGCCTCTCCGGCACGGTGCTCTACGACGCCACCGACTTCGTGAACAGCTCCATCGAGGAAGTGGTCCGCTCCCTGTTCGAGGCGGCGGTGATCGTCACGCTGGTGGTGTTCGCCTTCCTCGGCTCGTGGCGTTCGGTGCTGATCCCCATCGTGGCGATCCCGCTCTCGCTCATCGGCAGCTTCGCCGTGATGCTGGCGTTCGGCTTTTCCATCAATCTCCTGACCTTGCTGGCGCTGGTGCTCGCCATCGGCCTTGTGGTGGACGATGCCATCATCGTGGTGGAGGGCGTCAACCGCCACCTGGAGCAGGGGCTGACGCCGCTAGACGCGGCCATCGCCGCCGCGCGCGAGCTGGCGAGCCCCATCATCGCCATGACGACGGTTCTGATCGCGGTCTATGTCCCGGTCGGCTTCCAGGGCGGGCTCACCGGCAGCCTGTTCACGGAATTCGCCTTCACCCTGGTCGCGGCGGTGCTGGTCTCGGCGGTGATCGCCCTGACCTTGTCGCCCATGAGCTGCGCCCATCTGCTGGCGCCCTACGATCCCGATGCCCGAACCCTGGACGCGCGGCTGGTGCGCGCCATCGACGGCACCATGAAGGCCATCACCGCCGGCTACCGGCGGGCGCTCTCGGCCTCGCTGCGGCTGCTGCCGCTCACCCTCCTGTTCGGCGCCCTGGTGCTGTCGAGCATCTATTGGCTGTACACCAATTCCACCGCGCAGCTGGCACCCCCCGAGGACGAGGGGGTCATCATGACCATGATGACCGCGGCGCCGAACGCCACGCTGGAGCAGCGCGAATTCTATGTGCAGCAGATTTACGCCATCCTCGACAAGCAGCCGGAGACCGACCTCGTCTTCCAGATCGACATGCCGGGAGAGGTCATCGGCGGCTGGGTGCTGAAGCCATGGGGCGAGCGCAAGCAATCTGCGCTCGCGCTGGCCCCGCTCATCCAGCGGGAGTTCGACAAGATCGCCGGCGTCCGCGTGGCCGCCTTCCAGCTGCCGCCCCTGCCCGGCAGCAGCGGGCTGCCGATCCAGTTCGTGCTGAAGTCGAATGATTCCTACCAGCGGCTCTATGAGGCCTCGCAGAACTTCCTCGCCGAGGCGATGAAAAGCGGCAAGTTCATCTTCCTCGACAGCGACATGAAGATCGACCAGCCGCACGCCACCATCCATTTCGACCGTGACACGGTCTCGAGTCTCGGCCTCAACATGAGCGACGTGGGCGCGGCCATGGCGACCCTGCTCGGCGGCAGCTACACCAATTATTTCGACCTCGGTGGAAAGTCATACAAGGTCATTCCCCAGGTGATGCAGCTGCATCGGCTCAATACCGATCAGCTTCTTAACTATTACATCCGGGCCGGGGACGGCACGAACGTGCCGCTGTCGACCATCGCCCGGATCGAGATGAAGACCGTTCCGCAATCGCTCAACCACTTCCAGCAGCTCAATTCCTCCACCATTTCGGGCATCGCCATGCCGGGCGTGTCGGACGGGGAGGCCCTGGCGGAGCTGCAGGCGATCGCGGCCCGGGCCCTGCCGTCCGGCTACAGCATCGACTACGCCGGGGCGTCGCGGCAGCTGGAGCACGAATCCAACGGCTTCGTCACCACCTTCGCGCTCGCCCTCGTCATCATCTTCCTGGCGCTGGCGGCGCTGTTCAACAGCTTCCGCGATCCGCTCATCATCCTGGTGTCGGTGCCCATGTCGCTGGCGGGGGCTCTCGTCTTCATCTGGCTCGGCATCGGCGGCGCCAGCATCAACATCTACACCCAGGTCGGCCTGGTGACGCTGATGGGCCTCGTCAGCAAGCACGGCATCCTGATGGTGGAGGTGGCGAACGGGCTGCGCGAGGCGGGACGCACCAAGCGCGAGGCGATCATCGAAGCCGCCTCCATCCGCCTGCGGCCGATCCTCATGACCACGGCCGCCATGGTGCTGGGCGTGACCCCGCTCATCATCGCCACCGGCGCGGGCGCCAACTCGCGCTATAACATGGGCCTTGTGATCGCGTCCGGCCTGGCCATCGGCACCTTCTTCACCTTGTTCGTGGTGCCGGCCTTCTACCTTCTCATCAGCCACAACCGCGAGACGCCGGCGGCCGAGACCGCCGCCACCCCCTGAGAGGGGTTTACATCCGCACGGGCGCACGTCATCCCCTCGCCATTCTTGCGCGTCCACATCTCCCGCAGGAAAATCCACCCCTCGCCTGAAGATGATCCAAGGAACCGGGAATGCCCGAAGCAAACGGCACCGAGGCGGAGTGGTTCGAGCGGGACGCGCCGTTTCGTCTCGTTTCGGCAAGCGGGGTGATGGCCGGGGCCATGTCGCTCAACCGGTTACCGCTTGCGCAGTTGGAGGCTCAGGCGGACGAGGTCTTGAGCCCGTTGGAGGCCGCCCGTCTCACCGACCGGCTCGCGCCGCGTCGCCGACACTCGTTCCTGGCCGGTCGGCGCGCGGCCAAGCAGGCCCTGCGCCACCTGCTGCCGTCCGCGGCGGCGCGCGACTTCCATGTCTTGCCCGGCGTGCTGGAGCAGCCGGTGGTTTCCGGCCCCGGGGTCTCCAATCTCCAGGTCACCTTGTCCCACACCGGAACGCTGGCGGTGGCGCTGGCGCATCCCGAGGCCTGCCCCATGGGCGTGGATCTGGAACAACTGAGCCCGGAGCATCGCCCCGTGCTGCGCGAACAGGCCGGAGCCCGCGAGCAGGCTTTGGCGATGACAGCCCTGGATCTCGACGAAGACCGAAGACTGCTCCTGCTCTGGTGCCTGAAGGAGGCCCTCTCCAAAGCGCTGCGATGCGGCCTCACCGTACCGTTCGACCTGCTGGAGGTGGCGACCCTGGACCCCGCTCCGAGCGGTGCGCGCGCGCGATTTTCCAACTTCGGGCAATATGAGGGCTTCGCCTTTTGCAGGGGGGACCTGTGCCTTGCCGCCGTGCTGCCGCACACCGTGCAGTGGCTCGGCGCGAACGGCACCGAGCCGGTCACCACCTTGGCCGCGTGGCTGGGAGCCGCGGCCCCCGCCGCCTGAAAGCCGCGGCATGGCGCTCCGCGTCGCGATCCGGCCGCGCGCGTAAATCCGACGCCGCTCCCCGAAGTCCCGGCCCTTCCCTCGCCCTTCCCTTGCCCGACCCTGGCCAGGACCGCGCTTCACGCCCTCGCTTCACGCCCCCTTGCCCGAGCTTCGACCGGCGCCACGCGGGGTGGGTGCGACAACCGGGTGGGCGTGCCATGCCCTTCGAGCGCCGGCTTAAGCTTGGGACCCGCCCCTTCCCGCTCGTCGCCCTTATCCAGATGAACTTCGTCCAGGAACGTCCGCATTTCCGCCTGCAACGTCTCCAATTGCTGGCGGAGACCATCCGCGGCGGAAAACAGGCGGCCGGCCGTCGTCTTCGATTCCAGAACCGCGCCCGCGACCAGGGAGATTCCATCGGACACCTCAAGGGTGCCCTTCGAGACATGGTCGATGGTGCCCGTGATGGCCCTCGCCGCATCTTCCTGGTTGCGAACCGTTGCGGAAATGGCCCCGGTCGCGGTGTTGAGCACGGCGATCGTGCCGGCGATGCGTTCGATATCCGCGAGGGTCTCTCGGGTATCCAACTGGACCGCCTCAATCTGGGACCGGATTTCCGATGTCGCCTTGCCGGTCCGCCCCGCGAGCTGCTTGACCTCCTCCGCCACCACGGCAAACCCCTGGCCTGCCGCGCCGGCATGGACCGCCTCGATGGTCGCATTGAGAGCCAGCAGATGCGTCTTGCCGGCAATCTCGCTGATCATGCCGACGATGCCGCTGATCCGGCCCGCGGCCTCCGACAAGGTCGTGACCTTGGCGCGCGCCTGGCCGGCATTTTGCGCCGCACAGGCCGCAACATCCGTGGAGTGCTTCACCTGGCTGCCGATGTCCTGCACCGATGCCGACAGCTTGATGCCGGCGGTCACCGTCGCCTCCACGTCGGCGGATGCCCGGTCGGCAGCCGCCACCACCGCCGCCGACCGTCGCGCGGTCTCCTCCGCGAAGGCGGTCATGCCCTGCGCCGTGGCGTGCAGCTCGGTCATCGACGCTGAAATGACGGAAACCACCGCGCCGACAGAGTTCTCGAAGGACAGGGCCACACGATCGAGCATGGCGCGCCGGTCCCGTCGTCCGGCCCGGAGATAGACATCGAGGGCAAGCTCCATGTCGAGCATGGCGACCCGGATCAGGGCGCTTTGAAGCTCGGTTGCGCGACGGCGCTTGCGGCGGTCCGGGAGAGCACCGCGCGCGCCCTCCGCGCCGATCGCCGCCACCGCCTGGCTGATGAGGAAGCTGTAGCCGCCGATGTACCAGCGGGGCTCCAGCCCGAGCCTGTGGTGCATCTCGCCGATGCGCATCACCGAGGTGTCGTATTCCGCATCGAACCGCCCATCGAGGATCACCGCCCAATGATCGAGCTGGAGGCCCTTGGCCCGACTCATTGCCGCCCCATCGGCGAAGAACCGACGCGTTTCCGGTATCCCTCCCAGATGCGCGTAGAACGCATCGAGCACCGGAGAAAGAACGGCGAGGATGGTCGTCTTCGATGATCTCAGGAGCGCGACAGTATCCTCGTCGATCAGGTTGAATTGCAGTCTGTCCATGGCTTTCAAGACCCCGCCCATCCCTGCAACACTCTCGCCGCCGAGGGACGCCGGCGCGGCGGAGATGGGCCTTGCTCCCCGATCGCGCGACGGTGGAACGCCGGCTGCCACCGGCATCTGCCGCACCGCGCGCGATCGGGCCGAGGCTCAGAATTTCTTGACGTCGATACCGTGCCGGTTCAGCGCGTAAGCCACCTGGCGCGGCGTCAGATTGAGCAGGCGCGCCGCTTTTGCCTGCACCCAGCCAGCCGTCTCCATCGCGTCGAGCAGCATTTCGGCATCGGGCAGGCGCGGGATGTGAACCCGCGCCGCGCTTCGCCTCGCGACGCCGCGCCCGGACATCTCGACGGTCCGGGCATCTGCGGCCGGGTCCGGCATGTCGAACGGCGAGCACGACGACAACCGCTCCGCCCCTGTGAGGACGTCGTCCTCGGGTGGACATCCGGTGTCCTCGCGATAGAGGCTCCGCGAGCGCCCCTCTCCGGCAGCGAATCGGCGCTGGCCCCGCGACGCAACCCTCAGGTGACGCGCCAGCAGGCCGGCGGGACACCCCTCGCCCCGGCAGGCGAAATCCGTGGCCTCGATCTGCGGCCCCTGCGCCAGAATAGCGGTGCGCCGGATGCAGTTCTCAAGCTCGCGCACATTGCCGGGAAACGCGCAGGCGCGCACGACCTCAAGGGCCGAGGCGCCGAGCTTCAGGCGGGTGTGGTTCTCGGCATTGAAGCGCTGCAGGACATGGCGGGCGAGCACCGGAATGTCGCCGGGCCGATCCCGCAACGCCGGCAGCAGGATGGGCACGACGCCCAGGCGATAATAGAGATCGGCCCGGAAAACGCCCATCGCCACGGCCGTTTCGAGATCCCGATTGGTGGCGGCCACGATCCGCACGTCCACCTTCAGCGTCCGCGTCCCGCCGACCCGCTCGAACTCCCCCTCCTGCAGCACCCGCAACAGCTTGGCCTGGAAGCCCGCGGAGATGTCGCCAATCTCATCAAGGAACAAGGTGCCGCCATCGGCCAGCTCGAATCGGCCTTTGCGCGCCGCCAGGGCTCCCGTGAAAGCGCCCTTCTCGTGGCCGAAAAGCTCCGACTCCAGCATCGTTTCCGGCAGCGCCGCGCAATTGACCTTCACGAACGGCCCGGCCCGGCGGGGGGACAGGTGGTGAACCGCCTGGGCGAACAGCTCCTTGCCGGTACCGCTCTCGCCGCGCAGCAGCACGGCGAGAGCGCTCCCCGCCACCCGCGCCACCTTGTCCAGCGCCGCCCCCAAGGCCGCGCTGGACCCGACGATGCCCAGGTCGCGCGGGCGCGGCGGCGCGCCGGGCGGCGTCTCCACCGGCGGCGCCAACTCCTTCGGTGGCGGGGCCACGCGCAACGCGGCCGCCACGAGGCTCGCCACCACGGTCAAAACCCGCAGATCCTCGTCGCAACTGCCCGCCATGCCCGACCGCCGCAGGCGCTCCACGCTCAAGGTGCCGACCACCCGGCCCGCTTCCTTTATGGGCACGCCGATACGGACCTCCTTGTCTCCCCCCGCGCAACCCGGCGTGCGCGCCACGGACGGCAGCGCCGTGTCGGCGATTTCCGCCAGAAAGGCGCCACCCGCGCGCTCCGCCGCCGCGCTGGCCTCTCCAGCGCCGGCGGCGAGCGGACGCGGAGCGCCGGTGTCGTCAACGATGCAGACAAGCCCATGATCGAGCCCGCAGAAACGCGACAGGACGCCCAGGGCCGCGCCGATGGCGCACGCCGGCGGCTGCGGCTCGGCGAGGATCTCGGCGATCTCGCACACCCCCGACAGCGCCACATCGGCATCGCCGGGCGGAAGGGGAATCGCCTCGGAGGGCGGGGACATCACGTTCATGCCGTTTTCTCCGCTGGTACGGCTGCGGGCGGAGCGGAAACACGCTCGTTCGAAGCGCCGCCTCAAGGCCGCGTCCTGGAGCAGCGCCGCAATGCGCAACCCTGCCGCTGGGACACGGGGTCAGCCGATGATGGGAACGACCATCACCGGAATATCGAGCACGGCCATGAGCCGGCGGCGAATACCACCGAGCGTCTGGCCCGCGAGCGAGCACGACAGGCAGGTGCCGGTGAGGCGCACCTCCACCCGCTCACCGCGCACCGCGATCAGTTCGAGATCCCCGCCATCGGCGCGGATGATGGGTCGGATCTCCTCGATGGTAGCGGCGATCAGAGCGAGGCGCTCGGCCTCGCTGAGCGTGGCGCGACCGGCGAAGGCGTCGGCGTCGTCCCCGCAGAGAACGGCGGGCGACGCATCGGACGAGGCAATGGCTGCGGTGTCGGTCATCGGGATCACTCCAGCTCTTCAAGTGAGGACACGAGGCGATGGCTCTGGCCGGCGATGCCGGCGGCTGGCGGGACGGAAACGGTCGGCGCCTGCGCCTTGAGCCTGGCCTTCTCGACCCAGGCGAGGCCGCCATAAACGAGGGCGAGGCTGACTTCGTTGAGCAGGTCCACGATGTCGTGGCCGGTATCCACGATAATGGGCTGAATCCCCACGCCCATCAGCCGACGGATGGAGGACGTGCCGATGGAAGCCGCATAAACGGCATGGCAGCCCTCCAGAAAGTCAAGCTTGGCCAGCACCTTATCCTGAACGGTCCCGGTCAGGCCGGCGCGACCGCTTTCCCCCACCTGATCGGCTCTCAGGAACGCGCCGACGCCGATCAGGTCCGCCCGGCCGGGCGCGACATCGTACAGCACCAGGCTTTCGGCGCCGCCGAAGTGCAGGTTGACGGTGGTTTGGTCATTGGAGGCGAAAGCGACCTTCAGCATCAGGACCTCCCTCCCACGGCCCGCGCGGGGGGCGCGGAGCGGTAGCGCGAGCGATACGGTGCGATTTCCTGGTAATGGGCGACGAGCAGATCCGCCGCCTTGAACACCAGACGGCGCGTGCCGCCGTAGCCGATGGCGGAATCCGCATGGGCGCCATAGGAATCATAGATCGGGAATCCGGCGCGCAGCAGCGTCGCGCCTGTGCGCGCGGCGATCTCCGCGCCGTGCGAATTGGTGACGATCATGTCCACCTGTTGCTCGCGCGCGAGCCATTCGAGATCGGCCAGATCCCCCACCACCACGGTCTCCACCGGCAGGCTTGAGAGATGGCCGGCGCGGGTCGAGGACACCGCCGCCACCCGCGCGCCCATGGCGTGGAAAAAGCCAGTGAGCGCGGCCAAAAGATCTGCATCGGCAGCCACCGCCACACGAGCGCCGCCGAACTGGAACTGGCAATCCACCATGGCATCGGTGAGCCGCGCCCGCTGCCGTTCGATGCCGGCGGGCACATCTCGGCCGGAAATGTCGGCCAGCGCCAAAGTGAAGGCGTCGGCGGCCTCAAGGCCGGTGAGACTGGCGAACCGCCGATCCGGCACGCCGGTGCGGGCCTTGAGGGCATCGGCCGCCTTGTCGAGGGAGGGACCAACCACCAGGGTTGCCACCGATTCCCCCATGGTGGCGATGTCGGCGCGGCTGGTGCCGCCATAGGTGAGGGTGGAATAGCCCTCCTCGATCAGATGCCCGTCGAGGGAGCCGGCAAGGTCCGGCAGGATGATGGGCCTAAGGCCGAACGCCTCGATCCAGTTCCTCACCTCGTCGAGATCGCCCGGCGAGAGCATGGCGGAGGCGAGAACATTCACCTGGCCGGCGCGCCGGCCAGCAAGGTCGGCCCGCGGCACCAGGGTTTCCACCATGGCGGTCACGGCGGCGGCAAATCCGCTCTCCAGACAGCCCAGGGTGTCGGATGCGCTCACCGGCACCACCGCCACATGGGCAAAATCCGGACGGCGTTTGCGGAAGGCGGTGATGGTGCGGGGCACGTCGGCGCCCTGCATCTCGGAAAGCCCTGTGGTGACAAGGCCAATGACCCGCGGCCGGTTGGTTTCGCAGATGGTGGCCAACGCCTCCACCACGGCGTCGTCGGCCCCGAGCACGGTCGTGGTCTGATCCATGGCCGTGGTCTGGAGCGCGATCGGCTCGTTGAAATGACGCATGAAGAACAGCTTGTTGAAGCTGGTGCAGCCGCGCGCGCCGTGCTCCAGCGGCATGGCCTCGGCCAGCCCCAGGAACGCCAGCGAAGCGCCGATGGGCTGGCTCGCCTTCAGCGGATTCACCGCCAGCGGCTTGGTGGGCAGGACGATTTCAGCCATCACCGCGCCCTCATGCCGCCGGCCGCGTGGCGACACGGGCCACGCGCCGCCACGGCGGCGTGTCGCGCACCGCCGCCCACACCGGCGAATGCACCGCATGGTCGATGTTGCGGGCCAGCTCGACGAGGCCGTCATAGCCCGCGTAGCCGATGCGCCGGACATGGTCGATGTCGAGGAAGGGAATGCGCGACTTCAGCGTCGGGTAGATGTAGCGGTCCCCGGCGATGAGAATGTCGGCGCCGCACGCGTGATAGGTTTGGATGAGTGCGGTCTGATCGTTGTCCGAAATCATGCGGGCCTCGGGGCCCATCAGGGCGCGGATGCGGGCCTTGTCCTCCTCGGTGGATTTCTCGGTGCCGGTGGCCACCACCACCATGCCCAGGTCTTGCATGGCCGAAACCACCGACCACGACTTGTAGCCGCCGGTGAAGATGAGCACCCTTTTGCCGGCGAGCCGCGCCCGCAGCGGGGCCAATGCGGCGGCCACCTTGGCTTCCTCGCGGGCCACGAGCGCCGCGACGCGCGCTGACAGGTCGTCGTCGCCCAAGAGGCACGCGAAGTCCCGGAACGCCTGGGAGGTGTCGGCCACCCCGTAGAAGCTGCCCTCGAACCACGGCACGCCGTGATCGTCCTCCAGCTTGCGCGCCACATGCAGCATGGCCTTGGAGCACACCACCATGCTCGCCTCGGCCCGGTGCATGGTCTGCACCTCGTGGAAGCGGCTGTCGCCGGAGAAGCTGCACAGGATCCGCAGGCCCAGCTCATCGAACAACGGCGCCACATTCCAGAATTCGCCGCCCACGTTCCATTCACCGATGAGGTTGATGTCGTGACGGCGGATGCCGGGGATCTCGGCCTCGGGCGGCACCGGGTCGGGCTCGCGCGTGCCGATGATGTGGCGATAGGCGGCGTCCCCGGCGATGCGGTTGCCGAGATTCTTGTTGCCGTAGAAGCCCGCGCAATCCACCGGCACCACCGGCACGTCGAAACGCGCCGCGGCGGCCTTCGCCACCGCCTCGATATCGTCCCCCTGGAGCGCCGGCACGCAGGTGTTGTAGACGAACACCGCGGCCGGGGCATGGTCCGCGACCGCCTGGCCGATCGCCTTGAACAGGCGCTTCTCGCCGCGGCCGGTGATGACATCCATGTCGTTGAGATCGGTGGTCATGCCGATGCGGTAGATGTCGGAGCCGCCCGAGCGGGTGCCGCGATTGTCCCAGGACGAACCGGCGCAGCCGATGGGGCCGTGCACGATGTGCGCGACATCACAGATGGGCAGCAGCGCGTTGCGGGCGCCATCGAAGCAGCATCCACCCTGGGTGGCGCCCGGCTTCGGCTTGGCGCAGCCGGATTTGGACTTCTTGTTGTGGGCACAAGCCGGCTCGTTCATGAGAGCCTTGATCTCGTCGGGCGTCATGTGACCCTCCGTGAAGACGGATCCCGATATATCCACGGGAACATGACCACAGGAGTAGCAAGCGGCGGGCCAGCGCCGGATTCCAGGCCCCGCGCCGACCAAACCACGGACGCACATGGGCTTTACCAAGCCGCCTCCCGCCCGCGCTGCCTGCCCGCAGGGTCCTGTTTTTCGTACAAACGCGGCCATGAACGCGGCATTTGTACATTTCCGTTCGATCCACAGGCCGCCGACAAAAAATCCCGAGACGCTGCAGTTTGGATATTCCCAAAATTATATAACGTGTGTGAGAATGGCATCGTCTGCCAGAGACGGGATGGTCCCGAAATTGCGAAACTCACCCACGATGCCGGTGCACCGATGGGATTGGCTTTGCAATGCTTGCCGAGGAAATCGTCACCGTGGACGTCGACGACACAATCGAAGACTTCACGCACTGTTTCACCGGCGAATGCCGGATCAACGTGCTGCCCATCCTCTACCAGATCAGCCAGGTGATCGCTGAAAACGAAGACCTGACGAAGTCCCTCGCCATCATCCTCAAGGTGATGCAAAGGCGCCTCAAGGTTCACCGCGGCACCGTCACCCTTTATGACAGGGGCTCGGAGACCATCTTCATCCATGAGAGCTTCGGCCTCACGGAAGAAGAGAAGTCGCGCGGCATCTATCTTCCGGGCGAGGGATTGACCGGAGAGGTGGTGGAGACCGGCAAGCCCATCGTGGTGCCGCACCTTGCCGCCGACCCGCGCTTTCTGGACCGCACCCGCGCCCATGAGGACGGCAGCGCCGCGCGCGCCTCCTTCTTCTGCGTGCCCATCATCCATTCGCGCAAGGTGCACGGCACCATCAGCGCCGAGCGTGTCTATCTCGATCAACGGCTCCTGAAACAAGACGTGGAGCTGATCGCCACCATCGCCTCCATGATCGCGCCGGCGGTGGAACTGTATCTGCTGGAAAACGTGGAGAAGGTGCGGCTCGAGAACGAGAACCGCCGCCTGAAGAGCGCGCTGCGCCAGCGGTTCAAGCCCTCCAACATCATCGGCAATTCCAAGCCCATGCAGGAGGTCTATGGCCTCATCCAGAAGGTGGCCGCCACCAAGGCCACCGTGCTGGTGCTGGGCGAGAGCGGGGTCGGCAAGGAGCTGGTGGCTAACGCGATCCACTATAACAGCCCCTCCGCCGAGGGGCCGTTCGTGGTGTTCAATTGCGCCGCGCTGCCGGAAAGCATCATCGAAAGCGAGCTGTTCGGCCATGAGAAGGGCGCCTTCACCGGCGCGCTCGGCACCCGCAAGGGACGCTTCGAGCTGGCCGATGGCGGCACCATCTTCCTCGACGAAGTGGGCGAGCTGTCCCTGCCCATGCAGGCCAAGCTCCTGCGCGTGCTGCAGCAAAAGACCTTCGACCGGGTCGGTGGCTCGAAGCCGATCCGGGTCGATCTGCGGATCATCGCCGCCACCAACCGCAACCTGCCGGAGATGGTGGAGAAGGGCACCTTTCGCGAGGACCTGTATTACCGGCTCAACGTCTTCCCCATCACCATCCCACCCCTGCGCGACCGGGCAAGCGACGTGATCCTGCTGACCGACCATTTCGTCGCGAAATGCGCGGAAGACACCGGCAAGGAGGTGAAGCGCATCTCCACCCCCGCCCTCAACATGCTGATGGCCTATCACTGGCCCGGCAACGTGCGCGAGCTGGAGAACGTGATCGAGCGCTCGGTGATCCTCTCCGACGACAGCGTGATCCACGGCTATAACCTGCCGCCCTCACTCCAGACCTCCGCGGAGACCGGCACCAGCTTCGGCTGCGGGCTGGAGGCCAAGATCCAAGCGGTCGAATACGAGATGATCGTCGAAGCCCTGAAGAACCACCACGGCAACACCACCGAGGCCGCGAAGGACCTGGGCCTCACCCGGCGCATCCTCGGCCTGCGGATGGAAAAGCACGGCATCAACTACAAGAACTATCGGCGCGGCGCGGCGGCCAACGACACGCCGTGAGCCCCCGCTCGAGCCGCAGGAGACTTCCATGAGTGAGCTGACCGAGAACCAGCGCTTTCATCTGCTTCTGGCCGACATCGCCATGGCCGCGGCCATCCGCGGCTGCAATTCCAGCTTCACCCTGGACGGCGACTACACGCCCGGTACGCTGCGCGACACCTGGCTGGCGGCCACATCGGACGACGGGCTCAAGAAGCGCGTGATGGCGCTTGCCAATGCCGGCTTCGCCTCGCTCCAGGGCGTGCCCGCGGAGCAGATCACCAAGGCAGCCACCGCCTATGGCATCCCGGTGGATGACACGCTGGCGCAGGAGATCGCCGGCCATTTCTCCGCGAAACGCGAAGCGGTGCTGCGCTATCGGCGATAGGCCCGCCAGCCGCACGCCAACACGGCGCCGGCGCGGTCCCAGGCCCGCCGGCGCAAGAAGGCCGCGATGCTCCACCCGACCCCCACGACAGTCGCGAAAAAGCCGCCCGTCCCTGCAGGACGAGCGGCCGAGTTGGTCTGCCAGCATTCCACCACGCGCGACTCCCGGGCGGCCGCATGGGTACCCGCGATGGCTACATGGGTGTAATGCCATATTCCTTGTAGATTTCGTCCTGCGCCAGCTTGAACTCCTTCATGGTGAAATCGAATCCCGCGCTGCGGATCTCCGTCCAGCTCGCGTCATCGTCTTCACTGACCTCGTTCATCTTGCGTCGAAAATCATCATCCGACCGCATCCGGCGAATGTAGGCGACGGCTGATTCGACCGACATGCCCTCTCCTCCAATGGATTTCCAGCACACCCCGGGGCGGGGCGGGGCGCGGCGCTGGCGCCGCGCCCCGGAAAGCGGCGTCAGACTGCGGCCCGCGCACCTTCCTTCGCTGCGAGCTCGGCAAGTTGCTGCTCCTCGGTCTTCAGAATGCCGAAGTCGAGCAGCAGATCCTCCAGTTCTTCCATGGTGATGGGGGTGGGAATGGTGCCGTTGCCTTTGTTCGCATGCACCTTTTCCGCAAGCTGCCGATATTCGTCCGCCTGGGCGCTGTCGGGGGCGTATTCCACCACCGTCATGCGGCGCAGCTCGGCGTGCTGCACGATGTTGGCGCGCGGCACGAAATGGATGAGCCGCGAGTTGAGCCGCCGCGCCAGGGCATCGGCAAGGTCCCATTCGCGGTCGGTCTGGCGCGAGTTGCAGACCAGGCCACCGAGCCGCACGCCGCCGGAATTGGCATATTTCAAAATGCCCTTGGCAATGTTGTTGGCCGCGTACAGCGCCATCATCTCGCCGGACATGACGATATAGATTTCCTGCGCTTTGTTCTCGCGGATGGGCATGGCGAAGCCGCCGCACACCACGTCGCCGAGCACGTCATAGGAGACATAATCCACATCGTCATAGGCGCCGTTTTCCTCCAGGAAATTGATGGAGGTGATGACGCCGCGCCCCGCGCAGCCCACGCCCGGCTCCGGACCGCCAGATTCCACGCACTTGATGCCGCCGTAGCCGACCTTCATCACATCTTCCAGCTCCAGGTCTTCAACCGAGCCGGCGTTGGCGGCAAGGCTCAGAACCGTGTCCTGGGCCTTGGCGTGCAGGATGAGGCGCGTGGAATCGGCCTTCGGATCGCAGCCGACGATGAGAATCTTCTGCCCCTTATCCACAAGGGCGGCGAGGGTGTTCTGGGACGTGGTGGACTTGCCAATCCCCCCCTTTCCGTAGAACGCGATCTGACGCAACGACATCTGTTCCAATCCTTCTCGTTTCAAGTCTGGTGGGAAACGGCTCAGGCGTTCTCGGGCGCCTGAACAAGTTCGATGCGGTGGCCGTCGGGGTCTTCGACGAAGGCCACGACGCTCTCGCCGTGCCGCTGCGGACGCGGCGGGCGGGGCATGGGGACCCCCTGGGCGGCCAGCCGGTCGCACAAGCGGGTGATGGAGGAAACGGAAACGGCGATGTGGCCGAAGCCATCCCCAGCCACGTAGGGCGCCTCCCGCTGCCAGTTCTGCACCAGCTCCAGCGTCATCTGCGCAAAACCGCCGCCATACCCGAGATACGCTTGCGAGAACTGGTTCTTCTTGTGCTCGCGACGCTCCAGCACGGTCATGCCGAGTTGGCGCGTGTAGAAATCGATGGAGCGGTCCAGGTCCGCCACCCGCAGCATGGTATGGAGCAGACGGAAGTCGGAGGCGTCCAGGGGGCCGGCGTCGGCCGCGGCGGTCTTGGCCGTGAACACCTCCGCGAGCGCGGCCGCGACGCCCTTGCCGGCATGCAGGTCGGTGGCCTCGACCCCCTTGGAGGCGAGCACCTCCTGCGGCGTCGCGCCGATCTTCGCCACCAGCAGCATGCGGCAGTCGCCGATCAGGCGATAGATGGTGTCGCGCCGTTCCTCACCCTCGCGCTCATGTTCCGCGATCACGCGCCGTTCCACCAGCGCGGGGCCGTCGGTCGTGACATTGTAGATGTCGAAGGTTTCGGTCTGGCCGAAATGCTGGTCGATGCGCGCGCCATCGCGGGAGGCGACGGCAATCCGCAGCGCAGGTCCGCCCGCGGCGCGGGCATTCCCGTTTGCCGCGGCGACCGGCGACGCAACATGGCCCTGCGATGGCTCATCTGATGGCTGATACTCTGATGGCTGATACATGGCGCCCCCTTGGTCGCGAAACCGTGCCGGCGCGCGCGGATTCACGGCGTCTGCCCGATGCTCGCGATCGAAGATGGATACTTCACGCGCCGCAGGGCGAGGAGCCCGGCTGCGGCGGCTCGAGAACTCAATCGCAACAGTCGTGCCAGAAGTGTTTTCAAGCGCAGGCACCGGCTTTTTCCGGGTCTCTCGCACTGGCGCGTACGCTTTTTCGCAGCTTCGTACCAATTCGTGCAGCCGCGACTGGACGCGGTCACCTTTTTTTGCAGCACCCAGGCCCGAATGCGACGAGACATAGTCTCCACCGGCTCTGGCACGCTTCCTGCGATGGGGATGCCGACGCGGTTCGGAAAGATATCCGGACCCTCTGCGCGGATGCCGGCCGCGTTGTCGGCCGGCTGCTGCACGGGATCGTCACCGCCGCAACTTCCGGCCATGCTCACATGAGTGAGGAGCTCAACCCATGCCTATGGTCTTGCTTGAGTGCGACAAGGATATTCCTGAGCGCCAGCAGCATATCTACCTGAAGGTGGATGGCGAGGACTCGCGGGATTACCTGCCTGTTTCCAATGCGTCCACGATTCCGGGCACCCTGTCCGAGCGCGGCTGCGCCTTCTGCGGGGCCAAGCTCGTGATCGGCGGCGTGCTCAAAGACACGATCCAGATGATCCACGGCCCCATCGGCTGCGCCTACGACACCTGGCACACCAAGCGCTATCCGACCGACAACGGCCACTTCAACATGAAGTATGTCTGGTCGACGGACATGAAGGAAAGCCATATCGTCTTCGGCGGCGAGAAGCGGCTTGAAAAGTCCATCAACGAAGCCTTCGACGAAATGCCCGACGTGAAGCGCATGTTCGTCTACACCACCTGCCCCACGGCGCTCATCGGCGACGATATCAAGGCGGTGGCGAAGAAGGTGATGTCCGAGCGCCCCGAGGTGGACATCTTCACCTGCGAATGCCCCGGATTCGCCGGCGTCTCCCAGTCCAAGGGCCACCATGTGCTCAACATCGGCTGGATCAACGAGAAGGTGGGCTCGCTGGAGCCGGAAATCACCTCCGACTACACGATGAACTTCATCGGCGACTTCAACATCCAGGGTGATACCCAGCTGCTCCAGACCTATTGGGACAAGCTCGGCATCCAGGTCATCGCCCATTTCACCGGCAACGGCACCTATGATGCCCTGCGCGGCATGCATCGCGCCCAACTGAACGTGGTCAACTGCGCCCGCTCCTCTGGCTACATCGCCAACGAGCTGAAGAAGCGCTACGGCATTCCCCGCCTGGACATCGATTCCTGGGGTTTCAGCTACATGGCCGAAGGCATCCGCAAGATCTGCGCCTTCTTCGGCATCGAGGATCGCGGCGAAGCGCTGATCGCCGACGAATACGAGAAGTGGAAGGGCAAGCTCGACTGGTACAAGGAACGGCTCCAGGGCACCAAGATGGCGATCTGGACCGGCGGTCCGCGCCTGTGGCACTGGACCAAGTCGGTGGAAGACGACCTCGGCATCCAGGTGGTCGCCATGTCCTCCAAGTTCGGCCACCAGGAAGACTTCGAGAAGGTTATCGCCCGTGGCCAGTCCGGCACCTATTACATCGATGACGGCAACGAACTGGAATTCTTCGAGATCATCGAGAAGGTGAAGCCGGATGTCATCTTCACCGGCCCGCGCGTGGGCGAGCTGGTCAAGAAGCTGCACATCCCCTACGTCAACGGCCACGGCTACCACAACGGCCCCTACATGGGCTTCGAAGGTTTCGTGAATCTCGCCCGCGACACCTACAATGCCGTGCACAACCCGCTCCTGAAGCTCGCGGGCACGGATATTCGCGGCACGGCTCCGGCCGCCTTCAAGGAGGCCGCGGAATGAGCCCCGAGCAGGTGGATCAATTGTTCGGCTATGTGCAGGAGCGCTGCCTGTGGCAGTTCTCCTCCCGCTCCTGGGACCGGCAGGAGAATATCGACGGCATCCTCGCGACCGCCACCGATCTTCTCGCCGGCCGCGAGCCGAAGCGCGACACCCCCATGCACAAGATCTTCTACGCCGATGCGCTTCTCATGGTGGGCGACTTCAAGAGCCGCTTCCCCTGGATCGCCGAGGTGGCGCCGGAGGAGGCCGACGCGCTGATGGGCAGCCTCAAGGATAGGCTGGTGGAGCACACCATCACCAAGTCCTTGAACCACGAGCTCAATCACTCGCTCTACTGACGGCGAGGGCGCACATCTGCCGGAGCCCGGACGGTCTTGCGCGATCTGTCCGTCCCGCTCCGCACGGGCCCGCCCCGGCTGTGACGCGGCAAGGCGCGTCACAGCCGGGGATGGGGCCCGGAGCACGCCGCGCCCGCGCGGCGACACCTCAACCTTTCAGACAAGGAACCCGCCATGGGTTGCGAAATCACGTCCCGCGACCGGGCCGGCATCATCAATCCGATGTATGATTGCCAGCCGGCCGGCGCCCAATATGCCGGGATCGGCATGAAGGACTGCATTCCCCTCGTGCATGGAGGACAGGGCTGCACCATGTTCGTGCGGCTGCTGTTCGCCCAGCACTTCAAGGAGAATTTCGACATCGCCTCCACGTCGCTGCATGAGGAATCGGCGGTGTTCGGCGGCCACGCCCGCATGCAGGATGGGGTGATGGCGCTGGTGCGCCGCTATCCCCACCTGCGGATCATCCAGATCATCACCACCTGCTCCACCGAAGTCATCGGCGACGACGTGGAAGGCTCCATCAACGTCTGCAACAAGATGATCAAGGAGGAGTTTCCGGATCGCGAGGTGTACGTGGTTCCGGTGCACACGCCGAGCTTCAAGTCGAGCCAGGTGGGTGGTTACTCGGAGTGCGTGCTTTCCACCTTCAAGACCATCGCCAAGAAGAAGGCGGAGCCCTCCGGCAAGCTCAACCTCTTCCCCGGCTGGGTCAATCCCGGCGACGTGACGCTCCTGAAGCGCTACGCCGCCGCCATGGATGTGGACGCAAGCATCTTCATGGATACGGAAGACTTCGATTCCCCGATGCTTCCGGACAAGTCCATTCACACCCACGGGCGGACCACGGTGGAAGACATCCGCGCCTCCAGCGGGGCGTTCGCCTCCCTGGCGCTCGCCCGTTATGAGGGTGCGTCCACCGGCGAATTCCTGCGCGACGAGTTCGAGGTGCCCCATCACCTCGTCTCCACCCCCTACGGCATCGCCAATACGGATGCGATGCTGCGGAAGATCAGCGAGATCACCGGCAAGCCCATCCCCGAGAGCCTGGTGAAGGAGCGCGGCATCGCCCTCGACGCGCTTCAAGACCTCGCCCACATGTTCTTCGCCGACAAGCGGGTGGCGATCTTCGGTCATCCCGACCTGGTGATCGGTCTGTCCGAATTCTGCATCGAGGTGGAGCTGAAGCCGGTTCTTCTCCTGCTCGGCGATGACAACACCAAGTACAAACGCGATCCCCGCATCCTGGCCCTGAAGGACAAGGTGAACTGGGACATGGAGGTGGTGTGCAACGCCGACCTCTGGGAGCTGGAGAAGCGCCTGAAGGATCCCGACTACAAGTTGGACCTGATTCTCGGTCATTCCAAGGGGCGCTATGTGGCCATCGACCACAAGATCCCCATGGCGCGGGTGGGCTTCCCCACCTTCGACCGGGCCGGGCTCTATCGTCAGCCCACCATGGGCTACCAGGGCGCCATGCTGCTCGGCGAGGCCATCGCCAATGCCATGTTCGCGCACATGGAATATACTCATGACCGCGAGTGGATCCTGAACACCTGGTGAGCCGGCGGAAGCCTTGACGACCTGTCGGGGGGTGGTGCGCCACCCCCCTTCACCCTCCCAGGCCCGCCGCAAAGGATCCGGCAATGAGCTTCATGGAGCGCCTCGCAGCGGATTCCGCCTTCGGCTGGCCACGCCGGCTTGCCGGGCCCGAGCACCGGCAGATCGAGCTTTACACCAAGCGCAAGGCGCTAAGCTTCCTTCCCGACCCGCCGCCGCCGGAGCTGCCGCTGGCGCCGATCGCGGCGGTCTGCCGGGCCGCCTTTCTGGTGGACGCGGTGCTGTCCGCGCGCCACCCCGGCGCGCCGGGGCGCACCTCCTGGCAGCGCTATCTCGACCTGCCCAAGGCGAGCCGCACCGACAAGATCGTCGCCGAGCTTTATCGCATCGTGCGCATAGCCCGCACGGTGGCCTTCCACCCCCAAGGACACGTGGAGATGCGTGACGCCATCGTGCGCTTCAACGGCGCCATCGACCGGGTCGCGCTTTCGCTGGAGATCACCGTGGCCGGGCTCGACCTGATCGAGGCCATGACCGCCTATTGGCTCGCCGCGGCCGAAAGCCCTTATCCGGAGGCCTATGTGGAGGCGATGCTGGCCGAGTATTTCTTCGACATCGTCGCCGAGATCAAGCGCTTTGCCGACGAAGACCGCATCCTCTACCAATTCCGCCGCGCGTCGTCCTTCAACCGCCATTTCCGCCTCGACTGCGACAATCCCAAGTCGAGCGTAGCCGATGGCGCGCTGGCCTTCGAGATCCCGCCGGCCCATCGCGATGCCGCGCGCTATCCCATCGATTTCTTCCTGGTGCACGACCAGACGCTTCACATCATTCCGGTGGAGGCGACGCGCGAGGGCCGCATCGCCCTCGCGGAGCTGCCCAGGTGGCGCGCCCGCACCCCCGACGATCTGTCCCTGCCGGCCGCCTTCCGCCCCCGTTTCGCCCGCGAGGTGATGGTGGTGGGCCAGCCCATGACCTGAAAGGCGAAAGGATAGTCCCATGGCCCCTGAAACCCAGACGCCGACCCTGCGCATCGCCGTCACCACTGACAGCCTCATCCAGCTTGACGCCAATTTCGCCGCCGCCAAGCAGGTGGTGTTCTACGACGTGACGCCGAAGGGCTCCGAATTCGTGGATGTGGTCCACTTCCAGCGCCGCGCCAAGGGCAAGGCCTCCGGCGGCGGCAAGGCGGCCAACGGCGGGCGCTGCATCATGGACGACATGGGCGACGACGACGGCACCGGGCGCGATCCCCTGGTGGAGCGGGTGGAGGCCCTCGACGGCTGCGCCGTGCTGTTCACCCTCGGCCTCAGCGATGTGGCTGCGGTGCGGGTGCACGACCTCAAGGTGTTTCCGGTCAAGAGCGAGCGGGTACGCGACATCGACGATGTGATCGCCCAGGTGCAGCGGCTGATGACGGGCGTGCCGCCGCTCTGGATCCGCCGCGCCCTGAACCGCCGCTCCGGGAGTGCGGAGGAAGATCTTCAGGAATATTGAGCGGGCGGCCTCCCCCATCGGGGGAGGCCTTGGAATGTCCTACCCTGCGACACTCCCGAGGAACCGGCGCCGCACTGTCGCGCCGACCACATTGATGAGCGTCACCAGCGCGAGCAACACCAGGATCAGCGCCGAGGCCTCCCTGTATTCGAACAGGTGGAAGGCGGTGACGATCTCCAGCCCCAGCCCGCCGGCACCGACCGCGCCGAGGGTGGTGGCGGCCCGCAGATTGTGCTCCCACCGATAGACGCTCACATCCACCAATCGCGGCAGCACCTGCGGCAGGATCGAGAAGCGCAGCACCCCGAGCCGCGACACGCCATGGGCCCGCAGAGCATCGCCGGGGCCGGTCTCCACATGCTCGATGGTCTCGGCGAAGAACTTGCCAAGCATGCCGGTGGTGTGGGTGGCAAGGGCCAGGATGCCCGGCAGCGGGCCGAACCCCACCGCCGCCACGAAGATCACGCCCCAGATCAGGCCGGGAATGGATCTCAGCACATTGAGGAACAGCCGCACCGGCTCGCCGATGAACGGCGTATGCACGAAGTTGCGCGCCGCCAGCGCCGCCAGGGGCAACGCCACGAGGGCGCCGGCGACGGTGCCGGCAACGCTCATGGAGAGGGTTTCGAGCAGGGGGCGGCCCCAGGCATGCCAGCGGCTGAAGTCGGGCGGCATGGCATCACAGGCCAGCCGCCAGATGGTTGGAACAGCATCCACATACCGGCCCAGATCGAATGCGCCGGCATAGATGAAGGCGGACAGGATCACCGCAACGCCCATTGCGGTGCCCAGGAGCGTGCGGCGGGTCCGCCTGCGGCCATCCTCAAGGATGGCCGCGACGTTAAGGGAGAGCGATGCGCTCATTGCACAGGCGGAATGGCGTCGGGATTGGTGTTCTTGATGGCATCGATCCAGATCCGCACCCGGTCGACGTCCGAATCCACCGCCGGAATGAAGGCCTCGGCCCGGAACACCTTGAGCGCCTCGGGATCGTCAACCGAGATGAAGGCCTTGCGGATCTCCTCCTTGAACGCCGGGTCGAGGCCCTCGCGGAAGGTCCACATGTATTCGGGAATGGGCGGGGAAACGGCCAGCACGCGCACCTGGTCTGGCGAGATTTTCCCCTCCTTGATGAGGCGATCGTAAATGGGCTTGGAGAGGCCGCCGGCGGTCACTTTCTTGCCGGCCACGGCCAGAGCCACCGCGTCATGGGCGCCCAGCACCCGCAGCGTATAGTCGCGCCCGGAGGCAAGGCCGGCATCGAGCAGCTGCCAGCGCGGCACCCAGGTGCCCGAGGTGGAGGCGGGATCGCCGAAGGCGATTTCGGTGCCCTTCAGATCCTTCAGCGACTGGGCCGGGCTGTCCTTCGGCACGATGATGACGGCCTCGAAGGTGGGGCCCACCACCGCGTGGGACGGACGGGCGAACGGCTCGAGCTTCGAGGCCCGCGAACGCAGGATGTAGGTGACCGGGCCGAGATAGGCGATGTCGATGCGGCCGAACCGCAGCGCCTCGCCGGTGGCCGCGTAATTGGCGCCCACCACCAGCTCGACCGGCAGTCCGAGCTTCTTTTCCAGATAGGTGCGCAGCGGCTCGTTGAGGCGCATCACGGTCGGGGCGGATTCGCCCGGCAGCAGGCCCACCACCAGCTTTTGCGGCTTTTCCGCCAGCGCCTGCGGCACGCTCGCGGTGAACAACCCGGCCACCGCCAGCGCGGCCGCGGCAAGGGCTTTTCGCGGGGGGACCCGAAACGAAAAGGTCATGTTGATCCTCTCAGGAGTTGTCCGGCGACAGAACGCGGTCGCCATTGGGCGCGGGGGCAGAAAAAATGGCGGCCTCGGCCTCGGCATCGAAGGCGCCGGCCGGACCGTCGAAGGCGACCCGCCCGCCGGACAGGCCGACGATGCGGTCCGCCAGGACACGGGCAAGCTGGAGTTGGTGCAGCACGAGCACCGCCGTGAGCCCGTCGCGCACCACCAGCCGGCGCAGTTCGCCGCCCAGCCGGCGGGCCAGCACCGGGTCCACCGAGGCGAACGGCTCGTCGCCGAGGATCAGGCGCGGCGCGCGCACCAGGGCGCGCGCTATGCCCACCCGCTGGCGCTCACCGCCGGAGAGGGTGTCGGTGCGGGCGGTGGCGCGGGACAAGAGCCCCACGTCCGCCAGGGCCAGCGCCGCCCGCTCCCGCGCCGCGCGCGGCCAGGGCAGAAGCGAAAGCGGATGGCGGGTATCGGCGAGGCCCAGCAGCACATTGTCGATGGCGGGAAGGCGGCCGATGAGGGCATGGTCCTGAAACACCATGGCGGTGCGCCGGCGCATCTCGCGCAGCACGCCCGGTTCCCCGAGGCCGCCGAGCCCCGCCACCGCCACCCGCCCCGCCTGCGGCGCCACCAGGCCGTTCAGCACGTTCATGAGCGTGGTTTTGCCAACGCCGGACGGCCCCACCACGGCGGTGATGGTGCCTTCCGCGAACGCGGTGGAAATCTCGTTGAGGATGGGCCGCCCGCCGCGCATCACGGAAAGCCCCACGATGGTGAGGGCGGGACGCCACGCCTGCGAGCCGATGGTGAGCGCATTCACGGCTTGAGACCTTGCACGAGGGTGAGCCTGGGCCGCGCGGCGGGGTGATGGCGACGCAGGCGGGCGGCATGGCTCCAAATGGCGTCCACCACCTCCTCGATGCCGCCGTCCAGCGCCGCCTCGCGAAAGCCGGCGGCGACCAGCATGTCGACCGCGCACTCGGCCAAGGCGACGGCGATGGTGTCGAACTCATGTCCATCGAGACGCATCTCGAGGATGCAGCGATTCAGGCAGATCTCCGGGCGCATGGCATCACTCCCGCAGGCCCGGAACGACATGGAAAACAGGATAAAGGCGTGGCAACAGCGGCATGGCAGCCTCCGGCAGGCCCATGGATGCGAGCATCCCAGGCAACAATGCTGAAAAGGAGTGCGGCTCAAGCCGTCTCGGACGCGCTCTACGGCGCATCAGATCCGCAATGTATTTAACATTGCCATTTAAATAGTAATATTTTTATTACTTAATAATGTCAATATATCATTCAATGTTTTTCATTCAGGATTTGATGTCTATCCATTCAGATGCGCATCATGAGCACCGGCCGGATCTGCCGGGTCGCCGGCGACACCTCCATTCACATGGGCGTAGCGGCCGAAGCGGGTGAAGTCGCGCGGCAGCGCGCCGGCCTCCACCGCCTGTGCCAATCCTTCCGGGTCATGCACCAGAAGGCCGCCCAGCGTTTCCACGCCGTAATCGTAAAGCCGTGGCGTCATGGGCGTGGACGGCCCCACCAGCGCGATGGGGCGGCTGCCGGCCAGGCGCAGGATACGCGGCAGGCTGCGGTTGATGAGCGCCGAGGAATTCACGATCGCCCCGCCACATCCGGGCAACAGCGCATCCATGGCGGCGATGGGATAAGCGCCGGGGCGCGGATCAGCCTCCACCACCGCGCAGCGGGGCAGGATGCCGTCCACGCCGGGAAAGGCGCCGATGACCACCACCTGGCCCTCCACATGGCGGAAGCGGTGCGCGCCGTTCCCCGGCCGCCCTTCGAGGTCATAGCGGTTGTAATGGGCATTGAGCGCGGCCACACCCACCGCGGTTTCGAGCGGGTCCCATGAGGCGGTCAGCTCGGCCAGGTCGCGCAGGCTGCGCCGGCGCAGCTCCGGCAGGCGCGCGCGCAGCTCACGCGGATGGCGCGGCAAAGCGGCGAGACCCGCGCCCTGCGGCCCCTCCACCAGGATCCAACGCGGACCGATGGTGATGCGGCGCACCTCCGCTTCGGCGACGCCCAGGGCGAGATCGCGATAAAGCCTGTCCGGTCCCCACCAGGTCCACAGGGCGCGGCGGTCCGGCGCGATCATGGAACCTTCGTGGCGCACATAGCTGTGCCATTGGTGGATGGCCTGCCCGGCAATGGCGGTGAGCATGGGCAGCCCGCGCCCCACCCCGCCGCCGATGGGCGCGCCGACCAGGTCGGTCGCCTCGGTGCAGGCGGAGAAGCGGCCGATGAGCAGGAGGTCCGCCACCTCGGCCATAGCCCGACGCAGAAACCCTTCCGCCGCGCCCGGCTCGCGCGGCAGCGGCCGGCTGGTGGCAAGGTCGATATAGAGCGGCGGCCCGCTGGCATCGGGCCGCGGCACCTGGACGTAACCGAGCACGCGGAACCCGCGCGCGTTCAGCTCGAAGGCGAAGGATGCCAGCAGAGCGTCCACGCATTCGAACGGATCGTGCACGACCACGCCAGGACGGATCCAGCCGCATGCCGGCGCAGGATCCCCTTGCAGCGGCGACCTCGGCACCTTCGACCCGCTCATGACACCTCCACCCATCGGCCGGACCCGAAAGACGCTTCCAAGGAATGCTAGGATGCCATCGCAAGCATCGGGCCAGTGGCGGAAGCGGCGCCGTTCGGGCGTTTGCCCTGCCGCACCGGAGGTCGAGTGCACCTGGGGGAACGCCGTCATGCACCCTTCGTACATCTGCGAACACTTTGAGGCCGGGAACGCCGCCATCTCCTGAAAGCGTCGCTTGGCGCGACCCTTGCTCAGTTCCACCCCGGCCCACCCCGCGCCCCGCCGCGGACGAGCCAAACCAGAAAGCGAGACACCATGGCCCAACTCCGTCTCGACGAGGTGCTGCTGCGGCCCGGAACGGGCGCCCTGGCGCGCATCCTTTTCCTCGCGCCTTACGCGCCGGAGGCGCCGGATTACGCCTGTCGCGCCTTTGCCGGCGATGGCGGCTATCCGGCCTATTACCATCGCGTGTTCGAGACCCTCACCAAGCTCGGCTATCCGGTGCGCACCGCCTCGCGGGCCGACGCCCCGCTCCAGGCCGCAGGCGCCACCGACCTCGTCTTTTCCCTCATGAACCGCATGGAGATGGCCAATCCGGAAGTCTTCGTGCCGGCGTTGTGCGAGTTCCTGCACCTGCCCCATGTGGGCGCCACGCCCAATATCCGGGCGCTGGCCGAAGACAAGTGGCTGACCAAGAAGGTAGCCGAGGCCAGCGGCCTGCCGGTGGCGCCAGGCGCCCGCTACGACACCCCCGCCGCCCTTGCCGTGCCGCCGCCGTTCGCCGGCCCCTATTTCGTGAAGAACCGTTTCGGTGCCGCCTCCGAGGGGGTTTCGGATGCGTCCATCCAGGATGATTGGGCGGGCGCCGCGCGCGTGGCGGCGGATCTGATGGCGCGCGGCATGGCGGTCCTGGTGGAGCGGTTCGCCCCCGGCATCGACGTGACCGTGCCGGTGCTCGGCGGAGCGGAACCGCTGGTGCTCGGCCTCGTGCATCCCCGCTCCGACCGGGCGGGCGCCATCGTCACCGAGGAGCTGAAGCGGGACGATCCGCTCGGCTATGCGCTGTTCGACGCGGGAGACGCGGAAGCGGCTTTCCACGCCGACGCCCGGGCACTGTGGGGCGCCGCCGGCCCCATGGATTATCTGCGCCTCGACTATCGCTTCGACGCTGAAACCGGGCGGCGCACGTTCCTGGAGTTCAACATCTGCTGCCACATCGGCCGCTCCGGCGCCATCTGTCTGGCCGCCGGCCAATGGGGCCTGTCGCAAGCGGACGTGCTGGGCCATGTGGTAGAATTCTCCCTCGCCCGCCAGCGCCGCCGGCTTCAGCCGCGCGAGACGGAGGCGATACGATGCGCCCAGTGATGCCCGCGCCGGACGGCGCCTTGATGCCCGCCGGTCCGCTCGACCTTCTGTGCGAAGTGCCGGTGCCGCTGCGGATGCGGTTCGCCGACGACCTGTCGCGCCATCTCGCCCGCCATTGCACGCAGGGTGGAGAAGCCTTCTCCTGCCATGTGCCCATGGGCCAGGGCGGCCCGAGCCCGCTCGACCGCCTGCGCTATGTCCGCGATCCGCTCGACTTTCCGCGCATGCTGGTGTCGGCCCGGCACGGCAATGCGTTCAACCGCCGTTTCCATGACACACACATGCGCGCCGGGGCCTTCAGCTCCGGCCAGCCGGCGGGCGTGGCGTCCGTCTTCGAGGCGGCGGGGCTGATCGATCCAAAGGGCTGGATCGGCGTCTACGCGGTGGCGCCTTTCGTGATGCTGGTGGATCGGGCCCGCCTCGGCACCCGCCCCCTGCCCCGGAGCTGGGCCGACCTCGCCGAGCCGGAGCTGCGCGGCGAGGTGAGCTTCGGCGGCTGGCGCCGGCCCGGCATGGCCCATCACAGCGCGCTCAACACCTTCTTCCTCCTCGCCATGCTGCGCCTTCTGGGGCCGGAGCGTTTCGGCCGGCTGCTCGCCAATGTGTCGGAGCTCACCCATTCGGCACAGATGCCGCGCATCGCCGGAACCGGGGCATCAGTCTCCTCCATCTATGTGCTGCCCTGGTCGCTCGCCGACATCTGCCCCCGCCGCAACCGCACCGAAGTGGTGTGGCCGCGAGAGGGGGCTCTCGCCTATCCGCTGTGGACCACCATGCAGAGCGCCCACCGGCAACGGCTGGCGCCGGTGGTGGACCACCTCTACGGCACGGCCACCGCCGATTTCCTGGACCGCAACCGCTATCCGGCCCTTGCCCCGCGCCGCCAGCCCGCCCTGCCCGAAGGCGCCCGCCTGCTCTGGCCGGGGTGGGACTATGTCCGCCATCCGGCCGCCGCCAGCGACCTGAAGCATGTCATCGCCCTGTTCCGCCGCAGCCGGGAACAGATGGAACGGGAGGTGCGCCGATGCGCGTGATCACGGTGGCCGGCCCGCCCTCGGTGGGCAAGACGGCGGTGGTGCTCAAGACCGCCGCGCACCTGGCCGCGGCCGGCCTGCGCGTCGGCGTCGTGAAATTCGACTCGCTCTCGACCCAGGACGACGCCGCCTATGCCCGCGCCGGCCTCGACGTGTCGGTCGGCCTTGCGGGCAATGTCTGCCCGGACCATTTCTTCGTCTCCAACATCGATGACTGCCTGACCTGGGCCCGCGCGCGCGGGCATGACACGCTGGTGGCCGAAAGCGCCGGCCTGTGCAACCGCTGCGCCCCGCACATCAAGGGCGCGCTCGCCATCTGCGTGGTCGACACCCTGTCCGGCATCCACACCCCGCGCAAGATCGGCCCCATGCTGAAGCTCGCCGACGTGGTGGTCATCACCAAGGGCGACATCGTCTCGCAGGCGGAGCGGGAAGTCTTCGCCTTCAATGTGCGCAAGGCCAATCCCCGCGCGGTGGTGGTGGCCTTCAACGGCATCACCGGCCAGGGGGCGGGCGAGCTGGCCTTTCACATGGCGCAAGCCGCCGGGTTCGAGACTCTGGAAGGCCAGCACCTGCGCTATCCCATGCCCTCGGCGGTGTGCCCCTATTGCGTGGGCGAGACCGCCATCGGCGAGGACCACCAGCGCGGCAATGTCCGCAAGATGGCCTTTGCCGGGGATGGCTCATGACCCCCGAGGACACCGCAACGCTCGCGGCGGCGAAACTCGCAAGCCTCACCATCCTGGGCGGGCGCGACAAAGGCGGGGCGCTGGAGACGCTGGACCTCACCCTACGGCCCGGCGACGTGGTGTGCGTGGTGGGCCCCACCGGCTCCGGCAAGAGCCGCCTTCTGGCCGACATCGAATGCCTCGCCCAGGCCGACACGCCATCCGGCCGCCGCATCCTGGTGGACGGGGCCCCACCCGATGCGCGGCGGCGCTGGGCGACCGTGGGCAAGCTGGTGGCGCAGCTGTCGCAGAACATGAATTTCGTGGTGGACCTGCCGGTTGCCGAGTTCGTCGCCATGCATGCCGACTGCCGGATGGTGGCCGACGGCGACCGCGTGGTCGCGGACGTGATCGCCTGCGCCAACGCGCTGGCCGGCGAGCGCTTCCATGCCGATGTTTCCCTGACCCAGCTTTCCGGCGGTCAGACCCGAGCCCTGATGATCGCCGATACCGCTCTTCTTTCGGCCTCGCCGGTGGTGCTGATCGACGAGATCGAGAACGCCGGCATCGACCGCAAACGGGCGCTGGACCTGCTCGTGTCGCAAGACAAAATCACGCTCGTGTCGACCCACGACCCGATCCTGGCGCTGCTGGGCCATCGCCGCATCGTGGTCGCCAACGGCTCGGTCGCCGACGTGATCGAGACCTCCGCCGAGGAAACGGAAAGCCGCGCGCACCTGGAACGGATCGATGCCGTTCTGATGGCCCTGCGCCAGCACGTGCGAGGTGGCGGGCGCATCGAAGCCCTGCCCGCGGCCTTCTCGACCTTCGCCTCCGCCATGGCAACCGACGAGCCCTTCCCATGGACGCGCTGAGCCTGCTCCTCAACCGGCGTTCCACCACCGCACTGGAAGATCCAGGCCCCTCCGGCGCGGAACTTGAGATCATCTTGCGGGCGGCCTTGCGGGTGCCGGACTTTCAGGCCCTCAGGCCTTACGCGTTCCTGATCGCGGAGGGCGAGGGTCGCGCCCGGCTCGGCCGGCTGATGCAGGAGGCTGCCATCGCCTCCGGCCGGCCCCAAGGCGACGTGGCGCGGGCTGCCGGCATGCCGCTGCGCGCGCCGCTGGTCATCATCGTGGTGGCCAAGGCGCGGGAAAGCACCATCGTGAGCCGGTTCGAGCAGCAGCTTTCCGCCGGTTGCGCGGTGATGGCGATGCAGATGGCGGCGGTGGCACTCGGATATTCCGGGATCTGGCGCTCCGGCTGGCCCATGTTCGACCCGCATCTGGCCACCGCCCTGGAGTTGGGCGCGGACGACCGCATGGTCGGGTTCCTCTACCTCGGCACGCCGGCCCGCTCGCTGGCGCCCGCAGCCCCCGTCAATCCGCAGGCGTTCACCCGCCGCCTGTAATGCCTCAAAGGCCCATGAGTTCAGCCCGCGCGGTGCTGACCGGCTCCACTGCGCACGTCCGCTCGGCACCCCACTCGGCACTGGTCAAAGACCGGGGCCGATGGCATCAGCCCGCCTCGCCGCCCGCGCCCGTTTTGGCCTGATACGCCGGGGCCGTCCGTCTCCACCCGGAAACCGGGAGGGGATACCCCCACCGGAGGCACGGCGCGTTCGGGACACGGCACCAAGGCGCCTCCTCCCGCCACGGACGCAGGTGGCTGGCGCCGGCAACTCCTCCTCGCCCCGCAGCGGCGTGCTGCCTCCGCCCGCCCCCGCCAGGCCACGACCTGCCCATGGGCCGACCAAACGCAAAGCGGCGGCATGCGTCCTTGGCATGCCGCCGCTTCACCATCCTCGTGCGAGGCCTGATGCCTCGATGCCCCGTGGCGTTGCCGCCCGCTCAGAACTTCATGGAAAACTGAGCGGTAAAGGCGTTCTGGGCGGCGGTATTGGCGATCTGGCCGGAATAATTGACCGAGAAGGCCGCCTCGTTCGACAGGGCATAACCGAGCCCGGCCGCAACCGCGAACGCATCCTCGGCAATCGGCACGCCCGACACCTGGAACGGCAGGGTGCCAGCGTTGAACCTCATGGTCGCGTTCGGCGTCGTGTCGCCGAAGGCATGCTGCCAGCCCAGGCTTACGCTCGGGGTCAGGGCATGACCGAACAGGTCCACCGACGTGGCGGCCCGCACTCCGAGCGTGGTGTAGGTCGTCGCCATGGAGCCGACATCCACCGAAAGGCCGGCCGACCCGCCGGTTTCGCTGAAGTTGGCGCCGGCGATGTTCAGATAGGCGAGGCCCACGAACGGCTCCAGGTCGAACGCGCCGAGGCGGGTGTCGTAGCCGAGCTCCCCGAACAATTGCACGCTGCCGGCGGAATAATCCCCGCTGGTCGCCTGCATGATGCCGGGGAAAGCGATGGTCCGGTTCCCCGACACATCGTGCCACGCATAAGCGAAACCGCCGCGGGCCGCGATGGCACCGAACTGGGCCGCCGCGTAGAGGCCCGCGTCGTAATTGTCCATGGACCCCGACGAGGCGCGTGCGTCCACATCGAAGCTCGACTGGCTGAAGCCGCCGAACACACCCGCCCGCGCATTGTCCGCCACCGCCACGTCGGCACCGATCAGGAAGCCGCCGATGGTGGAGGAGACGCTGGCGGCATTGCCGTCGCCGAAGGCATTGCCCCAGCCGCCATAGCCCTGCGCCCAGAGGGTCGGCGTGAGGTCGGGCCCCAGCTGTGCCGTGGCCGGCGCCTTGGTGGTGTAGGCGAGCGGCGCGGTCGACGGCGCCACTACCGATTGGCGCAACCGTGCACCCACCGCCTCACGCACATAGACCGACTGCTGTTGGATCACCGTGTCCGCGGACGCATAGATCTCGCCGCTCAGAGCGTTGAACGCCCCGGCGACCGAGCTATTCGACTGATCGAGGATGGCGTCATACACCGCGTTGCCGCTGCCGAGCGCCTGCGCCGCCACCGCCACGCCCCGCTCGTTGCTGGTGCGCGCATAGGTGGCGAAGTCCACGTTGTTGTAGAGCAAGGTCAAGTAGACGTTCTGCGCGTCGTAGCTCAGCGAGGGGGTCAGGAAGGCATAATTGCTGGTGACCGACCCGAAGGTCCCGCTCACCGCGTTCGTGGTGGTGATGATGGCGTAGGTCGTATTGGCCGCGTAGGCGCCAGCCTCGGCGATCACGGCCACCGAGGCGCCGCTGGAAAGGCTTACCGCCCCCGTCGCGGTGATGAGGTCGTGCGCCCCCGCGGGGGTCACATCCACCCGGTAGACCGATCCGGCATTGAAGGTGACCGTACCATTCACGACTATGGTACCCGGCGAGTTCCCCGGCGCGGCGACACCGCTGTTGTTTACGATGAGGCCGCCGATGGTGCCATTGCCGCTGAGGGTACCTCCGTCATCTACGGTGAAGGTCGAGGCACTCTTCGAACCATTTTCCAGGTGGACGGTCGCATCACCCACGGAGATCGGGCCCGTATAGGCGCCGGGGTCCGAGAACTCCACCGTGCCGCCACCGAGGAAGCTCACCGTACCGGCCCCGGTGATCGTGCCGGGGAAGGTGAAGGTGTCGGAGCGGTTGAACACCAGCGCGGCATTATTGACCACGTCGCCCACGATGGAGCCTGAGGTGCCGCCATTGCCGATCTGCAGCGTGCCGGCATTGATGGTGGTGACCCCGGTGTACGTGTTCGCACCTGTGAGGATCAGCGTACCCGCGCCCGTCTTGGTCAGGCCACCCTCGCCGGAGATCACGCCGGACAGGGTGAGAGTGGTGGCGGAAGCCGTGTTGAGAGTGCCCCCGGCGCTGGCGAGGCTTACACCGCGCCCGCTCTCGAACGTCGCCGTCGTCGCCAGCGTGCCGCCCTGGAAGCTCAGAGCGCCCGCGCTCGCGCCCAGATTGGCGTCCGACGACACCTGCAGCGTGCCCGCCTCAAGCACCGTCCCACCAGAATAGGTGTTGGTGCCAGACAGAACGATGGTGCCTTCGCCCACCTTGGTCAGGGCGCCGGTGCCGGTGATCGGCGCGGAGATGGTCGCGGTCACATCCGCCCCTTCCGCCCACACCTGCCCGCCCGTGCCGAGATCCAGGCTGCCGCCGGTGCCAGCCTCCACCTCATAGCCCGTGGTCAGGAACTCCAGCGTGGCGAAGCTCTGCGCCCCCACCACGCTCACCGTCCCCGCCGCGCCCGAGAACACCCCTGTCCCGCGGCCCCACGCCGCCGTGCTGCCATCGGTGTCCAGCCAGAGGTTCGACGAGGTCCAGGTCCCGCTGCCGCCGCGGCTGCTGCCGTTTGCACTCCAATATTGCAGGCTGGTGTCGTGGCCCGAGACCACCACGTCCACCGTCGAGGTGCCGACGTCCAGCGCGGTCGTGTAGCTGCCCGTGGGCGTGGTGCCCAGCGCCAGCCCGTTGTCGGTCAACGTGCCGCCGCTCGCGAACACCCGGTAGACGCCGACCCCGTAGGTCGCCGTGCCGGTCACGTTCAACGTGCCGGCCACCGTGAGCGCGCCGGTGGTGGTGAACACCGCGCTGGTCGAGGCCGCCGACAGCGTCACATTGGTGACCGCGCCGCTCGAAAGGCTCAGCGATCCCAGGGTGAGGGTGCCCGTGCCCTGGCTGCCCGACAGCACGCCGCCCGAGGCCACCGTGACCGCACCGGTGAGGGTGCCGCCCGCCCCCTGGAGCGTCGCCCCGGAGGCCACGCTCACGCCGCCGCCCAGGCCACCGGAGATCTCCAGCGTGCCGGCATTCACCGATGTCGCGCCGGTGAAGCCGCTGCTGTCGCCGCTCAGCGCCAGCGTGCCCGCGCCCGTCTTGGTCAGGCCACCCGCGCCGGAGATCACGCCGGACAGGGTGAGAGTGGTGGCGGAAGCCGTGTTGAGGGTGCCCCCGGCGCTGGCGAGGCTTACACCGCGCCCGCTCTCGAACGTCGCCGTCGTCGCCAGCGTGCCGCCCTGGAAGCTCAAAGCGCCCGCGCGCGCGCCAAGGCTGGCGTCCGACGACACCGACAGCGTGCCCGCCTCAAGCACCGTCCCACCAGAATAGGTGTTGGTGCCAGACAGGGTCAGCGTGCCCGCACCCTGCTTGGTCAGGCTACCCTCGCCAGCGATCGCCCCGGACAGGGTCAGCGTCGTTCCAGTGGCGGTGTCGATGGCGTTGGATGAGCCGTTGACGGTGCTGTTCCGCGCGCTGGTGAAGCTCGCGATCGTCGAAAGCGTCCCCCCCATGAAGAACAGCGCACCGGAGGCATCGCCCAGATTGGCGTCCGACGACACCTGCAGCGTGCCGTCCAGCAGCACCGTGCCACCCGAATAGGTGTTGGTGCCCGTCAGGGTCAGCGTTCCGGTCCCCAACTTGGTCAGGCCACCGGAACCGGAGATGACGCCGGCGAACGTCCCATCGACGCCCTGCACCACCGTCAGCGCCTGCGCGCCCAGCGCCACCGCGCCCGAGGCCGCGCCCGACAGCGTGTTGATGGTTGCGCCGAAGGTCGTCGAGGAGATGTCCAGCGTCCCGTCCACCGACACCGCGCTCGATGCGGCGATGCTGCCGGTGCCTGACAGAGCGAGCGTGCCCTCGCTGATGGTGGTGACGCCCGTGTAGGTCGTCACGCCCGACAGGGTCAGCGTGCCGGTACCCTGCTTGGTCAGGGCACCGGCGCCATCGAGCGCCGTGGCGATGGCGATGTCATTGCCGTTGGTGTCGATAAAGACGCCACCCGAGGCGATCTCGACGGTGCTCGCCGTGAAGCCCGACAGAAAGTCCGTAGACGACGCCGTCGCCCACAGCACGCCGCCGTCGATGGTGAGCGTGGCAGTGCCGGAGATGTTGACAATCTGTCCCACGGCCAGAACGCCGCGCGAACCGGACGTTCCGTTCACCGCCGCCGTGTTGGTGACGGAGGGGTCGCTGGAGCTGCCAAGCTGAAGGGTGGCGGCCGTAACCCTACCGCCATCCGCAATGGTCAGCGCGCCCGAGCCGCCGTAAGCCCCCAGTGCCAGATCGGAGCTGAGGGACCAGGTCGAGCCCGCACCGGTCACGCTTGCCGTGCCAATGGAGCCTGAAGAGGCGCCAATAAAGCCCACGCTATTGGCGACCACGCCGCCAGCGGCAATGGTGAGCGTGCCCGTACCGGCGGTGCCGACAGAAAGACCGCTGGTCCCCAGATCCCAGCGTGACCCCGCCCCCGTCACAATCACGGTGCCGGTGGAGCCCGCGTTGCTACCGATGTCGCCTGCACCGAAGGTGCTGGTGACCGTGCCGCCATCCTCAATGGTGAGCGTGCCGCTGCTGTAGAAGCCTACGGCAACGCCGCCGCGCCCCAGGATCCAGCGCGACCCCGCCCCCGTCACAGTCACGGTGCCGCTTGAAGCGGCGCCAATAGTAGCATAGCCGCTAGTGATCGCGCCCCCATCCTCAATGGTGAGCGTGCCACTACCCGCATAACCGACATAAAGGATGTTCGTCCCCAGGTCCCAGCTTGACCCCGCCCCGGTCACGGTCGCAGTGCCCGTGGCGCCCATATAGTAACCAACAAACGCCGTGCCGCTGGTGACCGTACCGCCATCCGCTATGTTCAGCGTGCCCGCGCCACCGAAATCACCCACATAAAAGGCGCCGCTGCCCAAGTCCCAGCTTGACCCCGCCCCGGTCACGGTCGCCGTGCCGGTGGAGCCTGCGTTGGCGCCAATAGCGCCGAAGCCACTGGTGACCGTACCGCCAGCCTCGATCGTGAGCGTGCCCGTACCGAAGTAGCCCACATTCAGGCCGTAGGTCCCCAGATTCCAGCTTGCACCGTTTCCAGTGACGGTCACCGTGCCGGTGGAGCCGGTCGTAAGGCCGATAAGGCCACTGCTGCTGGTGACCGCGCCGCCATTGGCGATGGCGAACGCGCCGGCCTCCACGGCGAGCGTGCCGACCGATGAACCCGTGCCCGTCAGGGTCAGCGTTCCGGTCCCCAACTTGGTCAGGCCACCGGAACCGGAGATGACGCCGGCGAACGTCCCATCGACGCCCTGCACCACCGTCAGCGCCTGCGCGCCCAGCGCCACCGCGCCCGAGGCCGAGCCCGACAGCGTGTTGATCGCGGCGCCGAAGGTCGTCGAGGAGATGTCCAGCGTCCCGTCCACCGACACCGCGCTCGATGCGGCGATGCTGCCGGTGCCTGACAGAGCGAGCGTGCCCGCGCTGATGGTGGTGACGCCCGTGTAGGTCGTCACGCCCGACAGGGTCAGCGTGCCGGTACCCTGCTTGGTCAGGGCACCGGCGCCATCGAGCCCCGTGGCGATGGCGATGTCATTGCCGTTGGTGTCGATAAAGACGCCACCCGAGGCGATCTCGACGGTGCTCGCCGTGAAGCCCGACAGAAAGTCCGTAGACGACGCCGTCGCCCGCAGCACGCCGCCGTCGATGGTGAGCGTGGCGGTGCCGGAGATGTTGACAATCTGTCCCACGGCCAGAACGCCGCGCGAACCGGACGTTCCGTTCACCGCCGCCGTGTTGGTGACGGAGGGGGCGCTGGAGCTGCCAAGCTGAAGGGTGGCGGCCGTGACCGTACCGCCATCCGCAATGGTCAGCGCGCCCGAGCCGCCGTAAGCCCCCAGTGCCAGATCGGAGCTGAGGATCCAGGTCGAGCCCGCACCGGTCACGCTTGCCGTGCCAATGGAGCCTGAAGAACTACCAATAAAGCCCACGCCATTGGCGACCACGCCGCCAGCGGCAATGGTGAGCGTGCCCGTACCGGCGGTGCCGACAGAAAGACCGCTGGTCCCCAGATCCCAGCGTGACCCCGCCCCCGTCACAATCACGGTGCCGGTGGAGCCCGCGTTGCTACCGATGTCGCCTGCAACGAAGGTGCTGGTGACCGTACCGCCATCCTCAATGGTGAGCGTGCCGCTGCCGTTGGTGCCTACGGTAACGCCGCCGCTCCCCAGGATCCAGCGCGACCCCGCCCCCGTCACAGTCATTGTGCCGCTTGAAAGGAGGCCAATAGTGCCGGAGCGGCTGGTGATCGCGCCCCCATCCTCAATGGTGAGCGTGCCACTACCCGCATAACCGACATAAAGGATGCTCGTCCCCAAGTCCCAGCTTGACCCCGCCCCGGTCACGGTCGCAGTGCCCGTGGCGCCCGTAAAGTAACCAACATACGCCGTGCCGCTGGTGACCGTACCGCCATCCGCTATGTTCAGCGTGCCCGCGCCACCGATAGCACCCACATAAAAGGTGCCGCCGCCCAAGTCCCAGCTTGACCCCGCCCCGGTCACGGTCGCCGTGCCGGTGGAGCCTGCGTTGGCGCCAATAGCGCCGAAGCCACTGGTGACCGTACCGCCAGCCTCGATCGTGAGCGTGCCCGTACCGGAGTAGCCCACATTCAGGCCGTCGGCCCCCAGATTCCAGCTTGCACCGTTTCCAGTGACGGTCACCGTGCCGGTGGAGCCTGAACCGTAGCCGATAAGGCCACTGCCGCTGGTGACCGCGCCGGCATTCTGGATGGTGAGCGCGCCGGTGCCGACATCGCCGACCATGAGGCCACCAGAGACAACCCAGGGGGACGAATAGGTGCCCGGCACCGTGACCGTGGTCCCGCCGTCGATGACCTCATTTGCCCGCGCCTGGGGCATGGACGCGACCAGCGCACCGATCGAAGCCGCGCACATCAACGCCCGCAGAAGCCCGTTTCCACCCCGCGCGCACCGCACGCCCACGCCGTCCTGATCGCCGCCCATCGCCACGGTATCCCCCTTTACCAAAGGCAATATTCGCATCCCTATTTGGCTGCCTCCCGAGAGTCATCAACATACCGTAACGAAAGGAGGGCAATTGCAGGACATTCCCCCTGGATGTTGCATAAAAACAACTCCAATTTGCGAGGTATTGGGACGAGCCGATCGCCGCGCCGAGGCCCCCTTCCACTGGTCCGTAAGCGGTGGACAAGGTATTGCGTACCGGGAATGGTCAGGAACTGCCGCCAGGGGCGAGAGGAAGGGGCAGCACCCAGGGGGGGCCTGAACCTGCCTCCATCAGATCATAACCCCACCCGAACGACGCAAGGCCACCTGTTCCGCAAGAGCGATTCGCTCCCCGCGAGGGGAGGCGCCCCCCGACGCGCGAGGCGCATTCCTGCGCGGCCCCGCCCGCCATGGATCAGGCCTCAGGCGCGAACGTCGCCCGCACCATGCCGAGGCCCATCACCTGCGCCTCATAGGTCTCGCCCGCCGTCACGGCCACCATGGGCCCGAGCGCGCCCGACAGCACGGTGTCCCCGGCGCGCAAGGGCCGCCCGGCGCGGGCCATGGTGCGCGCCAGCCACCACACCGCGTTCAGCGGGTGGCCAAGGCAGGCCGCCCCCACCCCCACCGACACCGGATTCCCCCGGCAGGTCATCACCATGCCGGCCAGCAGCAGATCGAGGCCGTCCAGCCGGCGGGGGGTGTTTCCGAGCACGTAGAGGCCCGACGACGCATTGTCGGCAATGGTGTCCACGATGCCGATGCGCCAATCGGCGATGCGGGAATCCACCACCTCGATGGCGGCGACCGCGTAATCCACGGCGCCGAGCACATCGGCCAGGGTCAGCCGTTCCGCGCAAAGGTCACGCCCAAGCACGAACGCCACCTCCGCCTCGACCTTCGGCTGGATCAGCCGGCCGGACGGGATCTCCCACCCGTCCGGCACCGCCATGTCGTCGAACAACATGCCATAATCGGGCTGGTCCACCCCGAGTTGCTTCTGCACCGCCTTCGAGGTGAGGCCGATCTTGCGGCCCACCAGCACGCGGCCCGCCGACAGCGCCCGACGGGTGCCGATCTCCTGCACCCGGTAAGCGGCATCGAGATCGCCCGCCGACAGCAACGGGGCGACCGGAGCGCACGGCACGCGGCTTTCGCCCGCCTGGCGCAGGCGCTCGGCAACGTCGGCCTCGGCGGCCGGCGCCCCAGTATTCACATCGCTCATGGCAGCGCTCAGCGGTTCAGGAGAAAGTCGATGTGGATGCGGTTGAAGGTGTCTGGATCTTCATATTGCGGCCAGTGCCCGCAATTCTCCATGACTACAAACCGGCTGCCCTTCACCAGATTGGCCATGCGCCGGCCCACCTCCACGGACGCGGTCGGGTCATGGGTGGTCCACAGCACCAGGGTTTCGGCGGTGATGCGGCCGAGCTCCTCTTCGGTGAGCATGTTGCGCTGGCGCACATCCATGTCCTGGAGGCACATGATGCGCTCCATCGCCTCCACCATGCCCGGCCGGCGGAAGCAGGCGAAGCGCGCCTCCACCAGGTCCTCGGTGACGATGCTCGGGTCCAGCATGAGGAATTCGAGGCGCCTGCGGGTCGCCTCGCGATCCGGCGAGCGCACGGCGGCAAGGCTCAGCGTCTTCAGGCGCTCCATCACCTTGGGGTCGGCGATCATGCCGCCGGCGGTGTTCAGCACCAGCCGATCCACGCGCTCGGGATAGGTCGCGGCGAACCGCGCCGCCACCCAGCCGCCAAGGGATTCGCCGGACAGATGCACCTTCTCCACGCCCAGCGCGTCGATGAGATCGCGCAGGTGCTCCACATAATCGGAGATTTCGTAATTGCGATCCGGCTTGTCGGTGAAGCCATGGCCCAGCATGTCCACCGCCAGCACCCGGAAATGTTCCGCATGGGGCAGAATGTTGCGGTGATAGGCCTCCAGGTGGCCGGAGACACCATGCAGCAGGATCAGAACCGGGCCTTCGCCGGCTTCCAGCACGCGGGTGCGCACACCCTTGGCATCAATATAATGCAGATGCACATCACCGCCGGCGATCGCGGACCAGAGCGAACGCAGCTCCGGCTGCGTCGATGCGCCTGAATGCGCGGGGGGTGAAGAGGGGGCGATGGCCTGGGCCGCTTCCGACATGGCGTATTCCTCGACTGTGTTTTCGAAGCCGAGGGAAGATGGAGAAGAGCACCGGCACCGCGCCAATACATATTCCATCCCATTCTAAGACCTTTTGCGTCTTATTTTGCATCCCATTTCAGGGCCTCCACCACCAGCCCGCGAAACGTCGCGAGTTCCTGGGAGGCATTGTCCTGATGCCAGACCATGGCGAGATCCACCAAGGTCTGAGCGCCCGTGAGCGGACGCGTGGTGACGTTTCTGAACAAGAGATGCTCCACATAATCGGGCAGCAGCGTGAAGCCGGCGCCAAGCCCCACCAGGGTCATCATGGTCATCACATTGTCCACGTCCTGCACCGGCGTCACCTCCACCCGGCTGGCGCGTAGAAAACCTTCCACGATGTCGTGCAGACCACCAGCATGGTGCGGCGAGATGCGCAGGAAGGGGAAAGCCGCGAGATCGGCGATGTCCACCGCCTCGGCCCGCGCGAGCGGATGATCGGCCGGCATCACCGCCACCAGGCGCTCGCGCAGCACCGCGTCGAAGCGCAAGGCGGGATCGGCCACCGGCAGGCGCAGGAAGCCCACGTCGATCTCCCGCTGCGACAGGGCCCGCTGCTGCTCCAGCGTGGTGAGGCTACGGAACACCAGGTTGAGTTCCGGAAAGCGCGCCCGCATCACCGTCAGCATGGAGGGGAAGATCTTCACTTCCGCCGACGGCAGGAAGCCGATGATGAGCTTGCGTTCGTCGATCCGCGCCGCGCGCCGCGCCACCTCCACCGCCCGCTGCGCCTGGGCGAGCACCAGGCGCGCCTCGTCCAGGAACGCGCGCCCCGCCTCGGTCAGCGCCACCCGCCGCTTGGTGCGGGTGAGCAGCGGCGTGCCGATCTCCTCCTCCAGATCACGGATCTGCTGGCTGAAAGAAGGCTGCGCCGTGCGCAGGCGGGCCGCCGCGCGGGTGAAGTTCAACTCCTCGGCGACCGCCACGAAATAGCGAAGATGTCTCAGCTCCATGCCTCTCAGTTAGACGCATAACGTCTGAAACAGCAAGGAAGAAAATATTTCTCCTTATTCCAAGTCGATGCTTAGTGTTCCCGGCATCAAGGCTTGGTCCCGACCAACGAACCAAGCAGCGACAAGGGGAGGATCGGCAGATGGACGATAAACTCGGCGTCCGCAGTCTCATCGACGTGCAGCGCGGCACCCTCAAACCGGCGATCTACACCGACCAGGCCATCTACGAGCAGGAGCTGGAGCGGATTTTCGCGCGCTCCTGGCTGTTTCTGGCCCATGAGTGCATGATTCCAAAGGCCGGCGACTTTTTCACCACCTTCATGGGCGAAGACCCGGTGATCGTGGTGCGGCAGAAGGACGGCTCGGTGTCGGCCTTCCTCAACCAGTGCCGGCATCGCGGCATGAAGCTGTGCCATGCGGACGAGGGCAACACCCGCGCGCTGACCTGCCCCTATCACGGCTGGGCCTACGGCCTGGACGGCGCCCTGACCTCCGTGCCGCTGGAGGAGGAGGCCTATCGCAACCGGCTCGACAAGTCGAAATGGGGCATGCGCAAGGTGCCGCGCCTCGCCACCTACAAAGGCCTGATCTTCGGCAATTGGGACGAGAACGCGCCGAGCCTCGAAGACTATCTCGGTGACATGGCCTGGTATCTCGACGGCTTCCTGGACCGCCGCGAAGGTGGAACCGAAATCGTCGGCGGCGTCCACAAGTGGGTCATCGAGTGCAATTGGAAATTCGCGGCGGAACAATTCTGCTCCGATCAGTATCACGCGCCCTATACCCACGGCTCGGCGGTGCAGGTGCTGCAGCCCGTGCCCACCAACAAGCCGGACGGCTCCCCCCTCGGTGAGGGCCAGACGGCCAAGCCAGCCTGGGCCAATGGCCTCGGCGGCGTGCAGTTCGCGGGCAACGGCCATGGCAGCGCGTTCTTCTTCACGGAGAAGGCCGACGCCAATGTCTGGGTCGGCGGCGCCGTCTCCAATTACTTCCGCGACACCTATCCGGAGGCGGAAAAGCGCCTCGGCCGGGTACGCGCCCTGCGGCTTGCCGGGCACAACACCATGTTCCCGACCCTGTCCTGGCTGAACGGCACCCAGACGTTGCGCGTGTGGCACCCGCGCGGGCCGAACCAGATCGAGGTGTGGGCCTTCTGCATCGCCGACAAGGCCGCCCCCGACGAGGTGAAGGAGGCCCTGAAGAAAAGCCACGCCCGCGCCTTCGGCCCGGCCGGCTTCCTGGAGCAGGATGATTCCGAGAATTGGGTGGAGGTGCAGAAGGTTCTGCGCGGCCACATGGCCCAGAAAACGGATTTTTGCGTGCAGATGGGCCTCGGCATGGAGGAGCGCCGCACCGACGGCATTCCCGGCATCACCAATTACACCTTCGCCGAAACCGCCGCGCGCGGCTTCTACCAGCGCTGGGCGGACATGATGACCGCCGAAAGCTGGGACGAGATCGAGGCCCTCACCAGCTCGTTCCAGAAGGAGGTCGTCAATGCTTGAGGCTGTCGCCCGCATCGCGCCCCTCGGCGAACCCGTCGGCAAGGTCACGCCCGAACTGCAGCACGAGGTGGAGCAGTTCCTGTATCTGGAAGCTGCGCTGCTCGACGAGCGCCGGTTCCGCGAATGGCTGGACCTGCTGGCGGAGGACATCTCCTACGTCCTCGACACCAACACCCTGGCCCAGGTGCGCGACCGCAGGCGCGGCCTGCAGCCGCCCACCACCTCTATTTTCAACGAGGACAAATACCAGCTCGAGCGGCGCATCGCGCGTCTTGAAACGGGCATTGCCTGGTCGGAGGAACCGGCCTCGCGCACCCGCCATTTCGTCTCCAATGTGCGCATCCTCTCGGTGGTTGGAAACGAGCTGGAACTCGCCTGCAACTACATGGTCCACCGCGCCGCCAAGGCCCGCGACCACCACACCTTCATCGGCACCCGCCGCGATCGGCTGCGCCGCGCGGACACCGCCGGCGGATGGGCTCTGTTTGGCCGCCACCTTGAACTCGACGCGTTCACCCTGACCGCGGCGAACATCAGCATCCTGTTGTGATCCATGGAAAAAGTTCACGTCTGCTCACTTGCGGACCTGCCACCCGGCGAAGCGCGCCGGGTGGACACGTCCCCCGCCATCGCCGTCTTCAACCTGGACGGTGCATTCTATGCCCTGGCGGACCTGTGCACCCACGGCAATGCCTCCATGGCCGAAGGCTATCTGGAGGACGACTGCACGGTGGAATGCCCGGTGCACACCGCCCGCTTCTGCCTGAAGACCGGCAAGGCCCTCACCCAGCCCGCCACCATCGACCTCGCCACCTTCGCGGTTGAGGTGGAGGGCAACGACATCTATGTGCTCATGCCGCAGGGCGGCGCCTGATGGGCGCGCTGGAGGGGCAGGTGGCCCTCATCACCGGCGGCGGCTCCGGCCTCGGCCGGGCCCTGGTGGAGCGCTTCATCGCGGAGGGCGCCCGCGTGGGCGTGCTGGAGCGCTCGGCGGAGAAGGTGGCGCAGCTCGCCGCCGACTTCCCCCAACAGGTGGTCGCCGTCACCGGCGACGTCCGCTCCATGGCCGACAACGACACCGCCGTCGGCGAGACCGTGGCCCGGTTCGGCCGGCTCGACTGCTTCATCGGCAATGCGGCGGTGTGGGACCACGGCGCGAGCCTTCTGGACATTCCCTCCGAGCGCCTGCCCGACGCCTTCGACGAGCTGTTCGCCATCAATGTGAAGGGCTACCTGCTGGGTGCCAAGGCGGCGGCCCCGGCCCTGGTGAAATCCGAGGGCAGCCTCATTTTCACGCTGTCGAACTCGGCCTTCTATCCCGGCGGCGGCGGGCCGCTCTATACCGCCTCGAAGCACGCGGCGGTGGGGCTGGTGCGCCAGCTCGCCTACGAGCTCGCCCCGAAGGTGCGGGTGAACGCGGTCGCGCCGAGCGGCATGGCGAGCGACCTGCGCGGGCCGCAGGCCCTCGGCCAGCAGGACACGCGGATCATGGACTCGCGGTCGCCGGACGCCATCCGCGCCATCCTGCCGCTGCAATTCTTTCCCGAACCCAAGGACTTCACCGGTCCATACGTGCTGCTCGCCGCGCGCGGCGACAACCGCACCCTGTCCGGCGTGATGATCAATGCCGATTGCGGGCTCGGTATCCGCGGCATCCGCCACGTGGCCGGAGGCTTGAACCTCTGAAGCCAAAACAGCCGCCCCGCGCGGAGCGGCGAGACCAATAAGGGGAGGAACCCTGCGCCATGTCCATCAAGCTCATCTGCGTGTCGCACAGCCCGATGATGGATTTCATCCATCCGGCGCCCGAGGTGGAGGCCGCCGCGCGCGGCGCCTTCGCCGAGCTGGCGCAAGAGGTGGCCGCCTATGATCCCGAACTGATCGTGCTGTTCGCACCCGATCACTTCAACGGCTTCTTCTACGACCTGATGCCCCCCTTCTGCATCGGCCTTCGCGCCAAGTGCGCGGGCGACTGGGACATCGGCGAGGGCCCGCTCAACGTGCCCGAGGCGCTGGCCCTCGACCTCGTAAAGGCGGTGCAGGCCGAAGACGTGGACATCGCCTATTCCTACCGCATGCAGGCCGACCACGGCTTCACCCAGCCCCTGGAGCTGCTGGCCGGATCGGTCGCGCGCTATCCCACCATTCCCATTTTCATCAACGGCGCGGCCAAACCCTTTCCACCCTGCCGCCGGGCGCTGAAATTAGGCGAGGCCGTCGGCCGCTTCCTGGCCGGACGGCCCGAACGCATCCTGGTCGTCGGCTCGGGCGGCCTGTCCCATGATCCGCCGACCCCGCAGTTTGGCAGCGTCCCGCCGGAGGTGGAGGAATTCCTCATCGCCGGCCGCAACCCAAGCCCGGAGGCGCGCCGCGCCCGTCAGGAACGGGTGGTGGAGAACGGCCGCCTGCTGGCGCGAGGCCAGGGCAGCTCCCAGCCCCTCGACCCCGACTGGGACCTCGGCCTCATCAACACCTTCGTCACCGGCGACCTCACCCGGTTCCAGACCATGACCGACGAGGAGATCCGCGCCCAGGGCGGACGCGGCGGCCAGGAAATCCGCGCCTGGATCGCCGCCTTCGCCTGCCTCAAGGCGGCGGGAACCTATCAGGCCCGGACGCGCTACTACCATCCCATCGACGCCTGGATCGCCGGCATGGGCATGGTGAGCGCCGACAGCCTCGCATCGTGAGGGGCAGGCCATGAATGCCCTCCCCCATCCTTCAGGACACGCGCCGGTGCATGTGGTGGTGGGCGGTGGCCAGGCCGCCGCCGCCGCGGTCACCGCCATGCGCGAGGCCGGCTTTTCCGGCCGCATCGTGCTGGTCGGCGCGGAAGCCCACCTGCCCTATGAGCGCCCGCCCCTCTCCAAGGAGGTGCTGGTGACACCGCAGGCGGCCCAAGTCTCTATCCATCCCGAAGGCTTTTACGCCGAAAAAGGCATCGAATGCCGCTTCGGCGATGCCGCGGTGCATTTCGACGCCGACGAACGCCGGCTGGAGCTGGCCTCCGGCGAAACCCTGGCCTTCGACAAGCTCCTGCTGGCCACCGGCGCGCGGGCGCGCGCCTATCCGCTGCTGGATCAGCTCGGCAGCGGGGTCTTCACCCTGCGCACCCTGGACGATGCCGAGGCCCTGCGCGGCCACATCTGGCCTGGCCGCCGGGTGCTGGTGGTGGGCGGCGGCGTCATCGGGCTCGAAGTGGCGGCCAGCGCCGTCATCATGGGCGCCGACGTGACGGTGATCGAGCGCGGCGCGCGCCTGATGGCCCGCGGCGCCCCCGCGCCCATGGTCGAGACCCTGATCGCGCTCCACCGGGACAAGGGCGTCACCTTCGCCCTCGGCGCCGATCTGGTCGAGGCCACGCGGGCCAATACCCGCGAGATCACGCTGTCGGCGGCCGATGGCCGGCAGTTCGTGGGCGACCTCGTGGTCTACGGCATCGGCGTCGAGCTGAACGTGGACCTTGCCATATCCGCCGGCCTGCGGGTGGAAGACGGCATCGTGGTGGACGAATACGGGCGCACCAGCCACCCCGACATCTATGCCGCCGGCGATGTCGCCCGCCAGTGGACCCCCGCGCGAGGCACCCACCTGCGGTTCGAAACCTGGGCCAACGCCCAGAACCAGGGCACCGGCGTCGGCCGCGCCATGGTGACGGGCGAGCCCTGCGCCTTCGAGGTGCCGTGGTACTGGACCGACCAATATGGCCACAATTTCCAGGTCGCCGGCGCCCAGGAGGCCGATGAATGGCTGCATCGGGGCGAGCCCGGCGCGCTGAAGGCGACCGTGTTTGGCCTCAAGGACGACGTGGTGGTGGGGGCATTCACCGTCGACAACGGCCGCGAGATGCGCCCGGCGCGCGCCATGATCGCCACCGGCCACCGTATCACCGACCGGACACTCATCGCCAATCCCAAGACCGATCTGCGCAAGGTGGCCGATGGCCGGCTCTGAGCGCCCCCTGGAACACGACAATGGAGCGGGACCGAGCGGGTCCACGGCTCAAGGAAGGATCCACATGCCCAAGATGAAGGCAGCGATTATTGGATCTGGGAACATCGGGACGGACCTGATGATCAAGATCCTGCGGACGGCGCGGCACCTTGAGATGGGTGCGATGGTGGGGATCGACCCGCGGTCG
>NZ_JABWGX010000012.1 GCF_021730435.1 Xanthobacter agilis
GGAGGCTCCGCGCGGACGCCTCTTGCCACCCACCACCACCAAGGCTCAAATCAACCCAGGACTCTCGTTATGGCTGGATGAGAAACGGGGGTCACGTCAATGGTGAAGGTCGGTCTTTCCACGGCCGCCGCCCCGACCTACTTCGAAGCCCTGCCCAATAACGGCTACGTCATGGTCGACGGCGGTCTGTGGACGAACAACCCCGTAATGAATGCGCTGCTAGACGTGCTGGCGTTCTTCTAACTCGATCGCACCCAGGTTCGCATTCTCTCCCTCGGCTGCGGAGAGACATCCTTCAAGGTAGACGAAGCCAAAGCGAAAGGCGGCATGTTTCAGTGGAGGGGCGTGATCCCGGCGGCGATGCGAGCGCAGTCTTTGAACGCCCTGGGGCAGGCAGCCCTGCTCATCGGTCGGGATAGCACGTCTAGATGCACCGGAGAGCCCGCCCCCCATCGCGCTCGATGACTGGACCCGCGTGAGGGACGAACTGCCTTCAATGGCGAGATCTCTGGTCGAAGGCGCCGGGCGAGAGATTGAGCGGGACTTTCTGCCGGAACCAGCGGAGCGCTACGTTCCTTGTCGATGAGAATGATCGGCGAATGGAGACAGATTTACCGCAAGGGCTTCGTTGAGTTCAGGAATTGAACCACCGCCTCAGGCAACGGACGCTTGATCCCGTTTCGGATGCGATACGTCCTGAGCAACTGATCGAGGCGCGCTTGCGCGGCCCCAACGCTCACGTTGAAGCGCTCAGCTAATTCGATGCTCGTCGTATCCGTAGACATGTTGGCCAGAGCGTACGGCATGAGGAACGCGCCGGCGAATTTGTCCGCTTGGAACTCATCAACCCGGACGTTGGAGACCATCTCGTCTTTTCGATGAGCGAGAGGGCCACGAAGGCGCTTCCGAGAATGCCCGAGTGCCGCGTGCCCCAGTTCATGCGCCACCGTGAAGCGAGAACGGGGTACCCCGAGGTTTGCCGAACGGAACACCACTTCGCGCACGGCGAGGATGCCGGTTTCTGGATCGAATGAAGCTTCTTCCTCGAGATCAGGGACCCTCAGATATCCTTTGATGAGGCACTGACGCTTCGCCTTGAAGATGCAGGTGATGAGGTCTGGATTCTCCTGAGTCTCGATGCCGAGCGCTTTGCGCAATCCAAGCGCGCGCTTGTCGATCTCATCATCAGACAGAAACGCCACGGCGATGCTCCTCAATCGAAGCTAGACCCTGGCGATTGGACCCGCCAGGGAAGGTTGGCCCCGTTTACCTCGGGCCTCAGTACGCCGGAACACTAACCACAACGCTTAGATGCAGACCTGTGAGGACACCCTGCCCTCACAGGCTTCCTTTCCTTACCTCGGCGGCTGCGCCAACTTTTGGCTGCCATTGCGCCAAACTAAAGCGCAAAACGCTCAACCTTCGGGTGGCACGACAACAAGCGCCGCGAAAGTGGCGTTGTCACCCGGTCGTGAAACCGCAGATGGCACACTTCACGCAACCTTCGCTTCGGACCAAGCTCTCCCCCTCGAAAGGGGGTGAGCGAACTTCGTGCGACGTTTGAGCGAACTTTTGCGCCGTTGAGCGAGATTCAGTGACGCGTCAAGGTGGCCGACCGCCCCTCAGCTACAACCTGTGGTGGCGCCGCAGGTGTCGCACTTCAGGCAGGTGCCGTTGCGCACCAGCGTGAAATTCATGCACTCCGGACATGCCTCGCCCTCATAGCCCTTTGCTCGCGCTTCCGCGCGCGCTTCCGCCTTGCGGGCGGTTGGGCTCCACGAGAGCGTGGTTTCAAAGCCGATCTCGATCGTGGACGCCTCCTCCTGGGTCACGGTCTCGGGGGCCTTCAGCTCCGCCACGTCCGACTTCAGCGCCATGGCGCCTTCGGTGCGGGCCCTCAGCACCGTCACGTTGTCGCCGGTGGCACCACGCGGCTCGCCGCCGGTCACCGGCGCCGGTGCGGTCGCGAGCAGATTGACCGTCTTGCCGCGCACCAGCCCCTTGGAGACGATGCGCGCCGCGGAACTGGCGGGAGCCTTGCCTTCATCCGCCCCCTTGCCGAGGGCATCGAAGCCGGTGTCATGGGGATCCACATGACCAAGGTCGTTGCGGCCGAGGTACGACACCGCCAGCTCGCGGAACACATAATCCAGCATCGAGGTGGCGTACTTGATGGTGTCGTTGCCCTGCACCGGGCCGGCCGGCTCGAACCGGGTGAAGGTGAAGGCGTCCACATATTCGTCGAGCGGCACGCCGTATTGCAGGCCAAGCGAGATGGCAATGGCGAAGTTGTTCAACAGCGAGCGAAGGGCCGCGCCCTCCTTGTGCATGTCGATGAAGATCTCGCCCAGGCGGCCATCGTCATACTCGCCGGTGCGCAGATAGACCTTGTGGCCGCCCACCAGCGCCTTCTGGGTGTAGCCCTTGCGGCGGTCGGGCATCTTCTCGCGCTCGCGCACCCGATGCTCGACGATGCGCTCCACCACCCGTTCCACGATCTTCTCGGTAACGGCGGCGGCCCGCGCCGCATTCGGCTGGGCAAGCACGGCTTCCACCGCGTCGTCCTCGTCCTCGTCGTCCGCCACCAGTTGGGCGTTGAGCGGCTGGGAGAGCTTTGAGCCGTCGCGATAAAGCGCGTTGGCCTTCAGCGCCAGCCGCCAGGAGAGCAGGTAGGCCGCCTTGCAATCCTCCACGCTCGCATCATTGGGCATGTTGATGGTCTTGGAGATGGCGCCGGAAATGAAGGGCTGAGCCGCCGCCATCATGCGGATGTGGCTTTCCACCGACAGATAGCGCGTGCCGAGCCGGCCGCAGGGGGAAGCGCAGTCGAACACCGCCAGGTGCTGGGCCTTCAGGTGAGGCGCGCCCTCCAGGGTCATGGCGCCGCACACATGGACGTTGGCCACGTCGATGTCCGCCTTGGAGAAGCCCAGGAAGGCGAGCAGGTCGAACTTCGGATCGGCAAGCTGCGCGGCCGGCACCTTCAGCGTCTCCTTCAGGAATTCCTCCCCGAAGGTCCAGCGGTTGAAGGCGAACTTGATGTCGAACGCGGTCTTCACCGCCGCCTCGGCCTTTTGAATGGCCGCGTCGGTGAAGCCCTTGGTGCGCAGGGTCGAGTGATTGATGGCGGGCGCCTGGGCAAGCGAGCCGTGGCCCACCGCATAGGCCTCGATCTCGGCGATTTCCGCCTCGCCATAGCCGAGCGCGCGCAGCGCCTCCGGCACCGCGCGGTTGATGATCTTGAAATAGCCGCCGCCAGCCAGCTTCTTGAACTTCACCAGGGCGAAGTCGGGCTCGATGCCGGTGGTGTCGCAATCCATCACCAGGCCGATGGTGCCGGTGGGCGCGATGACCGAGACCTGGGCATTGCGGAAGCCGTGGCGCTCGCCCAGCTCCAACGCCTTGTCCCAGGCCGCGGCGGCGTGCACCACGAGGCGCGCATCGGGACATGAGGCGCGATCGAGCGGAACGGGGGAAACGGCGAGGCCTTCATACCCCTCTGCCTCGCCATAAGCGGCGCGGCGATGGTTGCGGATCACCCGCAGCATGGCATCCGCATTGGCACCGTGGGCAGGGAATGGACCAAGTTCGCGCGCCATCTCGGCGGAGGTGGCATAGCACACGCCGGTCATGATGGCGGTGAGCGCGCCGCAGATGGCCCGGCCCTCGGCCGAATCGTACGGGATGCCGCTCGACATGAGCAGGCCGCCAATATTGGCGTAGCCGAGGCCCAAGGTGCGGTATTCGTAGGACAATTCGGCGATCCGGCGCGACGGGAACTGCGCCATCAGCACCGAAATTTCGAGTACGATGGTCCAAAGGCGCGCCGCATGCTCGTAGCTCGCCACGTCGAACTGCTTCGCGGCGTCGCGGAACTGGAGCAGGTTCAGCGAGGCGAGATTGCACGCCGTATCGTCCAGGAACATGTATTCCGAGCACGGATTGGAGGCGCGGATGTCGCCGCCCGCCGGGCAGGTGTGCCAATCGTTGATGGTGGTGTGGAACTGGATGCCGGGATCGGCGCAGTGCCAAGCCGCCGCGCCGATCTTCTCCCACAGCTCGCGGGCCTTGATGGTCTTGGCCACCTTGCCGTCGGTGCGGCGGATGAGATTCCAGTCGGCATCGGTCTCGACCGCGCGCAGGAACCCATCGGTGACGCGCACGGAATTGTTGGAGTTCTGGCCGGCGACCGTCAGATAGGCCTCGCCGTCCCAGTCCGTGTCGTAGATGGCGACGTCGATGTCCTTGTAGCCCTGGCGGCCAAACTGGATCACCCGGCGGATGGCGGCGTCGGCGATGGCGGCCTTGCGGGCGGCCTTGATTTCGCGCTTCAGGGCCGGGTTCTTCTCCGGGTCGAAGCAGGAATCCCCCTGGCCCTCGCAATTCACGCAGGCCTTCAGGATCGCCTTCAGGTGCTTGGCGTTGAGCTTGGAGCCGGTGACGAGAGCCGCCACCTTCTGCTCCTCGATCACCTTCCAATCCACATAGTTCTCGATGTCCGGATGGTCGGCGTCCACCACCACCATCTTGGCGGCGCGGCGGGTGGTGCCGCCGGACTTGATGGCGCCCGCCGCGCGGTCACCGATCTTCAGGAAGCTCATGAGGCCGGAGGACCGTCCGCCGCCGGACAGGCGCTCGCCCTCGCCGCGGAGCGAGGAAAAATTGGTGCCGGTGCCGGAGCCGTACTTGAACAGGCGCGCCTCGCGCACCCACAGGTCCATGATGCCGCCCTCGTTCACCAGATCGTCGCCCACCGACTGGATGAAGCAGGCATGGGGCTGCGGATGCTCGTAAGCGGAGGTGGAGGCCTTCGCCTCGCCGGTCTCGTGGTCCACATAGAAGTGGCCCTGGCCCGGCCCGTCGATGCCGTAGGCCCAGTTGAGGCCGGTGTTGAACCACTGGGGCGAGTTGGGCGCCGCCATCTGCATGGCCAGCATGTAGCGCAGCTCATCGAAGAAGGCCTGGGCGTCGGCCTCGGTATCAAAGTAGCGCCCCTTCCAGCCCCAATAGGTCCAAGTGCCGGCCAGGCGGTCGAACACCTGGCGGGCGGAGGTCTCGCCGACGATGCGTTCCTTTTCGGGCAGCGCCGCGAGCGCGGCTTCGTCGGGTACCGAGCGCCACAGGAAGGCGGGAACGGTATTCTCCTCCACCTTCTTCAGGCGCGCCGGAACTCCCGCCTTGCGGAAGTATTTCTGAGCGAGGATGTCGCTCGCGACCTGGGAGAATTGCGTGGGAACCTCGATCCCCTCCTGACGGAACACAACCGATCCGTCCGGATTGCGGATCTCGCTCACGGTCGCGCGGAACGGGATGTCCGCGTAAGGGGAACGGCCCTCCTGCGTGTAGCGACGTTCAACGCGCATGACCGGTGCTCCTTCCGATCGGCCCCACCAGGGCCGTACATTATACCAGCTAAATGTAGCAGGCGTGACTCAGCCGGGGGCCCAACGCTCGCACGCCGGCCCGCACCATCTGCTGCATGTTCGAGAAACGCGCGAAACCTGCCCTCCGATCCCATGATCGAAAGGTACGTCCGCCGCTCAGGGGACGGACGCTAGGCGAGTCCCCGCCTCGCGTCAAACCCCGCCCGACCTCGATCTGGTGTGCTTCGCCGCCTCACCTCTACTAAATATAGTACGTCACCGACCCTTAACAAAGTCCTAAGATGCCAGTGCTGGCGCGGGTTTCGCCCCCTTGGCGGGAGCTGGAGGGCCGCTGCGGATCTGAACCCGCGTCGTCACCGTCATCCACAGGTCACACAGGACATGGCCCCCTCGGCGCGGTGGCGAACGGCCTCCTGACCACTACATATGGGGGCGACCAGGAGCACACGCGCCTTCCCGGTCGCGGGGGGCTCTCCAGGCATGCGCCAAGGGTCGGGGCATGCGACAGCGCACATCCCCACCGGGCGCGGCATCCGCCACGGACGGCGGAACGCCCGTGGCGCCCGACGGCTCTCACAATGCTGGGTCACAGGTGTCGAAGGAACACGCTCTCGCGGTCCACGGATCACATGCCGCCCAACACCGCGCCGGGCGGAGCCGCGCGGGATGAACGGGATCAGGCGGTGGCGAGGCTGACCGGAAAGGGCTCCGACGCCGCCGGCGCGACCGCCGCCCCGTCGAGCACCGGCGTGGTGAACACATGGGCGCGCATGGCCTCGCCCGCTTCCGCCCGGTCTCCGCGCTGGATGGCAGTGAGCACCCGGTCGTGCTCGGCATAGGACTGGGCCAGACGCTCCAATCCCCGATACTTATCCTTCAGGAAGGGCCTCAGCTTGATGCGGGTGCCGACCGCCAGCTCGGCCAGATAGTCATTGTGGCAGCCCGCGTTGACCGCCGCATGGAAACGCTCGTCCAAAAGACCGCATTGGGTCTCCTCGCCGGCATGGATGGCGATCGCAAGCTCGGCATGCAGCCGCTCCAGCCCGGCCCGCTCCGCTGCCGTCATGTGCACCGCCGCTTGGACCGCGCACATGCATTCAAGCTCGGCCATCACCTCGAACATGCCTCGCAACCGCTCCATGGAGGGGCGGGCCACCAAAGCGCTGCGATGCGGGCGGGCTTCCACCAGTCCGGACGCGGCGAGGTCGCGGATGGCCTCGCGGACCGGCGTGCGGGAGACGCCATAGCGCTTGGCGATCTCGACCTCCTCCAGCGCCGTGCCCGGCGCCAGACGTCCGCTCGTGATCTCGTCGGCAATCTGCAGCCGGAGTTCTTCCGTGCGGGTTACGGCACGCACGGCGCTGGACCGGCGACGGGCTCGAACCCGGCCGGACGCGGCATCATTTTCAATGTCGACGGCGTTCCACATGGTGGCGCGAGGCTAATGCAAATGGCACCCCCGCCGGAATCCGGGATAGTCCGTATGCCGGCGATCTGCCGCACCCTCACGCGTGGGGAGGCGGCGGCGCCGGGAGTTCCCCCGCCGGCCCTGCCGCCGCCCGCCCGGCGCGATCGAGGGCCAGGAGCCGGCGATAGCGCAGCGTCGAAATGGGTAGCAAAGCCAGATAGATGATCGAGCACACGGACAGCACGATCCATGGATAGCTGGCGAGCAGCGCGAAATAGAGCGCCACCAGCACGAACAGCGGCAGCACCATGTCGCGCCGGATGCGCCGGCCGATGGTCTTGCCCGACCAGGCCGGCACCGTGGAGATCATGAGAAACCCGATGGCGAGGCAATACAGGAGCGCGATCGGCGCGGACACCCCGCCATGGGGCACCCCGATCAGCTCCAGATAGACCGGCAACAGCACGGTGATGGCCCCCGCCGGCGCGGGGATGCCGGTGAAGAAGTCCGCCGCGAACGCGGGCTTGTCGGGATCGTCCAGCATCACGTTGAAGCGCGCGAGGCGCAGCGCCGCGCAGATGGCGTAGATGAGCGCGGCGATCCAGCCGAAGGAACCGGCCTCGTTGAGGCCCCAGAAATAGAGAATCAGCGCCGGCACGCAGCCGAAATTCACGAAGTCCGCGAGGCTGTCCAGCTCGGCGCCAAAGCGCGAGGTGCCCTTGAGCGCGCGGGCGAGGCGCCCGTCGATGCCGTCGAGCAGGGCCGCGAACACGATGGCGGCGAGCGCCAGCTCGATACGCGATTCGATGGCGAGCCGCACCGCCGTGAGGCCCGAACACAGGGCGAGCAGCGTGACCAGATTGGGGATGAGCACCCGCACCGGCACCTTGCCGATGCGGCCGAAGCGCGGCCGGAAGCGGCGTTCCGGATCGAACGGGGCGAAGGGCTCGGCCATCAGCTCACCCGATAGGCGGTCTCGCGCGGCGCGGCGCCGGCAAGATCGCAGATGACGGTTTCACCGGCGGTGGCGAGCTGGCCTTCCGCCACCTGCACCCTGGTGCCGCGCGGCAGGTAGATATCCACCCGCGAGCCGAAGCGGATGAGGCCGAAGCGATCCCCGGCGCCGATCTCCTCCCCCTCGCGCACGAAGCAGACGATGCGCCGAGCCACGAGGCCGGCGATCTGCACCACGCCCACCTGAATGGTGTCGCCGAGCCCGGTGGCGGCGGTGAGGACAAGGCCGTTGCGCTCGTTGTCCTCGCTCGCCTTGTCAAGGTCGGCATTGAGGAAGATGCCCGGCTTGTAGGCCACCCGGATGATGCGGCCCGTGATCGGCGCGCGGTTCACGTGCACGTTGAACACGTTCATGAAAATGGACACGCGCAGCAGCGGCTCGTCCGACAGGTCCAGCTCGCGGGGGGGCTTGGCGAGGCCGACGAAGGACACCTGCCCGTCCGCCGGCGCGACGATGAGCCCCTCGCGCACTGGTGTCACCCGCGGCGGATCGCGGAAGAACAAGGCGGTCCAGATGGCGAGCGCGACGCCGATCATGCCCAGAAAGGTGTTCACCGACAGCAGCAGCAGGGCGATCACCACCGCGATGGCGATGAAGGGGTAGCCCTCGCGGTGGATGGGCACCAGCGACTTGCGAAGGGTGGCGACGAGGGACAATGGGGCCTCCGAAGGACACCGCGCCAGGTGCAGGCACGCCACGCAGAGGTAGAGAGCGCGAGGCCTCCCGTCAAATGGGGGATGTGGAGCGCTCCGCGCGGGGCCCCTCTCCTCGGCCCGCAAGGGGGGCAGCGTGGCGCGCGGGTCGCTTGTGCCGCAACAGCGCTCAGGGCCGGAACAGGACACCACCCGTCAACGGGTACGGCACTCCGGTAGTGGTGGGAAAGGTGAGCGGCAGGCCCCGCGCCGCCCGTGCCGCCAGAAAGCCGAAGGCATGGGCCTCCAGCGCATCGCCCGACCAGCCCACCGCCGCGGCGGTCACCACCTCCACCCCGAGCCGGGCTTCGAGCATGGCCAGGAGTGTCGGATTGCGCGCGCCGCCGCCGGCCACGATCCAGCGCCGGGGCGGAACCGGAAGATGGGCCACCACCGCCGCGATGCTCGCCGCCGTCACGGCCGTGAGGGTCGCCGCACCATCCTCCAGGCGCACGCCCGACAGGTCGAGCCGCGCCGCCACATGCGTCCGAAACGCGTTGCGATCGAGGGACTTGGGCGGCTTCTGGCGGAAGAAGGGGTGCTCCAGCACCGCCGCCACCGCGGATTCGTCCACCGTGCCACGCGCGGCGGCGGCGCCGTCGGCATCGAAGGGCCGCCCGGTGCGGGTCATCATGAAATCGTCAAGGAGGGCGTTGCCCGGCCCGGTGTCGCAGGCGATCGGCGCCATCGCGCCATCGACCATTGCCCCGCCGATCACGGTCACGTTGGAGACCCCGCCCACATTCAGCACCGCCAGCGGGCGCGGCCCTCCGAGACCGGCGGCGAGGGCGGCATGGAACACCGGCACCAGCGGCGCCCCCTCCCCGCCCGCCGCCACGTCCGCGGCGCGGAAATCGGCCACTACCGGCACGCCGAGGGCGCTGGCCAGCCGCGCCCCCTCCCCGATCTGCACGGTCAGGCGGGCGTCGGGGCGGTGCAGCACCGTCTGGCCGTGGAAGCCGATGAGGTCGATGTCCGAGGCCTCAAGACGCAGCGGCACCAGCAGCGCGCGGACCGCCTCGGCATGGAGATCGGTGATGCGCCGTTCCGCCTGCGCCAGCACGCCGGGCCGGTCGGTGCGGGCATTGACACCGCGCGCATCCGCCATGGCCTGCTCCAGCAGGGCGCGGGTGGATGCGTCATAAGGAATGGTGAGCTCGGGTCCGAGCCACCACACGGCTTCGCCATCGGTGTCGATGAGGGCGGCATCGATGCCGTCCATGGACGTTCCGCTCATGAGGCCGACGACGCGCATCCGCTTGTTCTCCCACCCCGATCCCAATCGCGCGCGGGGCATCGCCCGATCGGCGCCCTCCCCCCATGCAATCTGGCGCCGGACCTGATACACCACCTCTCCTCCCCCGTCCGCAACGCACGAACCGACAGATCGCGATGACCACCTTCCGTTCCGATTTCCTGCGCACGCTCCACGCGCGCGGCTACATCCACCAGTGCTCGGACCTGGAGCGCCTCGACGCCAAGGCCGCGGAAGGACCCATCACCGCCTATATCGGCTTCGACGCCACCGCTTCGAGCCTCCACGCGGGCCACCTGCTCTCCATCATGATGCTGCGCACACTGCAGCGCACCGGGCACAAGCCGATCGCGCTCATGGGCGGCGGCACCACCAAGATCGGCGACCCGTCCGGCAAGGACGAGGCACGCCGGATGCTCACCGATGCGCAGATCGATGCCAACATCACCTCCATCCGCAAGGTGTTCGCCCGCTTCCTCGATTTCGAGGGTGGCGCGATCCTGGCCAACAATGCGGAGTGGCTGGACGAATTGAAGTACATCGCGCTGCTGCGCGAGGTGGGGCCGCATTTCACCATCAACCGCATGCTCACCTTCGATTCGGTGAAGCTGCGCCTGGAGCGCGAGCAGCCGCTCACCTTCCTCGAATTCAACTACATGATCCTGCAAGCCTACGACTTCGTGGAGCTCAACAAGCGCTACGGCTGCATCCTGCAGATGGGCGGCTCCGATCAGTGGGGCAACATCGTCAACGGCATGGAGCTGGGCCGGCGACTGAATGGCTCCGACCTGTTCGCCCTCACCACCCCGCTGCTCACCACCTCCTCCGGCGCCAAGATGGGCAAGACCGCCGGCGGCGCCGTGTGGCTCGATGCCGAGCTGCTCTCGCCTTATGAATACTGGCAATATTGGCGCAACGCCGGCGACGCCGACGTGGAACGCTTCCTGAAGCTGTTCACCGAGCTGCCGCTCGACGAGATCGCGCGCCTTGCCACCCTGAAGGACCAGGAGATCAATTTCGCAAAGGAGGTGCTCGCCACCGAGGCCACCGCCCTGCTGCACGGCCGCGCGGCCGCCGAAGACGCCAAGGCGACGGCGCGCACCACCTTCGAAGAGGGCGCGCTGGCCGTGAACCTGCCCACGGTGAAGGTGGAAACGGCGCAGCTTGCGGCCGGGCTCGGCGTCGCCAATGCGTTCGTGCTGGCGGGCCTTGTCGCCTCCACCAGCGAGGCGCGGCGCCAGATCAAGGGCGGCGGGCTCAAGGTGAACGATGCCGCCGTGACCGATGAGAAGGCCACCCTCACCCCGGCCGCCCTCACCGCCGAGGGCGTCATCAAGCTCTCCCTGGGCAAGAAGAAGCATGTGCTTCTGAAACCAGCGTAATCGCAGCCGCCAGCCTCCACCAGGGCCGGCGGTGATGCCGCAACGCAACAGTCGCGGCGCATAAGGTATTGTGGCGGAAGCGGAACGGGAACGAGGCATTGACGTGGCGACGCGTGCGCGCCTAGTTTGCCCGCGACGGTATTCCTCCCAGAGGAATGAAAAGGGAATGCGGTGCGGGCGCCTGGTGCGCCTCATGCCGCGGCTGCCCCCGCAACTGTAAGCGGCGAGCCCTTCGCCACAACGCCACTGGGCACTCGGGGCCTGGGAAGGCGGCGAAGGGCGACGACCCGTGAGCCAGGAGACCTGCCGTCGATCCGTGGTCACACGCGGGCTCATCGGGCGGGGTGTTCCGGTGGCGGGATGGTTTGCGGCGCTCGGCTTTCCGGCCATGCGGCGCAGGCTCCCTCGTTCGCGGTGACGTGCCACAGGCGTCCCGCCCGAGGTCCGAATGTCCGCCGTCCCCTCTCCCGCTCTCGCCGCGGCCCGTGTCCTGCGGCGCGCCGCTCCATTTTCCTTTTCGGTCAGCTTGCTGGCCCTCCTCACCGCGACCCCCGCGCTCGCTCAATCGGCCGTCACCACTGCGGCCGGCGACGCCCAGGCCGATACCACGGCCGACAGCAGCCAGTTCGCGCTGCCCGACGTGGTGGTGAGCGCCACCACCATTCCCACCCCGGCCAGCGAGGTGGCGAGCTCCGTCACCGTCATCACCGGCCAGGAGATCGAGGAGACCCAGCGGCGCGACGTGCCGGACGTGCTGGAATCGGTGCCCGGCCTCAATGTGGTGCAGACCGGCGGCCCCGGTGGCGCCACCTCGGTCTTCATGCGCGGCACCAATTCCAACCACACCAAGATCCTGCTCGACGGCGTCGACCTCGGCGACCCGTCAAGTTCCAATGGCGCCTTCGACCTCAGCGCCCTCTACACCAACGACTTCGCCCGCATGGAAGTGCTGCGCGGTCCGCAGAGCGGCCTTTACGGCTCCGACGCCATCGGCGGCGTCATCTCCATGACCACCGCGCGCGGTTCGGGCCCGGCCAAGGCCAGCGGCTATCTGGAAGCCGGATCGCTCGGCACCTTCAACCAGGTGGCCAGCCTGTCCGGCGGCTATAACAACATCGGCTATGCGCTCAATGTCGGGCACTTCGCCTCGACCTCCGTCCCCGTCACGCCGTCCGACATCCTGCCGCCGGGCGAGCAGGCGAACGACAATGCCAGCGACAACTGGACCTATTCCGGCCGCCTGGACGCGGACGTCAGCGACACCTTTTCGGTGAACCTTGTCGCCCGCTACATCGAGACCCGGCTCGCCTACACCTCCGACCTCTACAATTACGCGACCTATACCGGCTATCCGGCCCCGTTGCAGGATACGGCCTACGGCAAGTTCTTTATCGGCAAGGCGGAAGGCCAGTGGTCCGCGCTCGACGACAAGCTGGTGAGCACGTTCGGCATTGCCGCCACCGACTACACCCGCGACAACGCCAGCCCCTATCCCGACAATGTCAGCGCCTATGACGGCGACCGCCAGACCTATTACTTGCGGTCGAACTACACCTTCCTGCCGGGACAGAGCCTGCTCTTTGGCCTGGAGCGCTACAATGAGAGCATGACCAGCGAAAGCGCATGGTCCTCCATGGACGCGAGCACCGGCGACACGGCCGGCTATCTCCAGCTCCAGAGTTCCTTCTTCGAGCGTCTCTTCGTGGCCGCCAATGTGCGCTACGACAGCAACGACAATTTCGGCGACCACACCACCTGGCGCATCGCACCCGCCCTGCTGTTCCCGGAAACCGGCACCAAGCTGAAGGTGACCTACGGCACCGCCTTCAAGGCACCGACCCTTTATGAACTTTACGCGCCCACTTATGGCAATCCCGACCTGGAGCCGGAGGAAAGCACCGGTTGGGATGCCGGTTTCGAACAGGCCCTGTGGAAGGATCGCGTGAGCTTCGGCGCCACCTACTTCCACAACGACATCACAAACCTGATCGTGACCACCTACAACTCGGCCACCTATACTTATAGTTACGAAAACCTCTCCAGCGCCACCAGCCAAGGCGTGGAAGCCTTCCTCGCGCTCAAGGTCACGGAACGCCTCGCGGTACGCACCGACTATACCTATACGAGCACCATCGGCCATTTTCCCGCTGGCGCCTCGTTCGGCGTGAGCTGCGAGCCGCGCACCGCGACATCCTGCTATCCCCTGCGCCGGCCCAGCAACAAGGTGTCGGTGGCGCTCAACTGGCAGCCGGTGGACCCGCTCACCCTCACCGCCACCCTCGTCTACCTGTCCGACTGGTGGGACGTGGACCGCACCACCTATGCCGTGGTGCGCCAGCCCGGCTATACCCTCTTCAACGTGGCGGCGAACTACACCGTCAATCCCAACGTCACCGTGTTCGGGCGCATCGACAATCTGTTCGATGAGACCTACGAAAATCCAAACGGTTGGCTCGCGCCCGGCATGTCCGCCTATGCCGGTCTCAAGCTGACCTATTGAGAAAGCCGCCCCCTTGACGCACGCCCGCCCCCCCGCACCGCGCGCCACCGGCACCGCCGGCCGGGGGGGCGTGCGGCGCCGGATCGCCCTGGCGCTCGGCATCGTGATCCTGTCCTCGTCCGCCATGGCCGACGAACCGCCGGCGCCGCCCCGCCGCATCGTCTCACTCAACCTGTGCGCCGATGAGCTGGTGCTGCGCCTCGCCCCAAAGGGCAGCGTCCTGTCCGTCACCAGCCTCGCGACGGACCCGGTAAGTTCCACCGTGACCGACCTCGCCGCCGGCATTCCGGTCAACCGGGGGCTGGCGGAAGAGGTGGTGCCGCTGGGACCAGACCTCGTCATCGCCGGGGCCTTCACCACCCGCAGCACGGTGGCGCTGCTGCGGCGCTTCGGCATTCCGGTGATGGAGCTGTCCAGTCCGGCCAACCTGGAAGAGGGCTACCGGCAGATCCGCGCCGTGGCCGCACGCCTGGGCGCGCCGGAAAAGGGCGAGGCCATGGTGCGCGAGATCGAGGATGCCATCGCCGCGGCCCCGCCGCCGCCCCATCCCGCTCCGCGCGCGGTGGTGCTGCGCCCCAACGGCTTCACCGCCGGCCGCGCCAGCCTAGCCGACGACCTCATGCGCCGGGCCGGTCTCGACAATGTGGCCGCCCGCCTCTCGCCGGACAAGCTCGGCCAGCTTTCCCTGGAAGAGATCGTCACCGCCCGCCCCGAGGTGCTGGTGGTGGATGACGAGCCCGATGCCCCGCCCTCCCTCGCCCGCGAGATGATGCAGCATCCCGCGATCAAGGACGCCATGGCCGGCGGGCGCACGGCAAGCGTGCCGACCCGGCTGTGGGCGTGCGTCGGGCCCCGGCTCGGCGAGGCTTTCTCCCGCCTGTCGCGGGCCGCCCACGCCGGCCCCGGCGCGATCGCCGCCGCGCCGGCCCCGACGCGAACCCCATGATGGGCGGTGGCGCGGCCGATCACGGCGGAACCGGCCCCGCCCGCCTTCGCCATCTGTCGCAGCCGGTCCTCCTGGGCCTGCTCGGGGCCCTCACCCTGGCCCTGTTCGCCCTCTCGCTCGCCATCGGCTACGCGCCCATCGACTGGGGCGCGGCCCTGCACGACATCCTGTCGGGCCGGCACGGGCTCGATGCCCTGGTATTGGTGGAGCTGCGGCTGCCGCGTGCCCTGCTGGGGGTGCTGGTGGGGTTCAGCCTGGGCCTGACCGGCGCCGCCTTGCAGGGGCTCATGCGCAACCCGCTGGCCGATCCCGGCGTGGTCGGCGTTTCGGGGGCGGCGGCGCTGGGCGCCGTCACCGCCTTCTATTTCGGCGCGGCGGCGCTGTTCTCGCTGGCCCTGCCGCTGGGCGGGCTGGCCGGGGCGGCGCTCGCCACGGCGGTGCTGCTGGGCCTCGCCCGCAGGGGCGCTTCCACCACCGCCCTCATCCTCGCCGGCGTCGCCCTCAACAGCTTCGCCGGCGCGCTGACCGCGCTGGCGCTCAACCTCTCGCCGAGCCCCTATGCCACGCTCGAAATCGTGTTCTGGCTCATGGGCTCGCTGTCCGATCGCAGCCTGCAGCATGTGCTGCTCGCCCTGCCTTTCATCATGGTGGGCGCGGTGCTGGTGCTCTCCACAGCGCGCGGGCTCGATGCCCTGACCCTGGGCGAGGAAACCGCCGAAAGCCTCGGCTTCTCCCTGCCCCGGCTGCGCCTTGTCGCCATCGCCGGAACGGCGGCCATGATCGGGGCCTCGGTGGCAGTGTCGGGGGCCATCGGCTTCGTGGGGCTGGTGGTGCCGCATCTGCTGCGGCCCCTGGTGGGCCATCGGCCCGGCCGCCTGCTGCTGGCGAGCGCGCTCGCGGGGGCGGCCCTGACGCTCGGCGCCGACGTGCTGGTGCGCCTCATCCCCACCCGGCCCGAGCTGAAGCTCGGCGTGGTGACGGCGCTCATCGGCGCGCCCTTCTTCCTGGTGCTGCTGCGCCGGCTCGGCACCGAAACCGAATGAGGGCGGCGCCATGATGATCTCCGCCAGCGGCATTTCGGTTGAGCGCGGCGCCCGCACCGTGCTCCACGGCGTGGACATCACCGCCCGCCCCGGCGAGCTCCTGGGCCTGCTCGGCCCCAATGGCGCGGGCAAGACCACCCTGCTGCGCGTGCTCGCCCACTTGCAGGAGACCACCGCCGGGACCGTCCTCTATGACGGGATGCCCGCCGCCGGGATCGGGCGCCGCGCCCTCGGTCGCAGCCTGGCCTATCTGGCCCAAAGCGGGCGCATCCACTGGCCCATGCAGGTCGAGCATGTGGTCGCCCTTGGCCGCCTGCCCCACGGCACCAGCCCGGCCGAGGACGCCGCCGCGGTCGCCCGCGCCATGGCGGCGGCGGATATCGCCGCCTTCGCCGGGCGGCCCGCCGGCAGCCTGTCCGGCGGCGAGAAGATGCGGGTGCTGCTGGCGCGGGCGCTGGCGGTGGAAGGCCGCGCCCTGCTCGCCGACGAGCCGGTGGCGGCGCTCGATCCCTATCACCAGCTCCATGTGATGGAACTCATGCGCCGTCAGGCCCGCGCCGGCCTCACGGTGATCGTGGTGCTGCACGACCTGACGCTGGCGGCCCGCTTCTGCGACCGGGTGGCCCTGCTCAACGCCGGGCGCCTCATGGCGTCGGGGACCGTGGCGCAGGTGATGACCCCCGCGCGCCTGGAAGCAGCCTATGGCGTCCATGTGGAGAGCGGCGAACGCCACGGCGAGCGCTTTATCCTGCCCTGGACGCGCCGCGCCGCTCCGGACATCCCGCCCCGCGACTGAAGCCATTGCGCTGGCCCGCCCCATGCCGTCGGCGCCGGTTCCTCTCCGCGCCCACATGCGACCCGGAGCCGACGCTGCGCCCCGGACCTCAGGACGCACACCAGCGCAGGAAACGAAAAACGGTCCGCGAGGCGGCGCGCCATCCACCGTTGCAGCACACCGGCCACGGAACGTCGGCCGCGCAACTCATGCCGAAGGCCCGAGAGTTCGACTCACGGGCCTTCGGTCATATCCACAGGTGGCGCTTGGGCAACCCGGCGCGGCGCCGGCCAAGGACCGGCGCCGATAGGATCAATGGGCCATCAGCACCGGCACGGTCATGCTGGAGAGAATGTCACGGGTGACACCGCCCAGCACCATTTCCCGGAGCCGCGAATGGCTATAGCCGCCCATCACCACGAGATCGGCGCCCTGGTCGGACACTTCGTTGAGGATGGCGGCGGAGATGGAGTCCCCGCTCTTGACCGGGAGACGGCGGATCTGGGCGTCGAGATTGTGACGGGCCAGGTGCCGCGCCACGTCCTGGCCTTCCTCGTCGGCGGCATCGGCGCCATCGGAGACCACGCGGAACACTTCCACCACCTTGGTGCGGTGCAGGAGCGGCAGAGCCTCCGCAAGCGCGCGGGCCGAGGCGCGCCCGCCATCCCAGGCCACCACGGCACGCTCGGCGGAGAACGGCTTCTCCTGGATATAGGGAACGATCAGCACCCCCCGCCCGGATTCGAGCAGGACGGTCTCCGCCAGCACCTCCTCCGGCCCCGGCTTGTCGGGATCGGGCTGGGCCACCACCGTCAGGTCGAACAGGCGCGCCATGTGGGCGAAGCTGTTCGCCGCCACGCCGAGCGAGGCCGACAGGGTGCGGATCTGATGGGGCACGCCCGCGGACTTGGCGATGTCCTCCAGGCGGGCGGCGGCCTTTTCGGCGGAGGACTGGTTCTCGAGCACCTGGGCGTCGATGAAATCGGTGGGCAGGGCCCCCATGTAGAACGGCGGCACGTCGATCTCGTAGGCCACCGACAGACCGGTAAGATGGGCCCCGAACTCGACGGCGAGACTCGCCGCATATTCCGCGGCCGCGTCCCGCTCGACGCCCTGCGCCAGATTGACCAATATGTCGCGAATCATGACCGAAGGCCCTCGTTCAGCCGTTTAAGCGTCGCGACATTACCCTAAACTCGCCCAAAGTCTCGGGTCTTGATATAGCGCAAGCGCGGCGCCCCCAGGGGCCCGGCTGCCGCTTCCTTCCGGCAGCGCCGAGCCGTTCCGCCTGTGGTCCGTCAGTGGTCGGTCATGGGAGAGAAGCGGCGGCGCGGCTGCCTTCGGGGGGAAAGACAGCCGCGCCATTACGCGGTCTTGTTGGGGGGCGCGACCGCGCTGGCAAGAAAACGCCGGGTGGGAAGACAGGTTCCACCATCATGCGAAAAAATCCGTATCCATCCCCCGTCGCGGGAATTAGATCTCTTCATCCCGTTGCATCCGCCGACCCTGGCCGAGCCATGACCCCAGACCTCAGCATTGTCGTCCCCGTGTACAATGAAGCCGCGGGCCTTCCCGTCTTCCACGAGCGGCTGTGCCGCAACGCGCGAGCCGAGGCCGAGGCGCGCGGGCTGCGCGTGGAAGTCGTCTATGTGGACGACGGCAGCCGCGACGGCAGCGCGAACATCGCCGCCGCGCTCCCACCGCTCGGGCTCGACATCCAGGTGGTGGCGCTCTCGCGCAACTTCGGCAAGGAGGCGGCGCTCATGGCCGGGCTCGACCATGCCCGCGGCGACGCGCTCCTGTTCATGGACGGCGACGGCCAGCACCCGCCGGAGATGATCCCCACCTTCGTCCGCCTGTGGAAGGACGAGGGCTATGACGTGGCCTACGCCGTCAAGTCGAACCGCCTCGATGAGCCGCTGGCCCGCCGCAGCTTCGTGCGCGGCTTTTACTGGCTGCTCAATTTCGGCTCGTCCAGCACCATTCCGGAAGACGCGGCCGACTTCCGCATCCTCTCGCCCCGCGCCACCGCCGCCCTGCGCCGGATGCCCGAGCGCAATCGCTTCTTCAAGGGCCTGTCGAGCTGGATCGGCTTCCGCCAGATCGCGGTGCCCTACCAGCCGGACGCCCGCACCCACGGCACCACCTCGTTCAACTTCCTGCGCCTGCTGGGCTTGTCCATGGAGGCGCTCACCTCGTTTTCGCCGGCGCCGCTGCGGCTCGCCGCCCTGTGCGGCGCGGGGCTGGCCGGGCTGGCCCTGTTCTATGGCGCCTGGATCGTGCTGGAACGGCTCATCTGGGGCATTCCGCTGCCGGGCTATCCCTCGCTGGTGGTGGGCATCATGGTGATGGGCGGCGCCCAGCTTCTCGTCATGGGCCTGATGGGCGAGTACGTTGCCCGCATCCTCTCCGAGATCAAGGCGCGGCCGGTCTATTTCGTGGCCGATCATGTGCTCACGGCCCATGACGCGCAGACCGCGCCCGATGCGGCAACGCAAGCGGTCGCGCCCCCCTTGAAGGTCGCCGGAGCGCCGTCGTGAAGCACATCATCCTCTGCGCCGACGATTATGCCATCGCCCCCGGCGTCTCGACCGCCATCCGCCGGCTGATCGCCGGGCGGCGCATCAACGCCACCTCGGTGATGACGATCTTCCCCGGCCTGCCGGACGAGGCCCGGCAATTGAAAAGCGTGGTCGCGGACAAGGAGGTCAGCGTCGGCCTGCACATCACCCTGACCGGCGGCACCGCGCCGCTCACCCCCTGGATCGACGGCGCCAACCTGCCGCCCTTGGGCGAACTTGTGCTGAGGGCCTTCACCGGCCGCCTGGACGCGCGCGCCATCGCCGCCGAGATCGACGCCCAGTTCACCGCCTTCGCGGACGCCTTCGGCCGGCCGCCGGATCATGTGGACGGGCATCAGCATGTCCATGTGCTGCCCGGCATTCGAGGCGCGGTGCTGAAGGCGACACGCCGCCACGCCCCCGGTGCCTGGCTGCGCAATGTGAAGCCGGCGACGGCGGCCCTGATCGGCTTGGACCTGAAGGGGCGCCTCATCGGCGCTTTCGGCCACGGCTTCGCCCAAGATGCCGCGCGCATCGGCCTTGCCACCAACACCGGCTTCGCCGGGGCCTACGATTTCGGCGCCGACCATGATTTCGCGCCGCTGCTCACCCACTTCCTGAAAGGGGTGCCCGATGGCGCGGTGGTGATGGTCCATCCGGGCCATGTGGACGACCCGCTGACCGCGCGTGACCCCGTGACCCACCAGCGGGAGGTGGAATTCGAGGTGCTGCACGGCCCGCTGATGCCCGCGATTCTCGCCGAAACGGACGTTCGCCTGTTCTGAACATACGGGCCCGACCGGCCGCGTGTTCCAAGGCGCCGGCCGAAACCGGGACCGGAGGGATCAGGCGTCGGGTGTGCGGCGCTCGCGCTCGTCCCAACCGCCGATCGGCTCGTCTTCCGGCGTCGGGGATGGGGTCTTGCCGGCGAGGCGCAGGGTGCGCTCCAGCAGCACCTCGTAGATGGGTTTGCCGCCCAGCCCCTCGGCCACCACGTTGGCGGTGACGCAGGTGATGATGACCGGGACCATCAGGTCATAGGCGCCCGTGAGCTCGGCCACCAGCACCATGCCCACCAAGGGCGCGCGGATGGTGGAGGAGAACAGCCCGCCCATGGCCGCCACGCCGAACGCCGCCATCGCCCCGGGAGGCAGCGGCAGGGCCAGATCGAGCAGCATGGCGAACAGCACGCCCACCGAAGTGGCAAGGGCCAGGATGGGGGCGAAGATGCCGCCCGGCACGCCGGTGGAATAGCTCGCCATGGTCATGACGAAGCGGGTGACCACGATCACCGCCATGGTGAGGAGCGGCAAGGGGTGGGTGGCGAGCGACACCGCCAGCGCCTCGCCGCCGGTGGTCGCCTCCGGGCGCAGGAACAGGAGCGGGCCGATGGCCGCGCCCACCACCAGCGGCACCAGGTAGGGCGACGTCTTGAGGCCGATCTTGCGCGACAGCTCGAGCCCGGCCACCACCGCCCAGTTGAACACCACCCCCAGCGCCCCGAGCACCACCCCGAGGCCGGCGAAGGCCGGCATCAGCCAGAACGGCATCTCTTCCGTCGCCAGGCCCATCATGGGGCCGTTGCCGCCGATGATCTCGGTGACGATGGCGCTCATGACCGAGGCGATGATGACCGCGCTATAGGTCCGCAGGCCATAGGGAAACTGCCGGCGCGTCTCCTCGATCACGAACAGGATCGCCGCCAGCGGCGCGTTGAAAGCCGCGGCGAGGCCCGCCGCGCCGCCCGCCGCCAGCAGGCCGCGCCCGTCGCGGATGCCGAGCACGAAGCCGTCGCCCACCGCCTTGGCCAGAGAGGCGCCCATATGGATGGTCGGCCCCTCGCGGCCCAGCACCAGGCCGGACCCCAGGGACAGCACGCCCGCGACGAACTTCACCGGCAGTATCCGCTTCCAGCGCACCTCCCGCTGGCCTTCGAGCGCGCCTTCGATTTCCTGCACGCCCGAACCCGCCGCTTCCGGTGCGAAGGCCCGCACCAACGCCACCGACACCAGCACCATGACCGCCGAAACCGCGGCAAGGACGCCCAGCCGCTCCGGCCCATCGAAATAGGACAGGACCAGCACCGGCCACACCAACGCCATGCTGGACAACATGTGGAACAGCCCGCCGACCGCCCCCGCCAGCGTGCCCACCAGCACGGCAAGGAAGTAATAAGCGGCATCGCTCATGGCGCGCGGCGTTTCGACGACGGGTTCACCCATGACGGCTCATCTGTGATGCTGACGCGCCGCCGAAAGGGGGACGCTCTCTTCCCTTAGAGCATTTTTGCAGGTCATTGGAATACGAAGATGGACCAGGGTACCCGAGCGTCATTCACAGGTGGTGAGGCGCACCGGGTCGAGGTCGGCGGGTTCAAGATCCGTCGGAAGCAGTTCTCTCATGGGCCGGCAGTGCCCCTCCATGCATACCCGCCAATCCGTGGTGGCCCCGGACCGGCGCAGCAGCACCTGTGCCTGTGGCGGCAAGGTCGGATGGGCCACATAGAAGCCGCCCTCCAGCACCGCCCCGTCCGGCGGTTCCATGCCGGCGCCGGAGCCTTCCACGCGGACCGCGTCGAGCACGAGGCCGGCGGGAGTCGCCCGCCAGGTCTCGCGCCACTCGCTTTTCTGCACCGAATGGGTCCAGGCCAGGGTGAAGACGGCGGCAAGCCGCACCAGGTGCGAACCGGCGGCGAGGCAGGCCACCAGCCCCATGGCGCCGGCGCCCCTCAGGCCGCCGCCTGCCGGGCGCGGGTGCGCCAGACGTGCCAGGCGATGAAGGCCGCCGTGGCAGCAAAGCCTGCCTCGTCGGTCCACGGCAGGGAAAGGATCAGCAACGCGGCGGCGGCGAAGGCCGCGATGCGCTCCAGCACGCTGAGCGGCGAGAGCAGATAGCCGGTGGCGGTGCCGGCCCAAAGCAGGATCGCGACCACCGCCTTGACGAACACATAGACCACGGCGGGCCAGAAGCCGATGACCCCCGCCATGGGGTCGCCGTCCTGGAGCATCAGGGCCGGCGAATAGACTGCCATGAACGGCACCACATAGCCGGCGAGGGCGATGCGGGTGGCGATCCAGCCGATGGCCTGCCCCGAGGCGCCGGCGATGGGCGCGGCCGCGAACGCCGCCAGCGCCACCGGCGGCGTCAGGTCCGCCATGATGCCGAAATAGAAGACGAACATATGCGAGACGATAAGCGGCACCCCGAGCGCCAGCAGCGCCGGCCCGGCGATGGAGGCGGTGATGATGTAGTTCGGGATGGTCGGCAGTCCCATGCCCAGGATAAGGCAGGCGATCATGGTCAGGATGAGGGACAGGAACAGCGAGTTCTTGCCCACCTCCACCACGAAGGTGGCGAAGGTGGTGGCCACCCCGGTCAGGGTGAACACGCCGATCATGGTGCCCACCAGGGCGCAGGCGATGCCCACCGGCAGCGCGTTGCGGGCGCCGTCGGCCATGCTTTCGATGGAGATGGCCAGCGTCTCGCGTCCGCCCTTCACGACCAGCAGCACCAGGACCAGCACCCCGACCGCCGCCGCCACGCCGTTGATGCCGTATTCGACGAAGCTCGCGGCGGCAACGCCGAGCACGATCCAGAACAGCACCCGCAAGCCGTAGGGGCCGATGACCCGGGCCACCGGCGTGCCCAACACGATGAGGGCGGTCAGCGCCAGGCCCACCGTGCCGGCGAACAGGGGCGTGTAGCCGGAGAACAGCAGCCACACCAGCACCGCCAGCGGCGCCAGCAGATACCAGCGCTTCTTCAGCGCCTGCCAGGCATTGGGGCACTGCGCCTTGGGCAGGCCGGAGAGGCCGTATTTGCCCGCCTCCAGGTGGACCATGGCGAACACGGTGAAGAAATAGAGGAAGGCCGGGATCACCGCCGCGGTGGCGATGGTGGCGTAGGGCACGTCGATGGTCTCGGCCATGATGAAGGCGACCGCGCCCATCACCGGCGGCATGATCTGCCCGCCCATGGAGGCGGTGGCCTCCACCGCGCCGGCAAACGCCGGGCGATAGCCGAAGTTCTTCATGAGCGGAATGGTGAACTGGCCCGTAGTGACCACGTTCGCCACCCCCGAACCGTTGATGGTGCCCATGAGCGCCGAGGAGAAGACCGCCACCTTGGCCGGCCCGCCGCGCGCATGGCCCACCGTGCCCATGGCCACATCATTGAAGAGCTGGATCATTCCCGCCCGTTCCAGGAACGCGCCGAACAGGATGAACAGGAAGATGTAGGATGACGACACATAGGTGGGCGTGCCGTAGATGCCCTCGGTGCCAAGGAACATCTGGTCCACCACCTGCACATAGTCGAACGGCCGGTGGTCGAGCGGCGGCGGCAGATATTGGCCAAACAGGCCGTAGAGAATGAAGCCGGCGCAGATGATGGGCAGCGACAGGCCCATCAGCCGGCGCGAGCCCTCGAACACCAGCGCCACCGCCACCGTGCCCACCACGATGTCCAGCGTGGAGGGATCTCCGGCGCGGGCGATGAGGTCCGAGTAGAACACCCAGTGATAGAGGCCGACCACGAACGAAAGGATTCCGAGCCCCCAAAGCGCCATCTGGCCGAGGCCGCTCTTGTGGTTTCCGGCAATGGCAAACACCACCAGCAGCAGGAAGCCCACATGCACCGAGCGCACGATCTGGCTCGGCAGCGGGCTCCAGGCGGCGGTGATGATCTGGAAGGTGGAAAAGGCCACGGCGATCCAGAACACCGCCCGCCCCCAGCCCGCGCGCCCCCATGTGAGGTCGAGCAAGGCATCATCCACGACGACCGCCGCGCCGTGATCGGGGTCCTTGAGGTCGTGGCTCACCGGCGGGGTGGTGGCAGGGGTATGGAGCGATTGCGTCATGGCGGATCAGGCTCGCAGCGTCAGGCGCGATGAAATGCGGAAGATGTCGGCACCGGCGCGGAAGAGCGCGCCGGGGTGAGCCGCAGGCACGGTTTCGCGGGCACCGCTTGGCGGGCTTCGCGCAAGCGCGGCATCCGGCGCGGCGAACCGGCGCATCGGGCGCCGGTCCACACCCGCCTTGCCGCCGCGCGCGGCCGGCGCCCCACGTCAGCGGCCGGCGACGGGCTCGGTCCCCGCGCCGGCTGCGAGGCTCAGGGCGTGACGCCCTTTTCCTGGAAGTATTTCGCGGCGCCCGGATGGAACGGCACCGGCGAGCCCTTCATGGCATTTTCCAGCTTGATGCCCTTGGCCGCAGAATGGGCCGCGGCCAGTTCCGGCAGATTGTCGTAGATGGCCTTGGTGATGGCGTAGACCTCGTCATCCTTGAGGTCGGCGCGGGTCACCAGGAAGTTGGGCACCGCCGCGGTGGCGACGTCGGCCGTCTGGCCCTCGTAGGTGCCGGCCGGAATGGTGGTGGAGAGGTAAGGCGCGCCGATCTTGCCGACCACGCTCGCCGGCACCTCGACCACCACGATCGGCACCGAATTGGCCAAGTCCTTGATGGAAGCGACGCCCAGGCCCGCCGACTGCAAGGTGGCATCGAGCTGGCGGTTCTTCATTAGTTCCACGGATTCGGCGAACGGCAGATATTCGATCTTGCCGAGATCTTCATACTTCAGCCCCGCCGCCCCCAGGACGGCGCGGGCGTTGAGCTCGGTGCCGGAGCGCGGAGCACCCACCGAGATCCGCTTGCCCTTCAGATCGGCGATGGTCTTGATGCCGGAATCCTTGGCGGCCACGATCTGGATGTAGTTGGGATAGATGCCGCCGAGCGCCCGCACCTTGGTCAGGGGCGCCTTGAAGCCCGCCTCCTCCTTGCCGGCCGCGCCGTCGGCGAGGCTGTCGGCCAGGGTGAAGGCCACTTCGCCCTTGCCCTGCTGGATGAGGTTGAGATTCTCCACCGATGCCTTGGTGGCCTGCACCGAGGGGCGCGCGCCGGGCACCTTCTCGCCGATCAGCTTGGAGACCGCGACGCCGAGCGGGTAATAGACCCCGGAGGTGCCGCCGGTGAGGACGTTGACGAATTCAGCCTTGGCCGCGACCGGCGCCAGAATAAGCGCGGACGCGAGCGCCGCCGTGAGGACACGGAGCATGAGCGTTCTCCCTTCAGACTCTTGGTCATTTTTTATTAAGAGTGAGGCTAGCGCCTCTTTCCGTAAAGGCCAGCCCCTTTTACCCACCTGAAACTAAAGTCTTATACGCGGTGCCGGGGTGGGGTACTCCTCATCTGCCCCCGGCGGGAGGATCCTATGACGGCAGAAAAGGACATTCTTCTCGCCCTGTTCGAAGCGGCGCTGGCCGCAGCCCTGCCGGACGGCAAGTTCGCGGGTCGGCTGCCGCCGCCGCCCAAGGGGCGTACCCTGGTGCTCGGCGCCGGCAAGGCGGCGGCCCGCATGGCGCGGGCCTTCGAAGAGGCGTGGGCGGGCCCGTGCGCTGGCCTCGTTATCACCCGTTACGGCCACGCCTGCCCCACCCGTTTCGTCGAGGTGGTGGAGGCGGCCCATCCGGTGCCGGACGCGGCCGGGCGCGACGCCACCCGGCGCATCCTGGAGCTGGCGCGCGAAGCGGGGCCGGACGACCTGGTGGTGTGCCTCATCTCGGGCGGCGCCTCGGCGCTGCTGACGGCACCGGCGCAGGGGCTCGACCTGGCCGACAAGCAAGCCCTCAATGCCGCGCTGCTCACCTCGGGCGCGCCCATCTCGATCATGAACAAGGTGCGCAAGGCGGTGTCGGCGGTGAAGGGCGGGCGGCTCGCGGCGGCCATCCATCCGGCGCGGGTGGTGACCTATCTCATCTCGGATGTGCCCGGAGATGACCCCGCCGTCATCGGTTCCGGCCCCACCGTGGCGGATGCGACCGATCCGGATTCCGTGCTGGCCGAACTGGCGCGTTACTTCATCCCCGTGAGCCCCGCGCTCGCCGCGGCCATCCGCGCCAACCGGATGCCCCAGGCGCTGCCCCGGTCCGAGGTCCACGTCATCGCCACCCCGCTCATGGCGCTGGAAACGGCGGCGACGCGGGCACGGGCGATGGGCCTCACCCCGCTGATCCTGGGCGACGCCATCGAGGGCGAAGCGCGGGACGTGGGCATCGCCTTCGCCGGCATCGCCCGCGCGGCGGCGACCCACGGCATGCCGGCCCGCCCGCCATGCGTGCTCCTGTCCGGTGGCGAGACCACCGTCACGGTCAAGGGCGGCGAACAGGGCGGCGGGCGCGGCGGGCGCAACACGGAATTCCTGCTGGCGCTCACTGCGGCGCTCGGCGGCGCCCCCGGTATCTGTGCCCTGGCCTGCGATACCGACGGCATCGACGGAACCGAGGACAATGCGGGCGCGTGGAGCGATTCGCGGACCCTGGAGCGGGCGCGCGCCGCGGGACAGGACGTCGCCGCCGCTTTGGCGCGCCACGACGCCCATGGCGTCTTCGCCGCCCTGGGTCAATTGGTGACGACCGGCCCCACATTGACCAATGTCAATGATTTCAGGGCCATATTGGTACAGGAGAGAAACAGGGGCTTTCGGCCGTGACATGATCACGGCCGAATATGGGCGTTTGCCTGTCATCAGATCGTAACGGGCTTGCGCAAAGCGCATGGCGCGAGCGACACCAGCAATCCCAAGGGTTTGCACCGCATCGGCGGGACCGGGAAGCGGGTTCTTACCAGACGGTTAACGTCAGCACCCTTGACCTTTGCTGCATTGCACCTAAGTTTCGGAGCTGGAGGAACCGGGGGGCTTCAAGACGCCAAGTCTGGAGACCAACATGACCGATCAGGTCACACCGGGGATTATCCGCAAGCTTTGGGCCGGGGAAGCCGAGATCTTCAAGGATCACCTCCTCAGGCTCGATGTGGAGAGCCGGCGTTTCAGATTCGGCTCAGCGGTGTCTGCCGAGTTCATCGAGCGATACGCGGCGCGGGCATTCCGCACCGGCGCGATCGTTCACGGCTATTTCGTTGACGGCACGCTCAGGGCCGCGGCGGAGCTTTATCCCATGGGCGACGTTCTGCCCGGAGAGGCCGAGGCCGCCTTCAGCGTGGAACGGGAGTTCCAAAACCACGGGCTCGGCACCCTGCTGCTGGAGCGCGTCATTCTCGCTGCGCGCAATCGCGGCATCCGCACCCTGTGCCTCAACTGCCTGGCGCAGAACCGGCGAATGCAGCAGATCGCCCGCAAGTTCGACGCCGACCTCAGCTTCGACACCGACGAGGTGATGGCGGAACTGAAGGCGCCCTTCCCCACCGCCTTGTCGCTGGCGCGGGAAGCGGCGGCCGATGCGCAGGGCGTGGCGGGCGCCATGCTTCAGGCTCACCGCCTAGCCACCGGACGGCTGTTCGACATGTTCATGCCGGCCAATGACGAGCGCGCGCTGGAGGCCACCGGCTCCTGAGGCCGGAGCCCCCTCAAGTCGAAGATCATCGGAAGGCGGCGTCCATCGGGCGCCGCCTTTTTCACGCACCGCCCGGCGCAACGGAACCGGGCCACCGCCGTGGCGCGTGCCGCCGCAAGCGTGTTCAAGCCCGCGCGGCACCTGCGCGATGCGGGGGGCGACCGAAGCGCGAACCGGCGAGGTTCAATGCGCGACGGTCTTGGAAAACAGGTTCACCACCACCACCCCGACGACGATGAGGCCTAGGCCGACGATCGCGGGCCAATCCAGGGCCTGCCCGAGATAGATCCACGCGAAGGCGGCCACCAGCACGATGCCCACCGCCGACCAGATGGCATAGACCACCCCCACCGGCAGCTCCCGCACGGTGACCGACAGGCAATAGAAGGCCACCACATAGCCGAAACCCACCACCAGGGAGGGCACGAGCCGGGTGAAGCCATCGGTGGATTTGAGGGCCGACGTGGCGATCACTTCGGCCACGATGGCGACGGCGAGATAAAGATAGCTCATGGCAGTGCGGCTGTTGGTGGCCTAAGGGGCGGCACATGGGGCGGCGTAAGGGGTGGAAAGACGGCGTTGGCGCCCCCCTGCGCCGCAGCAGCCCCCAGCCCGTCCATCTGAAGCTTCAGCGTATTTTTCTTTCCGCGAAAAAGATATCCCCATCCTGAAAAATTCAGGCCGCACCTCCGGAGAGCCGGCGGGCCTCAATGAAAATTGCGGCCCCTGGGCATGGCGGAACCGGGGTCGTCGCCGGGCGCGGAAGGACGGACCGGCGCGGACGGCAGCCCGAGAGTACGGCCCCCGGCGGGGGGCGCCCCCTCGCCCAGGCGCTCCAGGAGGGAACTCCAATCCTCCACCTGCTCGGCCACCACATGGATCACGCTTTGCTCGTTCTGGAGCCGGCCGCGCACCATCACCAGCCGCGCCCCCAGGACCTCCGGCCGGAACGTCTCGAACACCCGCGGCCAGACGATGACATTTGCCCAGGCCGCTTCGTCCTCCACGGTCATGAAGATGACGCCGCTCGCCGTACCCGGCCGCTGGCGCACCAGCACCAGCCCCGCGAGGGTCAGCCGTCGGCCGCTCGGCAGGCGCGGCAGGTCGGCGGCGGGCGTTACCCCCCGCTGCTTGAGCACGTCGCGCAGGAAGGCGAGCGGGTGGGCCTTCAGGGACAGCTTCATGTGGCGATAATCGGCCACCACCTGGGCGCCCGGCGGCAGCACCGGCAAATCCACATCGGGCTCCCGCGCCGCGCCCGACGCGTCCGCCACCGACGGCGCCCGGAACAAGGGCAGGTCGTCCTTGTCGCCGGACCGGCGCAGCCCCTTCACCGCCCAGAGCGCGGCGCGCCGGTCGAACCCCAGGGACCGGAAGACATCCGCGTCGGCAAGCTTTTCCAGGCTCGCGACGGGCAAGCCGGTGCGCAGCCACACGTCGCGCACGGAATCGTAGCCCGTCCCGCGCCGCGACACGAGGCGCTCCATCTCCTCCCGCCGCAGCCCCTCCACCTGGCGGAACCCCAGCCGCAGGGCATGGGTGGAGCGGATGTCCCCGGCCATGTCGCGATGGCGCGGATCGAGGCGGCGCACGGCGGCGGGGGCCCCGTCCCCGGCCTCCGATGGCGCCGCCTCCTGTTCCAGCGTGTGGTCCCAGGATGAGGCGTTCACGTCCACTTCGCGCACCTCCACCCCATGCTCGCGCGCATCGCGCACCAATTGGGCGGGGGCATAAAAGCCCATGGGCCATGCATTCATGAGCCCGGCCGCGAACACATCCGGATAATGGCACTTCAGCCAGGCCGAGCAGGACACGATCAGGGCGAAGCTCTCCGCATGGGAGCGCGGGAAGCCATAGGAGCCGAACCCCTCGATCTGCTTCCACAGGCTCTCGGCAAAGTCGCGCGTGTAGCCGTTTCCCAGCATGCCGGCGATGAGCTTGGCGTGGAAGGTCTGGATCGTGCCCACCCGCTTGAAGGTGGCCATGGCGCGCCGCAGCGCATCCGCCTCCCCCGGCGAGAAGCCGGCGCCGACCATGGCGATCCGCATCGCCTGCTCCTGGAACAAGGGCACGCCCAGGGTGGATTTCAAAACCTCCTCCAAGGCCTTGGAGGGATAGGCCACCGGCTCGATCCCCTGCCGCCGCCGCAGGTAGGGATGCACCATGCCGCCCTGGATGGGACCGGGCCGCACGATCGCCACCTCCACCACCAGATCCTCGAAGCGCTCGGGCCTGAGGCGGGGCAGCATGGTCTGCTGGGCCCGGCTCTCCACCTGGAACACGCCGATGGAATCCGCCCGCTTCAGCATGGCGTAGACCCGCCCATCATCGGACGGCACGTCGCCGATGCGCGTCAGCTCCAGCCCGTAATGCGCCTTGAGCAGGCCGAAGCACCTCTTCAGCGCGGTCAGCATGCCGAGCGCGAGGATGTCCACCTTGAGCAGGCCGATGGTTTCGAGGTCGTCCTTGTTCCATTCGATGATGGGCCGCTCCGCCATGGCGGAGCGGGTGAGCGGCACGATCTCGTCGAGCCGATCATGGGTCACCACCATGCCGCCCACATGCTGGGAGAGATGGCGCGGAAAGCCGATGAGGGCCTTCGTCAACTCCAGCACGCGGGCGAGCCGGGGCTCGTCGGGGTCGAGGCCGAGCCGGCGCGCCTCCTCCCCCTTTACCCCGCCCGAGGACCAGCCCCAGACCGAGCCGGCGAGCGCCCCCACCAGATCCTCCGAGAGGCCCAGCGCCTTGCCCACCTCCCGCACCGCCGAGCGCGAGCGATAGGTGGTGGTGGTGGCGGTGAGCCCGGCATGGGCGGCGCCATAACGGCGATAGATGAAGGCGAGGACCTCGCCGCGCCGCTCGTGCTCGAAATCGATATCGATGTCCGGCGGCTCGCCGCGTTCCTCCGAGATGAAGCGCTCGAACAAAAGCTCGGTCTTCATGGGGTCCACATCGGTGATGCCGAGGCAGAAGCAGACCGCCGAATTGGCCGCCGACCCGCGCCCCTGGCACAGGATGCCGGCGCCGCGCGCGAAGCCGACGATGTCATGCACGGTCAGGAAATACGGCGCGTAGGCCAGCTTTCCGATGAGGTCCAGCTCGTGGTCGAGGGCCTGGATCACCTTGTCCGGCACCCCATTCGGATAATGGCGCCGCGCGCCTGCCCAGGCGAGGGCCTCGAGCGCGGCCTGGGGGCTCGCGAAGCCGTCGCGCGTCTCGCGCGGATAGCTGGGCGTCAGGTGGTCCAGCGAAAAGGCGAGGCCGGAAAAGAAGGCGTGGGTCTCCTCCACCGCATCCGGCAGGGCGCGGTAGAGACGGGCCATTTCCGCCGCCGGCTTCAAATGCCGCTCCGCATTGGCGGCAAGGCGCGTGCCCGCCGCATCGAGACTCACATGGGCGCGGATGGCGGTGAGCACGTCCTGCACGGGACGCCGATCCGCATCGTGGTAGAGCACATCCAGGGTGGCGAGCAGCGGAATGCCCGCCGCCGCGCCCGCCGCCTTCAGCCGGGCGATACGGCGGGCGTCGTCACCCTGGAAGGTGAGCGGCGCGGCGAGCCACAAGTGGCCGGGCGCCGCCTCCTTCAGGCCGGCGAGGAAGGGCAGGAACCCCGCCGGCAGGCGACGCGGCGGCATCACCGCCAGGCTCAGGCCCTCCGCCCAGTCCAGAAGGTCGTCGCGGGTGAGGATGCAATCGCCCTTCTCAGCCCGCATATTGCCGGTGGTGAGCAGGCGGCACAGGCGGCCATAGGCGGCGCGGTCCTGGGGATAGGCCAGGATGTCGGGGGTGCCGTCGGCGAAGGCGAGCCGCGCCCCCACCGCCAGCGGGAAGCCCTGGGCCCGGGCCTTGGCATGGGCCCGCACCACGCCGGCGAGGGTGTTGCGATCGGCGATGCCGATGCCGCGATGGCCTAGCGCCTCCGCCGCCGCCACATATTCCTCCGGATGGGAGCCACCGCGCAGGAACGAGAAATTGGTGGTGACGGCCAGCTCCACGAACGGTGGCGGCGGCTCGGGTCCGCGCGGCGCCGGGCGGGCGGGCCGCCGCGACGACAGGGGCAGAGGCGCTGCGCCTTCCGGGGATGGGGCCGTGGGCATCGGGTCCATGGCGTTCACCCGAACAGGCCGTGGATGAACCAGGCCGGCGCCTCCGCCCCGCTGCCGTAGAGGCCGGCGCGAAACAGCCAGAAGCGATGCCCGGTGCCGGTCTCCACCCGGAAATAGTCACGGGTGGGCAAATCGGCGGCCGTGCGCCACCAGGGGGCGGCGATCCGCTCCGGCCCCTCCGCCCGCACCACGGTATGGATCACCCGACGCCAGCGGAAGCGGATGGGCGGGCCATCGGGAACCTCGGCCACCGCCTCCACCGGCTCGGGAGGCTCCAGAAGGCGCAACGGCCGGGCCGGACCGGCGAGATCGGGCGCATCGCCGGCAAGCGGAAGAGACGTGCTCCATCCGGCCTCTCCCCCCTCCCCTCGCGCGGAAACATCCCCCGTGGCGGCGTCCCCCGTGGCGGCAGGCCCACGCCGCCCGGACGAAAGGCGATACACCGTCCGGTTCTCCGACCCGGCGTCGTGTGCCGTCCCGCCCCCGGCGGCCGCCCCCCTCCCCCGCGGGCCGGAAAGGGCCTCGTCCGGGGTGGACGCCGGCGCCGGCTGCTCCCGGCGCGCCCACGGCCCCGCCGCGACCAATTCCGCCGCCACGACACGCCCCGCCGAAGCGGGAGGAGAGGGACGGGACGCGAGGGACACCGGCGGGAATGCGGAAGCGGGATCCGACCATTCCCCGGACGATCCGGGCGGGCTCCCCATCCCCGCCCGCAGTTCCGAGGCCCGCAGTTCCGAGGCCTGCGTCTCCAGCGCCTGCCCGGCCGCGGCCCAGCCGCAGCCCCCCTGGGCCGGCACATGGAGACTGGCCTCTTCCGGCAGGTGGTGGTCCGCCAGCGCGAGACGCTGCACCCGCTCCGAGCCGAAACGAACGGTGAGCCGATCCACCAGGGCGTCGAGGGCGCGCGCCCCGTCGTCGCCCACGCCAAGCCCCTCCTGGACGAGGGCGAACGGCGCCGCCTCGCGCACCGCAAGGCGCACCAGCTCGAAGCCGAAGCCCGGATCAAGGCTCGACACGGTCGCCACCTTCTCCGCGAACAGGCGGCGCACCACCTGGGGGTCCCGCAGCGGCCGGCTGGTGCCGATGGCGAGGCGCGTCACCCGGCCATCCACCCGGAACAGGGCCAGATCGAGCCGGCGGGCGCCCATGCCCTGCCGCTCCAGCGCGCCGGCGAGGGTTTCCGCGAGATGGGCGATAAGGCCCAGCACATCCTCCACCCGCTCCACCGGCTCGGGCAGTGCGCGCTCGGCGCAGAAGACCGGCGGGGGAAAGCGATAGTCCACCGCCGTGGGCGCGTGGCCCAGGGCCGCGTCGAGCCGCCGCAGCAGCCCCGTGCCAAAGCGGGCGGCGAGCGGCGCGCGCGGCTTGCCGTAGAGGTCCCCCACCCGCCGGAAGCCGAGCCGCGCCAGCGCCTCCACCGCCGGCCCGTCGAGCCGCAGGGCGTCAAGCGGCAGGGGTGCGAGGAGCGCGGCCAGATCCTCTTCCGCCGGCACCACCGCCCCGCCCCGGCCGGCGGCGAAGCGGGCGAGGGCGAAGGCCGCGCCGCTGGTGGCGGCCAGCGCCGCCCGTCCCGAAAAGCCCCCGGCCGCCACCCGGCGCAGGAGATCACGCACCAGCCCCGCTTCGCCGCCGAACAGATGGGCGCAGCCGGTGACATCGAGCACCAGACCATCCAGACCGTCGAGGGAGACGAGGGGCGTATAGCGCTCGCAGGCGTCGGCGATCTGCGCCAGCATCCGCGCCACCGCCTCCGGCGCCGCCTCGCTCACCTCCAACGCGGGATGGCGCGCCCGCGCATCAGCCATGCCGAGGCCCGGAGCAAGGCCGAGCGCCAGCGCGGCCGCGTTGACGGCGGCGAGCCGCAAGGCCCCCTTTTCCATCGCCACCACCGCATGAGGGCGCGCGCGCGCCTCAGGCGACATCCGCCGGGCGACGAGATCCGTGGCGAGAAAGGGCAGAACGAGACTGAGATAGCGCCGGTCCGGCGCGGTCGTGTTCATGCGTGTTGTCCTCCCCGTCCGGCGCCGGCTGGAACAGGCCGTCGCGGAACAGCAGCGGCCACGCGCCGACGGGACCCAAACGGTTGCGCGTGAGGCGAGCGGTGAAACGCGGCGCGCCGAGGCCGCCGAACCCGTCCAGCGCCGGGCTCGGCAGCGTCGAGATCCGCCAGCGGGTGAGCGCGGCTGAGGGCGAAGGGTCCGCCTTGTGGCGCAGCATCAGGCCCAGCCGGTCGGAGCCGCGAACGGCAAGGGCAAGACGCCGCGTGGCGGTCAGCACCTCGGGCACCGGCGACAGGAACTCCCCCAGGACCACCGACAGGCCGGCGCATTTCAACCCCTCCTCCATCACGAACAGCACATCCTGCGGCTTGCGCACCCGCACCAGCAGCAGCGCCTCCGGCGGCAGGCCGAGCGCCGCCAGCCCCGGCCCGTGGAGGCGACCCGCCTCCCATTCCGCCATGTCCTGCCGCACCAGCAGCACCGGCCGCCGCAGCCGTATCGCAGCCCGTGCGGCAAGGCCCAAAGCGAAGGCGCTGAGCGCGCCCTCATCCCCCGGCGCGCCCGCCGCCTCATGCAGCGCCCCGCACCGGAGGCCACCACCGAGGGCCGCATCCACATCCGGCGCGCCGAGCGGGAGAGGCTGCGGCGTGCGCGCCCCGCGGTCCCAGTTGCGCCGCCCGGCGGCGCCAGCGAAGGCGGCATTCGGGGACTGTCCGGCCCCGCCCGGCGCCAAGGCCCGTGCCATCGCCTCGACCGTTCCCCCTACCGCGACGGCCCCGGCGATGGGGGAAAAGGGGCCGCCCCCTCCTGCGGGCGTGCCCGTGCCTCGCCCACCCGCTGCCGCGCGGGATCGGAGGGGCGGGGTGGACCCGTCCCCCGCGAGCGCCCCGGAGAACGGAGCCGGGCCGGCATCAGCGGGCGGCGCGGCCTCGAAGACAGGTGGCGCGCCGCCGTTCTCGATGGTGGCAATGATGTCGCGCAGCCGTGTGAGATCGGACGCGGTGCGGGGTGCATGCGGAGAGGACATGACGGTTCATCCGCTTTTGTTCCCTGTTTGTTCCAGATAGATTCCGGAACCGAGGGGATGAGTCAAGGCCCTCCACCGGAAGGGCCTCCCCTCAAGCGCGCTCCGCCTCCTGGGTCCCCGCGCCCATCTCCCTGACGAGCCGTTCCTGCACCTCGATATCGATGCCAGTGTCGCGGGCGAGGTAGGCGGTCCGGCTCGGAAAGGCGAAGCCGGTTCCCGCGGCATGCACCACGCGCATGATATCCATGAGCAAGCGCTCCTGGATGACCAGGAATTCCGCGAAGTCGGAGGTCAGGACATGGGCCCGGATCTCGACGGTGAGGGCGCTGTCACCGAAGCCGGTCATCGCCACCCACAGCCGGCCGGGGGTCTGCTCGATCATCGGATGGGCGGACAGGAGCCCGCGCACTTCCCCCAGCAGCCACTGGAGCTGTTCGGGCGAGGTCTCGTAGCGCAGGCCGATCTCATGCAGGAACAGGCATTTGTGACGCATCGACACATTGATGATGTGCCGCTTGGCAAGATCGCCGTTGGGCACCGAAATCAAGGTGCCGTCCAGGGCACGGATGCGGCAGGAGCGCGGGCCGATGGCCTCCACATGGGCCAACTGGCCCTCGAAGCGGATGGCATCGCCGATCCGGAACGGCCGATCCGCGAAGATGGAGAGGCCGCCGATCAGGTTTTCCAAAGTGGATTGGGACGCCAAGGCGACGGCGATGCCGCCCACCCCGAGCCCCGCCACCAGCCCCAGGGCCGGAATACCGATATTGTTCGCGCCATAGAGCAGAACCGCGCACACCGCCAGCACGCCGCCCAGACGCGCGGCCAAGCGCAACAGATGGGCATCATAGCTGTTGTCCGGAATACGCGGGGAGGCGATCACCGCTTCCGCCACGAAGAAGCAGAGGTTCCAGACCAGCCATGCCCCAGCGCCATACAGCACGATGCTGGAGAAGAAGCTCTCGCCGATCGAAAAGAGCCCTGAAAGGTGGAGCTGCGCGCGGATGAAAACGACAGCCATGACATAAAGCACGATCAACAGCAGCGGGGACGACAGGCGCCACCCCAACTGCCGCACCCGGCTGCCGCCGCGCCCGGCCCGCCGCGCCAGCCGCGCCCACCACGCGGCGATGACGACCACCGCCAGCACCAACACCACCGAGAGCATGACCTTCCACACAGGCGTGTCGAGGATCAGATACGACGCCTCGATCGGCAACCTCTCCTGGAGGCCGTTGGGGAAAAGCGGCCCCGTGAAGTTCACCTGCACCCGGTGCCAGCTGTCGAAGACCGCCGGGCGGAGCAGCGGCTGGTCGACGATCAGGGCATAGTCTTTCGGCAAATCCTCCAGGCTGTCGGCGGTGAACAGATATTCGCCGGCGCGCAGGCCCTTCTCCACCTGGGCGATCTGGATGTCCGTTCCTGGGATGTTCCATTTCGCCGGCAGCTTTCCCCAGTCCCGCCCCGGCGCGCCGGGAATATCGGCCGCAGGCACCTCGGGCAGGCGGTTGAGGATGTCCACGAGATAGGTGATGGCCGCGCTCGCGACCTTGTCGCGGATCGCCGGCGGCAGCGGCTCCAGCTCCAAAAGGCGATGGGTCCGCAGGATGATGGCGGCCAGCTCCACCTCTCCCGCGCGCGTCTTGTGGGCGGCGTATTCAAGATATTTCTGCTGGAGGCGATGGCTTTGCCGCAAAAACGACTGGTAGGTCGCGCTCGGGCTCGATGTCTCCAGCGGATCGAGGGGGCTTGTGGGCTCAGGAGAAGCCTGCGCCACCGCCGGACCCGCCAGCGCGAGCCCGGCGACCAGCACCCAGGCAAAGCCCAACAGCCACGCCCAGCCGCCAGCCGCGCATGCCCGCCAACCGGCGCGCGACCCACCCGAACATGCTCCGGCTCGAATCACGTGCGCGCTCCAGCCATTTCGATCCCCTCCAGCGCGCCCACGACAGCCTGAGCGATCCCGCCCGAGGGCTTACCAAAATGCAGGCCCATCCGCATCTTTTGAACTGCGCCCGCGCCGAAAGAAACGCTGGGAGCCGAGGCGCGCCCAGACCTTGCGGCGCACCAGCCAAGTGGACGGAATTGACAGGGACTTCACCTATAGGTCAACCTCATGATCCCGACCGCGACACGCCCTCCCAGGGCCACGCGCAAAGCGGCGCCGAGACCGCCGCCTCCGATCCACATGCACCGCCGCGCGGCGGCAGGAGGAACGCCATGACCCAGACCACACCCCCGATATCGGCCCTCCCCCCCGTCCTCGAAGGGCGCCTTGCGGTGCCCGCCATCGCCGCGCCCATGTTCCTGGTGTCGGGACCGGACCTCGTGGCGGAAACCTGCCGCGGCGGCATTCTCGGCACCTTTCCCGCCCTCAACGCGCGCTCAAGCGATCTCTACGGCGCCTGGATCGACGAGATCTCGGCCCGCACTGCCGCTCACGCCGGGGCCGCGCCGTTCGGCGTCAACCTCATCGTGCACAAGACCAACACCCGCCTGCAGGCGGACCTGGCCGTGACCGTGCAGAAGAAGGTACCGCTTGTCATCACCTCCCTCGGGGCGGTGCGCGAGGTGGTGGAGGCGGTGCACGCCTATGGCGGCCTCGTGTTTCACGACGTCATCAGCCGCCGCCACGCCGAGAAGGCCATGGAGGCGGGGGTGGACGGCATCATCGCCGTGTGCGCGGGGGCCGGCGGCCATGCGGGCACCTTGAGCCCGTTCGCGCTCATCGGCGAGATCCGCCGCGTCTTCAGCGGGACCTTGGTGCTCTCGGGCGCCATCTCCACCGGCGCCCACATCGCCGCCGCGCAGGTGATGGGCGCGGACCTCGCCTATCTCGGCAGCCGCTTCATCGCCACGCAGGAGAGCCTCGCCCCTCAGGCGTTCAAGGACATGATGCTCACCGCCAGCGCCGCCGATGTCCTCTATACCGACGCCATCTCCGGCGTGAACGCCAATTTCCTGAAGCCGTCCCTCATCCGCGCCGGGCTTGACCCGGCCAAGCTGAAGCCCCACGGCGGCCTCGACATGGCCAACGAGGCCAAGGCGTGGCGGGACGTCTGGTCCGCCGGGCACGGGGTCGGCGCCATCACCGACATTCCGCCGGCCGCCGAGCTGTGCGCCCGCCTCGCGCGCGAATATGACGCCGCCCTCGCCGCCGCCGCGGCCCGCGCCACCGCGCGGCGCCATCCCCGGATGGTGGCCACGGCGTCCTGACGGAACCGGCCATCATAAGGCTCCGGATCGGCGGCCGGCGCCGGTCCGGTCAGCGCCGGTCTTGTCAGCGCCGGTCTTGGAAGAAGTTCCGCAGCACCTCCGCCGCCTGGCGCTCGGCGATGCCGCCATAGACCTCGGGCGCGTGGTGGCAGGTGGGTTGGGAGAAGAAGCGCGGACCGTTCTCCACCGCCCCGCCCTTGGGATCGGAGGCGCCGAAATAGATGCGCCGCAGCCGCGCGAAGGAGGCCGCGCCCGCGCACATGGCGCAGGGCTCCAACGTCACATAAAGATCGCAATTCACCAGCCGCTCGGACTTCAGCCGCGCCCCCGCCGCCCGGATCACCAGCATCTCCGCATGGGCGGTCGGATCGTTCAGCTCGCGCGTGCGATTGCCGTCGCGGGCGAGCACCTCGGTGCCCCGCACCAGGACCGCGCCCACCGGCACCTCGCCCCGCTCGGCCGCCGCCCGCGCCTCGTTGAGCGCCATCTGCATGAATGTTCCCGACATATCCGTCCTGTGGCGCCCCGGCCCGATGAGCATTTCCACGCGAAGCCGGCCCAGTCTCGCGCCCAGAAAATGCGATGAACAAATAACTGGCACACTCTTGTGCTTCAACGAAACGCGAAAAGAAGCCCGAACGCTCGCTCCGCCACTCTTGGTGTGCTAGAGCCGGCACGACCAGTCCCAGGCCGCACGCGGCCCGGGAACAAGCCGCCACCCGTCTCAAACATCAAATGCAGGGTGTCCGTTCGACAGGGCTTGGAAGCGAGCCCTGTCGAACGGACACGTTCAATACATTCAATGCCGCGCACATCACCGCCCCGCAAGGACAAGAACAACGTTCCGCGCCTCAAGCGCGAGCTGCCCGCCGCCCCGAAGAAGGAGGCCGAGCGCGTCGCCAAGGTCGTCGCCCGCGCCGGCCTCGCCTCGCGCCGCGAGATCGAGGAATGGATCGCCCAAGGCCGCGTGGCCGTGAACGGCGCGGTGCTCACCAGCCCCGCCGTCACCGTCACGGCCAAGGACACCATCACCGTGGACGGCGCGCCGCTCCCGGAGAAGGAGCGCACCCGCCTCTTCCTGTACCACAAGCCGAAGGGCGTGGTGACCACCAACCGCGACCCGGAAGGCCGCGCCACCCTGTTCGAGATCCTGCCCAAGGGCCTGCCGCGCCTCGTCAGCATCGGGCGGCTCGATATCAACTCGGAAGGCCTCTTGCTGCTGACCAATGACGGCGGCCTCGCCCGCGTGCTGGAGCTGCCCGAGACCGGCTGGCTGCGCCGCTACCGCGTGCGCGCCAATGGCGAGATCGACCAGGCCAAGCTCGACGGCCTCATCAAGGGCATCACCGTGGACGGCGTGGAGTATGGCCCCATCGAGGCCGAGCTCGATCGGGTCCAGGGCGCCAATGCCTGGATCACCGTTTCCCTGCGCGAGGGCAAGAACCGCGAGGTGCGCAACGTGCTCGGCGCCCTCGGGCTCAAGGTGAACCGGCTGATCCGCGTGTCCTACGGGCCGTTCCAGCTCGGCGAGATCCCCGAGTGCGGCATCGAGGAGGTGCGCACCCGCGTGCTGCGCGAGCAGATCGGCACCGACCTTTCCGCCGCCGCCGGAGCCGATTTCGACGGCCCGCTGCTGGAGCGGGAGATCGAGGAGGAGCCTGATGCCGCCCGGCATCTGGCCGCCCGCCTCACCCTTGAGCGGGCGGAACGCGCGGCGGCCAAGCCCCGGCCCGCCGAGGTCCCGGCCCAGGACCAGTTCCGCACCATGGGTCCCCGGGTGCGCCGCCGCATCGCCGAGGACGGCGCGGTGGAAAGCCGAGGCACCGTGGCCGACCGCAAGGGCCGTGCCGTGAAGGTGGAGCGTCTCACCGCGCGGCCGGACGAAGGCCCGACCCGCTCCGGCGGCAAGGACTTCGGCCGTCCGCCCGCACGCGGACGGCGTTTCGAGCAGGACGATCGTCCCGGATTTCGCACCGGCGACGAGCGACCCCGCCGTCCGCGGGGCGATGGCCAGCCGCAGCGGTTTGGCGAGGATCGGCCGCGATCCGGCAAAGGGAGCTTCGGCAAAGGGAGCTTCGGCAATCGGACCGAGGGCGAGCGCGCGCCGCGCAGCTTCCGCCCCCGCGACGGCGAAAGCCGGGATGACTTCCGCATGCGCGAGGACCGGCCCGCCCGCGGCCAGGCGCCGGGGCGCGGCTTCGGCGGGGCCGATGACCGCGAGGCCCGCCGGCCGATACGTGGCAAGGAGGGCTTCGGCAATCGCGCCGAGGGCGAGCGCGCCCCGCGCAGCTTCCGCCCCCGCGACGGCGAGGGACGCGAGGATTTCCGCCGGGGCGAGCGCCCGGCGCACGCCAAGGGGCCCGCCAAGGGGCCGGGCCGCTTTGGTGGCGCGGACGCGGCTGAAGGACATCGGCCACGGGGCGAAGGCTTCGCCGGGCGACCCGAGCGCGCCGACCGCGCGCCCGGTGGCCGCGGCTTCGCCGGCAAGGGCTCCGCGGGCAAAAGCTTCGGCGACCGCAATGCCGGGGGTCGGAGTTTCGGCGAGAAGTCCCATGGTGATCGGCCCGAGCGCAGCGACCGCGCGCCCGGCGGCCGCGGCTTCGCCGGCAAAGGTCCCGCTGGCAGAAGCTTCGGCGACCGCAATGCCGGGGACCGGAGTTTCGGCGAGAAGTCCCATGGTGATCGGCCCGAGCGCAGCGACCGCGCACCCGGCGGACGCGGCTTCGCCGGCAAAGGTCCCGCAGGCAGAAGCTTCGGCGACCGCAATGCCGGGGACCGGAGTTTCGGCGAGAAGTCCTATGGTGATCGGCCGGAACGCAAGGGGCCGCCCAAGGACGGGTTCAAGGGTGGCTTCAAGGGCGGCGCCCCGCGCGGCGCCGGAAAGCCCGGCGGCTTCGGCGGACGGTCCGCTGGCGGACCCAAAGGCGGCAAGCCCTTCGGCAAGGGCGGCGGAGCCGGCGGCGGGCGTCCCTCGGCCCCGCGCGGCAAGCGCTGAGGCCAGGGCCTTCCCATGCGCATCGTCGGCGGCGCACTGAAGGGTCGGGTGCTGAAGGGGCCATCCTCCAGCGCCACCCGGCCCACCTCGGACCGGCTGCGGGAGAGCCTGTTCAACGTGCTCGCCCATGCCTATGACGACCCGTGCGCGGGCGCGCGGGTGCTGGACCTTTTCTCCGGCACGGGAGCGCTCGCCATCGAGGCACTCTCGCGCGGGAGCCGCTTCGCGCTGATGGTGGACGAGGCAGCCGGCGCCCGTGGCGTGATCCGCGACAATGTGGAGGCGCTGGGCCTCACCGGCGTGACCCGGATTTTCCGTCGGGACGCGACCAGGCTCGGCCCGCTCTGCCCCGGCGAGCCCTACGGCCTAGTGTTCTGCGATCCGCCCTATGGCAAGGGGCTGGCCGAAGCGGCCCTGGCCTCGGCCCGCGCCGGCGGCTGGCTGGCGCCTCGGGCACTGCTGGTGGTGGAGGAGCGCACCGGCGCCTTCACCCCACCCGACGGCTTCCGCGAGCTGGAGCGGCGCCCCTATGACGAGAGCGAGCTGATCTTCCTGGAGCTGGCGGACGACGCAGAGGCCCCCGCATCGCCATGAGACCATCGCTCTAACCGTTTGTTTTTCGCAACTCCCGGCGCAAACCGCTTCACGCTTGTGCTGAAAATGCTCCAGCGGCGTCCCGGCGTGACGCGGCCTGCCGCCGTGTCATCGCGGCGCCATGACACTGGCGATAGGGTGAGCGGGCGGAAGCCCCGCACGCCATCCGGCAACCGCCGTCATGGGCCGCATCATGGGCCGCACCAACACAGGGACCGGTTCAGCTTGAGAGGTTGTCGGCACATGTCATGCTCGACATCTCCGCTCTCACGCATGGCCTCTTGCTCGGGCTGGCGATGTTCGTCGCCCCCGGTCCCAAGGATATCCTGATCCTGCGTGAAACTCTTGTCGGCCAATCGCCGGCAAAGCTGATCGCCATCGCCGTCGGGACCGACGTCATCCTCATCGGCCTCGGGATGCTGGGCTTGTCGGCCCTGCTCCAGCAGATGCCGGGCTTGCGGCTTCTGGCCCAAGGACTGGGCATCGCCCTGCTGGCCGCCCATGGCGTGCAGGCGGCCTGCGCCGCCGCCCGTCACGACGGCCCGGAACACGCATTGCCGGCGCCGCCCCCGGATGGGTCCGGCTTGCGGCGTCTGATCGTCGTGTCCTTGTTCAATCCGGCCGCGTGGCTCGACACCCTGCTGGTCATCGGCACCGTGGGCGCGACCCTGATCCCGCCGCTCCGCTTCAGCTTCGCCGCCGGTGCCGTCACGGCATCCGTGATCTGGTTTTCCCTTTGGGTGCTGGGCGCCCGGAGCGCGCGCCGGCTCATGGGCGCGCCGCACGCCCGATCCATCCAGGGGCGGCGCCTGCTGGACGCGGGCGTCGCGATCGCGATGATCGGAATGGCCTTGTCCCTCGCCCTGTCCCTGTAAGCGCGGGCCAGACTCGGGCGGGCAAGGCGTGGGCGGGCAAGAGGCTACCGCTCGCTGCGCATGATGACGGCCATCAGCTCGGCCACCTTGCGGCGCTGGTCCTCGGCGTCACCGGAGCGGATGGCATGTTCCACGCAATGGCCCACGTGGTCGCGCAACACCTCCTCCTCCACCCGCTTCAAGGCGGCGCGCACGGCGGAAATCTGCGTGATGACATCAATGCAATAGCGATCCTCCTCCACCATGCGGGAGAGGCCGCGCACCTGGCCTTCGATCCGGCTCAGGCGCTTCAAGACTTGGTCCTTCGTCGGGCTGCGCATGCCTTGCCATATACCCCCATCGGGTATATTGAACAAGCAGAATACCCCTAGGGGGTTTATGCCGCGTGGCATCTGAGCGTTTCGCGGTGCGAGTGCACCAGCATCCTCGCGCCTTGGTGTAAGATCGATTTGACTATTTCCGGACGAGCGCCGCCCCCAGGCCGCGAGAGACCCATGGGATAAAGCGGATCCAGCGTTCCGGAGCCGAGAGGATAGCGGCCATGGCCCACGATTCCGAGCAGACCGGCACATCCGCTTGCTGCGGCGGCAAGGCGCCATCACCGGATGCGTCCGCACCGGCGGCCCCCGAGACGTCCCCGACGCCCGAGCCGGTGAGCGCCATAGACCCGGTCTGTGGCATGCAGGTGCCCGTGAGCGCCGGCCAGCCCTCCAGTACCTTCGAGGGCAAGACTTATGTCTTCTGCTGCGAGGGCTGCAAGACGACGTTCGACGCCGACCCGGCGCGCGCCATCGCCCATGCGCCGCCGCCGCTGGTCTTCCCGACCCCGGCCCCCGCCGCCAAGACCGGAGCCTGCTGCGGCGGGCACGACCATGGGGACAACGCCCAAGCGGCGCCAGCCCAACCTGCCACCATCAAGGTGAAGGATCCGGTCTGCGGCATGGATGTGGACCCCTCGCCCGAGGCAGGCAAGCCCAGCAGCACCTATCAGGGCCAGACCTTCCATTTCTGCTGCAACGGCTGCAAGACCAAGTTCGAGGCCAATCCGGAACAGTATCTGGCGCCCGTCATCGACCCCGTGTGCGGCATGAGCGTGGAGCCGGCGAAGGCGAAATACGCCGCCCGCCACGCGGGCAAGACCTATTTCTTCTGCTCCTCCTCCTGCGAGACCAAGTTCAAGGCCGATCCCGCCGTCTATACGGGCGAGAAGGCCCCGCCTCCGCCGGAGGCGGTGCCGGAAGGCACTATCTACACTTGCCCCATGGACCCGGAAATCCGGCAGGTCGGCCCCGGCATCTGCCCCATCTGCGGCATGGCCCTGGAGCCGGAACTCGTCACCCTCGACGACGGGCCGAACCATGAGCTGGCGGACATGACCCGCCGGTTCTGGGTTGGCCTCGCGCTCACCGTGCCGGTGTTCGTGCTGGCCATGGGGGAGCATGCCTTCGGCCTCCATTTACTGCCGCAGCAGATCTCGAGCTATGTGCAGTTCCTGTTCGCCACCCCGGTGGTGCTATGGGTGGGCCTGCCCTTCTTCGAGCGCGCATGGCTTTCGTTGAAGACCCGCAATTTCAACATGTTCACCCTCATCGGCATGGGCACGGGCGTCGCCTATGCCTATTCGCTGGTGGCCACCTTCCTGCCTGGCCTGTTTCCGCACGCCTTCCACACCCATGGCGGCGGCGTGCCGGTCTATTTCGAAGCTGCGGCGGTCATCACCGTGCTGGTCGCCCTGGGCCAGGTCCTGGAATTGCGCGCCCGCGACCAGACCTCCGGCGCCATCAAGGCGCTGCTCTCCCTCGCCCCCAAGACCGCCCTGCGGATCCGTGCCGACGGCGCGGACGAAGAGATTGCCCTCGACCTTGTCGCCCCCGGCAACACCCTGCGCGTGCGCCCCGGCGAGAAGGTGCCGGTGGACGGCGTCGTCACCGAGGGCCGCGCGGTGGTGGACGAGAGCCTTGTTACCGGCGAGTCCATGCCCGTGTCCAAGGACGTGGGCGAGCGGGTCATCGGCGGCACGGTCAATTCCTCCGGCGCCTTCGTGATGCGCGCCGACAAGGTGGGCCGCGACACCGTGCTCGCGCAGATCGTGCAGATGGTGGCCGCCGCCCAGCGCTCGCGCGCGCCCATCCAGCGCCTTGCCGATCAGGTTTCCGGCTGGTTCGTGCCGGCGGTGGTGGCCGCCGCCGCCGTCGCATTCGCCGTGTGGCTGGTGGTGGGGCCGGAACCCAGCCTCACCTTTGCCCTCATGGCGGCGGTGTCGGTGCTCATCATCGCCTGCCCATGCGCGCTCGGGCTCGCCACCCCCATGTCCATCATGGTCGGGGTCGGGCGCGGCGCCCAGCTCGGCGTCCTGGTGAAGAATGCCGAGGCGCTGGAGCGCATGGAGAAGGTGGACGTGGTGGTGGTGGACAAGACCGGCACCCTCACCCTGGGCAAGCCCAAGGTGGTGGCCGTCCAGCCCCTGCGCGGCCATGAGGCGAACGATGTGCTGCGCCTTGCCGCCAGCCTGGAACGGGCGAGCGAGCATCCCCTCGCCACCGCCCTCATCGCCGAGGCCAAGGCCCGCGACCTCGCCCTCACCGAACCCGCGCAGGTGGAGAGCCCCGCCGGCAAGGGCATCACCGGCACCGTGGAGGGCCACAACGTGGTCATCGGCCACGCGGCCTTCCTGGGCGAGCACGGCATACATACCGACCACCTCACCGCCGCCGCCGAGCGCTATCAGAAGGACGGCGCCACCGCCGTGCTGGTGGCGGTGGACGGCCACGCGGCCGGCGTGATCGCGGTCGCCGATCCGGTGAAGGACACCACCGATGCCGCCCTGAAGCGCCTCACCGACGACGGCGTGCGCGTGGTGATGCTGACCGGCGACAACCGCACCACGGCGCTGGCCGTGGCCAAGCGCCTCGGCATCGACGACGTGGAAGCCGAGGTCCTGCCCGGTCAAAAGGCCGCCGTGGTGGAGCGCCTGCGCAAGGAGGGCCATGTGGTGGCCATGGCCGGCGACGGCGTCAACGATGCGCCGGCCCTTGCCGTGGCGGACGTGGGCATCGCCATGGGCACCGGCACCGACATCGCCATGGAAAGCGCCGGCATCACTTTGCTCAAGGGCGATCTGCTGGGCATCTGCCACGCCCGCGCCCTGTCCAAGGCGACCATGTCGAACATCCGCCGCAACCTGGTGTTCGCCTTCGTCTACAATGCGGCGGGCGTGCCCATCGCGGCCGGCATCCTCTATCCGGTGATCGGGCTTTTGCTGTCGCCCATGGTGGCAGCGGCGGCGATGGCGCTCTCCTCGGTCAGCGTCATCACCAATGCGCTGCTGCTGCGGGCGTGGCGGCCGGAATGAACGACAAGGCCCTCGCCCCGGCCTCGTCCATGCTCGAGGAAGGCGTCAATCGTCGGCCAAGGCTGCGATCACCGCGTTGAGCACGGGGAAGCCCTCGGCCGTCACCATGAGCCGGGGGCCGGCGCGCGTCACCAACCCCGCCTCGGCCAGCGCCGCGATGGGAGCGTCCGCCAGCGGCCGGCCCGCGCGGCGGGCATAACGCTCCAGGTCCACCCCTTCCTTCAGGCGCAGGCCCATGAGCAGCATTTCGTCCGCCTGCTCCGGCCGGCTCAAGGGCTCGTCGGTGACGATGCCATGGCCCTGCCGCTCCACCGCTTCGAGCCACGCATCCGGCAGGCGCTCCACATACGTGGCGCGGCGCTCGCCCTGAACCTCGATGCGCCCATGGGCACCGGGACCGATGCCGGCATAGGTGCCATAGCGCCAATAGACGAGATTGTGGCGGGCCTCCGCGCCGGGCCGCGCGTGGTTGGAAATCTCGTAGGCGGGAAGGCCGGCGGCGGTGGTCACCTCCTGGGTCACGTCCCACAGGGCGCGGGACAGATCGTCGTCAGGCAGGATCAGCCGGCCGGCACCATAGAGCCGCTCGAACGGCGTGCCGGGCTCGATGGTCAGTTGGTAAAGCGAGAGGTGCTCGCACCCCTCCTCGAGGGCTCGCCTCAGCTCCCGCGCCCAGGCTTCCGGCGTCTGGCGCGGGCGGGCATAGATGAGGTCGAACGACACCCGCTCGAACGCGGAACGGGCGATGGCGACGGCGGCCAGCGCCTCGTCCACCGTGTGCATGCGACCGAGATTCTTCAGCTCCGCGTCATTCAGCGCCTGCACCCCCAGCGACACGCGGTTCACCCCCGCCGCCCGGTAGCCGTGGAAGCGCGCGGCCTCCACCGACGTGGGGTTGGCCTCCAGGGTGATCTCGGCATCGGGCGCCAGCGGCCAGGCCTCGTTGATCGCCTCCAGGATGCCGGCGACCGTCCGTGGCGCCATCAGCGAGGGCGTGCCGCCGCCGAAGAACACCGTGTCCGCCCGCTTCGGCCCCGTGAGCGCGCGCATGTGCGCGATTTCCCGGCGGTAGGCGGCAAGGAAGCGTCCCTGGTCCGGCGCCTCGCGGCGCACATGGGAGTTGAAGTCGCAATAGGGGCACTTGGCGAGACAAAACGGCCAATGGACGTAAACGCCGAAGCCGCCGTCCGAAGCCGCGGCACCGGTATCCGCGTGTGAGGGGTGAGCCAAATCCGCCGTCACCCCTTCAGGCACGCCTGGGACAGCTTCAAGAAGGCGCGCGCCCGATGCGACAGGCCGAACCCCTTGGGCGGCATGGAATGCTTCTCGTCCGCCGTCATCTCGGCAAAGGTGCGGGTGTGGTCCTCCGGCACGAACATGGGGTCGTAGCCGAAGCCCTTGGCGCCGCGCGGCGGCCATACCAGGGTGCCGTCCACGACCCCCTGAAATTCCTCCAGGTGCCCGTCCGGCCAAGCGATGCACAAAGCCGACACGAACCGCGCCTGACGCTGTTCGGGCTGGGTGGCGCCGGCCTTCGCCAGCGCGGCCTCGACCTTCTCCATGGCCATCTCGAAATCGCGATCCGGCCCCGCCCAGCGGGCGGTGTGGATGCCGGGCGCGCCGCCCAGGGCGTCGATCACCAGCCCCGAATCGTCGGCGAAGGCGGGCAGCTGCGCCGCCCTGGCGGCCGCCTCCGCCTTCAGCCGGGCATTGCCCTCGAAGGTGTCGGCGGTCTCTTCCGGCTCGGGCAGGCCCAGTTCGCCGACCGACACCGCATCCACCCCGTGGGGCTCCAGCAGCATGCGCATCTCGATGAGCTTGCCGGGATTGTGAGTAGCGACCACGAGCCGCCCGGTGAGGATGCGGTGGGCCATCAGGCGATGGCCTTCTTCTGCAGCTCGACCAGATGATCGACACCGCTCCGCGCGAGGCCGAGCAGGGACAGCAATTCGTCCTGGGTAAAGGGCGTCTTCTCCGCCGTGCCCTGGATCTCGACTATGCCGCCGGAGGCGGTCATGACGAAATTGGCGTCGGTCTCGGCCACCGAATCCTCGGCATAATCGAGGTCGAGCACCGGCGTGCCCTCGTAGATGCCGCAGGACACCGCCGCCAGATGCTCCTTGAGCGGCATGTCGCGGATCATGGAGCGGGCGCGCATCCAGCTGAGGCAATCGTGAAGGGCGATCCAGGCCCCAGTGATGGAGGCGGTGCGGGTGCCGCCATCGGCCTGGATCACGTCGCAATCGATGGTGATCTGCTTCTCGCCCATGGCCACGAGATCGGTCACCGAGCGCAGGGCGCGGCCGATCAGGCGCTGGATCTCCTGGGTCCGGCCGGAGGGGCGGCCGGTGGTGGATTCGCGCCGGGTGCGATCATGGGTGGCGCGGGGCAGCATGGAATATTCGGCGGTGACCCACCCCCGGCCCTGGCCCTTCAGCCACGGCGGCAGGCGCTCCTCCAGGGTGGCGGAGACCAGGACATGAGTATCACCGAACTTCACGAGGCAGGAGCCTTCCGCGTGGCGCATCACGCCCCGTTCGAATGAAACGGCGCGCATTTCGTTGCTCGCGCGTTTGCTGGGGCGCATGGTGTGTTCCTTCATGTCTCTCGTGTTTCAAGCGCTTCTTTTAGGAGCGGTGGAGGCCAAACCGCAAGGCCACCGGCGCGGCGTGCACGCGAACACGCTTGAAGCGATAGGCCGGAGACGACACATATAGGATGTCGCCGCCCCTGCGGCAGCCGCGCGGGATGGCCTCAAGGAAGGCGTATTGTCCCGTGGCGATCGATCCTCTCTTCTCCATGTCCTCCGGCGCCCTGGCGCAAATTGACGCGCGCGCGAGAGAGATCTTCCGCCAGATCGTGGAAAGCTATCTTGCCACCGGCGAACCGGTGGGCTCGCGCAATCTCTCCCGCCTCATCCCCATGACGCTGTCGCCGGCTTCGGTGCGCAATGTGATGGCGGACCTTGAAGCCGCCGGCCTCATCTTCGCGCCCCACACCAGCGCCGGACGCCTGCCCACCGAGCGCGGCCTGCGCTTCTTCGTGGATGCGCTGATGGAGGTGGGCGACGTCAACGAGCGCGACCGCACCAATATCGAGACCCAGGTGATGGCGGCGGCCAAGAACACCACGGTTGAAGGCGTGCTCCAGGAAGCCTCCACCCTGCTCTCGGGCCTCGCGCGCGGCGCCGGCGTGGTCACCGCCACCAAGACCGACCCGCGCCTGAAGCATGTGGAATTCGTGCCCCTCGATCCTGGCCGCGCGCTGGTGATCTTGGTGTCCGAGGACGGGCAGGTGGAAAACCGGGCGCTGGCGCTGGCGCCGGGCCTGCCCATGGCCGCCCTCACCGAAGCCTCGAACTTCCTCAATTCCCACATTCGCGGGCGCACCCTCGGCGAGGCCCGTGCCGAGATGGAAAACCTGCTGGCGGAGCTGCGGCGCGACCTCGACGCCCTGACCGCGCGGGTGGTGGAGGACGGGCTCGCCTCCTGGTCCGGCGACGAGCCGGCCGAGCGCAAGCTCATCGTGCGCGGGCAGGCCAAGCTCCTCGAGGATCTCCACGCGCTGGAGGACCTGGAGCGCATCCGCCTGCTGTTCGACGACCTGGAATCGAAGCGTGAGGTGGTGGACCTGCTCGGCCGCGCCGAGGAGGCGCAGGCGTTGCGCATCTTCATCGGCTCGGAGAACCGGCTGTTCTCGCTGTCGGGCTCATCAACCATCGTCGCGCCCTATCGCGACGGCCAGGGCCGGGTGGTCGGGGTGCTGGGCGTGATCGGGCCGACGCGGCTCAATTATGGGCGCATCGTGCCCATGGTGGACTTCACCGCGCGGCTCGTCAGCCGGGTGCTGGGCGCGCCGGGCGGTGTGGACGCCCCCTGAGGACCGTCGACATCGGCTCGCGCAGGCTTGATTTTTGCCGCTCACGCTCCGATATGCCGTGGGATCAACGGCAGGTTCCATCGGGGACCTTCTCCAGCCAAAAAGGAAAGACCGGATGAGCGAGCAGACGCGCGCGCCGGAGACCGGCGACGGTTTTGAGGATACGGGCGCGAACGGCGCGGCCGAGACGGAAGCCGGCGCCCAGCCCTCGCTCCAGGCCGAGAAAGAGCGCCTGGAAGCGGAGATCGCCGCGCTGAAGGACAAATATCTGCGCGCCTTCGCCGAGGCGGAGAACGTGCGTCGCCGCGCCGACAAGGAAGTCGCCGATGCCAAGGTCTACGGCATCGCCTCCTTTGCCCGCGACATGCTCACGGTGGCGGACGACCTCAGCCGCGCCCTGTCGGCGGTGGACGACGAGACCAAGGCCCAGGCGGAAGGCCCGGTGAAGGCGCTGCTCGAAGGCATCGAGATCACCGAGCGCGGCCTCGGCCAGGCGCTGGAAAAGCACAAGATCCGCCGGATCGAGCCGCGCGGCGAGAAGTTCGACCCCAACCTGCATCAGGCCATGTTCGAGGTTCCGGACCCGAGCGTGCCGTCGGGCACGGTGGTGCAGGTGGTGCAGGCCGGCTATGTGATCGGCGAGCGCGTGCTGCGCCCGGCCCTGGTGGGCGTCGCCCGTGGCGGCCCGAAGGCCGAGGCGGGCGAAGCCAGGCCCCAGACCGAGGCCTGACGGCTCCACGCACAGGCGGGCGGCCACACACTCCGGCCCGATGCGGTCCGCCGCATCGGGCGCCGTCATGGCTCACGGCGCCGTCAGGACCGGTTGAAGACTGTTCCGGTGGAAGGCCCCCCACCGCTCCGGCGCGGCGCCAGACCGGTCGCGCCATCATCTTGCCGGGCGCCGGCGAGAACGTCAGCGAGGGCGGCGGCAATCATCGTGCCGGTGAACGGCTTGGACACACGCGGCCGATCGGCGAACGCCCGAGGCACCGGCTCGGAGCCGGTAAAGGCAGAGCAGAACACGAACGGGACATCCCGCGCCGCCAGCACCGCCGCGGCGGGAAACACGCTTTCGCCCTGAAGACTCACATCCAGGAGAGCGGCGTCGAGTCCTTCACCCAAGGCGGCGTCCACCGCCGCCGAAAGGCTCGCCACGGGCCCCACCACATCGCACCCCAGGGTGCGCAACTCGCCCTCAAGTCCCAGGCCCACCAGGAACTCGTCTTCCACCACGAGCACCCGCAATCCTGCAAGGTCCATCACCTGACGCCTTTTGCGGAGCCTCCGCCACGCAGGGCGCAGCCAAAGACCTCTGTCCACGGCCGGTCATGCCCAGTTCCGAGCGATCCGCTCCCCTCCGCGATCAGGATCGCACCGGAGGCCGGCATCAGGCTGGGTTCGGCCGTTTTCCCGCTCAACGGGCGGAGCCGCCTAAAGTTCCCTTGGTCTTTAGACGCAGGCGGCAGCCTCCCGCTCAGCCACCGGGCACGCTCGCGATGGCGGGCGGGCGCGGAAGACAAACGCGCGGAAGACAAGGGGCACACGCTTCCGTGCACCCCGATCCCTCAGTCCTTGGCCCGCTCCACATAGGAGGCGTCGGCGGTCATGATGACCACGCGGGTTCCGGCGGCGACATGCGGCGGCACCATGGTGCGCACACCATTCGACAGCACGGCCGGCTTGTAGGAGGAGGACGCGGTCTGGCCCTTCACGGTGGGCTCGGTGTCCACGATCTCCAGGGTCACGCGCGCCGGCAGCTCGATGGCGATGGGATTGCCATTGTGAGTGGAGAGCATGCATTCCATGCCTTCCTGGAGATACACGGCGAGGTCGCCCATCACCTCCTTGGACACCGTGACCTGATCGAAATTCTCGGGATTCATGAAGGTGTAGCCGTCCGAATCCTCGTAAAGGAAGGTGTGGGGACGGTCCTCCACGAAGGCGCGTTCCACCTGCTCGGTGGTACGGTAGCGCTCGGAGATCTTCACCCCATCGGAGATGCGGCGCATGTCGAGCTGCGTGACCGGCGTGCCCTTGCCGGGATGGATGTTCTCCGCAGTGAGCACCACATAGAGCTTGTCGTCGATATCGACCACATTGCCTTTGCGCAGGGAGCTGGCGATGACCTTGACCACGTCGCGTCTTCCTTGAACTTTTGGCGGCGCCACGCCGCTGATCTTCATCGGCGCGCACCATACCTATCTTCGCGCCCCGCGCCACCCTCGCGGCGGCGTTTCGCGCCCCCAAACCGGCTTGTGAAGGACGTTTCCCCGTGAAATTGGTATCTGGTTCCGGCCAAAGCCCCTGGTGGGACCGGGACGTCCACGCCGATCGCCGCCCCTTCCTCCTGGCGCGCAGCCGGATCACGGCGGCGGTGCGGGCCTGGTTCCTGGCGCGGGACTTCCTGGAGGTGGAGACGCCCATCCTCCAGGTCTCCCCCGGCAACGAGGCCCACCTGCACGCCTTCGCCACCGATCTCATCGCGCCCGACGGCACCCGGCACACGCTCCACCTGCGCACCTCGCCCGAATTCACCGCCAAGAAGCTGCTGGCGGCCGGCGAGCCGCGGATTTTCGAGCTGGCGCGGGTGTTCCGCAACCGGGAGCGGGGCATGGCGCACCATCCCGAGTTCACCATGCTGGAATGGTACCGGGCGCAAGCGCCCTATGCCGGGCTCATGGACGATTGCGCCGCGCTGCTTCAGCTCGCGGCCCGCACCGGCGGGCAGTCCGGCTTTTCCTATCGCGGCGCCACCTGCGACCCGTTCGCGGCGCCGGAACGCCTCACCCTCACCGCGGCCTTCGCGCGCCATGCCGGCATCGACCTGCCATCCACTTTGCCCGCGCCCGGCGGCGCGGCGGACCCGGCGCCACTGGCGGCGGCAGCCCGCGCCGCCGGCATCCGGGTGGCCGACGACGATGGCTGGGCCGATATCTTCTCGAAGGTGCTGGTGGAACGGGTCGAGCCCCATCTCGGCATGGACCGCCCCACGCTCCTGTGCGACTACCCGCTGAGCGAGGCCGCCCTCGCTCGCCCCAAGCCGGAAGACCCGCGTTTCGCGGAGCGGTTCGAGCTCTACGCCTGCGGGCTGGAGCTGGCCAATGCCTTCGGCGAGCTCACCGATGCGGACGAGCAACGGCGGCGCTTTACCCACGAGATGGAGATGAAAGACCGCCTCTATGGCGAGTGCTATCCTCTGGACGAGGATTTCCTCGCCGCGCTCGCGCACATGCCCGAGGCGGTGGGCTGCGCCATGGGTTTCGACCGTCTGGTCATGCTGGCGTCCGGCGCCCGGCGCATCGAGGATGTGCTGTGGGCGCCGGTGGCGTCCGCCTGACCCACGGCGCCGCGATCAGGAGATCTCGAACAGGGTCGAGAATCCGGAGATGTCGAACACCTCGCGGATCTGCGGCTGCAGCGACATCAGCGACAGCCGGCGCTTGGAATTGCGCATGGCCTTGCCGGCCACCAGCAGGGCGCGCAGGCCCGAGGAGGAGACATAGTCCACCCCGGCGAGATTGATGACGATCGACCCGTCGGTCATCGAGACCACATCCATCAGGCTGGTCTCAAACGGCTTGGCATGGGGCGTGTCGAGCCGCCCGGCCACCTTCAGCACCACTTCGCCGTTCGCCTGTTCACGCTCAATGTGCATGGACGTCATTGCGCTCCACGGATGTTTCTTGATCTTCCGGCTTATCGCCATTCGCGGCGGGGCGCAACGCCACCGCGGTCCGGCGAATCAGCCACATGGCGCGCTCGAAGAGGCTGGTGGCGAGCAGCAGCCGGCGCGCATCCTCGCCGCTGCCGATGGACGACCCCACCAGGCTGCGGCGGATGCGGTTGAGCAGTTCGCTGCGGTCTGCGGTGAGGGCGGCGATCACATCATAGTCGTCGGCGCTCTCCGCATCCGCCAGCGACAGCACGATCACCCGCAGCGATTCGGACAGGTTGAACGCGAGCTGCGGCGGCACGTCGTAGCTTTCCACCACCTCGGCGAAATCGTGCAGCGTGTCCTGCAACAGGCAGATCATCTCCAGCCACCCCTGCTGCTCCAGGGCGATGTCGAGGCTCTCCCGCTCCGGCGCGCGGCCGATGAGCTCGGTCAGGAAGCCTTCCGTCGTGCGCGCGATGGCCGCCGCGCCGCGCCAGAGCGCCAGCCGCTCGCTGGCCCCAGCGCCCTCGGTGACGTCGAGGTCCGGCAAGAGCGTGGGCAAGAGCTGCACCAGCCTGCGGATTTCCTTGTCCGAAAGGTCGAGGGCGGTGGCCGGCGCGTCCACCGCCCGGTCGTGAATGTAGCGCGGCTGGGAAGCGCCATCCTCCAGGGTGGGCGGGCTGAGGCGCAGGGCAATGGCCTCCGTCAGCGACCGGCCGAAGGCGACCGGCACGGCGCCCGCCAGTTGCAGCGCCAGGAACAGCAGCGAGAGCGACAGCGCGGCCTGCCCGCCGCCCAGCCCGGCCAGCTCCCGCGCCGGATCCGCTCCCATCCACCCCGCCGCCAGCCACACCGCGAACACCAGGGTGCAGCCGACGCCCTTCACGAGAATGTGAACATAGCAGAGCTGTCGCCCGGTGCCCTTCAGCCCCCCTGCGGCGACCAGCGTCGCGAGCCCGGAGCCGAGATTTGCCCCGAGCACCACGAAGAACGCGTCATCGAGCCCCATCACCGCGGACTGAAGCAGCGCGAGCACAAGAATGGTGGGTGTTGAAGACGACTGGCTGAGCGCCGCCGCCGCCAGACCCGCGGCAAACCCCAGCAGCGGCGTCAGCCCGCCATCAAACAGGCTCGCCAGCACCGCCGGATCGATCGCGCGCGGCCCCTGCTTGATGAAATCGAGGCCCAGCAGCGCCAACGCCAGGCCCAGGCCCACCCCCATCCACTCCCGCCAAGCCGGCCGCCGATCCAGCCGGAGCTGAATGCCGAACCCCACCAGCGCCAGCAGGTACAAAATCACGAGGCGGAAATCGACAGCAGCCACGAACACCAGGGCGGCTGTGCCTACATTGCCGCCCGCCACCACCGGGATCGCATCCCGAACGCTCAGCACGCCGCCGCGCACCAGATTGCCGCAGATGACCGCCACCGCATTGCTGGATTGGGTGGCCGCGCCGGCGAGGCTCCCCGACAGGAGACCGGTCAAAGGCGAGCGGGTCGCCCCCCGCAACAGCCGCCGCACCCCCCGGCCGGTGGCCTGCTGCAGGTGGGACGACAACAGCTTGAGGCCGACGAACAGCAGGCCAAGTCCCGCCAGGATTTCCGCCAGGATCGTCATGACCGCGTCATCGGCACCCTCGGCCCCTGTAAGAGCGCCCGCGCGGGGATGCGACCGGCCATCCGGCAGCCCGGACACGACGGCACCCCCGCCGGCGCGAGCACCCGCTCGGAGCGGGGCGCGCGATGCGGCGCCGGGAATGGGAAGGCGCGCTTCGTAGCACTGTCATATGTCAGTGATGCGACGGCCGAAGTGACCCCTCCGGCGCGCAAAACCGCCCCCTGCGCCATGCAGTAACAACGCCGCATGCGATGCGACAGCGCCGTGATCTCCGCTCAGAACGAAACCTCCCGAGACCGGACATCGTCGAGCGCCCCATGACGAGCGGGCCGAGCGCCGGCCACCGGCGGCGTCTAGCGGCTCCGGGGCACGGCGACCATGGTCAGGTGGTTCTCCTCCCCCTGCCGGCGGTAGGTGAGGCTTTCCAGGAAATGCCGCATCAATTGTACGCCGTGGCCGCCCACCTTGGCCGCGTCGATGGTGTCCACCGCCTCCGGCTCCGCAAGGGTGGTGGGATCGAAAGCCGCGCCGTTGTCGATCAGCTCCACCGCCACCCGCCCTTCCGCCATGCGGTGCACCTCAAGGCGAATCACCGGGTCATGCGCGATGCCGTCGAAACCATAGGAAATGACATTGGTCAGCGCCTCCTCGACGCTGAGCTCCAGCCCGAAGCGCATGGCCATGGGCCACTCCTCCCGCTCGGCGAGATCGGCGAGCCAGGATGTCACCTGGGAGATCGACTCGATGTCCGCGCCAACCCGCAGCGCAGAAATCAGGGTACCGGCGGCGGGGGGCGTCATCATGGGCACGGCGCTAGGTGGTCGCGCCGCGACAGGCACGCTGTGCCCGCCCCAGGCGCGCGGTATCTGGCGCAGTATCCGATGCCGACGACAAGGTCTCGATCTTCATTTCCGAGGCACTTTCGGACTGGGGCCACCCCGCTTGGACGCGCGCCATGACTTGGCGTAGCGCCGCCCCTCAAAGGTCAATCTAGAGCATTTCCTGGCCGCGTTGAATCGCAAAAATGCCCTAGGGTCTTGCTTTACCGCGCCTTCTTCAGCCCGGCCGTTCAGCCGCGCGCGAACAGCGCGGGGGCGAAGACCACGCCGGGCTCGCCCCCCTTCAGGCGGGTGCGCGCATAGCCGCGCCAGCCCTGGGCGAACAGGGCCTGCTGGCGGGCCACGTCGCGCGGATCCACCACCACCCCGGCCTCGGGATCGTAGGTCGAGCCGTCGCGCAGCATCACATAACGGGCATAGCCGCCGAAGAAGAACTCGATACCGACGATGGGAAATCCACCCGACAGGAGATTCGACCAGCTCGGCGCATTCACCGGCGCGGCGGTGGAGAACAGCACCATGTGCTGAGGCGCGAGGGCCACCCGCTCCGCGATCACCACGCGTTGCAGACCTAGGCCACGGTAGTCGGGATGCACCGACGCCCCCGCCAGGCGCCCCACGGCGGTCTCCGCGGGCAGCTTCAGCAGGCGATGCGGCCCGTCCTCGGGCGTGTGATCGTGCTGTAAGATGCCATAGGCGACGAGGCTCTCGCCATCGAACACCCCCACCGAGCGCCCCCGCCCGGCCAGAACGCTCTGAAAATAAGCGCGGTTTTCGGGCTTCACCACTTCGGGCCTCGCCACCGGGCCGATGGCGAGGCGGTGCAGCGCTTCCACTGCATCGAGATCATCCGGCCCGAGCTCTCGGGTGCGGATCTGGCTGGCCCTATGGGCGGCGCTGAGTGCCATGGTCAGGTGATCACTTCCGCATAGTTGAGCATCGCGATGGGCGGATAAACGCCCAGCTGCCGCGCCACCGTCATGTTGATGATGAGCGCGAAACGCTTGAGGGTCTCGATGGGAATGGTCTTGGGCGGCTGATGTTCCACCAGGATCTCGACCGCCTTGGAGGCGGCGAGCTGGCCGACCGAGTAATAGCGGCTGACCAGCCCCACCAGCCCCAGCCCCTCCCGCAGGAAGAACTCGGTGGCCCCGAAGGTGGGCAGCTTCACCTGAAGGGCGGTCGGCCCCACCCGGTTGAAGATGGAGGCGAGGAAGGTGTCGGCCGGCAGATAGAGCCAGTCCGCGCCCTTCTCCTTCAGGTCGCGCACGAAGCCTTCCACCCCGTCGCCGACGGCGCGGGTGCCCTGCATGGCCAGCGGCTGGGCCAGCACCTCGACCCCGATGCCCTGGCAGAAGGCGCGCATCTCGTCGATGATGGCGAGCGAATTGCTTTCATTGGGCGAATAGATCACCCCCACCTTCTGGAACGGGCGATAACTCTGCATGGCCCGCATCTGCACGTCGGTGGGCACCACATGCACGGCACCGGTGACGTTGCGCCCGGATGAGGCCAGCGATGGCGCGATCTTCACCTGCACCGGCGCCGCCACCAGGGCGAACACCACCGGAATGTCCCGCACGAAGGGCGCATCGGGCGGCGCATCATAGGGCCCCACCACCGCCAGTGTGTTGGGTGTGCCGTAGGTATAGATGAGGTCCGGCTTGAAGCTGGGCAGCGCCTCCTCAAGGATGGGCTTCACCCGCGCGGCATCGCGCTCCACGTCCCGGGTCAGGAACTCGACGTTGATCTCGTTGGCGGCGAAATAGTCGCGGAAACCGCGTTCCACGTCGGTGTCGCCGCGGAAGGTGAGCATCAGGACACGGAACGGGCGGGCGGGATCCTCGGCGCGCGCCGCGCGCCCGAGCAGGCCTGCGGCTCCGGCTCCGAGCCCGAGGGAAAGAAGCGTACGACGGTCCATCACACGGGACTCCCTTCGGAGGAGGCCGCGCGCGTGGCGCGGCGTGAACCAGACGGCGCGGAAAGTCGGTGTCCGGATAGCGCAAAAGCCACCGCTCCCGCCACAACCACCACGCCCATGGCCGCGGTTGTAACCGAAAAACCCACCGCCGCCAGCAGAATGCCCGCCGCCGCCGGCCCGGCGGCATTGCCGGACCGCTCCACCAGCCGGAACAGGCCGAGCACCCCGGCGGAGCTGAAGCCCGGAAGCGCCGCCATGTCCGCCACCAGCGCCGATTGCGAGGCGATCGACAGTGCCTGCCCGAGGCCCAGCATCGCCAGGGCGAACACGATCAGCGCCACCGACGGATAGAGCGGCACCGCCAGCGCGCCGAGACCGCAGACCAGCCCGCCCGCCACCACAAACGCCGCGCGGGCCTGCAGGCGGTCCGCCAGCGCCGCGAACAGGGGCACCGCCAGCACCATCAGCAGCGGATAGATCATCTGGAAACGGCCGATAGCCGCGGCCGAATAGCCCTGGTGCTGCAGCTCCAGCGGCACCAGCAGCAGGCAGAGCGCCGCGAACAGCAGCTTGGCCGGAAAGGCGCAGCCCAGCAGCAACGCCATCAGGCGCGGCGCCCGCGTCGCCTGGAGCAGGTCCCCCACCCCCACCGCGACATGGGCCGCGCGACGCGGCGCCCGCGGCACCACCATCAGCGCCACCCCGAGCGACACCACTGCCAGCACCGCCGACGCCCCGAGCGCCGCCGACGGCCCCAGCCGATCGGCGATGACACCGCCGATGGGCGGCCCGCACAGGCAGGCCACCATGATCGCCCGGACGAACACCGCCAGGGCCGCGCTGCGTCCGCCACCGTGCGAGTGGTCCACCACATGGCCCTGAGCCGAGACGAACACCAGCGCATAGCCGATGCCCGACACCACGCGGGCGCCCAGGAACAAAAGATAATGCTGGCTCAGCGCCGACAAAGCATAGCCCGCCGCCGCCAGCAGCGCGCCGAGCACGAAGCCGTGCCGCCGCCCGAGGCGCTCCGAGAGCCCCGCGAACGGAATCTGGCACAGGGCCACCACCGCCATGAAGGCGACGATGGGCAGGCTCGCCGCCGTGTCGGGACCGATCCCCCCGCCCGCCGGCGCCAGCGATTGGGCCAGGCGCGGCAGAAACGGGCGCGTCAATTCCTCGGCCAGCATGAACAGGAACAGCGCCGGACGGATCGCCCCCGCGAGCGCGCTCTCGCCGGGCGTGACATCGCCGATGCCGGTGCGCGCGGCCAGCATCTCAAGACGCGTCACCAGCGCATGGTCGCCCCGAGCGCGAGCCGCGGCGCACGCCGCCGCGTGGCGGGCGCCCAACCGCGCCACCTGCGCATCGACCGGCGCGAGCAACCGCTCCGCGCCGGTGCCCGTGCAACTGCTCCATTGGGAAAGGAGGCCGCGCGCCAGGCCGCGCACGCGCTGTTCCACCGCAGTCATCGCCGCGATGCCCCGCGTGCCCACCACCAGCGCCACCAGCTCCAGAGCCACCAGCAGGGCCACCACGCCGATGAAGGCCACATCCACCAGAACCGCCGCCACCTGGGCCCACACCACCGAAGGATCGATGGTGATCGCGATCTCGCCCAACCCGCGGCCGTCCCGCATCACCGGCACCCGCACCACGGTCGGCGCGTCATCGTCCGCCGCGATACCCGACCGGACCCCGCCGCCACCGGCAAGCGTCAGGTCGATCTGGGCAAATTCGGCGTTGGCCGCCCGCAGTTCGTCGAAATAGCTCCGCACCCCCACCAGACGGTCGAGCGGGATGCCGGCCGCATCCGCCCGCTCCACCAGGGCCGCGGCGGAACGGCCCACGCTCTCAGCCTTCTCGAGAATCGCCGGCACGATGGTGCGCTCCGCCGCCCGGTGCGCGCCCCAGGCGATGAGCGCGAGCGCCGCGCACAGGATGAGCGCGATGGCGACGGTGATGCCTGCCCTGAGCCCGATCATCGCCCGTCCTTCCGCGCGGTGCCGCCGCCGTCCGTCGTACCATCGTCGAGAAAAGCGTGGGCGGCGTCCGCTTCCGCCAGCGCCGAACGCGCGGCGACCGGCCAATGGGCGGGATCGGCGGCCCGCCGCGCCGCCCGCCGCAGCGACATGGCAAGCAGAAGGCCCACCACGATGGTGGCGCAGCAGGCCCCGATAAGCGCCGGCCAGGTGACCTGCCACAGATCCGCGCGCAGCGCCGCGCCGCCGGCGTCGAGCACCTGCGGATCATACCGCATCACCACCTGTCCGATGGGCGCGTCGAGGTCGTTGCGCGCGGTGCGACGCACGGTGCTGGCGGGCGCCCGCTCGAACGACGCGCCGATGCGGCCGGCATCACTCGAAAACACCACCACCCCGCGCTCGTCGACGAGATCGATGGACCGCAGCGAGGGCTCGATGCGTGCCTCCCGCTCCAGCACGCCCGCAAGGGTAGCCTGGGCCGGCAGGGCGATGCCGAGAGAGGCCGCGCGCTCCACCACGCCGGCCAGCCGCTCGGCGGTGACGGCGAATCGCGATTCCACCGCGGAGCGATATGCATTCACCAGCGTAACCGAGGAGAAATAGGCCCCGAAGGCGACGCACGCGGCCGCGATCAACGCGAACACGCCGATAAGCCACAGCGCTGTGCGCGTCATGCGGGAGGTCCTCCAACGGGAGCGCGCGGAACCATGTCAGGCTCGCATGAAGATGAAAAGCATCCTGAGATTGCAGGTTTTTTTGAAGCGTGCGCGGTTTTTTTCTGGTTTGACCGCGCCCGGACGTTTAACGTCCCGGCCGTCGATCGAGCAAAGTATAATCCATGACGTTCGTGAGCCGGCTGGCATTGGTCGTGATCTCTGCGGTGATCGCTACGATGGTGGCGGTCGCCTTGATCTGCTTCACCGCAAGCGAGCGCGTCAACGTCGAGATCGAGCGGGCGCGGGTGGCCAATCTACTCAACACGCTGCGCACCGCCACTGAGGCTAATCTCTCCATCGGCCTCACGCTCGATCAGATCTCGCCACTCCAGGAGCGAATCGAGCGTGAGAAGGCCGGGGATTCCGCCGTGCTCGCCATCGACATCTTCAACGCCACCGGCCGCACCATCTATTCCACCGATCGCAGCCTGATCGGCGAAGCCGTTCCCTCCGTGTGGGTCGAACGCTCGGCCAATGCCGGCATCTGGCAGATGACCGAGCGGGGCGACACGGTGTTCGGCACCCATTTCGAGAACGACCTCGGCCTCGCCGGCGGCATTTCGGTGACCACATCCGACCGGGCCCGCGTCGCCCGCGCCGAATCACTCGGACTGAATCTTCTGGGCATCGCCCTCGCCCTCATCGCCGGCGGCGGCGTGACCGCGGGCCTTGCGGCCAGCGCCTTCGCCTATTTGATGTCACGCCCCTTCGATCAGGTCGCCCGCGTCCTGTCGGCCGAAGCGCTCGGCCCCGCGGCCGAGGGCCCCCTGCCGCAGATCGCCCAGGAGGCGCGGCATAGCTGGATCGAAGCGGAGGCGCGGGTGGATCGCGGCCTCAGCCAGCTCGGAGCGCTCGACGATGCGAACTGATCCCGGGCGGGGGCGCCTCGTCACCGGCCTCGCGGCCTTCGTGGTCAGCCTCCTGGTGGGCGGGATCAGTGCTGCGGTCCTGTCCACCAGCTACCGCGCCCGGGTCGAGGACGGCGCCCGCCGCGACGCCCTAGTGATCGGCACCTCGGTGGCGCAGATGCTTGCGCAGCAGTTCGAGAAGGCGGGGCGCTTCGGCATTCCCCTGAAGCTCCTGCCGGGGGTCGAGGCCCACCTGACCGCAACCCTCGCCGGAACCCCCGGCATCGCCCAGATCATCCTGCGCGGACCGGATGGGCGGGAAATCCGCAGCGCGACCGGGGACGGTCCGGGCATCGATTCCGCCAGCGCGGCCGTGGTGGTGAACGGCATCACCGTGGCCTCCGTGGAGGTCGCCACCAACCCGGCGGCATTGTCCAGCGCATTCGCGGCGGTGGGCGTGAAGGCGGCGGTGGCGGTGGTCATCTTCGCCGCCTTCGCCGCGCTGGCTGCGGGGCTGACCGTCGGCCTCGCCCTGGATCGCAGCACGGCGCGCCTCACCGCCGCGCTGCGTCGGACCGCCGATGGCGATTTCGAGCCGGACGCCGGCAACGGACGCGCGGGCCGGGCCCATGGCGCGGTGGGACGGGCCTTTCGCGCGCTCGCCCACGGCAACCGGCATGTTCGCGAGCGGCGCGCGGTGTTCGACGCCTATGCGGAGGAGTTGCTGGAGGTGGACTTCGACGGCAGCGTGCGGCCCGATGTGGAGCGGCTGCGCCGGGAGGTGCTCGGCCGCCCACAGGATCCGCATGAGCCCCCTCACACGGCACGGGGCGCCTGATGCTGCTGCGCACCCGCATCACCCTCATCGTTGCTCTTGGTTTCATCGTCCTGATGCTCGGCATCTGGGGCGCCACCACATTGCGCGACCGCGTGGCGGACACCCGCGAGGGGGAAGTGGCCATCGCCGGCCAGAGCGTGCTGTGGCGGGAAATCGTGGCCTTTCAGACCTCGAACCTCTCCCGGATCCTTGAACGGGTGGACGGATCCACCGCCTTCCGCATCGCGCTCGGCTTTTCCGACCGACCCGGCATCGCCGCCGCGCTCAAGGAAGCCGGTGTCGACGTCAACGACGCCGACACCGCGTTCGAGGTGGTGGGCGCCGACCGGGAGCTGGTGTTCAGCGCCGGCGGCACCAGCCACAACCGCTCGATCCTCGACGCCGGCAGCCTCGACCACGCGCTGAAGGGCGAGCCGATCAGCGGCCTGCGGCAGGTCGCGGCGGACCGCATCATCGTGCTCGCCACCCGCACCGTGGTGCTGCCCGGCAAGGGCACAGCGGTCATCGTGCTCGGGCGGGATGCCAGCATCGGCCTGGACCGGTTCGCCCGCGGCATCGGCGCCTCGACCACCCTCGTCACCTTGCGCGGGCGCGTTGCGGCGAGCACCGACATGCGGCTGTGGGACCGGGCGAAGCTCGATATCACCCCCCGCCGCGCCGAGGCCGCGCGGATCGCCCTCGACGGCCACAGCTACAACGTCACCTCCATTCCGGTGGAAGGTATCGGCGGCGGCAGCATCGGTGCCCTGGTCAGTCTCAGCGACACCACCGAGACGCTCCAGGCCTCCAGCTTCATCCGCAAGGCCGCCATCGCCGGTGCCATCCTCATCGTGGTGCTGGGCGTGATCGGCCTCAATGTGTTCCTCTGGTACTCGTTTCGCACGCTGGAGGAGGCCATTGACGTGCTCCAGGCGCTCTCGCGCGGCGACACCTCGGTGACGGTGGAACACACCGGAGCCGCCGACGAGATCGGACGCATCGCCTCGGCCGTGGTGGCTCTGCGTGGCAACGTGCAGGCCCTGGCCGAGAGTCGGCGCCAGCGCGAGCGCATTCGTCGCCGCCAAGGCGTGGTGATCTCCAGTGAATTGAAGGCGCTGGCCGATTCCATCGACCCCACCGACCGCGAGGAGGTGCTCGCCCTGCTCGCCAACAGCGCGCGCCTGGAACAGGACGACGAGCTGAAGCGCGTGGCGCGGGTGCTGCATGACCTCTCACGGCGCATCGTGGAGCAGCACACCCGCCTGTCGTCCATGGTGGTGGAGCTGCGCGAGGCCCTCGTCACCAAGACCAAGCTCGCCGGCCTTCAGCAGGAGCTGGAGATCGCCCGGCAGGTGCAGCTCGCCATCCTGCCCAAGGAATTCCCGCCCGATTCCCGCGTGGCGGTGCACGGCCAGATGACGCCCGCCCGCGAGGTGGGCGGCGACTTCTACGACTATTTCATGGTGGACGAGCGCACGCTCGGCTTCGTGGTCGCCGACGTTTCGGGAAAGGGCGTGCCGGCGGCCCTGTTCATGGCCATCTCGCGCACCCTGCTGCGCTCCACCGCCTTGTTCGAACGGTCTCCGTCCGGCTGCGTGCGGCGGCTCAACGATCTGCTGGCGGTGGAAAACGAACAGATGCTGTTCGTCACCCTGGTCTATGGCGTGCTGGACCTCGACACCGGACGGGTGACCTATGTGAACGCCGGGCACAACCTGCCCTACCGCATCCGCCGCGACGGCGAGGTGAGCACGGTGCCCAGCACCAAGGGCATGGCGGTCGCCGTGATGGAGGGCTTCGTCTACATGGAAAGCAGCTTCGACCTCACGCCGGGCGACACGCTGTTCCTGTACACGGACGGCGTGACCGAAGCCTTCGACGTGGACGAGAACGCCTATGGGGAGCGCCGCCTGGAAACCCTCTTGGCCACCGGCGCCAGCGATTGGTCGGTGCCGGAGCTGTCCGAGCGGGTCCTCGCCTCGGTCCACATCTTCGAGCGGGGCGCACCGCAGGCCGACGATATCACCTGCCTGACGCTCCGCTATTTCGGCGACAAAAACCCCAAGCGCATCGGCTGAGCACCTGCCCGCCGCTAACACCCATCGGCGCCATTGCGCTTACAACTGCGGATAATTCTTCCACTCGAAAACGGTGTCATCGGCTTTCTTGACATTGCTGAGGCGCGACCATGTCACCCTGCGACCCGGAATGGGCTTTGCCGGCGCGCCCACGAGCATTGCATTCGACATGTCCATATTGCCGTTCACGAGCGCGCCGTAGCCGACCACGTTATCGTCGCCGATGGCGGCCCCCTTCATGATCGCCGCGTGCTTCGACACCCAGACATGGTCTCCGATATAAACTCCGTCAGGTGGATTTGTTCGCCTCATCGTATCGAGATCGATCAAAGAATGGGAATCCGATGTCCGAATCTCGATATGAGTGGAAAACATGCAGTCCCTGCCGATATAAACTCCATGCTTCACTCCCCGACAGAGAATTTCGACGTTATTGAATGTCGTGTGAGCGCAAATTATTATATTTATATAGCTTCCTACTATCGTAATTTTACCACGAATTATCGTATCTGACCCTATAATAATGTTATTATCCGACCCCTTTACGCTGACATTTGCTCCTTTGGCATTAACATTCCGCCCAAGAACAACTCTCGTTTCGCCCCCAGAGCATTGCATGGATCTAAATTGAGAGAGCAAGACGGGGTCGACAGAGCTCTCTGAAACCCGATATTCCTTCATATACTCCGGCAGATCCAGCGCCACTTCGCCGCGCCGCCGGTTGATACGTAAAGTCTGAGCAATCGACATATCGCCCCTCTATTGCGCGGCACACCTTCAGATGAAGTCCAAGTTCTTTCAAGCACCCGCACCGGAGGGGAGACCGCCTCCATGCGACGAGCATGCCGTCCACCTTCATGCTAGAGCATTTTCAAGCGAAGCGGATTCAGGCTCGCGTCAAGAAGTTGCGTGGATGCTGGCACGGGGAGCGGATCACGCGCGCGCGTGCGGATAGAGACCGACAGCGACGCCATTTCACGCCCATTATGACGCCGCCCCTCCACCGTGGGCGACAGCGTACACGCCATCGCCTCACGGCCACCCGCAAGACCGCACCCGGCGCGCCGACGCCTCAAACCGGCGGCACGACCTTTCCCGGGTTCAAGATGTCGGCCGGGTCCAGCGCCTTCTTCAGAGTTGCCATCAGCGCGATGGCGACCGGATCCTTGTAGAGCGGCAGCTCGTCCCGCTTCAGAATGCCGATGCCGTGCTCGGCCGAGATGGAGCCGCCCATGGTCGCGACCAGGTCGTGGACGATGCGGTTGAACTCTTCCCAGGTCTCCAGATAGGCCTGCTTGTCCATGCCCAAGGGCTGGCTGAGGTTGAAATGGATGTTGCCGTCGCCCATGTGGCCGAACGGACAAGGGCGCAGGCCCGGCATGTGCGCCACGCACAGGCGGCTTGCCTCCTCGATGAAGCGCGGCACCAGCGACACCGGCACCGAGACGTCGTGCTTGATGGAGCCACCCTCGAACTTCTGCGCTTCCGACAGGGATTCGCGCAGCTTCCACAGGGCCTGGGACTGGGCCTCGCTGCAGGCGATCACCGCATCCTCGACCTCGCCCGCCTCGAATGCCTCGGCCAGAACCCCTTCCGCCAAAGCGGCGAGATCGTCGTCGCGGCGGGTGGATGTGAGTTCCGCCAGCACATAGAAGGCGTGGGCGCCGGTGAACGGGCGGGTGGTGCCGGGCACATGCTTCAGCACCGTCTCCAGCCCGAAATCCGGCAGGAATTCAAAGCCGGTCAGGGCGTCGCCCGCCACGTTGCGCAGGCGGTTGAGCAGGGCCAAGGCGGCTTGGGGATCGGCCAGCCCGACGAAGGTGGTGGTGCGCTGGCGCGGCGCCGGGAACAGCCGCAGTGATGCCGCCGTGATGATGCCCAGCGTGCCCTCGGCGCCAATGAACAGGTCCTTCAGGTCATAGCCCGTATTGTCCTTGCGCAGGCGCGACAACCCGTTCCAGATGCGCCCGTCGGGCAGCACCACCTCCAGGCCAAGGGCCAGCTCGCGCATGTTGCCGTAGCGCAGCACGGCGGTGCCGCCGGCATTGGTGGAGAGGTTGCCGCCGATCTGGCAGGTGCCCTCCGATGCGATGGAAAGGGGAAACAGACACCCCTTCTCCGCCGCCGCCTGCTGCACCTGATGCAGCGTGCAGCCCCCCTCGGCCACCACGGTGAGGTCGGTGGCGTCGAGGCTACGGATGCGGTTCATGCGCGAGAGGCCGATCAGCAATGCGCCGAACGGCACCTGACCGCCCACCAGCCCGGTATTGCCGCCCTGGGGCACGAGCGCGACCCCCGCGGCCGCGCACTCGGCCACGATGAAGGCGACCTCGGCGGTGTCAGCCGGCTTCAGCAAAGCCGGGGTCGCGCCATGGTAGAGGCCGCGGCCTTCTTCCAGATGGGGCGCAAGCTCCGCCGGATCGGTGACCACGTTGCGTGCGCCGATGCGCGCGGCGATGCGCTCGAGCAGGGCCTGCAGGCGGCCGGCATCGAACAGAAGGGGAGCTGGGGCAGCGGTAGACATGGCCGCAAAGTGCCCGAGCCCTTCCGGCTCCGCAAGGGCGGAGAATGACGCGGCGAACAACCTGCCGGCCGAGGGCGCGTGCACGATCCCATCCGGCCATCGCGCCCGCGCCTTCGGCCTTTCATTTTCCACCGTCTTGGGGAAGAACAGGCGCCGGCTTCATTATCCCCGGAGATCCCCGTGACCGACCGCATCCTCGTCGCCCGCATCGGCGCTCCCCATGGCGTGAGGGGCGAGGTGCGGCTGTTCATCTTCGCCGAGGACCCCGAAACGGTGCGCGATTACACTCCGCTGACCGATGCCGATGGTCGCCGCAGCTTCGCCATCACCGCCCTGCGGCCGGGCAAGGACCATTTCGTGGCCCGCCTCGCCGGGGTGGACGACCGCACCGCGGCCGAGGCCCTCACCAACATCGACCTCTATGTGCCGCGCGACGCCTTGCCGGACACCGGGGACGACGACACCTTCTACCAGGCCGACCTTCTGGGCCTGCGGGTGGAGAACGAGGCGGGAACCGCCATCGGCACCGTGACCGCCCTGCACGATTTCGGCGCCGGCGACGTCCTGGAATATGCGCCCGAAGGGGACGGGCGCGGGCGCACGCTGATGGTGCCCTTCACCCGCATCGCCGTGCCGGTGGTGGACGTGGCCGGCGGGCGGGTGGTGCTGGCCGCCGATTTCATCGACGCCGGCACCGAGCGGCCCGAGCCCGGCGAGGACACCGCCGGCTGAGAGGCACGCGCCCGAAACGAGAACGCCGGCCTGAAGGCCGGCGTTCGCATGCGTTGGGTTCCGAACGGATCAGTAGCGATACTGTTCGGTCTTGAAGGGGCCGGTCTGCGACACGCCGATATAGGCCGCCTGCTGGTCGGAGAGCGTGGTCAGCTTCACGCCGATCTTCTCCAGATGGAGCGAGGCCACCTTCTCGTCGAGGTGCTTGGGCAGGGTATAGACCTTCTTCTCATAGGCGCCAGGCTTGGTGAACAGCTCGATCTGCGCCAGCGTCTGGTTGGTGAAGGAGGCGCTCATCACGAAGCTCGGGTGGCCGGTGGCGTTGCCGAGGTTCACGAGCCGCCCCTCGGAGAGCAGGATGATGCGGCGGCCGGTGGGGAACTCCACCTCGTCCACCTGCGGCTTCACATTGTGCCACTTGAAGTTCTTCAGCGCCGCCACCTGGATTTCGCTGTCGAAGTGGCCGATGTTGCAGACGATGGCGCGATCCTTCATGGCGCGCATGTGGTCCACCGTGATGACATCCACATTGCCGGTGCAGGTCACGAAGATGTCGGCGCGCGGCGCGGCATCCTCCATGGTGGTGACCTCATAGCCTTCCATGGCCGCCTGCAGCGCGCAGATGGGATCCACTTCCGACACCATGACGCGGCAGCCGGCATTGCGCAGCGAGGCCGCCGAGCCCTTGCCCACGTCGCCGAAGCCGGCAACCATGGCCACCTTGCCGGCCATCATCACGTCAGTGCCGCGGCGAATGCCGTCCACCAGGGATTCACGGCAGCCGTAGAGATTGTCGAACTTGGACTTGGTGACGCTGTCGTTCACGTTGATGGCGGGCCACAGCAAGGTGCCCTTCTTCTGCATCTCGTAAAGACGATGCACGCCCGTGGTGGTCTCTTCAGTCACGCCGCGGATGTTGGTGGCAAGCTGGGTGTACCAGCCGTGCTTGTGCTTCAGGCGGCGCTTGATGGCCGCGAACAGCACTTCCTCTTCCTCATTGGTGGCGCCGTCGAGGAAGGCCGTATCGCCCCCCTCCGCGCGCTTGCCGAGGTGGACGAGCAGGGTAGCGTCGCCGCCGTCGTCCAGGATCATGTTGGGGGTGCCGCCGTCGCCCCACTCGAAGATGCGGTGGGTGTATTCCCAGTACTCTTCCAGGGTCTCGCCCTTGACGGCAAACACCGGGGTGCCGGCGGCGGCAATGGCGGCGGCGGCATGGTCCTGGGTGGAATAGATATTGCACGACGCCCAACGGACATCCGCGCCCAGCGCCTTCAGCGTCTCGATGAGGACGCCGGTCTGGATGGTCATGTGCAGCGAGCCGGCGATCCGCGCGCCCTTCAGGGGCTGCGAGGGACCGTATTCGGCGCGGGTGGCCATGAGGCCTGGCATCTCGATTTCGGCGATGTCCAGTTCCTTGCGGCCCCAGTCGGCAAGGTTGATGTCTTTCACCACGTAATCGTTGCTCATGACTAAACTCCGCGAGAAATCGGCCGCACCGAACGGGGCGCGCCGCACAGGGCGCGGCATCAGGCTCGGCAGGCGGGCATTAGCACGGAGAGGCAACGGCAGCAATCAAGATATAAAGAAATGTTTATATCACTGACATCCCAGGGCGGCGACCCCTCTCTTACGCAGCACCGCACAACGCAGGCTGGTCGGAATGGCGACAGGCGTGCTTTGATTCTTACAAAAATTGTGATATAAGGCACTTTACAGTCGATTGCTTCCACCAATGCTGCAGCCGCGTATACCTTCGCGCAGTCTCGGGACATCCCCTTTCGGCACACAGGCTTTCGGGATCACAGAGCCTCTGGAGAACCGAGGTGAGATGAGCGTGTCAGCCAGTAAATGGCGTGACGCGGCAGCTTGATATGGCCTTCGGCTGGCAGAGCGGGTCGTCGGGCGTCCGGCCGCGACCCATGTCCACAGCGCAAGGTGCGCCACGCCCCGGTGACCGGACCGGGCCGTACCGCGCGCCAACAGATTCGGCCTCCGGGCCGGATCGGGAGTGGTCAAGAGCATGTCGACCAAGAAGAACGCGCAGACCCGTCTCGGCTTCAAGACGGGTGAGCACATTGTCTACCCGTCGCATGGCGTCGGCCAGATCATGGCCATTGAGGAACAGGAAGTCGCCGGTTTCAAGCTCGAATTGTTCGTTATCTCCTTCGAAAAAGACAAGATGACGCTGCGGGTCCCCGTACCCAAGATCGCAGCCGTCGGCATGCGCAAGCTCTCCGAGACCTGCATCGTCGAGAAGTCGCTCGAGACCCTCCAGGGCCGCGCCCGCATCAAGCGCACCATGTGGAGCCGTCGCGCCCAGGAATACGAAGCCAAGATCAATTCCGGGGATCTCGTCGCCATTTCCGAGGTGGTCCGCGATCTCTACCGTTCCGAGACCCAGCCCGAGCAATCCTATTCCGAGCGCCAGCTCTATGAGGCCGCCCTCGACCGGATGGCCCGCGAGCTGTCCGCGGTGCAGAACATCACCGAGACCGAGTCGGTGAAGCTCATCGAGCAGAACCTGCTGAAGGGTCCGCGCCGGGGCGTCGCCAAGGCCGCCGAGGAAGCCGAGCTGGACACCGAGCTGGACGCGGAAGAAGCCGCCTGAACGCTTCCCGGCACTTTCCACCCCGATCTGCAAGGCCCGGCATCGCCGGGCCTTTTGCTTTTCGCCCGCGTGACCGGGCAGCGCTCCGGGAACCGCCGCCGCGGTGGAACGTTTGAGTGTGGGGCTGCAAGGTGGAGAACCGACCATGACCATGCGCGATCAGGAACAGCGTCCCGCGCCGGCCACCCCCGACCAGAAGGCGCCGAAGCCCGGCGCCTCGCGGCAGCAGCAGCAGGCCCAGATGCCCGGCCAGAAGGGCGGACAGCCACAGCAGGAGGGCCAGCACACTCCGCCCGCGAAGGACGACGCGCGCCACGGTCAGCGCTGAGCCCTCACCACGAGGTGATGCGCCGGGCCCAGCCCGGCGCATCGCCCGCGCTCCCGCAACCCGGCCACGCGGCACCGGAAACATACGGCATAGCGGCTTTTCGTCTGGCCCCGCCTCTCGAAACTCTAGCGAGAAACGGCGCCCAATGCCGCGCGGGTTGCCCGTGGCCTGCGCGGCAGGGGCCGAAGGATTAAGGGGCGAAGGGATTAAGGGGCGAACGCAACCGGCATTGCGCTCACACCCCAGCCGCGCCGCCGTCCGCACGCGGATCATGGGCCCCCTCGACCCCGCCACGGGGGTGCAGAACCACCGCCCCCGCATGGCCCATGGTGTCGGAATACGCCTCGGGCAGCACGCACAGGTCGTGGCCCGCCCCCGCCAAACGCTCCACCAGGCCTTCTTCAAACCGGGATTCGAGGCGCAGCCGCGTTTCCGTCGCCCCCCAGGTGCGCCCCAGCAGCCACCGCGGCCGGGCGATCGCCTCGCCGAGCGGAACCCCGAACAGCGCATGACGCGTGAACACCGCGGCCTGGGTCTGGGGCTGGCCCTCCCCGCCCATGGTGCCGTAGCCCATCACCCGCCCATCCCTCAGCACCGCCAAGGCCGGATTGAGGGTGTGGAACGGCCGCCGGCCCGGCGCGAGAGCATTGAGCGCCTTCGGATCGAGGGAGAAACTGCATCCCCGGTTCTGCATCAGCACGCCCGTGGACGGCAGCACGCAACCGGACCCAAACTCGAAGAAAATGGACTGGATGTAGGACACCACCAGCCCCGAGGCATCCGCCGCCCCCAGCCAGATGGTGTCCCCGGCCTGGGCCGGCTGCGGCCAGGGCAGCGCGCGGGTGGGATTGATCCGACCCGCGCGGGCATCAAGGTCCCCGGCCGACAGCAACCGCTCAAGGTCCGTCGTGACCCGCTCGGGATCACACACCACCTTGTCACGCACCAGGAACGCCTGCTTAGTGGCTTCCACCAGGCCATGGATGTGGCTGAAACTCTCCGCCGCCTCGCATTTGAGACGGGCGAACAGGCCGAGAATCATCAGGGAGGCCAGGCCCTGAGTGGGGGGCGGCGCATTGAAGACCGCGCCCTGGGGCAGGCTCACCTTCAACGGCGCCCGCTCGCGCGCGGTGAAGGCGACGAGATCCGCCCGCCGCACCGGACTCCCGATGCGCTCCAGGTCCGCCGCCATCTCGCGCCCCACGTCGCCGCGATAGAAATCATCGAGCCCGGCGCGGGCGAGATGCTCCAGGGTATCCGCGAGACGCTCTTGGCGCAGTAACGCCCCTTCCAACGGCGGCCGTCCGCCCGGCAGGAAGACCTGCGCGAAGCCCGGCACATCCTTCAGCTCGCCGGCCTTCTCGGCGGTGAGACGCGCCTGAGAGCCCGTCACGGCGCTTCCCTGGCGGGCATAACGAATGGCCGCTTCCAGCAGGCGCGGCAGGTCCATCCGCCCCCCATGGGCGCGCGCCGCATCCAGGGCCAGATGCCAGCCGCCCACGGCCCCCGGCACCGTCAGCGCCGCCAGCGGACCGCGCGCGGGAATGGCCTCTTCCCACCCAAGATCGCGGTAATGGGCAATGGAGGCATCGCGGCCCGCGAAGCCGCACGCCTCCAGGTAGCGGACCCGTCCGGAGGGCTCGCGCACCAGCCAGAAGCCGTCGCCGCCCAGATGGTTCATGTGCGGATACACCACCGCGACGGTCGCCGCCGCCGCCACGGCGGCCTCGATGGCATTGCCGCCTTCGGCCAAAACCTGCTGACCGGCCTCCACCGCCAAGGCGTGGGGCGCTGCGACGATGCCGCGGCGGGCATGGACACTTTCATGGGCGCTGGCGGGCAGCATGGCGACAACTCCGGACAGGGGCAGACACGCGCAAAGGCGACGGCACTCTTGACCCTGCCCGGCGGGCGGGCCAAGGTCCGTCCCCAAATAGAGCGTTTTCAGGCGAAGGGAACACGTCTTCGCTATTTGGACGCGGAACGCGATGCCCCAGATGCTTCGGGGGTGATGAGGAGAGGACGGATGACACGGCCAGCGGTTCCCGGCACGGTGAACTGGAGCAACGTGCTGACGGTGGCGAGCGCCGCCGTCCTCATCGCCACCCAGGCCATCGCCACCGCGGTGGCCGCCGGCTGGGCGCTCGCCGGCCTGCTCAATCTGGGCGACATGGGCGAATACGGTCTGATGGCCCTGTTCAGCCTTGTCGGCATCTACGCCTCCTTCGCCTATCTCCGCATGGCCTCGCGGGCGGAGCCGCTCCGGCACTGAGTCTCAGCGCCGGCTCGACCATGGCGGCCAGCAGCGGCCGCCATCGCATCAAGGGGCGAATCGCGTGACGATCTGGTCAAGCGCGGGCCGCGGACGATCCGTAACGCGCTCCGCCGGCCGACCGATGTGGAAAAAGCCGGCCACGGCCTCCCCTTCGCCTACGCCGATCAAGGCGGCAGCCTCCGAATCCCGGCCGGGCCATTTCAACAGCCACAGCGCGGAAAAGCCCAGCGCCTCGGCCGCCAGCATCAGATTCATGCCCACTGCCCCCGCCGATAGAGTCTGGTTGAACACCGGGATCTTCGCCGCCGGGTCGGGCCGACTCACCAGAACCACGGTCACCGGCGCGCGCAGCAGGTAATCGCGCCACATGTGCGCCTTTTCCCCCGGCAGATCCGGCATCCGGCGGGCATAAAGCGCATCGAGCCGATCGCCCGCCACGCCGCGCGCCGGCCCCTCCAGCACGATGAAACGCCACGGCACGAGCCTGCCGTGATCGGGCACCCGCGCGGCGATAGCCAGCAGGCGGTCGAGCGTCGCGGCGTCCGGACCGGGCTCCACCAGCGCGCGCAGCGGCAGCGAACGCCGGTGCTCCAGCAATCCCAGCGCTTCCGGCTGCAGGCGGGTGGGCAAGGGCGTGCCGTCATGGCGCGCCTTCCCGGCACCGTGAACATGGGGTTGTTGCCCCTCGATCATAACGAAGCCTCATCCATTCTGGGCGCGCCGCGCGGCCAAGACATCTCGCCGGAAGCCGCTGCCGATCGCTATCAACTTTTCGTGAAGACGACGAACTGACGGCCCCGCGCCGGCCCCGCCGCCTGGATTTAGGCGCTCGCCACGCCGGTCACCGCTGCGCCCCGCGCCCTCCTTCGCCCCCCATTCGGATCCTCGCCGCGCCTGCTTCCACCACAGGTGGAGCGCACAGAACCGCGCGCGCGCCCGGACGCCGATCCGGCTCCGGCAAACTAAACGCTTATCGTTGCAGCGCTTCTCCTTTCGGATGCGGCGTCACGGCCGAACCCTCCATGGTCCCGCCGTCGGGGGACCATGGAGGGCACAAACGTCCGTTGCCGGCGCAAAAACCATGGGTCGTGGAAGAGCCACAGCGCAGTTGCAATCAGCCGTGCAGGACTTCAACATTCATGTACCAAATGGAACCAAATGTGTGTTAGTCTCCCGACTGGCCGGCAGGAACGTCCACAACAGAGTTGTTTGGGTGCGAATTTCCGGCCTTGTCCATTAGGCTACGAGGCAAGAAGCGGGTGGCTGGGTTGAGCGTCGTGCGAAGGCGGAGGTCAAATCGCCCAAGACGTGCAAGTTAATCTGCACAATAGACGCGTTTTAATTCAGCAGTGGTGGATGGCCCTAAGCCCAAATTGGCGACTGACCTCAACGGAAATACACATGAGCCGTAACCGAGACTTCCGAGAGCCGCGCCGCCGTGGCTTTGACGACGACTTTGCGCCGCCGCGTGATCGCGGCTTCGGAGGGGACCGTCCGTTTTCATCGCCGAGCAGCTTCAGCGCCCCCGCTCCGTCCGGCCCGCCCATCGACGCCACCGTGAAGTGGTTCAACCCGGAAAAGGGGTTTGGCTTCGTGGAGCTGTCCGACGGATCGGGCGACGTGTTCCTGCATGCCCGTGCCCTTGAGGCGGCGGGCCAGGAAAGCGTGCCTCCCGGCTCCAAGCTGTCCGTCCGCGTGGGCCAGGGCCAGAAGGGCCGCCAGGTGACCGAGGTGCTCGAAGTCGACACCTCGACCGCTGAAGCGGCGCCGCCCCGGCGCAGCTTCGGTGCCGGCCCCGGTGCCGGCCCGAGCGCGGGTCCGCGCATGGGTGGCGGTGGCCCCCGTGCCGCCACCGGCCCCACCGAGGAGCGCGTGGGCACCGTGAAGTGGTATAACCCCGACAAGGGGTTTGGCTTCATCGCGGTGGAAGGCGGCGGCAAGGACGTGTTCGTCCATGTCACGGTCATCTCCCGCTCCGGCCTCACCGATCTGGCCGAAGGCCAGCGGGTGGTGGTGCAGGTGGGCCAGGGTCCGAAGGGCCCGGAAGCCCGCGGCATCGAACTGGCCGACTGATCTGAAACACAGCTTTGCGCGCGCCATCGGTAGCGATGGTGCGCGCAGGCGTGTTAAAGGACGTTGGTTGCTTGCTCCATCCGTTTTATGCCGGATCGCATCTCGTCGTGGACGAAATGTGCAGCGTATGACGAGCGGCGCAACGCATTGCAACCCCAGCCTTTCCCGACGGCACGGCTGAGGAGCGGGTCGACATCGGTACGACCGACGACTGTGTCGCCAGGGCCTCTTTTGGGCTCCAGGGCCATTCTTTGCGTCAGGGCCGCAAGAATGAGCACGGCGGCGGAGCCACAGCGTGTCAGCACAGTCATATATGAACACCAGCAGGCGCGGATCCGACAGGCTTTCAGGGCGGCCTCGATATCGCGGCTAAGCCCAACCGGTGGCAGGCATAAAATCTCGCCCTGTCGCACAGCTCTTTGGAGTACCAGAAGAAAATGGCGCAACCGACAGAGGCCGATCTTGCGAGCCTCCTCGAACGTCTCAAGGCCGCCCAGCGCGAGCTTCTACTGACCGCCGCCAAGGGCCAGACTCTGCCCTCGGACGGGATGCTGCGAAAGATCTCCGAGCTCGAAGGCGCGATCGCGGCCGCGGAAGCCCTCATCCAGGAAGAACACGAGCACCATTGAGCCCCTTCACGCGGCAGGAGCTCCCACTGCAAGAATGTGGAGCCCCTGCCTCGCGAAGCGGCTGCGCGACACGGAACGTGGCGGCGTCCTTTGGCTTCAAGCGCGCGTGCCCGTTGAGGTCGCCTTTCTCCCAACCACCTTGCCGGGTAAGTGGGCCACCCGCGACCCTGCGGGATACCTTTGGCCAGCGCAACGGCACCCGGCGCGGACAGCGACATGACGCGCGGCAACGGCGTAAGGCCGACCTCCGCCACCGGATGTGCTTCACGCGCAGCCGGTTCGCGCGCCCTCCACCACGGGCGCTTGAGCCTCCTAAGCATCCCATGACGCCCGCCCAACGAGGCCCTTCGGCGTATTCCGTTCGCGCGGCCTCACGCCATCCGCTCGGCGCTTTTGCATTTCCGTCATGCGAACCGGAAGCCACCGCGCTTGAACTATCCAGGGGCGGCGTGAACGGATTTGACGCGAATGACGTTGCAGGCGAGCGCTGCGATTGCGGCGAAGCTACGTCGGATCTTCTCGCATCGTAGCGCAACGCGCTCGAGCTTTCCGAAGCACGGCCCCCCCCCCCGGTGGAGCACCCTTGGACCGTACGGCGCCTTCACCACCGCCCCGAAGATCTCGACCCACGGGAAGTTGTGGCACGGCGCCTCCACTATGAGGTGCTCGGCCCCGGATGGCGCAGCACCCATCTGCCTGAAATCGTAAATGAGCCCGTGGACCATTACCTCGCGCGCCATCAGGAGGATGCCGGGAGGCGCATGAGCGCCGTTCATCTCATCATGAAGGACGTACAGGCGGGGACGTCATCTGGGCTCGGAGACGCCAACGCGGACCGCTGGATCGAGTTGCAGGACATGTTTCAGGACATGTTCCATTTGGTACCGGCTCATATCATCGGCGGTGACACCGAGGCTCCAATGGCGGACATGGAGGTGCCGGGCGCCGTGAAGGCGAGCTTTGGCGCCGCGCGGCGCGCGAGCCGCAAGATTGCGCCCCCTCCGTCGAGACCTATACTGAAAGGGTGTTCAAGACTAAGCGTGGAGTGCCTGCGGAACGACCTGCCCCACCATGTATCATATCGGCCTTGATCTCTCACGAACGTAAGGATCTGGCCACGCTCGACCTGCAGGGCACGGATGGCGCGGAGTTCTGAGCAGCCATGCCCACAGCACCCCGCGATATGAATGCACGCTGGTCAATGCCGACGGGCGCACCGCCGACGTCCAGGTCAAGCCGCGTGGTTGGCGCATCCTGCCGGCCGCCGACTATGCCGACGACGATCAGGTGGACACGGTGTTTCTCTTCGCGGCGCGCGGGAACTATGGCGACCCATGTCCCGACAATGTAACGATCATCACGAAGGCCGCTCTCGTCGCCTTCGACCGGGAGAATCGTTCGCTTCTGCCGAAGCCCATCGCCCAGTGGCTCGAACTGCCGGGGGAGAGCTAGGCGGGAACCCGGAAGACGCGCGGGGCCTCCCCCTTCCCCCCCCCGGCCTGAGGCGGGTGCGCGAGGGAGATGGCGAATCGCCCTTTCCGCGGACCTCAGGACTCTTTACCTTCACGGCAGAGATGGGGGATGGAGCGATGATGGATTTCGGGACGGCGGTCAAAACCTGCCTGTCGAAATATGCGGTGTTTCAGGGCCGAGCCTCGCGCAGCGAGTTCTGGTGGTTCGAGCTGTTCCTGCTGCTGGTGCCCCTGGTCATCGCCATCCTGAGCGCCCTGTTCATGGGGCAGATGATGACCGAGGTCATGACCGAGAATGACGGGCCCATGGGACAGGGCTGGGGCATGATGTGGGGGGTGCACAGCGTCGGCATTCTGCCGCACCTCGTGTCGCTCGCCTTGTTCCTGCCCACGCTCGCGGTGACCGTGCGGCGGCTGCACGATGTGGGGCACAGCGGCTGGTGGGTGCTCATCTTGTTCCTGCCGGTCATCGGCTTCCTGGTGCTGCTGTTCTGGTTCGTGCAGCCCTCCGACCCCCGCGACAACGCCTATGGCCCCTCGCCCTACCCCTATCCGCCAGCGGCCTGAGGCGATGGGTGTGTGTACGCAAAGGGGCCGGATGACAGGGTGTCATCCGGCCCTTTGTCTTGTGCGTGGTCCGATACCCCCGGCCTCGGTCAAGCGCGGAGTGGGCTGGAGATTTTTGGTCTCAGGTGTCGTCGCGATCGCGGATCCATTCCACGATGCCGGAAAAATCCTTGCCGTCGTTCCCGGCTTCCGCGAAGGCGGTGTAGAGCGCGGTCGCGGCCGCACCCAGCGCGGTGGCGGCGCCGGCCGTGTCGGCGGCGTCCTGCGACAGGCGCAGATCCTTCAGCATCAAGGCGGCGGCGAAGCCGGGCTGGTAGCCGCGATTGGCGGGGCTGGTGGGCACCGGCCCCGGCACCGGGCAATAGGTGGTGAGCGACCAGCATTGGCCGGAGGAGGTGGACGCCACCTCGTACAGCGCTTCATGGGAGAGGCCGAGCTTCTCGCCCAGCACGAAGGCTTCCGACACCGCGATCATGGAGATGCCGAGGATCATATTGTTGCAGATCTTCGCCGCCTGCCCCGCGCCCGCGCCGCCGCAATGGACGATCTTGCGGCCCATGGCCTCCAGATAGGGCCGCGCCGCGGCAAAGGCGCCGTCGGTTCCGCCCACCATGAAGGTGAGGGTGGCCGCCTCCGCCCCACCGACGCCGCCCGACACGGGGGCATCGACGCTGGCATGGCCGGCGGCTTTCGCGGCCTCATGGAAGGCGCGGGCGGAGGCGACGTCGATGGTCGACGAATCGATGAACAGCGTGCCGGGCCTCGCCGCCGCGAACAGGCCCTCGGCGCCGGTGGCGGCACCGACCACATGCTTGCCGGAGGGCAGCATGGTGACCACCACCTCGGCCGCGGCGACGGCCGCCGTAGCGCTTTCGGCGACGTTCACGCCGCGCGCTTGCGCCGCCGCGACGGCGGCCGGCGACAGGTCGAAGCCGGTGATGGTGTGCCCGGCCTTGACGAGGTTCGCGGCCATGGGCCCGCCCATGTTGCCGAGGCCGATGAATGCAATGCTGGCCATGTGGTTCCTCCCCGTGTGGTTTTGTCTTCGCCTGCGCTCGGCGCGCCGGTTGTGGCGCCGGCGCCCGCCGTTCACCCGATCAGGGTGCGGGCGACGATGAGGCGCATGATCTCGTTGGTACCTTCCAGGATCTGGTGCACACGCAGGTCGCGCACGATCTTTTCAATGCCGTAATCGGCGAGGTAGCCGTAGCCGCCGTGGAGCTGGAGCGCGTCGTTGGCGACGGTGAAGCCGGTGTCGGTGGCGACCCGCTTCGCCATGGCGCAAAGCTTCGTGGCATCGGGAGCCTTGGCGTCGAGGGCCGCGGCGGCCCGCCACAGGAAGGTGCGCGCCACCTCCAGTTCGGTCGCCATGTCGGCGAGGCGGAATTGCAGCGCCTGGAAGGCGTCGAGCCGCTGTCCGAACGCCTTGCGCTCGCGCATGTAGGCGAGTGCCTTATCAAGGGCGGCCTGGGCGCCGCCGAGCGAGCAGGCGCCGATATTGAGCCGGCCGCCGTCGAGCCCGGCCATGGCGATCTTGAAGCCTTCGCCCTCCGCGCCCAGGCGGTTGGCCACCGGCACCCTGACCCCTTCAAAGATGACGGCGCGCGTGGGCTGCACGTTCCAGCCCATCTTCTTCTCGTTGGCGCCGAAAGAGAGACCGGGGGTATCGGCGGGGATGACGAGGGTGGAAATGCCCTTCGGCCCGCCACCGCCGGTGCGCACCATCACCACATGAATGTCGGAGGCGCCGGCGCCGGAAATGAACTGCTTCTGCCCGTCCACGATGTAATGGTCGCCGTCGCGCACGGCACGGGTCTTGAGCGCCGCCGCATCCGAGCCGGCACCCGGCTCGGTGAGGCCGTAGGAGGCAAGGCAAGCCATGGTGGCGAGCTGCGGCACCCATCGGGCGCGCTGGTCGTCGCTGCCGAAGCGGTCGATCATCCAGGTCGCCATGTTGTGGATGGAGAGATAGGCGGCGGTGCCGGGGCAGCCGGTGGCGAGCGCCTCGAAGATCAAGGCCGCATCGAGCCGCGAGAGGCCGGAGCCGCCCACATCCTCGCGCACATAGATGCCGCCCATGCCGAGGGCGGCGGCCGCGCGCAGGGTCTCCACCGGAAAATGCTTGGCCTCGTCCCAGGCCACGGCGTTGGGGGCGATCTCCGCCGTGGCGAAATCGCGGGCCATGTCGCGGATGGCGATCTGGTCGTCGGAGAGGGTGAACATGTCTGGCGCGCCACTCATCTAGAGCAATTCCAGCAAAAGTGTGTAGCGGTTTTGCGCCTGGAATTGCTACAAAACAAAGACTTAGAGCATTTCCGGTGAAGTGGAGTTCACCGGAAATGCTATAAGGGGGCGAGGGGGCCGAAGGCTCCCGTGCGGGTCCTGGATCAGCCGGCCATCGCATTGGCAGCAGATCAGCATGGCCGGCCCGGTTCGGAAAAGGGGCGCCGTGCGGCCTCGGGCGGCGGCACGGCGCGGTCGGGGACGGGGCTGGCCTCAGCCCATGGTCGGGATGACGAAGTCCGCGCCGTCCTTAATCCCTGAAGGCCAGCGGGAGGTGACGGTCTTGGTCTTGGTATAGAAACGGATGGAATCCGGCCCGTGCTGGTTGAGGTCGCCGAAGCCTGAGCGCTTCCAGCCGCCGAAGGTGTAGTAGGCGAGCGGCACTGGGATCGGCACATTGATGCCGACCATGCCCACGTTCACCTTGGCCGCGAAATCGCGGGCCGCATCGCCGTCGCGGGTATAGATGGCGACGCCGTTGCCATATTCGTGCTCGGTGGGCAGGCGCAGGGCCTCCTTATAGTCCGGCGCGCGCACGACGCAGAGGACGGGCCCGAAGATCTCTTCCTTGTAGATGCGCATGTCGGGCGTGACATGATCGAACAGGCAGCCGCCCATGTAGAAGCCGTTCTCATAGCCCTGGAGCGTGAAGTCGCGCCCGTCCACCAGCAGTTTCGCGCCTTCCTCCACGCCGGTGTCCACATATCCCTTCACCCGCGCCACCGCCTCGCGGGTCACCAGCGGGCCGAGATCGGCGGAGGGGTCGGTGGAGGGGCCGATCTTCAGGCTCTCGACGCGGGGCACCAGCTTTTCAATGAGGCGGTCGGCGGTGGCTTCCCCCACCGGAACCGCCACCGAAATCGCCATGCAGCGTTCGCCCGCCGAGCCGTAGCCGGCGCCCACCAGGGCGTCCACCACCTGGTCGAGGTCGGCGTCGGGCATGATGATCATGTGGTTCTTGGCGCCGCCGAAGCCCTGCACCCGCTTACCGTTGGCCGTGCCGCGGGCATAAATGTACTGGGCGATGGCGGACGAGCCCACGAAGCCGATGGCCTGGATGTCGGGATCGTCCAGAATGGCGTCCACCGCCTCCTTGTCACCGTTCACCACATTGAGGATGCCGGCCGGCAGGCCCGCCTCCAGCATCAGCTCGGCGAGGTGCATGGGCACGCCGGGATCACGCTCCGACGGCTTCAGGATGAAGGCGTTGCCGCAGGCGATGGCGGGGCCGAACTTCCACATGGGGATCATGGCCGGGAAGTTGAACGGCGTGATGCCCGCCACCACGCCAAGCGCCTGGCGCATGGAATAAAGGTCGATGCCGGGGCCGGCGCCGTCGGTGTATTCGCCCTTCATGAGGTGGGGAATGCCGCAGGAGAACTCGATCACCTCCAGGCCGCGCTGGATGTCGCCGCGGGCGTCGGGAATGGTCTTGCCATGCTCGCGGGCGAGCAGCTCGGCCAGGGCGTCATAATCGCGCTGCACCAGCTCCAGGAACTTCATGAGCACGCGGGCGCGGCGCTGGGGATTGGTGGCGGCCCAGGCCGGCTGCGCGGCCTTGGCATTCTCCACCGCGGCCCGCATCTCGGCCGTGCTGGCCAGGGCGACGGAAGCGATCACCTCGCCCGTCATGGGCTGGAACACGTCGGCCTTGCGGCCCGAGGTGCCGGCCACATGTTTGCCGCCGATAAAATGGCCGATCTCGCGCATGATGCGTGTCCTTCCCGGTCGATGCGTTTCCAGAACTTTTGCGGCCGCTGCGGCGACCTTGTTGCGGGCACGATGCCCTATCCTTTTGTGCACATAAAGGGCAATCTTCGCACGCTCCATGTGCGAAAATAAACGAGAAGGAAAGGCGGATGGCGGACTTCGAATGGTCGGACCTGCGCTTCTTCCTCGCGGTGGCGCGGACCGGGCGGCTTACTGTGGCGGCGGCGCGCCTTGGCGTCGAGCATTCCACGGTGAGCCGGCGCATCGCGGCGCTGGAAGCGACGTTGGGCGCCAAGCTGTTCGACCGTCGGCCCCATGGCTATGGCCTCACCGCCGCGGGTGAGCGGCTGATGAGTGCGGCGGAAGGCATGGAAAGCCTCGCGCTGACGGCCCAGGGCACCATCGGCGGGGCCGATCTTGGCGTCGCCGGCACGGTGCGCATCGGCGCGCCCGACGGATTCGGCACCTTCTTCCTGGCGCCGCGCATCGCGGTACTGGCCGAGACCCACCCCGACCTCGACATCCAATTGCTCGCCATGCCCCGGCTGTTTTCCCTGTCGAAGCGCGAGGCGGACCTCGCCATCTCCCTAAGCCGGCCCAAGGAGGGGCGGCTGCACGCCCGCAAGCTCACCGACTACCGGCTGCACCTTTACGCCTCGCGGGGCTATCTCGCCCGTCACGGCGCCATCGAGAGCCGGGCGGCGCTGGAGCGCCATGCCTTCATCGGCTATGTGGACGAGCTGATCTATGCGCCGGAGCTCGACTATGCGCCGCTGGTGGCCAAGGACCTGCGGGTGCGGGTGAAAAGCTCCAGCCTCGTGGCCCAGCTCACGGCGGCGCGGGGCGGCGCCGGCGTATGCGTGCTGCCCTGCTTCATGGGCGCCCTCTTCGGCGGCGAGGGCGAGGATGCGCTGGTGCCGGTGCTGAAGGACGAAGTAAGCATCACCCGCACGTTCTGGCTCATCACCCACACCGACATGCGCGACCTGGCTCGCATTCGCGTGGCCGCCGATTTCATCGCCGAAGAAGTCCAGAAGGGGCGCGGCGTATTTCTGAACAGTTAGTGTTGTGAAAAGCTGCCGTAGGCCGCAGGGGACAGAGCGACCCCGTCGTCATGCTGGCGCCGCGCCGGCAGATGCTGGGGGTCGATTCGCGTCCGTAGTCCAGCACCTTATGCCATCGACACGGCCTTCGACCGGGCCGGATGCGTTCGCTCACACACCGCGCCGGTGCACCGGCCCGCGGAGCGACGCATTTTCGGAAAATCCGTCTCGCGTTCAAATGGAAGCTGAATATACTGCCTGCCGATGGGGGCGCCGTCGCGCATGTCCGGGGGAAGCCGCGCCCCCATGAAACGACACAGGGCCAGGATCTTCGTCCCTTCAGGACGATGACTGCTGCGATGGATTGTGCACGGGGGAAACTGCACCATGTTGGGGCAAAGAAAAAAGAGTGATGAACTGATCTCGGTTCTCGGCAATTACTGTGGAGTTGGACTCTGGGATGCTGTCCTCATCAATGAGGACGCCATGCATCCGCAGAGCAAATGGACGTGGACCAATGAATTCCGTCGCCTGCTCGGCTATAGTGCCGAACACGATTTTCCGAATGTGGTCGGCTCATGGGCCGGAAAGCTGCATCCGGAAGATTCCGACCGAACGTTTGCCGCATTCGCGAAAGCGTTGAAGAAGACCAGCGGGAAGTCGATCTACAATATTACTTACCGCCTGAAGATGAAAGACGGCAGCTACCGTTGGTTTCGGGCGACGGGGGGCGTGGTTCATGATGCGTCCGGCAAGGCGGTTCGCGCCTGCGGATCCCTCGTGGACATCCATGACAGCGTCCTCGCGGAGCAGGCCGCCAACGCGCGGGTGGCGCGGGTCGAGGAATTGACCGCCCGGTTCGAGGCGGAAGTCTCCAGCCTGATCGGCACCTTCCAAAGCACCTCGCAGGAATTGCAGGCGGCGGCACGGCAATTGGCCGGGTCCGCGAGGAAGACCTCCGATGAAACCTCCGTCGTGGTCACCACGGTGGAGCAGGCCGCGGCGAACATCTCGGCGGTCGCCTCGTCTTCGGAGGAGTTGGGGGCATCGGTGGATGAAATCGGCCGCCAGATCGACCTTTCGGCCGAGTTGTCGAAGGGATCCGTCGGCGAAGCCAAGGCGACCGCCGGCATCATGGCCGAACTGAGCGCGGTTGCGGCCGGTATCGGCAATGTGGTCGACCTGATCTCCGGCCTTGCCGGCCAGACCAACCTTCTGGCCCTCAACGCGACCATCGAGGCCGCGCGCGCTGGCGACAGCGGCAAGGGTTTCGCGGTGGTCGCCAGCGAGGTGAAGCAGCTGGCGTCGCAGACGGCGTCGGCCACCTCGGAGATTTCAACCAAGGTTGCCGCCATCCAGAATTCCACCAATCGCGCGGCATCCGCCATCGAGGGCATTCTAAAAACCATCGGCAGCGTCAATGATGCGATCACGTCCATCGCCTCGGCGGTGGAGGAGCAGGGCAGCGCCACCCGCGAGATCGTGCGCTCCATCAGCCAGGTGTCGGACGGTACCCATGTGGTGACGGAGAACATTTCCCACGTCTCCCGGGCGGCGGTGGAAACCGAGACGGTGGCGCAAAGCCTGCTGTCCTCGTCCACCACCATCGGCACCGAATCGAACACGCTCCAGAACAAGCTGCGCAGCTTCATCGCCGAGCTGAAGGCCGCTTAAAACCCGCGCGCGGGCATGCCGTCCCGGTCCCGGTTGGGAGCGGGACGGCAGCGGGGCTGGGCCCAAAATGGCGGCCGGCCGCAATGGGACGATGTCGCGTGTCTGAGCGGGATGCCTTGCGCCGGAGCGCGCGCTCTAGGATAAGGCATCATGACCGAACGCGCTCCCGACACTGCCCCCGATGCCGACCCGTTCCTCGAAACGGGCCGGCTGATGTTTGCCGCCGACTGGCAGTTCATTTCCGCGGCGCCCACCATCGAGGTGCTTCCGCCCATGCAGGGCGTTGAGGTGGCTTTGGCCGGGCGTTCCAATGTGGGCAAGTCGTCCCTCGTCAACGCCTTGACCGGCCGAAAGGCGCTGGCGCGGACGTCGGTGACCCCCGGCCGGACGCAAGAACTCATCTTCTTTCGCGCGCAGCCGGAACTGACCCTGGTGGATATGCCGGGCTATGGTTTCGCCAAGGCGCCGAAAGACAAGGTGGAGGCCTGGACGCGCACTATCCGCGCGTATCTGCGCGGGCGGGTGAACCTCGGGCGCGTATTCGTGCTCATCGATGCCCGCCACGGCATCAAGCCGGTGGACGAAGAGATTCTGGATCTCCTCGACAAGGCCGCAGTGTCCTACGCCATCGTGCTGACCAAGATCGATCAGGTGAAACCCACCGCACAGCCTCAAGTCCTGGCCGAGGCGCAGGAGAAGATTCGCAGGCGGGCGGCCGCTTATCCGGAAATATTTCCGACCTCAAGCAATACGGGCGAGGGTTTTCCCGAGCTGCGCGCGGCGATCGCGCGTCTGGTGTCGGAGCGGCTCTAGATCCATCTTGTTTATTCCAAGAAAGTTCTTTTGAGCGTCGTTAAGCAAGAAGATGCGAATGCTCAAGGGTGGGCGCCAACCTCTGACAAAAGGGGCGCGCTCAAAGCCCTATCGCCGCGCGAGATCTGCTTCAGCAAGAGCGTGAAGCGATTTTGCAATCCGAAAATGCTGTCGTGGATTGACTGAGACTGAGGAGCCCGCTGGGCGGGGAGCTGGGCTTGTCTGGCGCATGCGCGGCGCGATCACATCCCCTCTCGGCGCGACAGACTGGAGGCGCCATGGCCGCGCCCCGCATCCCGGACGGCAGTTCAAGCCCTCCTACAATCCCAGCTTTGCCGAGAGGCTCAACGGCGTGGTCGGATGCGGAGGCCGGCGATCTCCACGCGGCGACGAACCGGGCGGGCGCCGGCACCGCCTTCAGAGACGCGTTCGAGACAGTGAAGGCGGGGGACCGAATCGACGTCCCGGTGGCATCCGCCATGGCCCTCGGACGCATCCTACGAACACCGCCGTCACCGGCCTCCACGACAGCGCCGTGTGGTCGTCCGACATGATGGTGACATGAGAGGTACCTTGCCCCGCGTTCTCCTCGAAAACGATCAAGGCCGGGACCGAAATCGCTGCTCGCCGCGGGACACCCTCAAGACGCAAATTGCAAGGGCCGTTCGGAACAAACCATAAACGCGCCATCGACCCGCGACTGAGCCAGCGAAGGGAGGCCCCCCTGCGGATGTCGGAACCCCTGGGGCGCGGATGGAAAGGCTTATTCGGCGCCAGCTCTACCGTAGTGGCGCCGGCGACTTGCGCTTCTTGGGTGGCTACGATTTTGGGGCGACTTGCGATTTTCGGGCGATTTGGCTTCAGGCGCCAAGTCCTTGATTTTAATGGTAGCAGCGGGCGGATTTGAACCGCCGACCTCCGGGTTATGAATCCGGCGCTCTCACCAACTGAGCTACGCTGCCACACCCGCCGACGCGACGCTGCGCATCGGCTAGAAGCGGGCTTATAGGGGCGAGCGTTCGCCCCTGTCAAGGAAGGGAACCGACTCTTACACCTTCCTCTTCTTCTTGATGCGCACCAGCTTGAAGAAGCCCACCGGGAACACCGGTGAAATCTCCACCACCTCCATGTCGGGATAGCGCGCCGCCCAGTTCCGCAGACGCGACGCCTTGAAGGCGATGCTCCAGCCCACCTTCTTCACCAGCGGCGCCAGCGCCTGCTCGATGTGCATCACCGGCCCCTCGTCGGCGCCGAGCTTGGAGGCCACCACGATCTCGCCGCCGGGCTTCAGGACCCGGTACATCTCGTCGAGCGCGCCTTCCGGGTCCGGCACCAAGGTGATGACGAACGGCACCGTGACCGCATCGAAGGTTTCGTCGGCAAAGCCGAGGTTGCAGGCGTCCATGGCCGCCAGCAGGCCCACCTGCTTCAGCCCACGTCCCACCTTCTTTTCCACCGCTTTCCGCAGCATGTCGAAAGACAGGTCGATGCCCGTCACCCGCACATTCCTCGGATAATAGGGCAGCACCAGTCCGGTGCCGACGCCCACTTCCAGAATGTCTGGCCCGCAGGCGGCGGCGGTGGTGGCCGCCTTGCGCTGCGCATCCGCCAGCAGCTTCACATAAACCTTGTCGTAGATGGGTGCCCATTTGGCATAGGCGCGCTTCTGACCCTCGAGATCGTATTGAACCGCCATCCTCGCCTTCTCCCAGCCTCGTCCCTGCGGGGACCACCAACGCCCTGCCCGGCCGATCCATCCCTCGGGGCCGCGCCCCGCGGCATCCAAAGACGCCCGGGCGGCCCTGTCTCTTGCCTTCCGGCCGCGCGCACCGCGCCCCCCGCGGACGGGGACCCGCCTCAGCGCGTCAGGCCGGCGTCTACGCCACTTGCGCCATGGGGCGCGCGGCGCGCTCCGCCCTGACGATGGTGCCACCGCCCAGCAGGCGCGCAACGGAACCGGCGCTATCGTAGAGCACGCAAGCCTGTCCGGGCGCAACGCCTTCTTCGCCCGCGGCGAGATGCACCACCGGCGCCCCGTCCTCAAGCCCGAGATAGCCCGGCGCCGGCGGGCGGGTGGAACGCACCTTCGCCTGCACCTCGATCCCCTTGGCGCAGGCCTCCGCGAACGCCCCCTCGCCCAGCCAGTTCACGTCGCCCATGGTCACGGTGCGCACCATCAGGGCCTCCCGCGGTCCGACCCTCACCTCGCCCCGCGCGGCGTCGATGCCCACCACATAGAGCGGCTCGGGGCTGGCGATGCCGAGCCCCTTGCGCTGGCCGATGGTGTAATGCATCACCCCGCGATGGCGGCCGAGCAAGCGCCCGTCGAGATGCACGATGTCGCCCGGCTGCGCCGCCTCCGGGCGCAGTCGCGCCACCACCTCGGCATAATTGCCACCGGGCACGAAGCAAATGTCCTGACTGTCCGGCTTGTCCGCCACCGGCAGGCCGAACTGTGCAGCCAGCGCGCGCACGTCGCCCTTCCTCATGTCACCCAGGGGAAAGCGCAGGCGCTGAAGCTGCGCCGCCGTCGTCGCATAGAGGAAATAACTCTGGTCCCGTGCCTCCTCCGCCGCCCGGAAGAGGGCGCGGCGCCCGTCCGGCAGGCCACGGCTCGACACATAATGGCCGGTGGCGAGCACCTGCGCGCCCAGTTCCTCGGCGGTGGCGAGGAGATCGCGGAACTTGACCGTGCGGTTGCAATCGACGCACGGAATGGGCGTGACGCCCGAGGCGTAGCTCGCCGCGAATCGGTCGATCACCTCTTCGCGGAACCGACTTTCATAGTCGAGCACATAATGCGGGATGCCGAGGGTGCGGGCGACCTCGCTCGCGTCATAGATGTCCTGGCCGGCGCAGCAGGCGCCGCGGCGGTGGGCCGCCTCCCCGTGATCGTAGAGCTGGAGCGTGACCCCGATCACGTCGTACCCCGCCCGCGCCAGCAGCGCCGCCACCACCGACGAATCGACGCCACCCGACATGGCCACCACCACGCGGGTGGCGGCCGGATCGCCGGCGCTGTCGAGAAGGGTCGGATCGGTGCTCATGCTCAGGTCTTGGTGCCGCACGGGAGCGAGGGGCCACGGAATACGAGGCCTCCCGCAGGGGCCTCCAGCCAGATTGCAACTTGCTCGCACCTTTCTGGCCACCGGAGCAAGGCGAAAAAGTGGCCATCGCCGCTCTCGCGGCGCGGCCAGGCGGCCCAGCACGCCGCGCAGGACCGATGAAAGTCATTTCACGCCAGATAGATACAGGACACAACTACGCGCGGATCGGGACCTGCGCGGCGTGAACTTCCGCGCAGGTCGGTCATGCTTCGTGATCTGCGGGCGCCCGCGCCTCAGGCCCGCGCGGCGCGGCGCGGCGCGTCCTCATCGTCCATGGCACCCTCGAACACGGCCACCAAGGCCCGCCGGATCGCGGACTGGCGGGCCGCGCCCGTGATCTTCGCGCCCATGAGATCGGTCACATAGAACACGTCCACCGCCCGCTCGCCGAAGGTGGCCACATGGGCGGATGCGATGTTGAGGTTGAGCCGCGACAAGGTGTTGGTGAGTGCGAACAGGAGGCCGGGCCGGTCGAGGCCCGAGACCTCCACCACCGTGTGGCGGTTGGACCACGAATTGTTCACCGTCACCTCGGGCTCCAGCGAGAAGGTGCGGCGGCCCTTGGGCAGCTTCCGGGCCATCACCTCCGGCAGGCGCACCTCGCCCTTCAAGGCCTGCTCCACCGCCTCGCGGACACGGCCGGCGCGGCGCTCCTCGTCGTCGTCGCGCTCGAAGGCGCGGCGGATGGCGATGGTGTCGAGGGCAAGTCCGTCGGTGGTGGTGGAAATATGGGCGTCCATAATGTTGGCGCCCGCCGCCGCGCACGCCCCGGCGATGATGGACAGAAGCTTGGGATGGTCCGGCGCCAGCACGGTGAGCGCGGTCACGCCCCGGCCCGGCTCCATGGTGATCTGGGTGGCGATGCTCTCGCCGGCCGCCTCGGTGGCGTCGATGAAGCGGGCGTGGCGCAGCTTGGCCTCAAGATCCAGGCGCAGCCAATAGGAAGGATAGTGGCGGGCAAGGTAGGTCTCCACCTTCTCCGCCGGCCAATCGGTGAGGGCGTGGCGCAATTGGCCCTGGGCGGCGATGACGCGCTTGCCCCGGTCCACCTCCGAGAAGCCGCCGGTGAGCACCGGCTCGGTCTCGTAATAGAGGGTGCGCAGCAATTGCGCCTTCCAGCTGTTCCAGGTGCCCGGCCCCACCGCGCGGATATCGGCGGTGGTGATGATGGTGAGCAGCTTCAACCGCTCCAGGCTCTGCACCACGGCCGCGAAATTCTCGATGGTCTTGCGGTCCGATAGGTCGCGCGACTGGGCGACGGTGGACATCACCAGATGCTGTTCCACCAGCCAGGCCACGGTCTCGGTCTCCACCGGCGTCATGCCGAGCCGCGGGCACAGGCGGCGGGCGATGCGGGCACCGGCGGTGGAATGATCCTCGGGCCGGCCCTTGGCGATGTCGTGCAGCAGCATCGCCACATAGACCATGTTGCGATTCTTGACGCTGGCCATCAGCTCGTTGGCGAGCCCGTTCTCCGGATTGCTCTTGTGCTCGATCTCCGAAAGAATGCCGATGCAGCGCAGCAGATGCTCGTCCACCGTATAATGGTGGTACATGTTGAACTGCATCATGGCCACGATCTTCCCGAACTCGGGAAGGAAGCGGCCCAGCACGCCCGCCTCGTTCATGCGCCGCAGCACGGTCTCCGGCGCGTTCCTGGAGGCGAGCACCTCCAGGAACAGGCGGTTGGCTTCGAGACTGTCGCGCAGCTTGGCGTCGATGAGGGGGAGCGAGCGCGCCATCAACCGCATGGCATCGGGGTGCAGCGCCAGATTCCGCTTGTCCGCCACATGGAAGATGCGGATGAGATTGACCGGGTCGCGCTTGAACGCCTCGGCGTCGGCCACGTTGAGGCGGTCGTGGTCGAGGATGAAATCCGGGCTGTCCTTCAGCGGCGCCTTGCGGTGGTGGCCGGGACGCAGCCGCTCCACCATGCCCCGCAGGCCGGGCACCGGCTTGGCCTGGTGCTCCTCCAGGGCGGCGGACAGGATCGCGGTGAGGTCGCCCACGTCCTTCGCCACTAGGAAGTAATGCTTCATGAAGCGTTCCACGTCCTTCTGGCCGGGATGCTCCGTGTAGCCCAGGCGCTGGGCCATCTCCCGCTGCACGTCGAACGACAGGCGGTCCTCGGCCCGGCCGGTGAGGAAGTGGAGGTGGCAGCGCACCGACCACAGGAAATCCTCGCAGCGGGTGAACAGGCGCGCCTCCTCGCGGGTGAAGACGTCCTTGGCCACAAGCTGGCTGGTGGTCTGCACCCGGTAGACGTATTTGGCGATCCAGAACAGGGTGTGCAGGTCGCGCAGCCCGCCCTTGCTGTCCTTGACATTGGGCTCCACTAGGTAGCGCGACTGGCCGGCGCGGCGCAGCCGCTCCTCGCGCTCGGCCATCTTGGCGGCCACGAACTCGGCGGCGGTGCCCTCCACCACTTCCTTGTCGAAGCGCACTTCCAGGTCGTGGAACAGCGCCTTGTCGCCGGCCAGGAAGCGCGCTTCCAAGATCGAGGTGCGGATGGTGAAATCGGCCCGCGCCTGGCGCAGGCATTCGTCCACCGAGCGGGTGGCGTGTCCCACCTTCAGGCCCAGATCCCACAGGATATAGAGAATGGCCTCGGCCACGCTCTCGCCCCAGGCGGTCTGCTTGTAGGGCAGCACGAACAGGATGTCGGTGTCGGAGCCCGGCGCCAGCATGCCACGGCCGTAGCCGCCCACCGCCGAGATGGCCATGCGCTCGGAGCGGGAGGGATTGTCCGCCGGATAGAGGATGGTGGTCGCCACCTCGTAGGCGCTGGCGATCATGGCATCCTGGAACGCGGACAGGCGCATGGCGCAGCAGCGCCCGCAGCCGTCCTCCTTCAGCAGGCGCTCGGCCTCGGCCCGCGCCTGCTGCATGGCGCCCTTGAGATAGGCCACGACCGCGTTGCGCAGCTCCAGATCCTTGCCCTGATGCGCCTTGGCGATCTCTCGAACCTCGGTCCGGAGCCTTTGCCCCTCGAACGGTTCACCAATGGTGCGATGGGCTTTGGGGGTGCGGATGACGGGCATTTAATCGATCTGGATCTGGCATGGGGAAGCAAGACCTTATGAATAGCGCAAAGATCGCGCCCCGGCGAGGGTCGGCGCGCAAGCCCGCGCGCCGACCTTTCTCCGCCCCCCAGAACCCCGCCAAGATGGCGCCCCACGGGTCCAGGAGCCGGCAGGGGCGGCTCAGGACCGGTGGTCGTCGCGTCGGCGGGGGCGCGCCACGCCCCCGCGACCGAGGCCACGACCTGCCGTCAATGCGCCGTCTTGGCCGCGTCCGCGGCCTTGTTCTTCAGCTTCTTGATCTCGTCGCGGATCGGCTGGAACGGGCCGTATTTGTGCTGCGCGGCCGGCAGCGTGTCGGGGAAGGGACCATAGGCGGCATCGACCGGCTTTTCGGTCCGGTTCGGATAATCCGTCTCGATCCCTTCGCGCTGCGGCCGATCCAGGGATTCCACATAGGCGGTCACGTCCCAGGCCTCTTCCACGGTCAGGACCGGCGCATCGTGGCTGGTTCCGAACGGCATGTTGGCCCGCACGAAGCTGGCGGCGGTGATGAGCCGCGCCATGCCGGCGCCGTTGTTGAACGTGTCGGTGCCGCCCAGGGGCGGGAATTCATAGCCCTTGCCGTCGCCCGCGACCCCGACCCGCTTGCCGCGCCCCTCCGGGCCGTGGCAGGAGGCACAGTGTTCCTGGAACACGATCGCCCCCTTCTCGGGGCTCGCCGGCCGCGACAGCTCGGCCATCTTGGGGGTGCCGCGACCCGGCGTCGGCTTGCCCACCGGCCGGTTCGAGGACAGGAATTTGATGTAGGTGACGAACGCCACCATGGGCTCTGAATCCCACGGCAGCGGCTTGCCGTCCATGCTGCGCGTCATGCAGCCGTTGACCCGGTCCTCGATGGTGGCCACCCGCCCCTCACGCCCGCGATATTGGGGAAAGTCGCCAAAGACGCCGACGAACGGCAAGCCGAACTCCTTGGTGCCCGCGTCAAGATGGCAGCTCTGGCAGGCCAGGTTGTTGCCCGCGAAGCGCATCGCCGGATCCTCAACCTCCGGTCCCAGATGGGCGAAGGTCCGTTGGGTCAGCTCGCGCCCCCTGCGCACCATGCGGCCGAAGGCATTGTCGGGCAGCCCATCCACATCGGGAACGGTCCAGCCCCCCGCCTCCGCCGGCTGCGCGGCACCGGTCGGCGCCTTCGCTACGTCCTTGGCGGGCTCCTTGGCACCATCCTTGGCGACCCCGGCGGGCGCCGCCGCCACAGTCCGGACCGACATGGCGGTCGCGGCCGACGCGGCGGCGGCCTGTTTCTGGGGCACGGTCGCGGGAACCTGTCGCGCGCTGTCGTTATAGGCAAAATAACCGATGGCAACCAAGAACGTCGCCACATAGCCGCCGATAAGAGGATAGTCCACTTGTCCCTCCGGTTTGCTTTTTCGATCTTGGAAGATGCCAAAAACAGCCTTCGCCACGCCGAAAATACAAGACCATACAAATGTTATACTGACATGAAATCTCGACAGCTTTTGCCCGCCCCACACCGCGAACGCGGGCAAAAAATGCCTTCGGACCTTTGAATGGCGAACCTTAAGTGAACCTTAAGGAAGGGCGGGAGCGCGAGCGGAAAGCCCGATGCGCCGCTTAACCGCCCCTTCACCCCCGCCCCGGCAGACTTCGCCCCGAGCGGGCGATACGGAAAGATGCGAGGGGAGACCGCGCAACTGCCGTTTTCGCCCCAATTGAGTGCTGGAAGGGGACAGGTAGAACACGGCGGAGCGACAGGACGGCCGATGGCGACGCGAGGGTACAGCGAGGGCGGGCCGCGCGAGCCGGCTATGGAACGCGCGGACACGGGCTTCGAGATCCGCCTCTCGCCCGAAGACCGCCCCCTCGCCGCGCCCAAGGCGCCACGGGGCAAGGCGCGGTCGGTCCGAAACGACCCGCCGCCGGTGGACCGCTTCGACCGCGTGCCGCCGCTGAGCACCGGTCGCGCCGGCGCCAAGGTCAGCGGCGGCGACGCCGCCCGGAACGCTCCTCCAGCGGGCGAAGTGGACGACACGGGACCGGGGGCACCGCCCCCGAGAGCCGCCGCGCGAGGCGGCGCGCCCCACATCTTGGCGCCGGAACCTGAGGCGCGCCGTGGCACAGGAGATCGCGAGCTGAGCGGGCAGGACAAGAGGCGCGGCAGGACCAAGCCAGAAAAGCCGGCCCCCGAGCGCGGCCGATCCGGCCGGCGGCGGCGCTCGTTCGTCTGGACCCTCGTGAAATGGGGCTTCATCCTCGCGGTGTGGGGCGTGATCGCCATCATCGGCGTCATCGCCTATGAGGCGTCCAAGCTGCCGCCCATGCAGACGCTGATGATCCCCAAGCGCCCGCCCACGGTCACCATCCTTGCCGCCGACGGCAAGACGCTGGCGGTGCGCGGCGACATGGGGGGCGTCGCGGTCCCCATCGCGGAACTGCCGGCCTACCTGCCCAAGGCCTTCGTCGCCATCGAGGACCAGCGCTTCTACAGCCATTTCGGGCTTGACCCGGAAGGCCTGCTGCGGGCGCTGGTGACCAACCTCACCTCGCGGCGCCTGCGGCAGGGCGGCTCGACGCTGACCCAGCAGCTCGCCAAGAACCTGTTCCTGACCCAGGAGCGCACCGCCTCCCGCAAGATCCAGGAACTGGTGCTGGCGCTGTGGCTGGAGACCAAGTTCACCAAGGACCAGATTCTCGACCTGTACCTCAACCGGGTCTATTTCGGGTCCGGCGCCTATGGGGTGGAGGCGGCGGCCCAGCGCTATTTCGGCAAATCCGCGCGGCAGGTGACGCTGGCGGAGGCGGCCATGCTGGCGGGCCTTGTGAACTCGCCCTCGCGCCTTGCCCCCACGCGCAACCTGAAGGGCGCCCAGGCCCGCGCCGCCCTGGTGCTCGCCGCCATGCGGCAGCAAGGCATGATCTCGCCCGAGCTGGCTGCCGGGGCGCAAGCCAAGCCGGCCCAGGTGGCTCGCGCCAAGACCCCCGATTCCATGGGCTATGTGGCCGATTGGGTGATGGAGCAGCTTGATTCCTACGTCGGCGAATTGTCCGGCGACGTCACCGTGCGCACCACCATCGATCCCAATCTCCAGCAGACGGCGGAGAAGGCGCTGGAGGAGACCCTCGCCAAGTCCGGCGCCAAATACGGCGTGGGACAGGGCGCCGTGGTCTCGCTGGACACGGACGGCGCGGTGAAGGCGCTGGTGGGTGGGCGCTCCTATCAGGAAAGCCAGTACAATCGGGCGGTGACGGCGCGCCGGCAGCCCGGTTCGGCCTTCAAGCCGTTCGTCTATCTCACCGCCCTGGAAGCCGGCCTGACCCCGGACACTGTGCGCGAGGACGCCCCGATCCAGCTCAAGGGCTGGAAGCCGGAGAACGCCAGCCACGAATATCGCGGCCCGGTGACGCTCACCACCGCCCTGGCCCTGTCGCTGAACACGGTGTCGGTGCGCCTCGCCCTGGAGATGGGGCCGAAGGCGGTGGTGGCGACCGCCCACCGGCTCGGCATCGCCTCCCCGCTCGATCCCAACCCCTCCATCGCGCTCGGCACCTCGGAAGTGTCGGTGCTGGAGCTCGCCAGCGCCTATGTGCCGTTCGCCAATGGCGGCATCGGCATCATCCCCTATGTCATCGACACGGTGAAGGATGCCGATGGCAAGGTGCTGTTCCAGCGCGCCGGCTCCGGCCCCGGTCGCGTCATGGACCCCGCCTATGCGGCCGAGATGAACCAGATGCTGACCCAGACGCTGGTGATCGGCACCGCCCGGCGGGCCGACCTGCCCGGCTGGGAGGCGGCCGGCAAGACCGGCACCTCGCAGGATTACCGCGACGCCTGGTTCGTGGGCTACACGGCCCGGTTCGTCACCGCCGTGTGGCTCGGCAACGACGATTCCTCACCCACGAAGAAGGCCTCCGGCGCCAACCTGCCGGTAGAGATCTGGAGCCGCTACATGAAGGTGGCGCACCAGGGCGTTCCCGTGGCCGAGCTGCCCGGCGGCACCCGGACCGCCGGCTTCGGCGGCTTCGGCTATGGCGCTCCGGGCGGCACCCTCGCGCCCGAGAACCTGCCCGACGACCGCCCGCCGGCGATGGCGGGCCAACCCGGCCTGCCCCCAAGCTCCGTGGGCGAGCCCCAGGGCGGCGAGCCGCCCATGACCCTGGAGCGCTGGTTCGCCGAGACCTTCCTCGGCCAGGGCCGGCGCTGAGGCCACGCCAGCCGGCGGCGGGAGCGGAAGCGCCCGGTGGAGCACATGGCGCGCCATCCGAGTCGCCCGAGCGGCGCTCAACCTGGGCGATTCCCCCGCCACCCGCTTCGTGGCGCCCGCGGCCGCACCCCGCCGCGCACGGAGCCGGTCCCGCCGGATCGGCCCGCAAGGGCGCATGTTCAGAGGCATTCGGCCGGAACTCCGCACCCCGCGCCCGCCGTTTACGGGCGCCGACCTTGACGGCGGGCCGCCGCCCCCTTATACGAGCCGCTTCCCGATCCGGCGGGTGAGTGCCGTGGGGTGCCACTCTGATAATCAGAGGCAAGCCGCCCCATCTGGCGTTCCCTGCGCCCAGATAAGACGAAGAAGGACTTTTGCCATGTCCCGGCGGTGTGATCTGACCGGTAAGGCGGTGCTGACCGGCCACCTTGTGAGCCATTCGAACCGCAAGACCAAGCGCCGGTTCCTGCCGAACCTGTGCAACGTGACGCTCCAGAGCGAGATTCTCAACCGCTCCGTGCGCCTGCGCATCTCGGCCAATGCGCTGAAGAGCGTGGATCATCGCGGCGGCCTCGACGCCTTCCTCAAGAAGGCGCACGATGAAGAGCTGTCGCCCCGCGCGCTTGAGCTGAAGCGCCTCGTCGTGAAGGCCATGAACGCTCCGGAAGCGGCTCCCGCCGCCTGATGCGTCCATCTCCACGTCTTGAGTGGTCCGAACCGCGGGCGTTCACGCTCGCGGTTTTTGCCATGTGCGCGGCGGTTCTTGCGGCCAACATCCTGGTGCAGATCCCGTTCACGCCCTTTGGCCTTGAGGACTACCTCACCTACGGCGCCTTCACCTATCCGTTCACCTTCCTGGTGAACGACCTCACCAACCGGCGGCTGGGGCTCGTGCGCACCCGGCAGGTGATCTATGTGGGGTTCGGCCTGGCGCTGGCCCTGTCGGCGCTCCTGGCGTCGCCGCGCATCGCGCTCGCCTCGGGCACCGCCTTCATCGTCGCGCAGCTGCTGGACGCCACGGTGTTCAGCGCGCTGCGCCAGAAGGCCTGGTGGATGCCGCCGGCGCTGTCGGGAGGCCTCTCATCGGCCCTCGACACCTGGGTGTTCTTCACCCTCGCCTTCTCCGGCACCGATCTGCCGTGGACCAATTGGGCGGTGGCGGACTATCTGGTGAAAATGGCCATGGTGGCTCTGTTCCTCGCGCCCTATCGCTATCTCATCGGCCGCATGTCCGCCTGGACCCCGCCGACCGACGACACGACCACCTCCCCCGCGGAGGCCTGAGCGTCACGCGGGCGCCACCGGCGCCCGCCGCCTCTCCCGGAACCGGGCTCACAGGAATTCCGACACCACCTGCGCCAGCCGCTCCAGGTCCTCGGGCCGGGACAGGCGGTGATCGCCGTCCTTGACCAGCGAGAACACTACGTCATCCTCCGCCAGGCAGGTCACGAGGCGCATGGCGTGCGCCCACGGCACGTCCTCGTCCTGCGCGCCTTGCAGGATCCGCACCGGGCACCCGACCGTGAACGGCGCCCCCAGGATGAGATGCGCGCGCCCGTCCTCGATAAGGGCGCGGGTAATCACATAGGGCGCGTCGCCATAGGGCGTCGGCTTCAGGAAACGCCCGGTGACGGTGATCTCGCTCTGCACCTCCGCCGGGAAGCGCGCCCACATCAGCGCCTCGGTGAAATCCGGTGCCGGCGCGACCAGCACCAGGGCCTTCAGCCGCGTCTCGCCCCGCGCCGCCAGCGTCCGCGCCAGCAACAGGGCGAGCCATCCGCCCATGGACGAGCCGACCACCACCTGCTCCCCCTCGGTCGCCTGCGCGAACACCGCCAGCGCCTCTTCGAGCCAGCGGGAGATGGTGCCCTCCTCAAACGCGCCGCCGGAGGCGCCATGGCCGGAATAATCGAAGCGCACGAACGCGTTGCCGCGCGCGGCGGCGAGCACGGCAAGGCGCTCCGCCTTGGTGCCCGTCATGTCCGACTTGAAGCCGCCCAGCCAGAATATGCCGGGCGTGCCGCCCGCCAGCGCGCGCACCGCGATGCCGCGGCCCTCCACGTCGAGGCGATAGGCGGTTTCGGTGGCGCTCATGGCATCCGCTCTCCCGATCGGTCAGGAAAAATGCGCGAAATAGCGCGTGATGATCTCGCCATAGATGGTCGAAAGATCCTGAAGGTCGCGCACCGAGGTCGCCTCGTCCACCTTGTGCATGGTCTGGCCGACGAGGCCGAACTCCACCACCGGGCACAGGTCCTTGATGAAACGCGCGTCGGAGGTGCCACCGGAGGTGGAGGCCTCCGGCCGCCGCCCGGTCACCGCCTCCACCGCCCCGGCGACCAAGTCCACGAACGGCCCCGGCGCGGTGATGAAGCTCTCGCTCGCGCCGGGCGGAAAGGTGAGGTCATAGGGTTCGCCGGCCGCATCCAGCCGACGGCGGATGTCCGCCTTCAGGCTGGCGAGGGAGAAGTGGTCGTTGAAGCGCACATTGAAACGCCCCGTGGCCTCCGCCGGAATGACATTGAAGGCGGTATTGCCCACGTCCACCGACACCAGTTCGAGATTCGACGGCGGGAAGAATGCGGACCCCGCGTCGAGCGGCGCGGCGATCAGGCCCGACAGCAGGCGCACGAGCCGCGGCACCGGATTGTCGGCGAGGTGGGGATAGGCCACATGCCCCTGCACCCCCTGCACGCGGACCACGCCGGAAAGGCTGCCGCGCCGACCGATCTTGAAGACCTCCCCCAGCACCGCCGGATTGGTGGGCTCGCCGAGCACGCAATGGTCGAGGGTCTCGCCCTTGGCCTTCAACCATTCCACCACCTTCACCGTGCCGTCGAGGGCCGGCCCCTCCTCGTCACCGGTGATGAGGAAGGAGAGCGAACCCTTCCGGGGCTGCCCGTGGCGCAAGGCGGCGGCGAGGAAGGCGGCCACCGCGCCCTTCATGTCCACCGCGCCACGGCCGAACAGGCGACCGCCCGCGATCTCGCCCGAGAAGGGCCCATGGCTCCAGCGGGCGGCGTCGCCCACGGGCACCACGTCCACATGGCCGGCGAAGCACAGGTTGGGACCATCGGTGCCGATGCGCGCATAGAGATTGACCACCGGCACGCCGCCGGTGTCGAATGTGAGCCGTTCCACCCGATAGCCCGCATCCGCCAAAAGATCGGCCACGATGTCGAGGGCCGCCTGTGCCTGCGGGGTCACCGAAGGGGCGCGGATGAGCGCGGTGGCGAGCGCCACCGGGTCCAGCGCCTCGGCGGACGTCGCAACGGGCTTGACGGGATCGGTCGAGGTCATCAAGGACACCTTCTCAGGGACGAGGACAGCGAGATCCTCCGGCGGCTCCCGAATTAGCGGGAACAGCCGCGGTGATGCCAGCGATTTCATCGCGCGGCCCCACGGAGGCCGGAAACGCGGGTTGGGTGAGGGACGATCTCCCGCATCCCGCGCCCGGCACACCGCGCGGTCCGCCGAAACCCGGCCAATTGCGGCGTGGCGCCGGCCGCCGCCTTGAGTCTGCCGCGTTCTCGCGACAGGAACGCGCTGCCGGAGGTGAGGAATGCGTTTGCCGAAAAAGCTGCTGGTCGCCGCCCTTGTGCTGTGGGCGGGCATGCTCGGAATGGACTTCGACGCCGGGGGGCAGCCCTCGCCCGCCGCCGCCCAGACTGCCGTGCAGCCCACTGCCACGGGCACCGAGGCGAAAAAGCCGGAAGGCCAGAAGCCGGACGCGCAGCCCGAGGCCGGCAAAGCGGCGGAAGCCGCAGCGCCGGCCGCGCCGCCCCCACCGCCAAAGGCATTGCCGCCCGACCCGCTGGTCACCGCCGCGCGCGAGAAGATCGAAGCCAATCGCGCGGCCCTCGACGCCCTGGAGGCGGGATTGTCGGTGGAGGGCCTGCGCGCCAGCGATCTCGACGACCTGCGCGGGCGCCTCGACCCCATCCGGCGCGATCTTCAGCAACTGGCGGACGATATCGGCCCCCGCCTCGCCGACGCGCGGGTGCGGCTGAAGTCCATCCCACCCAAGCCGGGCGAGGGCGCGCCGCCCGAAGATCCTGGCGTGACCGCCGACCGCGATCGGCTGCAGAAGACCACCGGCGACCTCGATGCCGTGCTGGGGCCCATCCGCACCCTCGCCGACCGCGGCGCCCAGGCCACCGACCGCATCAGCGCGCGGCGGCGCGCCCTGTTCACGAGCCAGCTCTTCGAGCGCAGCGATTCCATCCTGGACCCCGGCCTGTGGGCGGCCGCCATCGCCGCCACCGGCTCCGAGGTGCATTCCACCCAGCTGCTCATCAGCGACTGGAGCACCTATGCCGCCCGCCGCCATGAGCCGCTGGCCCTCACCGGCATCCTGGTAGGCACCTTCCTGGTGGTTGCGCTGGTGGTGTTCGTGGGGCGCTGGCTGCGCGCGCGCCTGCGCACCCCACGGCCACCCGGTGGGGAAACCTTCACCCGGCTGCGCTCCGCCCGCGAAGCGCTCAAGGTATTGGTGCTCGAAGCCACCGTGGCGCCTGTCGCCACCGTCCTGTGCGTCAGCATCATCGATGCGTTCGAGATCATCCCGCCACGGGCGGACGATCTTGTTCACGGCATCGCCATCGCGATCATCATCAAGGCCATCGGCACCGGCGCGGCGCGGGCCATGCTGGCCCCCGGCGAACCCTGGCGGCGCATGCCGCCCATCTCCGACCGCGCCGCCGTGATCACCTTCCGCTATTTCTCCTGGGCGGTGTGGGCCCTGGTGGTGGCGGCCGTGCTCAATGCGCTGCACCGGGTGCTGTTCGTGCCGGTGGGCCTCACCGTCGTGACGAGCGCCATCATGGCGCTGCTGATCGCCGCCTTCATCGCCCGCTTCCTGCTCCATCTCGCGAGCTCCGAGGAAGACGAGGAGGCTGCCGCCCAGAACGCCCCCCAAGCTGCGGAGACGGGCCGCGCCCAGGCTCATCCCATCGAGGGACGCCTCTGGGTGCGGTTCCTGGTGTGGCTGGTGGTGGCGCTGGTCATCGGCGCCCTCGTCACCGGCTATGTGAGCTTTGCCGCCTTCGTGGCGAGCCGCGTGGTGGTGGCGAGCGCCATCCTGGGCATCCTCTACGTGCTCTACGGCCTGATCGACGCATTCTTCAGCACCGGGCTCGCCGCCGACACGCCCCGCGCGCGGCACCTCTCCAAGACGCTCGGCCTCAAGCCCGCCAACCTGGAGTTGATCGGCGTCATCGTCGCCGGGCTGCTGAAGCTGCTGCTGTTCATGGTCGCCGCCTTCCTCATCGTGGGAAGCTGGGGCGCCTCGTCCACCGATCTCATGGATACGATGGAGCGGCTGTCCTTCGGCATCCATGTGGGCAGCATCACCATCTCACTGTCGAGCGTGCTCTACGCGGCGATCTATCTTCTGGTGGGCATCGTCATCGCGCGCGGCCTGCAAGGCTGGATCTCCGCCTCCCTGCTGCCGCGCACGGGACTGGAGCCGTCGCTGCAATCGTCCATCTCCACCATCGTGGGCTATGTGGGCGTCATCATCGCCATCATGGGGTCCATGAGCGAGCTGGGGCTCAATCTGGAGAACATCGCCCTGGTGGCCGGCGCGCTCTCGGTCGGTATCGGCTTCGGCCTCCAGGCCATCGTGTCCAACTTCGTGTCGGGACTGATCCTCCTGGCGGAGCGGCCGATCCGGGTGGGCGACACCATCAATGTGAAGGGCGAGGAAGGCTATGTGCGGCGGATCTCGGTGCGCTCCACCGAGATCGAGACCTTCGACCGGGCCTCGGTGATCGTGCCGAACACCGACCTCATCACCGGCATGGTGAAGAACTGGACCCACGCCAACACCACCGGGCGCATCATCATCACGCTCAACGTCGCCTATGACGCGGACGCGGAGCAGGTGCGCGATATCCTGGTGTCCTGTGCCTGCACCCATCCCCAGGTGCTGCAGTCGCCGCCGCCGCGGGTGTTCCTCACCAAGTTCCTGGACTCCGGCATGGTGTTCGAGCTCCGGTGCGTGGTGGCGAATGTGGATTATTCGCTGACGGTGAAGAGCGACCTGCACTTCCAGATCCTGGCGAAGTTCCGCGCGGCCGAGATCGGGCTGGTGTCCCAGCCCTGGGCCTCCCTGGGCCGCGCGCCGACCGCCCTGGTACCGCAGCAGCCATCCGCCGGCGGCGCCCTGCCCGACGGCGCCTGAGGCCGGCTCTCCCAAGGGGATTAACGCCCCCTATACCGGCCCGAGCGCACAAGCACCCGGGCCGGTCCGGCGCCCCGCGACATGGGGCGTCGCGTCCGTGCTGCCATTCGCCGTGTCACCAGGAGCCGCCATGCGCGCCCTCAACTCCGCTCCGTCGCCGTTTCGCGGGAGCTGCCGCCGCGCCGGAATCGGCCTCGCCGTCGCCTTGATGCTCGCGGGTTGCGGCACCACCGATACCATCACCGAGCAGCCGGCCTTCTACACCAACCTCGCCAAGACCGGGAAACCGGTGGATGCGGAAGCCGCCGCCTCCATGATCTCCGATTACCGCACCGCCCGCGGCCTCTCTCCGGTGACCATCGACCCGGTGCTCAGCCAGGTCGCCCAGGGCCAGGCCAACGCCATGGCGCGCGCCGACACGCTCTCCCACGAGGTGGGTGGACGCTCCTTCGTGCAGCGCATGAAGGCGTCGGGCTATGACGCCAAGCAGGCGGTCGAGAATGTGGGGGCGGGCTACCACACGCTTGCGGAAGCCTTCTCCGGCTGGCGCGATTCTCCCCCGCACAACAAGAACATGCTGACGCCGGGCGTGACCCGCATGGGCATCGCCACGGCCAATGCCCCCAATTCCAAATACAAGGTCTATTGGGCCCTGGTGCTCGCCCAGCCCGATTAAAGCGCCGTTGCGGCAACGCGGCAGGGCATTTTGCGTCGCGGCAAACCAATCGTGGACCTTGTGCCGGCAAGCCGCTAGCGTGCCCGCCCGTTTCGACGGGCAAGGCATGGATTGCGACGGATGCTGCCGGATATTCACGATTACGACGAACTGATCCGCGCCTTTCGCTGGGCGCTGCCCGGCAGCTACAACATGGCCGCCCACGCCTGCGACCAATGGGCGGCACGGGAACCGGGCCGCCCCGCCCTCTTCCTGCCCGTCGGCGACGGTTTTGCGCCCTTTTCCTATGGGGCGCTGTCCGCGCTCTCCAACCGGCTTGCCCATGCGCTGGCCGCCAAGGGGGTGACGGCGGGTGACCGGGTGGCCATCCTGCTGCCCCAGTCGGTGGAAGTGCTGGCCAGCCATTTCGCCGTCTACAAGCTCGGCGCCGTCGCGGTGCCGCTCGCGGGGGCGTTCGGGGTGGAGGCGATCGCCTACCGGTTGGAGGATTCCGGCGCGCGGGCCCTCATCACCGACGACGCCGGCCTCGCCAAGGTGGCGCACCGCCCGGAAGCCCTCGACCTGGTGGTGAACGTGGACGGCGCGCGCGACCGCGCCTTCGCCTTCACCGACCTCGTTGCCCGGGGCGCCGACCGCCCCACCGGCCTTGCCACCGGTCCCGACACGCCGGCACTGATGATCTACACCTCGGGCACCACCGGCCAGCCCAAGGGCGCCCTGCACGGCCACCGGGTGCTGAAGCCCCATGTCAGCGGCGTGCGCTTCACCCACGATTTCCTGCCCCACGCCGGGGACCGCATGTGGACTCCGTCCGACTGGGCCTGGGCCGGGGGCCTGCTCAATACGGTATTGCCCGCGCTGGCGCTCGGGGTGCCGGTGGTGGTGCAGCCGCGTGGCAGGTTCGATCCGGAGGCCGCCTTCGCCCTCATGGCGCGGGCCGGGGTGCGCAACGCCTTCATTCCCCCCACCGCGCTCAAGATGATGCGCGCCGTGCCCACCCCCAAAGCACGCCACGGCTTCGATCTGCGCACGGTGGGCTCGGCCGGCGAGGCGCTGGGGGCGGAAACCTTCGCCTGGAGCCGGGAGGCGCTGGGGGTACAGGTGAACGAGTTCTACGGGCAGACCGAGTGCAATTATGTGATCGGCTCCAATGCGGCGCTCGGAGTGTCGCGCGCGGGCGCCACCGGCAGGGCCATCCCCGGCCACGAGGTCTGCGTGCTGACCGAGGCCGGCACCCCCGCCGCGATCGGCGAGATGGGGCAAATCGCCGTGCGCACCGGCGATCCGGTGATGTTCCTGTCCTATTGGAACCGGCCGGAGGCCACGGCGGAAAAAGTGCGCGACGGCTGGTTCCTCACCGGCGACCTCGCCCGCCGGGACGCGGACGGTTATTTCCACTTCCTGGGCCGCGACGACGACATCATCACCTCCGCCGGCTACCGCATCGGCCCGGCGGAGATCGAGGACGTGCTGCTGCGGCATCCGGCGGTGGCGCTGGCGGCGGCGGTGGGCAAGCCCGATCCGCTGCGCACCGAGATCGTCAAGGCGGTGCTGGTGCTGGCGCCGGGCCACAGCCCCTCGGACGCCCTCGTCGCCGACATCCAGGATTTCGTACGCACCCGGCTCGCGGCCTATGAATATCCGCGCGAGATCGTGTTCGCGGACGAGCTGCCCCTCACCACCACCGGCAAGGTCATCCGCCGCGCCCTGAGAGGCTGAACGGGGCCGCCCCGCGCCTATTCCCGGAACTGCCGGGCAAGGTCATCGGCCGCGCGCACCAGCAGCATCACGTCGATGCCCACCGCCGTGAACACCGCCCCCGCCGCCATGTAGCGGCGCGCGAGCACGGGGTCGTTGGCGAGGATGCCGGGCCGGTTGCCGGCGGCAAGGATGCGGCGCATGCCGTCCTCCACCGCCGCCACCACGTCGGGATGTCGGGTCTGGTTCAGCAGGCCCATGGAGGCGGACAGGTCGCCGGGGCCGATGAAGACCCCGTCCACCCCGTCCACGGCGGCGATTTCTTCCACCTTCTCCAAGGCCTCCACCGTCTCCACCTGCACCAGCACGCACATTTCCTCCTCGTGCCGGGTGAAATAGTCGCTCATGCGGCCAAAGGCGGTGGCCCGCACATTGCTGGCAAAACCGCGGATGCCATGGGGCGGGTAGCGCGTGGCCGCCACCGCCGCCCGTGCTTCCTCGGCGCTCTGCACCATGGGCACGAGGATGGTGTCGGCGCCCACGTCGAGCACGCGCTTGATGATGACGGGATCGTTCCACGGCACCCGTACCACCGGATGGGCGGTGCCGCGCGCCATGGCCTGGAGCTGGGCCATCATGTCGGGCACGTCGCTGGGCGCATGCTCACCGTCGATCAACAGCCAGTCGAAGCCGGAGGCTGCTACCGCCTCGGCGGTCAGGGCGCTCGGAATGGAGCACCACAGGCCGATCTGCTGGCGCCCCGCATGCAGCGCGCGCTTGAAGGGGTTTTCGGGACGGCGCATGGGCGTCTCCATCCGGGTTCACGGGTCCGGCGCGGCCGGCTCCGCGCCGTCTCCTCATAACACCATCGCTCCGGCGGCGCAGGCCGGTCAGTCCCGCGATCCGAACAGCTTCATCTGCTGCGCGCGCACCGGGGCGAACGATTGCCGGTGGTGCCGGCACGGGCCGTGGGCGCGCAGGGCGGCCGCATGGAGCGCCGTGCCATAGCCCATGTGCCGCTCGAAGCCATAGACCGGGAAGGCGGCGCCGAGCTGCACCATCAGCCGGTCGCGCACCACCTTGGCGACGATGGAGGCGGCGGCGATGGAGGCGACCAGACCATCGCCGCCGACGATGGCCTCCACCGCGCACGCCGCCTCGGGCGGGTCGTTGCCGTCCACCAGCAGCATGGCGGGCGGCCGGGGCAGGCCCGCCACCGCCTGAGCCAGCGCCCACAAGGTCGCCTGGCGGATGTTGTCGCGATCGATGCGCGCGGGCGGGGCGAGGCTCACCGCCACCTCGGCGGTGGCGCAGATCTCGGCATAGAGCGCCTCGCGCCGCTTGGCCGTGAGCTTCTTCGAATCATTGAGGCCGGCGGGCACATGGGCCGGATCGAGCACCACCGCGGCGGCCACCACCGGCCCGGCCAGCGGGCCGCGCCCCACCTCGTCCGCGCCGGCCACCGGGAGGATGCCGCGCGCCATGAGCGCCCGCTCGCGGCTGAAATCGAGGGCCCCGAAGCCGTCTGCTGCAGCGGCCCGCAGCCCATTTACGTCCGCCGATCCGGCGGTCTGCCGCCCCCTGGCCATGCCTGTCTCCTCCGCGCCCAGCGTCCGCGCCACGCCGCCGCGCCGCCGCGCCGCCGCGCCGCAGGGTGGTGGGCGCGCGGCGCGCGGTGTAACACAGATGGCGACGAGACGCCCGGCAGGAGAGCGGCTCCCCCGCAGCGACACACCATCAGGCGAGACGCCGAATGGTCGATGCGACGCGGATGCCCGTCCACGCCCGGGAGCGGCGGATGACAGCGCCCGCACCCGGGGGCGATCCGGAACAAGGCGCAGGAGGCAGGCCGATGCGTTGGGAGGACTATCGTTCCAGCGACAATGTGGAGGACCGGCGCGGCGCCGGCGGCGGCTTCCAGATGCCTGGCGGACGCGGCGGGCTCGGGATCGGCACCCTCATCATCGTCGGCCTGATCGGCTGGGCCCTGGGCATCAACCCGGCGGTGCTCATCGGCGGGCTCGAAGCCATCAACGGCACCGGCGGCGGCCCGCAGCAGCAATATGCCCCGCAGCGGCAGGGCGGGCCGCAGAGCGCCAGCCAGGGCGCGCCGAGGGACCAGCTCGGCCGCTTCGCCGCCGCCGTGCTGGCCCAGACCGAGGACGTGTGGACCGACATTTTCCGCACCGACGGCAAGACCTATCAGGACCCCAAGCTGGTGCTGTTCTCCGGCGCCACCCGCTCCGCCTGCGGCGGGGCGCAATCGGCCATGGGGCCGTTCTATTGTCCGCTCGACCAGAAGGTGTATCTTGACCTCACCTTCTTCCAGGAGATGAAGCAGCGCTTCAACGCGCCCGGGGATTTCGCGGCCGCCTATGTGATCGCCCATGAGGTGGGCCACCATGTGCAGAACCTCATCGGCATCCTGCCGAAGGTGCAGCAGGCCCAGGCGCGGGCCAGCTCGCGGGCGGAGGCCAACGCCCTGTCGGTCCGGGTGGAGCTGATGGCCGACTGCCTCGCCGGGGTGTGGGCTTACCATGCCAACGCCCGCTACCGGATCCTGGAGGAAGGCGACGTGCAGGAGGCGCTCAACGCCGCCAGTTCCATCGGCGACGACACCCTGCAGAAGCGGTCCCAGGGCTATGCGGTGCCCGACAGCTTCACCCACGGCACCTCGCGCCAGCGCGTGGGCTGGTTCACACGGGGGCTCAAGAGCGGCTCCATGCAGCAGTGCAATACGCTCCAGGGGCCGATCTGAGACGCGCCCGGATACAATTAGAAGAATACAATAATAACCATTGCACCTGGATACGGCCCCGCCCATGCTGCCTCCGCGCTCTGGTTGAAGAAGCCGCGCGCCGAGGAACGCGCCAGGGAAAACGCCATGGACCAGCCGCGGATCGCCGATGAGGTGTATAATCAACCTCCGCCATTCGGCGACGTGAACCTCGCCACCCTCGACACGGCGCTGATGGAAAGCCATGCGGCGGCCGGCCATGCCGAGGCGGTCTGCGCAAGCGGCGCCGAATGGGGCAGCATCGACCGGTTGGCGTTGGGGCGCCTGGCCAATGAGAACCCGCCGGTGCTGCACAGCCACGACCCGCAGGGCCGGCGCTGCGACATGGTGGAGTTCCATCCCGCCTATCACACGCTGATGGCGGCGAGCGCCGCTGGCGGGCTCCACTGCTCCGGATGGGACGTGACGCATCGCCCCCAGCACGGTCGCCGCGCGGCGCTTCTCTACCTCGTCGCCCAGGTCGAGGCGGGCCATGTGTGCCCCTTGACCATGACCCACGCCGCGCCCGCGGCGCTGGCGGCGAACCCCCAATTGCTGCGCACCTTCCTGCCGCGCATCCGCTCGCGCCAGTACGACGGGCGCTTCCTGCCGTTCTGGGAAAAGGCCGGCGTCACCATCGGCATGGGCATGACCGAGAAGCAGGGCGGCAGCGACGTGCGCGCCAATGCCACCCGCGCCGTCCGCATCCAAGCGGATGAATACGAGATCGCCGGCCATAAATGGTTCTTCTCCGCGCCCATGAGCGATGCCTTCCTGGTGCTGGCCCAGGCGCCGGCCGGGCTCACCTGTTTCCTGATGCCGCGGTTCCGGCCGGAGGGGACGCTGAACGGGCTGAAACTGATCCGGCTGAAGCCCAAGCTCGGCAACCGCTCCAACGCCTCGTCCGAGGTGGAGTTCGAAAGCGCCTTCGCCTGGCGCGTGGGCGAGGAAGGGCGCGGCGTGCGCACCATCCTGCAGATGGTCCAGTTGACGCGGCTCGACTGCGCGGTCTCCTCCGCCGGCCTGATGCGCATGGCCCTCACCCTGGCGCTGCACCACACCCGCCACCGCCGGGCCTTCCAGAAGAGGCTCGTGGACCAACCGGCCATGGCCCTGGTGCTGGCCGATCTGGCGCTGGAGGTGGAGGCCTCCACCGCGCTCGCCCTGCGCCTTGCGTCACGCTTCGAGGAGGCCGGCCCCCTCGGCAAGGAGGCCGCGCACGCCCGACTGCTCACCCCGGCGGTCAAGTTCGCCTTATGCAAGGCCGCCCCCGCCTTCATCTTCGAGGCCATGGAGGCCCTGGGTGGCAACGGCTATGTGGAAGAGGGCATCATGCCGCGCCTCTACCGGGAAGCGCCGGTCAACGCCATCTGGGAGGGCTCGGGCAACGTGGTCGCCCTCGACCTGCTGCGCGGCGCAGGCCATGAGCCCGACGCGGTGCACACCCTCATCGCCGATCTGAAGGCCGACGCAGCCGGCCTGCCCGGTGTCGTGGCGGCCGCCGACGAGCTCAGCCGACTCATCGGCGCAGACACCCGGCCCGAGACCCATGCGCGGCGCGCGGCGCAGGCCCTCGCCACCCTCGCGGCGACAGCAGCACTTGCCAGGACCGCGCCGCCGGCCATTGCCGAAGCCTTCGCCGCCACCCGTCTCGCCCAGCCCCGCGGCCTCTACGGCACCAACGACGTCTACAACGTGCGGGACCTGCTGATTTCGCGGGCCCTTGCCGCCTGACGTGTGCGCGGATGCCCACCGCGCGCCGTCCCCCATCCGGCTCGTGCGGAGATGCCCTTGCCGCCGCCGTGGCGGCGTGCGATGACATCCCGATGCGGCTGGGATCAGGTGACGTAGGGTCCGATGGGCATGTCCCCGGGCTCCTGCGGGGCGGGACCATTGAAACCTCCGCCCGCGTTCGCTATAGGGGCCGTCAACTATCCTAAGGCCGTCCGGCCGCACTTCGGCCGTGGCCGTCTGCGGCACGCCGCCCGCACCCGGCGGGTGCGGCGGGGAACGGCCAGCACACGAGAGGCGTCAGTCCATGTCTTCCACGTTCGACACGGTGGCCAACATCATCGCGGAAACGTGCGATATCCCGCGGGACACCATCACGCCGGACAGCCACTCCATCGACGATCTGGGGATCGACAGCCTCGACTTCCTCGATATCGCCTTCGCCATCGACAAGGCGTTCGGCATCAAGCTGCCGCTCGAGCAGTGGACCCAGGAAGTGAACGACGGCAAGGCCACGACCGAGCAGTATTTCGTGCTCAAGAATCTGTGCGCGCGCATCGACGAGTTGGTCGCTGCCAAAGCCGCGTGAGACCGGACGGAGCTGATGCGTCCTGAAGTCTTCAAGATGATCGACCGGGTCGTCTCCATCGACCCCTCGCTCAATAAAATCCACTGCCAGGGTCTGGTGCCGCAGGAGAGCTCCATCTTCGAGGGGCATTTCCCGGGCCATCCCATCATGCCCGGCGTGCTCCTCATCGAGGCGATGGCGCAATCCACCGGATGGCTCATCCTGGCGCGCAACCGCTTCGAGAAGATGCCCTTCCTCGCCACCGTGAAGGAGGGCAAGCTGCGCACCTTCGTGGTTCCAGGCCAGAATCTCGATTTGTATTCCGAGATCCTGCATGAGGGTTCCGGATTTGTCGTGGCCCGCACCCAGGGTTCGATCGACGGCAAGCTGATCTGCTCCGCCGAACTCACCTTCCGCGTGCTGCCGTGGCCGGAAGGCAAGATGAAGGCGGTAGTTATGAAGGTGGCCGAGCACGTGTCCTTTCCCCTGACGGAATTTGTCGATGCCTGATACACGCGCCGCACGGCGTGAGGTCTGGATCACGGGCATCGGCCTCGTGTCCTCCCTGGGTGAGGGCCTTGAGGCCCATTGGGAAGCTCTGACCAACGGTCAGGCTCCCATCACCGACGCGACGACCTTCGCGCCCTACGTGGTGCATCCCCTGGTCAAGGTGAGCTTCGATTCGCAGATCCCCAAGAAGGGCGATCAGCGGCAGATGGAGCCCTGGCAGCGCATCGGCACCTATGCGGCCGGCCTCGCGCTCGAAGCGGCTGGCATCGCCAAGAACACCGAAATCCTGTCCAAGACCGACATGATCGTGGCGGCCGGCGGCGGCGAACGCGATTTCGCCGTGGATGCCGCGATCCTCAACGATCTGTCCACCTCCAACGATCCCGGCCGCATGCTCAACGAGCGCCTGCTGTCGGACCTGCGGCCCACGCTGTCGCTGGCGCAGCTCTCCAACCTGCTGGCCGGCAACATCTCCATCGTGCACGGGGTCACGGGCTCGTCCCGCACCTTCATGGGCGAGGAAAGCGCGGGGGTGGAGGCGGTGCGCATCGCCCATGCCCGCATCGCCTCGAACCAGAGCGAGATCGGCCTCGTGGGCGGCGCCTACAATGCCGAGCGCGAAGACACGCTGCTCCTCAATGACCTGGACGATTTCTGCCTGAAGGGCGAATTCCGCCCGGTCTTCTCCAAGCCCGAGCCCGGCATCGCCGCCGGCTCCATGGGCGCCTTCCTGGTGCTCGAATCGCCCGAGCACGCCAAGGCACGCGGCGCGACCCCCATCGCCAAGCTGTCCGGCGTCTGGTCGGAACGGGCGCGGCGCCAGGTGGAAGGGGCGCTGGGCGACAAGGTGCGCGCGCTGCTCGCGACCGTCGGCGCCGACGGGGCGAACGCCATCATCTCCTGCGCCACCGGCGCACGGGATGCCACGACCCCCGAGGCGGAGGCCCTCGCCGCCACCGGACGACCGGTGCGCGCGGTGTCGAACCGCCTGGGCCACGGCTTCGAGGCCCAGTTCATCGCCGGGCTCGCCCTCGGCGCGCTGTGCGTGTCGAAGGGGGCGCTTTATCCGGCCCTGGCGGGTGATCCGCTGGAGACGGCGGGCGCGGGGGTCTCTCGCGTGGTGGTCACCTCGGTGGGCCACTGGCGCGGCGAGGGCGCCGGCGTGGTGGAAAAGATCTGAGCACGCCCGGCCCCGGCCGGGCCATCACGCCAAACACGCCCGGTCCGGTCGAGGCCCTTCGCTCGCCCACCGGGCGCTTTCGCGTTTCAACGCCCCGGTGGAGATGCGGCTCCACGGCGGGCGAAGCTTCATTGGCCGTGCATTTACCTTGTGCGCGGCTTCGGCGTATTTTCCGGCGACATCGGCCGCCGGCCGCGTGCCGGATATGCGGGTCGCGCCGGGCCGAACACGCCATCCACGGGCGCCTCGGGGCGGGCGCACCTCGAATTGGGGGAGCCGCGACATGACGCAGGCGCATTTGGACAAGTTCGGACGACCCATCGTCGTCGTCACCGGCATCGGCATCGTCACCTCGCTCGGCCAGGGCAAGGACGACAACTGGCGGCGCCTGACGGCGGGCGAATCGGGCATCCACACCATCACCCGCTTCCCCATCGCGGGCATGCGCACCACCATCGCCGGCACGGTGGACTTCCTGTTCGAGGGCCGCGTTCCCGCGCCCGACCTGTCGGAGAAGCTCGCCACCCTGGCGGCGGAGGAGGCCATCGCGGAGGCTTCCATCGGCACGCCCGGCGATTTCCCCGGCCCCCTGTTCGCGGCCGTGCCGCCGGTGGAGCTGGAATGGCCGGAGCGTCGGCAGATCGCCGATGCGGTGGGTCATTACCCCATCGTCTATCATGACCTGCTGGCGGCGGCCGATTCGGGCAAGTTCCGCCCCTGGCACGAGCGCTTCCTGTTCGGCTCGGTGGCCGACCGGCTCGCCGACCGTTTTGGCACGCGAGGGCAGCCCATCTCGCTCTCCACCGCCTGCGCTTCCGGCGCCACCGCCATCCAGCTCGGCGTCGAGGCCATCCGCCGCGGCGACACCGAAGTGGCGCTCTCGCTCGGCACGGACGGCTCGGTGCATCCGGAAGCGCTCATCCGCTTCTCGCTGCTGTCGGCCCTGACCACAGCCAATGACAAGCCGGCAGAGGCCGCCCGCCCGTTCGCCAAGAATCGCGACGGCTTTGTGATGGCCGAGGGCGCTGCGGCCTTGGTGCTGGAAAGCTATGCCCACGCGGTGGCGCGCGGCGCCAAGATCCTGGGCGTGCTGGAAGGCTGCGGCGAGATGGCGGACAATTTCCACCGCACCCGCTCCAATCCGGATGGCCGCCCCATCATCGGCTGCATGCGCAACGCCTTCGCCGACGCGGGCATCACGCCGGACGACGTGGACTACATCAACGCCCACGGCACCTCGACCCCCGAGAACGACCGCATGGAATATGTGGGGATGAAGGGCGTGTTCGGCGAGGAGAAGCTGGCCAGGACCCCCATCTCCTCCAACAAATCCATGATCGGCCACACCCTGACGGCGGCTGGGGCGATCGAGGCGGCGGTGTCGCTGCTCACCATCGCCAATGGCCGCATTCCGCCCACCATCAACTACAATATCCCGGACCCCGCCATTCCCCTGGACGTGGTGCCCAATGTGGCTCGCGACGCGACGGTGCGGCGCGTGATCTCCAATTCGTTCGGGTTCGGCGGCCAGAACGTGTGTCTGGTGCTGGCCGGCGAGCCGGCCTGAGCCGGCGGCGCGGCCTCGATCCGATCGGGATCGTGCCACGGCGTCGGCCTGCGACGGTACGCACCGGGCGGGCCGTGGATCCCCGGCCGGCGGATGGCTATGACCTCTGCCTCCACTTCCGCTTCCATTTGCACCCTGCGCAGGATCCCGCGCCATGACGGCTTCGCCCCATGCTTCGTCCAAGCCCATCCTCGTCACCGGCGGCGGCCGGGGGCTCGGAGCCGCCATCGTGCGCCGGCTGGTGGAGGCGGGCCATCCCGTGACTTTCACCTACCGCTCGGCGGTGGCGGAAGCGGAAGCCCTGATGGCCGAGATCCGCGCCGCGCACCCGGAGGCGCAGCTATCCGCCTACGCCCTCGACCTCTCGGACCGCGCGGCGGTGGACACCCTCGCCCAGGCGCTGGAGGCCGGCCAGACTTGGTATGGCTTCTGCCACAATGCGGGGGCCTCCTACGACACGCTCGCCGCGATGATGGACCAGGACAAGGCGGAAGCGGTCATGCAGGTGAACCATTTCGCCTTCGCGCGCCTGTCGCGGGCCTTGGTGCGGCCGATGACGCGGGCGCGGGAGGGGCGGATCGTCGCCATCGGCTCGGTGGCCGCGCTCCAGGCCAATCCCGGCAACATCGCCTATGCCGCCTCCAAGGCCGCGCTGCTGGCCCATGTGCGTGGGCTCGCCATCGAGACCGCCCGGCGCGGGGTGACGGTGAATTATGTCGCGCCCGGCTTCATCGATACCGCCATGCTGGAGAAGTACGCGGACTATCGCGCGAAGATGGAGGCGCAGATTCCCGCCGGCCGGTTCGCGACGCCCGATGACGTGGCGCAGGTGGTGGCCTTCCTCTTCTCCCCTGGCGCGGGCTATATGACCGGCGCGGTCCTGCCGGTGGATGGCGGGTTGACCGCATCCCTGCCCGCCCACCGCTGACCTGAAACATAAGAGAACAAGAATGCGTGGCCTCCAACTCGTCTCCGACCGCAAGCTCGAACTCGTCACCCTGCCCGAGCCCGAGGCGCCCGGCGCCGGCGAGGTGCAGATCCGCGTGAAGGCGCTGGCGCTCAACCATATCGACGTGTGGGGCTGGCGCGGCATGGCCTTCGCCAAGCGCAAGATGCCGCTGGTGGTGGGCGCCGAGGCGGCGGGCGAGATCGTGGCCCTGGGTGCCGACGTGCGCGGGCTGAAGGTGGGCCAGACGGTCGCCATGTACGGCGCCATGACCTGCGGCCACTGCAAGAACTGTCTCGCGGGACGCGACAACCTGTGCGAGAACGTGGGCGGCGTGCTCGGCTTCCACATCGACGGCTTCGCCCGCGACATCATCAACATGCCCGAGCGGCTGGTGATCCCCGCACCCGACGGCATCGCCTTCGAGGAGGCGGCCTGCGCCGGCATCACCTTCTCCACCGTCGAGCACATGCTGTTCGACAATGCCAAGCTGGAGAGCGGCGAAACCGTGCTGGTGCACGCGGGCGGCTCGGGCATCGGCTCGGCCGCCATCCGTCTGGCCAAGGATGTGGGCGCCATGGTCATCACCACCGTGGGCGACGACGAGAAGGCCGAGAAGGCCAAGGCGCTGGGCGCCGACCACGTCATCAACTACCGCAAGGATCGCTTCGAGCACGAGGTGCGCAAGATCACCAAGAAGGTGGGCGTGGACGTGGTGTTCGAGCATGTGGGCGCCGACACCTGGAACGCCTCCCTGCTCTCCATGAAGCCGGGGGCGCGGCTCGTCACCTGCGGCTCCACCTCGGGTGTGAGCGTGCAGATGAATTTGATGCAGTTGTTCCAGCGCCAGTACAAGATTTTCGGCTCGTTCGGCGCCACCATCCGCAACGTATCCGAGGGCCTGGAGAAGATGGGGCGCGGCGTCAAGCCGGTGATCGACACCGTGGTGCCGCTGGAGAATTTCAACGAGGGGCTGGAGCGCCTGGAGAGCCGGCGCGTGTTCGGCAAGATCGTCGTGAAGTTCTGACCTCGCGGGGCACACCGGCGGCGCCGGGCGCGGACCATGCCCATCGGCTCCGCCGTTCGCCGCCCGGCCGCTTGCCCTTCCACCCCTCCGCCCCCCGACCCTCCGAGCCCCGATCCGCCGTGCCGAAGCCGAAGAAGAAGCCGAAGAAGATGCTCCGCCGCATCACGACCCATCTGCGCGCCTTCCTGGCGCCGGTGGCGGAAGCGATCGTGGGCGGCTATGTGCGCTTCTCCATCTGGTGGCTCAGGCTGTGGCCGCTGTGGCTGTCCTCGGGGGGCATGGCGTTCTGGGCGCGGCTGCTTGGTCCCTTCTTCCCGGTGAGCAACACCGCCCGGCGCAATCTGAAGGCGGCCTTCCCCGAGAAGAGCCCGGCCGAGATCGAACGCATCGTGCGCGGGGTCTGGGGCAACATGGGCCGCCTCACGGCCGATTTCGCCCAACAGGACCGCCTGTGGGACTACGATCCCGCCCATCCCGGCGCGGGCCGTATCGAGGTGAAGGGCGCGGACATCTTCGCGCGCCTGCGCGATGACGGCCGGCCCGCCCTGTTCTTCACGGCCCACACCGGCGACTGGGAATTGTGCGCCATCGCCGGCGCCCAATTCGGCGTGCCGGGCGGGGTGCTCTACCGCGCACCCAACAACAAGAAGGCCGCCGCGCTGATCGAGGAGATGCGCGCGGGAACCATGCCCGGCCTCATCCGCGCCGGACGCGACGCCGGGCGCCTCATGGCGCGCATGCTGGCGGACGGCCAGCACCTGGGGATGCTGATCGACCAATATTGGACCGGCGGCCCCGAAGTGGTATTTTTCGGCCGTCGTTGCGCCACCAATCCGACCCTTGCCCGATTGGCCCGGCAATTCGACTGTCCGGTGCATGGCATGCGTGTCATCCGCCTGCCGAATGCGCGCTTTAGGGTGGAGATCACCGAGGAAGTGGAATTGCCGCGCGACGTGGACGGCAAGATCGATGTGGTGGGCGCCATGCAGGCGGTCACATTCATCATCGAGGGCTGGGTGCGCGAATACCCAGAGCAATGGCTCTGGCTGCACCGCCGGTGGCGCTGACCTCCGAGCCGGGCACGCTGTGCAGGCATGCGGTGTTGGGAACACGAACACCCTTGACGCATAAGGCTTTCACCGCAACATAGGGAAAACGCCATCGGTATCGGGAATGCGGTGACATCGATTTGCGGATCGGGGATCGAACCGGCCGGACTGAGGGTCTCGCGCCGACCGGTCCGGCGACTCCGGCGACAAAGAGACGGCGGCGGTGATGCAAATCGTTCTGGTGGACTCCAGTCGCGTTTCCCTGAAGCTCATCAGCCAGATGCTTCAGTTTGCCGGACATGATGTGATTCCATTCTCCGATGGCGCGGCGGCCCTCGACTATCTGCGCGCGGGGCGCCCGATCGACGTGCTGATGACCAGCTTCGAGCTGCCCCATGTGTCCGGCCTCGAATTGTGCTGGGAAGCGCGCCTCGTCTCGAATGAAGGGCACCCGCTGTATGTGATCGCCATGTCGTCCAACGTGGATGGCCAGCAGTTGGTCGAAGCGCTTGATTCCGGGGCGGACGACTTTGTGGCGAAGCCTCCGGTGCCGGCCGAGCTCTATGCGCGCCTGCGCGCCGCCGAACGGATGAACCAGGCCCGCCGCGAGCTGATTCGCCTCGCCACGGTGGATCCCCTCACCGAGCTTTTGAACCGCCGCGCCTTCTTCGAGCGGGCGCAGGCGGTGTGCCGCAACCACGGCCACGCCGGCCCGATTGCGATCGTGATGTTCGACATCGACCACTTCAAGAAAATCAACGACACCAAGGGGCATGACGCTGGCGACTGCGTGCTGAAGGCGGTCGCGGCCGTGATGCGGCGCGAGCCCGGCCACGCCGCGCGGCTCGGCGGTGAGGAATTCGTCATCCTGCTGCCCGGCGCCTCCATCGCCGAAGCCTGGGAAACGGCCGAGCGCTTGCGCCACGCGGTCGCGGACCTCCAGGTCCCGATCCCGTCGGGGGGCACCGTAAGCGCCACCATTTCCCTTGGGGTCGCGCACTATCATACCGGGGAAACCGTGGACCTGTTCCTCAAGCACGCCGACGTCGCCCTCTACGCGGCCAAGACCGCCGGGCGCAACCGCACCGTGGTGGCGTCCATTTCTGCCCCCGCGTCTCACCCCTCGCCCCTCGATGGCGGCCATATCTCCCTTGCCCTTCCTGACCCGAGCTGAGGGCGGCGCGCGTCCGTCGCGGCGTCGCCCGCGCCCGCGAATCGCCAAGCCGCGGCGCAGGGCCCTTGCCGACGCTGCGCCGATCCGATAAACGCGCCCTTTGCTTTTGTTGAGGATGATCGAAATGGGTTCGCGGCCGGTGGCCGTCATCATGGGCAGCCAGTCCGATTGGGAGACCATGCGTCACGCGGTGGATACGCTCGCGGCGCTCGACATCCCTCATGACGCCTTGATCGTCTCCGCCCATCGCACGCCGGAGCGCATGTTCGACTTCGCCAAGGGCGCAAAGGCGGCCGGGTACAAGGTCATCATCGCCGGTGCCGGCGGCGCGGCCCATCTGCCGGGCATGGTGGCGGCGCTCACCCCTTTGCCGGTTTTCGGCGTGCCGGTGGAATCAAAGGCCATGTCGGGCGTCGATAGTCTTTATTCCATCGTCCAGATGCCGGCCGGGGTGCCGGTCGGGACCCTGGCCATCGGCAAGGCCGGCGCGACCAATGCGGCGCTGCTCGCCGCCGCCGTGCTGGCCCTGAGCGACGATGGCCTCGACCGGCGCCTTGCCGAATGGCGCGCCGCGCGCACCGCGGCCGTGACGGAGCGTCCCGTCTGACCCCATGCTTCAGCCCGGAAACACCATCGGCATCCTCGGCGGAGGGCAGCTTGGTCGCATGACCGCGCTCGCGGCCGCCCAGCTCGGCCTCAAGAGCGTCATCTTCTGCCCGGAGGCGGCAAGCCCCGCCTTCCAGGTGAGCGACGCCCATGTCTGCGCCACTTATGACGACTGGGAGGCCCTGGCGCGCTTCGCCGCCCAGGTGCAGGTCGTGACCTACGAATTCGAGAACGTGCCCCTCGACACCGCCGAGTTCCTGGCCCAGCGGGTGCCGCTGCGGCCCGGCGCCCGCGCCCTGGCGATCACCCAGGACCGGCTTCAGGAAAAGACCTTCATCAACGGCCTCGGCATCGAAACGGCGCCATTCGCGGCGGTGGACGACCTGGACGGGCTGCACCGGGCCGTAGCCGCCATCGGCCTGCCCGCGGTGCTGAAAACCCGCCGGTTCGGCTATGACGGCAAGGGACAGGCCACCGTGCGGCCCGGCGATGACCTGGCCGCCGCCTGGGAGGCCATCGGCCGCCAGAGCGCCATTCTGGAAGGGTTCGTGCCGTTCGATCGCGAAGTGTCCATCATCGCCGCCCGCCGCGCCGATGATGCCTTCGCCGCCTATGAAGTGACGCAGAACGTTCACCGCAACCACATCCTGCACACGTCCACGGTCCCGGCCGAGGTCGGCGCCGCCACCGCGCGGCAGGCCCGCTCCTTCGCCTGCGCCATTGCCGGCGCGCTCGACTATGTGGGCGTGTTCGCGGTCGAGCTGTTCGTGGTCGGTCACGGGGCGGACGAGCGGGTGATCGTGAACGAGATCGCCCCTCGTGTGCACAATTCCGGCCATTGGACCCAGGACGGTTCCGTCACCTCCCAGTTCGAGCAGCATGTGCGCGCGGTCGCCGGCTGGCCCCTGGGCGAGACCGGACGCATCGGCCAGGTGGAGATGACCAACCTGATCGGCGACGATGTCGCCGATTGGCACGAGATCCTCGCCGAGCCCGGTGCCCATCTGCATCTCTACGGCAAGGCGGAGGCGCGGGCCGGCCGCAAGATGGGCCATGTGAACCGTATCTGGCCCGATGGCGCCGCCTGTCCCCGCGGTTCCAGCAAAAGCTGCTGACACCCCCGAGTCGCGGTGTGATACAACCATTGGCGAATCAGAACATGTGATTCGTTTCGGCAGCGGGGGACCCCCGGATGGCCATCGGCGAAGCTTTGCCCAATCTCCGGCAGAAGGCGCTCCAGATGGCGCGATCCGGGCGCTTCTGCGGCTGGCGCCTGATCGACATCGATCTGCGTTTCGTTCAAGGCCTCAAGGCCGCCGACCCGCTATTCCAGGATCTGGCGCTGCGGGACGAGGTCGACCTGCTCTGTCGCGCGGCGCAGCGCCATCGCCGCCCCCACCCCGCGGTACCGGTGACCTTGCTGCCGGTGCCGCAATATCGCTTCCGTGGGGGCGACCTGCCGCGACCGCAGGTCATCCGGTTTCTGGACGAGAATGCCGCCGGCACCACCACCGACTTTGGCCCGGACGAACAGGCCCCTCGGCGGGCAGGCGTCGGCGCGCCATAGCCGAGACCAAGCGCAAATTCTCAGCCGGCGCAATGCTTCGCGGGGCCGCCCTGCCCGTCGCGCGCGAGTGGACAACCGCGTTCACCTCTGATAAGAGAGCGCTTCCTTCGGACATGCTGCAAGGGCGCCGGACGGTGCATTGCCCCAGGGTTCGGAGTCTCAGACCATTTTCGCACCGGATCGGCGCAACAGCTCGAAGAGGCAACACGTGCAAGTTCTCGTCCGCGACAACAATGTCGATCAGGCCCTGAAGGCGCTCAAGAAGAAGATGCAGCGCGAAGGGATCTTCCGCGAGATGAAGCTGCGTGGTCATTACGAGAAGCCGTCCGAGAAGCGCGCCCGCGAGCAGGCCGAGGCCATCCGCCGCGCCCGCAAGCTGGCCCGAAAGCGCGCCCAGCGTGAAGGCCTGCTGCCCTCCAAGCCGCGCCCCACCCGCTGAGGGTTTCGCGGAGCCTCGTCCTGTTTCATCAACAGGACGGTCTCGCGCCTTCGCCCCAAGTCTTCCGACGTTCTAAACTCGAACGTGTCTGTCAAAGCGGATGCGTTTGACGGCGCTCCGGCGCACAAAGTGCATTGGGAGCGATCCCAGCGTGGCGGCATCCGCCGCGCCGGTGCGGCCTGGGCTTCCAAGGGCGGCGCCCGCTCACTCCAGACGCAGAACGCACATGGGTCGCGGACCCTGCTACCGAAAGCCGAAGTTCCGCCAGCCCTCGGCGCTCGCCCTCGGCGCCACCCGCTCCCGGCATGACTTGCGCCCCGGCAGGCGCGCCATCCATCACGCCGTCTGCCGCGCGGGCCCTCAGCATCGCTCACCGCCGCGGCGGCATTCGCGCACGCGGAAACTCAACCCAAGGCAATTTATTTTGCCGCCGGCGTCCGGGGTGCAAGGGCGGCGCCGCGTGCTATAGGGGAGCGGAAGCCGGAGCGCCGGCCGCGCGTCCCGCCCGCGAGGGCCGGGCACCTGGTGGGCGCGACGGGGGACGGGCTTGCCCCACTTGGTCATCACTCCATCACGTAATCGCCTATGATCGGGCAGTCACGGCACATGAGCGACGTACTGCGGCCAACGTCCGGGAGCACCAATGCCTTCGGTACGTCAACTCCCGTGAGATCGTCCCCCGGCAAGACGCACGGGTTCGCCCTGCCGCCGGACGATCGAAGGACCGCTTCGCCCATGACCGCGACGCAACCTCTCTGGCACCTGCTTTCCACCGTCCGCGCGGCCAGCCGCCGCTCGCTGCGTGACCTGAACGCCGATCCGCATCGCTTTGCGGCCTTCTCCCGCGCGCAGGACGACCTCCTGCTCGACTTCTCCAAGACCGAGCTGTGCGCTGATTCCCTGGCGCTGCTGCTGCGGGTGGCGGAGGCGGCGGGGGTCGGCACGCTGCGCGACGCCATGTTTGCCGGCGACCGCATCAACGTCACCGAGAATCGCGCGGTGCTGCACGTCGCCTTGCGCGACCGCAGCGCCACCCCGCTCATGCTCGACGGGGTGGACGTGAAGGCGGAGATCCGCACCACCCTCGCCCAGCTCAGTGATTTCGCAACCGCGATCCGAACTGGCCATCTGACGGGGGCCACCGGACGCGCCATCACCGATGTGGTGAATATCGGCATCGGCGGGTCCGACCTCGGCCCGGCCATGGCCACCCTCGCCCTCGCCCCCTATCACGACGGACCGCGCTGCCACTTCGTCTCGAATGTGGACAGCGCTCACATTTCCGACACGCTGAAGCCGCTCGATCCGGCGACCACCCTCGTCATCGTGGCCTCCAAGACCTTCACCACGGTCGAGACCATGTGCAACGCCCACACCGCGCGAGCCTGGATCACCCGCGCCCTGGGCGAGGACGCGGTGAGCGCCCATTTCGCGGCCGTGTCCACGGCGCGCGACAAAATCCGCGAGTTCGGCATCACGCCCGAGCGCGCCTTCGGATTTTGGGACTGGGTGGGCGGGCGCTATTCCCTGTGGTCCGCCATCGGCCTGTCGGTGATGCTGGCGATCGGACCGGCGCGTTTCCGCGAGCTTCTCGCCGGCGCCGAGGCCATGGACCTGCACTTTCGCACCGCGCCCTTCTCCGAAAATCTGCCGGTGCTGCTCGCGCTGATCGGCCTGTGGCACCGCGACGTGTGCGACTACTCGAGCCGCGCGGTGGTGCCCTACGACCAGCGCTTGGCGCGCCTGCCGGCCTATCTCCAGCAGCTTGACATGGAGAGCAACGGCAAAGGCGTCACCCGCGACGGCCTGCCGGTGGCCCAGCCCACCGGCCCCATCGTGTGGGGCGAGCCCGGCACCAATGCCCAGCACGCCTTCTTCCAATTGCTGCACCAGGGCACGGAGATCGTGCCGGTGGAATTTCTCATTGCCGCCGAGGGCCACGAGCCGGAACTGAAGGCCCATCACGATCTGCTGGTGGCCAGCTGCCTTGCCCAGTCGGAAGCGCTCATGCGCGGCCGCACGCTGGAGGAGGCGGCCGCGCAGCTCCGCGCCAAGGGACTGCCCGAGGCGGAGGTCGCCGCTTTGGCGCCGCACCGCGTGTTCCCCGGCGACCGGCCCTCGGTGACCCTGGCGTATCGGCGGCTCGACCCCTACACCCTCGGCCGCCTCATCGCCCTCTATGAGCACCGCGTGTTCGTGGAAGCCGCCGTGTGGAACATCAACGCCTTCGACCAGTGGGGCGTCGAGCTCGGCAAGGAACTGGCCACGGCCTTTCTGCCCGCGGTGCAGGGCGAGGCGGTTCCGGCCGACGCGTCGGGCTCCACCCGTGGCCTGCTGGCCCATCTGGCGCCCCGCCCCGCGTAAGCGCTGGGCGGAGACGGCGCGTCCAAGCGGCTTTCAGCTCACGACCGTGAGTTCCGGCGTGGAGCTGCGCAGAACGCCATCCGCCGCACCGCGCAACTCGGCCTCTTGCAGGAAATGGCGCAGAAGATCAGTGGCGCTGATGACGCCGATCAGGCTGAAATCTTCCATCACCGGCAGATGCCGGACCTGATTTTCGTTCATGAGCCGCAAGACGGTGACGATGGAATCGGAGGGCGCGCAGCAGATCACCTCCCGCTCCAGGAACGAGGCCAGCACCATGCCCGGCGTGGCGGCGCCATGCTCCAGCACGGCACGGGTGACGTCGCGCTCCGAAAAGAGGCCCATGACGGTGCCGTGCTCCGTGTCGCCGGTGTCCATCACCAGGACCGAGGAGACGTTTTCCCGTTTCATGAGCAAGGTGGCCTTGGCCACGGTGTCGGTGAGGCGGGCGGCAATGATTCGGGTGTCGCGCTTCTCGCGCAGGATATCGTCCACGGTGATCATGACGGTCCCTCCTCGCCGGTCAGCGATGCGCCCTGGCGCAACCGCGGCACCAGAGCCCTTCAGCGCGGCCCATGCTGGGGTGCGACAAATGATCCTGTCAACGAAAACTGCGACATTTTGGCTCAGCGCGGCGAAATCCGTGCCCTGGATACCGCAAGGGCATGGAAAGCGGCAGCACCGACCGCAGGTCGCCGGTCGAACGGATGCGCATTGCCGGAGAAGGAATGCCCAGCCCGCACGCTACGCGCGCCGGCGTGTGCCGGTCGGGAGGTGAGGTCGGGGGGCGCCAGATGGCGGCCCCTGCACACAGCCCGAGGCTGCGCGCAGGGGCGCTTGGCGGCTCAAGCCGCCTTGTTCTTCTCGATCAGCGAGACGAAGCGGTCGAACAGATAGTGGCTGTCCTGTGGTCCGGGGCTCGCCTCGGGATGGTACTGCACCGAGAACACCGGCCGGTCCGACAAGGCGATGCCGGCATTGGAGCCGTCGAACAGGGAGACATGGGTCTCCAGCGCGTTCGAGGGCAGGCTCTCCCGGTCCACGGCGAAGCCATGGTTCATCGACGTGATCTCCACCTTGCCGGTGGTGAGATCCTTCACGGGATGGTTCGCCCCGTGGTGGCCCTGGTGCATCTTCAGCGTCTTGGCGCCGACCGCGAGGCCGATCATCTGATGGCCGAGGCAGATGCCGAAGGTGGGCACGCCCGCCGCGATCACGTCACGGATCACCGGCACCGCGTAGGCGCCGGTCGCGGCCGGATCACCGGGGCCGTTGGAGAGGAACACACCGTCCGGCTTCAGCGCCAGGATGTCGGCGGCCGAGGTGGTGGCCGGCACCACCGTCACCTCGCAGCCCGCCGCCGCCAGCAGCCGCAGGATGTTGCGCTTCACCCCGTAGTCCACCGCCACCACATGGTGGCGCGGCGCGTCCTGGCGGCCGTAGCCTTCGGCCCACGCCCAGGGGGTCTCGTCCCACTCGAAGCGTTGAGCGGAGGTGACGGAGGGCACAAGATCCATCCCCACCAGCCCTGGCCAGGCCCGGGCCTGCGCCTGAAGCGCTGGAATGTCGAAGGTCCCGGTGGCGGAATGGGCGATGACGGCGTTGGGCATGCCGGCTTCGCGGATCAGCGCGGTCAGGGCGCGGGTGTCGATGCCGGAGATGCCGGGAATGCCGCGCGCCTTCAGCCAGGCGTCCAGCCCGCGCGTGGCGCGATAATTGGACGGCGCGGTGATGGCGGTGCGCAGCACCACCCCCCGCACTCCCGACGCGGCCGCCATGGACACCGTCTCGATGTCCTCTTCGTTGGTGCCGACATTACCGATGTGCGGAAAGGTGAAGGTGATGATCTGCCCCGAATAGGACGGATCGGTGAGGATTTCCTCGTAGCCGGTCATGGCGGTGTTGAAGCACACCTCGCCGGCCAGTGTGGTTTCGGCGCCGATGCCGAATCCTTCGAGCACCGTACCGTCGGCGAGGACGAGAACGGCGGTGGGGACGGGCTCGCTCCAGCCGTCGGCCGCAGGAGAGCGCCCGGAACCGATGAATGTCGGTTCGGTGGGGGTCTGGTCTTGTTCGTTCGTCATGGATCGCCTAGATAGAGCGTCACGCGCCGCGTTTCCAGCGTCCGCGCGCGAAAAACGTGTGCGCCGTCGCTCGGTGATCGAGGTCCGGCCCGGCCGCCAGGCTGTCCTTCTCCCCTCCCGAACCGGGAGGATCGGGAAAGAGCCCAGCGCAGCCGACCTTTTTCCCGGCACGCGCGAACCGACGCTGGACCCTTCGAGCCCAGGCGTGTGCAATTTCGCGAGACCAGTTTCGCGTGAACACTTTCGGGTGAACCGCGACGGCGAGACGCGGGCGGTGCCATCCCGCCCAAGGCCCATCCGGACCGGCGCCGCAAACTTCTCCGACCCCTCGCCAGCTCAGCTTCAAGGACATCGACCCGTGCTTCGTGACGATATCAATGCCGCCCTCAAAGAGGCGATGAAGGCTCAGGACAAGCCCCGCCTGTCCACCCTCCGCCTCGTCAACGCCGCCCTGAAGGACCGCGACATCGAGCAGCGCGGCCATGGCAAGGACCCGCTCACCGACGACGAACTGCGCGCCCTGCTCGCCAAGATGGTGAAGCAGCGCGAGGAAAGCGCCAAGATCTATGATGAAGGGGGCCGCCCCGAGCTCGCCGCCCAGGAGCGCGACGAGATCGGCTACATCCAGGCCTTCCTGCCCCAGCAATTGTGCGAGGCCGACACCCGCGCCGCCATCGCCGCCGTCATCGGCGAGATCGAGGCCAAGGGCATCAAGGACATGGGGCGCACCATGGCCGTGTTGAAGGAACGCCATGCCGGCGCCATCGACTTCGGCAAGGCGTCCCAATGGGTGAAGGACGCCCTGACCGTCGCCGGCTGACGCCGGCGCCGCACAGACCGGAGGGTGGGGAAGCCCAGCATCGCCCACCCCCGCGCCACGGCTCAGCGGCGGCTCCAGATCTCCGTGTCGATGCTGTCCTTCAGGTCCGGCATCGCGCTCGCCAGGAACACCGGCTCCTTGCCGGCGCGACGCTGGTCGAGATAGTCGCGCGTGAGCCGCACCACGAGCCCCGACAGCAGCACGATGGCGATGAGATTAATGGAGGCCATCAGCCCCATGGCCGCGTCCGCCGTGTTGAACACGGTGCCGACACTCTCCATCGCCCCCCAGATCACCATGGCCAGCAAGGCGACACGCAGCACCGCGATGCCGGCCACATGGCCGTGACCCAGGAACACCAGGGCATTCTCGGCATAGGAATAATTGCCGATGATGGAGGTGAAGGCGAAGAAGAAGATGGCGATCGCCACGAAATAGCGCCCCGCCGAGCCGATATGCACCTCCATCGCCGCCTGGGTGAGCTGGGTGCCAGTGACGCCGTTGCCGGGCACCAGCACGTCGGCCAGCAGAATCACCAGGGCCGTGGCGGTGCAGATGACAATGGTGTCCACGAACACGCCCAGCGACTGGACGAAGCCCTGGCTGACCGGATGGTGCGGGTCGGGGGTGGCGACAGCGGCGATATTGGGGGCGCTGCCCATGCCGGCCTCGTTGGAAAACAGGCCGCGCTTCACCCCGTTCATCATGGCCAGCATGACCGAACCGGCGACCCCGCCGGCCGCCGCATCCAGGCCGAACGCGCTGGCGACGATGTGGTAGAGCATGGCCGGCACCTCGGTGATGTTGGTCACCACGGCGTAGAGGGCGAACAGCACATAGGCGCCCGCCATGAACGGCACGACCAGTTCGGCCGTGCGGGCGATGGTGGCGATGCCGCCGAAGATGATGACGCCGGCGCACGCGGCCACCACCACGCCGGTGCCGAGCTTGGGCAGGCCGAACGCCCCCTCCATGGCATCGGCGATGGAATTGGCCTGCACCGCGTTGAACACCAGGCCGAACGACAGGATCAGGCAGACCGAGAACACCGCGCCCGCCCACGGCGCCTTCAGCCCCTTGGAAATGTAGAAAGCGGGGCCACCGCGATAGCGCCCCTCGTCGTCCTTCACCTTGTAGAGCTGGGCCAGCGTGCTTTCCGCGAACGCGGTCGCCATGCCCAGCGTGGCCACCACCCACATCCAGAAGATGGAGCCGGACCCGCCGAGATAGAGCGCCACCGCCACCCCGGCGATGTTGCCGGTGCCCACCCGCGAGGCCAGAGAGGTGCACAGGGCCTGGAACGGAGTGATGCCGGACTTGTCCGTGTCGTTCGCCCGGAACAACGAACGCAACATCTCGGGAAAGTGAATGACCTGAATGAGCTTGAGCCTGAACGTGAAATAGATGCCCACCGCCAGCAGGCCGTAGATCAGCACATAGCCCCAGAAAATGGTGTTCAGAAAATCGATAATGGTGTCCATGCCGCCGCGCCCCCGCCCCGCGCCCGAACCTTATCCATCGGCTCGCCCCAGGTTGCAGGCTCGAGGCTATCGCCGCCATCCATCGCGGTCCACGGCAAAGCTCGCGGCGGCTTCCGATCCGGAAGCATTATCCGCCTCCAGGGGAGCCTTGTGGATAACGAGGATTGCGGGCGCAGTTCTCCCGCCCCCCGCGACTGCCGGCCCAATCATCAGAACGCCCAAGTGGTGTGCGCTCCTGTCAAGGTACGATGGCCGGAGCCCCCGCCATCATTCCTTCGGATGAACTGATTCGCGAATGCGTTTCCCCCCCGCGTTCCTCGACGAGATCCGCGCCCGCCTTCCAGTGTCGGAAGTGGTGGGCCGGCGCGTCAAGCTGAAGAAGCAGGGGCGCGAGTTCGCCGGCCTCTCGCCTTTCAACGCGGAAAAGACGCCATCCTTTTTCGTGAACGATCATAAGGGCTTCTATCACTGCTTCTCGTCCGGCAAGCATGGCGATGTGTTCGATTTCCTGATGGAGACCGAAGGCCTGCCGTTCGGCGAGGCGGTGGAGCGGCTGGCCTCCATGGCCGGCCTGCCGCTGCCGGAGGTCACACCCGAGGCCGCCGCCAAGGAAGAGCGCCGCCGCTCCCTCTATGAGGTGATGGCGCTGGCGGCGCGCCATTTCGAGGAGACCCTGCAATCGCGGCTCGGCGCCAAGGCCCGCGGCTATCTGGCGGACCGCGAGCTCGGGCCCGCCACCCAGCAGCGCTTCCACCTGGGCTACGCGGCCGGCGAGCGCTTCCACCTGAAGGAGGCGCTGGGCAAGCAAGGCGTGCCGGTGGAGGCCCTGATCGAGACCGGCCTGCTGATCTCGGGGGAGGACATCCCGGTCCCCTACGATCGCTTCCGCGACCGGGTGATGTTTCCCATCACCGATCTCAAGGGCCGGGTGGTGGCCTTCGGCGGCCGGGCGCTGGAGAAGGATGTTCCCGCCAAATATCTGAATTCCCCGGAAACCGCCCTCTTCCACAAGGGCAGCCTGCTCTACAACGGCTTCGACGCCCGCGCGAATGCCCACAAGGGCGCGCAAGTGATCGCGGTGGAAGGCTATGTGGATGTGATCGCCATGGTGGAGGCGGGTTTCGGCGCCACCGTCGCCCCGCTCGGCACGGCACTGACCGAGGACCAGCTCCAGCTTCTCTGGCGCATGTCCGACGAGCCGTTGCTGCTGTTCGATGGCGACAAGGCGGGCCAGCGGGCCGCCCGCCGCGCCATCGACATCGCTTTGCCCCACCTCAAGGCGGGCCGCAGCCTCTCCTTCGCCACCCTCCCCGAGGGCCAGGATCCGGACGACCTCATCCGCCGCTCCGGCCGGGAGGCCATGGCCGAGGTGCTGGCGCGGGCCCGGCCCCTGGCCGCCGAGCTGTGGGCGCGCGAGAGCGAGGCCGCCGCCATCGATACCCCCGAGCGCCGGGCCGCCCTGGAGGCGCGCCTCAACGATGTGGTGGGCGCCATCGCCGACGAAACCGTGCGCAAGCACTACCGGCAGGACATGAACGAGCGCCTGCGCGCCCTGCTTGCCCCCGCCGGCGGGCGCGACGGCAACCGGGGAAGCTGGCAAGGCGCGGGATCCGGCTGGCAAGGCGGAGGCTGGCACGGCGGGACCGGCGGCGGTGAGCGCTCCGGTAAGCGCGGTGGGCGCGACGGCAACCGGGGCTTCGCACGGGGGCGGGAGACCGGCTTCGGCTCGGTGGGCGGGGAGATCGCCCGCACCGCGCTGGTGCGCGGGCCGCTGGCCGCGCTGCCACGCAACGAAGCCCTGCTCTTGTTCTGCCTCATCAACCACCCCTTCCTGCTGGACGAAGCGGCGGAAGATGTGGCTGAGCTGCCGTTCGCCAATCCGGAAGCGGACCGGCTGCGACACGCCCTCGTCGCCGCCCATCTGGAGGGGACCCTCGCGGAAAACGGGCCCGCGGATACCCTCGCCCAACAGTTCGGGGCAACGGACCTCGACGACCTCTCCCGCAGGGTCAAGGGCCTCGCCAACCCGCAAATGGACTGGCCCGCATATCCAAATACCGCAAAAGAGGATGCAAGACTCTGGTGGCAGCAGCGGACGGCCTTGCATCGCAAGGCTTACGCGCTATCTAGGGAATTGAAGGAAGCTGAAAGGTCCCTTGGGGAAGACCCGAACGAGGCAAATTTTGCCTGGCTGCGCGATGTCCGCGAGCGCCTCTCGACGATCGAGGGGATGGAGGCGCTGGTGGAAGGCTTCGGTGCGCTGTCTGGCCGCAGGGCGGTCCGGCAGGTTTAGGGCAAGGCGACATGTGGCGCGCGGCAAAGGCGGAAAACGCCATGACGATCACCGCCGGTCCCCAGGGACCGAACCGCTGGCGACGGCGCGAACAAGGGTCGCCCAAGAGGGGATCGCGCACCGGCGGATCCGGCGATGCGGGGTCCGGCGCGACGCAATTGGACCGCCGTTCAGGCGGACTTAACGGGGACGCGTCCAGAACGGGCGCGACCGGAGCCGAATACGACAGGCGGCGGGGCCGGAAGGCTGCGTCGCCGTTTCGCCGTTGAAGATCGGCGAGATCATCAGGAGATGTCCATGGCGAAGCAATCTGCCGAGACGACCGAAGCGCCCGAGAAGGAGACCGACGCCCCCGACGGGCCGTTGCTCGACCTCTCGGACGCGGCCGTCCGGAAGATGATCAAGAACGCCAAGCGCCGGGGCTATGTGACCTACGAGCAGCTCAACGAGGTGATGCCTTCCGAGGAGGTCACGTCCGAGCAGATCGAGGACACCCTCGCCATGCTCAACGACATGGGCATCAACGTGATCGAGGCCGAGGAGGCCGAGGCCGAAGAGAGCAGCGAGGAGGCCGAAAGCCCCGAGGAGCCGGAGGAGGCCGAGGGCGGCGAAATCGCCGAGCCGGCTCCCCGCGCCCTGGCCCGGTCCGAAGCCAAGTCGGAGCCGGCCGAGCGCACCGACGATCCGGTCCGCATGTACCTGCGCGAGATGGGCTCGGTGGAGCTGCTCTCCCGCGAGGGCGAGATCGCCATCGCCAAGCGGATCGAGGCGGGCCGCGAGGCCATGATCGCCGGCCTGTGCGAGAGCCCCCTCACCTTCCAGGCGATCATCATCTGGCGTGACGAGCTGGTGGAGGGCAAGGTCCTCCTGCGCGACATCATCGACCTCGAGGCCACCTATGCCGGCCCCGAGGGCAAGAACCCGCCGGCGGCGCTGGGCGAGGAAGCCGCCCTTGCGCCCGAGGCGGGCGAGGACGGTCTTCTGAGCGAGCCCCCGATTCCCGAGGGCGACGACGACGACATGGAAAATTCCATGTCGCTGGCGGCCATGGAGGCGGAGATCAAGCCGAAGGTGCTGGAAACCTTCGACCGGATCGCCGGTTCCTATGTGAAGCTGCGGCGCCTGCAGGACCAGAACGTCGAATCGAAGCTCAAGAACGAGAGCCTGTCGCCGGCGCAGGAGCGCAAGGCCAAGAAGCTCAAGGAAGACCTCGTTCTCGACGTGAAGAGCCTGTCGCTCAACCAGGCCCGCATCGACGCTTTGGTGGAGCACCTTTACGAGATCAACAAGCGCCTCGTGTCGCTGGAAGGCCGGCTGCTGCGCCTCGCCGAAAGCTATGGCGTCACCCGCGACGACTTCCTGAAGAACTATGTGGGCTCGGAGCTCGACCCGAAGTGGGTGCTGCGCGTCTCCAAGCTCGGGTCGCGGGGCTGGAAGGGCTTTGTCGCCCACGAGAAGGACGGCATCAAGGACCTGCGGGGCGACATCCACGCCCTGGCGACCGAAACGGGGCTCGAAATCGCCGAGTTCCGCAAGATCGTGCAGATGGTGCAGAAGGGCGAGAAGGAAGCCCGCCAGGCCAAGAAGGAGATGGTGGAGGCCAATCTTCGCCTCGTCATCTCCATCGCCAAAAAGTACACGAACCGCGGCCTTCAGTTCCTGGACCTGATCCAGGAGGGCAACATCGGGCTCATGAAGGCGGTGGACAAGTTCGAGTACCGGCGCGGCTACAAATTCTCCACCTATGCCACCTGGTGGATCCGGCAGGCCATCACCCGCTCCATCGCGGACCAGGCCCGCACCATCCGCATTCCGGTGCACATGATCGAGACGATCAACAAGATCGTGCGCACCTCGCGCCAGATGCTGCACGAGATCGGCCGCGAGCCGACCCCGGAGGAGCTGGCCGAGAAGCTCGGCATGCCGCTGGAAAAAGTGCGCAAGGTGCTGAAGATCGCCAAGGAACCCATCTCCCTCGAAACGCCCATCGGCGACGAGGAAGATTCGCACCTTGGGGACTTCATCGAGGACAAGAACGCCATCCTGCCCATCGACGCGGCGATCCAGTCCAACCTGCGTGAGACCACGACGCGGGTTCTCGCCTCCCTCACCCCGCGCGAGGAACGCGTGCTGCGCATGCGTTTCGGCATCGGCATGAACACCGATCACACGCTGGAAGAAGTGGGCCAGCAATTCTCGGTGACCCGCGAGCGCATCCGCCAGATCGAGGCCAAGGCCCTGCGCAAGCTCAAGCACCCCAGCCGCTCGCGCAAGCTGCGCTCGTTCCTGGACAATTGAGCCTTCCGCAGGCGAGGCGGCACGACGGACAAAGGCGGCCTTGCGGCCGCCTTTTCTTTGCCTCACCGGCCGGGGGCCTCCACCATCAGCGCCACGATGCGCCGCACCAGCGGCAGCACCAGGAGCAGCGTGGGAAAAGCCACCAGCCAGGAGAGTCCCCAGGCGGCGGGCCATGTGGCGAGGAAATCGCCGCTGAAGCCGAGACTGCGGGCGGTGGCGATGGCGGAAACCACCAGCGTCATCAGCACCGAGAGCACCAGCGGCATGATGAAGCCGGCATAACGCGCCGGCAATTTGCGCCCACGCGCACGAATCGAAGAAGAGGAATTGGAGGGCATAGGGCCATCCCATCTGGATGGTCCGGTCGGGTCCGGAACGCCAATCGCATCCGGCCGGCCACCGGACCGGGTTGGATGCGTTGCCTGACGTCGGACGCTTACGGCGCCGGCCAGAAGCCGGGCGCGTCGTCATACGCCACGGACACGGAGCGTCCGTCAAGGGGGCGAGCCACCACTACCGATGCGCGCGCCCTTCCACTTCCCCCGCCCCCTCCGCTGGCGCTCCCTCGACTGCCATGTCCGCCACCACATCGGCCGCAAGATTTTCCACCTCGTCCTTCACCGCCTCCTCCACCTCCACCACCAGCGCGACCGCGCGGCGGATGAGCGGCAAGGCGAGAAGCACCGTGGGGAAGGCCACCGCCCAGGAGAGCAACCACACGCCGGGCCAGGTCCGGATGAAATTCGGGCTGAAGCCGAGGCTGTGCAGCGTATCGGTCAGGCTCACCACGCAGGTCATGACGCCGGACAGCACCAGCGGCATCACATAGCGCTCGAAGCGGGCGGGCAGCTTCCGCAATCGCAAGCTTTTCCATCGCGGCATGGGACGTCCGGCACTTATGGCGATACCGCCATAAGGCACCGTGACAGGGCGCGGTCAAGGCGCCGGGCGCCTCAGGCGCATTGCGGCCCCCTACCGCTCCGTCAGCTTCAGCTCGATACGGCGGTTGCGGGCGTGGGCTTCGTCGGTGGCGCCGGGGTCGAGGGGCTGGAACTCGCCGAAGCCGGCGGCGATCAGGTGGTTCGGGCTCACGCCCTTGGCTATGAGATATTGCACCACGGCGATGGCGCGCGCCGCCGAAAGCTCCCAGTTAGAGGGGAATTGAGCGGTGGCGATGGGCCGGTTGTCGGTGTGGCCGTCGATGCGCAGCGCCCAGTTGAGATCGGGCGGAATCTCCTTCTCCAGATCCAGGATGGCGGAGGCGAGCTTGTCCAGCTCCGCCAAGGCCTCCGGCTTCAAGCTCGCCGAGCCGGGATCGAAGAACACTTCCGATTGGAACACGAAGCGGTCGCCCACCACCCGGATGTCCGGCCGATCGCCCAGGATCCGGCTGAGCCGCCCGAAAAACTCGGAGCGGAAGCGGGTCAGTTCCTGCACCCGCTGGGCCAGCGCCACGTTGAGCCTGCGACCGAGATCAGCGATCCTGGACTGGCTTTCCTTGTCCTTTTGCTCGGAGGCGTTCAGCGCCTCCTCCAGGGCCGCCATCTGGCGGCGCAGGGCGGCGAGCTGCTGGTTCAGCAGCTCGATCTGGGAGAGGGCGCGGGCGGCCACGTCCTTTTGCGCATCGAGATCACGGGCGAGGGCCTGCTCGCGGCCGGCATCGGGCGCGGCGGGGGTGGCGGCGATCTGACCGCGCAGGCGGTCGCGCTCGGCCTCGCTCGCCTCCAGCGAGGCGCGCACGGCCGCAAGCTCGGTCTCGGCCCCCTGCCCGCTCGCCCGCTCCAGGGACAACAGCTCGGTGAGCTGGCGGATCTGCGCCTGCAGGCGCTGCAGCACATTGTCCTTGCCCGTCATCTCCTGGGTCAGGAAAAATTGGGTGAGCATGAACACGGACAAAAGGAAGATGAACACCAGGAGCAGGGTCGAGAGCGCATCGACAAAGCCCGGCCAGTAATCGATTTGGCGATCACGCCCGCGTCGGCCGAGGGCCATGGCTCACCTCCGCTCGGGGCTGGCGGCGGTCCGCTCCAACCGCTCCACCAGATGGCGCAGGTCCTCCTGCTGGCGGCCCTGGGTGTCGACGAGCTGCTTGATGAGCGCCTGCTCCGAGCGCAGATGCGTCACCAGCCCTTGCAGGCTCTCGGCGAGGTGCGACATGGCCGCGATCACGCGCTGGGATCCCGCCTCCGACATGGTCTTCTCCAGCCGGGTCATGGCGGCGATGAGGGCCTCCGCCTCGGTCCGCGGGGCCGGCAGCGCCAGGAGGCCGCCGACGGCGGTGCTCCCCTCCCCCGGCAGGCGATCGAGGTCGCGCACGGTGGTGGACAGCCAGTCCTCGAGGTCGGTGTAAAAGCGGTTCTGCGCCTGCCCGGCCTGAAGGTCGAGAAAGCCCAGCACCAGCGAGCCGGCAAGGCCGAACAGCGACGACGAAAAGGCGATGCCCATGCCGCCCAGCGGCGCGGCGAGCCCGCTCTTCATATCCTCGAACACCGAGCCGGAATCTGGCCCCACCTGGAGCGCGCTGATGACCTGGCCGATGGAAGACACCGTCTCCAGAAGGCCCCAGAAGGTGCCGAGCAGGCCCAGGAACACCAGCAGCCCGGTGAGATAGCGCGCCATGTCCCGGCTCTCGTCGAGCCGGGTGCCGATGGAATCGAGGATCGAGCGCATGGTGGCCTGGGAGATGGCCATGCGGCCGATACGGTCGCCGAGCAGCGCGGCCATGGGCGCGAGCAGGGTCGGCGTGCGCGACACCGCAAGGCCCGGATCGGCGAGGCGGAAGGAATTGACCCATTCGACTTCGGGAAACAGCCGCGCCACCTGCCGGATGGCCAGGATGATGCCCACCGCCAGCACCCCGAAAATGACCCCGTTCAACCCCGGATTGTTGAGGAAGGCGGCGAAGATCTGCCGGTGCAGCACCGCCGCCAGGGCGGCGCACAGGGCCAGGAACACCACGATGCGCACCAGGAAGATGCGCGGCGACGAGAGTTTCAGGTAAGGATCGACGGCGCGCGTCATGCTGGCTCCCGGTCGGCTTGGTCCTGCATGTCTGTTCGGGCGGGGACTATGGCACAGCCGGCTGAAAAGAACACGACGCCGTGCACCGCCGGCGGCAGTCTGGAACCGCTCGAACCGGCCGCCGCGCGTCCCAGTCTTGCATCCGGCGCGCGGGAGCGCTACCTCGTTTCCCATGTCTCAGCCTCAGGACAAGACCTCGCGCCTCGCCGCCGCCCTCAAGGCGAATCTGGCGCGGCGCAAGGCCCAGAGCCGCGCCCGCCGGGATGCGGCGGACGCTGACGCGGACCACGGCGCGGTGCGCGACGCCACCGGCGTTGCACGCGAGGGTGGTATCTCTGGCGGGCCAGGCGAGAGCCCGATTGTGCCGGACGGGAAGGCGCGCTAGATCTCGTGGTTTGAAAGCGTCGCGGGCGGGCCGGGCGCGAGCCGGACGGCCCCGGAGACAGGACCAGCATGGACAAGATTCGCATCGTCGGCGGCAACGCGCTTCAGGGCACCATTCCCATCTCCGGCGCCAAGAACGCAGCCCTTCCGCTGATGATCGCGAGCCTTCTCAGCGAAGAGAAGCTGATCCTGGAAAACGTGCCGCGCCTCGCCGACGTGGCGCTGTTGCAGCGCATCCTGGGCAATCACGGGGTGGACATCACCACCAACGGCAAGCGCAACGGCGATGACCCCGACGCCGGCCAGACCCTGGAAATCGACGCCCGCATGATCGTCGACACCACCGCCCCCTACGACCTCGTGTCACGGATGCGGGCGTCGTTCTGGGTGCTGGGTCCGCTGCTGGCCCGCATGGGCGAGGCGAAGGTGTCCCTTCCCGGCGGCTGCGCCATCGGCACCCGGCCGGTGGACTTCCACCTGGACGCCCTGAAGGCGCTGGGCGCCGAGCTCGACATCGACGGCGGCTATGTGCGCGCCCGCGCCCCCAAGGGGCTGAAGGGCGCCCGCATCGTGTTCCCCAAGGTGTCGGTGGGCGCCACCCATACCGCCCTCATGGCCGCGACCCTGGCCGATGGCGAGACCGTGATCGAGAACGCCGCCCGCGAGCCGGAAGTGACCGACCTCGCCGACTGCCTCATCAAGATGGGCGCCCGCATCTTCGGGGCCGGCACCTCCACCATCCGCGTCGAGGGCGTGCCGCGCCTCACCGGCGCCCGCCACGCGGTGCTGCCCGACCGCATCGAGACCGGCACCTATGCCATGGCCACCGCCATGGCGGGGGGCGACGTGATGCTCGCCGGCGCCCGGCCGGACCTGCTGGAAAGCGCCCTCGACATCCTGCGCGCGGCCGGCGCCGAGATCGATGCCACCAACGAGGGCATCCGCGTGCGCCGCAACGGGAGCGGCATCCTGCCGATCGAGGTGAGCACCGCCCCCTATCCCGGCTTCCCCACCGATCTGCAGGCCCAGCTCATGGCGCTGATGACCAAGGCCAAGGGCCGCTCGCGCATCACCGAGACCATCTTCGAGAACCGCTTCATGCATGTGCAGGAGCTGGCGCGGCTCGGAGCCCGGATTCAGCTCGACGGCGACACCGCCACCATCGATGGCGTGGAGCGCCTCACCGGCGCGCCGGTGATGGCCACCGACCTGCGCGCCTCCGTCTCCCTCGTCATCGCCGGCCTCGCCGCCGAGGGCGAAACCCTGGTGCAGCGCGTCTACCACCTGGACCGAGGCTTCGAGAAGCTGGAAGCCAAGCTCTCGCGCTGCGGCGCCGAGATCGAGCGCATCAGCGGCTGACCCCGGCGGGGCGGCTCCGCGCCGCAACGCCGAAAGCCCCGCCCCTGGACGCCGGCTTCACCGGCCCCTCGCCTGTCCAAACCTGGGCGAAATGGTATGATTCCGGCTCGACGGTAACAGGCAAGAACGTCAGGGGCGAAGTCGAAACATGTCGTCGCGCGGCGCCCCACCTGAAGCCGGGGGGAGATATTGGAAGCTCTACCTCATCATCGCCGTTGGTGCGCTCTTCGTTTTTGCCGTATTAAAGTACCTTGACGCATTGGAATATGTCTATCGGATCTCGTTGAGCCATGCCGACTGGCATCTGAACGACCTCTTCGCCCTGATCGTTGCGGCGGCGCTCGCCGCGATCGCGGTGCTGGTGGTGCACGAATGGCAGCTCCGGATGGCGATCACCCAGCGCGACCAGGCGGAGGCCCTGGCGCGGGAGGCGTCCCGCTATGACGGGCTGACCGGCATCTCCAACCGCGCCCTGTTCCAGGAGGATTTCGCGCGCGCCCTGGCCCGAGCGCGCGCGAGCGGAACGCGCCTTGCCGTCCTCGTCATCGACGTGGATGCGTTCCAGCAGGTGAACGACGTCCACGGGCATGCCGCGGGCGACGCCGTCCTCACGACGCTCGCCAAGCGTATCCGCGCCATGCTCCGGCAAGAGGAAACGTTGGCCCGGCTCGGCGCCGACGAGTTCGTCGCCCTGTCCCCGCTGGTCGACGAAAGCACCGACGAACTGTTTCGGTTGGCCGAACGCATCCTGAAGGTGGCGCACGAGGAAATCGCTGCGCCAAACCGGCGGGTCCAGGTCTCGGCCTCCATCGGCATCGCCAAATACCCGCGCGACGGCGATTGCGAAGCCGATCTGCTGCGACGGGCCGAAACCGCGCTCACCCAGGCGAAAAGCGCCGGCAAGGACCGCTACGCCCTGTACGACAGCACCCTCGATGCCCATCGCCGCGAGCGGCTGGACACCGAGGTCGAGCTGCGCGAGGGGCTGGAACGCGGCGAGATCGTCGCCCTCTATCAGCCCCTGGTGGACCTCCAGACCCTGCGCCCGCGCGGCTTCGAGGCGCTGGCCCGCTGGCACCACCCCACCCGCGGCCTGCTCGGGGCGCCGGCCTTCATCCCTATCGTCGAGGATGCGGGCCTGGTGGGCCGCCTGCTCACGGCCATGCTGGAGCGGGTCTGCGCCGATTCCCGCGATTGGCCCGCCGACCTCTCGGTCGCGGTCAATCTGTCCCCGCCGCAATTGCTCGACCCGGACCTGACGGACACCCTCCTGTCCCTGCTCGCGCGCATGGGCGTGGCCGCGAGCCGGATCGAGCTGGAAATCACCGAAACCGCCCTGCTCCAGGATTTCGACACCGCCCGGCGCACCATGTCGGCGCTGCGCGAAGCGGGCGTGCGCATGTCGCTGGACGATTTCGGCACCGGCTTTTCCAGCCTGCGCCACCTTCAGGAACTGCCCATCGACAAGATCAAGATCGACCAGTCCTTCACCCGGCGCCTGACCGACGACGCCGATTGCCGCAAGATCGTGTCGTCGATGCTGAGCCTTGCCGCGGCCCTCGGCCTCACCACGGTGGCGGAGGGGGTGGAAAGCCAGGCGGAAGCCGAATGGCTGCGCGGCCACGGCTGCACCCTCGGCCAGGGCTACCTGTTCGCGCGCCCCATGCCCGCCGCGGCGGCCCGGCAGGTGGCGCAGGACGCGGCCAGCGGCGCGCCCTTCTGCCGGGCCTGAGCGCGGCGACCGGACGCGGGCGTCGGCCCCCTCGCCATCGTCCCCTCGCCATCATCCCCCGCCGTCGTCCCCTGCGTCCGCGCCGCCGGCGGCGACATCCTTGCCATGCGCGCCGGCGACATTGAAACCGGGCGTCACGCTCTCTATGTCCAGTGTCGCCGGCTCACAGCGTACAGAGCCCAGACGACAACACCGCCGGCACCAGGGAAGGCCAAGCCAGGAAGGCGCCCGCCATGACCGATCTGAAGCTGCTCGCCCTCGACGAGGAAGATCTCGCCGTCGTTTCCGCCCACCTCCAGGACGCGCTGGTCAAGGTGGAGGACATGGGCTTCCTGCCGCGCGTCCAGCGCTTCGCCCTGCTGCTCAACCGATTCGACTGGGATGCGCGGGCGATCGCGAACGAAACGGTGCGCCGCCGGTCCGGCCTGCATTTCGAGCGGGTGCGCGATGCCAAGTGCCGCGGCATCGACATGGCGCAGCGCAACGGCGTGCTCAACCTCCTGGCGGTCACCTTCATTCCCACCGACCTGCCCTCGGGCTATGTGCTGCTCACCTTTTCCGGCGGCGGGGAAGTGCGGCTTGAGGTGGAGTGCATCGAGGCCGGCCTGAAGGATCTCGGCCCGGCCTGGGGCTGCGCCCACGCCCCGCGCCACGAGCCGGGCACGGGCGGAACCGCCGGCTCCGACGCCGCCTGAGACCCCTTCACCCAAGGCCGCCGCGCACCCGGCGGGCGCGCCGTGACCGCGCAGCCCCCACGGCGGGGCTTCCCTCGGCCGCCGTCCTGATCTAGCAAAGCCCCATGCCTATCCGTCTCGACACCGAACACTCCGATTTTCCCGCCCGCTTCGCCACCTTCCTCGGCTCCAAGCGTGAAACGTCCGTGGATGTGCAGGACCAGGTGTCCGCCATCATCGCCGACGTGCGGGCCCGCGGCGATGAGGCCCTGATCGACCTGTCGCGCACCTTCGACCGGGTGGACCTTGCCGCCCTCGGCATCAAGGTCACCGACGCCGAACTCGATGCCGCGCTCGCCTCGATCCCCGCCGAGACCCGCGCGGCGCTGGAATTCGCCAAGGCCCGCATCGAGGCGCACCACGCCCGCCAGCGCCCCACCGACGAGACCTATACCGATGCCGCCGGCGTCACCCTGGGCCATCGCTGGACCAGCGTGGACGCGGTGGGCCTCTATGTGCCCGGCGGCACCGCCGCCTATCCCTCCTCGGTGCTGATGAACGCGGTGCCGGCCCAGGTGGCGGGCGTGCCGCGCATCGTCATGGTGGTGCCGGCCCCCGACGGCCAGATCGCCCCGCTGGTGCTGGCGGCGGCGCGGCTCGCCGGGGTCAACGAGGTCTATCGGGTGGGCGGCGCCCAGGCGGTGGCGGCGCTGGCCTATGGCACCGCCACCATCCCGGCGGTGGACAAGATCGTCGGCCCCGGCAACGCTTATGTGGCGCAGGCCAAGCGGCAGGTGTTCGGGCAGGTGGGTATCGACATGGTGGCCGGCCCGTCCGAGGTGCTGATCCTCGCCGACGCCACCGCCAATGCCGATTGGATCGCCGCCGACCTGCTGGCCCAGGCCGAGCACGACACCGCCGCCCAGTCGATCCTGGTCACCGATTCCGACGACCTCGCCGCGCGCGTGGTGGCGGCGGTGGACAGCATGCTGGACACCCTGCCCCGCGCGGAGATCGCCCGCGCCTCCTGGCGCGACCACGGGGCCGTCATCAAGGTGCGCGACCTCGACGAGGCGCCGGCCCTGGTGGACCGCGTCGCCCCCGAGCACCTGGAGATCCAGGCCCAGAACGCGGACCGGCTGGCCGCCCGCATCCGCCATGCGGGCGCCATCTTCATCGGCGCCTACACGCCGGAAGCCATCGGCGATTATGTGGGCGGCACCAACCATGTGCTGCCCACCGCCCGCTCGGCGCGTTTCTCCTCGGGCCTGTCCGTGCTCGACTTCATGAAGCGCACCTCCATCCTGAAGCTCGACGCCGATGCGCTCGGGAAGGTGGGCACCGCCGCGGTGCGGCTGGCCGAGGTGGAGCGGCTGCAGGCCCACGGGCGGTCGGTGTCCATCCGCACCAACGCCGGGGGAGGACAGTGACGGCATGAGCGAGAAATCCCCCTCCCGCCTCTGCGCCGTCACGCTCGACGATTCGTCCATCGGCCATGCCGGCCCGGAGATCGATCACGAGCGCGCGACCGCCATCTGGGACCTGATCGAGGACAACAGCTTTCATCCCTGCGGCGATCCCGGCGCGGGGCCCTACAAGCTCCACATCTCGCTCATGGACAACCGCCTGGTGTTCGACATCAAGCGTGAGAGCGACGAACAGGTGGTGCAGCACCACCTCTCCCTCACCCCCTTCCGCAAGGTGGTGAAAGACTATTTCCTGATCTGCGAGAGCTATTACGCGGCCATCCGCACCGCCTCCCCAAGCCAGATCGAAGCTATCGACATGGGGCGTCGCGGCACTCACAACGAGGGGTCCGAGCTGCTCCAGGAGCGGCTGAAGGGCAAGATCGACGTGGATTTCGACACCGCCCGCCGCCTGTTCACCCTCATTTGCGCGCTGCACTGGAAGGGCTGAGCGGATGCCCATGGTGGCGGACCCCGGCGGTGCCCGTTCGCGGTCGGCGCGGCCGCAGTCGGTTCTGTTCATCTGCGGACAGAACGTGGTGCGCTCAGTGATGGCGGCGGCTCTGCTGCGCCATCTCTACGGCAAATCGATCTATGTGGGCTCCGCCGGCGTCATCGCCGGGGAGCCGGACCCGTTCGTCACCGCGGTGATGGACGAGATCGGGCTCGACGTGCACAAGCACCGCCCCAAGAGCCTGGAAGAACTTGAGGAATACGAAGGTCTCGGGTTCGATCTCGCGATCTCCCTGTCGCCCGGCGCCCATCATCGCGCCCTGGAGCTGACCCGCACCAACGCGCTCGACGTGGAATATTGGCCCACCACTGACCCCACCCGCGAAAGCGGCAGCCGCGAGCAGCGCCTTGATGCCTACCGGGCGGTCCGCGACGAGCTGGAACAGCGGATCCGCGCGCGCTTTCGGCATACTTGAGTGTGCCGGCGGCCGCCGGCACCGACCCGGCCGCGAAATCGGGCCATTTCTGGTGGTTTTCCGGCGTCTGTCGCGGGCCATGCGCGAACCGGCCCCGCGACCGCCCTCCGACACGAAGACGCCCGCACCCAAAGACGCTTGCACCCGAAGACGCTTGCACCCGAAGACGCCTGCGCCCGAAGACCCTCGCCCAAGGTGCCTTGCCCGAAAGACGGGAGCGATGGGAGGCGGGAGACCGAAAGGCCCTCGCCGGCTAACATGGCGATGACATGTCATCGCCGAGGCGACGATTCCCGGCCACCGGGTGCCGCCTAGAGCAATTTCAGCAAAAGCGTGCAGCGGTTTTGCGTCTGAAATTGCGATAAAATAAGGAGCTAGAGCATTTTCGGTGAACCGGAGT
>NZ_JABWGX010000013.1 GCF_021730435.1 Xanthobacter agilis
GCCCACTGCTCTTCGTTCAACCAGAACAACCGGCTCATGGCGAATCATCCTCCCATGAGCCAATTGAATCATTATTCAGCCGTTGAGTTTAGACCCTAGACCTCGGGATCATCGACGACCCGATAAAGGGACGTGAAGAGGCAAACAGCGAGACGATCCGAGAAAAGACGTGGGACTGGTTCAACGACGACTTCTTCACACGCTTTTCTGAACACGCCGGGCTGCTGTTCATTCTCACTCGTTGGCACATCGACGACCCTGCCGGACGCCTGATAGAAGCGAACCCCTCCGTAAAGGTCCTCAGGTATCCCGCCATTGCCGAGGTGGATGAAGCCCACCGGAGGGCAGGGGAACCGCTGTTCCCGGAGCACAAGAGCCTCGGTTTTTTGATGGATCGCCGGGCGCAGATGACGCCCGCGAGCTGGGAGGCCCTATACCAGCAAAACCCCATTGTCGCTGGCGGCAACCTGTTCAAATCGGAATGGTTCCTGGAGCACGACGAGCCACCTCGGATGAAGTGGCGCGCGATCTACGTGGACACGGCGCAGAAGACCAGGGAACGGAACGACTACAGCGTCTTTGAGCATTGGGGCCAAGGCATGGACGGGAAGGCTTATCTCTTGAGCCTGACCCGAGGCAGGTTTGAGGCCCCTGAGCTGGAGGCCACGGCTATCCGTCTATGGAGTGAAGCCGCCAAGCTCGACCGGGACCGATGGGGCGCGCTCCGCAAGATGGCGGTCGAAGACAAGGTCTCTGGGACTGGTCTCATCCAGGGCCTGCGGCGCAAGGCCATCCCTGTCGTCCCGATCCAGCGGGACAAGGACAAATTCACACGAGCCCAAGACATCGTCCCATCGGTGGCATCAGGGCTCGTGAGCATCCCCAAAACGGCACCGTGGAAGAAGGACTTCATGAGCGAAATTCTGTCCTTCCCCGATGGCGCGCATGATGACCAAGTGGACCCATTCATGGACGCCATTTCCGACATGTGCGGCGCCCCGCAGCTCATCATCCCCGATGGGGCTCTGGCGCGCTCGCGAGGATTCCGCCTGTGACGGAGGCGCAAGAGAAGCGCCGGGAGCGGAACCGGCGCTATTACGAAAATCAGAAGGCGAAGAAAGAAGCCGGCCGGTCCGTGCGCATTGGAGACGTGGCACTCGCGCGATCCAGGCAGAAGCCGGCCCGGATTGTCACGGACATCTTCGCCCCTTATGCCCCGCCGGCAAGCGTCGGCAAAGGCATGGCCCTAGACAGCTCCTATCAGGACACGCTTGGATGGGCATCCGGGGGGTTGACGCAGGACACTGGGAGCACCGGGTTCCTGGGCTACCCCGTCCTTTCTGAGCTTGCCCAGCGTCCGGAGTACCGCCGCATTTCTGAGATCCTCGCGATGGAAATGACGCGTGGATGGGTGCGCTTGAAGGCGGACGGCGACGAGGATAAGTCCGACAAGATCAAGTCTCTTGAAGAGGCCATGGGCCGGCTGCATGTGCGGGACGTCTTCCGCGAGGCAGTCGAGCAGGATGGCTTCTTCGGTCGTGGGCACATCTACCTTGACTTTGGGGTGACGGACGACCGCGAAGAGCTGCGCCAATCCGTGGGAGACGGCTGGAACGACATCAGCCGCCTCAAGGTCAGTAAGGGGTCTTTGCGCCGGCTCCGAGCGGTTGAAGCTGTCTGGTGCTACCCCAACGACTACAACAGCTTCGACCCTCTTCGTCCGGATTGGTTCAAGCCCACGACGTGGATGGTGCAGGGCAAGGAGGTTCATTCCTCCCGCCTCCTGACCATCATCGGGCGAGAAGTCCCGGATCTCTTGAAGCCGGCCTATTCATTCGGTGGGCTGTCGCTGTCGCAGATGGCGAAGCCGTATGTAGACAACTGGCTGCGCACCCGACAATCGGTGGCAGACCTCATTTCGTCGTTCTCGGTCTTCGTCCTCAAGACGAACCTTTCCGACAAGCTGTCGATGGACCCGAATGGGGACGCTTTGTTCGCCCGCGCGGACTTCTTCAACAACATGCGGGACAACCGTGGGCTCATGCTCACGGACAAGGAGCTTGAGGACTTCGCCAACGTCTCCACGAGCCTGAGCACCCTCGACGCGCTCCAGGCCCAGACCCAGGAGCACATGGCCTCCGTTTCGGGCATCCCGCTGGTGAAGCTCCTGGGCATCCAGCCGGCGGGCCTCAACGCCTCGTCCGAAGGCGAGCTGGAGTGTTTCTACACCTGGATCAACGCGCTCCAGGAGTCGATGCTGAGCGAGCCGCTCCGCACCGTTCTCGGGTTCATCCAGCTCTCCCTGTTCGGGGAGGTTGACCCTGCCATCACCTTCTCGTGGGAGCCGCTGAAGCAGGTCACGGAGAAGGAAGCCGCGGAGATCCGCAAGATCAACGCGGAGACAGGGCAGGTGCTCATCGCCGGAAAGGTCATTTCTCCGGAGGAGGAGCGCCAGCGCATCGCTTCGGATGACGACTCGATCTACGACAGCATCGATGTGGCCGCCGCACCGGCGGACCGCCTGACGCCAGTTGAAAAAGCGACGGTCGCGGTTGGCCTCACCGGGGCTATCGTCCAGGCGGAAAGCTCCGGGCTGGTGGATACGCCCCTCGCAATGGAGGAGCTGCGTAAGCTGTCCCAAGCGACCGGAGTGTGGACGTCCATCACCGAAATGGATGTGGTCGAAGCGAAGCTTGCCCCGCCGCCGCCTGAACCAGACTTCGCGCCCCCGACCCCAGGAGGCGAAAAACAGACCCGGCCCCCTTTTGAAGGCGGGCAGGACGAGGGCTTCAGCGAAGAAGACCATCCGCGTGATGACGATGGGCGGTTTTCCGGTGGGGCCGGTGGGGCGTCCCATGGGGACAATGACGAGGACGACGTGGATGGCGCCCCTCCGCCTCCATCCACGCTTTCACCTTCGGAGCGGGCGGCATCCGTCGCGGCAGCTCTTGGGGACCACGCTGACCCATATTCCGCCCTACAAAACGCTATAGGCGATGACCTGAGCGACGTGCTCTCGGACCAGGAGCGCGATCTGCACCGCGCCGCGCTGTTCGAGGCGCGGAACGCCCCGCTTGAGGAGAAGGTCGCTCGCGGGGCGACCATGGTCTTGGACGACTATGCCCCCATAGATCTGAGCGACCGGGATGTGGAGAAGTTGGACCGCTTCGTCGGCGCCCGCTTCACGCAGGATGATATGCGTGATGTCATCGGCACCCCACTGGCGTCTGTCGCTGAACGCCACGCAGATGAGCTGAAGGCATTGGCCCCGGCCTTCCGTGATCGCTTAGGGGGATGGGGGGAGGGGTACACTGGCAAGACGAGCCCGTGGGACCAGGACGATTGGGCGTCCGACCAATGGGCGAAGCACGAAGACGACGAGGATTACGCCGGGCCGACACCGGAAGAAGCTGAGGCCGCCCGCCGTAAGGTGGAGGACCAGTGGTTCGCGAAGACCTTTGGCGACGACCTCTCGCTGGGTCTCAAGGAGGCGATGGCCCGTTTGGTTCGCCCTTATGAGGTGCCCCCGGAGGCGTTCTTGGCGGACCTCCGGCAGATGGTCTCCGGGCTGTCTGGAGCGGACGCGAAATCCAGGATGGGAGCGCCCTTCTTCGACACCCTCGCGGGGATGCGCAGCGTGACGCGGGCGGATCTGGAGCGCGTGCGAGATGAGGGGGGTGAGGAAAGCAATCTCGCCCGCTATGCCCGCCTTGTCACATCCTCCCCCGCTGAGGCTGCGCGTGTCGCCCCGAAGCTGACGGAGCGCCTTTCGGCCTATCTGGAGCGGGCGCGCAAGGAGGGCGCCTCCCGCCCTTTTGATGGCGGCATGGACGCCGAGTGGGAAGAGAGCGATCATCCGCGCGATGACGCAGGCAAGTTTGCGGCCGGCGGCTCTGGCGGTGGAGGCAAGGTGAAGACGCAGGCTGAAACCTCCGCGGCGAACCCGCGCACCGATGGTGTCCCGCGCGAGGCGGGAGAGGTGGTCTCTTCCTTCACCAGCGACGCTGAAATGAAGGCCCACCCCGCCTATGCCGCAGCGAAGGCGGGCGATCCGGACGCGGCTGTGGAGATCGTGCGGGATCTCATGAAGCCAGAGGTGATCGCTAAGGCGGGCAAGAGGTTCGGCCCGGACGCCGTTTATGCTCCAGTCCTCGCCGTCGAGGCGACAGGACGGAACAAGATCCCGGTCATGATGGCCGCCCGCCTAGCCGAAGAGACCGGGGCTCAGGCAGACGCTTTGGTTGTGCAGTCGGTGAGGGCTTTTCACACCGGCGCGAAGGCCATGGACCGCATGATCTCCCGCCCGCTGTTCGAGGGCGAGGTGAAGGCTGGCGCCCAGTATGTGATCGTAGACGACGTGACGGTCATGGGTGCGACGGTGGCGGAGATGGCGCACCATATCCGGGCCGGCGGCGGTGAGGTGGCGGGCGTGGTCGCTCTTGTGAATGCGGGCCGATCCGGTAAAATGGCGGCCGAACCGCATCGTATCCGCGAGATTGAAAGGAGGTTCGGTGATGTCGTCCGAAAAGAACTCCACATCGAGCCCCGCGCTCTCACCGCGGACGAAGCCCAGTTCCTTCTCAACTTCCGAGATGCTGGCGCCCTCCGAGATCGAATCGCTTCGGCGCGAGATGAGCGAAGCGCTCGTCTACGGTCGAAAGATGTTCGCGGCGCCGAAGGCGAAGGAAGCCGACAAGGCGGCCTGACCGGGAAGGGGGCGTGAATGCTCCCCGCCCTGGAACTCGCATTCGACAAAGCCAAGCCGAAGACCCCCGAGCAAAAGGCATTCAAGCGCTCCAGGGTCACGGAGAATCGGTACGTGAAGACGCTGCGTTCCGTGGCGCTGCATGTCCAATCCATCGTCGATGCGTTCAATCCCACGCCAGTCGACCCGGAAGAGCCTGTCGACCCTGCTCTGACGGCACAGATTGAGACGGCGCTCAACCGCTATGCGCAGCAGCTTGACGATTGGGCCTTCGCCGTCGCGGACCGGATGGTCAAGGAGGTCGCGGCGCGGGACGAAAGCTCATGGTTTGAGGTGTCCCGCAAGATGGGCCGGGCTCTGCGCAAGGAAATTGCGGAGGCGCCCACGGGCCGGGTGATGCGCGAGCGCCTGGAGGCGCAAACGGCACTCATCACCTCCATCCCGAGGGAGGCGGCAGAGCGAGTCCGCAAGCTGACCCTGGAAGGCATTGTGCAGGGCACCCGGCCGGCGCAGGTCGCCGAGGAGATCATGCGTTCTGGTGAGGTTGCGGAGAGTCGGGCCATGCTCATCGCCCGGACCGAGGTGAGCCGGACGGCCACGGAGCTGACGCGGGCGCGGGCGGAACACATCGGGTCGCCGGGCTATTTCTGGCGCACGTCAGGCGACACCGACGTGCGCGAAGATCACAAGATCCTCGAGGGGCAATTCATCCCGTGGAACAGCCCGCCTATCGCGGACCGCCGCACCGGAGCGCGGGCGCATGCGGGGTGTATCTATCGGTGCAGGTGCTGGCCCGAGGTCGTTATTCCTGGGGTTCACGACCTATCGAAGTTCCGCGTGGATTGATGGCCAAAAGTTCGGCCTCAAGCTCATCGATACGCTTCACCAGCCGCTCAATGCAGTCTGCGGCGTCCCATTGCAGGGCGTCCTCAATGCGGTGCTTCTTGGCTAGGCCCAGCCTGAAGGCAGCCTCTGGCATGTCCTCGTTCAGCTCGTCTGTTTCATCCTGAGCGGCTTCTCGGAGCATTTCGACGAGGTCTTCCGGCGGTAGGGGTGGCAATCCATCAGTCGCGGGCTTCTGCATTCGTCCTCCTTGCGCGCCGGGGAGGGACGATAGCCCATTTCTCACGAGGTTCAATGGCATGAGCGGTGAGGTATACGCCTTCGACCGAGCATCCGTGCGCGCCTACGATGCAGACGGCCGGCTCCATGTGGAGCTGACGCCGATCAGCAAGGCCAACGTCTGCCCCTACTACGGGAAGGAAATCCCGGACTTCGAAGCCCTCGGGCTCGACCCGGACAAGGTCTATCAGCTCTACCGCGATCCGGATGAGCTGGAGAAGGCCGCCCCAAGCTTCAACAACTTGCCGCTGCTCTCCCGGCATGTGCCAGTGACGGCGGACAGCCACCAGCCCGACCTGGTGGTGGGCTCCACCGGCACCGATGCCGTGTTCGAGGCGCCATACCTGAAAAACAGCCTCGTTATCTGGGCACGCGACGCCATCGGCGGCGTGGAGAGCAGTGCCCAAAAAGAACTGTCCTGCGCCTATCGCTACCGCGCCGATATGACCCCCGGAGAAATCGACGGGGAAGCATACGACGGAGTGATGCGGGACATCATTGGAAATCATCTTGCAATCGTTTCCGAGGGCCGCGCCGGGCCTGATGTTGTAGTCGGCGACTCCAAGGAGAACTCACCTATGGCCAAGACTGTGCTGTCGCGCAAGGCCGTGCTCACGCAGGGGGCCGTGGCGGCATTCCTTGCGCCGAAGCTCGCTGCCGACGAAAAGATTGATATCGCCCCGGCTTTTGTCGGTGTGACCGCGAAGAATTACACGCATAAGAAGCCGTCCATCATCGCCGAAATCACCAAGCGTGTGTCCGGCAAGCTGGCGCAGGATGCCGACCTGGAAAACCTTCCGGGTGTGCTCGACAGCCTCGACAACATGACCCCGGAAGAGGAGCCAGCTCCGCTGCTTTCCGATCCGGTGAAGGACGCGGACCCGGTGGACCCCATCGCGGCCCTGTCCGCGAAGATGGATGCGATGATCGAAGCCATCGGCAAGCTCACGAAGGCGGAATCTGCCGAAGCGCCGGCCGCCCTCGACGAAGACCCTGACACGGAGGAAGACCCGGTGGACAAGCCCGCCATGGACGCGGCCATCACCGCCGCAGTGAAAGCCGAGCGCGCCCATGCGCAGGCGATCCGAGAAGCCGAGAAGGCGATCCGCCCCTATGTGGGCGAGCTGGCCATCGCTCAGGACAGCGCCGACAGCGTCTACAAGTCGGCGCTCGAAATGCTGGGTGTGGATGTGACCGGCGTTCACCCGTCCGCCTATCCCGTGATCCTGCATCACCAGCCCAAGCCCGGCGCCGCCCGAAAGCCCGCCGTTGCCCAGGATTCCGCGGTCGCGAAGGGCTTCGCGGATCGTTATCCGGGCCTCGCCCCCGTCCGCATCATCTGAGCCAGGAGAAATCACCATGGCCAACTTTCAAACCCAGGTGAACGTCGCCCAGGCTCCGGCCGTCGCGGGCGACTTCGCCTCCACCAATCCGCGTGCATCCGTCCTCGCTGGCCCCGGCGGTCTTGTCGCCGGTGTCGGCGGCGCCACCATCGGCCGGTTCGCGTGGCTCTCCTATGGGACGGACGATGCGGACGGCGCCCCGGCGGCGGTGTTCAACACCGGCCTGGGAGCCCCCGCCGGCATCATCCCCCGTGAGCAGCAGGCGCTTTTTACGACCTATCTCCAGGAGGCGGGCGTGGTCGTTCCCGCCGGCTTCCCGATCACGGTCCTGTCGTCCGCTGATCTGTGGGTGAAAAACGAGGGCTCGACTACGGCCCGCCCCGGACAGGTGGCCTATGCCGATCTGTCCAACGGAGCCGCCTCCTTCGCGGTCACGGGGTCGGCCGCGACGGCAAGCGTTACCGGCGCCATCGCTGCCAGCACCGCGTCCGTCACTGGATCGATCACGGACAATGTGCTGACTGTCACCGTGGTGTCGTCCGGCTCCATCGTGCCCGGCGGCACCCTGTCCGGCACCAATGTGGCGTCCGGCACCAAGGTGGTGTCGCAGCTCTCCGGCACCTCTGGTGGCGTCGGTACTTATGCTGTCGATCTCGCGGGGCAGACGGTGGAGTCCACCACCATCTCGGAGACCTACGGCACCCTGACCGTGTCCGCTGTGTCGTCCGGCACTCTGAAGGTGGGCGCTGTCCTGTCTGGATCCGGCGTGACCTCCGGCACCACGATCACCGCCCTGGGTACGGGCACCGGCGGCACCGGCACCTACATCGTGTCGCCCACGCAGACCGCATCCAGCACCACCGTCACCGCCACCTCCAATGTGGAGACGCGGTGGATCGCCCGATCGACCGCCGCCGCTGGCGAGCTGGTCAAGATCAGCACCCACTCGCTCGGCTAAGGAGCACACACATGACCTTCCACAATTTTCAGGACGCGAAGGCCGCGTGGGCTTTCGACGCCGCGCGCTTCGCGGAGGCCGGCGCCGTCCTTCCCGACGTCATGACCTATGTGACTGAGGAGGCCAAGCGCGACTTCACCCTCGCCATAGATGCCCAGCCGACGCTGAGCACCAGTCCGAACGGCGGCATCCCCGCCTTCCTCACCACCATGGTGGACCCGCAGGTCTTCAAAATCCTGTTCGCCCCCACCAAGGCAGCGGAGATCCTGGGAGAGGTCCGAAAGGGCTCCTGGCTCGACCAGACCGCGATGTTCCCGGTGGTGGAGCACGACGGTGAGGTGTCGAGCTATGGGGACCATTCCGAGAACGGGCGGTCCGGCGCCAATACCGCCTTCCCGCAGCGGCAGAGTTATCTCTACCAGACCATCGTCGAGTACGGGGAGCTGGAACTGGAGCGGGCCGGCCTCGCGAAGATCAACTTCGTGAGCGAGCTGGACGCGGCGGCGGCCAACAACATGAACCGCTTCCAGAACCTCAGCTACTTCTTCGGGGTGTCGGGCCTGGAGAATTACGGCATCCTGAACGACCCGAACCTGTCTGCCAGCCTCACCCCGTCCACCAAGGCGTCCCCGGCCTCTGGGAACACCTGGTTCAACAACAACGCGCCGAACTGCACCGCCAACGAGGTCTATAACGACATCCTGGCGCTGTTCACCCAGCTCGTGGCGCAGACTGGCGGCCTGGTGGATGCCTCGACGCCCATGGTGCTGGCTATGTCGCCCGCCTGCGAGGTGGCACTGTCCTTCACCAATTCGTTCGGCATCACCGCGGAGAAGATCCTCAAGCAGTCCTATCCGAACATCAAGGTCGTGACTGCCGTTCAGTACGGCGTCAAGAGCACCTCCAATCCGAATGGCGTCGTGGGCGGCAATCTCATGCAGCTCATTGCAACTTCCGTCGAGGGGCAGGAGACCGGATATTGCGCGTTCAATGAGAAGATGCGCGCGCATTCGATCATCCGCCAGCTTTCGAGCTATCGCCAGAAGCGCACCGGCGGCACCTGGGGAGCGGTCATCCGCCAGCCCATGGCCATCGCATCCATGCTCGGCATCTGAAGCATCCATCTCTCCCGCAACACGGCCGGCCGGGCATCCCGAGCTGGCCTTTCTTTTGGAGGCCCCATGGGCTCGACTGTCACCGTGGCGTGCAAGCTCCCGCATGGGCTCGTGCTGCGCACCTTCATCATGAACAAGCGCTATGAAGCCATCCTCGGCGGCGGCACGCGCGAGGTGGAAGAGGCGGCCCAGGTGGGCCACATGGTCACCATCAAGGGCTATGCGGCGCCCCATGGTCACGCGCCGAATGCGCCGGTCTCCGGCGGCTATGCGCTCACCTCTGGCGTGGACGCCGATTTCTGGGATGAATGGCTGCGCCAGAATGCCGAGCACCCGGCAGTCAAGGCCGGGCTGATCTTCGCCACCGAACGGGTGGACACCGCCAAGAAGCAGGCGGAGGAGCAGGCGGAGATCAAGAGCGGCCTGGAGCCCCTCAACCCGGACGGCGATGCCCGCGGGCGCGGCATCCGCAAAGCCGATCTGAAGGCCGCCTGAGATGGTCGATTACGCCACCTTCGTCGCGGCGTTCCCGGAGTTCGCGAGCACCATGACCTTTCCCGAGGCGCAGGTGGCGTTCTGGCTGGGGCAAGCCCCCAACCAGATCAGCGAGAGGCTGTTCGGCGCGAACTATAATCTCGCCTCGATGCTGTTCGCCGCGCACAATCTCGCATTGGGGGCGAAGGACGCGAAGGCGGCGGCATTTGGTGGAATCGGGGGCAGCTCCTCCGGCCTCACGTCCTCCAAGACCGTGGATAAGGTGACGGTATCCTACGATACCGGGAGCACCACCATCACCGGCGCCGGGGCCTGGAACCTGACCACCTATGGCACCCGGCTCTACAAGATGATGCAGGGCGCCTATTCCGGCCCGTTCTACGCGGCCAATCGCCGGGCGCGGATCACCTGATGACGGTCGAGATCAAGAAGCGCGGTATGCCAAAGGTGCTTGCCGCGCTACGGGGGCTCACCCACAACGAGGCCCTGGTGGGGGTGCCGGCCGAAAATGCCGGGCGCGAGCCGGAGCCGGGGGAGCGGCGCCCGGCTCTGAACAATGCTGAGATCGGCTACATTCATGAATTCGGCGCGACGGTGGATGATGGATATGGCGAGAGCTTCGACATCCCTCCGCGTCCACATCTGCGGCCTGCCATAGCTGGGGCAAGCGACGACATCGCAAAGGCGCTTGGAAATGGGGTACGGGCCGCGCTTCGCGGCGAGAAGGACGCGGCAGACAAAGCGCTCCACGCCGCGGGGATGATTGGTCAGAATGCTGTTCGGGACAGGCTGACCGAAGGACCATTCGAGCCTCTTTCTCCGATCACCCTAGCCAAGCGCCGGGCGCGTGGCCGCACCGGCGAGAAGCCCCTCATCGACACCGGTGCCTACCGGAATGCGCAGACCTACGTAGTCCGCCGAAAGGGAGAGGACTGATGCCGCTCCTTGACGTCTCAGAACTGCTCACCGACCCGGACTTCGCCGACACAATCACAGTCTATCGGCAGGCCGTCACCATCGGCGACACCGGACGGTCCGGGCGCGCGGAGACTGCCACATCCACCGTCGCCGTCGTCACCCCGGACCAGTGGAGCACTCTCCAACGTCAGGCTGAGGGCTCGAACGTCTCCGAGACCATCACCGTCATCACGCAATTCCGCCTCATTGCATCGATGGACGGCTACGACGCCGATGAAATCGCCTGGAACGGCAAGCGCTATGTGGTCCGCGCCGTGGGCGATTGCAGCCGATATGGGGCGGGATTCGTTGAGGCATCCTGCGATCTGAAGGGAATGTCCCCGCCGTGACCGATTCCGCGTCGGGCGGCTACCTCGCGCCCACATCCACTGCCCCGGCCGCCGATGACGCGCTCGAGGACCAGATCCAGGCCGCCATCGTCGGCGTCACAGCACTTCAAGGGAAGATGGTTCGCCCGGCGTGGCAACCGAACCCGCCAGCGAAGGAAGACCTCACCGTCAACTGGTGCTCGTACCGCATCACCACGAGCGATGCACACTGGCTCCCCTCCATCGTCCACCACCCGGATGGGGAGGGCACGGATGAAGCCACCCGCCAGGAAGAGCTGGAAATCCTGGCCTCCTTCTATGGGCCGGATGCCTTCGCTTATGCCACGCGCATGAGGGACGGGCTCGCGATCCCGCAGAACCAGGAGGCGCTGCGGGCGCAGGGGTTCGGGTTCCTGGAATGCTCCCGCATCTGGGCGGCCCCCGATTTTGTCAACAACCAGTGGGTCCGCAGGCAAGACCTGCGGTTCAAACTCAACCGCGCGGTGACCCGCGTCTATGCGGTCCGCAACCTCCTGTCGGCCGAAGGCTCCATCACGGAAGACGGCGGCAATACCACCACCTGGAACACGGAGAACACCTGATGGCTCAGGGTCTTGCCGTATCGGACGTCGTCAACGTCACGGTTACGATTTCCCCAACTGCGGCGACAACTCGGAACTTTGGCGCCGGCCTGCTCATTTCGACGCGAGATGTGGTCGATGTGGGAGAGCGCATTCGCTCCTACTCGTCCCTGGAAGGGGTTGGGGGAGATTTCGGATCGACCGACAGCGAATATCTGGCGGCCTCCAAGTTCTTCTCGCAGAGCCCGCAGCCGTCTCTCGTCTATATCGGGCGCTGGGCAAAGGGTCCAACGCCGGGGACGCTCAAAGGTGGGGTGCTGTCCACATCGGAACGGCGCATGTCGGAGTGGACCGGCATCACGGATGGGTCGTTCACCATTTCGATCAATGGCACCGCGAAGAACGTCACCGGCCTGAACTTTTCGGCCGCGTCCAACCTCCCCGCCGTCGCCGCGATCATCGATGCGGGGCTCACCGGCGCGTCCGTGACTTGGGATGCGAACGCAAACCGGTTCGTCGTCAAATCGGACACGACCGGAACCAGTTCCACCGTCACCTACGCGACGAACTATTCCACCGGGACCAGCGTCGCGACTGCCCTCAAGTTCACGTCGAGCACTGCGTCTGCTCCTGTCGACGGCATCGCGGCGGAAAGCCTTTCCGATGCCATTGAGGCATTCGTGGACACCTCCGGGGACTGGTATGCCGGCATCCTGGTCCAGAATACGGACGACAATCTAGACGACTTCTTCGCGGCGGCGCAGATCGTCGAGGGGCTCGGGAAAGCGCGCATGCTGGGGGGCACTGTGACCAGCAGCACGGTGCTCGACAGCACGAATACGGAGGATCTCGCCTCCCTATGCTCGGATGCTGGCCTCTCGCACACCTTCCTACAGTATTCATCACAGCCCTATGCGGCGGCCTCTTTCTTTGGCCGAGCGGCCACGGTGGATTTCACCGGGAGCGACACCACGCTCACGATGAAGTTCAAGACCGAGCCGGGGATGACAGCTGAGACTCTGACAGAGACACAGGCCTCCACGCTGAAGGCGAAGCACTGCAACGTCTTCGTGAACTACGACAATTCCACCGCCATCATCCAGGAAGGGGTGATGTCGAATGGCTATTTCTTCGACGAAGTGCACGGCCTAGACTGGCTGAAGGACTACATCCAGACTGATGTCTGGAACCTTCTCTACACCTCCACGACGAAGGTGCCGCAGACCAACGCCGGCAACTCTTTGATCGCGACGCGGATCGAGAAGTGCCTTCAGCAGGCGGTCAAGAACGGCCTCGTCGCGCCTGGGACCTGGAACGCGGCCGGGTTCGGGACCCTGAAGCAGGGGGATTACCTGGAGACCGGGTATTACGTCTACCAGCCCGACATTTCGGAGCAAGCGCAGGCCGACCGTGAGGCGCGCAAGTCGGTGTCCTTCCAGGTCGCCGTCAAACTGGCTGGCGCGATCCACAGCGTCGTCATCGCCGTGAATGTAAACCGTTGACATAGGAGGATTTATTGTCCGTATACAGTTTTTCCTCCGCCACGGGCTCGATCGACGGCCCTGGCGGTTCGTTCTCGTTCGGCTACGGCTCGGACAATGACGAGGGGGGCATCACCGTCACCTTCATCGAAGATAAGAACACCATGACCATCGGCGCGGATGGCGGTGGCATGCACTCGCTCCATGCGGGCCGGGCGGGCACCATCACCGTGCGCCTCCTGAAGACGTCGGCCGTGAACAAGTTGTTCACCGACCTCTACCGATACCAGACCTCTTCCCCGGCGAACCATGGGCAGAATACCATTTCCATCCGCGACACGGTCCGCGGGGACGTGGTGACAGCCCAGGGCGGCGCATTCAAGAAGATGCCCGACAACGCATGGGCCAAGAACGGCAATACGTTGGAATGGTCCTTCGACTGCATCACCATTGACCAGAAGCTCGGATGATGAACGCACCTGAAGACTTCGATCTGAACGGCGTGCTCTACCGGGCGCGCAAGCTCAACGCCATGGATCAGCTCTTCCTGGTGCAGAAGCTCACCCCGCTCGCGGCCTCGCTGGTGCCTGTGATCCAGGCCGCCGCGCGGGAAGCGTCGAATGGGCCGCTGGCCGGTGCGCTCCTGAAGATGGAGGTGGGCGACCTGATGCCCCTGGCGCAGGGCATCGCGAGCCTGCCGGAGGCGGACACCAAGGCCATCCTTGCCCGGTGCCTCTCCCATGTGCAGCGCGGCGTGACGAGTCAGGCCGGGACCTCCTGGGCCAATGTGTGGTCCACCTCCGCCGAAGCGCCGATGTTCGACGACCTCGACCTGTTCACCATGCTCACCATCGTCGCCCATGTGGTGAAGAAGGACCTCGCGCCTTTTTTCGGCGCCCTGTTCTCCGGTTCGACCGGAGCGGGGCTGCTCCGGACTGCGACCTCGTAAGCCTGCCGGACGGCATGGACTGGCTGCTTCAGCCTGTCGCGAGGGGCTGGTGCAAGTATGAGAGCTTGAAGGACGGGACCTTGGACCTCTGCGATATCGCGCTCATGAATGAGGCAATCGCGGCTGAGGCGGAAAACACCCGCCGCGTTCAGGCGACTATGAAGCAGGGGCAGTGACATGGCACAAACCATTGAGGAATATGTCATTGCCCTTGGCCTGAAGGTGGATAAGGCGCAGGAACAGCGCTTCAATTCTGCCCTGGACAATCTGGGCAAGACATTTGCATGGATGGCCGCCGGTCTTACAGCTGCAGCGGCCACGATTCAGGCCACGGTGGTCGCGGTATCCAAAAGCTTCGACAACCTCTATTTCGCGGCGCAGCGGACCAATTCGACGGTCGCGGGCATCAAATCGCTCAGCTATGCCTTCACGCAGATCGGCGGGACGGCAGATGAGGCAATGGGCGCCATCAGCGGTCTCGCGAAGGCGATGCGCACAAACCCCGGCGTTGAAAAGTGGCTCAACGCCCAAGGGATCAAGACGGCGGGTAAGGACGTCAAGCAGATCCTGATGGATGCTGCGGACGTGTTCGCGAAGAAGGACTATGCCATCTCGAACCAGTTTGCCGAGATGATCGGCATTCCGGAGGAGACATGGAACAAGTGGGTCAAGAACAAGGACCAGATCCGAAAGTTTGAAGCGGAGCAGGAGGCGGCCCAAAGGCGGTTTGGTGTCGATCCGAAAAAGGCGGCGGAAAGCTCCAACGAGCTGATGACGAGATTCCGCGGCCTCAAGATGGAACTCTGGGTCCTGTTCGAGAAAATCACTGTCGCGCTTCAGCCGCAGCTCAACCAGTTGATGGCGGACATCGCGAAATGGTTCGAGGAGCACCAGGAGCAGATCGTCAAGATCTTGAACCAAGTTCTGGAAGCGGTGAAGGGGCTAATCGCCGACTTCGGTGAGCTGCTTAAGGCCCTCCGGCCCGTGGTGGACAAGTTCGCGGAGATGGTGAAGCTCCTCACCGGAGATGAAAATAGCCTGAAGGTCGCGCTTGAGGTGCTCACTGGGGTGACCTTGGCCGCCTTCATCGCCAAGTGGGCGCTTTTCTTGGCGTCGCTCGCCGGGAGCTCTACATTTTTAGCTCTTGTCGCGCTCACTGGGGCGGGGGCCTATGGATATCTCATGGTGACGCGGCCTCAGCAGGAAACAATTGGCGCCTCAATCGGCGGCCCCGCGACAGAAATCGAGGGAGGAGGCACGCTATGGGGCAAATACGGACCGGGGGGATGGTATTGGAAAGGTAAGGGGAGCCCGACGAAGAGGAACCGAGGGCTGCATGGAGACGGGGGCGGTTCTGCGCCGCGTGCCGGGCTCGCGCCGGTCAAAACGAAGGATGGGCGTGTTGCCTGGGTTGATGAAAAATATCAAGGTCAATTCCAAGGGTTTGTCAATGACCTGGAGGAGACCGGCTACCAGATCAAGGACATCGGTGGATTTGCCGACCGCGCCAACGTGAACAACCCTAGCCAAAAGTCGAAGCACGCCTACGGCATGGCCATCGACATCAATCCAGATGCCAACCCAAATGGGAGCACGCGCACCGACCTCCCCTCAGGCACGGGGGCTCTTGCAGAAAAATGGGGTCTTGGCTGGGGGATGAATTGGAAGTCGACCAAGGACCCGATGCACTTTTCGACGGCACCCAACGAGGGCGGTCGTCAGATGAGCCCGGATGAATTGAAGGCTCTCCAGGACGAGCAGGCCACCCGCCTGAAGGACAAGCAGTCCGAACTTTTCGGCGCCCCCGCCCTCGGAGCGTCTTCAGCCCGGATGGCCTCGATCAACAATCGCACGTCGATCACGGTCTATGGGTCCTCTGACCCGGCCGGAACGGCCGCAAACCTCAATGGAGCGCAGAGCCGCGTTGCATCTGAATTGATCCGCAATGGGCAATCGGCGTTCGTCTGATGGAGACTATCCAAGAGTTCATCGTCTCCCTGGGCTACGAGATCAAGGAGAGCGAGGCGTCCGCCTGGGAGCGAACGGCTGAGAAGGCCCATGCCGCCGTGCTGAAGGCCGGGGCCTTCCTCGATCGGCTGGAACATAAAGCGAAGGAACTGTTCGCTTCCACGACGACGGATCTTGACCATCTGAACGCGGTCGCGAACCGAGCGGGCACCTCGATCGAGGAGGTTCGGGCTCTGGCTTATGCCCTCCAACAGACGGGCGTAAGCGGGGGGCGGGCTGAAGGCATCCTTGACAGCTTCGCCTCGCACCTGCGTCGGTTCCCGGCACTCACGGGTGTGCTGCACAATCTCGGGGTCAAAACGAGGCAGAATGGGCAGATCCGGGACACCGCAGAGGTGTTTGCGGATACCATCAAGGCCATCAACAAAATCCAGGACTACCCGACAGCTGTGCGCACCGCCGACCTCTTCGGGATCACGGAAGAGGACTATTACAACCTCCGGACCAATGCCGCCAAGATCGAGAAGTTCAAGGCGGACCAGAAAGACGCCTACAAGCGCTATGGCGTGAACGGCAAGGAGGCCGGCATCAGCTCCACCCTCGTCATGCAGGGCTGGCGCCGGATGCTCATGAACTTGGACGCCATGCTGGGGAAGATCGCCTTGGCGCTCGGGCCGGCGCTCATGCCCATTATCGACGACCTGAAGGCATGGCTGGAAAAGCACCAGGACAAGATCGTCGCCGTGTGCGTGGCTTTGGTGGCGGCCCTGTCCGATCTGGTCACCAAAGTTCAGGAATGGTCTGTGGCCGTGTTCGGGAGCGGGCAGGGGCTCTTGGATTTTCTCGAATGGATGACCAGCGGGAACGGGCTCCTTCGCGCAATCGAGATCATCGGGGGTGGCTGGATGGCGATGACCGTCGCCGGCATACTCGGGCCTCTCGGCCTGGTCATCGCGGGCATTGTGGCCCTTATCGCGGCGCTGATGCCCGGAAAGGCTGAGGCTGCACCGGCGGGAGGTGGTCAGGCCCAAGGCGGGCAGGCCCAGGCCGCGCCGCAGAAGCAGGGCTTCCTCGGCCGGGCGAAGTCCTTCATCGGCAAGCTGTTCGGCTATGGTGGCGCGGAAGGCGAGGGTGGGGCCGGCGGCGGCACGGATCAGGCAGCAGCGCCCACCTCCACCGAGCCCGCCATGTCCCTGTCCGACGCGCGCAAGCGGTTCGCCAAGGAGATGGAAGACCCAGAGGTGGCGGCGCGGTTTGCCGGATATATCGAAGCCGAGACGGGCGGTAATGGAGCCAAGGCGCAGCAGGCATTCGCGGAAAGCGTGTTGAACCGTGCCGCGTCGCGGCGCCAGACCCTCCGCCAAGCACTCGATGAAGGGTATTTTCCAGGCACGACCCATCGCCGGGCCAGCGGATATATGCGCGATCCGCGTTATCTCCAAAAATACCGCAAGATCATGGATGCAGTACTGGGAGGCTCGAACATCTCGAATTACGCCACCGGCAATGCCTCGGAAGATGTGCAATTCAACAAGGGCTATCAGACCCTCGAATCCGGGGGCGAGCGGTTCGGCGTTGAGGGGCCTGATCGCGGCTGGGTCGGGCGCATGAAGGAGTTCGACGAGAGCACGAAGACCAAGGAACCGGAGCGGCCGAAGATCATCATCGACAAGCCCTTCGCGGCACCCGACCAGAAAAGCCTCTACGCGCCGCCGCTCGGGTCCACCACGGACACCTTCGCCTTGGCCGCCGACCAAGAGACGGAAATCGTGGTGCATGGTGATCCGGACCCATCACGGACCACCAGCGAGGTCAGTGCGGCGCAGCTCAGGGTGAACAGAGGCCTGACGGATCAAGTCGAAAGGGCTGTGGCCTGATGGCAAACATCGTCGAGGCCGTGCTCGGCACCGTGGACCAAATCCTGGTGTCGGCCGGCGCCTCCATCGGTGGCATCGTCCCCAATGTGGTGGTTGAGGAGATCAGCCGGGACAGCCTGTTCATCACCAACCATCCGGTGGAGAAGGGGGCGGCCATCTCCGATCACGCCTTCATGATGCCGAAGGAAGTAGAATTGCGCTGCGGCTGGTCGGACTCGGGCAATTTCCAGGGCTACTCCAGGCTCATCCAGGAGGGATTGCTTGCCCTCCAGGCGCAGCGGGAGCCCTTCACAGCGGTCACATCGAAGCGCGTCTACTCCAACATGCTCATCACCGGGATTGAGGTGAGCACATCGGCCGCCACGGCTTACGCCCTGTTCGCGCGGGTGATGCTGCGCGAGGTGCTGATTGTGAGCACCAGCACGGTGGCGACAAATTCGTCCAGCACCCAGGCAGACCCGGCCCGGACATCGGGGACGACGAATGCGGGGACGAAGCAGGCAACTGAATCGTCTGCTGGATCAACCTATGTGCTGGAGAACTGGTCGAATGAGTGACGATCTGGAAGATGAACGTTTGCGTCATTGGGCGGGTGACCCCGCCGAGACCAAGAGGCTTTTTGCTCAGCTGGATATCATGCTGATTGAGGCCCGAAGCCTTCGCTTACAAGCAGGGCACCCAGCTCGCGAGCGCACACTCCGGTCATTAGGACCACGGTATGCTGGTGGTTATCTCTTGCAAGGACGAGAACAAAAGAATCAATCCCGGTCTGCCGACCGGAAAGACTGATGACCTCATCGCCAGTGCCGAAAGCTTGGGCGGCCTCCAAGATCGTCAATTCGGTCACTTTGGGCTGGTACTTGGCGAAATTCTCTTCGTCCGACATGGCTATCAGCCCCCATTCTGCCGCAGCGGCGCCGCCGCGTATGGAAGCTGCCATACCCTCCTTGACACTTCGTAAGCGGGAGGCGTGGTGACGGCGGGGCGAATGTGGGGAGAGAATGCTCTATTTTGTAGAAATTGAGCAGTCCTGCAAGATGAGCATTCCAAAAGTGTGATCGTCGATCCTCCCCTTTACGTATACACTGTCGCCTTTATTTATTGAGTATATAATCTTCATAGTATCCGGCGTCAGAGAATTGCACATCACATCAATGTTTGATTTTTCGCCTAATGCCACATGGAACTCCCCACGCTCAAACATCGCCTCACGGATGCCGAGGACGGACATGCTGGCACCAAATGTTTTGTTCCGGTAATCTCTAACAAAACGGGCTTGATTATCACCGTACGTCTGGTGGATTAGCGGTAGATCTTTCATCGCGAAGTCTGATGCGATGAGTTCACTTGGCAGGGCTGGGGGTTCTAAGCCGCGACCTGGGCCGGCAGCATTCGAATGGGGTGGAACTGGCGTGGAAGCTGAAGCTGGTGCGGTTGTGGGCGTGGGCGCTGCAGGTGGGGCTCCCGTCGCAATGGGGGCGGCAGGCTTGAATCGTCCTGATTGGATCCGCTCCGTGACTGCGCGAGGTAAGTCTGCCCCGTATGGGCCTTCGACGAATTCCTTACCCTTCCCCGTCCCGTAAACTCTGTCATAAATTTCGCTCATCGCATCCAGTTGAGTGTGGCAGCGGTCTGCATAAAGCGGGGTGCGGCGGTAGAGAATGCCATCTCGGATCAGGTCCAGGATGTCAGGGTCTTTTGCCGCCTCTGCCGCGATGCAATCCGTGGATAGCTTTATAGCTGGCAGGACGATTTTGCGGCGCTGCGCATCGGTGAGGTTGTTAGGTGACCGGGCTGTGCTTTGCGCCAAGCGCTGTTCGATGGTGTAGATTATGCCATCGCCGAAGTCGCCTTCACCAAAGGCTCTCTCGTCTCCCACGAATTTGCACTGTACGCCTGCCAGTTCCGATGCCCGTTCAGCGGAAACCCCCAGCTTTCGAGCGATCACGACGCCCCGTTCAACGAGGCAATCTCCGTATTTCTGCGGGTCGCGAAAGGTTTCCGCCCCGCACGCCGCTCCCCCGAGCGCCAAGATGACGCAGATTGCAACCGCGAACTGCCTAACCATTCCATTCCCCCACAGGTTGAGCGGGGACGGTAACACCAGCCGGGGCTTAAACGGAAGCCCCGGACCATCATGAAGAGGAGAACGACATGGACGTTCAGGCTCCCGCGCCCACTCGCCGTGTTCCGCTGCTTATTGCGGCGTGTCTGTTCGAGACGCGAACGCCGTGGGTGGCACCCCAACCACCGAGCCGAGTACTTCTACGAGCCGCTGCGCCACATCCTTCGAAATCTCCAGGGGAATGACACCACCCCCAGAAAGCCAAAATCTCAGAAGCGCCCCGGTCGTTGTCTCATTTACATAAAAGCGGTTCGTTTTCAGAGCTTCGACTGCGACGATCCCGCCACCCTCTGGGGTCTCCTGCACCGCTGAAGCTGCGATCATAGAGCTGATGACCTGCAACAGGAGCGCATGGGGAATGGCTAGAGCAAATTCGGCGCCTTCGGCCTCTTGGAACCCGATCAAGGCATGCTGGCCATCGTCAGAATTCATGTGCCCGAGTACGCCGGAAACAGAAACTGCGGAAACCTGAGTCATTAGTGTCCCCCCCCCCAAATGAGGCGGGCACCATAGCCCAAGCTCAATCGCGAGTGGAGTCATCCCTGCCGAGCATATGAAGCCCGTCTTCCGCGAAGGCGCGAATGGCGGCAGGTCGGGATGTGGGGGCTCTATTCCTGGCCGCACTTGATGAGCTTGATGAGGCCGAAGTCGGCGCCGTGCAATTCCATATTGGCGGTACCCGATGGGCGGAAGGTGACAGCTCCCGTTGCGGGGCGTGCCGGATAGTCCTTCACTTGGCACTGCGCTGAGATGTCGTATTTCCCGCGTTCTAGGTTGCCGCTCAGGGATATTTGGCACCGAATCGGACTGGCCCACATTTCAAACTTGCCGTTCTCGAAAGTGGCGACGCCAAATCGGCTTAGCGTCGCCGTGTCGTACCCAGGCTTATCTAATTCTCCCGACTTATAGAGATCGCAGGCTTTGCGGTCCCGCGCCCAATCGCCATTAAGGCGAGCGCTGATATCCTTGGGTGCCGCAGTAGCGGTAGATGGCGGCGTGTCGCACTTGGAGAGCGTTTCGTTCAGCCCGTCAAAATCGACGTCAATTTGCGTCGGCGCCTTCTTTTGTACGAGAAAATGACCGGCACTTATTCGACCTTCTGTTGAACACGCGAGTGGTGAATACCAGCCCACTACGGTATTCTTCCAATCAACGAAGATGCAGTGGCGATCTCCGAGTTGGACGCTGTCTATGTCGACATGAAACGTCTCAGTGATTGGCAGCTTTCGGCAATTCGTTGACCAAGTCCCAATGATGTCAGGGTCATCCGCCCCGCACGCCGCTCCCCCGAGCGCCAAGATGACGCAGATTGCAACCGCGAACCGCCTAACCATTCCATTCCCCCACAGGTTGAGCCTCGCACCATATCCCAATCTCAGTCGGGAGCGGAGCCGGGCTTAACCGGGATCAGCCCATCCGCGACAAGGCGGTCACGGACGATGGCGCGGATGGCCTCTGACAAGGTGGGTTTCTCTTGCTTGAGAGAAACCCATTTCTCCAATGGGTCCAATAGGTCGGGATGCATCCGGACCGCTACGTGCTTCCCTTGTCCTGTAGGAAGCGGGCCACGGCTTCCAGGCCGGCGAGAAGTTTGTTGCACAGCGCGATAAACTCCGTTACACGTAGTTTGTCGAGCCGAGGGGAAGGTCAGATCTCCCCGCCCGGCTCTAACCCCAGGCAAGGACCGTTCCCATGCCCAAGGCTACCGATGTGTCTAACACAGTTTCCCGCCGCGCCGAAGATGCGGCGACCATTACCCTCATGCTGCTGAAGGCGACCATTCTCGGCCCGCGCCACGGCGGCGCGCTGGCCGAGGCGGAGCCCAAGCGTCCGGTTCTGGCCGGCGGCGCGGCTCACAAGGTGAAGGAGGGCATGTGATGGGCGCCCTTATCACCGTCTCCGATTTGGAAGTGATCAATGGGGTGGCGCGTGTCAAAGATACCCGCCTTGCTGAGGCTTTGGGCTTCGTCCAAAAGCAGATGATCCGGCCGCTTATCAAGCGGCATATCGAGGCGCTGCAACAGTTTGGTGAGGTTTATTTCATGCGAAATAAACCCGGTTCCAAGGGTGGCCGGCCTTCGACGGTCTATTCCCTGAACGAGGAACAGGCGATCTACATCACCGCCAAGTCGGACACCCCGAAGGCGGCGGAAATCACGGTGGAGATGGTCCGGGTGTTCCGGGACTATCTCAAGGGCGAGTTGAAGCCCGTGAAGGTGAAGGCGCACCGGCGGTCTCTCCCCAGGCCCGAGTTGCAGCCAGATTCTGACCTCCCCTTCGGCTTTACTCTCGCGCGAGAGCTGTATCGAGCGATCATGGGCGCGAATGTCCGGGTTGAGCGGGGCCTGGAACCCGACTTCGGAAAGGCTCTGGAAGGCGTGTTCGCGGACATCGTCACCCGGCACTATGGTGGAGACCCATCGTGGGGCCGCGTGCTCATGGGCACAAAGACGCACCGTGAGCGTGCCGAGTGGGCGAAGCCTCTCCTGGGGAAAAACTGATTATCCACGCATCTAGTGATTATAGCTTGTGGATAATGGTAATTATGGGGATTGTGGGCGAAATGCGTTAATCGCCCGACCCTTCACCGGCCTCTTCTTCGGCTCTGTGTGAATATGCCCCATATTGGATAGAGCACTGCGTAACACCCCGCGACGAACACGGGCGTCGCGGTGATGGGCGGACCCGCCGGGCACCACTCTTCAGGGTCCGCCCATCCCCCACGTTTCGGCTGGCTGTGAATGGCGGCGGGCGGCCGGAGTATAGAGGGGAAGCCCCTCGACTTGCCGCCGCGTCTGTGCGTCTATTCTTGATATGTTCTCATTTGGTTCGGCTGAGTAAGCCGGCGACGGCGGGGTTCGGTTCTCTAGGCCAATGGACCCCGCCGTCAATCCGAAACGCCGCGTTCCAACGCGCGGCACCTCTCATCACCAAGGCAATGAGGTTGCCCAGATGACCACTCATTATATCGCAGTTCCCGCCCTCACGTTCAATGGTGTCGAGATTCACGACCGGGATGAGATGCTGTGTCTCACCGATATGTGGAAGGCGGCTGGCGAACCGGAAAGCAAGCGCCCGGCGGAATGGCTCCGACACGATGCCACTAAGGAGTTTGTCGAGTGCGTGGCCGGCTCTTTGGAAGTGGGCAAGGCCCATATCCAAACGCAGAAGGGAGGGCGTGGGATCGGTGGCGCCACCTTCGCTCACTGGCAAATCGGCCTTGCCTACGCGAAGTACCTCTCTCCAAAGTTCCACATGTGGTGCAACACCGTCGTGCGTGAGCGCATGGAGGGGAAGCCGAGCGCCATTTCGATGCCGGACTTCTCGGACCCAGCCGCAGCCGCGCGGGCGTGGGCGGCTGAGTATGAGGCCCGGCAGATCGCAGAGCGCACAAAGGCTGAGATCGGCGCCCGCCGCGAGGCGACGGCCATGAACACCGCGTCGCAGGCGATGAAGCGGATAAAGCATCTGCAAATCGAGCTGGATCGATCCGGCCAATGGGCGAGCGTCAAGCGGATGGAGAAGCTCTATCCCGATCGCAAGTTCGACTGGCGCGTGCTCAAGCGCGTCTCCGTCGAAGTGGGGTTCAGCCCCTTGGACGTGCCGGACCAGAATTACGGCACCGTCAAAGCCTACCATGCCGCCGCATGGGAAAGGGCCTATGGGGTCGAGGTGCCTCTGCCCACGAAAGTGGAGGCCGCCTAGGCCCGCCACCACGTTCGAGCAATCAAACAAGCCGCCCCTCACCGGGCGGCTTTTCTATGGGAGCCGACATGGCCGCAACCTATGAAATCCCCATCACCCCCGCGTCTAATCAGACGTTTTCAGTGGTCCTAAACGACGTTGCCTATCAGCTCACGCTCCAATGGCGCGCCGCGACCGATGCCGGGTGGGTCTTGGACATTGCTGATGAAAGCGGGACGGCCCTCGTCTGCGGCATCCCGCTCGTGACCGGCATCGACCTTTTGGGGCAGCACCAGCACCTCGGCATCGGCGGATCGCTCTATGTGGCAACGGACGGCGACCAGGACGCGGCGCCGACCTTCGACAGCCTGGGCGACACGTCCCACCTCTACTGGGTTTCGGCGGCATGACGCGGCAGTGGATACGGCAGTGCCGGCTCTATGTGGGAACCGGTAGCGAGGCGATTGATGTTTCGGATCTGCGGATCAGGTTCAATGTAGAGATGGCAACACGTTCAACACCATGGCGCGCTGATGTCACCATATCCAACTTGTCCAATGAGACGGCGAACAAGATCAGCAAGAATGAATATGCCAAAGTTACGCTACAAGCTGGGTATGACGGAAATTTTGCAACCATATTTGATGGCCAGATCGTTCAGAAGCGCGGCCCAGCTCGAGAAACCCCTGTTGATACATATTTCAACATTCAGGCCAGAACCGAGCAGACAGCCTATTCCTATGCGGTGATGTCCAAAACGCTCGCATCTGGTCATACTTTCCGGGATCAAGTGGACGCGTGTCTGGATGCGTTGAAGCCATATGGGATCTCCGCTGGGAATATACCTGACCTCGGCTCTGTGAAGATGCCGCGCGGGCGCGCGATGTTCGGCATGGTCCGCCACCAGCTCCGAACCATCGGCCAAGCTGTTGGGGCATCCTGGTGGATCAAGGGCGGTAAGCTCCAAATCGTGAAGTACGGTGAGACTTTGAGCGGCAACACAGTCGTCCTGAACTCTGGGACTGGCATGATCGGGATGCCCGTCCAGACCATGGATGGTGGGGTGGAGGCGCGCTGCCTATTGAACCCCAGGCTGGAAGTCGGCGGCGTCGTCCAAATCGATGAGTCCAGCATCCAGCGGACCAAACTCACATTGACATCGACAGAATCTGAAAAAGTCCAACAGAGTTGGCTCCAGAATAGCATCGCGGCGGATGGGCTCTACAAGATCGTGTTCCTCTCCCACATCGGGGATACGCGCGGAACCGAGTGGTATTCGGACATCGTCGGAATCCCTCTGAGCGGAAAGTTCATTCCAAAGCGAGTGTCTCAGGAGACGTTCGCAGATGTAACCGGATATATTGCGCAATAGGTTTTGACATGGACAGCAGAACACGCTACGAAGACATCCGCGAGGCGGTGGAAACCATCGTGGAATCGCGCCTTGCGGAGCTGCACACGGCCGAGCCCTGCACCATCGTCAAGATGAACTGGGAGACTCAGACGGCTGATCTCCAGCCGACCACCAAGTCGATCATCCGCAAGCCGGACGGCACGACGGAGTGGATTTTCAAGCCGGTGATCCCGGACGTAAAAGTCCACTTCCCCTCCGGCGGCGGCCTCTCCCTCACCTTTCCTTTGAAAGAGGGCGACGAGGTGCTGGCGGTCATGGCCTCCCGATCTCCCGACGTGTGGCAGCAGAACGGTGGAGAACAACAGATCATCGACACCCGGATGCATGACCTCTCCAACGCCTTCTGCATCCCCGGCTTCCGGTCCGACAAGAACGCGCTGTCTGACGTCTCGGAAACCTCCACCCAGCTCCGCTCGGATGACGGGAAGACGGTGTTCGACTTCAAGTCCGGCACCGCTTCCCTCACGGTGGAAGACGCCTCCGTGACCATCACGACGGAGTCCGCCACCCTTCAGAAGGGGGATTTGAAGGTGATCGTCACCAGCTCCAAGGTTCAATTGGGAGGGGAGGGTGGGTCTCCTGTCCTGACCCAGGCGGGGCCATCCACCAAGGTCTATGCGGTGATCTGATGCGCTATCGGAAATTGACATCTTCGGGGGACATGACCTTCGGTCACAGCGCTGCGGACTTCTGGCAAGATGTTCCCGAAGCGCCGGCCCAGGCCGTCAAGACCCGCCTCGCCCTTTGGCTTGGAGAATGGTTTCTCGATACGACGGACGGGACACCCTACAACACCAAGATCCTCGGCAAGCACACGTCAGGAACGCGTGACGCGGCGCTCCGGGAGCGCATCGTGGGCACCGAGGGCGTGACCTCGCTCGATGCCTATTCCTCGACCTATGATCCGGACACACGGTCTTTCACCGTCTCCGCGACGATCACGACCGACTATGGCGCCACGACGGTGACCGCGCCGCTCTGAGCGGCATTTCTCTTCCTTTGGTCTTCTTGGGCTGGCTCACGCCGGCCCGCTTGCGTTTGGAGCGACGATGGCGATCACCTGCACCATCGACTCGACCGGCATCACCGCGCCCACTTTGACTGAAATCCGGGCGTGGCTGGTCGAGCAATACCGGTCCATCTATGGGTCCGACATCTATCTTGGCTCGGATTCCCAAGACGGGCAGTGGATCGGCATCCTCGCGACCGCGTTGCATGATGCAAATGCCATGTGCGTGTCCGCTTACGAGGCATTTTCCCCTGCGACGGCACAGGGTGAAGGCTTGGCCCGCATGGTCAAGATCAACGGGATCACCAAGCAATCGGCCTCGAAATCATCGGTTGATCTTCTCCTCGGTGGGACAGTCGGAACTATCATCTCGAACGGCTATGCGACCGACGACGCCGGCACCAAGTGGATGCTGCCCACGACGGTCACCATCCCCTCGTCCGCACAGATCACGGTGACGGCCACGGCTTCGGAAGCTGGCGCCATTTCAGCAGCCGCGAAGACCATCACCACGATTGGCACGCCGACCCGTGGTTGGCAGACCGTCACCAATCCGACAGCCGCCGACAAGGGGGATGCGGTCGAGACTGACGCGGCGTTGCGGCGCCGGCAGGCGACATCCACCGAAATCCCATCCAAGACCGTGTTCCGGGGCCTGATTGGGGCGATCGCAGATCTCGACGGAGTCTCCCGCTACGGGGGGATCGAGAACGACGGGGATGGAGAAGATACCAACGGCATCCCCGGTCATTCCATCGCTGTCGTGGTGGAGGGCGGGGTGTCTCAAGACGTCGCGGACACGATCTACGCCAAGAAAGGGCCGGGCTGCGGCACTTATGGCACGACTGCCATGACCGTTACGGACATTTACGGTGTTCCGCACCGGGTGGAGTTCTCCAGGCCGTCCTATGTAACGGTAAAGGTTTCCCTCCATATTATAGCGCTTTCTGGATATTCGAGCGCTATCGCCGGCAAGATCCGGTCCGCGATTGTCAGCTACATCACGGGGTTGGATTTCGGTGCTGAGGTGTATATCGCGCGTCTCTACGTTCCGGCCAACCTTTCAAACACCAGCAATGGCGAGACTTTCGAAATCACATCTCTGAGGATCTCCCGCGCGGGTGGGACCCTCGGCACGGACAGTTTGTCCATGGCGTTCGACGAGGCGCCGACCTGCACCACCTCCGATATCGCGATCACGGTGAGCTGATGTCCGACGCCCCCTTCACGACCTCGGATTACTCCGGCCTCATCACGTCGGAGCATCGGGGAAAGAGCAAATTCGTCGCGACTGTTGAAGCGACCGTTGAGCCCGCTGTTCAGGCTCAATCGTTCCTCCAGACGCTCCCGGAAGCGTTCGATCTCGACACCGCGGTCGGGGTGCAGCTTGACGCGGTCGGAGCCTGGGTGGGCGTGTCGCGCACCATCTCCACCTGCCTGATCTCGGTGTGGTTTTCGTTCGACTCCGAGGGCCTTGGTTTCGACCAGGGCATTTGGAAGCAGGATACGGACCCGGAGACCGGCCTCTATGAGCTGGATGACGACACCTACCGGGCTTTGATCCGGCTCAAGATCAAGGTCAACACCTGGGACGGGACCATCGGGACCGCGCGCGCCGCGATCCTCGACTTCTACGGCACGACGGACAGCTTCCCCTTCATCCTGGACAACCAGGACATGAGCATGGTCGTGTGCATTTCCGGCGCCCGGCCGATCATGGTCATGTTCTCGATTTATGCCGGCCGCTACGTGGAGTTCAAGCCGGCCGGCGTGACCCTGCATACGGTCGTTCCCTCGATCGAGTACACCCCTGCTTTCGGGTATGATGCCAGCAGCTCCTATGTGGGCGGCCTGGACGCGGGGTCCTGGGTGGTGGACGCGGACAGCGTCCTGTGCGTGGACGACGCCGAATACGAAGTCCTGCTCGACCGCTTCGCCCCGGCCTATTGGACCATCGACCTGCCCTTGACGGCATCGGCCGCCCTCATCACCACCAGCACCTATGGGATGACGCTCTACGCCACCCTGCGGTCGTATTCCGACCTTGTGGGGCTGAAGTGGGCTTCAGAGGACAAATGGAGCCACAGGGGCCTCGGCTATTACACCTCTCCCAATTACACAGGCTGCATCCTCGATTTCGATTTCACATTGACTGGCCTTGATGGGTCGACCAGTGGCAGCAAGTCGAGCGCGGCGGGCCTGACCATGACCGTCACCGATGATGATGGCGATGTCTATTACATCCGCCTTGCCAATTACTTGACATCCGGGACGATCAACGCGGGCCATATCCGGATCGATTTTTCAGGCGCTCCAGTTCTCGGTGGATTTGACCCGGACGATGCGGCGCAGCGCGTCATCATCCCCTGGCACCGGATTACGGAGTTTTCCGTGGGCTTCGCCCCCGATGCCTATGACAAGGACAGCACTGCCCCTCTCTCCGAGAAGATTGATGTGGTCTTCACCGTCACCAACATGAGGGTGTCGGGCAAAAACACATCCATGATCCAGCGGCTCCTGGCGACGCCGGGCCACGCCGTGCGCATGTGCGATGGTGGAGACGACGCTTATCCCCTGACCCCCGAGCGGATTGTCACGGGTCTGCTCCAACTCGGTTATTCCGGCCAATATGTCATCTATATCGGCGCGTCGCATCTCCACGAACTGACCTGGGACGACACTGCGGAATCCTTCCTGGTGGATCCATCTCACCCGGTCTCAACGCCGGTGCGCATGTGGTACCGCGACCTGTTCGAGCGGCTCGTAGAGGCCGGGTATGACCCGGTGATCTCGCAGTCCTATGAGATTTTTGCGGCCATGTGCCCGGTGGAGTGGCAGCAAAAGGACTACACCGGCGCCGGCGCACGCACGGGCTGGGAACCGCCGTCCACGCTGATCGCCCCGACCGTCTCCGACGCCATGAATTACTTGAAATCCGTGGCCTTGTGGATGTGCGCGGCGCTGAACAATGCCGGGGGTTCCGTGCGCTATCAGGTGGGCGAGCCGTGGTGGTGGGACGGCACTTACACCGATGGCGGGCCGTGCATCTACGACGAGACCACGACCGCGCTCTATGTGAGTGAGACCGGGAATGCGGTCCCCACGCCCTACCTCCAGAGCATCTATGGGTCTGTTGGCGTGCATGGGGACTATCTGGATTGGCTCGCTGAGAAGCTCGGAGATTCGACCCTCTGGCTGAGGGACCAGGTCAAGGCGGTTCACAGCTCCGCGACCTGCTACGTGCTCCTGTTCACGCCGCAGATCCTCGCGCCCACCTCGGAAATTGTCACCCGTCTGAACTTCCCCATTTCCTCTTGGATTTACCCCGCGTGGGATGTCTTGCAGCTTGAGGATTACGATTGGGTCATCGACGGAGATTGGGAGAACCATTCCCGGACTTTGTCCGCTGGCACCGGGGACCTCAACTACCCCCTGGACAAGATTCAGTATTTCGGCGGGTTCAACCTTTTGGCCTCCACCGCTTCGACCGTGTGGCCACGCATCAATATGGTCATCAACGAGGCCCTGGGGTGGGGTATCCAAGACGTGTGTGTGTGGGCGAGACCCCAGGTCTGGCGTGATGGGTGGATTCCGATTTCCGGCCGGCTGATCGGAGCGCTCGGGGACAGCAGCGATGCCGGCCCGGACCCCATCACCTGGGTTTTCCCGACAGACCTGGAGATGGTCGCGAACTCGTGGGGCGATGTCGTCCTGTCGTTCAACCCGAACCAGAATCCGTCTGGGCACACCTATACCATAGAAATCATGAACGGGAGCGCGATCAAGCGCACCATCACCGTGTCGAGTCCGACGCGCGTGGATGGCCGCGTGCTCGTGGATTACCCGGTCGAGATGTCCGCCCCGGATTGGGGCTTCCCGCCCACCTATCTGAAGTGGCGGGTGCGGGTGGATGGCGGCACCGTCAAGACCGTGATGAACGACGATGTCCCGGTGGACAATGCGGCAATCGTCAAGAAAGCAATCGCATTCGCCGGTCAGTCCAATGCGCTCGGTCACTTCACGACGCTCTCTGGAGCCAGCGCGCGGCTGGATCTCGTTTCTGCCGCGGATCTTCGCCAAAATGTCGCTGCTCAACTCGGGCTCCGCACCGTCGAGGTCATCCCCGTCCAAATGGCATGGGGGTCAAGTGCTGCTGATAAACTGGCGGACGACGACCCGGCGGACGGAATCAACTATTGGTGGGATGTCGATGGAGGTGTCGCGGGCCCGCGCCTGACGCAGGCTATCGGGATCATCGATGGTCTTGGTGTGCCTCTCGCGGCCATCGTGTGGGCTCAGGGAGAAAACGACGCTTCGGCGATGGATCCGGATGCCAGCCCGCGTACATCCTCCGTGACTCGCTACACCACGGCGACGCGACGGGTTTTCTCTGCGCTCCGATCCGCCGCTTCGAACCCGAACCTGCCGATCTATCTCCAGACCATCGGGCGGGGATGGTGGGGTGATCTGCCTGACGTCCCGGAAGTCGGGGGGGCTTATTACAAGGCGGTCCGCGATGCTCAGGTGGCCATTGCCGTGGCGGACAAGGCGGTGCGCATCGGCACTTGGACGCCGGGGGTGGAGACCATTGACGGCTATGTGCAGGAGACGAGCAACGTCGGCTGGATTCACTATAAGAGCGCAGTCTACCATACCGCCGCAGCCGAACTTGCGGAAGCCATTGCGACACCTCTTGACCGGATCGGGGACCGGCCGGCGTGGACGTTGATCGAGGCGCCATCCGGGTTCGGAGCATCCCGGAAGTCGAACGACGACATAGTGGTATCTTGGTCTTCAGATGTCGGACTTTCCTATGTCGTGCAGAACATGAACGTTCTGACGAATGTTGTCATCAGCACGAGCACGGTCGAGTCGACGGGAGACACCGCCTCATTCCTGTTCAGCGCGGATGAACAGGAAGACGTTTATGACGGGGATCATGCGGGAGCGATTTACGTCCTCGTGTATCAAGTCGTCGGAGGGGTGCAGGGCCCAAGCGCAAAATACTATGCGACGGAGATCATAGATACTCTGGCTCCGACATCCCTATTGATGCAATCAAATTCATGGGGCGATATCGTCTTTTCGTTCGTCCCTGCGGAGAACCCGTCCGGCCGCACTTATTCCGTGCAGATCATGAATGGGAGCGCGATCAAGCGGACCATTTCAGTCACATCTCCGACGCTCGTGTCCGGCCACATCTTGATCGACTATCCTGTTGAGTTGTCTGTCCCGGATTGGGGATGGGCGCCATCCAGTCTGTCCTGGAAAGCTGTCCATGGGAGCCACCTGAACAGCGCATCAGGGGTGCCTGTCCTGAACAACGCGGCGATCGTCAAGAAGACGGTCGGATTTGGCGGGCAATCCCTGGCTTTGGGGCATTTCACCAGCCTCTCAGGGACCGGGGGCCGCAAGGATTTGGTCTCGGCGGGGGCTCTGCGGCGGGCTCTCGCCGCATCTTGGGGATTGCGCGATGTCGAGGTCATCCCAGTCCAAATGGCTTGGGGTTCCGCCGCTGCCGATAAGCTGGCGGACGATGACCCGGTAAGCGGTGTCAACTACTGGTATGACCTCGATGGAGGAACCGCCGGGCCGCGCCTGACACAGGCCGCGGCGATCATCACCGAGCTTGGCGTGCCCTTGGATTACTTCATCTGGGCACAGGGCGAGAACGACGCTTCCGCGATCTATCTTTCGCAGTGGGAGGCTGGGTCGGATGAAAATCCCGATGGGCGCACCTCCACTCTGGCGCGGTACAAGTCGGCGACGCAGGCGATTTTCGCCGGCATTCGCTCGGCCGCCGGCAACGCCAGCCTCCCGATTTACCTTCAGCCAATCCAGCGTGCGTTTTGGAGCCTGTACCCAAATGACACGAACCCGATGGAAGTCATCGGGGACACATATGCCCAAGTCCGGGCGAAACAGTTGGAAATCTCCGCCGCTCAGACCTATACTTATGTTGGAACGTGGTGTCCCGGTGCTGAAAAGTTCTCCGGATATTTCCCGGACAGTGGGGAGAACCCGAACACCGGAACTATGCAGTACCAGTGGCTGCATTTCGATGAGACGACCTATCACGCTACGGCGGCTCAACTGGCAGGGGCCATTTCGACGCCTCTCGATCGGATCGGATCGCCTCCGGAATGGACGCAGACGCCGGCCCCGGTTTTGACTGCCAGCCTCGACGGCTATGATGAAATCGTGACGTGGCCAGGAACAAATGGGGACGATTACGAGGTCATCAACGTCAACATCAACACGAATGAGACCATCGGGACCGAGACCATCACGGTCACTGGTGGCGTGGGGTATTGGGACTTCACCCTTGCGGAACAGCAGGTAATCTATGGTTCCGGATACTCCGGAGTCATTGCCTACATCGTGGCCTACAAGGTGATCGACGATGACGTGCACGGGCTCTCGACATCCCTCATCATCGACCCAAGCACCATGTCCGGCCTGCCGGCGGCGCCCACCGGTTTTTCTGCCGCAATCGGCAGCTCATGGGACGTGGTGGTGAGTTGGGATGCGACGTCTGGCGCCACCTATGAGGTCACGAATTACAATGTGGAGACGGGCGCGGCCATGAGCACGTCCACGGTCGTCGCCAGCAGCAGCACCGCCTCCTGGACCTTCGCGACGGCGGACCAGATCACCGCCTACGGCGCGCCCGGAGGCTATGTCAGTGTCTCCGTCACGCGGATCTATGCCAGCGGCGCCGGGCCGGCGGGGGCCTATAGCTTCGACAGCAGCACGCTTGCCGGGCGGCCCTCCGCACCATCCAGCGTCACGGCGGCATGGGCCGCCGACGGCGCCTGGGATATCGTTGTGTCGTGGGCATCGACTTCGGGGAAGACCTATCGCGTCGTCAACCGCGATGCCTCCACCAATGCGATCATCAGCACGACCGACGTCACCGCCACCGGGACGACCGCCACATGGACGTTCACCGGCGCGGCTCAAGCGGCCCGCTACAGCGGAGCGCATGCGCGGTACATCGTGGCGAGCGTCGCGGAGGTCTGGCGTTCTTATCCCGGCCCGACGTCGTCGCCGACGTCGGATCTTTGGACGCCGCTTCTGGTCGATTCGACCGCGCCGGCCCTATGGTCCGACGCGGTGCGGCAGCAGTCGATCCTCAGCGCCAGCGAGACCACCCACGAGACGCTGTTCCCGCGCTCCGGCGCCGCCAAGACGATCACGCTCTCGGATGGGACATGGGGTACGGCGGCGGCCAATGCGGTCGCCTATGACTATTCGGGGGGCAGGCGGCGGGATGTGCGGGAGGGCGCTGCGACCAATCTGGCGCAGGGAAGCGCGACACAGACCCTCACCGTCACGGCGCAGACCTATACGGTCAGCCTCACCGGCACCGGCTCGGTCATCCTGTCTGGGGCCGCGACCGGCACCCTGACCGGCACCGGCACCAACGACAAGGTTTCTCTCACCGTCACCTGCACCGCCGGATCGCTCACGGTGACGGTCTCCGGGACGGTCACGCGGCTCCAGGTCGAAGCCGGCGGGATCGCCACCAGCTACATCACCACAACGACGGGCGGTGGAGCTGTTACCCGCACGACAGATGTCAATGCCTGGAGCGCTGCAGCCACCGCGTTGGTGTCCACAAACGGGCCGATCACGACCGCGCTTCGCGGGAAGCTCAGTCACGCCACATCGACCACGTCGACGAGCATCCTTAACACCTCAGCAGCCCACATCGCCCGCGTCGAGAGTGCGGGCACGGTGCGCATGTACATGGCGGCGTCGAGTCTGAACTCCGGGCGGAGCATCACGGCGGGCACGACAGCGGAGGAGGGAGTCTGCATGGCCTGGGATACGGCCGGGCGGCGCATCGCCGTCAATGGCAGCACGCCTGTCTCGGACGCGACTGCACCCACAACGACCATTGACACCGTCTATATCGGCACTTCTGTCGGCATGAATACAGGTGAACGCTTCGAGATCGATGAAATCCTGGTCTGGTCCGTCAAGGGCAGCACGAGCGCGGTCCAGGCGCAGGCCCGTGTGTGGGCATGAGGGACGACATGAATACGATCTATCTGCGCTTTCCCGACCGCGCCGAGGCGCTCGCCACGCTCAGCGCCGTGCTCGGCTTCGATGGTGAACAGGACGCGGCGGGGCGCCAGCTCTGGTCGCTCTGCTGGCGCGAAGGCGCGCGCATCGACCTGTGCTTCCTGGCGGATGCCGGCGTGGGGGTTTCGGCGGAAGGCGACCACGTCAATTTGCTGTGCCCTGACGATCAGGCGGATGCGCTAGCGGCGGACCTTGCACCGTATGTGCTGCCGGCGCCTGCGACGCCGGACTGTCGCTTCGCCTGATCTCTTTCCCCTGACACAGCCGCCCGGTGAGGCGGCTTTTCTATGCCTGGAGCAATCATGGCAAATTCAAATCAGTTTTTGGCTTTTGGCACCGCGACCGGGGCCAATGTCCTAGGCCAGAGTGCATATAGCGCCCTCACAGCCCGGTCCACCGGGTTCCAATCCGGCGTTGCGTTGAGCCAGCAGGTCAACAAGACGCTGCGTCAGGCAACAAGCATGACCGCTATGCTTGGAGCATTCATCGCGGCTTATGGTGGCGATGCTCTGGATGATGGAGATCTGACGACGCTCCGCGCAAATTTCGAGGCGGCGCTCGCCTACATCATCGACCAGAATTTGCCCGCTGAAACCGATTTGTCTGGATACCTCCAGAAGGCCGGCGGCGCCATGACCGGCCATTTGCGGGCCGGCGAGGGATTTTGGTCGGATGCCCGCATTTTGACCTCAGGCGCGACGCTCACCACGGACGACGCGGGCCAACTGATCGAGATCACGGCATCCTCCAATGTGATCGTCAATCTCCCGTCCCCGGCATATCCGGGGAATGTCATGTATTTGTGGAACAATTCGGTCGCGAACCACTCGATCAAAACCCCAACAGCAGGGGCTTTCCAGGGGCCCAATCAGAGCGGCGCCGAATCTTTTGCCCTGAAAGCCGGGGCAACCGCGACGATGATTTCGGACGGCTACAATTGGGTGGTGTCGTCGATCACCATCGATGAAACGGCAACGACCGCCGTTGCCCCAAGGCTTTCGTGGTTCACGACGAGCGACACCTACACTCCGCAGGATGGGACGTCCTATGCTTTGGTCATCGCGGCTGGTGGTGGTGGTGGTGGTGGAGACGGCTCTTCTTCCTCCGGGCGAGGGGGTGGCGGTGGAGGCGGTGGGGAATCCGTCATCCGCCTCCTTCCCCTGGCCTCGATATCCTCCGCATCCGTGTCCATCGGGGCCGGGGGCAGCAATTCGGACGGGGATTCCCAAGCCGGGAACGGCGGGACGACCACGTTCGGCAGTTATGTGAGCGCGGCCGGCGGGAGTGGTGGATACGCCGGGACATCCGCAGGTGATTATGGCAGTGCGGGGAACGGGGGGTATTCGTCGGGTGCCGGCACGATCCATCTGAGGGGTGGGACGGGGGCGCAATCGAGCGATGAATCCGGCGGCCCTGGTGGGGGTGGGTTCCTTGGCCTCGGAGGTGGGAAAAGCTCCGGATATTCCTCTGGCACTAATGGGACAAATGGCTTCCGCGGTGGCGGTGGGGGGGGTGGGCATGGCCCCTCCGCGTCGAGTGGTGGAACTGGCGGCTCCGGCTGCTGCATCGTAGTGGAGTGGTGACAATGCCGCAGATCGCGATCATCGAAAACAACGCCGTCAGCAACATTCTGGACGCTGATGACGGTTGGACAACGACCTTCCCTGATGCTGTTCTTGTTGTCGGTAAGGTGAAAATCGGGTATTCTTACAATGGGTCTACATTTGCGGCCCCAGAACCATCACCATCAACATCTTCGGAACTTCTCGCTTATGCGAGTGTGAAGAGGTACCGCGTCGAAACGGGAGGAGCAGAGGTCTTTGGCTTCCCGGTTAAGACCGGGCGAGATGACCGGACCCTGATTTATGAGGCTGAGGCGACCTCGAAAGCTGATTCAGCTTACATCACCACATGGTTTGATGCCGCCGGAGTAGGGCATGAGCTGAATGCTGAAATGGTGATCGCTCTGGCGAACGCCGTGCGCGCTCATGTGGCTGCGTGTTTCTCCACCTATACTTCCGTCATCGCCAGCATCGCGGATGGAACGATCACGACCACCGGCGCCATTGATGCGGCGTTGTGGCCTGAGAATAGCTGAGGAACCGACATGACAGACACTTTCGGACGTTTCTCGCGCGATCCCACCGGCCCGGCGAATTATGCCGCGACCGTGACACCTGACGATGTCTTGGACCTCGACACCCCAACCCGCGCACTATGGGTTGGAACCGCTGGGGATTTGGCCTTGACCATGTGGGGAGGGCAGCAGGTAACGCTTGTAAACGCGAGCGGCCTGCTTCCTGTCTCAGCCTCGCGCGTGTGGGAGAGTGGGACAACCGCAGCGGACATCGTGGCGCTGTGGTAATGATCGGGCTGTCCCTCTCTCTCGCCCCGCCGGGCCGGCACCGCCCCGCCGATGCTCGACGGCACGTCGGGCGTGTTCGCGGCCTACGGCCTGCGCCGGCTCCTGTCGTCTTATTCCGGCCCGCTGGTCCGGGTGCTCCGGTCCTCGGACAGCGCGGAGCAGGATTTTCCGGCAAGCGAAGACGGCTGGATCGATGCCGCCGCCCTCGCCACCTTCGTCGGGGCCGGCGATGGCCATGTGGTCACATGGTACGACCAATCCGGGAGCGGCCGGGATGGGGCGCCGGCCTTCGATTGGGCGCGGCCGATCATCGCCCTGTCCGGGGCGCTTCAGCGTGCGCCCAATGGCCGCCCGTGGCTGAATTTCGATGGCGTCCGCAGCCTGGAACGCACCATCCCGGACGGCGCGACGGGGGCGGATTTCAACACGCTCTGCGCCGTGGCGCGCTTTGACGGAACCGAGGGTGACGCGCCGGCCCTGTCCGTCAACAATATCCGCTACATCGGCGCGGCCGATGGGGTCTTCACCGCCTCCGCCGGTGGGGATGTGGCGGTGACATACAAGGACGGGGGCCGCCTGTCGTCCATCTTCGGCGTCTTCGGCGGCAATTCGCTCTCGCTCACCATCAACGGCGCCAACAAGCGCGGGCCGGCGGGGTTCGGCACCACGGCCAGCAAGATTTACATCGGCAAGGACGATTGGGGGCGGAACTGGACCGGCGGCATCGCTGAAGCCTTCGTGATCGCGCGCGCGCTCACCAACGCGGAGGTCGCGACCCTCACCGCCCGGCACCTGAGCGCCTGGGGCACGGTCGCCGAGGCAGAGACCGCGACCCTCACCCTTGGCACCACGGGCGACCCGATCAGCCCTTATGTCATCGGCTCCAACGAGCACGGGGTGATGGAGACGGCGACGCCGACCTCGGGCTGGGACGCCGGCGCGGGCGTCACCATCCGGCGCCTTGGTGGCGTGATGATGAGCACCTACAATTGGACCGGAAATTTCGACAATTCCGGGATCGAGGCCGGCAATATCAACGGCCGGACCATGGCGGGCCAGCTCGCCCTGACGGGCGCGGCGGCGGAAGCGCCGCACGCGGTCATCGACGCCTTCCACGCCAACAGCCGAGCGCTGGGCGCCAAGAGCATCGTGCAGCTTCCCTTGGTGCCCTATGTGGCGGCGGATGCGGCCGGCGCCGTGAGCACGCAAGAGGCCGCGCCGTCGTCCCGCTGGGTGCCGGTGGTGTGGAGCAGCAGCACGGCCGCGAGCGACCCTGTCAACACCTCCGAGGCGGACATGCCGCACCTCATCCGCCGGCTGATAGCAACCCACGGCACCGCCGGGAGCGGCGGCATCCATGGCTATATGCTCGACAATGAGCCGGGCCTGTGGGAGACGATTCTGCCGCTTACCGTGGGCGCGCACGTCACCATCGCCGACCTCATCGCCCGGTCTATCGCCGCCGCGACGGCCATCAAGTCGATCGATCCGAGCGCCGAGGTCTTCGCCCCCGCGTGTTGGGGCGTGAACGATTTCATCGATCTCACCAGCGCCCCGGACTGGTCCGACTATTCTTCGACCTACGACTGCTTCCTGGCCGCCTTCCTCGCGGCATTTTCGGACGCGTCGATTGCCGCCGGCATCCGCCTGTTGGATGGCCTGGACGTGCATTTCTATCCACAATCTTGGGGTGGCGGACTCTGGGACAGCGCGGACAGTGAGAAAGCCGAATTGCTGTTGCAGGCGCCGCGCACCCTCACCGAGCCCGGTTATGCGGAAGACAGTTGGGTCGCCTACACCCTCGATGCGGCGATGGACGGGGGCCTTGCCCGGCCGCTTATTCCCGCGCTGCGCCGGCTCATCGCCGCCCACTATCCCGGCACCGAGATTTTTGTCTCCGAATGGGAGTTCGGTGGTCCGGGCGCGCTGGTCACGGGCCTCGCCACGGCGGACATGCTCGGGCGGCTGGCGGCGGGCGGCATCAGCTATGCCACCCATTGGGGCGACATCCGGGGGTGGATCGCCCCGGCCTTCCAGCTTTTCCAGCACTTCGGCGACACCGCCGTGGAGGTGGAGAACACCAACCCGGACGCGCTCGCGGCCCATGCCGCCATGGCCGACGAAGCGCTCACGCTGCTACTGGTGAACAAGAGCCGGAAGGGGATCTCGGTGACGCTGCCGGGGGCGGCGACAGGCCTCTACGGATTCGACGCCGTAAATCCGGTTGTCCATGCTCTTACGCCCCCCGCCGGGAACACACTCCCCATGCCGGGGCGCTCCGCCCGGCTTGTGGTTATCGCTTAATCCGCCACCCCACCCCACCCACAGCCGCTCCATATCCGGGGCGGCTTTTTTATTGGAGGCACCATGTCCGCCTATTCCTACTCACAGTGCGAAATCGACTATGAGGAGCGCTGGGCCGCGATGACCATCACTCCCGGACGCCTCTCCGCGATCGATGCCATGGCGCGCAAAATCATCGCCGGCACCCCCCGCTATCAGGCCGCCCAGGCGGCGACCGGCGTGCCGTGGGCTTTCATCGGCGTGCTGCATTCGCGGGAAGCGTCCTGCGATTTTCGCGGCGTGCTCCACAATGGCGAGACCATCCTCGGCACCGGGCGCAAGACCCGGCTCGCACCGGCCGGGCGAGGCCCCTTCTCGACCTGGGAGGAAGCGGCCAAGGACGCCCTGGCGATCAAGGGCTATTCGCCCGGCTCTCTGGTCTGGTCCATCCCCCGCTGCCTCTACGAGGGCGAGCGCTTCAACGGCTTCGGCTATCGCATGCGCGGTGTGCCCAGCGCCTACCTCTGGTCCGGCTCCAACCAGTACACGCGCGGCAAGTACATCGCCGACAGCGTATGGAGTGCGACTGCAGTCGATCAACAGATGGGCATCGCGCCGCTCATGGTGCGCCTGATGCAGCTCGATCCCGGCGTGTCCTTTGGAGCACCGGCCGGAACTGCTCCGGCCTCTGTCGTGGTTGATGACGACAGCATGCAGATCCAGCGCGCGCTGAATGAGGCGGGCGGCTACGGCCTCACGGTTGACGGCGATATCGGCCCCAAGACGCGCGCGGCGATCAAGGATTTCCAGCGGCGCCACGGGCTCAAGAGCGACGGCATCGCCGGCCCCCTGACGCTGGCCAAGCTCACCGAGGCGCTACGCGCCGTCTGACACCCCGTCTCTCGCACCCGGCGCGCCCGGCCGGGTTCTCCTCCTGCTCATGAGGCCCCCATGTCCCTGCTCACCACTGCGATTTCCCAGGCGGTGCAGTCCGCCGCCGACAATCCCTCCGTGCCCCTAGACCCCGCCGCCGCGCCGCAGGTGGCCGCCGCTATCACCGCCGCACTGCCGGCCCCGGCCGCCGTCGAGCCGCTTTGGCCGCAGCTCGCGCGCTACGGCGTCTCCATCCTCGGCTCCATCCTGGTCGGTCGCGGCCTGGTGGCGGAATCGGATTGGCCGGTCATCGCTGGCGCCATCCTCGCGCTCGCTCCCCCGGTCTATCGCTCGCTCACCACATGGGCGGCGCGGCGAAAGGCGGCGGCGTGATGGCGTGGCCTGACCCTGATTCGACCATGTGGGGGGCCAAGCTCTCCACCATCATCGCGGGTGTAGGCGGCGGAATCGTCCGCGCCATCCTGCTGCGTCACGGCTGGGTAAAATCCTGCCTCGGTGTGGTGGTCGGTCTCGTGGCCAGCCTGCAAGGGACACCCATCCTATCGGCTCTCGTCGATCACTATGGCTACGATTATCTGCCGGATGCCGAGGTGGAGTGGCTGCTGTCGTCCCTGCTGGGCATGACCGGTCTCACCATCGCGGAGGTGCTCCTGGCGCGGGTCAAGTCGTTGGCACAGGTCGCGGCGAAATGATCCCTATCCGCGCTTCACCGTGGGGAACGGCGACATCACGTGGAGGCGCCTGTCAAAGTGCTCGATCAAAGAAGGCGCGAGCACCTCCGACTGATCGTTGCCATAGTGAATGACTTTACGGCCATTTAGCGCAACGAGCTTCGTCACCGGAATCATGCCGATGGCGTCATCGGGGCCAATCCCGGTGCTGCAATGTCCGCCCTGGGATTGCAGCCAGCGCATATATTCGCCGAGCGTTGTCACGCAGCGGCAAGTTCGATCTGGTCGCGGCGCACTTCGAGGTCGTCATAGAACGCCTGCACCGTTGCCGGTGCCGGGCCGATATCGAAGACCGATCCTCCGGCTTCCTTCGCTTCGTGATCTTCAAGCCTGACAAGCGCGCTCAACTTCAAAATAGCGTCGTCAGCAGTGCGACCTTGAGCGGCGATATCGACCTCAAGCGCCTGGGCAACGAAGAGGTCGCCTTCCTTGAAAACGATGACCCTGATGGTGCTGCTCATGATGCACTCTCCGAGTGTGGACGTACCACACGCCCGGGCAATTAATGTACCCTTGATCATGCACGTGGTGATAACTGCGTCAACATGGTTGATCGTCAAAGGTTTCGTGAGTGTCGCTCAGACGCGTCTAGCGGTGCCGCGATGATGCGCACCTATGTCCGCATCGATTGGGAGCGCGGCGCAGATGGCGCGTTCTCGCCCTACCTCTCCATCGCCCGTCATGACCAGCCGGTAGAGCGCATCCCGCTCACCTGTCAGGACGTGGCGCGGCTCGTGGCGGATGGGGCGTACCTGTGGAGCGTGGTGGAGGGCTCTATGCAAAATCTGCATAATGCTGGCCAGAACCATTTTGTTGGCTCCAACAAAATGGTTCGTGGGGACTGGAGTGCCGACCATAGCCCGCCCCATTTTATCGGGGCGTGGGGGGAGTAGTGCTATAGCCCGTGACGGTCCGCCGCGGCTGCGGTCCCGGCTGTCGCCCCGCGCGGGACCAGGGTGATCGGGGCGGTTGTCGCTGCGATTACACGCGCGGCCATCCCGCGCCACGCGCCCACGCAGGGCCAGCCGAGCGCCTGCGCCTCGTGGTCGTCGGCTGGGTATCCCAACTCGATCTCGGACGGCCCCATGTGGGCGATCTGCGCTATCGCCTGGGCCGCGGCCTCGTCTTGCCGCTCGATCAGGTCACGCATCTCCCGCATCACCCCGGCTGAGGCGGCGCGGGTTCCGCGTGTCATCTTGTCGATCATGGATGGCGAGATGACAAGGAACGCGCCGGCCTCTCGCTGGGAGAGGCCGGAGAGCTGGAGCAGCAGGCCGAAGGGCGTCATTGCGCGCCCACGTGCAGCGTGGCGCGGCGCGCGATGTCGGACAGCTTGGCCTCAAACGCAGCCATGTCATCTCCGATCTGCGCATAATGCTGCACTCGCCCCTGGTCCGCCTCGTAGCGGGTGGAACCGACCGCGTGGTCAGAAACGCGGGCTCCGAAGCGGGCGAACCGCTTCCCATTTGTGGCTGCGGCGAAAATATAGGACGAGTGCCCAACGCTGTTGGTGCTGTGCTCGACAGTGACGGTGACCCCCTCTGCACGGAGGGTGGCGGCAATCTGCTCAGCAATGGTGCGGATATCGGTCATTTCAGAGCTCCATCCCTCTTGCGTCGGGCTATCCCGTCGCGATGACTAATGTGTACGATTTTTCCGGACAAATGTCAATAGGTTCGGTCACGACATGCGCGCGCGATCCGGGATGCGGACCGGGGCGCTTGGCGCCATGGCGCGGAGTCGAGCGACGCGATCAAGCGCGGCGGATTCGGTCATATCGGCGTCCCATGTGTAGCGCTGCCGCGCGCCATCCGGATTTCCGGGCGTGCTCACCACTGTGAGCCACGGCCACCCCGCTTCAGGCGGGAGGTATAGCGCGATAAAAATATCGCCTACACTGGTAGATGAAGTGGCCGCGTCCGGACCATCGCGGAAATTGAGGGCGCCACTAGCGCGTGGCACGGGGCGCGCAAGGGCGGTGTCAAGCGCCTCGCGCTCCGATGGCGTCTCGACGAACCACGCCTTCCACCGATCAGGACCGGTCCGAGGGATCTCAGGCGGCCACCGCCCGACGACGAGATCAGGCAGCCCAGGGAGGAACCCAGGGTAGCAGGTGATGGGCATCCATTCTCGAATGGGCGCTGAGAAATCAGTCATTTTTCGCCACACTGGTGCGTGGGTCCACGATTTCAGATAGCCGGGATGTGATGGGGTCACCGCCCAGCATGAACGCGAGTGATACAGCCACGGGGCCGCTCACGCGGTTGCGCGTCTCCCAATCGCGCACGGTGGCGCCGGGATCGCGCCCCTCGAGCTGGAGCGCGCGGCCCATCTCGCTCATATGCAGTGGCCTACCGAGGCCCCATCGCTCCCCCAGGGTGCGGCGTGCCGCCCGAAGTTCCGCGCCAGTCATGCCTGTCCCCTGATTGCTGCCACAAGGTCGTCACGCGCCGGGACGCGAGTGCCCTGTGAGTTGTATCCGCAGTTGTAGTCGCCCCACATCGCTCCATCCGACCCGTCATAGGTGATGTGCCAGAGCCACCCGTCTGCGGTGAGCACGACCCAGCGGCGATAGCCGGTGACAGCATGGCGGTCGTCGCGCCAAATCACCTCGCCCTCAGGAGCATGACCAAGCTCCGGCGCATCCGCCGATGCGGCTACGGTATGGATGGCCTCTGCCTGTGCCCGCGCGATCCGGGCCGCCTCGGCTCGCTTGGTCTCGGTCGCCTCAAGAACCGCCATCTCCGCAGCGGTCGCATCGCGATAGTACGCGTAACGGACCCACTCGCCTTCCGCACCGATCGGGCCGCCACGCGACGAAAGCTCATCGTCAGCCCTAAATAATTTGCCGAGACTCTCGACCGTTACCGGATTACCGTACAGGCGCACGGTGGCGCCGACTACGGGGGCCTTACTGGCGAGAACCACATAGCGGTGGGCGCGGACGCGGGCAAGGTGCTCGTCCTGCTCCTGACGGGCGGCGGCCTCGATAGCCTGCGCCTCGGCTTTACGGGCCGCCTTGCGAGCGGAATCCCGAGCACTAGCCGCCGCAGCCAGCCGGTCGATTCCCGGCGTCGCCTGGATGAGCGCGGCCAAATTGGCGCCTGGGATGACCCATATCTTTTCGTCACGATCGAACGCACCGCCCAACTTGCGGCAAATGGCGACGATCTCCTCATCATAGGCGGTGCGGACGATGGATTGAGCGGTGCCCAGGCGCACGTATTTGCTGACCAGACCGTCGAACGCGGCCGAATCTATGAGTTTTTGGCGGTCTACCACCCCATTGCCGGAGGCGATGCGCTCCGCCCACTGGCAGGCGCGCTTGTAGCCCAGCTTTCCAGGGATCCCCCAAACCCGCGTAGTGGGCGCCCATCGGACCTTCGGGAAGGATACTTTCAGGTCGTCCGCCCATTCCGCGTTTTTTGGAAATTCCAGCGTGGCACCGTCTGAGCCCAGATCGCGCACCGTGATGTCGCCGAATTTGCTGATGGTCATCGGGTCGTCTCCCGTGGAGTGGGGCGCTGCCCCGTCGATATGGATATTGATACAGCCATTTCCTGTATCAGTCAAGCGGGGATTTCACCCCAAGGCGTCGGCTGCGGGCCGCATCCGTGCCAATGAAACGCCAATGAAACGGCAGGACATAACGCGAACGATCGCGTCGTGGCTCACGCATAAATGGCGAAAGCGCACACTCTAGAGGGCCGACCATAGCGCTCATAACGGTCTGGTTGGGGGTTCGAGTCCATCCAGGCCTACCAAATTATGGGTCATGTTCGCTCATCCAAGCTCACCAGTGCACACGAGATGCGTGGCGGAGCAAAGGGTCTTAGGTGTTTGGTCCCGGCATTTGATGGTGCATCATCCATGCAAGGGTGGAAGGATGCACTATGGGACAGATTCTGCACGGGAGCGCCCGCACGACAGAGGCAGTCCGTCGCGCGATACAACATAGTCAAGAGAGCCTGAGGGTTCTGGCTAAGCGGTACGGGATCAACCAGAAGACCGTCGCCAAGTGGAAGAAGCGCACGGCGGTCAAGGACTTGCCGACCGGTCCCAAGGATGCCCATTCGACGGTACTGGGTATCGAGGACGAGGCGATCATTGTCGCCTTCCGCAAGCACACCCTGCTGCCGCTGGATGACTGCCTCTACGCCCTGCAGGCGACGATCCCGCACCTGACCCGATCATCCCTGCATCGCTGTCTGCAACGGCACGGAATCAGCCGACTACCGGAGGTGACCGGCGACAAGGAGCCAAAGCGCAAGTTCAAGACCTATCCGATCGGCTACTTCCACATCGACATCGCCTAGGTGCAGACTGCCGAGGGCAAGCTACGGCTGTTCGTGGCGATCGACCGAACCTGCAAGTTCGCTTTTGTCGAACTGCACCGGGAGGCCGGCGAGATGATCGCTGCCCAGTTCCTGCGCAACCTGATCGCTGCCGTGCCTTATGTCATCCACACCGTGCTGAACGATAATGGCATCCAGTTCACCAATACGGCGCACCACAAATACGCCTTCCACCATATCTTCGACCGGGTCTGCGATGAGCACGACATCGAACACCGACTCACCAAGATCAAGCATCCCTGGACCAACGGTCAGGTCGAACGCATGAACCGCACGATCAAGGAGGCCACCGTCAAACGCCATCATTACGACAGCCATGCACAACTGACCGCACACCTGCACGACTTCATCAATGCCTACAATTACGGCCGTCGGCTGAAGATACTGCGCGGCCTCACACCCTTCGAATACATCTGCAAATGCTGGACAATCGAGCCGGAACGCTTCAGCCTAAACCCGCACCATCAAATGCCGGGACCAAACAGCTAGCGACGCCCCGCTGCCAGCAGCACCGCCGCCCCGCCTACAAGGATGCCGGCCGACACCCGATCCGCGATCTGCGCGAAGCGGCCCGACAGCGCCGCGCGGGCGCGGTCCGCCGCCATCGCCCACAGAACGTCCCCGGCCAGCGCCACCGCCGCGAAGACCACGGCCAGCACCGCGATCTGGGCCAGCGGGTTGGCGGTGTCGGTCACGAACTGCGGCAGGAACGCCGCATGGAACAACAGCGTCTTGGGATTGGCAAAAGCAACCGCCAGTCCCCGCCCGAACGCGGCATGGGCCGAAGGTGCGGACGTTGCCGGCCCGGCGCCAGCGCTGCGCCATTGGCGGACCGCAAGCCACACCAGATAGGCCGCGCCCCCATAGCGCACCAGATCGAAATGATGGGAAAAGGCTTCCACCAGATAGGCCAGCCCGGCCGCCGCCACCGCCAACTGAGCAATCAAGCCCACATTGACCCCGGCGGCGGTGAGAAGCCCCGCCCGGCGACCATACCGCAAGCTGGTGCCGACGATGAGAGCCACGTTCGGTCCGGGCGTCGCCGCCAGCGCCAGGCAGGCGAGCACGAATAGAGCAAGGCTCTCCAGCGGGATCATGCCTCTGGCGCGCCCGCGTCGCCTTCGGCCTCGTCGCCCAACCCGGCGTCTTCGCCGGTCGTATCCTCGCTGATGTGCTCCACCGAGACCACCCGCTCACCATCCGCGGTGTTGAAGACGATCACGCCCTGGCTGCTGCGCCCCACGATCCGGATGCCGTCCACCGGGCAGCGGATGAGCTGCCCCCCATTGGTCACGAGCATGATCTGGTCCGCATCCTCCACCGGGAAAGACGCCACCAGCCGGCCATTACGCTCATTCACCGCCATGGCGGTGATGCCCTTGCCGCCGCGGCCGGTCACCCGATACTCATAGGACGAGGTGCGCTTGCCGTAACCATTCTCCGACAGCGTGAGGATGAACTGCTCCCGCGCGCTCATCTGCGCATAGAGCTCCTGGCCGAGCTGCCCGCTGCCGCCGGCATCCTCATCCGTCTCTCCGTCGCCGCTATCCGCCGCTTCTCCGCGCAATGCGCGGCGCATCTTGATGTAGGCCAGCCGGTCCTCGGCGGTCGCATCCACATGGCGAATGATCGCCATGGAAATGATGCTGTCCTCGGGTTCGAGCCGGATGCCACGCACGCCGACGCTGTCGCGCCCCTTGAACACGCGCACATCAGTCACCGGGAAACGGATGCAGGTACCGCTCGCGGTGGTCAGCAGGACGTCATCGTCTTCCGTGCACAAGCCCACGTCGGCGATCGACTCGCCGTCACCGAGCTTCATGGCAATCTTGCCGTTGCGGTTCACCTGCGCAAAATCGCCCAGCGCATTGCGCCGCACGGTGCCCGAGGTCGTGGCGAACATGATCTGCAGGCGCGCGTTCTCCGCATCGTCCTCCGGCAGCAACACCACAGACGTGATGCGCTCATCGGCTTCGAGCGGCAGAATGTTGATGAGCGCCTTGCCCCGCCCCTGCGGAGCCGCCGCCGGCAGGCGCCACACCTTCAGCTTGTAGACCTGCCCCTTGGAAGAGAAGAACAGCACCGGCGCGTGGGTGGAAGCGACAAACAGGCGGGTGACGAAATCTTCGTCCCGCGTCTGCATGGCGGAGCGTCCCTTGCCGCCGCGCCGCTGTGCCCGGTAGGTCGAAAGAGGCACGCGCTTGATGTAGCCCGCGTGGGAGACGGTGACCACCATCTCTTCCCGCTGGATCAGATCTTCGTCGTCGAGATCCCCGAAACCTTCCACGATCTCGGTGCGGCGCGGCGTGCCGAACTCCGCCTTGATCGCGAGCAGTTCATCGCGAATGATCCCGCGCATTCGCGCCCGGCTCGCGAGAATGTCGAGGTAATCGGCGATTTCCGCCGCCAGCTTGTCCAGTTCTTCGGCGATCTCATCGCGCCCCAGGGCCGTGAGGCGCTGCAGGCGCAGATCCAGGATCGCGCGCGCCTGTTCGAGCGAGAGCCGATAAGTCCCGTCCGCGTTCAGCTTGTGGCGCGGATCAGCGATCAGGGCGATCAGCGGCGCCATGTCCTTGGCCGGCCAATCACGCCCCATCAACGCTTCGCGGGCACTTGCCGGGTCCGGCGCGGTCCGGATGAGGCGGATCACCTCGTCGATATTTGCGACCGCAATCGCCAAACCCACCAAAACATGAGCCCGATCGCGCGCCTTGCGCAGGAGAAACTTCGTCCGCCGGCTCACCACCTCTTCCCGGAAGGCGATGAAGGCGGTCAGAGTATCATGAAGCGTGAGCACCCCTGGCTTCCCGCCGGACAGTGCAACCATATTCACGCCGAACGACGTCTGCAGCAGCGTCAGACGAAACAGATTGTTGAGCACGACATCGGCCTGAGCATCGCGCTTGATCTCGATCACGACGCGCATACCGTCCCGATCGCTCTCGTCGCGGATCTCGGAGATGCCCTCCACCCTCTTGTCCCGCACCAGCTCGGCGATCTTTTCGATCATGGTCGCCTTATTCACCTGGTAGGGAATCTCGGTGACGATCAGCGCCTCCCGGTCCTTACGCAGACTTTCGATGGCGACCTTCGCCCGCATCAGGACCGAACCACGGCCGGTGAGATAGGCCTGACGAATGCCACTGCGCCCAAGGATCAGGGCACCGGTGGGAAAATCAGGTCCCGGCAGCAACTCCAGCAACACCTCCGGCTCCATGGCAGGATCATCCATGAGAGCCACCGTCGCATCGATCACCTCGCCGAGGTTATGCGGCGGAATATTGGTCGCCATGCCGACGGCGATGCCGCCGGCCCCATTCACCAACAGGTTCGGAAACTTGGCGGGAAGAACGCTCGGCTCTTTCTCGCTACTGTCGTAGTTCTCCTGGAAATCGACGGTCTCCTTGTCGAGATCGTCCAGCAGGGAACCGGTAACCTTTTCGAGCCGCACCTCGGTGTAGCGCATGGCCGCCGGGGCATCGCCGTCGACCGAGCCGAAATTGCCCTGGCCATCCACGAGCGGCACCCGCATCGCGAAAACCTGCGCCATGCGCACCAGGGCGTCATAGACCGACTGATCGCCATGCGGGTGATATTTACCGATGACGTCGCCCACCACGCGCGCAGACTTACGATACTGCTTGTTCCATTCGTAGCCATTCTCGTGCATCGAAAACAGAATTCGGCGATGCACCGGCTTCAGACCGTCACGCACGTCGGGCAAAGCGCGCGCGACGATGACGCTCATGGCATAGTCGAGATAGGAGCGCGACAGCTCCTCGGTGATGGAAACCGGCGTGATGTCCGAAGGCAGATCGTCGCTGGGCTTCGGCGTCTCGGGATCAGCCAAAAGTCGATACTCTCAATAATGATCTGAGCTGTCGACTTTTAGCCGATTCACGCGCCAGACGCCAGCAAAACCCGGGCGCGAGATGGATTTTTTCTCATTCCATTTCAATGAGTTAGAGCACCCCTCCGCGAGCCGACCTCAAACCAGGGCAACAACAGGCCGACAGCGGCCTTCAGAACGGAATCTCATCATCAAGATCATTGGAGGGGCGCCCGCCGCCACCGCCAGTTCCGCCACCGCCAGTTCCGCCACCGGCACCACCGCCCCCCGAGCGCCGACCGCCCGTACCGCCGCCGTATCCGCCACCGAAGCCTCCGCCACCCCCCATCGGACCCTGCGACCCGAAGTCGGAGCCACCGCCTCCCTCGTCTCCCCCCTCACCACCGGAACGACCGTCAAGAAGGGTCAATTCCCCACGGAAAGGACGCAGCACCACCTCCGTCACATAGACGTCGCGCCCATCCTTTTCATATTTGCGCGTTTCAAGCTGGCCCTCGATGTAGACCTTGGAGCCCTTCCTGAGGAAGCGCTCCGCCACGCTCACGAGGTTTTCGTTAAAGATCGCCACCTGATGCCACTCCGTGCGATCCTTGCGCTCTCCCGTCGCTTTGTCGCGCCAGCTTTCAGACGTGGCGATGCGCAGGTTGCACACCCGCCCACCGCTCTGAAAGGACCGCACCTCCGGGTCGCGCCCCAAATTGCCGACAATAATTACTTTATTGACGCTGCCGGCCATCGCCACGCCTCCCGTCCTGCATGTCACCCCGGAAGGGGCATTCTGGCGCGCACCCTAGCGACCGCATCGCGACATGGGAGCCCCACACCACGTTGTCCACCACAAAGACAGCGCAGCAACTTAAGCCCTGCCACGGAGCCGCCCATATGTTCTTGCTCCGTTCTATCCACGCGCGCCTTCGGAGACAAGTCGATTTTTCCCGGCCCAAGACAATTTTTGACTCGCCGCCCCCTAAAGTTCTCGATATGTTCCCTATCGCAATGCACCCGCTCCGTTACAGTCCGACCTCGACGATGACGGAGCGAGCCGGATTTTGAGTGACAGGGATGCCCTGGCCCAAGCGGAGCGGATCAGCTTGGGCACCCGTACAGGCGGCTGCGGCAACCTGACTATTCGAGTAGCTTTCGTCACGAAAAGGCCAACGCTTTCGCCTCGTCGGGAGATGTTGGTTGACCAGCCCTGACTTTTTTCGCGCCGGCCGCTTGCCGCGCGTGGTTTGGATTTTATGTCGGATCGCGCTTCTTCCCCCCGGGGCACGGCCCCTTCTTCTGAGCCAGCCGTAGAGGCCAAGGGCGCTAGCCGAAGGGACGCCCGGGTGCTGTCCGTTCGCGGCGCCCGCGAGCACAATTTGAAAAATGTGGATCTGGAGATCCCACGCGACGCGCTGGTCGTGTTCACGGGCCTCTCCGGTTCGGGCAAGAGTTCACTCGCGTTCGACACGATCTATGCGGAAGGTCAACGCCGCTACGTGGAGAGCCTTTCGGCCTACGCCCGCCAATTTCTGGAGATGATGCAGAAGCCGGACGTGGACCAGATCGACGGCCTCTCTCCCGCCATCTCCATTGAGCAGAAGACCACCTCCAAGAACCCGCGCTCCACTGTCGGCACGGTAACAGAGATCTACGACTACATGCGCCTGCTCTGGGCGCGCACGGGGGTGCCCTATTCGCCGGCCACGGGGCTGCCCATCGAGAGCCAGACGGTTTCGCAAATGGTGGACCGCGTCCTCGCCCTGGCCGAGGGCACGCGCCTCTATCTGCTGGCGCCGGTGGTGCGCGGACGTAAGGGCGAGTACCGCAAGGAGCTGGCCGAATGGATGAAGAAGGGCTTCCAGCGGGTCAAGATCGACGGCGTCTTCCACGAGATCGCCGAGGCCCCCGCGCTCGATAAGAAATTCAAGCATGACATCGACGTGGTGGTGGACCGCATCGTGGTCCGGGGGGATCTCGCCCAGCGCCTCGCCGACAGCTTCGAGACCGCGCTGGGCCTCGCCGACGGCATCGCGGTCGCCGAGTTCGCGGAAGAGAAGGACCAGACCGGAGCGCCGCGGCGCATCCTGTTCTCGGAGAAGTTCGCCTGCCCCGTGTCGGGCTTCACCATTCCCGAGATCGAGCCTCGCCTGTTCTCCTTCAACAATCCCTTCGGCGCCTGCCCGGCCTGCGATGGCCTCGGCGTCGAGCAGACCATCGACGCCGATCTCGTGGTGCCGGACAAGATGCGCTCCCTGAAGCAGGGCGCGATCGCGCCCTGGGCGAAGTCCACCTCACCTTATTACGGGCAGACGCTCGACGCGCTGGCGAAGCATTACGGCTTCAAGCTTTCTGTTCCTTGGAGCGACCTGCCGCAGAAGGCGCGCGATGTCCTGCTCTACGGCTCCGAGGGGGAGAAGATCACCTTTGCCTATAACGACGGAATGCGTGCCTATGAAACGGAGAAATCCTTCGAGGGCGTCGTGCGCAATCTGGAGCGACGCTGGAAGGAGACGGACAGCGACTGGGCGCGCGAGGAAATCTCCAAGTATTTCTCCACGGTGGCGTGCTCCGCCTGTGGCGGCTATCGCCTGAAGCCGGAGGCGCTGGCGGTGAAGGTGGCCGGCAAGCACATCGGCGAGGTCGGGGAGCTCTCCGTCAAGGCGGCCGCGCGCTGGTTCGAGGCCTTGCCGGCGGACCTCTCCGACAAGCAGAACGAGATCGCGGGGCGTATTTTGAAGGAGATCCGCGAGCGGCTGCGGTTCCTTTTGGATGTCGGCCTCGAATATCTGACCCTGGCGCGCGCATCCGGTACCCTCTCGGGCGGAGAAAGCCAGCGCATCCGCCTCGCCTCTCAGATCGGCTCAGGCCTCACCGGCGTGCTTTATGTGCTGGACGAGCCGTCTATCGGCCTGCACCAGCGCGACAACGCGCGGCTGCTCGACACGCTGAAGCACCTGCGGGATCTCGGCAATACGGTGATCGTCGTGGAGCATGACGAGGATGCCATTCTGGCCGCCGATTATGTGGTGGATGTCGGCCCCGGCGCCGGCATCCACGGCGGACGCATCGTCGCCCAGGGCACGCCCGCTGAAATTCTCTCCGATCCGGCGTCCCTGACCGGGCAGTACCTTTCTGGCGCGCTTTCGGTGGGTGTGCCGGCGCGGCGGGCGCCGGACCCCAGGCGCATGCTCCGCCTCGTCGGCGCGCGCGGCAACAATCTGAAGAATGTCACGACCGAGATCCCGCTCGGCCTGTTCACCGCCATCACCGGCGTGTCGGGTGGCGGCAAGTCCACGCTGCTGCTGGAAACCCTGTACAAAGCCGTGGCGCGGCGGCTCAACGGCGCCTCGGAGGCCCCCGCCCCGTTCGACCGGCTGGAAGGGCTCGAACATCTCGACAAGGTCATCGACATCGACCAGTCGCCCATCGGCCGCACCCCGCGCTCCAACCCGGCCACCTACACCGGCGCCTTCACCCCCATCCGCGAATGGTTTGCGGGGCTGCCGGAGGCCAAGGCGCGCGGCTATGGCGCCGGGCGCTTCTCCTTCAACGTGAAGGGCGGGCGTTGCGAAGCCTGCCAGGGCGACGGCGTCATCAAGATCGAGATGCACTTTCTGCCGGACGTCTATGTCACCTGCGACGTCTGCAAGGGCAAGCGCTACAATCGCGAGACCCTGGAGGTGACATTCAAGAACAAGTCCATCGCCGACGTTCTCGACATGACAGTGGAGGAAGGCGCCCAATTCTTCAAGGCGGTGCCCTCTGTGCGCGAGAAGCTGGAGACGCTGGAGCGTGTGGGCCTCGACTATGTGAAGGTGGGCCAGCAGGCGACCACCCTCTCCGGCGGCGAGGCACAGCGGGTGAAGCTGTCCAAGGAATTGTCCCGCCGCGCCACCGGGCGCACCCTCTACATCCTCGACGAGCCCACCACGGGCCTGCATTTCCATGACGTGAAGAAGCTTCTGGAGGTGCTCCACGAGCTGGTGGAGCAAGGCAATACGGTGGTGGTGATCGAGCATAATCTCGAGGTCATCAAGACCGCGGACTGGGTCATCGACCTCGGCCCCGAAGGCGGTGACGGCGGCGGCGAGATCGTGGCCGTCGGCCCCCCCGAGGCCGTGGCGGCCAACCCGCGCTCCCACACCGGCCACTTCCTGGCGGAGGTGCTGGCCCGCCGCCCCAATCCGGATGGGGGCAAGCCGATCGCGTCCGCCAAGCGCGGGCGAGCGAAGAGCGTTGCCCAAGGACCCGTGAGCGACGACGCGCCCGTGAGCGATAATCCGCCTGCAAAAGCCGCATCCACCACGTCCGAAGAAACCACGGACACCAAGGCTCAGCCCCCCCGCCGACGCATCCGTCGCACCTCCTGACGCGAGGGGGCGAGCCGCAGCCAAGGTGGGGGGGGGGATCGCACTCAACCGCCGCCAGACGGGAGGGGCCGTGGATTCGCGCCGAGCCCCTGCCGCTCTGAGACCGCCGCTCTGAGATAGGACGCGAGCGGCGCCGATGTTTGAGCCACGCCGTGGCGGCGGGCTGGCCATGCGGCGATCACCTTCCGGCAATCACCGTTTCCCGCCTGAGAGCATACACCCAGGTCCAGCACTCCGACCCTCTGTGTTCGTGAGCCCGCAGCGGGCGCGCACCGCACCGAAGCGCCTTCGCGCGCCACGGTCACGCGGGAAGGCGCTTCGGATGCGCCGACTATCGGCCGTCTTGACCGGTGGCGAGTGGGGTCACTCAAGAGCCGCGCGGGCTTTGCAAAAGGCCCATAGGTCCAACTGACGTGCCTTTGACGAGGGCCGTGGATCGGCGCCCATAGGGGGGTCCTCAGCATCGGGCCGCCCCCACCACTGAACGCCGGCCGCGACACATTGGACCGCGGCCAGAACGCGCACCGATCCGCATAAGATATAGGCACAACGCTCTATCTTGCGCCATGCTACCCATAACACATTGAAAATAGACCATCGCATCAGCGGCCCAGGGAAGCGCACTGCATGTGACTTACGCAGTGCTGCAATGCACGCGCCCCCATTTTGCAGCCCGTCATACTCGCTTATGTTGCCTCCAATGATCGGGGGACGCCCCTGCTGGGTCGGTCCCGCTCAAATCGTCAAGGAGATGTATCATGTTCCTCTGGGGCCTTCTCGCGCGCCAGATCCGTCGGTGGCAGGTGTATAATAGTACGGTGTCAGAGCTCGCCGAGCTCGACGACCGCAGCCTTGCCGACATCAACGTGTCGCGCAGTGAAATCCGGGCACTGGCCCGCGAAGCGGCGCTCCGCGCGGCCTGAGCCGGCGCAAACCCTCATACAAAACGCTCAAGATGGCCCCATGCGGGGCCATTTTCCGTAACTGGAGCGTTTTCCGCTCGCACCGGCTCCCATCATCCGCTCTCCGCTTTTGCGTTGACGCATTTTCAAACGCAGCGGAGCTTCGCCCGCCTTCGGACGCAGCTTGAACGCCATCGCACTTGAAGCCGCCGTCCCGCCTGTGGCACACCCCGGTCTACGCGCCCCTTGCGGCCGGACATTCCGGCACCCGCACGACGCGTGCTCCCGGCCAGCGACACAGAAGGAAAGACGCGCATGGAACCCGTTCATGTGATCGGAGCCGGGCTTGCGGGATCGGAAGCCGCCTGGCAGCTCGCCACGCGCGGCGTTCCGGTGGTGTTGCACGAGATGCGCCCCACCCGCACCACCGAGGCGCACCAGACCGATGGCTGCGCCGAGCTGGTGTGCTCCAACTCGTTCCGCTCCGACGATGCGGCGGGCAATGCGGTGGGCGTGCTGCACGCGGAGCTGCGCCGTGCCGGCTCGCTCATCCTCTCTGCCGCCGATGCCCATCAGGTGCCGGCCGGCGGCGCGCTGGCCGTGGATCGCGAAGGGTTTTCCCAGGCCGTGACACGCGCGCTGAGCGAGCATCCGCTCATTGAGATCCGGCGCGAGGAGATCACGGCCTTGCCACCCGCGGAATGGGACCAGGTCATCATCGCCACCGGCCCCCTCACCTCCCCCGATCTTGCGGCGGCGGTGCTGGAGCGCACGGGCGAGGATGCCCTCGCCTTTTTCGACGCCATCGCCCCCATCGTCCATTTCGACAGCATCGACATGGATCAGGCGTGGTTCCAGTCGCGCTATGACAAGGTCGGTCCCGGCGGCACCGGTGCGGACTATATCAACTGCCCCCTCAACGAAGCGCAGTACAACGCCTTCGTGGACGCCCTGTTGGCCGGCGAAAAGGCGCCGCTGCGCGATTTCGAGCGCAAGACCCCCTATTTCGACGGCTGCCTGCCCATCGAGGTAATGGCCGAGCGCGGCCGCGAGACCCTGCGCTTCGGCCCCATGAAGCCGGTGGGGCTCACCAATCCCCATGCCCCCGGCGTGAAAGCCCATGCCGTGGTGCAGCTGCGGCAGGACAACAAGCTGGGAACGCTCTATAATATGGTGGGCTTCCAGACCAAGCTGAAGCATGGGGATCAGGTGCGGGTCTTCCGCACCATTCCGGGCCTGGAGCGCGCGGAGTTCGCCCGGCTCGGCGGGCTCCACCGCAACACCTATCTCAATTCCCCGCGGCTTCTGGACGAGACCCTGCGCCTGAAGGCGGAGCCGCGGCTGCGGTTCGCCGGGCAGATCACCGGCTGCGAGGGCTATGTGGAAAGCGCGGCGGTCGGGCTGATGGTGGGGCGCTTCGCGGCCGCCGAGCGGCGCGGCGCGGCGGTGGTTCCGCCGCCGCCGACCACGGCCTTGGGCGCTCTGCTCGGCCACATCACGGGCGGCCATCTGGAAGCGGAGGGCGAAGGCCCGCGCTCGTTCCAGCCTATGAACATCAATTTCGGCCTGTTCCCCCCGCTTGCGGAGACACCCAAGGGCGAGGGCGGCAAACGCCTGCGTGGCGCGGAAAAGACGCTCGCCAAAAAGAAGGCCCTCGCCGACCGGGCGCTGAGCGACGTGGCCGTCTGGCTCGACACCACGGCCACGGCGGCTTAAGAGGCGGGCATGGCGCGCACCCTTCGTCCCGTTCCTCCCGTCGCTTACAATGCTGATCCGTCCCGCTTCGCAGTGGACACGGTCTTGAAGCGCGACGTGTTCTCCACGGTCGAGCGCGGCACCTGGACCGACCCTTCCGGCCGCGCGTGGCCCGCCGTGCGCCGACGCTGGAACGAGGTGTCGCCGTGGCTCGCCCCGCTTGCGCGCCAGCTCGCGCTGCACGAGGTGAAGGCGCTGGAAAAGGTGACGCGCACCGGCGTCACCACTCCGCTGCTGGCGGTTGGCCACCGCTTTCTTGTGCGCGGCTGGATCGAGGGGGTGCCGCTGCAAATCGCCCGACCGGTGGGCGACAGCCATTTCTTCCATTCCGCCCGCAAGGCGCTGCGCACATTGAATGCCGCCGGCTATGTGCACAACGACCTCGCCAAGCAGCAGAACTGGCTGCGGGGCGCCGATGGCGAAGCCTGGCTCATGGACTTCCAGCTCGCCTTGCCCATCAGCCGGCGCTGGAAGCTGGGGCGGGTGCTGGCCTATGAAGACCTGCGCCACCTTCTGAAGCACAAGCGCACCTATTGCCCCGACGAGCTGACCCCCCGCGAGCGGGCCATGCTGGCCAAGAAAAGCGTGCCCACCCGGATCTGGATGGCCACCGGTAAGAAGGTGTATCGGTTCGTGACCCGGCGCCTTCTGTCCTATTCAGATACCGAAGGGCGCGGCCCGCGCGTGACTCAGGTGGGTCCGCGCATCATCGCCGCGCTCAAGACCCATCCCGCCATCGCCGACGCCCACATGGCCGATTTCCAAACCCTTGGCGGCAAGGTGGGCCTTTATGCCTTCGTCGAGCCAAAGGCGGCGGTGACGGTAGCGGAACTGCGCGCCCATCTGGCCGACGCGCTGCCTGACCGCCCCCATCTCGACCATCTCCAGATCGTTCCGGCCTTGCCCCGCGCCGCCGATGGCATGGTACGCGACGACCTGCTGTTGCTGATCGCCCGCAACCAGATCGAGATGCTGGACACCCTCGCCGGTTCGGAGACGCTCCGGGCCCAGGCGGCCGAGATCGCCCGCGCGCGGCTGAACCTCACCGATCGCATCACCCGCCCCGCCGCGTGACGGGCCGCCGCTTCCGGCGCGCGGACCGTCTCTCAGCCCCGCCTCACCTCTGATCTTTGCGGGAAGCCCCCTCTCAGAGGCTCTTCACCCAGGCTTTGCCCGCGGCGGCCCGCCGCCCCGCGCGCCAGACGGTGAACGTGCGCCACAGCGCCCCGAGCCCCGCGATCTCCCGGAGAGGCTCGCGCACCCGCGCCAGCGCCTTCAGGTCGCCCGGTACGAGGGATAGCGCGAGATAAGGCGTGGCGAGCGTCCGGCGTGTGGCCACCGGAAGTCGGCCGAGCGCGGCGCCGGCCTGTGCCAGATGGTGACGCGCCACCCCTCGCAGTTCCGCAAGCGCCGCCCGCAGGGCCGGCGCATCCTGTGCCGTCACCACCGCGTCGCGATCGAGCCCATGGCGGGCCAAAATGTCCAGCGGCAGATAGCATTGGCCCCGCGCCGCATGGATGGGAAGGGACCGCATCAACCCGGTTAGCGCGATGGCGACACCGCCGTGCCCTGAGGCCTCCGAAGCTGCACTGGCCGCCGCCCCCCCTAAAAGCAGCGCCGAGAGTTGCAGCAAGGCGCCCGCGGTCTCGCCCGCATAGCCTTCCAGGTCGCCAAGGCTGGGCATGGGATCGTCGTAAAGATCGAAGATGCGCGCATCCACCAGATTGATGAGGCTGGCCTTCGGCAGATCGAAGCGCGCCACCGTGTCGAGCAAGGCGAAAGCCACCGGATGGGCCTCCACGGCGCCCCGCCCCTCCCCTTCGATCACCTCGCGCCACCAGGCCAGGCGCACTTCCCCCGGGAGCGGCTCGCGCACCAGTTCGCGCACCCGCGCGACATCCAGGTTGAAGGCATACAGCGCCATCAGGTGGCGGCGCACCGGCTCGGGCGCGAACAAGGACGCGAGGAAGCGATCGCGATCCTGGCCCCGGACCACATCCGCGCAATAGGCATAAGCCGCCGCGAGGCGGTCGTCGGAGGAAGCTTCGGCAGACATGGGCGTTGGATACGCCGAGATCCCATCCAACGCCAAGAGCCAATGGCGGGACACGAAACCGCAACGCGCTGGAAGCGGGGCTCCGCATCCGCCCTAAAGGGCGATGAGCGCCGCCCCGACCAGGCGGCCCTCTTCCAGCAGAACATTGTAGGTGGACGCGGCGGCTCCCGTCGGCATCAGCTCGAAGCGCAGGCCGGCGTCACGCAGGAGCTGTTTCAGCGGCGCCTTCAAATGGGCCGGGTCGCGGCCGGTGCCGATGAACAGCAACTCGAACGCCGCCGCTTCCGCCAGGATTGGCGCGAGCGACGACGCATCAAGCTCGTCCCAGGTGGCCGGCGCCCAGGGCCTCAGGCCCGAGGGCAGAGCCAGCAGCGATCCGGCATGGGACATGCCCGCGAAGTGGAAGAACTTCGCCCCATAGCCATCGATGGGCACCTGCCGCGGCAGGAAGGATTCATCCGGCCGATCGCTCATGGCGCCCTCCCCATGGCTCAGCCTCTTCGCTTGCCACCCCGGGAGCCGCCTTTGCCGCCGCCCTTGCCACCCTGGGTGGAGGACTTGCCACCCTGAGTGGAGGACTTGGCCGTGCTCTTCGGCGCCGGAGCGGGAGCCGACTTGCCTTCCACGGTTTCCTCCGCCTCGATGAACTCGGCGGCCTCTTCCACGTCGAGCACGTCTTCCGGACCCGGCTTGACGGGCGCCTTGGCCTCTTCCTTCGGCTCCGCCGCGCGTGAGCGCAGCCCGAGGTGGATGAGAATGGGCGCCGCCACGCAGATGGTGGAATAGGTGCCGATCACCACGCCCACCGTCATGGCCAGGGAGAAGCCCCGCAGAACCTCGCCGCCGAAGAAATACAGGGCAAGGGTTGCGAAGAAGGTGGTGGTGGAGACGATGATGGTGCGCGAGAAGGTCGCGTTCACCGCCGTGTCCAACAGTTCCGGCAGCGGCAGCTTCTTATAGCGGCGCAGCATTTCGCGGATGCGGTCGTACACCACCACCGTGTCGTTGAGCGAATAGCCCATGATGGTGAGGATCGCGGCGATGGAGGTGAGATCGAAATCGATCCCCAGCAGCGAATAGATCATCAGCGTGACGAAGATGTCGTGCACCGTCGTCACGATGGCGCCCACCGCGAACTGCCACTCGAAGCGGAACCACAGATAACCCAGTACCGCCACCGCGCCGAGCACCATGGCCAGAATAGACTGGCGCACCAGCTCAGACGAGACGCTGGGCCCCACCGATTCCACGCGGCGGATGGTGTAGTCGGACCCGAGCGCGGCCTTGACCTCGTTGACGATGGTCTGCTGCGCCTGCTCCGTCTCGCCCACCTGGCCAAGCCGGATCAGCACGTCACGCGGGGAGCCGAACTCCTGGATCTGCACATCACCGATCTCGATGTCGATGAGGTGCTCGCGCAATGCCCCCACATCCGCGGAGGCCTGAGAGGTCTGCGCCTCGATGAGCGTGCCGCCGCGGAAGTCGATACCGAGGTTGAAACCCACGGTCATGAACAGGACCACGGCGAACACCGACATGGCCGCCGAGAAGGGGAAGCTGAAGCGGCGCAGCTTCATGAACCCGATATGGGTGTGCGCCGGAATGTAATCGATCAAAGGCATGGGCGGCGCACCTTCAAATGGGCAGCTTGGCAGGACGCTGCCACTTCACCCACCAGGCGATCATCAAGCGGGTGAGGGTGTAGGCCGTGAACATGGTGGTGAGAAGACCGAGGATATAGGTGACGGCGAAGCCGCGCACCGGACCCGATCCACCCATGAGGAACAGGATGACGGCCGTCGCGAGCGAGGTCACGTTGGCATCGAGGATGGTGCCGAGCGCATTCACGAAGCCCTTGTCGATGGCCGAGATGGCCGCCCGCCCTTCGCGCGCCTCGTCACGGATGCGCTCGAAGATCACGACGTTGGAGTCCACCGCCATGCCGATGGTGAGCACGACGCCGGCGATGCCGGGCAGCGTCAGCGTCGCCCCCAGCAGGGATTGCAGCGCGAACATCAAGGTGACGTGCACGGCCAGCGCGATCAGCGCGAATCCGCCGAACAAACCATAGACCGCGATCATGAACACCGCCACCAGGCCCGTCGCCACATAGGCCGCCACCTTGCCGGCCTCGATGGAATCGGCACCGAGGCTCGGGCCCACGGTGCGCTCCTCCACCACCTTGAGCGGCGCCGGCAAGGCACCGGCCCGCAGCAGTATGGCGAGGTCGTTGGCCTGCTGCACGGTGAAGGCGCCGGAGATCTGGCCCGATCCACCGAGGATGGGTTCGCGAATCACGGGCGCCGAGATCACCTGATTGTCGAGTACGATGGCGAATGGCCGGCCCACCGCATCCTGTGTGGTGGCGGCGAAGCGCCGGGCTCCATTGGAATTGAAGCGGAAGGAAACGATGGGTTCCCGGTTCTGCGGATCAAAGCCCGGCTGGGCGTCCACCAGATCCTCGCCGGACACGCGCACTTGCTTTTCCACCAGATAGGGGCGCCCGTCCTGGCCGTACAGCACGTCCGATTCTGGTGGCGCGCGGCCCTCCAGCGCCTGTTCCGGCGACATGGACTGGTCCACCATGCGGAACGAGAGCTTGGCGGTCTGGCCCAGCAGCGCCTTCAGGCGCTGCGGGTCTTGCAGGCCCGGCACCTGCACCAGGATGCGATTGAGCCCCTGGCGCTGGATGTTGGGCTCCACCGTGCCGAGCTGATCGATACGGCGGCGGATGATCTCGATGGACTGGTCCACCGCCGAGCGCATCCGCGCCTCAAGCCCCGCCTGGGTGAGCTGAAGGGAGAGCGCGCCCTCGGCACCCGAGGACACCGTCAGGTCCATTTCCCCGCTGTTCCCGCCCCCGAACATGGCCGTGCTGACCGGCGCGGCGAGCTTGCGCAGCTCGACCAGGGCCTTGTCGGTGTCGGCGGGATCGCGCAGGCGTAGCGAGATGGTGGTGTCTCGCACGGCGAGGTTGCTGTAGCCGATCTTCTGATCGCGCAGCACACGCCGCACTTCGTCACGCACCTGCTCCACGCGCTCCTTGCGCAGAGCATCGCCATCCACCTCGAGCAGGATGTGGGAGCCACCCTGGAGGTCGAGGCCGAGGGTCACACGGCTCGACGCCAGCCAATTCGGCAGGTGCGCGCGCACGCTCTGCGGCAGCACATTGGGCAGCGCAAACAAAATGCCGAGGGCGACCGTGATGAGGATCGCCGCCGTCTTGATTCGGGAAAAATGCAGCATGTCGCGCGATCTATGGAATCAGGAAGCCGCCGGCTCGTCTTTCGCCGGCTCACCCTTGGAACGGACAGTCGCGATCTGCGAACGCATCTGGCGGACGCGCACATTGTCGGCGATCTGCAGCTCAATCTCGTTCTCGTCCACCACCCGCGAGACCTTGCCGACAAGACCGCCGGCGGTGACGATGACGTCGCCGCGACGCAGCGCCGTCACCATCTCCTGGTGCGCCTTGGCCCGCTTCTGCTGGGGGCGCAGGATCAGGAAATACATGACGACGAAGATCAGCAGGAACGGGGCGAGCTGAATGAGCATGTCGGCCCCGCCGCCGGCTGCCGGAGCGCCCTGGGCGAAAGCAGGCGTGATGAACATTTGCGTCCTCGTTCGTCTGGAAGTCGAAAGACCAGGACCGATCCGGAAGGATGGCCCCTGCGATGCCGATGGCGGCGAAGCCGGCGGACTATACCCACCGGCCCGGATATTGCAAACGCGACCTCGTGCCAACCGGCGAAACATACCCCAAGGTCACGCGCCCCGCCCCACGCGCCCCCACCGAGCCGCCAGGGATTACTTCGACACCGGCGCGGAAACTGCTTGCGAACCGGACGCCGCGGTATCCGAGATGCTCGTGCCGAGATGGTTCATCTGGCTCGAATAATGCTCGCGGGTATTGGAATCCACCACCGCGACCGGCGCGGCGATGACGAGGCCGGCGGCGGTGCCCACGGTGGACGCCGCATCCGTGGAAAACTGCACGATGCGGTCGCCGATGCCGACCCTCTGATCGGTCATGGTCTGCCCCTCGGCAAGGCGCGCGCCGATGGACTGCACCACCTCCGGGCTCGCCGCGAACTTGCCGTGGTTCAGCGGATCATCGGTCTTCAGCTTGGTGAGATCGAGCACGGTGATGTGGTTCTTCTCGAACTCGCTGCGGTAGGGCTCCTGGGTAGGGTCCACCTGCCCGATGCGCGGCACGTCGCCCCACACCCGCTTCGAAACCGCGAGCGCCTTGTCGTCCTGGGACACGAACAGGGTGAAGTTGGGCCGCGGCTTGCCCAATTCGTCGAAGATGACGCGGAACACATCCGAATCCACATCGGGCGCCGCCAGCATCACATTCTTGATCTTCGGCAGGATGCGGCCATTGCGGATGGCCATCTGCCGCAGCGCCTCGAGCGTCACCACATTGCCCATGGAGTGGGCCAGAATGGAGATCTCGCCCACATTCGGGTCCTTGGCCATGAACGTCAGAAGGCGCTCCAGCGCATCCCGGGAATAAGAGGTGCTCTCGCGATCGTAGCCATAGGCCAGCAGGCTCCCGCGCGACGGCCAGGTGAACAGCACCGGCGTCACGTCCGCCCCCGAATCGTGGACGATCTGGGCAAAACGGAACACCGCGTCGTCGAACCGCTGATTATAGCCGTGCACGAACACCAGCGCCTGCCGGCCGGGCGTGCGCTTGATGCGGGCGTTGAACCACTTGACGGCCTGGTCCGAGGTCAGGTCCTCCAGGCGCGTGGTGACGAAATCGGTGGCCGGATTGCCCGGAACGGTCTTCGGCCATTGCACCTCGCCCATCGCGCGGGTGCCGTCCGGCGGAATCGAGACGTCGATCTCCATGAAGGTCGGCGTGCCGCCGCGCTCGCCGGTATAGACGTCCGGCCCATCGGTGCGGGCGCGCACGGTCGCGACGATCATGTTGACGCGGGACGTGCCCGGAGCCTCGTCGGGAACGGGAATAAGAACCCCGTCCGGCCGCCCGCCGCATCCCGCCACCAGGAACACCACCACTAGGCACGACACGATCTCGCGCCACCGAAGCGCAGCCAGAATCCGCAACGTCTCACCCCGCATAAAGTCCCTCAAGTGGATATGGCAGCCGCACCGCGTCCGCAATCGGAGTTCGCGGGGAAAGCCCGCCGGTCCGCGCGAATCTTCTAGAGTGTGGCGGCCACGCCCGGAATGAGCGGCAGGAAACGCACCGGCATCAGCTCCCGCACCTGGTTTCCGGACTGCTCCTTCACCACCCGCACCAGCACCTGCACCTCGTCCCCTTTTCCAATGGGAATAAGGAGAACGCCGCCCAACTTGAGCTGATCGAGCAGCGCGGGCGGAATCTCGCGCGCGGCGGCGGTCACCATGATGCGGTCGAAGGGGGCCCGCGACGGCATCCCCAGCATGCCGTCGCCCACATAAGCGGTGAGGTTGCGCAAGCCCAGCACCTCGTACCGGGCCAAGGCCTCCGACACCAGGGTACGGTAGCGATCCACCGTCACCACGCGGGCCGCGAGATGCGACAGCACGGCGGCCTGATAACCGGAGCCGGTCCCCACCTCCAACACCGCATGCTCGGCAACGACGCCCAGCGCCTCCGTCATGGCGGCGACAAGGGATGGCTGGGACATGGTCTGCCCGCAGGGAATGGGCAGCGAGACATCGTCATAGGCAAAGGCGCGCAGCTGCGGATCCACGAACAGCGGACGCGGCACCAGCTCCATGGCGCGCAGAACCGCCACGTCGCGAATGCCGTGCTGGCGCAAGGCCAGGATGAAGGCCATTCGCTCGGCCTTCTCGCCCTCGCTGTCGCCCCCGCTCATGACCCACTTCCACAGCTATCTATGACCTATTGAAATAATAGGAATTTTCGCGATATCTCAAGTTGAACTTTAACTTTAAGTTTGCGCACCACTTTAAGAGACAGGCCCCCTCCCCTTCCCCATGCGCCCGGCTTCGCTCGATCCGCTCTTTTCTCCCCTCGACAGCCTCCCCGGCATCGGGCCGAAGCTGCTGCGGCCGTTCGCGCGCCTGCTGGGGCGCGATCCCCCGCGGGTGCTGGACCTTCTCGCCCACATGCCGTCCCATTTCGTGGACCGGCGGGCACGTCCCACCATCGCCGAGGCGGTTCCGGAGACGGACGTGACCCTCGAAGTGCATGTGGACAGTCACCAGCACCCCCCTGAAGGCAGCCGGGCACCGCACCGGACCTATGTTTCGGACCCGAGCGGCAGTCTCGTGGTGGCCCATTTCAAGATGGATCGGGGCCGGCTGGAGCACATGCTGCCGGTGGGGGCGACCCGCTGGCTGTGCGGGCGCATCTCGCTTTATGACGGCATGCGGCAGATGACCCATCCGGACCGGGTGCTGGACGCCGCCGGCCTTGCCCGCCTGCCGCAGGTGGAACAGGGGTATCCGCTGGTGGAAGGCCTCGCCGCCGGCTACCTGCGGCGCGCCATCGAGGCCGCCCTCGGCCGGGTGCCGGAGCTGCCCGAATGGATCCCGCCGGACCTGACCGGGCCGTGGCCATCGTTCCGCGACGCCCTCGCCCGCCTCCACCGCCCGGCGACCCCGGAGGAGGCGGTCCCCACCGGCGCGCCCTGGCGGCGGCTCGCTTTCGACGAATTGTTCGCCCACCAGCTCACCCTCGCCTTCATCCGCGCGCGGGAAGAACTGGCCGGCGGCCGCGTGACCGTGGGCGATGGCCAGCTCTCGCGGCTCATCCTCGCCGCCCTGCCGTTCGCGCTCACAGGCGCGCAGCAGCAGGCGCTCGCCGCCATCCGCGCGGACCTTGCGGCGGAAACCCGCATGCTGCGCCTGCTTCAGGGCGACGTGGGATCAGGCAAGACGGTGGTGGCCCTGCTCGCCGCCGCCACCGCCATGGAGGCGGGCCGGCAGGCGGCCCTGATGGCGCCGACCGAGATCCTCGCCCGCCAGCATCACGAGACCATTGCCCCCCTGGCGGAAGCGGCCGGCATCGAGGTGGCGGTGCTCACCGGGCGGGAGAAGGGCAAGGCCCGCGCCGCCTTGCTCGCCGGCCTCGCGGAGGGGCGCACGCGGCTCGTCATCGGCACCCATGCGCTGATCCAGGACGACGTCGCCTTCCATGACCTTGGCCTCGCGGTGGTGGACGAGCAGCACCGGTTCGGGGTGGAGCAGCGTCTGGCGCTGGCCCGCAAGGGGCATGGGGTAGACATGCTGGTGATGACCGCCACCCCCATTCCGCGCACCCTGGTGCTGACCCTGTTCGGCGACATGGACTCCTCGGAGCTGCGGGAGAAGCCGCCGGGCCGGCAGGAGGTGGACACCCGCGCCTTGCCCATGGACCGCCTCGACGAGGTGGTGGCCGGCGTCGGCCGCGCCCTGGCCAAGGGCGCGCAGGCCTATTGGATCTGCCCGCTGGTGGAGGAAAGCGAGGCGAGCGACCTGACCTCGGTCACCGAGCGGTTCGAGGACCTGAAGGCCCATTTCGGCGACAAGGTGGATGTGGTGCACGGGCGCCTGTCGGGCGCGGCCAAGGATGCGGCCATGGCCCGCTTCGCCGCCGGCGAGACCCGCCTTCTGGTGTCCACCACCGTCATCGAGGTGGGCGTCAACGTGCCCAATGCCACGCTCATGGTGATCGAGCATGCCGAGCGGTTCGGCCTGGCCCAGCTCCACCAGTTGCGCGGGCGGGTGGGGCGCGGCGAAAAGGCCTCGACCTGCCTGCTGCTCTATCGCGGGCCCCTGAGCGAAACCGCCAAGGCGCGCCTGTCCATCCTGCGCGAGAGCCAGGACGGCTTCCGCCTCGCGGAGGAAGACCTGCGCCTGCGCGGCGAAGGCGACGTGCTGGGCACCCGGCAGAGCGGCATGCCCGGCTTCCGCATCGCCCGCATGGAAGTCCACAGCGCGGAGATGGAGGCCGCCCGCGCCGCCGCGGCCGCGGTCATCCGCGCCGATCCGGAGCTGACAGGGCCACAGGCGCCGGCGCTGCACACCCTGCTGTATCTCCACGAGCGGGATGCGGCGGTGCGCCTTTTGTCCGCCGGCTGAGCGCCGCGCCCGCGGACGCTCGGTCAGCCCGCCGCCGACGCGCGCCCGCGGCCTTCCGGCCCTTGCCCTTCTGCCGGGGAGCCGGCATGGTCGGGCCATGACACGCCCATCGCGCCTGCCGTCCACCCCCTCGGCCCAAAGCCCGAGCACAGGCCCGAGCACGGGTCCGAGTGAAGACCCCGCCCGCGGCGCGGCGCGGGATGCTGGCGCAGCGGGGCGGCCCAACGGCCGATCGGGTGGACGCCGGCGGCCCGATACCCGCGCCATGCGGGCGACGCTCTACCGGCAAACCCTGTTCGCGGCGGGCGTGGTGTTCCTGGTGGTGGGGTGCATCGGCATGGTGGTGCCCATGATGCCGGGCACCGTGTTTCTGATTCTCGCCGCCTGGTGCTTCACCCGCTCCTCGCCGCGCATCGAGGCATGGCTGCTCAACCACCGCTATCTCGGCCCCAGTGTCCGCCGCTGGCGGGAAACCGGCGCCATCCCGCTCGTGGCCAAGGGATTCGCCCTGACGAGCTTCGTCGGTTCCTTCAGCGGCGCCTGGTATTTCGGCGCGCCGCAGCCGGTGCTGATCGCCCTCGGCGTCTTGTTCGCGCTGCTGACCGTGTTCATCGTCACACGGCCCAATTGATGGCCTGCGTCACCTTTCAGCAGCCGATAACAGACATCAGGGTGTCTCTGTAACGCATTGTTATTCAATAATTTTTAACCACATTTAAAGTTGAGCCGAAACCGCCTGGAGGTGCCGGCGCGGCGCGCAGACAACGCGGTTGCGGCCCCCCTCCTTGGCCTCGTAAAGCGCCGCGTCGGCGCGGGTGATCGCGGCTTTCATCTCATAGGGCGGACCGATCTCCGTCACGCCGATGCTCACGGTGAATGCCGGCGCCCCGTCCTCGGCGCAGGTGGCGGTGGCGAGGCGGAGCGTCTCGGCGTGCAGCTGTGCGGCCTCTTCACCGGTGCGGTCCAGCAGCACCGCGAACTCCTCGCCGCCGATCCGCGCCACCAGGGCGGATGGGGGCAGCGTGCGCATCAGCATCGCACCGAAGGCGCGAATGGCCGCGTCGCCCGCGCCGTGCCCATAGGTGTCATTGATCGCCTTGAAGCGGTCGAGGTCCAGGATCAGCAGCGAGACCGGGCGCCGCTGCGGGGCGGCGCCCGCCAGCATCCGTTCAGCCCGCATGTCGAACCCACGGCGGTTGGCGACGCCGGACAAGGGATCGGTCTCGGCATCCGCCTGTTTTTCCAGGATCACGCTCTGCAACGCCTTGATGAGCAGCACCAGCCCGGTGGCCACCAGCATGATGCCGGAACTGACCTGAGAGATGAGCGCATAGGTGCTGTCGATGTAGTTGGTGACAGCCGCGCCGGTGCCGATCCGCACCGCCACCACCGCCTTCACCGGGAAATGCAGCGCCAGCAGCGCAAACATGGCCGCCAGCAGCAGATCGCTGGTCCGCCGCCGGCTCCGGTGCAGAATGACCCCCACGCACGCCAGCATCGCCAGCATGTAGGGCGACTGGTAAAGCAGCTCATACGCCCAGGAATTGCGGTGGAGCTGGCTCAGCACGGCCACGGTGAAAAACGTGTAGCTGGCGATCGCCGCCAACAGACGCCACGGGGGTGACTGGCGATAGAACACCGCCAGTGCCGGCACCATCAGCAGCAGCGCCAGCGCAAAACTGAAATAGACCAGGAAGCCGAACGGGGTGGTCCAGCCGCTATAGGCAAGCCCGAGCTGCGCCATCGGCGTCAGCATGCCCACGCCGTAGCTGGCGGCGAACCAGATGGGGGCGCGATTGCCGGGGTTGAGCAGCGCAATGGTCACATAGCTCGCCGCGAACAGCACGGCGACCGCCATGTTCATGACGAGAGTGAATCCAGCGGGCTGCATCCGGTGGCGACTTCCCCTCCGCGCAACGACCGTGCGACTGCTTTGAACACCCGCACTTACGGTAGGATATGCAGCCACGCGCCCGATAGGGCAACCACAACAATCCGCAACCTTTACGCGATCCCCTGCTATTCCACCGTGACCGACTTGGCGAGGTTGCGCGGCTGGTCCACGTCCGTGCCCATGATGACCGCGGTATGATACGCAATGAGCTGCACCGGAATGGCATAGACCATCGGACACACGGCCGGGGACATCTCGGGCAGGATCAGCTTTTGCACCGCGTCCACATGGGCCGCCTCGGCGCCCTTGGGATCGGTCACGAGAATGATCTTGCCGCCGCGCGCCGCCACCTCCTCCATATTGGAGACGGTCTTTTCGAAGATGCGGTCGTGGGGCGCGATGACCACCACCGGCATTTTCTCGTCGATGAGGGCGATGGGGCCATGCTTCAGCTCGCCGCCGGCGTAGCCCTCGGCGTGGATGTAGGAGATTTCCTTGAGCTTCAAGGCCCCTTCCAGCGCCAGCGGATAATTGGTGCCGCGCCCGAGGTAGAGCACGTCCCGCGCCTTGGCGAGGGTGCGGGCCAGCACCTCGATCTCGGGCGCGAGCTTCAGCGCCTCGGTCATCAGCCGCGGCACCTCCATGAAGGCGCGCACAAGGCGCCGCTCGTCGTCCTCCGCCAGCCGGCCGGAGGCGCGGCCGAGGGCCACGGCAAGGCACGCGAGCGTGGCGAGCTGGCAGGTGAACGCCTTGGTGGAGGCAACGCCGATCTCCGGCCCGGCCAGGGTCGGCAGCACCATGTCCGCCTCGCGGGCGATGGTGGAGGTGGGCACGTTCACCACCGCCACCACCTTTTGCCCGCACGCCTTGGCATAGCGCAGGGAGGCGAGGGTGTCCGCCGTCTCGCCCGACTGGGAGATGACGATGGTGACACCGCCCGGCTCCAGGGGCGTCTCGCGATAGCGGAACTCGGAGGCAATGTCGGTGGAAACCGGAATGCGGGCGAACTGCTCGATCCAGTATTCCGCCACCGCCCCGGCATAGAGCGCGGTGCCGCAGGCGGTGATGGAGATGCTGCGCACGCTGTCGAGATCGAACGGCAGCTCGGGCACCGCGACCTTCTCGTTCGCGAGGTCGAGATAATGGCCGAAGGCATAGGACATGACCTCCGGCTGCTCGTAGATCTCCTTGGCCATGAAGTGGCGGTGGTTGCCCTTGTCCACCAGCAGGGCGCCGGCGGGCACCTTCTGCACGGTGCGCTTCACCTGGGCGCCGGTCTCGTCGCGGATGGTGACGCCCTCGCGGGTGAGCACCGCCCAGTCGCCTTCCTCAAGATAAGCGATACGGTCGGTGAGAGTACCAAGGGCGATGGCGTCGGAGCCGAGGAACATCTCGCCCCGCCCGTAGCCGATGGCGAGCGGCGAGCCGCGCCGCGCCGCGACCAGCAGATCGTCCTTGCCGTCGAACAGGAAGGCGAGCGCGAATGCGCCCTTCAGCCGCGGCAGCACCGCCGCCACCGCCGCCACCGGATCACGGCCGGCGAGCAGCTCGCGGTCCACAAGCTGGGCCACGACCTCGGTGTCGGTGTCGCTCCGGAACGACACACCGAGGTCGATCAGGTCCTGCTTCAGCTCGCGGAAGTTCTCGATGATGCCGTTGTGCACCACCGCCACGCGCTTGGTGGCGTGGGGGTGGGCATTGCGCTCGGAAGGCTTGCCGTGGGTGGCCCAGCGGGTGTGCCCGATGCCGATGTGACCCTTGAGGGGGTGCTTCTGCAGCTTCTGCTCCAGATGCCGCAGCTTGCCCTCGGCCCGGCACACTTCCAGGTGGCCATCTTCAAGGGTGGCGACGCCGGCCGAATCGTAGCCCCGGTATTCGAGGCGCCGGAGGGATTCCAGAAGGTGATCCGCGACCGCGCTCTTGCCCAGGATGCCGACGATGCCACACATGCACAAAAGCTCCACGTTCCGTTAGGCGCCCGGTTCCCCGCCGAGAATCAGGGTGCACCGCAAAACTGAACCTTTCCTACCGCTGCCGGGCGGCAGGGGCGGAATCACTTCCGCTTTCGGTTCTTATCCGTGTCCCGGTTCTTATCCGCGGCATGGAGACGCCAGACGGATCGCCCGGCAGGCGTCTCGCCGCACCCATCTTCAGGCGAAGCGGTTCCGGTCGGCGTGACGAAAATGCGTCGCCGCTTAAGCCTTGTCCTTGGCGTGGCGGGCGCGGAAGGCACTGGCCCAACCTTCCTTCACCACCTGGCGGCTGCGGGCGAGAGCGAGGGCATCGGCCGGAACATCGTCCGTCACCACCGCGCCGGTCCCCACGAACGCCCCCTTGCCGATGGTCACCGGCGCCACCAGGGCGGAGTTGACCCCGATGAAGGCGCCCTCCCCGATCTCGGTGCGGTATTTGCCGAAGCCATCGTAATTGCAGGTGATGGTCCCGGCGCCCAGATTGGCGTTCGCCCCCACATGGGCATCGCCCACATAAGAGAGGTGGTTGATCTTGGCGCCCTTTTCCACATGGGCCGCCTTGGTTTCCACGAAATTGCCGATGCGCACCCCGCTTTCCAGCCGGGTGCCGGGCCGCAGCCGGGCGAACGGGCCGATGCTCGCGCCGGTGTCCACCATTGCGCCCTCCAGATGGCTGAAGGCATGGATGGTGACATCGTCGCCCACGCTGACGCCGGGGCCGAACACCACATGGGGTTCCACCACCACGTCCCGGCCGAGCCGGGTATCGGCGGACAGGAACACCGTTTCGGGCGCCACCAGGGTCGCGCCCGCCGCCATGGCCGCGCGCCGCAGCCGCTGCTGGAAGATGGCCTCCGCCTCGGCGAGCTGGAGGCGGCTGTTGACCCCCGCCACTTCGTCCACATCCGCTTCCGTAGCCACGGTGGTCCGCCCGTCGGCACGGGCAAGCTCCACCGCGTCGGTCAGGTAATATTCGCCCTTGGCGTTGGCATTGCCAATGCGCTCCAGGAGCGCGAGCGCGCCGGTGCCGGACAGCGCCATGAGACCGGCGTTGCAGAAGCCGACGGCCTTTTCCTCGGCGGTCGCATCCTTGTCCTCGCGGATGGCGAGCAGCGTGTCCCCCTGCGTCAGCAGGCGGCCATAGCCGGCCGGGTCCTCAGGCCGGAAGCCCAGCACCGCCACCGCCGCCCCTTGCGCCAGCGGCGCCCGCAGGCGGGACAGGGTTTCGGAGCGGATCAGCGGCGTGTCCGCATACAGCACCAGAATGTCGTCGGCGCCGGCCTCCAGGGCGGCGCGCGCCGCCAGCACGGCATGGGCCGTGCCCAGCCGCTCGCGCTGCACGAACACCTCCGCCTCCGGGCTCACCCGGCGCGCCTCGGCGGCCACGTCGTCGCGGTCGGGGCCGATGACGACGGCGGTGCGGGTGGCGCCGGCCGCGCGGGTCGCCTCCAGCACATGATGCAGCATGGTGCGGCCGGCGATCTTGTGCAGCACCTTCGGGATGCGCGACGCCATGCGGGTGCCTTCACCGGCGGCCAGCACCACCACGAGGAGTTTCCGTTCACCCATGATGCTCTCTCCTTGAGCCCTGTCCCTTATCGCGCCCGCCGCCGCCGGGAAAGGGTGCGGGAGCAGAGCGGCGATGCCGATCGAACGTGGCCTCTGCCACGGGATTCAAGCGTGCGCCCGGCCGACAGGCGGCGCGGGCAAGGGCCGGATCGCCCGCGCCGCAGGCCCCCCATCCCCCTTGCCTCTGGACGGCGCAGCCGCCACCTCTTAAGCCTGCCGCGCCAACCAAGGTCCGGATCATCCGCCATGCCCGAAGTTCCCTATGCCGACCGGCCTCAGTTCCGCCCCGGACCCAAGAGCCTCAACTGGCTGATTCCGCTCGGCATGGGCGCTGTCGGCTGGGCGCTCTACATGCGCTACATGGTGGTGGAGCCGGCCCTGGTCGGCCTCGCCTGCGAGGCGGGGCTCGAAAGCATGGGCTGCTATGGCCGCGCCGCCGTGCTCACCTTGTCCTTGTGGAACGTGTTCGGCGCGCTGGCGCTGGGCGGCGCCCTGATCCAGCTCGTCGCGCCCTCGCTCGCCGCCTTCGCCATGGCGCTGGTGTTCAGCGCTTTCGCCCTGGTGTTCCACAACGAAATCGCCGGCGCGCTGGCGGCGATGGGCCTCATCCTTTCCTTCGCACGGCCTGGACCCGCCACAGCGTGAAGGCCAGCACCAGGCACAGCGCGCCGAACCAGGCCGCCTGCCAATTGGACAGGCCCTCGTTGAGCGGAACATAGATGCCGCCGACGAGCATCACCCATGCGGCCACCGTCTCGCCCAATCCCGCCCCCTCCCGCTCGGCGCGCCGCACCAGCAGCGGCGCCAGCAGGGCGGCGACCACGCCGGTGAGGGAAAACACCGGAAAATCCTTGTAGCGCGGATCGAAGACCAGCTCGAACGCCACCGTGCCGACCGCCACCACGCCCAGCACCAGCACCAGGGCCGAGGCGATGGTGCTGGCGTCGGAACGCGCGCGCAGCCGCCCATCCAGGGCCGCCGCGAAGGGGGCGAGCCCCCGCCCCGCGCCGATCACCGCCGGCATCACCACCATCGCGGCGGCGGCCACCGCCAGCAACAGGCCGTTGCGCAGCCAGCCGACAAAACCGAGGCTCTCCAGGGGCAGCGCCGAAATGGCCGCGCCAAGGGTCGCCCCGCCGAACAGGGCCGCCAGCGCAACCGCCCCCCACTCGGCCGGCGTCACCCCATCGGCGCGATCGCGCCCGGCGCGCCAGGCCGCTCCGAAGGCGGCGGCCACCACCACAAGGCCGACCGCGATGTGCATCTTCCAGCCTGGAAAATCCTCCACCGGCCGGCCCCACTCGAACTTCGGGGTGCGGGTGGAGGCGTCGATAAGGCCCCAATGGCCACCCACGGTGCCTTCACTGCGGCGCTTCCAGGGTTGGTCGAACGCTTCGATGACGTTCACCCGGTAGCCCCGCTTCTTGGCGAGAGCCACCACGTCATGCATCACCCGCGCCTGATTGGAGGGCGAGGGCAACGCCTCCTCACGCATGCGGCCGGCGCTGGGCCAGCCGGTCTCGCCGATCAGGATCTCCTTGCCGGGGAAGGCCTCCGCCATTTTCTGGCGAATCTCGTCCACATGGGGACCGGCCTCGGCGGCGGAAACGGGCAGGTCCTCCCAATAGGGCAGGATGTGGATGGTGACGAAATCCACGTTCTGGGTGAGCCCCTTGTTGCGCTCCCAGAACTCCCACACGTCGGCATAGGTCACTGGCACCGCGCCCACCTGCGACTTGACCCAACGCAAGGTTGAACCGAGATCGGTCGCCGACATCTCGCCGCGCAGCAGCACCTCATTGCCCACCACCACGGCCTTCACCACGTCGGGATTTTCCTGTGCGAGACGCACGCCGGTGTCGAGCTCCACCCGGTTGCGATCCACGTCCGGCCCGAGCCAGATGCCGAGCAGCATGGTGAGCCCGTGCTTGCGGGCGATGGCCGGCGCCTTGTCGAGCCCCTTCTCGACCGCGTAGGTGCGCACGCAGCTCGTGATCTTGGCGAGTTGGGCGAAGTCCTCGTCGATCTGGGCCTCCGGAATCATCAGCTCCTTCTCGAACGGCGACTGCCCGTCGCGGAACGGGGCATAGGACACGCACGGCAGCGTTTCGCCGGCCGCCAGCGGCGAGGGCGGCATCGCCACCGGCCGGCCGAGCCAGGCCCAGAGGCCGCAGATGACAATGGCGACGATGAACGCGAGAGCGAGCGGCAGCCGCACGGATCGGGACATCGGAACTCCAGGGCAGCAAGGCGGCGGGACGCCGGAGGATCAAACGCAGGCCCCGCGCCACATAGAGCCTCGCGACCGCGGTGTGAAGCCTTGCGCCACGCGACCAAAGACCGGTGGTTGCCGGTTCCCGCGCCGTCATGCTGACAAATTCAACGCCTTCACCTAACGTGTCGCGGCGGATCGCACCGCGCCTTCCTTCTGAAGATCATGGCCCTCATGCAACGCTTTAAGATTTCAGCCCTGGCGGGCGCCTTCGCCCTCGCGTGCAGCTTCGGCGCCGGGCTCGCGCCGGCGGCGGCCCAGCAGTCCGCCCCCCCCGACCAGAAGCCGGCCGCCCAGGAGCCGCAGTTGACCCCTGAGCAGAAGGCCGCCCAGGAGGCGCAGCGCCGCTCGGTGGAGGAGTTCAACGAAGCCGCCAAGCTTCCGGGAACCGCAGGCTTGCCCGAATGCGTCTGGACGGGGCGGCGGATTGCCGCACTACTTTGGAACGACGACATCGACACCGCGCGCCGGCATATGGAAATCTACGAGCGTTTCGGGTGCCCGAGCGAGCACCTGAAGCTCGCCTTCCGCTGCCTGGTGCGCCAGGGCAAGCTTGACCCTAAGGCCCGCGAGCGTGTGGACGCACGCGTCCACCAGTGCTGGGTGAACCCCGACTACATCGCGGCCCCGCCCGCCGCCGCCCCCGCTCCGGCGCAACAATGAGATCATCGGCGGGTCACGGGGCTGACGCAACGGCGTCCCAGGCCCGCCACGATCAGGATTTATCTTCAAAGCTGAGCATGTTAGTGTCTCGACGCATTGCAGCGTAGGGTTACACCCGCGCCGCAATGCCGACCGTGGGGCAGGTCGAAACGGTGTTCCACGTCCAGGTTTTCCAGAACCCTTCGCCGCAACAGGGCGTTGCAGGTTCAAGATATCCCCGATTTGGGTGGGCATCGCCATGCGTCCCGGTCTAGCTGCTGCGGCGGCGGTCATTGCGGTTGTGACATCGATCCACGCCGCGATGTGGATTTCCTTGCGTCCCGAGGTCAGCGCTCCGAACATCACGGATCGCTTCCAGAGCCTGTCGTTCGCGCCCTTCAGCCGAAGCATGAGCCCCGAGGGCGAGGCCCTGACCAATGCGGGGCAGATCCGCGCCGACATGCAGGTGGTGGCGCCCTACACCCGCGGCGTGCGCACCTATTCCTCCACCAACGGCAAGGAACTGATTGCGCCCATCGCCGGCGAGCAGGGCATCAAGGTCACCGCCGGCGCGTGGCTGAACCGCGACAAGGACAAGGACAGCGGCGCGGTCATCGAGAAGGCGAAGACGGGCAACGAGCGCGAAATCGCCGGGCTGATCGAGGTCGCGAAGAAAAATCGCAACGTACAGGCGGTGGTGGTCGGCAACGAAACCCTGCTGCGCGGCGACATGGACGATGCCGAGCTCGCCGAGCTGATCCGGCAGGTGAAGCGGCAAGTGAACGTGCCGGTGACCACCGGCGAGATCTGGAACACCTGGCTCGACCATCCCGAGGTGGCCGCCTCCGCCGACTTCATCCTCGCCCACATCCTGCCCTATTGGGAAGACGTGCCGGCCGACCGGGTGGTGGACTACACCATCAACGCCTACAACCGCCTGCGCACCGCCTATCCCGGCAAGCGCATCGTGATCGGCGAGTTCGGGTGGCCGTCCCACGGTTTCAACCGCGGCGCCAGCGTGCCCGACCCGATCGAGCAGGCCAAGATCATCCGTGATTTCGTTTCGCGCGCGGATGCCCTGGGCATCGAGTACAACATCATCGAGGCGTTCGACCTGCCTAAGAAGCAGAACGAAGGCTCGGTGGGTCAATACTGGGGCGTGTTCGACGCCGACCGGAACCTGAAGTTCCCGCTCACCGGCCCCATCTACGAGCACACCTACACCCAGACCGCCGTTCTGGCCCTGCTGCTGGGCGTCCTGTTCACCCTGCCACTGCTGCGCATGCGCGAGCTCACCGTGTCCCAGGGGTTGGTGCTGGCCGGCACCGCCAACGGCGTCGCCGCATGGCTGGCGACCGTGGTCGACTATTGGATGAACCATTACGTGACCGGCGGCGACTATGTCACCCTCGCGCTCAGCGTGGTGATGCTGGTGCCCCTGGTGTTCGTGCTGCTGTACCGGGTGGAGGAGATGGCCGCCATCGCCTTCGGCAACGGTCCGCAGCGGCTGGTGGAATCGCTGAAGCCGGGCACGCCCTCACGCTTTCCCAAGGTCTCCATTCACGTGCCCGCCTATCGCGAGCCGCCGGAGATGCTGAAGGAGACCATCGACGCGCTGGCCAAGCTCGAATATCCGAACTTCGAAGCCATCATCATCGTCAACAACACCCCCGACCCGGCGATGGTGGAGCCGGTGCGCGAGCACTGCGCCAAGCTCGGCGACCGCTTCAAGTTCATCAATGCGGAGAAGGTCGCGGGCTTCAAGGCGGGCGCCCTGCGCATCGCGCTCGAGCACACCGCGGCCGATGCCGAGATCATCGGCGTCATCGATGCCGACTATGTGGTCACGCCCGATTGGCTGAAGGATCTCGTGCCGGTGTTCGAGGACCCGACGGTGGGCCTCGTCCAGGCGCCGCAGGACCATCGCGACGCCGGCCGCAGCCCCCTGCATGAGGCCATGAATGCCGAATATGCCGGCTTCTTCGACATCGGCATGGTTCAGCGTAACGAGGACGACGCCATCGTGGTGCATGGCACCATGTGCCTGATCCGCCGCGCCGCCATGCTGGAGGCGGGCAACTGGTCGTCGGACACCATCTGCGAGGACACCGACCTCGGCCTGTCCATCGCCGAGAACGGCTGGAAGACCCATTACACCCGCAAGCGCTACGGCTATGGCCTGCTGCCGGACGATTTCGAGGCGTTCAAGAAGCAGCGTCACCGTTGGGCCTACGGCGGCTTCCAGATCATCAAGAAGCACTGGCCGCGCTTCCTGCCCGGCCGCTCGCGCCTGACCACGGCCCAGAAGCGGCACTTCGTCCTGGGCTGGATCTCCTGGCTCGGCTCGGAATCCGTGGGCGCGCTGATGGCGGTGGCATCCCTGGCCTTCGTGCCGTTCGTGCTGCTGCTCGGCGTCTCGGTGCCGGCCTATGTGCTCACTCTGCCGATCCTGATGACCTTCCTGGTCTATCTGATGCACTTCGTGAGCCTTTATCGGCTGCGGGTGGAAACCACGCCGCTGCGCATGGTGGGCGCCGCCGTGGCGGCGAGCGCGGTGCAATACACCGTGGCCAAGGCGGTGCTGGACGGGTTCCGCTACAAGGACCTTGCCTTCGCCCGCACCGCCAAGGGCAAGAACTGGCTCGCCGGCGCCGCCCGCCACTTCCCGGCCCTGCCCGAGGCCACGCTCGGCGGCCTGCTGCTGGTGGCCGGCATCGCGCTCATCGTCTTGAACAACCTGCCGGGCGTGGCGCTGACCAAAAACGACTGGCGCCATATCCGCGAGATCAACCTCTATGGCATCGCGCTGATGGTGCAGAGCCTGCCCTTCATGGCCGCGGCTCTGATCGGCTGGTTCGAGGGCTCCCGCTTCAACGACTTCGCCCTGTGGCGGGCCATCACCGCTCGGGTCTCGGCGGTGCTGCCGCGCCGCGTGACGTCCGATCGCCCCCCGGCACTGGTGGATTGACCCCGGCGGGCCTGCCCCCGACCCGAAAGCCCGGCTTCATAGCCGGGCTTTTCCCCGTTTCCCGCATCGCAGCACGCCTTCGTTCCCGCATGCGCGCAAGGTACACCCCGTGAGCGCCGTGGGCCGCCCCTTCGGCCTCATCCTGGCTGGCGGGCATGGACGCCGGATGTCGGCTGCCGCCAGCCCCTCCGGCGCGCTGCCGAAGCCCCTGATGCCCCTCTCCGGCCGCCCCTTGATCGCCCATGTGATCGCGCGCATGGCGCCGCAGGTCGCGGGCCTTGCCATCAATGCCAATGATCCGTCCGAGCTGTTCGCAGCGTTCGGCCTGCCGGTGATTCCCGACACGGTGGCCGAGCGCCCTGGCCCGCTGGCCGGTGTTCTGGCGGGCCTGGAATGGCTGGAGCGGGAATCGCCCGGCACCCCCCTCGTGACGGTGGCAGCCGATACGCCCTTTCTCCCGGACGACCTCGTCTCCCGACTCATACATCGGTATGCAGAGACTGCAGAGGTGGTCTGCGCAGGGTCCGCAGGGCAGATGCATCATGTCATTGCGGTGTGGCCGCAGGCCGCGCGCGCCCCCCTCGCCGTGGCCCTCGCTGCAGGGCAGCGGAAAGTCGGGCTTCTCCTGGCAACGCTTGGCGCCGTAACAGAAAGCTGGGATACGGCGAACGGCGACCCGTTCTTCAACGTGAACACCCCGGAAGACCTTGCCGCCGCTGAATCCCGCTCCCCTGCCTCTCGGTGAAGCATGGTCATGCTTGCGGCAGGAATGGGGAGGGTTTAGGACTGCGCTGCGGCGGCTTCGCATTCGCGAAGGCGCCCAGTCCGCCCAAAGGATGAGGGATCCATGGACGCCACCAACAACTCCGGGGCCAAAGCCGCCAAGTTCAGCTTGGGCGAAAAGAGCTGGGATCTGCCGATCCGCGGGGGAACTATCGGGCCTGACGTAGTCGACATCTCGAAGCTCTACGGCCAGACCGGGATGTTCACCTACGACCCTGGCTTTACCTCGACGGCCTCGTGCGAAAGCAAGATTACCTATATCGATGGCGATGAGGGCGTGCTGCTCTACCGCGGCTACCCCATCGAGCAGCTCGCCGAGAACGGCGACTTCCTTGAAACCTGTTATCTCCTGCTTTACGGCGAACTGCCGACCGCCGCCCAGAAGGCGGAGTTCGACCAATCCGTGACTCATCACACGATGATTCACGATCAGATGACCCGTTTCTTCAACGGTTTCCGCCGTGACGCCCACCCGATGGCCATCATGGTGGCTTCGGTCGGCGCTCTGTCGGCCTTCTATCACGACTCGACAGACATTTCTGATCCGAACCAGCGCCTCATCGCGTCCATCCGCATGATCGCGAAGATGCCGACGCTGGCGGCCATGGCCTACAAGTATTCCGTGGGCCAGCCCTTTGTTTATCCCAAGAATGAATTGGATTACGCGTCCAATTTCCTGAACATGTGCTTCGCAGTTCCTTGCGAAGACTACAAGGTGAGCCCGACGCTCTCCCGCGCCCTGGATAAGATCTTTATCCTCCACGCGGATCACGAGCAGAACGCCTCCACCTCCACGGTCCGTCTCGCCGGTTCGTCGGGTGCCAACCCGTTCGCCTGCATCGCGGCCGGCGTCGCCTGCCTGTGGGGTCCCGCCCACGGCGGCGCTAATGAGGCGGCCCTCAAGATGCTCGCCGAGATCGGCAGCGTGGACCGCATTCCCGAGTTCATCGCCCGCGCCAAGGACAAGAACGATCCGTTCCGTCTCATGGGCTTCGGCCACCGGGTCTACAAGAATTACGACCCGCGCGCGAAGATCATGCAGCGCACCTGCCATGAGGTCCTCACCGAGCTCGGCATCAAGGACGATCCGCTGCTCGACGTGGCGGTGGAGTTGGAGCGCATTGCGCTTCACGATGAATACTTCATCGAAAAGAAGCTCTATCCGAACATCGATTTCTACTCCGGCATCACCCTGAAGGCGATGGGCTTCCCCACCACCATGTTCACGGTGCTGTTCGCCCTGGCCCGCACCGTGGGCTGGATCGGCCAGTGGAAGGAAATGATCGAGGATCCGAGCCAGCGCATCGGCCGTCCGCGTCAGCTCTACACCGGCGCCGACCGCCGGGACTATGTGGCGATGTCGCAGCGCAAGTGAGCGCGCGCGGCTCCGAGCCGATCGCGTTCGGGCTGCCAGACACAGCAGAAGGGCGAGGCCATGGCGGCCTCGCCCTTTTTCTTTTGGCTGACGCCTCCGCTGGCCGCCGGCGGGCCCTTCTCCCTTGCTTGCCGCACCCTCTCCCGCGATGCACCACGGCAGACGCGCACATCTCTCTGCCGAGACCGGAGAAGCGCGCGCGTGGAGCTCAAGGGGCCTTGCTCCGGCACACGTGGCCTGTCGGCGGGGCAGAGGGCGCACCGCAAGCGGTCGAGCCGCATCGTGGTATGGAGAAGAATGGGGGACGCCACCCGAGGCCAGCCAGACTGAGCGGGCCGACGGGACCCTCCCTTGGCGGCACTTGGTGGCACCTCGTGGCAACCCAGAGGCCCTTGCCTGCAGCGCCTGCGATGAAGCCCCGGCTATTCCGGTGCCGGGAGCGCCGCGGTGCGTCCGCTCCGCGCCAGACGCAGCACCACCTCTGCCGCCCGCGCGCTGGGGCTGAGCCCGGTGATGCCGAAGATCTCGTCGAGCCGCGCAAACGCCTCTTCCTGCCGGCGCCGCGCGGGTCCCTCCGCGATCACATCCCCCAATGCGCCCACCAGTGCCGGAACGGTGCAATATTCCTGTAGGAACTCCGGCACCACATTCTGACCCAACACCAGATTGGGAAGGATGACCGTGGTGCCCTTCAGCACCCGCCGCCCGATCTGGGCCTCCAGCCAGCCGACCCGATAGGCCGCCACATGGGGAATGCCCGCGAGAGCAAGCTCCAGCGTCACCGTGCCGGACGCGGCCAGCGCCGCCCGCGCGGTGCGGAAAGCGGCATATTTTTCCGCCTCGCCGACAATCACGCGCGGACGCACGGGCCAGCTTGCGACCGTCTCTTCGACCAACCCCTGCAGGTGAGGCAGGGTGGGCAGCACCAGATCCAGCGTCCGCGCGCCGGCGACCTGCCCGAGCGCGGCGCCGAAATCAGCTCCCAGCCGCACGATCTCCCGCCGGCGGCTCCCCGGCAGCACAAGAATCCGAGGCGGCGCGCCGCGACGGCGCGCGGCTTCTTCCGGGTTTGGACGCAGTTCCGCCAGCCGCTCCAGCAGCGGATGCCCCACGTAGAAGGTGGGCGGCCCGCCGAGCCGCCGATGCACCTCCGGCTCAAACGGCAGCACCGCCAGCAGTGCATCCACATAAGGCCGCATCGCGCGCGCGCGCCCCTCGCGCCACACCCAGACCGTGGGCGACACGTATTTCACGATCGGAATGCGCGGGTTGGCCGCCCGCACCCGCGCCGCGACCCGGTGTGTGAAATCCGGTGCATCGATCAGCACCAGCACATCGGGCGGATCGGCCAGGACCGCCGCCACGGTCTCCTTCAGCCGCCGCAGGATCGTCGGCAGCTTGGCCATCACCGAGGTGATGCCGATGGCGGTCAGGTCCTCCATGGGATAAAAGCTGTTCAGCCCCGCCGCCGCCATGCGCGCGCCGCCCACCCCAGTGTAGGCGATACCCTCCGGAGCGGCATCCCGCAGGGTCCGCATGAGCGCCCCGCCGAGTTGATCGCCCGACTCCTCCCCCGCCAGCATGAAGATGCGCAGGGTCAAGACAGGCCCTCATCCACGCCCGCGACGAACAGGCCAAGCCGGTCCGCCACCGCGATCAGCGCCGCCGCGTCCGGCACGATGGCGCCCCCGGCTTCGAATGCGATACCCGCCAATCCCGCCTCCGCCGCCCGCTCCACCGTGGCCGGGCCGAGCGAAGGCAGATCGACACGCCGGTCCTGCCCCGGCTTCGGCGCCTTCACCAGAACTCCGCGTCCAGCCGGAAAGCGAAGCCGGCCGCTGCGCCGCAACTCGCCATAGCGAGCCAACATCTGGTCCGTGCCTTCCGCCGCCTCGACCGCGGCCACCAGGCCATCCACCACCACCACCCCTTGACCCACATCGAACGGACCAAGGGTCTGCACGAGCCCAAGTCCCAGCGCGATGTCGCGCCGCGCCTGCGCGCTGGGACCATGACTGCCGAGCACGCCCGCCGGCAACAGCAGCCTCGGCGCCACCTCGTGCGCGCCACAGAGCTGGAAGCCCTGCTCGGCCACCAGACCCAGCACGCCCGAAAGAAGATGATTGTCCCCGCCGCGAAACAGCCGGGCGATGCGTGGCAAAAGGCGCACCATGGTCCAGTCGAGGCCGAGATCCCGCACCCGAGGCCGTGTCAGGCCGCCGACCATCACCACCTGCTGAATCCCGCGCGCCTTCGCCTTGGCCGCCACGCTGCCCAGCGAGCCGAGACGGAACCAATGGTGCTCGTAGCGCTCAAGGGCCGGATCCGCGAAGCCGCGAATGAGGAACAGGACCACGTCGCGCCCCTGCGCCCGCACGGCATCCGCCACAGCCGCCGGAAATGCGCCGTTGCCGGCTACGATACCGATCGGCCCGCCCGCGGACATGCCATTGACGCCTTTGCCGGCTGACCGCGCGCTCCCGTCGCCAGCGCCGCGTACCTCAGTCGGCGGCGTGGCAGCCAAGATCACGCCTCCCCACTCACGCCCCGCGAGGGATGGCAGAGCGCGCGCTTGCGATCGGCATCGATAAACGCCATCACCTGCGCCACGAACGGCGAGCTCTCCACCTTTTCCCGGAGCCGCTCCAGTCGCTCGTCGAACGTACCCGCGCCGAAGAACAGCTCGCGATACACGGCCCGCGCCTCGTGCAGCTGGGTCTTGGTGAAGCCGCGCCGCTTCATCCCCACCACGTTGAGCCCGACGAGCTTGCCGGCCTGGCCCAACACATTGGCGAAGGGAATGACATCCTCACGCACGCCGGTGAGGCCCGAGATCATGCATTGCGCCCCGATGCGCGTGAACTGGTGAACCGCGCACTGCCCCCCGAGGAAGGTGAAGTCACCCACGCTCACATGGCCGCCCAGCACCGCGTTATTGGCGAAAATTACATTGTCGCCGACGATGCAATCGTGGCCCACATGGGAGCCCGTCATCATCATGACGTGATCACCGATGCGGGTGACGCCCCTGCCCCCGGCAGTCCCGATATTGGCGGTCGCATGCTCCCGCAGCAGGCAATCGGAGCCGATCTCCAGCCGCGTGGCCTCGCCCTTGTAATGCACCGATTGCGGCGCCGTCCCCAGCGACGCGAACGGATAGATCTCCGTGCGCGCGCCGATGGTCGTGTCGCCCTGGATATTCACATGAGCATGCAGCCGGACTCCGGCGGCGAGCTTCACATCAGGGCCGAGGATGCAATAGGGGCCGATCACCACATCGTCGGCAAGACCCGCCGCGTTTTCAACGCGGGCGGTGGGGTCGATCCTGGACACGCTCAATTCTCCACGATCATGGCGCCGACCTTGGCCTCGGCCACCAGCTCGCCCCGCACTTTTGCCTCGCCCCGATACCACCACATGTTCCTGCGCCGAGAAATGCGCGTCATATGGTATTCCAGCACGTCACCCGGGACCACCGGTCGACGAAACTTCGCCTCGTCGATGGTCATGAAATAGACCAGCGACGGCTTTTGTCCGTTGTCCTTCCCCATCACGCAGATGACGCCCGCGGTCTGCGCCATGCCCTCGATGATGAGGACGCCCGGCATGACCGGATTGCCTGGGAAATGACCCTGGAAGTGCGGCTCGTTGGCGGTGACATTCTTGACGCCGACGCACGAGCGATCGGCATCGATCCGCTCCACACGATCCACCATCAAAAACGGATAGCGATGCGGCAGGCACGCCAGGATGCGCTGAATGTCGACGCATTCCAGCACCTTTTCCTCGGGCGATGCGTCCTGCGTCAGCGTCTCGCTCATGCGTTCGATCCTTCCCCGTCGTCGTCAGCGGTTCGGCGCGCGGCCAACTTCTTCAGGGTTGTCACCTCGCGGAACCACTCCCGCACCGGCTTCGCCGGCGAACCGCCCCAGCGCACCCCCGGCGGCACATCGCCCTTCACGTTGCTGGAGGCCGCGATCTGCGCGCCGTCGCCGATGGTGACGTGACCCACCACCCCCACTTGGCCACCCAGCATGACGAAATCGCCGAGCCGCGTGGAGCCGGAAATACCGGTCTGCGACACCACGATGCAATGCCGGCCGATCACCACGTTGTGGGCAATCTGCACCAGATTGTCGATCTTGCTGCCCTCGCCGATCACGGTATCGGACAGCGCGCCGCGGTCGATCGTGGTGTTCGCGCCAATCTCCACATCGTCCTGGATCACCACCCGCCCAAGCTGCGGCACTTTCTGATGACCCTTGGGGCTCGGCTGGTAGCCAAAGCCATCGGTACCGATGCGCGCGCCCCCGTGAATGATGACATTGTTGCCGAGCAGCGCGTGGATGACGCTGGCACCCGGCCCAACCGCGCTGTTGCGCCCGATACGAACCTTCGGTCCGATGATTGCGCCGGCGCAGATCACCGTACCCGCACCCACTTCCACATCCGGCCCCACCACCGCGCCCGGATCCACCGTGACGCCGGCCTCGAGCCGCGCCGAGGGATGAACCAACGCACCGGGCGCGATGCCCTCCTGCCCAAAAATCGGCAACGGGCGCAGCGCCGAGGGAAACAGAGTCCGGGTCACCGCCAGAAACGCCGCCGCCGGCCGCGCCGAAATGAGCAGCGCCAGCCCGTCCGGGGCCTTGTCCGCGAACCGCTCCGACGTGATGCAGGCGGCCGCGCGGGTTGCACCCATCTTGTCCGCGAACTCCACCGAGTCACAGAACGCAAGCTCGCCCGGCCCCGCGGTCTCCAGGGTCGCGACGCCGGTGATGACCCGCGCCCCCAGACCCACATCGCCGGAGCCATCGGGAACCAGCAGGCGCGCGCCGCTCGCCTCGGCCACATCATTCAACGACAACGGCGCCGGCAGTGGGAAGAAGGAGGTCTCAGTCATGGCCAAATATGTTCAGGCGCCGGAGGGTCGCGGCATCAAGCCTTGACCCGCCGGCGCCTGCCTCAAGAAGAGAGATCAGAAGCGCGTTCCGCCCGAGAACCGGAACTCCTGGATCTGGTCGTAGCTCGCCTTCGATAGCGCCCAGGCATAGTCGAAGCGCAAGGGGCCGAAAGGAGACTGCCAGATCAAGCTCGCGCCAATCGACGAGCGGATAACATTATCATCCGCGACGCACACGTTACCGATCGCATTCTTCGTTGTATAGCCGGTGGTCTTGCAGAACACGACATTCGGGCTGTTATAGGCATTATTGCCATTCCAGCCAGCCACGCCCGGAAACGAGTAGTCCCCATTGTAATCGTAGACTGAGCCAGCATCGGCAAACACGGCCATCTTCAAACCGATGTCCTTCGGCAGGAAGGCGAGCGGAAACTGGACCTCGCTCGACACTCCCCAGTAGAGCGTACCACCAAGCGCAGTGGTCGTATCACTCTGACAGTTCAAATAAGCCGGGGCGAGCTTGTTCGTCGGCATCTTCCCATACACGCCATTGTCGTCTGGCCCGTACCCGGTCTTCGCGCAGCCCGAAACATCGCGAGGACCGATACCCGACGGAGCAAAACCACGAACAAGGTTCGGACCCATGAAAAAGTTATTCATCATGGACGAGGAGTCGCCCCAGGAGTCCACATAGCCAGCCTGCCCGCGCAGGATCAGCACAGCGTCGCCAAACATCAGAGGAGTATAGTGGCGCACGTCCGCAGTGGTACGAAGGAAGTTCACATCCCCCCCCAGCCCCGCAAGATCCTGCTTCAGCTCCGCATACAGACCCTGAGTCGGGCTCTGATTGTTGTCGAGGCCGTTGAACGACAGGGTATAACCCGCCACCGACGTAATCGTTGAGCCATCCGCCGCCGCCTGACGCACCGCCCAAGAGGTGGTCGTGTAGCAATACTCCTGCTGGTAGGCCAGCGGATAACTGCTCTGATCGCAGATGGAGATGTCACGCTGATAGAGGTTGTAACGCAGCGCGAACGTGATCTCGTCGGTAATCGGCAGACCCAGGCGGAGACCGCCACCCACCATCGTGGTGCCATAAGGCGTGTAGCTGGTGGCCTGCGTCTCCTTCCAATAGAGGTCGAAGCCGGCCGCGAGGCGATAGCCCAGGAAGTAGGGCTCGGTGAAGGAGAACTCGGCGCCCTGGGCATTCTGCCCCCAGGACCCGGACACCTTCACATACTGACCGCGACCGAGGAAATTCTTCTCACCCAGCGACACCTCGCCAATGATGCCGTCCGAGGTGGAGTAGCCACCAGAGACCGCGAACTCACCCGTGGGCTGATCCTCGACGTCCACCACCAGGATCACGCGGTCCGGCGCAGAACCCGGCTCGTTGGTGATCTTGACAGTCTTGAAGTAGCCGAGGTTGCGCAGCCGACGCTCGGCACGATCCACCAGCACCCGGTTGTACGCATCCCCTTCGCCGAGGTCGAACTCGCGCCGAATGACCCAGTCGCGTGTACGTGTGTTGCCGCGGATATCGATACGCTCGATATAGACGCGCGGCCCCTCCTCCACCACGAACAGGACGTTGATCTTCTTGCTCTCGAAGTCACGATCGCCGCGCGGACGAACCTGAGCGAAGGCGTAGCCGTTCTTCGAGACCTCGATGGTGAGGTTCTCAACCGACTTCTCGACCATCTCGGCGTTGTAGACCTGCCCATCCACAGCGCGCACCGCGCCCTTCAAAGAGTCGCTCGGCACGTCCTTGATGTTCGAGACCACGTCGATCTTGCCGAACTTGTAGGGCTCGCCTTCATCAAGCGTGAAGGTGATGATGTAGCCCTTGCCGGCCGGATCGAGCTCGGCCGTCGCCGCCAGGATGCGGAAGTCGGCATAGCCGTTCTTCAGGTAGAAGCGCCGCAGCAGCTCCTGGTCCGAATTCACCCGATCCGGATCATAGACGTCGGTCGACTTCAGGAAGGACAGCCAGTTGGTGGTGGTCGTCGAGATGACGTCCTTCAGCTTCCAATCCGAGAAGGCCTTGTTGCCGACGAACTTGATGTCCGCGACCCCGAGCTTGTCGCCTTCGTTGATCTCGAACACCAGATCCACGCGGCCGTTACCGCGATCGATGGTGACCGGATTGACCCGCACGCCCATGCGGCCAGACCGACGATAGACGTCGATGATGCGCTGGGTATCGGCCTGGACGGTGGCCTTGGAGAGCGGAGCGCGCGCCTTTGACTGCACCTCTCCGGACAGCACCTCATCCTTGATCTTTTTGTTGCCCTCGAAGGCAACCTTGTTGATCACCTCATTCTCGGAGACGCGAACGATGATGCGCCCACCCGACTGAGTGACCTGAACATCCGAGAAGAGGCCGGTGGCGTAGAGCGCCTTCCAGGCCTCATCGATCTTCGCGGCCGAGTAAGGAGCGGACCCGAAGTAGGAGCGGACGGTATCCGCATCTACCCGGCGATTTCCTTCCACGACGATGGTGCTGGATTGGGCCACCGCCGGCCCTGCCACCACGAGGGAACCGGCACCCGCCGACACCGCCACGCACGCAGCGATGCCCACGGCGGCGGCCAGCTTTCTCAACACCCGGAGCGGAGCAGTCATATGGCGCGCAACCCTGCAAAATTTCGACGAACGCAAACCCGCAACGGACCCGTCGCGGATTCTCACCCTGTGGTGCCGCTTGTACAAGCTTTTCGCCGTGCTGCAAACCGAGCCCGGCGTTTCGCCCGCCTTTTTGCCGGTACCGTTGCGTTCCCGCCACGACTCCCAGCGACCCCACAAACCCCTTACATCGCAGCGATATGCAGGACATCGTTCCAGGTCGCGAAGATCATCAGCATGAGCACCAGCGCAAGCCCGATCCGAAACCCGATGTCCTGCGTGCGGGCGCTCAACGGCCGACCGCGCACTGCCTCGAAAGCGTAGAACAGAAGATGTCCCCCATCCAACATCGGAATGGGAAAGAGGTTAAGAAGCCCGATCGAAACCGACAGCACCGCCGCCAGCGACAGCAGCGCACCGATTCCGAAGGTCGCCACCTGCCCCGACACCTGCGCGATGCGGATGGGACCGCCGAGCTGATCGGCCGATTCCCGCCCGGCGATCAGGCCGCCGAGGTAATCGAAAGTCCGCGCCACCACGAACCAGGTTTCCTGCACCCCCATCGCCACCGCCTCGACCGGGCCGTAGCGGTGAACCGTCACATCGCCCTCCGCGAGGGAGCGGGAAATGCCCAGCAGGCCGGTGCGGTGGACGTTGCCGAATCCGTCCTTCACTTCCTTCAGCTCGGGAGTCGCGGTCAGCGTCACATCGGCGCCGCCCCGCTCCACCCGGAACATGAGCGGCTGGCCGGCATGGATGCCGACAATGCGCTGCATGTCGGCGAAGCTCTCCACCTTGGCGCCGTCGATCTCCAGCACGAGGTCGCCCGGCTTGAAGCCCGCCACCTCGGCGGCGCTGCCAGCCGTCACCTGATCCACGCGCGGGGCCGAGACCGGACGGCCGAACACCATGAACACGAATGAGAAGATCACAATCGCCAGAATGAAATTGGCGATCGGCCCGGCGGCCACGATGGCGGCCCGCCACTTCACCGGCTGGAAGAAAAAGCTCTCGCGCCGCTCGGCCGGCGTCATCCGGGCCAGCGAGGCCTGATCCGGCACCGATGCCGCATCCTCGTCCCCATAGAATTTCACATAGCCGCCGAGCGGAATGGCGGACAAGCGCCAGCGGGTGCCATGCCGGTCATTGAAGCCCGCGATCTCCGGCCCGAAGCCCAGAGAGAAGGTGAGGATGCGCACCCCGGCCCGCCGCGCCACCCAGAAGTGACCGAGCTCGTGGAAAAACACCACCAAGGTCAGCACGAACAGGAATGGAATGACGTAGCTCAGCAGGGATGTGCCGAAACCGGTGACTGTCGCCCCGAATGCCGAAACTGCGTCCATCGTCCTTACGTCCTCGCGCGTGGCGGCGGAGCCATTGCCGCAAATCGCCGATGCTGTCCTTAGGATGCCTTTGCGGCAAACTTAGGCAAGAGTCCTTCGCTGAGGCGCCGCGCCTCGGCATCCAGGGCGAGCGCGTCGTCCACCGAAGCCGGCGCCGCCGCCCCATCCAGCCGCGCCAGCGTCTCTTCCACCAGATCGGTCAGGCCATAGAAAGAGAGGCGCCCATCCAGGAAGGCGGCCACCGCCACCTCATTCGCGGCATTGAGACGGGTGGGCGCCGCGCCCCCCTCCGCCATTGCCGCGCGCGCCAGCCGCAGGGCCGGAAACCGCGCCTCGTCCGGCGCCTCGAACGTCAGCTTGCCGGCGGCAACCAGGTCCAGCCGCCGGCTGGTGGTGACGAAGCGGTCCGGATAGCTGAGGCAATGGGCGATGGGGACGCACATGTCCGGCACCGCCAGCCCCGCCACCACGGCCCCGTCCACGAAAGACACCAGGCCGTGCACCACCGATTCGGGATGCACCACCGCGTCCAGCCGCTCCGCCGGCAAGGCAAACAGATGGTGGGCCTCGATCAGCTCCAGCCCCTTGTTCATCATGGTCGCCGAATCGATGGTGATCTTGGCGCCCATGGACCAATTGGGATGCTTGAGCGCGTCGGCGGGCGTCGCCCGCGCGATCTCCTCTCGCCGCTTCAGGCGAAACGGGCCACCGGAGGCGGTGATGGTCACCTTCTCCACCGCCCGCGCGGGCGCGGCCGACAGCGCCTGAAAGATGGCATTGTGCTCGCTGTCCATGGGCAGCAGTTCAACCCCACGGCGGGCGGCCTCCGCCATGAAGAAGGCGCCGGCCGCCACCAGGCATTCCTTGTTGGCCAGAGCCATCCGCCGCCCGGCGCCCAGCGCCGCCACCGATGGGGCCAGGCCCGCCACGCCGACGATGGCGCTGACCACCAGGTCGCACGCCCGCGCCGCCGCCTCCAGCACTGCCGAGGGACCGGCGCCGGACGCGATGCCGCTGCCGGCGAGCGCATCCGCCAGGGCTGGCCCGGCCTTGGGGTCGGCGACCGCCGCGAAGCGCGCGCCCAGGGCGCGGGCGGTTTCGGCCAGCGCCGCCACATCCCGCCCCCCGGCCACCGCTTCCACCTGGAAGCGGCCGGGCGCGTCCGCGAGCACCTTGGCCACGCTGCGGCCGATGGAGCCGGTGGCGCCGAGCAGCGTCAGGCGTTGGCGAGGGTGATCCGAAGCATGTTCCATGGATCCCTTCCTACCACAACAGGAGGGCGGCCGCCGGGTCCATGCCACCGTGCAGCTCGGCGAGCAGCAGCGCCGCGAGCGCGGCGGCGGCAAAGCCGTCGAGCCGGTCCAGAATGCCGCCATGACCGGGGATGAGGCGGCTTGCGTCCTTCACGCCGCAGCGCCGCTTCACCGCCGATTCGGCCAGATCGCCGGCCTGGCTCACCGCGCTGAGGGCCAAGGCGATGACACCCGCCGGCCAGAGATCGGCCACCCCGCCGACCGCCACCACCACAACCCCGGCGACGACCCCCGCCACCGCGCCGCCGATGGCGCCCGACCATGTCTTGTTCGGCGACACCCGCGGCCACAGCTTGGGGCCGCCGAGGGCCCGGCCGACGAAATAGGCGAAGATGTCGGTGGCCCACACCACCGCATAAATGAAAAGCACCGCCAGCAGCCCCAGCGGCCCCTCCCCCCGCAGAGCGATGATGGGCAGCGCCGCGGCCGCCGCCACCAGCACGCCCGAAAGGCTCCACACGCTTTGGCGCGGCACCAGCAGCGCCGCCACCGCCGCGCAGCCGAGGACCGTGCCGAGGGCCGAAGACCGGCTCCCGAAGACCAGCATCCCGGCGCCGACCACCACCGCGACCGCCCCCAGCGTCAGCCAGAGGGTGCGCTTGCCGAGCCGCGCCATGGCGGACCATTCATAGAGAATCGCGAGGCCAGCGAGCACCCAGAGCGCCGCGAACGGCCAGCCGCCGAACACGGTCAGGCCCAGCACCAGCGGCACCAGCACCAGGGCCGACAGGGTACGATGCCTCAAATCGCTGCTGACGCGCGCGGGAGACGGGCGAGGGGCCGGATCTTCAGCCGGCATCAGCGCGCCGGAGACGGCACCACACCGCCGAAGCGGCGCTCGCGCCGCGCAAATTCATTGACGGCCGACACCAGCGCCGCCTTGTCGAAGTCCGGCCAGTAGATGGGCAGGAACACGAATTCGGCGTAAGCCGCCTGCCACAGCAGGAAATTCGACAGCCGCTGCTCCCCGGAGGTGCGCACGATGAGATCGGGATCGGGGATGCCCGCCGTCTCCAGCCGCTGCGAGATCAGCTCGACCGTGACGTCCTCAGGCCGCAGGCGCCCGGCCACCGCGTCGGCGGCGATGGAGGCCGCGGCTGCGGCAATCTCCTGCCGCGCGCCATAGTTGAAGGCCACCACCAGGGTGAGCCCCTGATTGCCACGCGTCAGCGCCTCGGCCTCGTCGAGCAGGGCGCGGATGTCCTTGGAAAGGCCGGCGCGTTCGCCGATCACCCGCACCCGCACGTCCTGGGCGTGCATGTCCGCCAGATCGTGCCGGATGAAGAACTTCAGGAGCCGCATCAGCTCCGACACCTCGGTCACCGGCCGCGACCAGTTCTCGTGGGAGAAGCTGTAGATGGTGAGATAACGAATGCCGATGTCGCGGGCGGCGCGCACGCATCGGCGCAGCGCCTCCACTCCCCGCCGATGCCCCTCCACCCGCGGCAGCTTGCGCGAGGTCGCCCAGCGCCCGTTGCCGTCCATGATGATGCCCACATGCACCGGCACCACCGCCGGCACCTCCTCGGCACCGGTAGCGTCGCGCGTGGCGGCACGCAGGGACATGGCTTGCTCAGGGCTCAAAAACGTGGGCTCCTTGCCGGGCGGCTCAGACGGACAGAATTTCCTTTTCCTTGTGGGCCACCACCTGATCCACCTCGATAATGGCTTCGTCGGTGGCCTTCTGGACGTCCTTCGAGAGCCGATCCAGATCATCGGCGCTCATCTCGGCGTCCTTCTCCAGCTTCTTGAGCTGGTCCATGCCGTCGCGCCGCACATGACGCACCGAGACGCGGGCCGCCTCCGCATATTTGTGGGCCACCTTCACCAGCTCCTGGCGCCGCTCCTGGTTCAGCTCCGGAATACGCAGGCGCAGCACCTGCCCCTCGGTGGCCGGGTTGAGGCCCAGGTTGCTGTTCTGGATGGCCTTTTCCACGGCGCTCACCATGCTGCGGTCCCACACCTGCACCTGGAGCAGCCGCGCTTCCGGCACCGAGACCGTCGCCACTTGGTTCATGGGCATGCGGGACCCATAGGCCTCCACCATGATGGGCTCCAGAAGGCTGGCGGAAGCCCGGCCCGTGCGCAGGCCCCCAAGCTCGTCCTTGAGCACGCCGATGGCGCCCTGCATGCGGCGCTTGATGTCGGCCAGATCGAAGGAAGCGGTGGTCATGGCAATCCTCTGTGCTGTCTCGTCTCGGCGCTTGCGGCCGAACCTTTTAGCCTTTCGCCCCGCCAAGAGCGACGGCGAAGTGAAGAAATCTGCGTGATGGTCCCGCCTGTGATCCGGAGCCCTCGACAAACTAACGAAACCGGGGCGCGACGGAAGCGGTCAAGATCAAACGCGGGCACAATTCCCCACCCCTCGCCACCCGCACAACGGAAGCCGCCGCCCGCGAGGCGCGGCGCCTTCCCTCTCAGGGCGCCACGACGGTCACCCGGCCGGAACCCGTGGCCGCCCGGACAATCGCCCCCGGCTCGCGAATGGAGAACACGATGATCGGCAGCGCCGCCTCCCGCGCAAGGGCGAAGGCAGCCGCGTCCATCACCTTCAGATCATAGGCCAGAGCCTGATCGTGGGTGAGCCGGTCATAGCGGGTCGCGGAAGGATCCGTCTTCGGATCGGCGGTATAGACCCCGTCCACGTTGGTCGCCTTCAGCACCGCGTCACAATCGAGCTCCGCCGCGCGCAGAACCGCCCCCGTGTCGGTGGTGAAATAGGGATTCCCGGTCCCGCCCGCGAGCAGGACGATGCGCCCGCGCCGCAGATGCCGCAAGGCCGGCTGGCGGGCGTAGGGCTCGCACACGGTCGGCATGGGAACCGCCGAGAGGGTACGGGCCGGCGCCCCCGCCTTCTCGATGGCCTGCTCCAGGGCAAGGCCGTTCATGACGGTGGCGAGCATGCCCATGTGGTCGGCGGTGGCCCGGTCGAGGTCTTCGCCCGCCACCCGCGCGCCGCGCAGGATGTTGCCGCCGCCCACCACCACCGCCACCTCGCAGCCGAGCGCGCGCGCCGCCACGAGGTCGCGGGCGATGGCCGCGACGGTCGGCGGATGAAGGCCGAATGGCTCCGGCCCCATCAACGCCTCCCCCGACACCTTCACCAGGATGCGGGGATAGGGGAGCCCCGGCGCCGCATACGGCATCCGAGGCTCGGGAACATCCGAATCGTCGAACGACATGGGGACGCCCCCTCCCCGTTCGCTCAGGACTGGCCGGCGGCGGCGGCCACCTCGGCCGCGAAGTCGGTCTCTTCCTTCTCGATGCCCTCACCGAGGGCATAGCGCACGAAGCCCTTGAGCGTGATCGGCGCGCCGACCTGGCCCTCGGCCTCCTTCAGCACCTGGGCCACCGACTTGGAGCCGTCATGCACGAAGGCCTGATCGAGGAGGGTGTTCTCCTTGAAGAAGCTCTTCATGCCGCTCTCGGCGATCTTGTCCTGCACGTTGGCGGGCTTGCCCTGGTGCTTCTCGAGCAGGATCGCCTTCTCGCGGGCGACCGTCTCGGCCGGGATGCCGGAGGCGTCGAGCGCCAGCGGGTTCAGCGCCGCCACATGCATGGCGATCTGACGGCCGAGGGTGGACAGCTTCTCCACATCGCCGGTCGATTCGAGCGCCACCAGCACGCCGATGCGGCCCTGACCATCAGCCACCTGGCCATGGACATAGGTGGCCACCACGCCCGCGGACACCGTGAGCTTGGCGGCCCGGCGCAGGGTCATGTTCTCGCCGATCTTGGCGATGAGGGCGGTGAGCTTGTCGGCCACCGTCAGATCCTCGCCGGGGAACTTGGCGCAGGCCACGGCCTCGAGGGTGCCCTCGGTGTTGAGGGCCACCTTGGCCGCCTCGCGCACGAACGCCTGGAAGTCGGGGTTGCGGGCGACGAAGTCGGTCTCCGCATTCACTTCCACGGCGGCGGCATAGTGGCCGGAGGACTCGACGGCAACGAGACCCTCGGCGGCCACGCGGCCGGCCTTCTTGGCGGCCTTGGCGAGGCCCTTCTTGCGCAGCCAGTCCACGGCAGCTTCGATGTCGCCGCTCGTCTCGGTGAGCGCGGACTTGCAGTCCATCATGCCTGCGCCGGTCTTTTCGCGCAGTTCCTTGACGAGCCCGGCGGTGATCGCAGCCATGTTCAATCCCTTCTTCTCGCACCACGGCCGGCCAGGGTTATCCCGAGCCGGCCGCCGGGGACGCCCCGCGCCCCCAATTATCCTTGATTCGTTTTCAGCCTCGCGACGAGATCATTCGGCCTCGGCGGAGAGCTCCTTGGCCTGGGCGATCCAGCCGTCCACGCGGCCGGGCAGACCCACCTCGTCGCCGATGCGGTCGGCGTCGATCTGATCGAGGCCGGCGATCTGCGAGAAATGGAACACACCCAGTTCGTTCAGCTTCTGCTCGATCTCGGGGGAGACGCCGGTGAGCTTCTTCAGGTCGTCGGCGACGCCGCGCGGACCGGACAGAGGCTCGAACGTCATCCACACGCCTTCAGCCGGCAGCTCCTCGGCCAGCGGCACGTCCTCGGCACCGATGTCGATGCCCAGATCGCTCTGGCTGCGGCCGATGCCGTCGATGGCGGCGCGGGCGATGAGATCGCAATACAGCTGGATGGCGCGACCGGCGTCGTCATTGCCGGGCACCGGGAAGGCGATGCCGTCCGGATCGCAATTGGTGTCGAGGATGGCCGCCACCGGGATGCCGAGGCGCTGGGCCTCCTTCACGGCGATGTCTTCCTTGTTCGTGTCGATCACGAACAGCAGATCCGGCAGGCCGCCCATGTCGCGGATGCCGCCGAGAGCCTTCTCCAGCTTCTCCTTCTCACGCGACAGCGTGAGACGCTCCTTCTTGGTGTAGCCGGAAGAGGCTTCCGGCGCCGCCAGGGTCTCTTCCAGCTTCTTCAGCCGGGCGATGGAGTTGGAAATGGTCTTCCAGTTGGTGAGCATGCCGCCGAGCCAGCGGTGGTTCACGAAATACTGGGCCGAGCGGCGGGCGGCGTCGGCCACCTGGTCGGCCGCCTGGCGCTTGGTGCCGACGAACAGCACGCGGCCGCCCTGGGCCACCGTGTCGGACACGGCCTGAAGCGCGCGATGCAGCGCGGGCACGGTCTGCGACAGGTCGAGAATGTGGATGTTGTTGCGAACGCCGAAGATGTACGGGGCCATCTTGGGGTTCCAACGGTGGGCCTGATGGCCAAAGTGCACGCCAGCTTCCAGAAGCTGACGCATCGAATAATCGGGAAGCGCCATTTTATCTCTCCGGTTGAACCTCCGCGGACGTACCCCCGATCCGACAGGATGCGAGGGCACCGGATGGCCATAGGGCCGAATGTCCGCGTGCGGGATGGCGCGGCTTATAGGGGAAGGCGCGCGAAAGGGCAAGGGCACGCAAACGGCAGGCGAAAAGGCTGGGGCGACCGCGCTGGCGCCGCCGTCCCCTCCCCTTCGCGCACCGGTGGAGCCTCTCAGGGCTTGGCCTTCTGGGCGGCGGCGGCCACCGCCTTGTCGACCACGCGCGGCACCATCGCATTCAGCTCGGCGAGCATGTTCTCATAGACCGGCAGGGGTTGCTGCCAGGCATCCGCGACGTCGTGGGCGCCGTTGCCGGCATATTCGGCGATGGTGAAGGTCTTGCCTGCGGCCTGGGGGAACATCTCGATGATGTGGGCCTTGTGCTCGGCCGACAGCGCCAGGATCAGATCGGAATGGGTCACGTCCTGCACGATGAGCTGCTGCGCCTCATGGGCCGACAGATCGACGCCGCGCTGGGCCCAGAGCATCTGGGCATAGCCCTCCACCCGCACGAAATACGGGTTCACGTTCACGCCGCGGGAGATGAACCGGGCGTCGACATCATGGGAGAGCGCATAGATCCGAGCGATGGTCTCGGCGGAAATGGAGCGGCCGGTATTTCCGGTGTCCACGAAGGCGATCTTCAAAGGCCCGGCGGCCGCCCAGCCGCCACCCAGAACCATCAGCGCCAGAGCCAGCGCACTCGTCCGTCCGAACCGTTTCCAGTGAAGCACAATTCCCTCCGCCATGGCTGCATCACAGATGCGGTGCCGGTATCACCGCATCGGGAACAGTGATGTGACGCCGGCGGGTGCCCACCCCGCCGAAATCAGGCCGCTTCCACCGCCACGACGCCGGGAATCGCCTTCAGCGCCCCCGCGATCTGCGGCGACACCGCATATTTGCCATCGAGCCGCACCTCGACCTCGGCCTTGCCGTCGTCCATGAGCAAGACGAGACTGACGTCACCGTCCCGCTTGGCGCCCCCCACGCCCGCCTCCAGGCGCTTGGCGATGCCGTCGAGGGGGTCGGGCGAACGCACGAAGATGCGCAGCGCCTTGTGGGCGCGGGCGGCCACCTCATCAAGGCGCTCGCAGGAATTGATGCGCACCCGCACATCCTCGCCGTTCAGCTCCGCGCCCACCATCATCAGCAGCGGCGTGCCCGGCTCCAGCAGGTCGCGGTTGTGGGCCAGCGCCTCGGAGAAGATCACCGCCTCGAAGGTGCCGGAGGGATCAGACAGGCCGATGATGCCCATGCGGGTGCCCGACTTGGTCCGCTTCTCCTGGCGCGACACCACGGTGGCGGCGAGCCGTCCGGCCGCCGCGCCCGCGCGCACCGAGCGGGAAAAATCGGCGAAGGTCTGCACCCGCAGCTTCTTCAGCGCCTCCGCATAATCGTCGAGCGGATGGCCGGTGAGGAAGAAGCCCACCGCGTCATATTCCTTCTGCAGCCGCTCCGCCGGCAGCCAGGGCGCCACCTCCGGAATGGGCAGCTTCGCCGCCACCGGGCCGGAGCCGAACATGTCGTTCTGGCCGGACTGGGCATCGGCCTCCACCCGCTGCGCTTCCGCGACGATGGAATCGAGGGCGGCGAAGGCCCGCGCCCGATTCTTTTCCAGCTCGTCGAAGCAGCCGGCGGCCATCAGGCTTTCCAGCGTGCGCTTGTTCAGCATCTTCACCGGCAGCCGCGACGCGAAATCGGCGAGGCTCTTGAAGGGCCGCCCGGCGCGCGCCGCCACCAGCGCATCCACCGCCGCCCCGCCCACGCCCTTGATGGCGGCCATGGCGTAGATGATCTCGCCCTGCTCCACCGCGAACTCGCGGAACGAGCGATTGACCGAAGGCGGCACCACCTTGATGCCGAGCCGCTGCGCCTCCTGGCGGAATTCCGCCAGCTTGTCGGTGTTGCCCATATCCATGGTCATGGAGGCGGCAAGAAACTCGTTGGGGTAGTTCGCCTTCAGCCAGGCGGTCTGGTACGCCACCAGCGCATAGGCGGCCGCGTGGGACTTGTTGAAGCCGTAGTCGGCGAACTTGGCCAGAACATCGAAGATCTGGTCCGCCATCGCCTTCTCGACGCCCCCCTTCATGGCGCCATCCACGAAGCGCGCCCGCTGCTTGTCCATCTCGGCGCGGATCTTCTTACCCATGGCGCGGCGCAGAAGGTCGGCTTCGCCCAGGGAGTAGCCCGACAGCGCCTGGGCGATCTGCATCACCTGCTCCTGGTAGATGATGACGCCGAACGTCTCCTTCAGGTAAGGCTCGAGCTTGGGGTGGATATAGTCGGGCTGGGCGCGCCCGTGCTTGCAGTCGCAATAGACCGGGATGTTGGCCATGGGTCCCGGACGATAGAGGGCCACCAGCGCCACGATGTCCTCGATGCGGTCGGCCTTCATGTCCACGAGGGCGCGGCGCATGCCCGCGCTTTCCACCTGGAACACGCCCACCGTCTCGCCCTTGCCCAGCATGGCGTAGGTTTTTTCGTCGTCGAGCGGGATCTTGGAGATGTCCAGCTCGATGCCGCGCTGGTGGATGAGCTTCACCGCCTTGTCGATGGTGGTCAGGGTCTTGAGGCCGAGGAAGTCGAACTTCACCAGACCGGCCTGCTCCACCCACTTCATATTATATTGGGTAACCGGCATGTCCGATTTCGGATCGCGGTAGAGCGGCACCAGCTCATGCAGTTTGCGGTCACCGATCACGATGCCCGCCGCGTGGGTGGAGGCATGGCGGTTGAGCCCCTCCAGCTTCACGGCGATGTCGAAGGCGCGCTTCACCACCTCTTCGCTGTCACGCGCGGCCTGAAGCCGCGGCTCGTCTTCGATGGCCTGCTTCAGCGTCACCGGGTGGGCGGGATTCTGGGGCACCAGCTTGCAGAGCTTGTCCACCTGCCCGTAGGGCATCTCCAGCACGCGCCCCACGTCGCGCAGCACGCCGCGCGCCTGGAGCGTTCCGAAGGTGATGATCTGCGCCACCTGGGCCCGGCCGTAGCGCTCCTGCACATAATGAATCACCTCGTCGCGGCGCTCCTGGCAGAAGTCCACGTCGAAGTCGGGCATGGAAACGCGTTCGGGGTTCAGGAAGCGCTCGAACAGCAGATGAAAGCGCAGGGGATCAAGGTCGGTGATCTGGAGCGAATAGGCCACCAGCGATCCGGCGCCCGAGCCACGCCCCGGCCCCACCGGAATGCCATGGGCCTTGGCCCATTTGATGAAGTCCGACACGATCAGGAAGTAGCCGGGAAACTTCATGCGGTTGATGATGGACAGCTCGTAGGCGAGCCGCTCCTCATAGGCGGCGACGTCGAGCCCCTCCGCCGGCCCGTGCTTGGCGAGCCGCTGGACAAGCCCTTCCTTGGCCTGGCGCTCCAGCTCGGCCGCCTCGGCGGCCTCCGCGTCCATGCCCGCCTCTTTCTCGTCGGCGGTGGTGAAGCGCGGCAGAATCGGCTTCACCGTGCGCACCCGATAGGCGCAGCGCTTGGCGATCTCGATGGTGTTGGCGGTCGCCTCGGGCAAATCGGCGAACAGTTCCAGCATCTCCGCCTGGGTCTTGAAGCGGTGCTCCGGTGTCAGCCGCCGGCGGTCGCCGTCCGCCACGATCTTGCTCTCGGCGATGGCGATGAGGGCGTCGTGGGCCTCGTAGTCCGATTGGGCGGCGAAAAAGGGCTCATTTGCCGCCACCAGGGGCAGGCCGTGGTCATAGGCCAGATCGATCAGGGCCGGCTCGGCAAGCCGCTCGGCGTCGGTGGCGTGGCGTTGCAGCTCGATATAGAGCCGGTCGCCGAAGATGCCGCTCAGCCTGTCCAGCCGCTCCGTCGCCACATCGAGTTGGCCGGCGGCCAGCGCGAGGTCGAGCGGACCCGCCGGCCCGCCGCTGAGGGCGATCAGCCCGCCCGACGATTCGGCCAGCCAATCGAGGAGAATGCGCGGCTCCTCATCGCTCGGGGTCTCGAGATAGGAGCGGGAGACGAGGCGCATCAGATTGCGCCAGCCCTCCTCCTTCTGCGCCAGCAGCACGAGGCGGGGCTTTCGCGGACGGATGACGCCGCGCGATCCCGGCAGATCCGGCAGGTCCACCGCCAGCGACACGCCGGGAATGGGCTGGATGCCCGCGCCCGCCATCTTTTCCGAAAACTCCAGCGCGCCGAAGAGGTTGCCGGTGTCGGTGAGGGCCACCGCCGGCTGCGCGTCGCCCTTCAGGAAGTCCGCCAGCTTGCCGATGGTCAGCGCACCCTCGAGCAGCGAATAGGCCGAATGGACGTGCAGATGGACAAAGCCCAGGTCGGACATGGCGGACGCATTCTCTCGGCGGGACAGGGATGGGACCTTGAAGAAGACACCCGCCGACCGGGACCGGTCAACAGAATCGCACGGGTCATTCCCTCCGCGTGACCACCCATGAAGAAAATTCATGAACTGTGACGAAAACCTGACGGCACCACTGCCCGCGCGCCTGAAGCTTTACCTAATTACCACCCGCAGCACGACCCTCACGCCCAATCGACTTTGGACAGCGCGCGAGCCGTGTGATAAGCGCAGGAACCCGTTCGGCCGGGGCTCTTCTCGTCAGACACCTCCCCGCCGATAGACCGTAGTACCCCGACATCATCGGAGACCTGCCATGGCCTCGCAGGACGCGAACCCCGCCTCCATTTCGGAGGAACACAACCGCTTCTTCACCGCCTCGCTCGCCGAGACCGATCCCGAGATCGCCAGCGCGGTGGACGCGGAACTGGGTCGCCAGCGCGATGAGATCGAACTGATCGCGTCGGAGAACATCGTTTCGCGCGCGGTGCTCGAAGCGCAGGGTTCGGTGCTCACCAACAAGTATGCGGAAGGCTATCCCGGCAAGCGCTATTATGGCGGCTGCCAGTTCGTGGATGTGGCCGAGAACCTCGCCATCGCGCGCGCCAAGACGCTGTTCGGCTGCGCCTTCGCCAATGTGCAGCCCAATTCCGGCAGCCAGGCGAACCAAGGCGTGTTCTTCGCCACCATGCAGCCCGGCGACACCTTTCTCGGCCTCAATCTGGCGGCCGGCGGCCACCTGACCCACGGCTCCCCGGTGAACATGTCCGGCAAGTGGTTCAAGGCGGTGCCCTACACCGTGCGCCAGGACGACCAGCACATCGATTATGAAGAGGTCGCCCGCCTCGCCGACCAGCACAAGCCGAAGGTCATCGTGGCCGGCGGCTCGGCCTATCCGCGCATCATCGACTTCCCCAAGATGCGGCAGATCGCCGACAGCGTCGGCGCCCTGCTGATGGTGGACATGGCCCATTTCGCGGGCCTCGTGGCCGGCGGCGCGCACCCGAGCCCGTTCCCCCATGCCCATGTGGTGACCACCACCACCCACAAGACCCTGCGTGGCCCGCGCGGCGGCATGATCCTGACCAATGACGAGGATCTGGCCAAGAAGATCAATTCGGCCATCTTCCCCGGCATCCAGGGCGGCCCGCTGATGCATGTCATCGCCGCCAAGGCGGTGGCCTTCGGCGAGGCGCTGCGGCCCGAATTCAAGCTCTACGCCAAGAATGTCGTGGAAAATGCCAAGGCGCTGGCCGAGACCCTCAAGGGTCACGGCTTCGCCATCGTCTCCGGCGGCACCGACACCCATCTCATGCTGGTGGACCTGCGTCCCAAGCGCCTCACCGGCAAGGTGTCCGAGGCGGCGCTGGGCCGCGCCCACATCACCTGCAACAAGAACGGCATTCCGTTCGACCCCGAGAAGCCGTTCGTGACCTCGGGCGTGCGCCTCGGCACCCCGGCGGGCACCACCCGCGGCTTCGGCGTGGCGGAGTTCCAGCAGATCGGCGACCTGATCGCCGAGGTGCTGGGCGTGCTCTCGCAGAAGGGCGTGGACGAGGATTCGCTGGTGGAAGCGGCGGTGCGCGAGAAGGTTTCGGCATTGCTGAAGCGCTTTCCCATCTACGCCTGAGTCGTGACGCCGGAGGCGGATGATAGATGCGGTGCCCCTATTGCGGGAGCCTGGACACCCAGGTGAAGGACTCCCGTCCCACTGAGGACAACACCGCCATTCGCCGCCGGCGCATCTGCCCTGACTGCGGCGGGCGCTTCACCACCTTCGAGCGCGTGCAATTGCGCGAGCTCATGATCGTGAAGCGCTCCGGCCGCCGGGTGCCGTTCGACCGCGACAAGCTCGCCCGCTCGGTCCAGGTGGCGCTGCGCAAACGCCCTGTGGACGCCGAACGGGTGGAACGCATGATTACCGGCGTGGTCCGCCAGCTCGAAAGCCTGGGCGACACCGATATCCCCTCCGAAACCATCGGTGAACTGGTGATGGCGGGCTTGAAGCAGCTCGACGATGTCGCCTATGTGCGCTTCGCATCCGTCTACCGCGATTTCCGCGAGGCGAAGGACTTCGAATCCGCCCTGGCGGAGCTGTCCGCCGATGGCGAGGCGCTGGCCGCGGGGGCCTCTGAAGGCCCAGGACGCGGGGACGCCAAGAGCGGCGCCCGCCCCGCCCGCGACATGGAATGACCGGCCCGATGGCATCCCCGTCGCCCGTTCCCGTTCAGGTCGCTTCCCCAGAGGAAGACGAGCGTTTCATGGCCGAGGCCCTGACGGTCGGACAGACCGGGCTCGGCCGCACCTGGCCCAATCCCTCGGTCGGGGCAGTGGTGGTGCGGCATGGTCCCGATGGCCCCCGCGTGGTGGGCGCCGCCGCCACCGCCGCTGCTGGCCGCCCCCATGCCGAGCCGCAGGCGCTGGCTCAGGCCGGCGCGGCCGCGCGCGGCGCAACCCTCTACGTCACGCTGGAACCGTGCTCCCACCACGGTCGCACCCCGCCGTGCGCCGATGCGGTGATCGCCGCCGGCGTCAGGCGCGTGGTCGCCGCCATCGAGGACCCCGACCACCGGGTGAAAGGGCGGGGCGTCGCCCGGCTGCGCGCCGCCGGCATCTGGGTGACGGTGGGCGTGGGCGCCGAGCAGGCCCTCGCCGACCACGCCGGCCACATCCGCCGCGTCACCGAAGGCCGGCCCCATGTCCTGCTCAAAATGGCGGTGTCGGCGGACGGCAAGGCGGCCTTGCCCGGCCCGCGCCCGGCGATCATCACCGGGCCCCAGGCGCGCGCGCGCGCGCATCTCCTGCGCGCCCATGCCGATGCCATCCTGGTGGGCGCCGGCACGGTGCTTGCCGATGACCCCATGCTGACCACGCGGCTGGAAGGCTTCGAGGGGCGCTCTCCGGTGCGCATCGTACTGGACAGCGCCCTGGCGCTGCCCCTCGATTCGGCACTGGTGCGCACCGCCTGCGAGGTTCCGGTCTGGGTCATCACCGCCGAGGACGGTCCCGCCGACCGCGCCGCCGCCCTCGCGGAACGGGGCGTCGAGGTGCTGCGCGTGCCCCGTGGCGGCCCCGAGGACCGGCTTTACCTGCCTGCCGCGCTGAAGCTCTTGGGCATGCTGGGCGTCACCCGCCTGATGGTGGAAGGTGGCCCCACCACCGCCACCGCCTTCCTCGATGCGGGCCTGGTGGACGAGGTTGCCGTGTTCACCAGCCCGGTCGTGCTCGGCGCGGACGCCGTCCCCGCCCTGGCGGGCCGCCCGCTGAACCGCCTTTTCGCCCCGGTCGGATTTGCCGAAGTCGAGCATGAAGACCTGGGTCCCGATCATTTCATGCGCTTGTGGAGACGCTGAATGTTCACCGGCATCATCACCGACGTGGGCGACATTGTTGCAGCCGACGCCCGCGGCGAGGTCAAGACCCTCTCCATCGCCACTGATTTTGACGCCGCCTCCATCGCGCTGGGCGCCTCCATCGCCTGCTCCGGCGTGTGCATGACGGTCACCTCGGTCACCGCTTCCGGCCCGCGCAAGACCGTCTTCACCGTGGATGCCGGTCCCGAGACCCTTGCCATCACCACCGTGGCCTCGTGGCAGCCGCGCCGGCGCATCAACCTCGAGCGCTCGCTCAAGATCGGCGACGAGCTGGGCGGGCACATGGTCTCCGGCCATGTGGATTCGACCGCCACCGTGCTGAAGCGCGAGGATCTCGGCGCCACCACCCGCTTTGAATTCCAGGTGCCGGATGCCCTCGCCCGGTTCGTGGCCACCAAGGGCTCGGTCGCGCTCGACGGCACCTCTCTCACGGTCAACACCGTGGAGAGCAACGCCTTTTCCTGCCTGCTCATACCCCACACCCTGGCCGTCACCACCTGGGGTGGCGCCATGCCCGGCGACAAGGTGAATTTCGAGGTGGACCTCATGGCCCGCTATGCGGCACGGCTTGCCGAGTTCCCCCGGATGTGATCCCGCCCAACACCGGCGCGCGGCGTATATTCAAGAAGCGGGGGTGAGGTCTGCGCCCGAGGCGCAGGCGGCGCGCTTGCGCCGCGCGGCGCGCTCGAGTACGCCTCGCGCCTCAGTTCGGAGACGAAGCACATGGTGACGACGCGCAGAGAAGGCTCTCAGGACAAGGACGAGCTGCTCGAAGGCGCCCGCGTTCTCATCGTGGAGGCGCGCTATTACGAGGCGCTCGCCGACGAGCTTCTGGCCGGCGCCCGCGCGGTGCTGGAAGCCGCGGGCGTGGAGGTGATTGTCATCACCGTGCCCGGCGCGCTTGAAATTCCCATCGCCGCCGAGATTGCCCTCGATGCCGCCGAGATGTCGGGCGAGACGGTGGATGCGGTGGTGGGGCTGGGCGTGGTGATCCGCGGCGAGACCTACCACTTTGAGATCGTGGCCGGCGAATCGGCGCGCGGGCTGATGGATCTCGGCCTCGGCCGCGCCCTGGCGGTGGGCAACGGCATCCTCACCGTGGACACCGAGGCCCAGGCCTGGGAGCGCGCCCGCGTTTCCGAGGGCGACAAGGGCGGCGGAGCCGCCGCGGCGGCGCTCTCTCTGGTGCGCCTGCGCCGGAGGCTGGAACGATGAGCGACGCCGCCTCGGGTCCCGCCACCTCCTGGCCCATGAAGAAGAGCGCGGCCCGCCTCGGCGCGGTGCAGGCGCTCTATCAGATGGATCTGGCGCAAACCCCCATCCACGACATCCTCGCCCAGTTCGAGAGCCATTGGCTCGGCCAGGAGGTGGAGGGCACCCAGCTTCCGGAAGCGGACATCAAGCTGTTCCGCGCCGTGGTCGAGGGGGTGCTCTCCGAACAGCGCGCCATCGACCCGCTGGTGGACAAGGCGCTGTCGCGCGGCTGGCCGCTGCGCCGGGTGGAGGCGGTGCTGCGCGCGGTGCTGCGCGCCGGCGCCTTCGAGCTTCTGGCGCGGCCCGATGTGCCGGCGCGGGTGGTCATCGCCGAATATGTGAACGTCGCCGGCGCCTTCCTCGACCGCGACGAGACCGGCATGGTGAACGCGGTGCTCGATGCCCTCGCCCACGAGCTGCGGGCGCGCGAGTTCTCCGGTCCGGGAGCCGCGTAACATGGCGGGCGGCGCGCGGGCGGACTCGGGAGAGGACCGCTTCATTGCCCGCTTCTTCCGTCCCGTGGCCGGCGCTCCGGAAGCGCTCGGCCTCCAGGACGACGCCGCCCTGCTGACGCCCCCCGATGGCACGGATCTGGTCCTGACCACCGACGCGCTGGTGGCCGGGGTTCATTTCTTCCCGGATGACGCACCCGCCAGCGTGGCGCGCAAGGCACTGCGCGTGAACCTGTCGGATCTCGCCGCCAAGGGGGCGCACCCGCTCGGCGCGCTGCTGACGCTGGCGGTGCCGAAGGACATTCCCGAAGCCTGGATGGAAGCATTCGCCGACGCGCTCGGCGCCGACGCGACCGCCTATGGCTGCCCGCTGCTCGGTGGCGACACCGTATCGACACCCGGTCCGGTCACGCTCTCCATCACCGCGTTCGGCGCCGTGCCCAAGGGGGCGTTCGTGCCGCGCACCGGCGCCCGGCCGGGTCAGGCGATCCTGGTGTCCGGCACCATCGGCGATGCCGCGCTCGGCCTGCTGCTGCGCCAGGCGCCGGAGCGGGAGGCCTTCGCTCGCCTGTCCGACGACAAGCGCGCGCACCTGCTCGACCGCTACCTCCATCCGCAGCCCCGCCTCGCGCTGGCGCCGGCCTTGCGCGCCCATGCGGCGGCGGCCATGGATGTCTCCGACGGGCTGGTCGGCGACCTTGCCAAGATGTTGGCGGCGTCCGGCTGCGGCGGGCGCATCGAGGCCCATCGCGTGCCGCTGTCGGCGGCGGCCGCCACCGCTGTCGGCCACGACGCGGCCTTGCGCGTGACGGCCCTGACCGGGGGCGATGATTACGAAATCCTCGCCTGCGTCCCCCACACGGCGGTGCATGGCTTCGTGCTGGCCGCAGCCCGGGCCGGCGTTCCCGTGGCGCTGATCGGCGAGACGCGAACCGAGGCCGGTCTCGACGTGCTGGACGCGAGCGGCCGTCCCCTCGACCTTGGTGTCGGCAGCTACAGCCACTTCTGAAGCTGGCGGCCCCAAGGTCGAGGGCGACCACCTGCACCGGCACGACGCTCAGCGTGTCCACGGGCGCGACCCGCGCCGCCTCCCCCGCCTTCAGGGTGCGGAGATAACCCAGTGAGGACACACCCGTCGCAAGGCCAGGCGGGACCGAGAACAACAAGGCGCCCCGAGAGATCGCCGGCCGCCACCATCGCCGCGATCAGCGCCAGGATCGCCCGCACCCGAATCAAGGTTGAGCGCCCTGCAGGAACGCTGGAAACGCCAACCTTGCCAAAAATGTCGGTCGACGGGGCCAACGGCCGCGCCCTGCACTACCCCCATTTCGGAAGGCGAGCCATGAGCCGCAGGCGCCTTTCCCATGGCCTTCGCGGAGTCGCACGCGTGTGGGCGACCGCTCGCCGGCCGCACCCGGGGCCAGGATTGGATCACCCTCTCGCCCTCTTTTGCGGCGCGGGTGATCGGCTCATACGACCCGCTCGCCGGTCTGCCGCATGAAGGTGGGCAGATATTTCACCTCGATCTGCCGCGCGGTGGCCTTCATGTCGTCCGTCACCGCGGCTGCGCTGGCGTTGAGCTGAAGCTGCCGCAATTCTCCGAGCCGTGCCGGCGCATCGATGGCGCGCATGAACTCAGCGATGATGCCCCGTTCCGATGCCGCAACGTCATAGGAGCGGATCCGCAGCTCCCCTTTCGTCGCCGCCCGCCATTTGGCGACGAACAGGTCGTAATCCAAATGGAGCACATGGTTATGGCGCGAACGATAGGTGCCGCGCGCCAGCACCTCATCCGAGAACGCGCTGAAATGCACCGGATTGCGATGTCGAAGCAATTCCTGAAACACGGAGAGGCTGTAGCTGCCCGGAGAACGCAAGAACAGCAGATAGATGGGCGTCCACCCCGCGCTGAGAATCCGCCCTTCGAAGCGCATGAGATCGCTCGGCCGATCCGCCAGAAACTCGAAGTCTTCCGAGGACATAATCGCCCGCGTGGCGCGGCTCCCCTCGAGCTCGGACAGAAGCGTATCGAGGCTGCCGTGGTGCGGTTGAGCCCGGATATCGCCAAGCACGCTCCAGGCCACATTATGGTGCCCCGCAAGACGGGGGGCGATCCGGCCCGCGCGCGGGACATGAAACCCATAGCCCTTGAGCGTCCGCGCATGCCGGTGGAGGTACCACTGAATGGATGTGGTCCCGGTCTTATGCATGCCTATGTGGATGTAGAGCAGCCGCATCGCAAACCAGCGCCTTGGTCACAGATGTGAACCGCCCTTGATGCGAACCGATATCAGACGGGCTTCGGCCGGTAAAGGGTCACTGCCCCAGCGTCGCGCGTGCCGCTGCCACACCGGAAACGGCACGCCCCCACAGGCCGCCGCGCTTGCCGAAGCCATCGGATGCGCCGCACGGAGCCACCAGCGCAAAGAGGAGACGTCCACGGTCCGCCATCGGCCGCCGCGCAGGTCGCGAATCGGCCGATGGTTGTGGCCCTCAGCGACGCGTGAAGTTCACCGGCACGCTGAAGCTGGCCCCTCGGCCATCGGGCGGCGCCGGGAAGGGCGAGGCGCGGCGCACGGTGGCGACCGCCTCGTCGTCGAGCACGGACGAGCCCGAAGAGCGGATCAGACTGACCGAGGTGACCCGCCCCGAGCCATCCAGCGCGAACCGCACCGACGGACGGCCGGTGATGCCCTCCGCGCCCGATGGGTAGCGCTTGAAGCGGTTGAGGTGGGCGGAGATCATGGCCGCCCAGCTCGCCCGCGCCTGCGAGTTCGAGGCCTCCACACCCGGCGAGGGGGCCGCCGTGCTCCGCGAAGGAGCCGCATCCGAACGGGGCGCCGCCGAGGTCACCGGCGCCTGTTTGCGACGGGTGGGCTTGGCCTCCTTCTTCGGTTTTTCTTCCGGCTTGGGCTTCGGCTTCTCCACCGGCTTCGGCTCCGGCTGGGGCGCCGGCAGCACCACCTCGGACGGGGCCGGCGTCGGCGGCAGCTCGGGCACGTCCTGCGCCACATCCTGCTTCACCGGATCGGATGGGGGCGGCGCATCCTCCTTCTTGTCGGGGGCGTCCGGCGTGGTCACCGGCGCCTGCATCATCTCGGGACCGGGCGCCACGTCCTCGGTCTGGGAGGGCGCGCTCACGGGCATGGGCGCGAGCTCGATCATGACCGCGGCGGGCGGGGCCGCGGCGGACTCCACCTTGTGCCAGAACAGGGCCAGGTAGACGAAGACAGCGTGGGCACCGACGATCAACAGCCCCGCGGCCAGCCAGCGGAGGACGGAATCGCGAAGGTGATTCCGGTCAAGGTCGTGCCCATGCACCGCGCTCACCGCGCCGTGCCTGGGGCCGCCGTGGCGGCCGGCAGGGTCGCGGGCACCGACGGAGCGCCCGCCCCGGGAGCGCCCGGCCCTGGAGGCCCTTCGAGCCCCACCAGGGCAACCTTCAAATAACCGGCGGCGCGCAGCAGGTTCATCACCTCCATCACCGCGCCGTAGTCCACCGCTTTGTCGGCGCGCACGAACACCCGCTGCTCGCGGTCGGCGTTGCTGGCCTTGTCGAGGGCGAGCCCGAAGGCCGCGCGGTCCACCGGCACGTCACCGATGGCGAGGGTGTGGTCGGCCTTGAGCGACAGATAGATCGGCTTGTCGGGCCGGGGCTGCGGCTGGGCGTTGGAGGTGGGTAGATCCACCTTCACGTCCACCGTGGCGAGCGGCGCCGCCACCATGAAGATGATGAGCAGCACCAGCATCACGTCGATGAACGGCGTGACGTTGATTTCGTGATTCTCGGCGAGATCGTCGCCGCCGTGGTCGAGCTTCGCGGCCATGGGGTGCGCCCGTCACTCGGCCGCGGCGCGCAGATCGCGCGCGGAGCCGGCTTCGTTTGCCCGGTCGAGATCGCGCGACAGATGCCGCATCACCTCGGCCGAAGTGTCGGCAAGGCGGGCCTTGTAGGCGGAAATGGCGCGCGCGAACAGGTTGTAGATCACCACGGCCGGAATCGCGGCCACGAGACCAATGGCGGTGGCGAGCAGCGCCTCCGCGATGCCCGGCGCCACCACGGCCAGATTGGTGGTCTGCGCCTTCGAGATGCCGATGAAGGCGTTCATGATGCCCCACACGGTGCCGAACAGACCCACGAATGGTGCCACGGCGCCGATGGTGGCGAGCACGCCGGTGCCGGCGGACATGCGCCGCCCGGCCCCCGCCTCGATCCGGCTCAGGGAGATCGCGACCCGCTCCTTGATGCCGTCGGCCGGCAGTCCTTCGGACATCTCGCACTCGTCGAGGGCCGCATGCACCGTGGCCGGCGCTGGGCCGCGCCCCTTGGGCAAGGCCCGCGACGCCGCCACCAGGGTCGAGGCCGAGCGCAGCGCCTTCAAGGTGCGGCTCACCTGCCGGCGCGCGAGCACAAGTTCCAGCGACTTGGCGAACCATACGGTCCAGGTCATCACGGAGGCCAGGGCCAGCCCCACCATCACCGCCTTCACCACCATGTCGGCGGCCATGAACATGCCCCAGGGGGACAGGTTGTGGGGCAGGGTCGAGGGCGCCATGTCGGGCGGCATCGTCTCGGTCGGAGCGTCGGCATGCTCCACAGGATGCGCGCCAGCTCCCGACTCGGGGTGCACCGCCGCATCACCGGCGAGAGCCGGGACGGCGGGCGCAGGAGCGATCGGGGACGCCGTAAGGGGGGGGACGGCCACCGAAGCCGCCGGCGCCGCGCCGCCAGCCGGCGCGGCAGCCGCCTCGGCCGACTGAGCGGTCGCGGGCGCGGGCGCCAGAACGAGGCACGCGAGCAACGCAAGCGCCACGCCGAAACCAGAACGAAGGACAAACGCCGCCTTAGGCAGCGAGGCGAAAATGCAATGGGGCATCGCGCGTCACCGGAATTGCTTCAACTATCAGGGGTCGCTGGCGATCCCGCAATCGGGAAATGGCTCGCAACAGCCTCTATACCCCCATTTGCCGCATTCGCTAAGCCCCCGCGCTCACGGAACCGCAACTTACACCTGAGACACGTCGCGCGCTCGCCCGGCGTCAAGGCCGCGAACTGAACCGGAGCGCGCGCGAACTGAAGGAGCATAAAGCGGAAAACGCCCGCGAGCAGCCGGTTCACCCTATAGCGGTACGAGCATAGCGAAAATCTCGACCAGTGCCAGCGGCAGGTTGGTACCAGTGCCGGCATCCCGCAACCGCGGCACCCTTATGCAGACGTCACGGCGAAGGAAAGTCAGCCTGCGAGCGACACAACGCGACACTGCGCCGCATGAGATCGCCCCACCCCGGATAGCCGGGCCGCAGACCAACCCCTCAGGCCAGTTCCACCAGCTTGCCATCCCGCAAGGTCACCCGCCGATCCATGCGCCCGGCCAGCTCCAGATTGTGGGTGGCGATGAGGGCGGCCACGCCCGTCGCCTGCACCAGTTCGGTCAGGGCGCCGAAGACATGGTCGGAGGTCTTGGGGTCGAGGTTGCCGGTGGGCTCGTCGGCCAGCAGCAAGCGCGGCGCGTTGGCGAGGGCACGGGCGATGGCCACCCGCTGTTGCTCGCCGCCGGACAATTCCGACGGCCGGTGCGTCAGCCGCGCGGCGAGGCCGAGATAAGTCAGAAGATCTTTGGCGCGGGCGTTGGCCTCCTTGTGGGACAGGCCGCGGATCATCTGCGGCATGGCCACATTCTCAAGCGCTGAGAACTCTCCGAGCAGGTGGTGAAACTGATAGATGAAGCCGATGTGCTGCCGCCGGATGCGGGTGCGCTCGGCATCGGCGAGGCGCGCCGTGGGCCGACCGGCGATAAAGACCTCGCCCTCATCCGAATGCTCCAGCAGGCCGGCGATGTGCAGCAAGGTGGACTTGCCGGAACCGGACGGTGCCACCAGGGCCACCGACTGGCCCTGGGAAATGGCGAGGTCCACCCCGCGCAGGATTTCAAGCGCGCTCTCGCCCTCCGAATAACGGCGGACGACACCGGCGAGGGCAAGGGCATAAGTCGGTCGAGGGGGCATTCCGGGCGAGCCTGTGACACGGCGGGCGGGTTGGTCCATCACTCGTATCTCAAGGCTTCCACCGGATCGAGCCGGGCGGCCCGCCACGACGGATAAAGCGTGGCCAGAAGGGAAAGCACCAGCGCCATCACCACCACCGTGGCGGTTTCGCTGAAGTTCATCTCCGCCGGCAGCTTCGAGAGGTAATAAAGCTCGGGCGAGAACAGCTCGGTGGCGGTGAGCCAGGAGATGAACTGGCGGATACGCTCAATATTGAGGCACACCACCACGCCCAGCAGCAGGCCCGTGAGGGTGCCCACCACGCCGATGGAAGCACCGGTGATGAGGAACACCCGCATTACCGCCCCCCGTGTCGCACCCATGGTGCGCAGGATGGCGATGTCGTGGCCCTTGTCCTTCACCAGCATGATGAGGCCTGAAACGATATTGAGCGCAGCCACCAGCACGATCAGCGTGAGGATGAGGAACATGACGTTCCGCTCCACCTGCAGCGCATTGAAGAAGGTGGCGTTGCGCCGCCGCCAGTCCACCAGATAGACGGGCCGCTCGGCGGCAGCCTGGATGGCGCCGCGCAATTCCTCCACATCATCCGGCTTGTCGATATAGACCTCGATGGCGTTCACATCGCCATTGCGGTTGAAATAGGCCTGGGCCTCGGGCAGCGGCATGAAGACGAAGGCGCTGTCGTACTCCGACATGCCCACCTCGAAGATGGCCGCCACCTTGTAGACCTTGATGCGCGGCGAGGTGCCCATGGGCGTCACCGCCCCGCGCGGCGCCACCAGCGTGATGTTGTCGCCCGCGCGCAGTGACAATTGGTCGGCCAGGCGCTTGCCGATGGCGAGCCCCTGCCCGGTGTCGAAGCCCTCCAGGGTGCCCGAGCGGACATTGTGCGCCACCGAGGGCAGGCCGCGCAGGTCCTTCTCGGTCAGGCCCCGCACCAGCACGCCCGAGGCGCCGAACTGGGAGGAGGCCAGCGCCTGGCCCTCCACCAGCGGCACCGCGAGGCGGACGCCATTGAGCTTGGCGATACGATCCGCGACGGCCTGATAGTCGGTCAAGGGCGTCTCCAGGGGCTGCACCAGCACATGGCCGTTGAGCCCGAGGATCTTGCTCAGCAACTCCTGGCGGAAGCCGTTCATCACCGCCATGACGATGATGAGGGTGGCCACGCCCAGCATGATGCCGAGGAAGGAGAAGCCGGCAATGACCGAGATGAAGCCTTCCTTGCGCCGCGCCCGGAGGTAACGCAACGACAGCATCCACTCGAACGGGGCGAACGGCCGCGTTCCAGTGGGTTCGTCGCTTCTGGCCCCCGAGGACGCGCTCGCCATCATGCCTTCAGCCTCTCCAGAATGTCACTCGGCGCGATGAGCTCGCGCTCGCCGCCGCGGCGACGCTTCAGTTCCACCTTGCCGTCGGCGAGGCCCTTGGGGCCCACCAGGATCTGCCACGGCAGGCCGATGAGATCGGCGGTAGCAAACTTGGCGCCGGCGCGCTCCTCCGTATCGTCATAGAGCACGTCATAGCCGGCTGTGGTCAATTCCGCGTAAAGCTTCTCGCAGGCCGCATCGGTGGCGCTATCGCCGGTCTTCAGGTTGAGAATACCCACCTGGAACGGAGCGACCGCGTCCGGCCAGATGATTCCCGCGTCGTCATGGGAGGCTTCGATCATGGCGGCCACGAGGCGCGAGGGGCCGATGCCGTAGGAGCCCATGTGGACCGTGTGCGCGTTGCCGTCCGGTCCCTGCACGGTCACGCCGAACGGCTCGGAGTACTTGGTGCCGAAATAGAAGATGTGGCCCACCTCGATGCCCCGCGCGGCCAGGCGCTTGGGCTCGGGAATGGCATTGTAGGCCGCGTCGTCGTGCTTTTCGGAGGTCGCCGCATAGAGCGAGGTGAAATCGTCGAACACCTTCTGCAGGCCGGCCACATCGTCGAAATTCACATCCGCCGGGGGCGGCGCCATCTCCAGATAGTCGCCGTGGCAGAACACCTCGCTCTCGCCGGTGGAGGCGAGGATGATGAACTCGTGGGAGAGGTTGCCGCCGATAGGGCCGGTATCCGCCACCATGGGAATGGCCTTGAGCCCCATGCGCGCGAAGGTGCGCAGGTAAGCCACGAACATCTTGTTGTAGGAATGCCGCGCACCGGCCGCGTCGAGATCGAAGGAATAGGCATCCTTCATCAGGAACTCGCGCGAGCGGTAGACGCCGAAGCGCGGGCGCACCTCGTCCCGGAACTTCCACTGGATGTGGTAGAGGTTCAGCGGCAGTGCCTTGTAGGACTTCACATAGGCGCGGACGATGTCGGTGATCATCTCTTCATTGGTGGGGCCGAACAGCATCTCTCGATCATGCCGGTCCCTGATTCGTAGCATCTCCTTGCCATAATCGTCGTAGCGCCCGCTCTCGCGCCACAGATCCGCCGACTGGATGGTCGGCATCAGCATCTCGATGGCGCCGGCGCGGTTCTGCTCTTCGCGAATGACGGCGCAGATTTTGTTGAGCACGCGGTGGCCGAGCGGGAGCCACGCGAAGATCCCCGCCGCCTCTTGGCGGATCATGCCCGCGCGCAGCATCAGGCGGTGGGAGACGATGTCCGCCTCCCGGGGCACTTCACGCAGGATCGGCAAAAAATAACGGGAAAGGCGCATCGCTAGGCTCGACGGCTATGGGGATCGGTGACGGTCGCGCGGAGTGAAAGCGGAAGCGTCGGCAAAACACAAGAGCGCTCCCGAAATGGGCTCCAACACGCGGCCATGTTGCGTCGCAACGTATAACTTATTGCGGCGCAAGGATGACAAACGACAGAATCTTGTTCTAGGTTGTGCCCGCACAAGAAAGGGGATCGTCGCCAGCCCGGCTTGCCGGGCGGGACACGCGGTCCGGGTCTCGGGAGGAATCGAAAAACAACAGCCGACCGAATGTGCCCGCAGACGGCATTCACGGAATCGGCATCACGGATTGGCCGTGCCGCACAAGAGTGGGCAATAGACCCGCAAGTGGCATAGAAGCCGTGGGATTGAAAAAAGGCGAGACCACCGGGTCTCGCCTTTTCTTTTTAGACCAAAGCCCTACGCCCCCGCCGCTGGCGCGACTTCGCAAGCCGCCCCTCCACCGACCCGCCCGCCGCCACCGCGCCCCATGCGCGCTCGACCGGGGAGATCCGCTCCCCTCGCCGCACCCCGCGCACGCCCTCCGGAGCGACCCACCGACGCAAAAGCCCTTCCGTCAGGCACGCACTATATATCAATACATTGCTATTATAAAACCTGCGCGAGTCGCGGGCCATGGGACTTTTTGCGCCATCCTTGTGCCGCCGACGCCTCCCGCACCGCAGCATATGGCGCCAATTGCCCCCTTCCGGCGGCAGAGGTGAAAAATAATTTGACGGTATTTTAGTGGGTATACCTTGGGACCCGGAGCGGCCCCACTCGGCCTTCCGCCCTCCGCTTGACGGCATTCGCCATTGCCGTGGCTCCGGCCCGCCAGGCCATCGCGATCGGTGCCGACACCGCAGCTTGCGGCACGCGCGGATGCTGCGGTCGCCAGGACCCACGTCCAACGCAATCGGCCTTACCGCATGTGCGTCAACGCGAGCCGGAACGACGCCGGTTGAAAAGGCTCTAACCGCCCTTCGTCTCGAACGGCATGGGCAAATCGTCGAGCGTGACCGCGCCGCTCGTCAGGAGATAGACGAGACCGCCGGTGACGACCGCAGCCAGCACCGTGGTTGCCAGCATCTTGCGCCCGAGGCCGGGGCGCGCGGGCGCCCCGGGGTCTGTGCCCGGAACCCTGTCCGCGGTGTCCCCCTGCGCGCGCACGCCCCACGGGAGCACCGCGAACAGGGTGATCCACCAGACCACGAAATAGATGGCGACGACGGCTCCGACCGACATCGCCGCCGCCTCACGCCTGCTCGAGTTCGACCAAGGTACCGGTGAAGTCCTTGGGGTGCAGGAACAGCACCGGTTTGCCGTGGGCCCCGGTCTTCGGCTCGCCAGAGCCCAGCACCCGCGCACCCTTGGCCTTCAGCTGGTCGCGCGCCGCGATGATATCGTCCACCTCGTAGCAGATGTGGTGGATGCCGCCATCGGGGTTGCGCTCCAGGAACTTGGCGATGGGCGAGTTCTCACCCAGCGGCTCCAGGAACTCGATCTTGGTGTTGGGCAGCGTCACGAACACCGTGGTCACGCCATGCTCTTCCTGCGGCACCGCCGCCGAAACCTCGGCGCCCAGCGTGTCACGATAGAGCTGGGAGGCGGCGGCGATGTCGCGCACCGCAATGGCCACATGGTTCAGCCGTCCGATCATGTCGTCCTCTTTTCTCCGGCCGGCCGTGACAGCCGCCAACAGTTCCACCCATCACACTTCCAGAACGTGGACGTGGCAAACGGGCTTTTTGCCCCACACCGCGTTCACGGCCCCGCGCACCGCCCGCTCCAGCGTCTCCGCCAGCGCATCCGGATCGCGCCGGCGCGCCTTGGGCAGGCCCTCCAGGGTCGCCACCACCGTATCGAGAACGTGGTCCAGCATGTCCACATTGCCCTCGCCGCGCTCAGGCACCCCCGACAGCTCCACCGAGGGATCTCCCGCGATCACCCCGTGCTTGTCGATGGCGACCGCCACCGATATCACGCCGACGTAGCTGAGCTTCCGTCGCTCCGGCAGGGTGCGCCCGCCTTCGCCCAGCAACAGCCGCGCATCCTTGTAGAGGCGGCCGAAGGGCACCTCCCCCACCCGCTCCGTGGGCCCCGGCGCTAAGCGTAGCATCTGGCCATCGTAGCAGTTCACCACCTCGGGCACGCCGAGGCTGCGGGCGAGCTTGGCATGCTCATGCAGATGCAACGCCTCGCCGTGTACCGGAACCGAAACCTGCGGCCGCACAAGGGCGTACATCTTCTCCAATTCGCCCCGACGCGGATGCCCCGAGACGTGCACCAGCCCATCCCGATCCGTCATCACCTCGATGCCGCGCTTGATCAACGCGTTCACGATGTGATTCACCACCTTCTCATTGCCGGGGATGGTGCGCGACGAAAACACCACCAGGTCCCCTGGAGAAAATGCAATCTCCGGATGGTCGTCATCGGCGATGCGCTTGAGCGCCGCGCGTGGCTCGCCCTGGCTTCCGGTCAGAATGGCGACCACCCGCTCCCGCGGCATGTAGCCGAAGAAATCCGCGCTGCGAAAGGCGGGAATGCCCTCGAGCAAGCCCTGCTCGCGCGCCACCCCGATCACCCGCTCCAGCGCACGCCCAACCACCACCACCTCGCGTCCCGCCGCCATCGCCGCCTCGGCGATGCCGCGGATGCGGCCGACGTTGGACGAGAAGGTCGTGAACGCGATACGGTGCTTGGCCTTCGCCACGATCTCCTTCAGCGACGCCGCGACATCCGCCTCGGAGGGCGAAACCCCATCGCGGATCGCGTTTGTGGAATCGCAGATGATGGCGCGCACGCCCTCATCGCCGAGGGCGGCGAGCCGCGCCGTATCGGTCGCGCGCCCGACGACCGGGGTCGGATCAAGCTTCCAATCGCCGGTGTGCACCACCAAGCCCGCTTCGGTCCGGATGGCGATCGCGTGGCTGTCGGGGATGGAATGGGCCACCGGCACAAATTCCAGATCGAATGGACCGACCTGGATCCGCTGGCCCGACCGCACCACGGTTATCGGCAGAGATGAGGGCGCCCCCGGCTCCCCTGCCCGCTTCGCTTCCAGCAGACCCGCGGTGAAGGCGGTGGTGTAGATGGGACAACGCAGACGGGGCCACAGGTCGAGCACGGCGCCGATGTGATCTTCATGGCCGTGGGTGAGAACCAGGCCGGCGATGTTCTTCTTCTCGCCCTCCAAAAAGCGGATGTCCGGCAGAACCAGATCCACGCCCGGCGCCTCGTCGCCGGCGAAACTCATGCCGAAATCCACCAGGAGCCAGGTCCGCGCCTTCTTGGCGCCGAAACCATAGAGGGCGAGATTCATACCGATCTCGCCCACCCCGCCGAGCGGCACGAAAACCAGTTCTTCCGAGACTGCCATTGACCCGCTCATATCCACCCGCATGTCTCCCCCCGTCGTGGAGGATCGCGGACGGAAGGTGTGCCAAAAGCCAAACTACCTGCTTTGCCGCCCCGGCGACAACGACCACTCCCGCGGCCGCGCTCCGCCTGGATCATGCCCCGCCGTCTCGACCCCTGCGCCCACCCTATTCCGGCACACGCAGGGACACGTCACCAGCGGTGATGATCTCGGCGATTCCGTCCCGACGCCGGAGCATCATCGCCCCCCGCGCGTCGATATTCTCGAACCGGCCAACGACTTCACGCTCGCCAATCTTCACGCTCACCTGATCACCCATGCCAAGCGCATGGCGCATCCAGTCCGAGCGGATGCCGGCAAAGCCTGCCCCCGCGTGCCACTGATTGAGCCGGACCGCCATGGCAAGGTCGAGCGCTTCCAACAGCCGATCCGGCGCCGTCGGCGCCCCCGCCTCCTCAAGGCTCGTCGCCTTGTAGGGCAGATCCTCGGGATGGTGCAGACAGTTGGCGCCGAAGCCGATCACCGCCGCCGGGCGGCCGTTGGCGTCTGTGCCGCCTTCAACCAAAATGCCCGCCAGCTTGCCGCCATTGAGCAGCAGGTCATTGGGCCACTTCAGCTTCAGCGTCTCCGACACTAGCTGAGGCGCCGCCGCAAGCACCGCATCCCGCAGCGCGAGCCCGGCCACGAAGCAGAGCTGGGCGAGATTGGCGAGCGGTGCCGGATTGGGCAGCACCAAGGTCGCGAACAGGTTGCCGAGTTCCGAGGTCCACGGCCTCCCCCGGCGGCCGCGCCCGGCCGTCTGAATATCCGCGACCAGCCAGACCGGCATGATCTCGCCCCGCGCAAGCCGGGCGAGACCCTCCGCATTGGTGGAGCCGATCTCCGTGAAGCGGATGATGGGAACCGTGGAACCCTGGAATTCGTATTGAGCCATCGATCAAAAGAGCGAGCGAGCGGCGACACCCGCCGCCTCGATGAGGGGAGCGGGATAGACGAAATAGAAGATCGTGAACAGACCGCTCAGCGCAAGAACCGCCTTCAGTTCGGTCGGCATGGGATCGAACGCCTCCGCAGGCTCGTCAAAATACATGACCTTCACCACCCGCAGATAATAATAGGCTCCCACCACCGACGCCAGCACGCCGATGACCGCCAGGCCATAAAGCCCGGCCTGGATCGCCGCCACGAACACATAATACTTCGCGAGGAAGCCCGCCAGCGGCGGAACGCCCGCCAGCGAGAACATGAGCGCACCGAACATCAACGCCATGAGCGGGTTGTTGCGCGCCAGCCCGGCCAGTTCATCAATGTTTTCAACCGCACGTCCCTGCCGGCGCATGGTGAGCACGCACGCAAAGGAGCCGAGCGTCATCGCCACATAAATCGCGATATAGACCAGCACACCCCGCACGCCTTCCGCCGTTCCCGCGGCAAGACCCACAAGCGCGAAGCCCATGTGGCCGATGGAAGAGTATGCGAGCAGCCGCTTGATGTTCCGCTGACCGATGGCGGCAAACGCACCGAGCACCATGGACGCGATCGACACGAACACCACGATCTGCTGCCACTGATGCGCGACATGAGGGAACGCTTCCAGAACCACCCGAATGAAGATCGCCATGCCCGCCACCTTGGGCGCGGTGGCAAAGAAAGTGGTGACCGGCGTCGGCGCCCCTTCATAGACATCGGGGGTCCACATGTGGAACGGGACCGCCGAAATTTTGAAGCACAGCCCGGCGAGCACGAACACCAGACCAAAGATGAGTCCGATGCTGGGCTCCTTCACCACCGTGGCGATCACCTCAAAGTTCACCGAGCCCGTGAAACCGTATACCAGCGACGATCCATAGAGCAGCATGCCGGAGGACAACGAGCCAAGCACGAAGTACTTCAGCCCCGCTTCCGTCGAACGCACGGAGTCCCGATTGATCGCCGCCAGCACATAAAGCGAGAAGCTCATGAGCTCGAGGCCGAGATAAAGCGCGATCAGGTCGCCGGCCGACACCAGCATGCACATGCCGAGCGTCGCGATCACGAACAGCACCGCGTATTCGAAGCGTGCGAGCTTCTCGCGGTTCTGCCAATCCACCGCCATGATCAGCGCCACCATCGCGCCGAAAATGGCCAGGGCCTTCATGAAGCGGCCAAAGGGATCAATCACAAGGGAGCCGTTGAACGCCACGGTCTCCCCACCGGGTCCCAGCAGCACAAGGACCCCGGCCGCCGCGAGCACCGCGATGGCGAGACCGGTGATGAAATTGGCCGCCCCCTCTCCACGCACCGCGCCGATCAGGATCAGCACGATAGCGGAGACGGCCAGCACCAGTTCGGGCAGGACAGCGCCGATCGGAGGCAGGAGCTGCGTCATTGCAACCTCGAAATCAGAAGGTGAGGAGGAACGCGGTCTTGACCGCGCCCGCCACCTGATCGGTGCGCGCGACCACTGCGTTCACCGCATGGGACGTCATGTCGAGGATCGGCGCAGGCCAGACCCCGAACAGGATGGTGATGACCACGAGCGGCACCATGATGGTCACCTCCCGCGGCGACAGATCCAGAATGTTCTTCAGGCTGTCCTTCTCGAGCTTGCCGAAGATCACGCGCCAATACAGGTAGAGCGCGTAGGACGCCGAGAGAATAACACCCGTAGCCGCAAGGAACGCCACCCAGGTGTTCACTTCGAACGCCGCCAGCATGGTCAGGAACTCGCCCACGAAGCCGGAGGTGCCGGGCAGACCGATGTTCGCCATGGTGAAGATCATCATGACCGTGGCGTAGAGCGGCATCCGCTTGACGAGGCCGCCATAGGCCGCGATCTCGCGAGTGTGCATGCGGTCGTAGATCACGCCGACGCACAGGAACAGCGCACCCGACACAAAGCCGTGGGAGATCATGAGGAACATCGCCCCCTGAAGCCCCTGCTCGTTCATCGTGAAGATGCCCATGGTGACGAAGCCCATGTGCGCGATCGACGAATAGGCGATCAGCTTCTTGATGTCCTCCTGCACCAGCGCCACCAGCGACGTGTAGATGATGGCGACCACGGAAAGGGCAAACATCATCGGCGCGAAATAGTGACTGGCCTCGGGGAACATGGGCAGCGAATAACGGATGAAGCCGTAGCCACCCATCTTCAGCATGATCCCCGCGAGGATGACAGACCCCGCCGTTGGCGCCTCCACATGCGCATCCGGAAGCCAGGTGTGGACCGGCCACATGGGCATCTTCACCGCGAACGACGCGAAGAACGCCAGCCAAAGCCAGGTTTGCATGCCCGAGGGAAAACCATAGGCCATCAGCTGCGGAACGTCAGTCGTGCCCGCCTGCCAGTACATCGCCATGATGGCCAGCATCATCAGCACTGAGCCGAGCAGCGTGTACAGGAAGAACTTGAACGAAGCGTAGATGCGCCGCGGTCCGCCCCATATGCCGATGATAAGGAACATCGGAATGAGGCCGGCCTCGAAGAAGAAGTAGAACAGCACCAGATCAAGAGCGCAGAAGGTGCCGATCATGAAGGTTTCGAGCACCAGGAACGCGATCATGTACTCCTTCACCCGCTTATGCACGCTCTCCCAGGACGCCAGAATCGCAAACGGCATGAGGAAGGTGGTGAGGATCACGAACGGCAGTGAAATGCCATCGACACCCATGTGATAGGCGGCGATGTCGCCGAGCCACGCCTTCTTCTCAACGAATTGGAAGCCCGGCGCCGCCGGATCGAACCCGGGCAGCAGCAGCAGCGAAACCACGAAGGTCACCAGGGTCGTCCACAGCGCCACCCACCGGGCATTGCGGGCAGACACCTCGTCGTCCCCCCGCACCACCAGGATGAAGAGGGCGCCGACGAGCGGCAGGAAGGTGACGACGGATAGGATGGGCCAGTCGGTCATCGGCGTCACACTCCGGAGAACATGAACCAGGTGAGTAGGGCCGCGACGCCGATGAGCATCACGAAGGCGTAATGGTAAAGGTAGCCGGTCTGTAGCCGCACCACGCGGCCGGTCACGTCCAGCACCCTTGCAGACACACCATCCGGTCCGAAGCCGTCGATGATGGTGCCATCGCCCTGCTTCCACAGCAGCCGGCCAAGCCGCATGGCCGGCTTCACGAACAAGGCGTCATAGAGCTCGTCGAAGTACCACTTGTTGAGCAGGAACTTATAGAGCCCGGGAAGGGCATTCGCGAGCGCCACCGGCAACCGCGGATTTGCCACGTAGAACCAGTAGGCAATGAGGAAGCCGACAACCATCATGGCCGTGGGGGCCAGAACGATGAGTTCAGGAATCTGGTGCATCGCATGGAGAATGTGATTTTCCGCGCCCATGAAGATGGATTTGCGGAAGAACTCGCCCACGCCTTCACCCACGAACTCGTTGTAGAGCGCAAAGCCCGCAATCAGAGATCCCGCGCCCAGCACGCCGAGCGGAATGGTCATAACCAGGGGCGATTCATGCGCATGATCATAATGATGCTGATCGTGCGGCTTGCCATGGAAGGTCATGAACACAAGGCGCCAGGAGTAGAACGACGTCAGGGCGGCGGCCAGCACCGTCATCGCCCAACCGTACAAGGCAAAGGCATTGTGACTCGCATAGGCCGATTCGATGATCGCGTCCTTTGAGTAATAGCCCGCCGTGAAGGGGAAACCGGTAATCGCGAGCGTGCCGATCAGCATCATCGCATAGGTGAAGGGCACCTTCTTATAGAGCCCCCCCATGTGCCGCATGTCCTGCTCATGGTGCATGGCGTTGATCACGGAGCCGGCGCACAAGAACAGCAGCGCCTTGAAGCAGGCGTGGGTCAAGAGGTGGAACATGCCCACCGAATAGGCGCCCGCACCCATGGCGGTGAACATATAGCCCAGCTGCGAGCACGTGGAATACGCGATCACCTTCTTGATGTCGTTCTGCACCAGCGCGATGGTGGCCGCGAAGAAGGCGGTGGTCGCGCCAATCAACATCACCACGTCGAGGGCCGTCTGCGACAGCTCGAAGATGGGCGACATGCGCGCCACCATGAACACACCTGCGGTCACCATCGTCGCTGCGTGAATCAGCGCCGACACCGGTGTCGGGCCCTCCATCGCATCCGGCAACCAAGTGTGCAGCAGAAGCTGCGCCGACTTGCCCATGGCGCCGACGAACAGCAGCAGCGCGATGACGGTCGGGGCGTCCCAATGGTGGCCAAGGAAGTTGATGGTCTTGCCCACAAGCGAGGGGGCCGCCGCAAAAACCTGATCGAACGCCACCGAGCCCGTCATCACAAAGGTCGCGAAGATGCCCAGCATGAAACCGAAGTCGCCCACGCGATTGACCACGAACGCCTTCATGGCCGCCGCATTGGCGGAGGGCTTTTCATACCAGAAGCCGATCAGCAGGTATGACGCTAGGCCCACGCCTTCCCAGCCGAAGAAGAGCTGGACCAGATTGTCGGCGGTCACCAGCATCAGCATCGCGAAGGTGAACAGCGACAGATAGGAGAAGAAGCGTTGCCGGCTAGGATCCTCGTGCATGTACCCCATGGAGTACAGATGCACGAGGCTCGACACCGTCGTCACCACGATCAGCATCACGGCTGTGAGGCTGTCGATGCGCAACGCCCAATCAACCTTGAGGCCGCCGACATCCATCCACTCAAACAGGTGCACCCGCGCGTCGTGATCGTCAAAGCCGACACTCACGAAAGTGATCCAGGCGAATAGGCACGCGATGAACAGGAAGGTGGTGGTCACCACCTCGCTGGCGCGGGCGCCGATGGCGCGGCCGAACAGCGCCGCAATGAGGAAGCCTGCAAGCGGCAGGAAGACGATCGCTTGATACATGGCCTCAACCCTTCATCGCGTTGATGTCCTCGACGGCGATCGAACCGCGGCTGCGGTAGAACACCACGAGGATGGCGAGGCCAATGGCCGCTTCGGCCGCCGCCACGGTAAGCACGAGCAGAGCGAACACCTGCCCGGTGAGGTTCCCTAGGAAAGCCGAGAACGAGACGAGGTTGATGTTCACCGCCAGCAGGATCAGCTCAATCGACATAAGAATGACGATCACGTTCTTCCGATTGAGGAAGATGCCGAGCGTGCCCAGCGTGAACAGGATCGCCGCCACCGTCAGGTAGTGGGAAAGACCGATTTCCATGGCGACCCCCTCAAAGCCCCTGGCCCGGCCGCACCTTGACCACCTTGATGGCAGCCTCGGGCGTCCGCGCGACCTGGGCGGAGATGTTCTGACGCTTCACATTCACCTTGTGGCGGAGCGTGAGCACGATGGCTCCGATCATCGCCACCAGCAGCACGAATCCCGCCGCCTGGAAGAAATAGATGTAGTCGGTGTAGAGCACCTTCGCGATCGCCTGCACATTGCCGACCTCGCTGACGTGGCCCGCTACCGCACCGGCAGACACCGCAGCGGAGATGCCCGGCCCCGTCGCCCAGGCCCCGACGACAAGCACGAGCTCGGCGAGAAAGACCAGCCCCACCAGCACGCCCACTGGCAAATATTGCAGGAACCCTTGGCGCAACTCGACGAAGTCGACGTCGAGCATCATCACCACGAACAGGAACAGAACCGCGACCGCACCCACATAGACCACCACCAGGATCAGGCCGAGGAACTCGGCGCCAATCAGCAGAAAGAGGCCTGCCGCATTCACGAAGGCGAGGATGAGGAACAAAACGGACTGCACCGGGTTGCGCGAGGAGATCACCATAAAGGCGGACCCCACCAGCACGAACGCGAAGAGATAGAAAAACGCTGCCGCGACACTCATGCGGAGAGCCCCCCCCTGCGCGCCAGTTCCGCGCTCGTTTGCGCTGCCGCGAGCCGGCGCCTGCCCATCACGGACACAGGCCCCCCGCAGCCGATGCGTCGATAGCTCTGACCCATCCCACACGTCCACCGTTTCGAGCCGAGACCATGCTGCCGATGCTCCGGCGCATGTTCCCCCTCACGATCCAAGACGGAACCATCCCCTCCCGCTTCCTAGGAAGCGGAGGATCGCTCCTGCCGTGCGCATCACGGCCCATCCAACCCGATCGGCTCCGGCAAGCGCCGCAGCCGATGCCCGCTCACCGATACGGCGCATCCATAGCGATGGACCGCGCAATCTCGCGCTCCCACCGGTCACCGTTCGAAAGCAGCTTGTCCTTGTCGTAATAGAGTTCTTCCCGGGTTTCCGTGGCGAACTCGAAATTGGGACCTTCGACAATGGCCTCAACCGGGCACGCCTCCTGGCAGAAGCCACAGTAGATGCACTTCACCATGTCGATGTCGTAACGGGTCGTGCGACGCGTCCCATCGTTGCGGCGCGGACCGGCTTCAATCGTGATGGCCTGCGCCGGGCAGATCGCCTCGCACAGCTTGCATGCGATGCACCGCTCTTCACCGTTCGGGTAGCGACGCAGCGCATGCTCACCGCGAAAGCGCGGCGACAGCGGCCCCTTCTCGAACGGGTAGTTCAGCGTCGATTTCGGCGCGAAGAAATAGCGCATCGTCAGAAAAAAGGCGGAGACGAGCTCCGTCAACAGCAGCGCGCGCGCGGCCTGATCGAGCTTCATGGGCGCTCTCCCGCCGCCTTCAAGCGGCTCTTCTGAAGGTTCGAAAGCACGGTCATTGGGGCGCCGTCCCGGTAAAGTGCAGGACGCTGGCCACCACCACCACCGCCACCAGCGAAATCGGCAGGAACACCTTCCAGCCGAGCCGCATGAGCTGGTCGTAGCGATAGCGCGGGACAATCGCCTTCGCCATGGCGAACAGGAAGAACATGAAGCAGAGCTTCAGAACGAACCAAACCACCCCCGGCACCCAGGTGAACGGCGCGAACGGCAATGGCGACAGCCAACCCCCGAGGAACAAAATGGTTCCCATGGCGCACATGGTCACGATGGCCACATACTCGCCAAGCATGAACAGCAGGTAGGGGGTGGAGCCGTATTCGGTCATGAAGCCCGCCACCAGCTCCGATTCCGCTTCGACCAGATCGAACGGAGGCCGGTTCGTCTCGGCAAGGGCGGAGACGAAGAAGATGACGAACATCGGCAGCAGCGGCAAAAAATACCAGTTCAGCAGACCGAACCGGCCGTTCTGCGCCTCCACGATGTCACTGAGGTTCAGCGAGCCGGCGCACATCAGCACCGTGATGATGACGAAGCCGATGGAGACCTCATAAGACACCATCTGCGCTGCAGAGCGCAGCGAGGCTAGGAATGGATACTTCGAGTTCGAAGCCCAGCCACCCATGATGATGCCGTACACGCCCAGCGAAGAGATGGCGAAGATGTAGAGCACGCCCACGTTGATGTCGGCGATCACCCAGCCGTCCGCGATCGGCACCACGGCCCAAGCCGCCAGCGCCAGCACGCAGGTGACCAGCGGCGCCAGCAGGAACAACACCTTGTTGGAGCCTGCCGGAATGGTCGGCTCCTTCAGTACGAATTTGAGAAGATCCGCGAACGATTGGAAGAGGCCAAAAGGCCCAACCACGTTGGGTCCCCGCCGCATCTGCACCGCCGCCCAGATCTTACGATCGGCAAGCAGGATGTAGGCGATGAAGATCAGGAGCGCCACCAGCAGAGCCAAGCTCTGCCCGATGATGATCAGCACCTGGATAAGGGTGTCCTGCCAGCTCATCGGCTTATCGCCCCCTCACGCTGCCCGCGCACAGGCCGAAGCCCGTGCCCGGTGCGCCGCTTGCGGCGCGAACTGTTGGTTATCGCGACGATCCATGCGCCTCACTCCGCCGCTTCCGCGGCCGATGCCGCGCGCAGCGCCGAGCATTCCGCCATGATCGCGGACGCGCGGGCGATTGGGTTCGTCAGATAGAAATCCGAGACCGCCGCCACGAATGGCGCCTTGCTCACCGTTCCGCCGATCTTCGCCAAGCCGCCGATCGCCGAAGCATCCGCCGGCGCGATCTGGTCGACGCGGCCGAGATGGGGAAGCTCCGCCATCAGCTTGCTCCGCAGCGCACCAAGAGTGTCGAACGGCAGCCTCTGCCCAACCACATCGGACAACGCGCGCAGAATAGCCCATTCCTCGCGCGCATCCCCGGGCGGAAACGCTGCCCGGCTGGCCAGTTGCACGCGCCCTTCGGTGTTCACATAGAGGCCCGACTTTTCGGTATAGGCCGCGCCAGGCAGGATCACGTCCGCCCGATGGGCGCCGCGATCACCGTGGCTACCGATGTAGACCACGAACGCGCCCGGAGCGATCTCGACCTCGTCCGCGCCAAGCAGGAACGCCACATCCAGCGCCCCGGCAACCGCCATCTGTTTGGCGTTGAGCCCCTTCGGCCCCGGCACCGCGCCCACATCCAGCGCGCCCACCCGCGCCGCAGCCGTGTGCAACACGGCAAAGCCGTTCCAGTCGTCCGTGACCGCACCGCTTTCGACCGCCACCTGCGCGGCCCGCGACAGGATCGCCGCGCCATCTTCCCGCGCCAGCGCGCCTTGACCAACGACAATCATCGGCCGCTGCGCCTGCTTCAACACATCGCCGAAGGCACCGAGGTTCGCAAGGCTCTCGGGACCTGCGCCCAGATACTCATAGGTGTAGGTCAGGTCCACCTGCGCGCCGATCAGGCCCACCTTCAGCCCGCCCTGCCGCCACCTCTTCCGGATCCGGGCATTCAGCACCGAAGCCTCGCTCCGCGGGTCGGTGCCCACGAGCAGGATGGCGTCCGCCGCATCGATCCCGGCGATGGAGGGGTTGAACACATAGGTGGCGCGACCCAAGGCCGGGTCCAGCGCCGCACCGTCCTGCCGCGCATCGATATTGGAAGAGCCGAGCTTGGCGATAAGGCTCTTCAGCGCGTAAGCCTCCTCCACGGTGGCGAGATCGCCAACGAGTGCCCCAATCTTCTCGGGCTTTGCCCCCTTCACCTTCTCCGCGATGACGGCAAATGCCTCGGCCCACGACGCGGGCACCAGCCGGCTACCGTTGCGCACATAGGGGCGGTCCAGGCGCTGCACCTTCAGGCCATCCCACACATAGCGCGACTTGTCGGAGATCCATTCCTCATTCACGAGGTCGTTGGTGCGCGGCAGAATGCGCATGACCTCGCGGCCCCGCGTATCCACGCGGATGTTGGCGCCAACGGCGTCCATGACGTCCACGGACTCGGTCTTGACGAGCTCCCACGGCCGGGCATGAAACGCATAAGGCTTATGCGTGAGGGCACCGACCGGGCACAGGTCGGCCACATTGCCCTGCATCTCGGAGCGCATCGCGTGCTCGAGATAGGTGGTGATCTCGGTATCCTCACCACGCCCAATGGCGCCGAGGTCCGGCACGCCTGCCACCTCGGTGGTGAAGCGCACGCAGCGCGTGCACTGGATGCAGCGCGTCATCGACGTGCGCACCAGCGGGCCGATGTACTTGTCCTCAACGGCCCGCTTGTTCTCCGCGAAGCGCGACGTGTCCGAGCCATAGGCCATGGCCTGGTCCTGCAGATCGCACTCGCCACCCTGATCGCAGATTGGGCAATCCAGCGGGTGGTTGATGAGCAGGAACTCCATCACCCCTTCGCGTGCCTTCTTCACCATCGGGCTCTTCGTGAGCACCACCGGCGGCTCGCCATTGGGGCCAGGACGCAGATCCTTCACCGCCATCGCACAAGAGGCGGTGGGCTTGGGCGGCCCGCCCTTCACTTCCACCAGACACATCCGGCAATTGCCGGCAATGGACAGCCGCTCATGGAAGCAGAAGCGCGGAATCTCAACCCCCGCCGCCTCGCACGCCTGAAGCAGCGTGAACTCGGCCGGGACCTCGATTTCAGAGCCGTCGACGACGATCTTCGCCATCACCTTAACCTCGCCTCTTGCCGCGCCCGGCGCGAACCCCGTCCTGAAGCCGCACCACGGCGGCTCTCGCCTCAACCCACCCCGACCGGCCCTCTCAGGCCGCGCCCGGACGGCCCGCAGGCACGCCGAACCGCAGCAAATTGCCGTCCGGGTCCCACACGTAGAACTCGCGCATTCCCCAGTCGCGATCCGCGACCTCGGAAATCCGCCCGCCATCCGCCGCCCGTTCTAGCTCGGCCCGCATGGCGTCGATATCGTCCACTCGGACGTAAACGGAGGTCGCCTCGGCGATTGCCTTGTCGGCGCAGCGCCAGAAATGGATCTCCACCTCGTCCCGACCCACGATGGCGTAACCCTCCATCGTGAACTTCACCACAAACCCAATCCGATCCTGGTACCACGCCGCGGAAGCCACGGGATCGGCGGCCGGAAAGGTCGGGCATACTTGCCTGATACAGGCCATCAGCTCATTCCGCCGCCACCGGCTGCGGGTGCGGATTGGCGGAATACTGGTCGATCCGCTCTTCGATCACATGACGATAGTGCCGAATGAGACCTTGGACCGGCCACGCCGCGGCATCGCCCAGCGCGCAGATGGTGTGCCCCTCGATCTGGGTGGTCACTTCCAGCAGCATGTCGATCTCATGCTTGTGGGCCCGGCCCTCCGCCATGCGATTGACGACGCGCCACATCCAGCCGGTTCCCTCCCGGCACGGGGTGCACTGACCACAGCTTTCATGCTTGAAGAAGTAGGAGATGCGCGCGATGGCCCGCACGATATCCGTGGACTTGTCCATCACCAGCACACCGGCGGTGCCGAACGACGACTTCACCGCGCGCAGGCCGTCGAAGTCCATGATGAGGTCTTCGCACTGCTCGGCCGGAACCACAGGGCAGGACGCGCCGCCGGGAATGATCGCCAGCAGATTGTCCCAACCGCCACGCACCCCGCCGCCATGCTTCTCGATGAGCTCCTTGAACGGGATGCCCATGGCGTCTTCCACCACGCAGGGGCGGTTCACATGGCCCGAAATGCCATAGAGCTTGGTGCCGACATTGTTCGGTCGACCGATGGAGGAGAACCAGGAGGCGCCGCGCCGCAAAATCGTGGGCGCCACCGCGATGCTCTCCACATTGTTCACCGTGGTGGGGCAGCCGTAGAGACCCATGTTCGCAGGGAATGGCGGCTTCATCCGCGGCATCCCCTTCTTGCCTTCGAGGCTCTCCAGCAGCGCTGTTTCTTCGCCGCAGATGTAGGCTCCGGCGCCGTGGTGCACATAAAGATCGAAGGGATAGTCGTGGATGTTGCTCTTACCGAGCAGGCCGGCCGCGTAACACTCGTCGATCGCCTGCTGTAGGCGCTTGCGCTCATAGATGAATTCGCCGCGCACATAGATGTAGGCCGCGTGCGCCCCCATGGCAAAGGACGCGATCAGGCAACCTTCGATCAGCGTGTGCGGATCGTTGCGCAGGATCTCGCGATCCTTGCAGGTGCCGGGCTCGGACTCGTCGGCGTTCACCACCAGATAGTGGGGTCGCCCATCCGACTGCTTCGGCATAAAGGACCATTTGAGACCGGTCGAGAAGCCGGCGCCGCCACGACCCCGCAGGCCCGACGCCTTCATCTCATTGATGATCCAGTCGCGCCCCTTTTCCAGGATGCCTTTGGTGCCGTCCCAATGACCGCGCGCCATCGCGCCCTTCAGGCTGAAGTCCTGGAGGCCATAGAGATTGGTGAAAATACGATCCTTGTCGGCGAGCATGGGCATCACTCCCCGGGAGTCGGCGCGGGCGCCGCTGAGGTCTCATCCGACTTCGACCGCGGCGCATAAAGGGCGGGATCCGTGAGCGCGACCGGCCCACCGATGGGTTCGCAGCCATGGCGCCCGTTCTGTGGCCCCACCTTCACCGGACGGCCGGCGGCGAGATCGTCCAGAAGCTTTTCCAAGCTCTCAGGCGTGAGGTCCTCGAAGACGTCGTCATTGATCTGGACCATGGGCGCATTGGTACAGGCGCCCAGGCATTCGACCTCAAGCCAGGAGAAGTTGCCGTCGGCGGAGACATGGCTCTGCGCGCCGATCTTCCGCTCGCATACGGCCTTGAGATCATCGGAGCCACGCAACATGCAGGGCGTCGTGCCGCACAATTGCACGAAATACGTCCCGACCGGGGCAAGATTGAACATGGTGTAGAAGGTCGCCACCTCCAACACGCGGATATGCGCCATCCCGAGCCGGTCCGCGACCGCCCGCAAGGCTGGCTCCGGCAACCAGCCCCCCGCCGCCTTCTGGGTTTCCCACAGAAGTGGCACCACGGCCGAAGCCTGGCGGCCTTCGGGATACTTGGCGATCAGCGCCGACGCGATCTCCTCCAGCTCGGGCGTGAAGGCGAAGCTTTCGGGCTGCTCGGCAGCAAGGCGGCGAACGGTCATATCAGACCTCCAGGCCGGTGGCGGAGCCGGCCGCAGCGCGGCGCTCACGCATGGGGAGGAAGATGGAAAGGGAGGACATCAGCGGTCCACCTCGCCAAACACGATGTCGAGCGACCCGAGAATCGCCGAGACGTCGGCCAGCATGTAGCCGCGCGACAGGAAATCCATCGCCTGGAGATGGGCGAAACCCGGAGCGCGGATCTTGCAGCGATAGGGCTTGTTTGACCCATCAGATACCAGATACACGCCGAACTCGCCCTTGGGCGCCTCCACCGCGGCATAGACATCGCCGGCGGGCACATGGAAGCCCTCCGTGTAAAGCTTGAAATGTTGGATGAGCGCCTCCATCGAGCGCTTCATCTCACCCCGCTTCGGCGGCACCACCTTGTGGTCCTGGGTGTAAACTGGACCGGCTTCCTTGAGCAGCCGCTCCACGCACTGCTTCATGATCTTCGTGGACTGCCGCATCTCTTCCATGCGCACCACATAACGGTCGTAGCAATCGCCGTGCACGCCCACGGGAATGTCGAAGTCGAGCTCCGAATAGCACTCGTAAGGCTGCGCCCGGCGCAGATCCCAGGCCGCGCCCGACCCGCGGACCATCACACCCGAGAAGCCCCAGGCGAGCGCGTCCTCCAGCGACACCGTACCGATGTCCACGGTCCGCTGCTTGAAAATGCGGTTGCCCGTGACCAGACGATCCAAATCGTCGAGCACCTTCGGGAAGGTCTCGCAGAACGCGCCAATGTCCTCGACCAACGCGCGCGGCAGATCCTGATGCACGCCACCCGGACGGAAATAGGCCGCATGCATGCGGCTTCCCGAGGCGCGCTCATAGAAGACCATGAGCTTCTCGCGCTCTTCGAAGCCCCACAGTGGCGGGGTCAGCGCGCCCACGTCCATGGCGAACGTCGTCACGTTCAGAATATGCGAGAGCAGCCGCCCGATCTCGGAATACAGCACGCGCACCAGCTGCCCGCGCTTCGGCACCTCGATGCCCAGGAGCTTTTCCACTGCCAGGCAGTAGGCGTGCTCCTGATTCATGGGCGCGCAATAGTCCAGGCGGTCGAAATACGGCACCGCCTGAAAGTAAGTTTTGGATTCGATGAGCTTCTCGGTGCCGCGATGCAGCAGCCCGATGTGCGGATCGACCCGCTCCACCACTTCGCCGTTCAGCTCCAGCACCAGGCGCAGCACGCCGTGGGCCGCGGGGTGCTGCGGTCCGAAATTGATCTTGAAATTACGAACCTTGTCGGCCGGCTTCAGCTCTTCGACGTCGGCTGCGAGTTCCTGTCCCATCGGTCGCTCCCTCAGCCGGCCTTCGACGCCTTCTCGTCGCCCGGCAGGACGTAATCCACGCCCTCCCAGGGAGACAGGAAGTCAAAGTTGCGAAACTCCTGCGCCAGCCGCACAGGCTCGTAGACGACCCGCTTCAGCTCGTCGTCGTAATGCACCTCAACGTAACCGGAGGTGGGAAAATCCTTGCGCAGCGGATGACCGTCAAAGCCGTAGTCGGTCAAAAGGCGCCGCAGCTCGGGATGACCCGTGAACAGGATGCCGTAAAGATCGTAGGTCTCGCGCTCGAACCAGTTGGCACCTGGGAACACGCCACAGATGGACGGCACCGGAGTGTCCTCGTCAGTCGCCACCTTCAGCCGGATGCGCAGGTTCTGCTTCAGCGACAGGAAATGATAGACCACCTCAAAGCGCGCGTCCCGCTCGGGGTAGTCGGCACCACACACGTCCACGATGCAGTGGAACAGACACGCCGGGTCGTCGCGCAGGAAAGTGGCCACCTTCACGATCTGGGCCGGCTCCACATCAAGGGTGAGCTCGCCGAACGCAACCTTCCAGCCCTTCACAGCGCCCGACAGAACGCCTGCGATATGAGCGGCCAGATCTTTTAGGGTCTCGTCCATCTCAACAATCCCGTCCTGAGCCCTCGGGCCTCAGCGCTCGATGGTGCCGATGCGGCGAATCTTCTTCTGCAGCAGCAGCACGCCATACAGCAGCGCTTCCGCAGTCGGAGGACAGCCCGGAACATAGATATCCACCGGCACCACGCGATCGCAGCCACGCACCACCGCATACGAATAGTGGTAATAGCCGCCGCCATTGGCGCAGGAGCCCATGGAGATGACGTAGCGGGGCTCCGGCATCTGGTCGTAGACCTTGCGGAGCGCGGGCGCCATCTTGTTGGTCAGCGTGCCGGCCACGATCATCACGTCCGACTGGCGGGGCGACGCCCGCGGCGCGAAACCGAATCGCTCCACGTCGTAGCGCGGCATGGAAACCTGCATCATTTCCACGGCGCAGCAGGCGAGGCCGAAGGTCATCCACATGAGCGAGCCGGTGCGCGCCCAGGTGATGAGGTCGTCGGCGGTGGTGAGCAGGAAGCCCTTGTCCGCGAGCTCCGCGTTGACTTCCTTGAAGAAGGGATCGGTCGCCCCCACCGGCTTGCCGGTGGACGGATCGATGATGCCCCGGGGGGCCGCTGCGATTTCCGGCTTCGCCGCAGAAGGGGTCAATCCCATTCCAGAGCTCCCTTACGCCACTCGTAGATGAAGCCGACGGTCAGAACGCCCAGGAAGATCATCATGGACCAGAAGCCCAGATCGCCCAGTCCGCCGAAGCTGACCGCCCACGGGAACAGGAAGGCCACTTCAAGGTCGAAAATGATGAACAGGATCGACACGAGATAGAATCGCGCGTCGAAGGTCATGCGGGCATCGTCGAAGGCATTGAAGCCGCACTCGTAGGCCGACAGCTTCTCGGGATCCGGATTGCTGTAGGCCACCAGAAAGGGCGCCACCAGCAGGGCGAGCCCGATCACCAGCGACACGCCGATGAAGATCACCACCGGCAGATAATCCATGAGCAAGGCGTTCATGTTGCCCGCACCTCGGGGCGCATGGGCGATGCGCTGAAACGCGCGACCGCGCCGGCCTCGGTTGGAGAAGTTCGAAACGACGCCGCAGCCTTAACTCAGCCCCAGTTGGGAGGCAAGTGCGCGCTTCGGCCTAGTGAAGCATCCGGAACGTCGATGCAGCAACGAACCGGGCGTTGGAAACACAGCACTCCAAGCGCTGTCTCGGCCAAACCCGCGCTGTTGTACGCAGGCAACAAATTCCCAATTCGCCGCACGCACTTGCGCTGCGGAACGTAGAACGGCCGGCCCTTTTGGGACCGGCCGTCGTCGCACCGAAACGGCGCCCGATTCTAAGGCAGCCGAGGAGGGTCCTTCCGCCAGCGCCGACGCGGACGGAAGGCGCTGTCAGCCCCCCGCGGCCACGCGTTCAGCGCCCACCTCGGGCCGGGCCCGGCCGCCCGCCGCCACGTGGTGTGACCTTGCCACCGCCGCCGCCACGCGGCGGCGCACGGAACTGAGCGGGACGACCGCTCGGGTTGGAGCGCATGCTCGCGCCGCCCGGCCGCTGCGTCCGCACCTGCGGTTTGCCCAACTGCGGCGCCCTCACCCGAGGCTTGCCCATCTGAGTCTTGCCCATCTGAGGCTTACCCATCTGAGGCGCCCGGGTCTGGGGCTTCCTGACCTGCGGCGTGCGCACGAAGCTCGGCTGCCCGGCCGGCCGCGGCTTCATGCCGGAGCCACCGGGGCGAGTCGGACCGCCAGGGCGTCCGGCGCCGCCGGGACCTCCCGGATGGCCGGGGACGCCAGGACCACCGGGGCGCCCGGGACCACCGGCACCACCGGGATGGCCCGGCAACCCAGGACCGCCGGGACCACCGGGGCGTCCGGGACCACCAGGACCACCGGGATGACCCGGCAACCCAGGACCGCCGGGACCGCCAGGACGTCCGGGACCACCAGGACCACCGGGATGGCCCGGCAACCCAGGACCGCCGGGACCGCCAGGGCGTCCGGGACCACCAGGACCACCGGGATGGCCCGGCAACCCAGGACCGCCGGGACCGCCAGGGCGTCCGGGACCGCCGGGACGTCCAGGACCACCCGGACCGCCCGGAAAGTGGCCCGGGCCGGGACGCCACGGCTTCAGCCCGCCACCGGGACCGGGAATCGGCGCCGGGCCGGGCATGGGCGGGCGAGGACCCGGCCAGGGACCGGGACCCGGCGGACGCGGTCCGGGACCGGGCCACGGCCCAGGATGAGGACCAGGCCAGGGCCCAGGACCCGGCCAGGGACCAGGACCCGGCGGGCGCGGACGCGGGCGCCATCCCGGATAGCCCGGCCACACCGGCGGATAGACCCAGCCGCCGCGCCAATTCCACGAATTGTTCCAGGCGTTGCCGACCAGAACACCGGCGCCGAAACCCAGCAGGCCCACCCCTGCGGCCGTGTAGATATCGGAATAGTCATATTGCGGCACATAAACCACGTCCGGCTGCGCCGGCGTGATGTAGATGGTGTTGCCGCTTCCCGTGGTGTTGCGCTGGGTGGTCACCACCTGCTGCTGCGTGGTCTTGAGATTGCCCGCCGATTCGGCCTTGGCACGCAAGGCCTGGATCGCCACCGCCACGTCTTCCGGCTGATTGGCAAAAGCATAGCCGATGGCGGTGGTGGCTTCGAGATCCTGGTCCAGCTTCTTGACCACTTCCGGGAAGCGCACCAGCGCCTTCACGGTAGGGTCCCACTTCTGGCTGTCGACCCCGGAAAAATCCCCCTTGGACACCGCCTTCTTGTGCGTATCCAGCCAGCGCGCGGCCTGAACAATCTGCAGCGGAAATGTGGTGGCGGGCAGCAGCTGCGCCAGCAGCGTATCCGGATAAAGAGCATAGGGCGCTAGAAGCGGCTCCAGCTCGGCCAAGGTATAAAGATTGGCCGCCGGTGTCGGGGCGGTGTCGGGTCCTGGCGCCGGAGCCGCGTCGGCCGATGGCTCCGGAGCATAGGATTGCGCCGGTGGCGCGGCATCGGGCGCCGCGGGCGCCTGGGCGGAGACCGCCGGAGGCGCAGCCGCCGGCACAGAAAGGGGGGAAGCGGTCTCGGCCGCCGGCGCGAATGGCAGGGCGGCGGAAGGCGCTGGCGCCGCCGTTCCGGACGCCGCAGCCTGTGTGCCCCCTTGTGGGACCGGCGCTGGCGCCGCTGAGCCAGAGCCCGCGACCGGTTCGCCAGTGCCGACCCCGGCGGCCGGCGGCGGGGTCGAAGGGATCTCCGGCGCGGACGTGGAGGGGCTCGCCACCGGCCCCGGATAGGTCTGTGCCAGCGCTGGAGCCACGGTGGACGACCACCCGAACACCAGTGCGATCGCACACCGCGACCATCCCGCAGGACCCACGCTTACTCGCGCGATCGGCCCTGACTGCCTCGTTCGCCGCCCCATGACCTTCTCCTGCGATCCTTCGCACGCGCCACGAGCCTAGGTTGAGCAGGCGGTTAAGTCCATGCGGCCCGCACGGGAGCGGGCGTCTTTCGCGTCGAAAACGACAGTGCGGAAAGCATCGCACGCGCCACCAACCGCACCCGACCGTACCCGGCAACCGACTTGAACGCCTGCGCGCGTGGCGGACCCAGTTTCGCCTCTGCCTCAACGTCAAATACCAGCGTGGCAGGACAACCGAAGTCCACGCGCCGCTCCCCCGCCCGCGCCTTTCGCCGGTCTCGTCGGACGACGGAGCTAGAGCATCCGCGGCACGCGAGCGAGGAAGCCGCCGGCCTTACTCCAAACGTCTAGCGGCCCTCGAACCAGGGAAAGCCGAGCACACCGCCGGTGTAGGTCTCGACCAGGGCGCTGAGGGGCCGGCCATCAGGCAGCGCCAGCACGGCCCGGTGCTGCAGCACATGCGGCGGCGGCACCAACGGGCCGTCCGAGGCGGGTGGCAGAGCGGCCCCCATCTCCCATCCACGCGGCAACGGCTGCCACAGCACTTCGGCCGACAGCGTGCGCCGACGGGTGGACAACGGCTGGACCACGCGGCCGAACGGCGTGTCGGTGGTATCCAACACGGCATTCATCTCGGCCGTGAGCAAGGCCGGAACATACCAATTGTCGGCCTCCGACAGCACCCGCTCGCCGCAGCGCAGGCGCACGCGCCGGTAGGCGACCTTCTCCCGCGGACCCACCTGCAACGCCTCGCGCACGGCGGTGTCGGCCGGCTTGTCCACGTCCTTCACCCGGTCCGCGACAATTTTCGTTCCCGCCGGCGCCAACCGATGGTCGGCGCACCAGCGGTCCAGCGTCAGGGTGGCGCTTGGATGGCTCAGCAACTCGCTGTTCAGCGTCTGCACCAGGGCGAGCGCGGCCAGCCGCCCGGCGAGGGTGTCCGGCCACGCGGTGGCCGTGGGCGGCTCCAACGCCCGCGCCGGCACCGCCAGAACAATCGCCACCGCGAGCGTTGCCGCCAGGCTTCCCGCCCATATCCGGCGCCGCGCAAGAAGCAAGGTCCGTGCCGAGGAACCCGGGGCATGCGAGGCGGTGGAGGGCATGACGAAGGGCCTTTCCGAGAAGCGCGGGGAAGCAAGAGGCAAGAGGCAAGAGGCAAGAGGCAAGACGCAAGAGGCATGGGACGTGGACGGCGCCAAAGCCGGCGGGGCCTCACCACGCAGCCCCTGAGCCCCGACCAGCCCAGCGCCCGGCAACGCGCTCCCGCCCCGACGACGCGCGAGCGCCAGGCCCGCTATTCCCCCTGGAACGACGGGGATACACCGACGCGGGCAATGCCCAGCGTTGGCGCTGCCAACGGACATCTGATCTCTGTTCGGTGTGGATGGCAGACAGGCGGCGATCGCCGGTGACGCTTCCCCCTCCATGGTTGATACGCTAAGCGTCGTTGATGCGCATTGCCATTATCGGGGCCTATGGGCTCATCGGCTCATATGTATCCGCCCGGTTGGCGGCTGACGGTCATGTGGTCATCGGCGTCGGGCGCGACATCGACGCAGCCCGCCGCCGCTTCCCCGCCCTGGAGTGGAAGCGCGCCGATATGGCCAAAGCCTCGGTCGCGGATTGGGCCGTCGTGCTCGCCGAAACCGAGGCCGTGATCAACTGCGCCGGCGCCTTGCAGGACGGTCCCCTTCGACATGGACGGCCTTCAGGTCGTCGCGGGGACCGTCCTGCAAGGCGCCGGACGCGCCGCCGCGCGTCAGCCTAGACCTCGTCCACGGCGAAGCGCTGACCCTGATCGACCTTGTCGGCCGACTGCGCGGCTGGCTGGGACTGCGGCCCGCGCGAACGATCCGCCTGCCACTCGGTCTCGCCCGCGCAACCGCCGCCGCGAGTGACGCCTTGGCCTGGCTGGGCTGGCGCAGCCCTATGCGCACCGCCGCATTGGAGCAATTGCGGATGGGTGTTCGCGGCCGGACGGAAGACGCTGCGCGCCTGGGATGCACGCCGCGATCCTTCGACGCCCTGCTGGCCGCCGCCCCCTCGGGCGTCCAAGAGCGCTGGTTCGCCCGTGCCTATTTCGCCAAGCCCGCCATCTTGGCCTGCCTGTTCGCCTTCTGGTTCCTGTCTGGGTTGATCGGCCTGACGGCTGGATTGAAGGACGCCATCGCCGTCCTGACCGCCTCCGGCGTGGACGCGGCGCTGGCGACCCGAGCGGTGATCGGAGGCAGTCTGGTCGACATCGCCCTGGCCCTGCTGCTGATCTGGCGACCGACCGCCGCCCGCGCCTTGCAGGGTATGCTGCTGGTCACGGTTGGCTATCTGCTGGGCGGCTCATTGGTGCGCCCCGACCTGTGGCTCGATCCGATGGGGCCGCTACTCAAAAGCATTCCAGCCGCCTTCCTGGCCCTGGCGGCCCTGGTCACGCTGGACGAACGCTGATGGACCTCTACACCCTGCTGAAGATCGCGCATGTGGTCGGCGCGACGGTGCTGCTTGGCACTGGGGCCGGCATCGCTTTCTTCATGCTGATGGCCCATCGCGCGCGCGACCCAGCACTGATCGCCCATACCGCAAGGATCGTGGTGCTGGCCGATACGGTGTTCACGGCCTCTGCGGTGATCATGCAGCCCATAACCGGTGCGGCCCTGGCCCACCTAGCCGGCTATCCGCTGTTCTCGGGATGGATTGGGCTGAGCCTCGTTCTCTATGTCGTCACCGGCCTGTGCTGGCTGCCCGTGGTGTGGATCCAAATCCGCCTGCGCGACCTGGCCCTTCAAGCCGTCGCCACTCGCGCGCCTTTGCCGGAACGTTATTTCCGGCTGTTCAGGTGGTGGTTCGTGCTGGGCTTCCCGGCCTTTGCGGCGGTCCTGAGCATCGTCTGCCTCATGGTGCTCAAGCCCGCCTTTTAAGCCTGCAATGTGTGCCCTGCTGGCAAGTGAGTCTTTAGGCCGTAGTGACGATTTAACTATCTGAGCCAGATGGCGATTGCGGCGAGTTTGACGAAGCCCATGAAGTTGGCGAGGAGCTTGTCGTATCGTGTGGCGACGCGCCGGAACTGCTTGAGCTTGTTGAAGAAGCGCTCGATCTTGTTGCGCTCTTTGTAGAGGTCGGTGTCGTAGACCCGCTGAAGCTTGCGATCCCGCTTGGGCGGAATGACG
>NZ_JABWGX010000014.1 GCF_021730435.1 Xanthobacter agilis
GCATCGCCACACGATACGACAAGCTGGCGAGGAACTATCTCGCCTCCTTGTGCCTCGCCGCACTCGTCTCATGCTGGATACGTTGAGTCTCGACCCTAGTGCGTGAAGTGTACGCCGCACTCGGACGGCTCGACATTCTCGTCAACTCTGCGGGGGTGTTCGTCACCGGCATGGTCGACGATCAGAAGGCGGATCGCGCCGCCTTCGACCGGCAGCTGGATATCAATGTGAAGGGCGTCGCCGCCGCGGTGCGCGCGGCCGCGCCGTTGATGGGTAACGGCGGGCGCATCGTCTCGATCGGCACGACCGGCGCCGTCCACATCCCCTTTGCCGGCGCCGCCGACTATGTCGCCACCAAGGCCGCGGTCGCTGCCTACACCCGCGGCTGGGCGCGCGATCTCGGGCCCCGCAATATCACCGTCAATGTCATCCAGCCCGGCGCCATCAACACCGAGATGAATCCCCAGGACGGTCCGTTCGCGGAAGCGCTGAACCAGTTGGCGGCGCTCGGCCGCTATGGCCAGCCGGAGGACATCGCCGCGGCGGTTGCCTTCTTCGCCGGACCCGACGCCGGCTACATCACCGGCGCCACGCTCAATGTCGATGGCGGCCAGGCCGCCTGATCCCACACCCTCTCTGGAGACAAGCCATGACTTCCATCGGCATCATCGGCGCCGGCCAGATCGGCCGCGCCATCGCCACGGCCTTCGCGCGGCAGGATATCGGGGCGACGCTCGCCAATAGCCGCGGGCCCGACAGTCTGGCCGACATCGTCGCGGAACTCGGGCCGAGCGTCGTCGCCGGCACCCGTGAGGAAGCGGCGGCGCGCGACATTGTCTTTGTCGCGGTGAACTGGTCGAAGATCCCCACGGCGCTGGCGGGCCTGTCCGACTTCGACGGTCGCATTGTGGTCGACGCCAACAACCCGATCGAGGCACCGCTGTTCAAGCCGGTCGATCTCGGCAGCCGCTCGTCATCCGAGGTATTCGCAGATTTCGTGCCGGGCGCACGGGTGGTGAAGGCGTTCAACCATCTGCGACCGGATCTTGTCGCCGGCGATCCGGCAGGCGATGGCGGCCGGCGGGTGCTGTTCTATTCCGGCGATGACGCCCGGGCGAAGGCCGAGGTCGGTGCTCTGATGGACCGGCTGGGCTTCTTTGGCATCGATCTCGGCCCGCTCGCCCTCGGCAGCCGTCTGGTTCAGTTCCCCGGCGGGCCGCTGGCGGCGCTGAACCTCGTCAAGATCGACTGACCGCCCCTCTCACGAAAGGGATGCTGCCATGTCCACCTTCGAACCGGATTACAACCACATGCTGCACGCCAATCTCCAGCGCGTGTTCAATGAGCGCGACGCTGACAAGCGCGCCACGGCAATCGCCGAGCTCTTCACCGCCGATCCCGTTATGTACGAGCCGGACAATGTCGTGGAAGGCCGCGCAGCGATCTCCGCGGTCGCTGGCAAGCTTCTGGAGCAGTTTGGTCCCACGTTCCGCTTCACGCCGACCGGGTCCGCCGTGGGTCACCATGGGCTCGGCGTGCTGCGATGGGAAGCCGATCCCGAAGGCGGACCCATCACGGTGACAGGGGCGGACGTGGCCCAGGTCATCGACGGCAGGATCGCTTGCCTCTGGGTGCTGCTAAACCCGCCAGCCGTCTGAAATAGCTTGGACTGAGCAGAAACGCTGTTGAGTCTGCTTTAGGGACAGAGGTCAGAGTCTGCTCCTGGCGCAAGAGACCCTTTCTCATGGTCTCGAATCGCTGCCCTCTTCCGAGATTTCTTGTGCCAGCCGCGGCCCCTTCGCGAGCCGCCGCCCCAGCGCCGCGACGAACGCCTCATACCGCTCCCCCGCCTTGGCTCGTGCAGCCTGGGCCGCCGGTTCGGGCAATGCCGGCGTGGTCGCCAGCCAGAACCGCACGAACACAGCCAGCGTCTCGACAGAGATGCCGACGTCCCGCTCCAGCCGGGCCATCCGTCGGTCCAATTGATCGAGGCGTTTGGCGATTGCAGCTTCCCGCTGCTCCGCGCCGTCCGGCGACAGGAAGGACGCGATGGCCGCCTCGGCGATCAGGGACTGAGGCTGGCCGCGCCGCGCAGCATAACCGGCCAGCAGCCCAATGGTCGCCGGATCGAGATAGACCGAGATCTGCGCCTTCTTCTTGCGTAGGGCCATCACCGTCACAGCTCCATGCCGTCATTGGGATCGAGCGAAACCTGCCGTGCGACGCCTTGCATGGCACGGGTCATGCGGCTGGTTCGGGCCACGTCGTCGTCGGTGTCATCGGCCAAATCGATCTCGAACTCATTGCGGGGTTGCGCAGGTGCCTCGACCGGCTCTACCCGCGCCAGCTCCGGCTGGCGCCGCTGCTCCGAACCCGTGGTGTCCTCGTCGTCTTTGCCTTCAACCATCAGGTTGAGTTGCGATGGCGCGGGCAACGGGAGCACTGTCCAATCGTCGGGCTGGCGATCGCGAGACCCCGTGAGCTCCGGCGGGTGCAGCACCCGTTCCCTGAACCGGTCATCCTCGTAGTATCGAGCCTTCCTCGCCCGGATCGGCGGCGTACCAGCCACCATGACGATCTCATCGGCAGGCGGAAGCTGCATCACCTCGCCCGGGGTCAGGAGCGGGCGCGCCGTCTCTGAGCGCGAGACCATGAGATGGCCGAGCCAGGGCGAGAGCCGGTGACCGGCGTAGTTCTTCATCGCCTTCATCTCGGTAGCGGTGCCGAGGGCATCGGAGACGCGTTTTGCCGTGCGCTCGTCATTGGTGGCGAAGCTCACCCGCACATGGCAGTTGTCGAGGATGGAGTTGTTGGGCCCGTAGGCCTTCTCGATCTGGTTCAGGGACTGGGCGATCAGGAAGCTCTTGAGCCCATAACCCGCCATGAAGGCCAGTGCGCTCTCAAAGAAATCGAGCCGCCCGAGCGCCGGGAACTCGTCCAACATGAGGAGAAGCCGGTGGCGTCCGACCTTCGCCTTCAGGTCCTCGGTCAGGCGCCGGCCGATCTGGTTGAGGAGGAGACGGATCAGCGGCTTGGTGCGGTTGATGTCGGAGGGCGGCACCACGAGGTAGAGTGTCGTCGGCGCTTTCCCGCCGACGATATCGGCGATCCGCCAGTCGCAGCGCCGCGTGACCTCGGCGATCACCGGATCACGGTACAGGCCAAGGAATGACATGGCGGTGGAGAGCACGCCGGAGCGTTCATTGTCGGATTTGTTCAGCAGCTCGCGGGCGGCACTGGCGATGACGGGATGCGGGCCAGCCTCGCCCAGATGAGCGGTCTTCATCATCGCGTCGAGCGTGGTCTCGATCGGCCGCTTCGGATCGGAGAGGAAGGCGGCGACGCCGGCGAGCGTCTTGTCCCGTTCGGCATAGAGAACATGGAGAATGGCGCCTACGAGGAGGGCGTGGCTCGTCTTCTCCCAGTGGTTGCGCTTCTCCAGGGAGCCCTCGGGGTCCACGAGGATGTCGGCGATGTTCTGGACGTCGCGCACCTCCCATTCTCCGCGGCGAACCTCTAGCAAGGGATTGTAGGCAGAGGATCGCACATTGGTGGGGTCGAACAGCAGCACGCGCCCGTGCCGCGCCCGGAAGCCGGCGGTGAGCTGCCAGTTTTCGCCCTTGATGTCGTGGACGATGGCCGAGCCCGGCCAGGTGAGCAGCGATGGGACGACGAGGCCCACGCCTTTGCCGGACCGGGTCGGCGCGAAGCACAGGACGTGCTCGGGTCCATCATGGCGCAGATAGTCCCCTCCATGGCGGCCGAGCACCACGCCATCGGGACCGAGCAGCCCGGCCGCGCGGATCTCCTCGGGCTCGGCCCAGCGGGCGGAGCCATAGGTCTCGACGCGCCTTGCTTCCCGCGCCCGCCAGACCGAGAGGCCGATGGCGGCGGCGATGGACAGGAACCCGCCCGATGCGGCGATGATCGCCCCCTCGGTGAAGATGGCCGGCGCATAAGCGTCGTAGAAGTACCACCACCAAAAGAAGGCCGGCGGGGGATAGACCGGCCAGGGTCCCAGCAGGAACCAGGGCGGGCCGAGCCGGTCCTGAAAGCCCAGCCGCCACGCCACGAACTGAGTAGCGCCACAGGTGGTGGCCAGCACGATGGCGAAGACGAGGAGGATCTGGCCCCAGAGGATCTTGGTCGCGGACATGCGGCGCTCCGGTGATATGTGGGTCAGAGGCCAAGGCCGCGCTTGCGGCCGAAGGACCAGTCGATGCCGCCATCGGCACGGGCGACGCCGGAGACGTGCCTGCCGAGTTGCTTCTCCAGGGAGGGCGTCCAGGGCACGAACTGGAAGCCGAGCCCGTCGTCGAGCATGGCGAAGCGGCCGGAGGCGAGGGCGAAGCGCTGCCGATAGGTACCGGAGACATACTCTCCGTTTCCAGACCGCCGGAACGGCAGGCCGCTCTCGACAGCGATCTTCTCGCTCAACGTATCGACCTCTCGCCGGCGCAACGTCTCGATCAGGTCACGGGCGAAGGCGACGCGCTGGCCCTGCCGCTCAGCCAGCCCCTCCCGAACCAGATGGTCGGCCCGGCGATCCATAGCCTCACGCACCTCGGCGCCGAAGCCGCCTTCGGAGAGCGATGCCGGCGCGCGGCTGAGCGCCTGCCGGTCGAGCCAGGTGGCGCCCGAAGCTGTGACCTGCCGGTCGATGTCGAGGTCGGAGCGGACCGCGAGGGCAACACGGGGCTGGCCCCGCCCATCCTCAAACCTCCGGAGTTCGACGATGGAGCCGGCCGCGCCGTCGCCGGCCGCATCGAGGTCGGGCAGTCGGATATGGTGGGTCCGCCCGTCGACGCCATCCACCACAGCGTAGGCTGTGCCTTTGAGCTCGTCATCAAGGCCACGTTCGACAAGCCGACCGATGATCGCACCGTCCAAGCTCTCTCCCGCGAGCACATAGCTCGCCGTGCCGCGCTCGATGCCCTGAGCGGTGAGCGCCCGATGCATCCGCTTGATGATGTCGCCGCGTTCGCCGAGGGCGCGCAGCGTCGCCTCAGCCTTCTCGTCGATGACCCATTGGCCGGGGCCGATCTCGTCGGCGAGGCGGAGGGCCTCGAGCTTGCGCAGCCGGCCGACCTTCATCGGCAGGAAGGCATCCGGCCCGCCGTCGGCATCGCGGGCCACGTCGATGACACCGGCCTCGCGCTGGTCGCGAACCAACTGGCGATCGAGCTGGGTCCAGCCCTCCGCCTCCACCTGCCGCTCGACGGCATGGTGGATGTCGAGGTCGGTGCGTGGGCCCAGTTCCTGGGTCACAAGATCCTGCGCGCGAGCGCGCATGCCTTCCTTGATGTAGTCGCGGGAGATAACGAGGTCCTGGCCATCGTCGGTCCGGCCCCGCACCAATATGTGCAGGTGGGGATTGTCCGTGTTCCAGTGGTCGACGCCGACCCAGTCGAGCTTTGTGCCGAGGTCCTTCTCCATCTGACCGACGAGGTCGCGGGCGAAGGACCTGAGGTCGGTCATGTCGGCTGCATTCTCGGGCGACACAATGAAGCGGAAATGGTGCCGATCGTCGGCGCACCGCTCAGCGAAGGCGCGGCCGTCCCCCTCCTCGGCGCCCGGCCCGAACAGGCGGGCCTTCTCTCCGTCCCGGGTCACGCCCTCCCGGCGCAGGTAGGAGAGATGCGCAGTCAGCGGTGTGGCACGGGCGGTGTGGCGCACCACGCGGGTCTTGATGACGACGACGCGCGAGCGACCCGTGAGCAGGCGGTTGGCCTGGATGCTCGCCGTCCGCCCGCGGCCGAAGTGGGAGCGCTTGCTGGAGGTGAGGCGACCGGATCGGGAGACGTGGCCGCCGGCCTTCTGGGCAGCAGCGAGGGCCTGCGCGATGAAGGGACGGGACCTCTGGGCCCGGGAGGAGCGGATGCGGCCGGGCCTGACACGGAACTCGCGCTCATCGGCCATGGCGTGACCCCGCAAGGTGCGAGAAGTCCTGCGGTGGCAGCGGCTTAAGTGTTCGACACACATTGCCGATCAACGCCGCAATGTGTGTTTGGTCGCGAATTCCCCAATAGAAACAACCGCCCAACCGCAGCGCACCCTGCGCCCTTTTATCTCGCCATCGGTCGGTCGTATCCCAGTCCTTCCGTCCCGCCGTTCGCTCGAACGGCAGAAAGCCCGACAGGGTGCGAATGAGCCCGGTCGCGGTCATGGCGCACCTCCCGCGCCGCCGCGAGTAACGAACAGGCCATTGGACTGCGGGCCGATGGCGGAGACGTCGCGCACATCTGGTGCGGGCAGCACGCCATCCGTCTGCGTTCGATCCGTCGCCAACGTGCGGACCGGCTGCAGAACGAAGATCGGAGCGCCGGCCCAGAGCGGCGGCTCTGCCGGAAGTGTGACGGAGCGACCGGGCGCTTCCGATTCGGCTTCCGCGCCCGCGATGATCGGCGCCAGCTTGTCGACATAGGCGCGCGTCTCCGGGGGCAGCGGGCGCCCCTTGCGCGAGGCCTCATAGCGGCCCGGCCCCGCATTGTAGGCGGCGAGGAAGCCAGGACTGCCGTAGCGATCGAACAGCTCTCGCAGGTAGGCCGCACCCGCCATGATGTTGTCGTGCGGGTCGTAGGGGTCGTCGCCGAGGCCATAGTGGACGCGCAGCTCGGCCCAGGTCTGCGGCATGATCTGCATTAGTCCCATGGCGCCTTTGGGCGAGGTCGAGCGCGCGTCGCCGTCGCTTTCGGCGCGCAGCACGGCCCGGATCCAGGTGGCTGGAATGTCAAAGCGTTCCGCGGCCTCCGTGACGAAATCGGCGTAGCGATCGGTCGGCGATGGCAGCTTCTGTGTTGCCGAACCCTCCGCCGGGAGTGCTGCCGCCGACCAGCCGAAAGGCATTCCGGAAAGGAGGACGAAGATGATTACGCGACGCCGAGCGTACGCTCGCATCGATACGCGCACGGGGGTGAAGACATGCGGGAACGGATCCGCCTGCAGCATGACGGCCTCTCGACGTGTGATAAGGGTGGGGGTGGTCGGTCGCGCTCAGCGCGTCGGCGCACGCCAGACGAAGTGCCCGTCGCCGGCCTCGTCGGTGTAGAGCGGCACGGCGCGGCCGATCACGGTGCTGGCGGGCAGTGGCCCGAAATACCGGCCATCCAGACTGTCCGGCACGTCGAAGTTCATGAGGAAGAGCTCGCCCTGGACGATGCGCCGGCAGCCGCGCCAGACCGGCAGCGGTCGTCCCATGCGATCGCGCTCCAGCGCCTCGCCATAAGCCACGCCATCGACGGTGATGACGCGGTCCTTGCGGCAGACGTCCTGTCCGGGAAGTGCTGCCACGCGCTTCATCAATGGGACGCCCGCGCCCACATAGCCGCGCTCAACCAGGAAGCGGGCGAGCGCTGCAGGCGGCGTGACGGCGAGGAGGTCCGTGACCCCGAGCCTGCGCACCGGCTCGATGGCATAGAGCCCGATGGGCGCGCTTGCGGAAACGTTCCACACCAGCTTCAGCGGTGTCGGAACGAGCGCGGCGGTCGCCACCCCCATCACCGAGAAATAGGTGACCATCACAGTGCCGAAGCGGGTCATTCCTCGCACTCCCGGCGCTTCAGCCACGCCTCATGGCGCTCAGTCGTGTAGGCGCGGGGCATGTGGCCGGCGACCAGACGGTTGTGGACGTGCCGCCAATGGTCGGGGGCGACATCTGCGCCGTTGACGCCGATGGCCTCGACGGCATCGATATGCTGGAGCACCTTCTCGACCTTCGGCCAGCCGTCGGCGCGCAGCAGAATCTCCCCGCCGGGGCGCACGAAGGGCAGTGTCTGGTACGCCTCACCCGGCGCGACGGCACGCACGACATCGATGCGCGAGACCACGGTGCCGAAGTCGTTCGACGCCCAGCGCACGAAGGAAAAGATGCTACCCGGCGCGAATGAGACGATGCGCCGGCTGCGATCGAGAATCTGCGCATGAGCCGGGCGGCCGAAGCGAATCCAGTTCTCGATCCGCTTCTCGATCCAGGTCAGTTCGACGTGGGTCAGCGTGTCGACGAGCGGCGGGGCCGGCGCAAAGGCGATAACAACAGAGGGCACGGACGTGCCGGTCATGACGCATCTCCTGGGGTTGGGGGAAACTCGCGAGCAAGGAGGTCGCGGAGCATGTCGGCGACGGTCTGGCCACGGCCGAAGGCGGCGATCTTGATGCGCCCTCGCAGGTCGGGCGTGACGTCGATGGTGAGCCGCGCGGTAAAGCCGCCGGCGACGTCATTCGACGTCTTCGCCTCCGCAGCCTTGATCCACCGCTCCGGATTGGCCGGCCGCGCGGCGAAGCCCTTGCGGGTCGGCGGCGCGCTCATGGTAGGCGTCCATGACCGGCGAGACCGACGATCTCCGCCGCCAGCGCCGTAATCTCGCGCGCAGCCGGGCCGCCTTCGTCCAGCTCGCTGACGAGCCGCCCGGACTGTGCCGACATGGCGAAGGCGACGCGCTGGCCGATGGTGGTCGCGAGTACCGGCGGATCGTGATCCGCCAGCGTCGCGGCGGTCTCACGGGCGAGCACGGTGCGGGCACCGCAGCGGTTCAGCACGAACCGCGCAGCAAGCTCCGGCCGGTAGATGCGAGCCTCGCTGAGGAGGGCCAGCATCTCGGCGGAGGCCCAGCCGTCGAGCGGCGACGGCTGCACGGGGATCAGCACCAGGTCGGCGGCGAGCAGCGCGGAGCGCATGAGGGCGGCGACACGGGGCGGCCCGTCGATGACCACATGGTCGGCATCCCGCGCCAGCTCGGGGGCCTCCCGGTGCAGCGTGTCACGGGCGAGGCCGACGACGCCGAACAGGCGCGGCAAGCCCTCGCGGCTGCGTTGCTGCGACCAGTCGAGGGCCGAGCCCTGGGGATCCGCATCGATGAGCGTGACGCGCCGGCCGCCGCTCGCCCACGCGCCGGCAAGGTGCAAAGCGAGCGTCGTCTTGCCGACGCCACCCTTCTGATTGAGCAGCGCGACGATCATCGACGGCCTCCCGACGCATGCGAGGGAAGCAGATCGGCCGCGGAAAGAGGTTCTGGCTCCTGAAACCCGTCTTTACGGAAAGACGGAAGGCATTCACCTTTAGAAGTGCGCGGATTGGCGGGCTTTTGGGCCGTCTGAGCGCGGTTATCCACATCGCCCGCGCGCCTTTTAAAGTTAGACTCTATGTTAGACTCTAAGTTAGGAGCGCGATTTTGCGTTTTCGGGCTTGGAGTTAACCCCTGTTTCGGTTCCTGAAAGCACGAGGGGCCGGTTCCTGATGGCACGTGGCACGGGGTTCCCGATGGCACGAAGGGATTCACAGGCTGTCCACAGGCGGGCTCGAAGGCGAGCAGCGTGCGCGCACCCGCGTCACACTCCAGGAACAGGGTGTAGCCGGGCAGCGGCTGGCGACGGATGATGTCCCGCAGCTCGAAGGCGAAGCGCTTGAAGGGCGAGAGGCTGCCGGACTTGAAGTAGAGGTGGCGGAAGTCGAAGCGCCAGCCGTTGTGCTGGCGGCCGCCGTGCTTGCGCACCAGCCGGTAGAGCCAGCGGTCGAGCCCGCCCGTCAGGTCGAAGTACGCCCGGTCGATGGTGAGGACGAGGGCGTCCTCCACGATGGCGCAATAGAACCAGTCGGGGACGATGAGCTCGATTCCGGCGGGCCTGCCATCCCGGTCGGTGCGCTCCTTCCACTCGTTGATCCAGGAGAAGCGATGGCGCCGTCCCTCGGCCGGCTGGCGGATCGAGGTGGACACGGTGGTGGACTGCAGCCGGTCGAGGGCGGCCTTGAGGCGCTGGTAGTCCCGGATCGAGGTGCCGCGCCCCACGAACCTGAGGATTTCATAGGGGGTGGCGACCATGAAGCGCGACGTGCGCAGGCCGGCGTCGCGAGCTTCCACGATCTGGCTCGCCGCCCAGATCAGGATGTCGGCGTCCCAGATGGTCGCCATGCCATGGTCAGGCACGGCCTCGACCCGGATGGAGACATCGCCGGCGGCAAAATCGATGGGCGCGATACGATGGGTCTTGGAGAGGGAGAAGAAGGGATAGGCCATGAGATCCTGCGCATCTCGTGGCGCGAACGCGCCGGGAAGCGCGCGGAACAGATCGAGCTGTCCGCGCTCCGGCTGGGAGCGATGCCGCGCCACCATGGAGAAGGGCTCCGATCAGCGTGCGAAGCGGTGGGGCTCGGCAATTCCGGGCAGGCACTGGCGCTTTGCCGGCAGGACGCAGCCGCGGGGATCGGAGGTGGAGGTGACGGCGCCGCGGGCGACCCAGGCCTGCAGGTCCTCGACGGAATAGACGACGCGCCCGCCGAGCTTGCGATAGGCGGGACCGGTCCCGTAGGTGCGGTGCTTCTCGAGCGTCCGGGGCGACAGGCTGAGGAAGACGGCGGCTTCCTTGGTGCGCAGGTAGCGCGGCGGGAACGTGGCAGCATCAGGTCGCATGGATCGAACCTCCGTGGGCGATCTCGGGCCGCTGGTCATCAGCGGCGGATGGCGATCACGGTGGCGAAGGGCAGCTGTCGAGGGGGATGGGGAAGTTGAGGGGGGCGAAAATCCCCACCCTCAGGATGCCGTCGCTACGGCTATGGTCTTCTGCGATGACGCAGGAGCTTGAGATAACCGCCGCCGATCATGGCGAGGCCACCTTTGACGAGGCCGATGACCTTGTCGCGCAGCGCCGAGGTTTTCCAGGGCTCGGACGCAACGCGCTTGGGGCCGTAAAGGACCGCGGCGATGTCGCGATAGCTGGCGCCGTTCGCCCGCCCATCGGCCGCCAGCATCATGGTGCGCAGCCGGCCACGCTGCTGCACCGTGATGCGGGTGTCGGGGATCGCCGGCCGACCCTCGACCGCGCGCCAGAAGCGGGTCAGTGCCTCAACCCGCCCTATGGTGTCCGCATCCAGCGGGATCAATGCCGACAGCGGCGCGTCGGGGTGAGTCCCGGTCAGCAGCAGCACCTGCGCGGCATGAGGTGCCGGACCATGGACCCAGTATCGGCCCTCGGTGCTATCCCGCGGCGCAACCATGCCGCCGAACGACACGTTGGGCGCGCCCGGAAGAAACGCGGGCTGTTGGGCGAGAAGCACGATGGCCGGATCGACAACCGGCGACCACGGGACGTTCTGTTCCACGGCGGAGAGAGATGGCCGCGCGGCGAAATCGCAGCCCCCAGCGTTGCTCCACCTCCCGGGGGAGCGGGTCGGCGTCCGAGCCGGCCTTCACGAGGGACTGGTAGTGGTCCTGATAGGTCTCGTCCCGGCGCAGGCATTCCCAGGCGAGGCCCTCCACCGACAGCGTGTCGAAATAGACGTAGCTGGCATCCTCTCGCCAGCGTGATGTATCAGGCTTCATCACTCGCCTCCGCATCAAGGGTGCGTGTCGAGTGAAGACAATCAGGGATTGAGGGTATTGGGGGAAGTCGGCCGGGGAGCATCGCGTGATGCGGCCGCGGCATCACCCCTGCGAAAGGGCCGCAACGTCAGACAGCACGGCTGAGGAGGTCCTTGTAGCCGCTGGAGGCCAACCATCGGGCCCGGGCCAGATGGCTGTCATGGACATGACGGGCACGTTCGGACTCCCGAGCCGCTTCGATGCCGAACAGCACCGAGGCGATCTCCTCCCAGTCGGCGCCATCCGCCGTGGCGTCGAGCAGGCGTGCGTAGAGCTTGATGTGCGCCCGGTCGTAGTCCGTGAGCTCGGGAGCGATTGGGACGGTGTCTGCAAACGCGTCGGTCACCATGTCTTCCTGCTGCCCTTCCCGATATCAGGTTCTTTCCCGAACCCTACACGCCTTTCAATGACGCCGCTGCTGCGCCAGTCTTTGTAGAGAATACTCCGTGGTGAAATACTCATCAAGGCGGTGCTCTCTCGATCATGGAGATCCGAGAGGTGTTCGCCCGGAATTTGAGGGCTGCGAGGCTCACCAAAGGCCTATCGCAGGAAGAGCTTGCCCATCGCGCCGGGATCGATCGCACATACATCAGTTCGTTGGAGCGCAGCGTCTACAACGCCAGCATTGATGTCGTGGATCGACTGGCCTGCGCCCTTGATCTCGATGCCGCCGCATTGCTGAAGCAACCCGCGGCCAACGTCCCGGGCGAGCCAGAGAATACGTTCGAGTAAAGCGCCGGGCCGCTGGCGATGACCTGTCTCGATGTGGAGGCCCCGGCTTGATCAGCCGGGGCCTTGTGCGAGGCTCACTCGCCGCGCCGCCCGCTGGGACGGGACCAGATGAGGCTGAAGGTGTCGGCGTCCTCGTCGTCGAAGAGGTTGGCGTAGATCGGGGCGTTGAAGCTCGGGTCGTCGAGCTTGAGGCCCAGATAGTCGCGGCCCTCGCTGGAGCGCTTGGACCAGGCGGCACCGATCTCGATCCGGCCCACCAGGACCCGGTGGCTGGGGGCGTTCTCACCGTTGGTCCGCAGGTCCGGGACGATGCGCACGCCCTTGGCCTGGACGCTGAGGGTTACGATCTCGCCGGAGAACTCGTTCGCGCCGGTCTTCTTGAAGGTGCCGATGGTGGCCATGGTAAATCTCCGTCTTCCGTTTCCGAGCCCGCACCATGCGGCCTCGATGGCGATCGGAAGGCCGGAGGCGACCGACGCCGCATCGCCTCGGGGCCCCGTCGCGCTCGCGCGATGGGGTGAGGATTGCGACCGGAGCGAAGCGGAGGACGGCGCGAGAGGGACTTTCTTGGCTCGCGAGGAATGACGGCTTCAGCCGGAAGGGGAAGAAAGTCATGATGCGCCGTTGCGGCAGAGGCGGTCGAGGCGCAGCCGCCCTTCGGCCAGATCCGCCCATTGGAGAGGCCGTTTGGAGCGGTCGACCGACGGATACCGAACGGGGATGATGGCGACTCGCCGCAACCTCACGGAAGACCGGCCCGATCCTCATCGGCTTCACGTCCCCCGTTCCGGGCCGGCTCCGTGCGCTTCCGCAGCCAAGGTTACAACCCCCAAGATCGCTCCCACCATGCGCTGGTCCGCGACTGACCGCGAGGCGTCGTCTCGTCTCAAGAAATCGCGATCGACCGCCGCTTGGGCTTTTGCCGCAAGCGGGAGCGCCACCGATCCCCATCCTCGGACAGCGCGAGCGGCAAAGCTCTTTCGGCTCCGGCCCTGCCGAATGACATGGAGCGTGCTCAGACCTGCGCAAGGTCCCGGCTGGACGGGCCGGCGGCCGCCATGCCCGCGACCCGCAACAGCGTCGTGATGCCGATGGCAATAGCACCGATGATCGAGAAAACGATCTGCCACGTCTCGGACGGCATGGCGAGCTTCGCGATACCATACGTCGCGTGATAGCCGACGAAGGCGGCCGGGGCGACGAAGGCGAGCGCAACGACGAGCCGCGCCCACATCGGACGAACGACCGCGAACAGAACCTGGCCGATGCCGAGCGTGATGCCCCCGGCGATCAGGCCAACGACGATCGCACCGAGCCAGCCCGCGCCGGTATGGTGTGCCCAAGTGCCGGCGCCGACGGCGGCGAAGAACGGCAGCGCGAAGACGGCGAGCGTAAACAGCAGCCAACAGAATAACGCGATGCCGGCGAGACCAAGCAGGATGCCGAGGAAAATCATGGTGGTGTCTCCCTAAGGAAAGCTCTGACGGTCGCGCCTTCCACCACCACCACGGCGCGATCACCTGCATAGCAAGAGAAGATGCATGCCGAAATCCCAGTAAGGGTATACCCGGCACGTCATGCGTACACCTCCGCTATCTGGCGAAGGGATCGATTTCACGGACGATCTGCGAGGCGTCACCGTCGAATTCGTCGGCTGACACCACCGAGAGGCTGCCGTCACCGGCGCGGAAGATCACGATGACGACCATCAGGGTCTTGGCGAGGCTGAGGGCGAAGGCTTGCGCATCGGTGGAGGACATGGGGTCCGGCTCCTGCTCGAAGCGGAGGACCATCCCCCGCTGACAGGCGCCCGACGGGTCCGGCCGAGGGCCGCAATCACCGCGCAGGCGAAGCGGAGCGGCGGCACGCTGTGCGTAGCCGACCCCTTGCGGGTTGATGGCGTCAGGCCCTCGGCCGGACCAAGGAACAGCGCAAGAAAAGCGGGGGGTGGATCGTCGCTCGAAGATCGGCAGGTGCGGCCGTCTCCCTGCATAAGCAGGCTCTGGAGGCTTTGTTCAGGTCCACGTCTGATGAGTACAGGTCCTGCTCGTCAGTCCGGTGAAAATCGATAACGGAGCCAGCACTTTCATGAGAAACGTTCAGGGCTCGTGAAATTCGATTGCGATGGTCGAGAAAGGGGCAGCGCTCACGCGCCGCCCGACCCGAACCGATAGACCGGGATGCCGAGCTTGCGGGCCTTGTCGGCGAGATTGTCCTGGATGCCGGTGCCGGGGAAGATGATGACCCCGATGGGCATGACCGAGAGCATCTGGTCGTTGCGCTTGAAGGGGGCGGCCTTGGCGTGCCGTGTCCAGTCCGGCTTGAACGCGATCTGGGGCACCTTGCGCGCATCGGCCCAGCAGGCGGCGATCCGCTCGGCGCCCTTGGGCGAACCGCCATGCAGCAGCACCATGTCGGGGTGCTTGGCGTGCACTTGGTCGAGCTTCGCCCAGATGAGCCTGTGATCAGCCGTGTCACCACCGGAGAAGGCGATCTTCGGACCTGCGGGCATCAGCACCTCGGTCTCCGAGCGCCTGCGGGCGGTGAGGAAGTCGCGGCTGTCGATGAGGGCTGCGGTGAGGTGCCGATGGTTCACCATGGATCCGGTGCGTGGGCGCCAGGCTGAGCCGGTGTGCCGCTCGAAGGCGTCGGCGGCTTCGTCGCGCATCAGCTCGAAGGCATCGCGGCGCTCCACGAGGCTCTGCCCCTCGGCGATGAGGCGTTCCAGTTCCACCGAGCGCACCTCGCTGCCATCCTGCTCCTGCTGGCTGCGGCGTTGGCCCTGCTCGTTATCGTCAAGGGTGCCCGAGATACGGCCGGCGGCACGGTGGAAGAGATGGACGGTGGACCACAGGAGGTCGGGAAGGTCGGGCTCCAGGCGGGTGTCCTGCAGGGTCGCGATGAGAGCATCGAAGATGTCGGCGATGGCGCCGGTGATGTGGTTGGCCTCGGGAAGGGGCCGGGGATCGGACTCGTCGTTGAGCGGGCGGTAGCCGTAGAGCTGGAGTTCCTGCAGCAGGTGATCGGTGGGAGACGAGGCGTGGCGGGGCTCGTCGTGCTCGGTGCTCATTGGATGCTCCGTCGGTTGGACCGCAGCCCTGCGGCCTTCATGGCGACGAAGCCGGCGGGCGGGACGGACCTGCACCCCGCGAGAAACGCGGGGCCGGAGCGTGAGCGGAGGATGGCGGAGGCCGACGATTTTGTTTCGCGATGGAAAGGCGGTGGCGGGGGTCCCGCGACGCCTGCGTCGTGGGGGAAACACCGCCGACGGAAAATCGTCGGCCGCAGCCGTTGCCGGTCCGGGACGACTGCTGGCCGATCGCCCTCTGGAAGGCCTGGCTGCGGGTCCTCTGTCGACGGTGAGCCTCAGAGCATTCCGTTAGCGCATCCCCGCTCCCCGGCTCCTTCAAGTCACGGGCTCAGCATCATGAAGCGGCTGACATCCTCGGGGACAAGCTGGCATCGCAGTCCTGCCAGCAACGCATCGACGCCAAACGCGCGTAGGTCCTCGTTGAAGTCTCCGAGCGCCGGCGAGAGCACGATAGCCTCGATCGCGGCAGCATTGGCTCGTGCAATGAGGCTGTCTCGCGCCCTGTCGCCGGCCGGATCGCTGTCGCGGACGATGTAGAGCCGCCGCAGTCCAGGTGGGAAGGCGATGACTGCAAGGTGTGCGGCCGAGAGCGCCGCTGCCATCGGAAGGTTGGGCAGCGCCGTGCGCACGGAAAGGATGGTCTCGATGCCCTCACCGGCGGCCAGCACGTCATCAGCCTCGCCGAAGCGAACGGCGTGCTCCAGCAGGTGACCCATGGAGCGCCGGGGCGTGGTGATGGCTGCCTTGTCCGACCCGTTCGGGGCGAGCCATGTCCGATGCACGCCCGTGATCCGTCCGCTGAGACCCGTGACGGCAGCGACCATGGCCGGCAAAGGCTGGCTGGGGGTGTGCGCATCGGACCGGTAATAGCAGCGGGGGTGAAAGCGCAGGCTTCCGGTTTCGTGCAAAGCCGTGATGCAGCGGTTCCGCAAATACGCCTCTACGATTGTGCCCGGAATCGGCCGTGCGGCGGCAAACAGCCGTCGTGCCGAGATGACAGGATCACGTGAGGAGTTTTCCGTTTTGCACAGCGGAGCCTGCGCCTCATGCACTGATCGGGGAATGCCCAGAAACATCTCGGCCTCGGCGACCACCTCGCTGAAGCTGGACAGGCCCCGGCTTTCCCGGATTAGGTCGAGCAGGTCACCGTGCTCCCCCGTCGCCGCGTCGGTCCATTTGCCGGCGGGGCCTTTCGCACTGTCCCGCAGCCGCACAAACATCGAGCGGCCGGGCGAGTTGCGAACGTCGCCCACCTGCCAGTAATGCCCCTGCCTCTGGCCAGCGGAGAGATAGTGGCGGCAGACCGCCTCCGCCCGTTGGCCGAGCTTATGGGCCAAGTCATGGGCCGCATCCGACATGGGGGACGCTCCAACAGAAAGGCCCGCCGTCCGGACCACGCGACAGGGGGAGCGCGAGGCGACGGTCGGCGGGCCAGGTTGCCCGGGAGGGTTATTCGGCAGCGATCGGGGGAGAGATCGCTTCGGGCTCCTCACTATCGGCGAGGTCCTCGCCGTCGCCCATGGCCGTTTCGCCGTCGATCTCCGCCGTTTCTTCGCCGGCGATGTCGCAGGGCTGGGTCCGCAGTGCCTCCGGGAGCCAGCCGCTGTCGGCGAGAAGGGATTCAGCCTCCCGCGCCATGTCGCCCTTCTTGAGGTGGGCGATCCGCTCCGCCGCACGTTCCCCCTTGGCCTCAGTCACCGCCTGCAGGATGCGGGCCTTGGTGACCCGGCCGAGGAAGGTGTCGACAGTGGGCTTCCACCCAGCCGCCGCCATGTCGAGCGCCACCGCCTGTGCCAGCCGGTCCGCATGAGCGAAGGCCCGCGGACGACGGTTCCAGGCCTCGTGCACGGCATTGACCGAGAGGCTCACCACATGGGCGAACAGGGCGGCTCGGCTGTCGCGGTCCCAGCCGTTCAGGGTGTCCCAGAGCGTGCCCGGCTCCTTGGGCAGTGCCTTGGCCCATCTCTCATGCCGGACACGGATCGCCTCGGCCGAGACGCTGTCGTTGAGGCCCGGCGCCTGGGCGTTGAAGGACACGCTCTTGAGATCGAGCTCAAGGCAGCTGTCCCAGCCGTAGGCATAGAAGGCCTTCAGCGTCAGGGCGTGGACCGCCGCAAGGAAGGCCACATCGGGCTGCTCGCCCAGCGTGTGGCGCAGGCCAAGGGTCCGATGGGTGGTCAGCTCCGTGAGTAGCCGGTCGGAGATCGGCGCGAGGCCGTCTTCTTCCTCGGGCTCAGCAGGGGCATCGGGTGTGGCCGCCTCATGGAGAGAAGTCGATGCCACATGGTTTGCATCATCGGTCTCGGCGGAAGTGGCATGCTCCTCTTCGACCGGCACTTCGTCCTCCGGGCGGACATAGCCCCGCTCCACCCGGAGCTTGCCGTCCTGGGCGATGCTGACGAAGGCGCCGGCGCGGCCGACCTCCGCCGGATCGAACGCGAGGGGGCGCGTATCAAAGGCCTCCAGCACCGCCTCGAGCTCACCGAGCCGCGCATCGACCTCCTCGGGAAGCTCGTCGGCATCGGCATGTTCTTCGGAGAGGCGATCATATGCGGCCTGGGCCGTCGCCCGAGCTGCCTCCTCCTCCTCGGTCAGGGGCGTCGGCTCACCCCGCAGCTGGCGCAAGCCGTAGGTGTGGCCATAGGCGAAGTCCGGCGCCACCTCGATCCACTTCCAGCCTTCGCTGCGGATCACGTCGGCCTCGGCAGCGAGCTTGTCCGCCACCATCCGGTCGACGAGAGCGACATCCTGCAGCCAGCCGCCGTCGTCGCCCTGAAACAGGTCGCGCAGCACCGTGCCGCCGGCCGTCTCATAGGCCTCGATGCCGATGAAGCGGGCCCGCTTGTCGGATGCCCGGACCGCGCCCTCGGTCAGCATGCGCCGGATGGCGTAGGGCTGCTTGTCGTAAGCCTGGGCGAGACGCTCCAGCACCTGCTCCTGCCGCTCATGATCGCCCGACACGGTGAAGGCCATGAGCTGATCGAGGGTGAGGCCGTCCTCGGCGTAGACGTCGAGGAGCTTCGGCGACACGGAGGCAAGCTTCAGCCGCTGCTTCACCACCGCGACCGAGACGAAGAAAGCGGCGGCGATCTCCTCCTCGGACTGGCCCTTCTCCCGCAAGGCGAGGAAGGCGCGGAACTGGTCGAGGGGATGGAGAGGGGCGCGCTGGACATTCTCGGCAAGGGAATCCTCCTCGGCGATGCCGCCCTCGCGAACGATGCAGGGTACCGGCGCGGTCCTGGCGAGGCGCTTGCGCTTCACCAGCAGTTCCAGCGCCCGGTACCGCCGCCCGCCGGCCGGGATCTCATAGATGCCGGTCTCGACGCCATCCACATCGATCACGGCTCGGACATTGAGGCCCTGGAGCAGGCCGCGCCGGGCGATATCCTCGGCGAGTTCCTCGATGGACACGCCCGCCTTCACCCGGCGGACGTTGGACTGGCTGAGCACCAGCCTGTTGAAGGGGATGTCGCGGGAGGACGAAAGGGTGATCTTCTGAACGGCCGTGGCCATGGGATGCTTCTCCGCGACGGGCGGCCGGAGAACCTCTCTCTCAACCTCGAACCCGTCACGAAGCACGGCGCCGCCCTCTTCCTCTGAGGGCAGCGCCGTAAAGCCGATGATCCGGAACAACGCAAAGCCGGAGACACGGCAATCCCCATCTCCGGCTTTGCGGATCTCAGGCGGCCCGGTCGAGGAGCTTCTTCGCCCGGGCCTCCAGATCGAGGCGGGCGTCTTGGTGCGGCTTGTCCCGCGCCACGGCGGTGATGCCCTGCACAAAGTCGAAGATGCTCTCCGGCTTGCGCCCCTCCTCAGCGAGCACGGTCTCGATCACCTTCTGCGTCTCGGCTTTGGAGAAGCCCTTGCGGCGCAGGAACTCGGTGCGATCCTCGTCGGTGCGCGCCACGATGCGCTCGCGGGCCGCCTTGATGCCGTTGACGAAGGGCATGGGGGAGGAATTGGCGAACCGCTCGAGAGCCGGCGCTGCCTGATGGGCGAAGCGCGAGGCGGCATACTTCGAGTGGCGGATGGTGATCTCCTCGAAATCCTCCACGCCCCACAGGTTCCGGTTCTGGCAGACCGCCCGGAGATAGAAGCTGGCGATGCCCAGCGTCTTCGCCCCCACCTCCGAGTTCCAGCAATAGAAGCCCCGGAAGAACAAGTCGGGCGAGCCATCAGGCAGCCGCCCGGCTTCGATTGGGTTGAGGTCGTCCACCAGGAACAGGAACACGTCCCGATCCGAGGCATAGAGCGTGGTGGTGTCCCTCGTGATGTCGATCCTGGGATTGTAGATGCCGGTCGACCAGTCGAGCACGCCCGGCACCTTCCAGCGGGTATCGCCCGTGCCGTTGCCGGCGATCCGGCGCACGGCGTCCACCAGCTCATGATCATAGATGCGGCCATAGTCGGGACCGGTGACTGCCCGGAGCTCGACGCGTCCGTCTTCGATCTCGAGCGTCTTGACCTGCTCGGCACGATGGGATGTGAGTCCGTATTGCAGATTGGTGCCGGCCAACGGTGCCGGGAGCTGGCGCAGATAGGCGGCAGGCGCGCCGATAAGGCTCGCAAGCTGGCCGAAGCTCCAATGGGTCGGGGCAACAGGAGCGTCCGCCCCGGGCAGTGCGAGCGTCAGCCGGTCCGGCATCTCGCGGCTCGCCTCGACGCGGATGGCAGCACTCTCCACGGTGCGCGTCCGGCTCCGGTCGGACCGCCCGCGCACCGCGCCATACAGCTCCGACAGGGACAGGTAGCGCTCGTCCGCCGGCCGGGAGAACCACTCGGAGGACACCCGCCCGTTCCGCTCGCCGCGGCTCGCATCCACCTTGTAACCGCGCGCCGCATCGCGGTGTCCTTCGAGAACCTGAACCTCGATCATGGGACCAAACTCCACGACGGGTGCCGGGAGCCTCTCTCCCGATCCTCAACCCATCGCGGAATTCCGATCCAACCTCTCACTCTCGACTGCGCGGATACTCCTGAGCGATCTCCCGTATTCCGGAGCCATCGAGCACCGAGAGAACCCAATCTGCTCTCCGCAAGAGCAGTATTCTCACTGTTCATTGCCTTGGCAGTAAGAGGCCAAAATCTCTGGAGTTCAGTGTTTCCGGCTACGGGCTTCCGGTAGAGCGATGGCAGCGATGCCCACCGACACTTTTGGGAATATTCCTTTGAATCAAGAAGATAATCTCCTTCAGGTCAATGTCGCTATGCCCTCGCCGTTTGCGCTGGAGGCACGCGCCTGCGCGGTCTTGCGGCGGCGGATATGCCAGTTCATGAGGTGCACCAGCGCGACGATGCTCACGCCCATGACGGTCAGGCCGGTTTCGAGCACTGGCACGGATTCGCTCAGGACACCGAAGGCCACAATACCTTGGCCGAGCACGCCGAGCACCACGAGCAAGACCTTGCCATGATCCTTCAGGCCCTGTCGCAAGGCGATGAGGCTGAGGGGGATGGCCGCCGCCAGCAGCACGACGTGAATGTATTCCGGCAGCTCGATCTCATAAGCGAGAAGCGGAAACAGGAGGATGAGCAGCGGCGGGACGATGCAATGTAGCAGGCACAGCAGAGAGACCGAGGTGGCGGCGATGTCCACCCACGGCCGACGCAGCCATGCGGTCAGCACCGAAAGCGGCGAGGAATTGGTCCGGGTCGTGTCCGTCATGTCCGTGTCTCGTCGGATTGGGGGCTATTGAAGGGTGCCGGCATCGCCCGCATCGTCGCTTCTCTCGTAGAGAAGATCGACCATGGCGGCGCGCAGCGCGAGGTAGCGCGGGTTTGACTGGAGGGACTGACGCGAGCGGGGGCGCTCCACGTCGATATCGAACACGCCGCGGATCCGGCCGGGATTGGCGCCAAGGACCACCACGGTGCTCGCGAGCAGGATCGCCTCGTCCACGTCGTGGGTGACGAAAAACACCGTCTTCGCCGCGCCCGACGGGGTCTGCCACAGGGCGAGGAGATGTTCCTGCAGATGTGCCCGCGTCACCGCGTCCAGGGCGCCGAAGGGCTCGTCCATGAGCAGCAGGGGCGGATCAGTGGCGAAGGCGCGGGCGATGGCCACGCGCTGGCGCATGCCGCCGGACAATTGCGAGGGCAGCTTGTCGAAGGCGCCTTCCAGGTGGACGCGGCCAAGCTGCGCGCGCGCGTCCTCCACATGGTCCCGCCGGCGGCGGCCCGGGAAGGCCTGCTCCAGAGCGAAGACGAGGTTCTCGCCTGCTGTGAGCCAGGGAAAGAGCGAATAGTCCTGGAACACCACGCCGCGATCGAGGCCCGGCCCCGCCACCGCCGCGCCGCCGATGCGGATGCTGCCGGCATCCGGCCGCTCAAGCCCGGCGATGAGGCGCAGCAGAGTGCTTTTCCCGCAGCCGGACGGGCCCAGCAGGCAGACGAAGTCGCCGCCTTCCGCCGTGATGTTGACGCTGCGCAGCACGGGGTTGCCGCGATAGGCGAAGGACAGGTTCTCGATTTCCACGCGCTTGGTCACGGCTTTTCTCCTTCAACTGCGCCAGCGCAGGAGGTGGCGTTCAAGCCGCTCGGTGGCGAGGGTGATCGCCACCACGACGATGCCGATGAAGATGATGCCCACGACCACCCGGTGATAATCGGCAAAGTCGGAGAAGTAGTGCACGTACCAGCCGATGCCGGAATTGGCGCCGATGACCTCTGCCGCCGTCAGCAGCAGGAAGGAAAAGCACAGGGCCAGGGAGGCGCCGGTGCAGATCGAGGGCAGCGCCGCCGGCAGCACCACGCGCAGGAGCATCTTGCGGGTGCTGAGGTTGAGCACCCGTCCGGAATCGATGAGGCCCTTGGGCACGTTGAAGACGCCCGCCACCGTATTGATGAAGATCGGCCAGAAGGCGCCGATGAAGATCACCACGATGGAGGCGCTTCTGAACGAGGGCAGGAGGTGGACGATGTAGGGGATGAAGACCACCGGCGGGATGGTGCCGAGGATCTTCGTGAACGGGCTGACGGCGTGATGCAGCCGCGAATGCCATCCCACATACAGGCCCAGCGGCAGCGACAGCGCGAGCGCGGCTCCGAACCCTGAGACGAGAAGGATCAGGGAGGATCTGAGGCAGTCGAGCAGATCCGGCAGCTCCTTCACGAACAGCCGGAGCGTCAGTTCGGGGGGCGGAAACAACATCGGGTCCAGGACGGCAAAGTGGGCCGTCGCGAGCTGCCAGGCGAGAAGAATGGTGTAGAGGATCGCCGCGACGTCGCACACCGACTGGCGAGCTACGTCTGAACCGGCCAGCCGCCACCGGGCCAGCGCGACCACGCCGACGCCGACGGCGAACAGGACGAGGTAGAGGGGAAACCCCTCCTCGGATCCGGGCCAGGCGGTGGCCAGGAGCAGGCCGGCCAGGATGGCACCCGCCGGCAGGGTCTGGGACCAGTGCAGGCCTGCCGGCGCGCCCCGGGCCGGCCCCAGGGCTGCGGGCTGTGTGCCGGGGTGGGCGCCGCCGGCCCGGATTTCCGTGGAGGACAAGACCAGCCCCTCAGGCGTTGTTGGCGGCGTAGAACGTGGCGAGTTCCGCGAAGACCTTGTCGTTGGGCTCGCGGGCGATGACCGAGTTGAGCGCCGCCTTGTAGACGTCGACGTCGATATGCTTGGCTACGGGGTAGTCCTTCGCGGCCACATAGTCCGCGTCGACCATGGCCTGCCAGAAATCCAGCGTGCCCTTGCGCAGGGGATCGGGATGGGAGGCGAATGCCTTGCGGGTATAGGTGTCGCGGCGGATGATGCCCTCGTCCAGCTTGAGCGAGGTCGTGAAGATGCGCACCGTTTCGTCCGGATCGGTGGAATAGACCTTGTAGGCGCGGATTAGCCCCTTGAGATAGGCTTGGTATTCGCCCTTGCGGTTCTCGAAATCGGCCGTGTTGGCCGTCAGGCGGCAGCAGGTATAGTTGGGATAGAAGTCCTCGATCAGGTTGGAGACGACGAGCCCCTGTTTTTCCGCCAGCGTGAAGTGCGGGGAGAAAACGAGGCCGACGTCCACCTCTCCCTTCTTCACCGCCTCCACCACGACGCCGGGGGACGGCAGCTCTACCCGGACGATATCCTTCTTCGGATCGATGCCCGCCTTCTTCAGCGCGCCGCTGAACACCACGTCGCCGGTGGAAAGCCGCACGAGGCCGAGCTTCTTGCCGCGATAGCTTGCGATGTCCTTCAGTCCGGCCGCCGTTTCCGGTCGGGCGATGAGCGCCTGTCCGCCGATCATCATGCCGCCGAAGATGGTGAAGGGCGTGCCCTGCGAGATGAAGAGGAGGGGCGCGGCCGAACCGAACGTGCCGATGTCCAGCTGTCCCGACTTGAGCGCGGTCAGGCCCTCGCCCGCCGACTTGAACTGCAGCAGCTCGACATCCAGGCCTTCGTCCTTGAAGTAGCCCTTCTCCTTGGCGATGAAATGAAGGCCGTGGGCCGGCTCGGCGATGTAGCCGACGCGGAACTTGCCGCTCTCGGCCGCGTGGGCCTGCCGACGGAAAACCGCAGGCGTGAGCGCCGCGACCAGACCCGCAGCAGCAGCGGCAAGCACCGAACGGCGCTGGCGGTCGACGTCGGGCGAATCTGCCTGCGCGGATGCCTTGGCAAGCGCTTCGATGTCATTGTTGTTGCAGGCTTCGCACATGGGGAAACTCCATCCTCGGGCAAGATCGTGATCCACGCCAGCAACGGCGGGTGGGTCATAATTTAAATTTAATCTATCTATTTAATAAAAAAGCAACGGGGCAATTTGGCCCAAGTTGCCGTCGCGCGCGTTTCAGCGCTCTCTCGCAGGTCAGGCGCGCATCGGAGCATCAGGTGGAGGACGCAGTTGCCGACGCCGCAGGAGGCCATGCAACCGCCTGCCCGGGGAGCAAAGCCGCAGTCGACGCGTCATCCAGCGGCGCTGCCATCCTGTCGCGACCTGCTCCGTATTCTCACGCGGTCGACCCAACCCGGCCATTCCAACAAAACGGCCTTATGCTCCTTGGCTTGCGCGACGATCGATGGAAGTTGCTGGCTGCCGCAGTCTTCAAGCTGGCGGCGCTATTCGTCGGCCTCGCGCACAAGGCCCTTGTCATCGAGGGAGGTAGCGCGCCGGTCGACATGACGGCGGATGCGTTGCCGGACGGCACGCTGCCCGAGGTGTGCCTCGGTGGCGACGGCGGCGGAGACGGCTCGTCTCATGTTCACGCCTCGCCGTGTGACGCTTGCGTCCTGACGGCATCCCCGGCCTCCTCGGGGCAGACGCAATCTCTGTCGCGGCGCCGGGCTTCCGGCGCATCCTTATCGTCCGACTACCGCGACGGGCGGTCGATGCACGGGTGTCCCAAGCCGCTGCGCACCGGCTCCCCCGCTTTCCGCTGACCTGAACCTGCGCCGGACCGTCTACAGCGACGGGGCGTGTCGTGTCCCGTGGCCGTAACAGCGGCCAGCCCGGATTCCTCATGTTGCCATCTTCTTCCGGCGTGCATCTGCACGCTCGCACATCCATGTCTTCACGGCAGAGACGCTGCCGGAGATGGCGCTCTTCTCCTTGGCTCCACGTTCGCCATGGCCGTTGGAACAGGCGAATGAAGGGGGGCTACGCGCACAATGGCTTCAATCCGCCGCGTCCGGTCGAGCAGGCGTTGCGGCGTGGATGGTCGGGGCGCTGTCCCGCATGCTGCGAGGGCGGCCTGTTCCGTATCTGGATGCTCGTGCATGATGAATGCTCGCACTGCAGCGAGACCCTCCAGCACGCCCGGATCTCGAATGTCGTGCCGGTGGTCGCGGTGCCTCTTGCCTTCCTTCCGGCGGCCTTTTTTGGTGCCATCCTGGATTTTGTCCGCGGCTTGCCTCTTCTATTCGTGGTGGTGGTGAGCGAGGTGGTGGCGGTGGCTGCAGCCATTTATGTCCTGCCGCGTGCCAAAGGGCTGCTGGTGGGGCTCGCCTAGGGGCACCATGTCGGCGGCTTCAAAACCCGCTCGGCGATCTTGTCCCGGATCTGGGACGCGACCGGCTCTCGGTCGCGGCGCGGAACCAGCGGGTGACGTGGCATCGACCGGCAGCCCGCGACGCGCCTCAAGGGCCCGAGTTCTGAAAAAAGCGCTGGCGAGATAATCACTGGCACCCCTTCTGTTCTTTTTCTCGATCGCGGATATCCTGATCGAGATGAAGCGCAGCCTCCTCAGGTTGCGCACTTCCCTCCGCCTCGCTCGATCCGAGCTGGAGCGCGGGCGAGCTGATCGCCGAGCCGCGGCATATCCACGGCATCGGCACGTGGGAGAAACGGCGCGCCCGCGTCCGCGACCTGCTGCGTAAGGTGGGCCTACCGCAGGACGCGGCCGTTCGCGCTTCCGGGCGACTTGCCCCAGCCTCTACGCGCCGCCGCCCGGCTGCGCCTTCCACACCCGCTGCCCCGTGGCCGCGGCCACGTGCTGAAGCGAAAGGCCGCAGTTGTGGGGCGTGGAACCGGGCCATTCGGCCGCCTGTCATCTCGCCGGGGAGCTGGCCGGCTGACGACAGGGGCTGCGCGTTCCCGGCCGGGCCCGCCTGGTCACGCGTCCGGCGACCAGCCGAGGCTCGGCGCCACCGTTTGCGCGAGGTTGGCGAGCAGCCGCACATTCTCGGCGAGGTCGAAGCCGGGGGGGCAGGAACAGCACGATCTCGTCGGCGCTGGCGAGGCCCGGATCGTCCAGGATGGCTTGTGTCACCTGATCGGGCGTGCCGTGGAACACGGGCGAGATGCGGGCGCCGGACGGCTGGTTGGTCTGGGCGGTGGGCGTGATGGCACCCTTGGGCCGGGAGGCGGCGATGCCCAGTGTCCGGCGCTCAAGGTCATAGGCGGCGTATTTCGCGCGCAGCTCCTGCGTCGTCCCCACGAGGATGGAGGCGGCGACGGCCACCGGCGGGGGCTGTGTGTCCCACGTCGCGCGCCAGGTATCGCGAAAGGCGGCGATGCTGCGGGCCTGATAGGCGCCGAAGCTCTCGCCCTCCACATGGTTGTGCTGCACCGTGCCGCAGATGAGACCGATGCCGAGTTCCGCCGCCTGCACCGCCGACGCGATGCTCGCCGAGCCCTGCCGGATGCGGGTGCGCAGGGTCGGGCTGTGGGGCGTGACGCGCAGCGGCGTGCCTTCGGGCGCGCCCTGTCCGGGGCCGTCCACCACATGTAGCACTGCGCCGGAAATGGCATCGAGGAAGCGGGCCTGACGGCGCTTCGCCTCGGTGCGGGCATTGGTGTCCACGTGCCCGAAGATGGCGTCGAAGGCCGCAGTGGCGCCGGTGGCGATGGCGAGCTCCAGCCGGCCGCCGATGAGCAGATCTGTGGTGCTCGCCGCCTCCGCCAGCAGGATCGGGTCCTGATAGCGCATGGGGATGACCGCCGAGCCGAGCCGGATGCGCCGCGTGTGCTGGCCGGCGGCGGCGAAGAAGGGCAAAGGCGAGGACAGATAGTGGTCGAAGTGCCGCTGGTAGGCCCATCCCGACTGGTAGCCGAGGCGTTCGGCTGCCTTGAACAGCTCGATCCCCTCGCGCAGCCCCTGCGCGGGCCCGGCATCGTCGCTGAACGCCACGCGGGTGTTGAAGCCCAGCCCCGGCTTGGGGCGGAAGGGCGCCGGCACGCTGCTGGCTAGCGCTGCCAGGGTCATGGGAGGCTCTGCTCTGCGAGGATCGGCACGCGCCGTGGCACGCCGCGTGCCGTGCCGGAGATGCCGGCGGGCATCGAGGCCCGCAGGGCGCGGGTGTAGGGCTGGCGGGGATTGTCCAAGATGTCGGCGACGCGCCCGTGCTCGACGATGCGGCCGCGATGCATCACCGAGACCGTGTGGGCGAGCTGGCGCACCAAAGCGAGATCGTGGGAGACGAAGACATAGGTGAGGCCCAGTTTCGCCTGCAGCGTCAGCAGCACCTCCATGATGCCGGCCTGGACGCTGACATCGAGCGCGGAGGTGGGCTCGTCGAGCACGATCACGTCCGGCCGCAGCACCAGCGCCCGGGCGATGGCCACGCGCTGGCGCTGGCCGCCCGACAGGGTCGCCGGCCCGCGGGCGAGCAGGTGCTCGCCGAGCCCGACGCTGGCCAGTGCCTCGCGCACCCGCGCAGCCCGCTCCTCGCGGCTGCCGATGCCGAAGCGGTCGAGCGGCTCGCGCACCAACTGCTCGATTTTCCAGGTGGGATCGAGCGAGGTGTAGGGGTTCTGGTAGATGAGCTGCAGGTGGCGCCAGACGCCGCGCAGCGCGTCTGGCCCACGCCCCGCGAGCCGCTCACCCGCCACCGTGATGTCGCCGGTGTCGGGCTGCTCGAGCCCGAGCAGCAGCCGGATCGTCGTCGTCTTGCCCGAGCCGGATTCGCCCACCAGCGCGTGGGTGGTGCCGGCCGGGACGCTGAAGGACACGGCGTCCACGGCGGTGAGCGCCTTGCCATCCACATGGAAGGTCTTGGTGACACCCCTGACCTCAATCTTCGAGGCCTCGCCCGCCGCCTGAGCGAGGCGGCCCAGGCCCGGATCGCGCAGGGCCCCGTAGCGGTCGGGATTGAGGGCGGGAACGTCAGCATGCAGCTTGCGCGCATAGGCCGAGGTCGGGGAGAAGAACACCGCCTTTGCGCTGCCGGCCTCCTGCACCTGCCCGTCCTTGAGCAACACGAGCGACTGGGTCCGCTCGGCCGCGATGGCGAGGTCGTGGGTGATGAGGAGGAGGCCGATGTCGCGCTCGCGCTGCAGCCGCGAGAGGAGATCGAGGATGCGCTTCTGGATGGTGACATCGAGCGCGGACGTAGGCTCGTCAGCCACCAGCAGCGCCGGGCGTGGCAGGACCGCAAGGCCGATCAGCACCCGCTGGAGCATCCCACCGGACAATTGATGGGGATAGGAGCCAAAGACCCGCCCGGGGTTGTCCAGCCCTACCTCGGCGAAGGTCTCCAGCACCAGGGCCTTGCCGGCTGCCCTGTCGCGCACATCGAGGAGCGCGGCCGCCTCCAGAGCCTGGGCGCCGATGGTCCGCACCGGGTTGAGCGCATGGCCGGGATCCTGCGGCACGAAGCCGATGGTCCGGCCCCGCAGCGGGCGAAACCGGCGCTCGGAGAGCGCGAGCGCGTTCGCGCCATCCAGCGTGACGCGCCCGGTGGCGCGGGCGCCGGCGGGCAACAGCCGCAGCACCGCGCGGGCGATGGTGGACTTGCCCGAGCCGGACTCGCCGATGAGGGCAAGGCTCCCGCCGCGGCCGAGCGCGAACGAGGCCTTCCGCACCACCTCGTTCCGCCCGTAGGAGACCGTCAGGTCCTCCACCTCAAGCAGCGGGGCGGCGCGGGCGGGCGCGCTCAGTCGATCCTGCGGAGCCATCGGCTGATCCTGTTCACGGAGAGCACGGTCGTGATCGTGACGAAGGCGGGCGCGTAGACCAGCCAGGGCCATTTCAGATAGTCCTTGCCGATGGAGATCAGCAGGCCCCAGTCCGACGCCGGCGGCGGATCGCCGTAGCCGAGGAAGGCCAGGCTCGCGATCACCAGGATCGACAGGCCGAACTGCAGCACAGCGAGCGGCAATGCCGAGCGCGACGCGTTCGGCAGCACGTGTCGCGTGAGGATGTGCCAGCGCGAGCCGCCGAGCAGGAACGAGGCCTCGACGAAGGTGGCCTGCCGCGTCTTGATCGCCTCGGCGCGCATCACGCGGGCGAACACCGCCACCGCCGAGACCCCGGTGGCGATGGCGACGTTGAGCGTGTCGAAACCCAGCGCGGTCACGACGATGACGGCGAGAAGGAAATTTGGGATGGCAAGCAGCACGTCCACGAGACGCGCGATGACGGTGTCCACCCATCCGCCGAAAAATCCGGCGAGAAGACCGACAGTGCCGCCGGCCACCACGCCGATAGTGACCGCGATGAGCGCGCTCGTGACCGAGGAGGCGGTGCCGTAGACCACGCGGGCATAGAGATCACGGCCGAGGTGGTCGGTACCGAACCAGTGCGCGAGGCTCGGGGCGAGCAGCTTGTCGGCCGGCACGCCAATGACTGGATCTTGGCCGGTGAACAGGCCCGGGGCCAGCGACCAGCCGATCACCAGCGCAACGATGGCAAGGGAGAGCACGACGCTGGCCGGCAGGCGCAGCGCGGACAGTCCGCGAAGGGCCGCAGCGGGCAGGCAGCCGGCGCGCAGGAGCGGGGTGCGCCCGGCGGAGGGCGGGACGGCGAGACTCATGCCGTCACCGCTTCCGTCGTCTGCGTGGCCGGATCCTCCGCGCCGGCCTGTCGGCTTCGGCCAGAACCGACCAGCGTCACGCGCGGGTCGAGCAGCGGATAGACGAGATCGGCGAGGAGGTTGACGCCCACGAAGACCACTGCCGCCAGCGAGACCACCGTCTGCAGCACCGGCAGGTCCTGCGTCGTGACCGAGCGTTGCACCAAGCTGCCGACGCCGGTGCGCCCGAACACCGTTTCGGTGATCAGGGAGCCGCCGAGGAGTTCGCCGATGGTGAGCGCGATGACCGTGACCACCGGCAGCGAGGACGGCTTCAGCAGGTGCTTGACGAACAGGCCCACCTGCCCGAGCCCGCGGCTGCGCGCCACGGCGGCGTATTCCTGCCGGGCTTCATGGTCGAGATTGGCGATCAGCACCTCCGCGATCTGCGCCGAAATGGGGATGCCCAGCGCGAGGGCCGCGAACAGGGTGGCCCAGAAGCTGTTCGGCTCGATCACCCGGAACAGGCCGAGCTGGAAGCCGAAGGCGTGGATCAGCACCAGCCCGATCACGAAATTGGGCACCGAGAGGAACAGAGAGGGGAAGCCGCGCAGGAGGCCCTGTCCAAACCTTGCGGGCAGGAACTGCGTGCCATAGGCGATCACCGCCGCCAGCAAAAGCGCGACGGCGAAGCCGGCGGAGGCCAGAATGAGGGTGGAGGGCAGGACCTCGGCCAAAAGCGTCGCCACCGGCCGGCCCGAGCGCATGGACAGGCCTAGATTGCCGGTGACGAAATGGGACAGCGCGGTCCACAGCTGCACCGCGATCGGCTGGTCGAGCCCCTGGGCGGCGATGATCTCGCGGATTTCCTCGTCCGTGAACCCGTTCTGTGGGTCGTGGAGGATCGTGCTGACGGGATCGCCGGGCAGGATGCTGACCACGACGAAGGTGAAGACATAGGCCAGCAGCACCACCGCCACGGCCTGGGCGATGCGCCGTGCGGCGTAGGTCAGGTAGGCGTTGCGCATGCCGTGCCCTCCTCACTCTGCCGGGTTCAACAGCGGGTCATTCGCCCTTGAAGGCGGTGTAGTAGCTGGCATAGGCGATGCCGTTGTAGGTCTCGCCCTTCACTTTCGGCGACTGCACATAGATGCGCTGGACAATCTGCGTGCGTGGAATGAAATAGCCCTGCTCAAGAACGTATTTCTGCAGCTCGTCGAGCAGCGGAGTGCGGATGTCCAAAGACGCTGCACCGGAGATCTTGTCACGCAGGGCGTTGATCGTCGGGTCGCTCTCGTCGAGGGCGAACCAGTTCTCACCGTTGTTGGCATTGGTGAGGATGCTCGCGACGGTGCCGGCGTCGATGAAGCTGCGCGTCACCTCATAGGCCGGCACGCCCGGGCGAGCGAACCTCACCTTCTCGCCGAAGGTGGCCACATCGAAGGCGCGGATGGTGACCTTCCAGCCCAGCCGGCCCAGCTGCTGGGCGATGAGCTCGTCGATGGCCTTGGACGTGGCAAGATAGGGATTGGAATGGAGCGTCAGAGTCAGTGGCTTGCCGTCCTTGATCCTGATCCCGTCGGCGCCTTTCGTCCAGCCGGCCGCGTCGAGCAGCTTGCCGGCTTTCTCGGGATCATAGGCCAGTAGGGCGCTGTGGTCGGTGGCGCCGGGTACGTTGCTCTGGATGAAGGAGGTCGCGAGCTTCCAGTCGGGGGTGTAGACGGTGTCGATGATCTCCTGGCGATTGATGCCCGCCTGAAGGGCCTGACGCACCTTCGGATCGTCGTAAGGCGCCTGCTTGGTGTTGATCGCGAGGCCGTTTACGAAGCCCAGATAGCGCGGTGTCGAGATGGTGAAGCCCTCCGCCTTGAGCGACTTCAATTCCTGGGGCGACGGGCTGTAGGCGACGTCCGCCTGTCCTGACTGGACCGCGGCGACCCTCAAGGAAGGCTCCGACACCAGCTTGTAGGTGATGGTGTGGAGAAAGGCCGGGCCGGTATGGCCGACGGCGGGCGGCCCCCAGTTGTAGTCCTTGCGCTTGGCCAGCCGGACGAAATCGCCCTCCTTCCAGGCTTCGACCACATAGGGGCCGCTGCCGGAGGTCTTGCCGAGATCCGCCTGATGCGCAGCCGGCTGCGCGAGCGTCTTCGGCGAGATGAGGATCGAGCCGTGATAGCCGAGCGTCGGGATGAAGCCGAGCGTGGGCGCTTTGAAGAAAACCTTCACCGTCTGCGGGTCCACCGCCTCGGCGCGCTCGTAGGTCTTGGGGAAGAGGCCGATGGGGTTGATGCCCTCGCCCTTGCGGCCCGCATACCAGATGTCGAGGTTGGCGACGACGGCGGCGGCATCGAGCGGGGTGCCGTCGGAGAAGGTCACGCCCGGCTTCAGGTGGAGGGTGAATTCGGTGGCGGCGTCGTTCTGCTCCCAGCGCTCGGCGATCCAGGGGCTGACCTTGCCGTCGGCATCCACGTAAACCAGCTTGTCCGTCACATGGCCCCAGATGTGGCCCTGAAAGCTCGATATGGCGCTGTTGTTCGGAATCCAAGTGTTTCCAAGGGAGTCGATGAGGAAGATGATGCTGCCGCCGTTGCGAGGCTCGGCGCTGTGCGCGGGGCCGGGCGCGCCCATCAGCAGCAGGGCCGCGGCTGCCAGCACTGACGTCGCGGCCAGGACGCGGCGCCGGGTCAGCGAACGCAGGTTGATCTTCTCGCGCATGAGGAGGTCCCGGTCTCGTGGTTTTGCATGCGCCGCCGGACGAGTGTCGGCGGCCGTTGCGACTGAAATGCCGTGCCGGCGATGGTGCCCGCACGCGGTCTGGTGAAAGGCTGGTCTTGCGGATGCACGGGCGCGGACACTTGCCACCCGCCGATTGAGCTCGTGCAACCAGTAGAGGCCAAGCGCGGCAGAAGCCCCACAAACTCAGGATATGCACAAATATGATTTTGTCTATCGATTTTATATATTATTAATGAGGCGCTGCTGCGCCGGCTCTGCTCGGCGGTCATCTGCCGGGCGTATCTCGACGCCCCTACGGATTGGCTGGCCACAGGCCCGCCGGCTTCCCCTCAGACGACCCGGAAGTGATGCGTGCCGTCGCGGGCGAGCTGGGCGACGAGGCCGAACTCCCAGTCCAGATAGGCCTGCATGGCCGACCGCGGCGCCTCCGTCCCCTCATATGGCCGGCGATAGCGATCCGTCCGCGGCACGGCTAGGTGGATTTCGCCCTGTTCCAGCGCATGGTCGGCCGCGTGCCAGGCGGCATTCCCGCCGTCGAGGGCGGCAACGTCCACGGAGGGACCGAGAATTTCGGCGAGGTCCGCCGTGGCGAAGCGGGCCAGGATGCCGGTGCCGCAGGTGACGACATAGCGCCGTGCCGAAGGCAGGGTCTTGAGCGCATCCGCAAGCTGCGCGCGGATGGCGAACCAGGAGCCGGGGACGTGCCCGCGGAGATAATCAACGCCGGGCGACACGTCGATGATCTGAAGGGAGCCGGGATCGCCCTGTGCCGCATCCAGCGCCTGGACCAACGCGGCGGCGGTGACGAGCGGCACCTCCGGCATCGCGGGCCGGTTGGGCGGAGCTGCGCCGATCGCGGTAAGGGCCTCGGCGGGAACGCCCTCCAGAAAATGCACCTCCCAGCCCATCTGGGCGAGCCAGGAGCCGGTCATGGGCGCGCGTACATCGTCCGTGTCGAAGAGCACGAAGCGGGCGCCGCGCACCGGGGCGTGGTGGTCCGTCTCTTGTACTAGCTGGCCGCCCGGCGCGCTGAGGAAGCCGGGCAGATGGCCCGCCTCATATTCCTCGGGCGTCCGGACATCGAGCAGATAGGTGGTGCGCGCAGCACTGGCGAAGTCGGCCAGCGCCGAATAGGGAAGGGGTTGAACCCCCGCCCGCGCGGCGACGGCCCTGGCATCTTCGCGCGCGGCGGCGCGGGTGGCGGCCGTCGGTTCCGGCGGTCGGCGTTCGGCGCCGCGGTCCAGCTCTTGTCCGGCGAGGAGCCAGCCGATGGTGCCGTTGCGCAACGCGGCCACGGGGTTCGGTAGGCCGGCATTCACGAGCGACTGGGTGCCGATGATGGAGCGGGTGCGGCCGGCGCAGTTCACAACCACACGCGTGGCGGGATCGGGCGCCAACTCCCGCACCCTGAGCACCAGTTCCGCGCCCGGCACGCTGGTGGCGGTGGGGATGCTCATGGTGCGGTATTCGTCGAAGCGCCGGGCGTCCACCACCACCACATCGGCCTTGTCGGCGATCAGCCGCGACACCTCCTCGGCGGAGAGGGAGGGCGTATGCCGCTCGTGCTCCACCAGTTCGCCGAAGGACTTGGAGGGCACGTTCACGTCGCGGAAAAGTTCCCCTCCGGCCGTACGCCAGCCTTCGAGGCCGCCCTCCAGTAGATGAACAGCAGTGTAGCCCAGCGCGATGAACTTGCGCGCGGCCTGCGGCGCAAGATCCTCGCCGGCGTGTCTGCCGTAGAGCACCAGCACCGTGTCCCGGCGCGGGATGCGGCGGAACGCGTCAAGCTCGATGCGGGACAGGGGCAGGTTGGCGGCCCAGAGCGGGTGCTCCTGCGCGAAGGGGTCTTCCTCCCGCACGTCGAGAAGGGCGGTCTCCTGCCGCCCTAATAGCCGTGCCCGCACCTCTTCGAAGGACAGGGAAGGGAAGGTGGCAACCTCGATATAGGTCATGGGTCACGCGCTCCTTCGGCCTTCCTTGGACCGGTCCCAGAGATTGGGCAGGGTGGTGTTGCTATAGCCGGAAACGAAGGGCTTGCGCGGCCCGTCCTCCGGATAGGTGTGGCGATGGACCCCGCCGATATTGGCCCCATATACATGGATGGAGATGGAGACCCGATCGTCGAAGGCGTTGCTGACCCGGTGCAGGTCGCCAATGGTCGGGGAGACCGCGGCGACGGCGCCGGGCTCGAGCCGGTCCGGATCGCCGGAGGGGACCGGACGGCCGGCGGCGTCGAGCGCGAATGGCTGGTTGTATTCGGCGCCCCTGAGCATGCCGATGAGGCCCCAGACCGTGTGATCGTGGATCGGCGTCTTCTGCCCCGGCCCCCAGACGAAGCTGACGATGGAGAAGCGCTCCGTCGAATCCGCGTGCAGCAGATATTGCTGGTAGTAGGTGGGGTGGGGCGCCGCGAAGGCCTCCGGTAGCCAATCGTCCCGTGCCACCAGCCTCGCGAGCAGGGCGGAGCCTTCCTCCCGGATGCGGGCCTCGTCGGGGCTTTGGTCGAGCAGGGTGCCGAAGGCGACGACGAAGTCGCGCAGCGGCGCGATGGCCGGCGTTTCGGCAGGCACTGGAGCCGGCAAGGGCAAGGCGGCGGGGACTGTCATGGCAGCGGGACCGTCTGGTATCGCGAGGGAGGGGCGGTGCTTATTCGGCGGCGGTGCGGGCCGCCGCACGCTCGGCGATGACCGCCCGTGCCCGCGGCAGCAGGTCCCGGCCATAGTCGATGGCATCCACCAGCGGATCGAAGCCGCGGATGAGGAACTTGGAGATGCCGAGGTCGAAATAGTCGCCGATGGCCTCGGCCACCTGGTCCGGTGTGCCGACAAGGCCGGTGGAATTGCCGCTGGCGCCGGTGAGGGCGGCGATCTCGGTCCACAGATACTTGTCGAGGCGTGGGCCCCGGGCCGCGGCCTCCAGCAGGCGCCGCGAGCCCTCATTGGTCGGCGGGGCGTTGCCGTCGGAAAGCTTGCGCACGTTGAAGGGAGAGCGTCCATCCCCGCCGCCGGACCGCAGGGCCCTGGCGCGGGCGAGGATGTCGGCGGCCTTGGCCCAGGCGGCCTCCTCGGTGTCGGCGATGACCGGGCGAAGCGACAGGCTGAATTCCGGCGTGCGTCCGTGGGCCGCCGCGGCGCCGCGCACGCGTCCCACCAGCTCGCGCACCTGATCGTAGGTTTCGCCCCACAGCGCGTAGACATCCGCATGGCGTGCGGCCACCGCGATGGCTGCGGGGGAGGCGCCGCCGAAGAACACCGGGATGCCCTCCGCCCGCACCGGCTTCACGTCGCCGAAGCCTTTCTGGATGGAATAATACGTACCCTCGAAATCGAACGGCTCCGCGCTGGTCCATTCGCGGCGCAGCACCTCGATATATTCCGCCGTGCGGGCGTAGCGCTCGTCCTTGGTGAGGTGGTCGCCGTCCTGGGCGAGCTCGGCATCACTGCCGCCGGTGATGATGTGGACCGCGAGCCGCCCCCGCGAGAACTGGTCGAGGGTCGCAAGTTGCCGGGCCGCGAGCGTCGGGGCGGTGAAGCCCGGGCGGTGGGCGATCATCAGCTTGATGCGGGAGGTCACGCTCGCCGCGTGCTGGCCGATGAGGATGCTCTCGGCCGAATTGGAATTGACCGCCACCAGCGCCCGGTCGAAGCCGACGTATTCGTGCGCCTTGGCCACGGTCTCGATGTGGTCCACGTCGAGAGCCGGGCCGGTGCGCCGCACCGCCTCGGAATTGTTGAAATGGCCGATGTAGCCGATGAATTCAACGCTCATGGGATGGGTGTCCGGCTGGCGGCGGAGGGCTCGGGCGTGCCCGGAAGCGCCGTGTGATGGCACATTGTAAATCTAATACATAGATATTATCAATTTTAAATTCCCCGTGGCCGAAGCCCCCGCCGCGCGTCCCCAGCTTGCTGGGACCACGGCGCGAATGGCGCGGAACGCAGGGCTTTCCGGCTTTCGCCCCGACGCCCGCACGGAGCCCGAAGAGCTGCACGTCCAGCCTGCACAAACCGGTGCAGTACGTTTCATCCCCAGACAGGAGACATGTTGATGTCCACCGCCACCGCCCTGAAGCTGCCACCGCAGCATCGACCCGATATTTCTCCGGAGGAATGGCAAGCCCGGCTGGATCTGGCCGCGGCCTATCGCCTGGGCGCCCGCTTCGGCTGGACCGATCTTCTGGGTACCCATTTCTCGCTGCGCGTGCCGGGCACCAGGGATCAGTATCTGGTGAACCCCTATGGCCTGTTATTCGAGGAGATCACCGCCTCCTTGCTGGTGAAGATCGACCTGTCGGGCAAGCTGCTGAGCGGCGCCGAGCACGGCGTCAATCCGGCCGCGGACAGGATCCACGGCGCCATCTATGCCGCCAACCCGGACATTGCCTCCGTCATCCACCTGCATTCGGTGGACGGCACGGCGGTCTCCATCCAGAAGGACGGGCTTCTGCCCATCTCCCAGAACGCGCTGATCATCCTCGGGCGAACCCGCTACTACACATACGGCGGGCTGGACCTCGACGACGACGAGTGCTCCAAGCTGACGGCGGCGCTGGGCGACGGGCGCATCCTCATCATGCGCAACCACGGCATCCTCACCACCGGGCGCACCATCGGGGAAAGCTTTTCCTGGATGTTCCGGCTGGAGAAGGCCGCGAAGATCCAGATCGCCGCCCTCGCCGGCGGGCGCGAGCTGACGCCGGTCGATCCGCAGGTGGTGGAACGCACGGTGGCCCGTGGCGCCCGCTCCTACACGGACGACCATTGGTCGCCCGGCGCGCGGATCGAGTGGGCGGCCTTCCGCCGCAAGATCGACCGGGAAGATCCCGGCTACGCGCAATAGGCCGGAACACCCCGCCGCCGGCGGGGCGTCCCTCTTGCGGCTACCGGCGCTCCGCCACCGGGCGGGGCGCTCTTCTTCCGGCTACTGGCGGCCCGCCGCGGCCGCGAGCAGCAGGGGCAGCAGGATGTCGAGCGTGGGCGTGGGCACGCCGGCCTCACGGGCGAGATCCTGCACGGCGCTGAGCTGGGCGTCGGTTTCCAGCGGCCGGCCCGCCTCCATGTCCTGCAGCATGGACGAGCGATGGCTGGTCCGCGACATGCGCTCGAACCGGGCTTCCGAATCGTCCGGCAGATGGATGCCCTGGGCCGCGGCCACCGCCAGCCCTTCCCGGTAGAGGCCGAGATAGATGGGGCGCAGCCGCGCATCGGCGGCGATCTGGTCCCCGCCCAGTCGCGTCAGCGCCCCGATGGGCGAGTTCGCGAGATTGACGAGCAGCTTGCGCCAGACTTCCGTGCGGATTTTGTCGGTCGCCTCCGCCCCGGCGGGGGCAAGGCGCGTGACCACGGCCGCGAGCCGGGGCGACAGGCTGTCGTCCGGCTCGCCGAGGATGAGGCGGTGGTCGGTTCCGAGGTGCGTGACCTCGCCCGGCGCCGTCACCGTATTCGAGGAATAGATGACGCCGCCGATGGCGCCCTCAGGGCCGACGCCACGCCACAGGCTGCCGTCCGGATCGAGCCGCGCAAGGCTGGCGCCGTCGTTCGCGCCTTTGCCGCGATAGCGGTACCACCAGGGCAGGCCGTTCGCCACATAGACCACGGGCGCCTTGCCGCCTGTCAGATGCGCCAGCGCGGCGGCCGCCGCGGGCAGGGCGTGGGCCTTGGCTGTGGTGATGACAAGGTCCTGCACCGGCAGCGCGAACGGATCGTCGCTCGCCGCGACGGGCGCGACGATTTCCACGCCCTGGCTGCGCAGCTTCAGCCCATCGCGGCGCACCGCTTCCACCGTCGCCGGGCGCGCGACAATGCTCACGTCGACACCGGCCGCGCCGAGCTTGGCGGCGATATGCCCGCCGATGGCACCGGCGCCCAACACGCAAATCCTGTCTGTCATCTCATCATCTCGCATGGTCGCGGCAAGGTACGGCGGGCGATCAAGGCCGTCGCGCGACAGGCGGCGGCGGGTCAGCTCCGTCATGCCGAGTCATATTTGCATAAAGTCGATTGATAAAGTACATATTACCTCAATGCAGCACCGCGCGGGCCGTGGGCTGGACCGCAATGCCCTCCGATCGCACCCTTTTCCGAGGCGGGCGCCGGTGCCGTCCGCATGCGGGTGCTGCCATCCCCCACGAGGTGACGAACGTGTCTTCTGCCCGCCATTCCCTGTTTCGCCGCCTGCGCTCCATGTCTCTTTCCGGTCTGTACCGGCACCTGGCTGCCGGCCTCGCCCTGACCCTGACCCTGGCGCTGGCGACCGCTGCCGCGGCGGCTGACGCGCCGACCAAGGTGCGCATCGGCTACCAGCGCTCGTCCACTCTCATCACCGTGCTGAAGACCAATGGCACGCTGGAGAAGGCGCTTGAGCCGCTGGGCGTCGAGGTGACGTGGCACGAATTCACCAGCGGCCTGCCGTTGCTAGAGGCGGTGAATGTCGGCGCCATCGATTTTTCCGCGGACGTGGCCGATACCGTGCCCGTCTTCGCCCAGGCCGCGGGCGCAAAGCTCGTCTATGTGGCGGAGGAGGCGCCCTCGCCCTCGGCCCAGGCGATCCTCGTCCCGGCCAACTCGCCCATCACCACGGTGGAGCAGCTGAAGGGCAAGAAGGTCGGTGTTACCAAGGGCGCGGGCAGCCATTATCTGCTGCTCGTAGCGCTGGCCAAGGCGGGACTCTCCATCCGCGACATCACCCCCGCCTATCTCACCCCCGCCGACGCCCGCGCCGCCTTCGTCAGCGGCAATCTGGACGCCTGGGTGGCCTGGGACCCGTTCCTCGCCAGCACGCAGGCCCAGTCCGGCGCGCGTGTGCTTGCCGACGGCACCGGACTTGCCAACTACAAGCGCTATTACCTGACCACGGAGGATTTCTCGAAGCGCGGTGGCAAGGTGCTGGACGTGCTGTTCGAGCGCCTCAAGGCCACAGGTGAATGGGTGAAGGCCAATCCCAGCCCCGCCGCCGAAATCCTCGCGGGCCTCTGGGGCATCGACGCGCCGACCGTGGAAAAGGCCAATGCGCGCCGGTCCTACAAGGTGGGTCCTGTGACGCGGGCCGGGCTTGCGGAGCAGCAGAAGATTGCCGATGTCTTCTTCGCCGAGGGTGTTCTGCCGAAGAAGGTCGACGCCTCCGACGCCGCCATCTGGGCGCCGGCCACTCCCTGATCGGGCGCGCGCCGCTTCTGCCCCGTCCCTATCGAGAGACCTGATGCCCGCACAGCGCCGCCTGCACCTCGGGGCCTTCATGCGCCCCGTCAGCATCCATACGGGTGCCTGGCGCTATCCGGGCGCGTTCCCCGATGCCAATTTCAACATCGCCCACCTGCGCCGGTTCATCCGCAAGCTGGAGGAGGGCAAGTTCGACGCCTTCTTCATGGCGGATCACCTCGCCGTGCTCAACATGCCCATCGAGGCACTGAAGCGCAGCCATACGGTCACATCCTTCGAGCCCTTTACCCTGCTGTCTGCCTTCGCCGGGGCGACGGAGCGTATCGGCCTCGTGGGCACCGCCTCCACCACATTCGATGCGCCGTTCCACATCGCCCGCCGCTTCGCGTCGCTGGACCATATCTCCGGTGGCCGGGCAGGGTGGAATATCGTCACCACCTCCAATCCCGATGCCGCGCTCAATTTCGGGCACGATGAGCAGACGGAGCACGCGGCCCGCTATCGCCGGGCCCGCGAGTTCTACGAGGTCGTGACGGGCCTGTGGGACAGCTTCGCCGACGATGCCTTCGTGCGGGACACGGCCTCAGGGTTCTATTTCGATCCGGAGCGGATGCATGTGCTCGACCACAAGGGAGAGCATTTCTCGGTACGCGGACCGCTCAACATCGCCCGCCCGGTGCAGGGCTGGCCGGTGATCGTCCAGGCGGGCGCATCCGATGACGGGCGGCAACTGGCGGCGGAAACGGCGGAGGTGGTGTTCACCGCGGTCAATTCCATCGAGGCTGGCCGGGCCTTCTATACGGACGTGAAGGCGCGTGTGGAGAAGGCCGGCCGCAGCCGCGACCATCTCAAGATCCTTCCTGGCGCGCTGGTCGTGGTGGGCGACAGCCTCGATGAGGCGCGCGAGACGCGTGCTCGCCTCGACGGCCTGGTGCACGAGGCAAGCGCCATCGCCGCCCTCTCCATCGCGCTCGGCGTGGACGCTTCAAGCTTCGACCCGGATGGGCCGCTGCCCGAAGTCCCGCACACCAATGCCAGCAAGAGCGGGCGCGAGCGGGCCATTGCCTTGGCGCGGGCGGAAAATCTCACCGTGCGCCAGCTGGCGCAGCGCCTCGGCGGCTATGGTGGGCTCTCCTTCGTGGGAACGCCGCAGACCATCGCGGATGCCATGGAGGAATGGCTCGTCACCGAGGGCTCGGACGGGTTCAACGTCATGTTCCCGTTCGTGCCCGAAGGTCTCGATGCCTTCGTGGACAAAGTGGTGCCGGAGTTGCAGCGGCGCGGCATCTTCCGGCGGGATTACGAGGGCACCACGCTGCGCGAGCACCTCGGTTTGCCGCGCCCGCCCAATCGCTTTTTCCCGGACGCCTGAGCGATGTCCCTCAGGAATTGCGTCCGGCTGCAATGAGGGCCTTGCGAAGCTTTTCATGCTCCTCGCAGCCCGATGGGAAGCACAGGAGCCGCAGAAGCTCGAGGTTCTTTTCGGCGCCCTTGAAGTCGCCGATGGCGATGAACAGCTCCCCCTGATACTCGATCGCCGGGCGGTGCACCGGGTCGTAGAATAGGGCCTCCTTGTACCAGCGCGCCGCCGCGTCGTAGCGCTTCAGATTGCGGTTGGCGAAGCCGAGCAGGTTGTAGAGGTCGGCGTGCCGCACCGTGGCTGTGAGAGGTTCGAGCAGGGCCAGCGCCCGTTCGTAGTCCCCGGCATAGAGCGCGGCGCGGCTCTCCGAGAGGTCCGGCAGGTCGGTGGACGGCGCAGTGTCCATGGCCCGCGCCGGGCTCGCAGCGGCAAGGATCGTCAGCGCTAGCAGGGCTGCGGCGAAACGTATTCCGGTCTTCATGCGGCGCGGGTGGCGGTCTTGCCGCCATCCTCTCCCATGGCTGTGAGGATACGTCGCTTGAGGGCCACGAAGGCCGGGTCCGCGCGATCGCGCGGGAAGGGAAGGTCGATATCCAGCGTCTCGACGATGCGTCCGGGCTTGGCGGCCATCACCACGACCTTGTTGCTGAGGAAGACGGCCTCCTCCACATCGTGGGTGACGAGGATCATGGTGACGCCCTCGACCTCCCAGATGCGTTGGATCTCGTCCTGAAGGTGGATGCGGGTGAGGGCGTCGAGGGCCCCCAGCGGCTCATCCAGCAGCAGGATTTCTGGGCGGCTGGCGAGGCCCCGTGCAATGGCGGCGCGCTGCGCCATGCCGCCCGAAAGCTCGTGCGGATAGGCCTTCTCGAAGCCGGACAGCCCCACCAGCGCGATATGCTCGCGCACGGCAAGGTCCTTCTCCGCCCGCGTCCAGCCGGAGTTTTCCAGGCTCAGGCCGATGTTCTGCTCCAGCGTCAGCCACGGCAGCAGGCGATGATCCTGGAAGACGATGCCACGGCTGAGCGCGGTACCGACGATGCGTTTGTCGTTCAGCTCGATCTCGCCCTTGTAGTCATAATCGAGGCCGATGATGAGCCGCAGCAGGGTGGACTTGCCGCAGCCCGAAGGGCCGACAATGGTGACGAAGGCGCCGGGCTCCACGTCCAGGTTCACGCGCGACAGCACGTTCACCAGCGGGCGGCCGGGGAGCGAATAGGTCTTGGAAACGTTGCGGATGGTAAGGTGTCCGGGCGTGGCCATGGTTTTTCCCTTCGTCCGGCTCAGCCGTCGTAGCCCTGCTTCCACTTCAGCACGCGCTTCTGCGCGAGGAACATCGAGCGGTCGATGGCGAAGCCCACAAGGCCGATGATGACCATGCAGACAAGCAACTGGTCTGTGAGCAGCAGGCCTTGGGCGCGGAAGATGAGGAAGCCGAGGCCCTCAAGGCCGGAGAGCCCCTCCGCCACCACCACGAGGGCCCAGGCGAGGCCCGCCGCATAGCGCAGCGAGACCATGATGGACGGCATGGCGGCGGGCAGGATCACCTTGCGGATGAGCTGCCAACGGGTGAGCGTGAGCACCTTGGCGAGTTCGATATAGTTTTTCTCCACGTTGCGGATACCCTGCAACGTATTGAGGAACACTGGGAAGAAGACGGACTTGGCGATGACTAGGATCTTCGCCGGCGCGCCGATGCCGAGCCAGAGCACGATGAGCGGCAGCCAGGCGATGCCCGGGATATGGCGGATCGTATCGAAGGTGGGGCCGAAGAATTCCTCGACCTTGCGCGACAGCCCGGCGGCGATGCCGAGCAGGAGCGCGGCGGCCGATCCATAGATGAAGGCCTGCCCGACGATGTTGATGGAGGCGAGGAAGTCGAAAGCCAGCTTCTGCTTGGTCAGCATCTTCCAGAATGCCGTCACCACCGTGAGGGGGGCGGGCAGAAAGACCGGATCGATCCATTTGTAGGTCGCCGCCGTCTGCCACAGGACCAGGATGATGAAAGGCAGAATGAAGCCGGTGAGGTTGGGCAGCTGAAGCCCGCGCCGACCGGGGGCTTCGGCGTGCGCCGGCAAGTCCACGGTGGCCGCTTCGACCGCCGCGGCCTCGATGGTGTCGGATGTGTGGGACATGCTGAGGCATCCGGCTGGAAACGAGAGGAATTAAGGACGTCGCCGCCGGGATTGGGTCCCGGCGGTTGAGTTCAGGCCGGATCCGATCAGTTGTAGATCGAGTATTCGCCGCCGGCGAAGAAGCGCCCGTCGATGAAGGCGTCGATCTGTGCCTCGGTGAGGCTGCGTTCGGCGAGAATGTCGTCGCCATTGGCCACGTACCAAGCCTGGAACGTCTTGATGGCGTTGCGGGCGCGGTCGGCATTGGGCTCGCCGGCCATGAACTCCCATTCGCCCGCATGGCTGATCTGGAACTTCGCCACTTCAACGGGCACGCGGGTCTTATCGGCGACGATCTCGGCCGCCTCGTCCACATGGTCGTAGGTCCATTCGCGGGTGCGCTCGCGCGCGGCGAGGAAGGCTTTGACCACCTGCGGATACTTGTTCACGAAATCGCGCCGGGCGAAGTAGGTGACGCGGCCGGCATTGTTCACATACACGCCGTCGTCGGGCGAGCGGCCGATCACCTTCAGCTTGCCGGAGAGCCACGCTCCAGCGAAGGCCCCGGCGGCCAGGTGCGCCGTGGTCGCGTCCGTCGCGCCGGTGAGGACGGATGTGATGGCGACAGCCGAATTGTCGATGGACGTGTAGCGGATCCGGCCCTGCTTTTCTCTGGAATCGAACGGCAGGCCGGCCTTGGTTGTCATCTCGAACGGCGAGGACCAGTAGCAGGAGATGCGGCTCGATCCGAACTTCTTGCCGTCGAGATCGGCCACCGAGTTGATCTTGTCATTGTCGGCACGGGCCAGAATGGGCGCGCGATAGCGGTTGGAGGGCTCGGACGCCCAGATGACCACGCCGTCGAGGCCATTCGCGCGGTGCACGGTGGCCGGATAGATCATGCGCTGGGCGATGGCGATGGCGCCGTTGTTCACCGCCGCGGATTCGGCGCCCACGAGGTCGGCGCCGCCGGAGGCGATGAGGTTCACCTTTTTGACGCCGATCCGGTCGAACTCGTCTTTGAAGATGCCCTTCTCCTGCGCGATCACCGTCCAGGGCGTCAGCTGCAGGTTGATGGCGGTCAGCGGCTCGTCGGCGCGGGCGGCCGGGCTGCCGCCGGAGAGCGACGTCGCCAGAAGGGCGGAAGCGGCAAGCGCGGAGAAGACGAGGGCGCGGCCGGTCCGGGATGTCGGCAGGGATAGGCGGGGCATGGATCTCTCCCGAAGGATGGTAAGCGGGGCGGGGCACCGATCAGGCGCCCGCTTGCAATTTTGATATAATCGAGCGATTTTATAGAAAATATCAAGCGGTGTTTTGCCCGGTGCTGGCGCCGCAAGCACCCCGCTCGCCCTCGATCCAATCATTTCAAGGGATTGCCAAGCCAATGGCCCGGATCCACCGGCCTCCTCTGTTCATCGCGGCGATTGTCGTGGCGGCGTTAGCCGGCGCGCTTGCCTCCGCCTTGCTCCTCGTCGCGCCGCGGGGCGCAGATGCCCACGCCAACAACCGGGTGGGTGGGACGCTCCGCATCGGCGTCGGCTGGCTGTCGCCTCCGGAGACTCCGGACATGCGGCTCTATGCCGAGGAGGGATTCGATCTGGACCTTGCGGCCGGGATCGCGCGGGGAATGGGCGCCCGTCTGGAACTCGTCCTCGTGGCGCCGGATGACGCCTTGCTGGCTCTTGCCTCAGGTGATGTCGATCTCGTGGTGGCCCGCGCCGGAGCCGGAGACGGGTTGAGACGGCGTGCCCGGATTGTCGAGACGGGCTTTGAATCCGGGCTGAGCATCGCCATGCGGTCGGACCGTCCGCTTGCGTCCTGGGCGGATCTGAAGGGCCGGGTTGTCTGCGCCTCAGAGGCCAACCACCACGGTCGCGACCTCGCCCAACGCCTCGGCGCAACAGTGAAAGTCGAGCGGGCGCCGGCTGTTGCGCTGATGCATGTGCGGACCGGCGAGTGCGATGCCGCCATCCACGACCAGGTACTGCTCGATCCCTTGTTCACCAAGCTCTCGTGGCAGAAATTCTCCGCGACCCTGCCGGCTGTGGAGCCTACGTCCCTGGTGGTCGCCGTCTCGCCCGGAAATGCTGATCTGGCTCAAGCGGTTGCGGGCGCGCTCAGGGATGGGACGAGCCCGGAGCGGTGGCGGCAACGACGGGAGAAATGGGCGTCTACCGTCTCGTTCGAAGTCTATCGCGACCAGGTGGCGGCGGACTGCCATTGAGGTTCGGTCGCGCCCTCCGACCCGTATTGCTGGTGGCGCTAACCCTTGCCAGTGCAGGGTTTTCTAACGCCGAGGAACGGGGCGGGGAGCTGCGGGCGGCCTATGTCGAACCGCCGGCCTCATGGCCTCGGCCGGACATCGATGCCGATGTGGCCTTCGTCGAGATGGGGGTGCCGCCCCCGCCGGCGCCTTCCGGACCCAAGGCGTTGCTGGGGGCGAAGCTATTCGCCGATCCGAGGCTGTCAGAGGACGGGCAGGTCGCCTGCGCATCCTGCCATGATTCGGATCATGGATTCAGCGTGCCTGAGCGGGTGGGGCGCGGGATCGGGGGCGCGAAGGGGCGGAGAAATCCGCCGTCATTGCAATTGGCTGCGACACGGACCCTGTTCGATTGGGATGGCCGGGGCAGGGACCTATCCGCCCGCGTCCTTGCGCCTTTGAGCGAACCCACGGAGATGGGACGCAACCTCGAATTGGCCCTCGCCCGCATCGCCGGGACCGAGCTGGAGGGGGATTTCCGGGCCGTCTTTGGAGCGGAGGGGCTGACCGCGCGGACCCTGGCGGAAGCCATCGTTGCCTACCTGAATACTATCGACACTCCCACCCGGCTCGACCGATTCATCGAGGGCGATCAAGCCGCCCTGAACGACACCGAACTGGTCGGCCTGCACCTCTTCCGCACCAAGGCGAGATGCATGAATTGTCATTTCGGGCCAACGCTTTCCGATGGCCTGTTCCACAATCTGCGGCTCTCCTTCTTCGGCGAGCCGGCGCAGGATCTGGGGCGGTTCGAGGCGACCGACAGTCAGGACGATGTCGGCAGGTTCAGGACCCCAATTCTACGGCATATCGGTGCCAGTCAGCCCTATATGCACAACGGACTGTTTCCGACCCTCGCCGGCGTGGTCAATTTCTACGATCGTGGAGGTGGTGAGGTATGGGCGCGGAATGCGGAGGAGGCGGCCCGTCCCCTCTACCGGGACGGAGCACGCCTCTCCCCGCATATCCGCCCCCTCGGCTTGAGCGAGGCGGAGAAGGCGGCGCTGGTCGCCTTCCTCAACGCCCTCTGATCGTCACCGCGCCCGTCCCTCGCCGAGGGAGACGCCGAGCAGTTCCAGCACCCGGTCGCGCAGGGCAACGAAAGCGGGGCTGGAGCGGTCGGCACGCGCCTCTTCGGGCACCTCCAGCACGGCGGCGATGCGGCCGGGACGGGGGTGGAGGACGACGATGCGATGGCCGAGGAAAACCGCCTCGTCCACATCGTGGGTGACGAGCACGGCGGTGGCGCCTTCGTAGGCGACGATGCGCTTCAGCTCGCCCTGCAGGCGCAGGCGGGTGAGGGCGTCGAGGGCGCCCAGGGGCTCGTCCAGCAGGAGGAAGCGGGGACGGTTGGCTAGCGCACGGGCGATGGCGACGCGCTGGGCCATGCCGCCGGAGAGCTGGGCCGGATAGGCCTTGGCGAAGGCCTCCAGCCCCACCAGCTCCAGATGCTCCGCCACCGACCGGCGCCGCGCCGCCGCGTCGAGCCCCGAATGCAGCAGTGCCGCGCCCACATTGCCCTCCACCGTCAGCCACGGCAGCAGGCGGTGTTCCTGGAACACGATGGAGCGCTCCGGCCCCGGCCCCTCCACCGGTCGGCCATCGAGGTGGATCTCCCCAGCATAGTCGAGATCGAGGCCGAGGATGAGCCGCAGCAGAGTGGACTTCCCGCAGCCGGAGGCACCGACGATGCTCACGAAGCTCCCCGCCTCCACCGAGAGCGAGATATCGGCGAGCACCTCCACGGCCTTGCCGTCGACCACGAAGGCCTTGCTCACATGGCGGATGTCGAGGGCCGGAACGGCGGTTGCGGGGGCCTGCGGGGACGGAGAATGGAAAGGGGCATTCATCGGTTGTTCCAGCGGATCAGGAGGCCTTCGGCGCGCTCGGCCAGCGTGTTGAAGCCGAGGCCGATGAGGCCGAAGAGGAGGATGACGAGGAACAGCAGGTCGATCTCGAACAGCTGGCTGCCCTCATTGAGCCGCCCGCCGAGGCCGGGAGAGATGTTGAGGAACAGCTCCGAGCCCACGGTGGCGAGCCAGGCGTAGATGAGCGCGCCGTGCAGGCCGGTGAAGATCATGGGCAAGGCATGGGGCAGCGCGACGAGCCGCATGTAGTTCCAGCGGCTCAGCAGCAGCACGTGGGAAAGCTCGCGATAGGTGGCGGGCACGAGGCTGATGCCGCGCCACGTGCCGATCACCACCGGCTGGAAGGCGGCCACGGCGATGAAGGTGATCTTGCCCGTATCGCCACCGCCGAACCACATGGCGAGCAGCGGCACCCAGGCGAACAGCGCTGTCTGCCGCTGCGCCAGCACCGTGGGGCCGACGATACGCCCGACGAGGGAGGAGGCGCCCAGCAGCGCCCCCAGCGCGAGACCCGCAGCCACGCCGATGACGAGGCCGGAGAGATTGCGCCGCAGCGTCTCATGAAGGTCGTCCAGCAGCGTGCCCGCCGTGACCTCGCGGATGAGGCGCTGCACCACAGCGAGCGGGGAGGGCAGGTATTTGGCCGGCACCCAGCCGAAGTGATGGGCGGCGAACCACAAAGCGAGCAGGGCCGCGAACGCCGTCCATGGGCGCCAGTCAATCCGGCGCGTGACGCTCCGCAGGGCGGTGCCGGCGCGGGCCTCGGCGGGCAGGGTGGTGGCGGCAGCGGCATCAATGGACATCGCGCGTTCCCCGCTTCCACGGCTGGGCCCGGCGCTCCACCCAGCGCAAACCGAGGTCCATGGCGAGGCCGGCGAGGGCCACCACGATCATGGCGATGATGACGAGATCGAGCTGGAACAGCTGCCGGCCCCAGGTCATTAGATAGCCCAGCCCCTCGAACGAGGCGAACAGCTCGGCCAGCACCAGCGTCTGCCACGCATTGGCGAGCCCCTCGCGCAGGCCGGCGAAGATGGAGGGCACCGCGCCCGGCAGCACCACGAGGCGCAGCGTGTCGCGCGTGTTGAAGTGCAGCACGCGCCCGAGCTCCCGGAAGGCGGGCGAGACGTTCTCGATGCCGCGCGCCGTGCCGAGGATGATGGGGATCGCCGCCGACCAGCCGATGACCACGTATTTCAGCGGTTCGTCGATGCCCATGAACAACGTGAGGAGGGGCATCCACGCCAGCACGTTCACCCGCGCCACCGCCTGGACCGGCGGATAGAGGAAGGCGCGCACGGTCGGCGAAAGCCCCGCCGCCGCGCCGAAGACGAGGCCGAACAGGGCACCGAGCCCGAAGCCGACAAGCACACGGTGGGTGGAGACTTCCAGATGGGTGGTGAGCGAGCCGTCGGCGATGAGGCTGGAGAGGGTCTCATAGATGGTCGCCGGTGCCGGCAGGATCTGCTCCGGCACGAGGCCGAGGCGCGCCGCCCACCACCAGGCCACCAGCAGGGCGAAGGGAAAGGACAGGCCGAGCAGTACGGAGCCGAGGGGTGTCGGGCCGGCTGGCCCCCGCCTCCCGGCACGTCGTCGGGCTGCGGAAGCCGTCGCGGTGCCGGCGCGGGCGGATTGGTCGAAGGCCGGTTTGTCGAGCGTTTCTGCAAGGCTCATGCTGTGTCACCTTCCGTCTCTGCTGCGTGCCGAACGCCCGCCCGCGCTCATGTCGCCCCGCTCGCCGCTGGTCATCCCCGCCTCGTGCGGGGGATCCACGGTGCGGCCGGGCTCCGTATTCGGCCTGAAACACCCGAAGCGGAGCCCGGTGGATGCCCCGGACGAGCCGGGGCATGACGGCGCTGATGGGGAGGCAGGGGCGCTCCATGACGCTCCCCAGTTCGACGCCCCTAGTTTGACGCCTTCTGGTCGATGCTGCCGCGCGTCTCGATGTTTCCGCGCCCGTCGCGGGTGGACCAGAAGTCCTCGAGCTTCAGCGTCTTCAGCGCCGCGTTGAGATAGGTGCGGTCGAACCAGTGGTCGATGTCGGGATCGCCCTTGAGCAGGCCATAGTCTTTGGCGGCCTGGGCCTGTTCCTTGTAGCGCGCGACCACATAGTCATCGATCAGCGGATTGACGATGAGGGAGAGGCGCTGGCCCTCGAAATTGGTGACGAAGGTTTCCTTGGGCAGGCCCGAGAGCGCCCAGGCCTCGAACGCCTCGTCCCGGTTCTGGTCCTGCGAGATGAAATGGGCTGCCTTGATGAAGGCCGTCACCACGCGTTGGGTGAGGTCCGGGTGGGCGGCGGCGAAGGCCTCGGTGACGAAATAGGAGGAATTGCGCCCCAGCGTCGGGTCGTCGCCCTTGGTGGTGTAGACGATCTTCACCACGCCCTTCGCCGCCAGCGGCAGATACTCCTGCCCGCCGAACACCGCATCCACATTGCCGGAAGTCAGCGCGGCGACGGCGGCGTTGGCGTCGAGATTGATGAAGCGCACGTCCTTTTCCGAAAGGCCGTGCAAGGCGAGGATGCGGTCGGTGGCGTTCTGCAGGTTCGTGCCCTTGAACAGGGCGACCTTCTTGCCCTTCACGTCCTCCACCTTGGTGATGGTGCTGTCGGTGGGCACGGCGAGGAAGATGGGATTGTTGCGCCCCGTGGCGAAGATGAATTTGTGCTTCAGCCCCCGCGCCCGGCCGACAATGGCCGGCAGATCGCCCAACAGGAAGAAATCGAGCTGGCCGGAGGCCACGGATTCATTCAGCGCGGGGCCGGCGCCGCGGAAGAAGGTCCATTCGATCTTCACGTCCTTGTCGTCGGCGAATTCCTTCTCGATCAGCTGGCGGGCGCGGGCATAGGTGGTCGCGTCGCCATAGGAATAGGGCCGCTGTTCCGCGCCGACGCCGGGATGGCCGAAGCGGATCACCGTCTCGGCCGCTGCGGGGGCGGCGAGGAGCGCGAGGCAGAGGAGCGCCGACGCGGCGCGGGCGAAGGGGCGCAGAACCGGGCGCAGCAGGGCAGACATTGGTCTCGAACTCCTGAAAGGGGGCAGAAGACAGGCCGGCGGCCGGGCCTGCCGCCCGCCGGCCTGCACGGGATCAGGCGGCGCGGTCGGCCGGCTTGTCGAAGCGGTTGCGGGTGACGCTGGTGCGGCCGTCCACGCTCACCGGGACCTCGCCATCCACGGTCACGCGGCGCACGACGCGGTGGGCGTCGCCATAGTCGTTCACCGCGTAGTGCTGGGTGGAGCGATTGTCCCAGACCGCGACGTCCCCCGCCCGCCAGCGCCAGCGCACGGTGTTCTCCGGCGCGGTGACGTGGCTCTGGAACAGGTCGTAGAGCTTCTGGCTGTCGCCCTTGTTGAGGCCGACGAAGCGCTGCACGAAATTGCCGAGCACCAGCGAGCGCTCGCCCGTCTCGGGATGCACCCGCACCACCGGATGGTCGGTCTCGAAGACGGTCTTCGTGAAATTGCGGTCGAACTGGCGGCGGTCGTCGTCGGTCGCGTGGGGGCGCACGGCGGCATAGTCGTATGCGTTGGAATGGGTCGCCCACAGGCTGTCCGCCAACTGGCGCAGCGGTTCGGGCAGGCGATCGTAGACGGCGGCGGTGTTGGACCACACGGTGTCGCCGCCCGCCGCCGGAATCACCACGCCGCGCAGCACGGAAATCTTCGGATAGGCGTCCACGAAGGTCACGTCGGTGTGCCACTGGTCGGCCCGGCCGGCGCCCTGGCCGCTGTCGCGCTCGCCGGTGCGGCGGGTGTCCAGTTCAAGCACCGAGGAGGTGCCGGCCAGCGCCCCGATGGTCGGATGCGGCACAAGCCCTCCGAAGCGCGCGCCGAAGGCCTCCTGCGCCGCGTCGTCGAGATGGTGCTGGTCGCGGAAGAACAGCGCCTTGTGCTTCAGCAGCAGGCGGTGGATCTCGTCGAACAGCAGCTGCGGCAGGTCGCCGGCGAGGCGCACATTGCGGATCTCGACGCCGATGCGCCCGGAGAGCGGGAGGATGTCGCTCTCGGGAATGGCGGGCTCCGGCGTGTTGGGAAGGGTGCTGATCGAAGCGCTCATAGGGCCTCCTGACAGGCTGCGGCGGACGAAGCGGCCGCGCGTCTCCCGGCGGCCGAGGGACATTAATCTTGATATTTTCAAGTAAGTCTATAAACTAAATCAACATTATATCGACGTTATTTGGCGCCGCATGCGCTTCGGCTTCGCGCGACAGCGTGGCGGCAGGCGTTCGCGAGGGCTTCGGGAGGCATCATGGGCTTTTCATCTTCCGCCCCGTCCGGGCTCCATCTCACCTGCGAGGTACTCGTGCTCGGGGGCGGCCCGGCCGGCACCTGGGCGGCGTTTCAGGCGGCGCGGACGGGCGCGCGGGTGGTGCTGGCGGACAAGGGCTTCTGCGGCACTTCCGGCGCCACCGCCCCGTCCGGCACCTCCATCTGGTATGTCGAGCCGGACCCCAAGCTGCGCGCCGCCGCCATCGTCAGCCGCGAGGCTCTGGGCGGCTTCCTCGCCGATCGCGCATGGTCGGCCCGAGTGCTGGAGACCACCCACGCGGCCCTCCATGAACTCGGCGCGCGCGGCTATCCCTTTCCGGTGGACGGCGCGGGCAATCCCATCCGCGTCTCGCTGCAGGGGCCGGAATATATGCGCCTCATGCGCAAGCTCGCGAAGGGCGCGGGCGTGCGCATCCTCGATCATTCCCCGGCGCTGGAACTGCTGGTGGACGAGGCCGGCGCGGTGGCCGGCGCCCGCGGCATCCGCCGGCAGCAGGGGGATGGCTGGCAGGTGGATGCCGGGGCGGTGGTGATCGCCACCGGCGGCTGCGCCTTCCTCTCCCGCGCGCTCGGCTGCACCGCGCTCACCGGCGACGGGCACCTGATGGCGGCGGAAGCGGGCGCGGACTTTTCCGGCATGGAATTCTCCAACGCCTATGCCATCGCGGCGGACTTCGCCTCCGTCACCAAGACCCTGTTCTTCAAGTGGGCGACCTTCACCGACGAGGCCGGAGAGGTGATCCCCGGCGCTGCCTCCAACGGCGGACGCTCGGTCATCGCGCGCCATCTGCAGAAGGGTCGGGTGTTCGCGAGGCTCGACCGCGCCGACGCGGCCATGCAGGCCAACATGCGCGCGGCCCAGCCCAATTTCTTCCTGCCGTTCGACCGCATGGGCATCGACCCGTTCACAGACCGCTTCCCCATCACGCTGCATCTCGAAGGCACGGTCCGCGGCACCGGGGGGCTGCGCATCGTGGACGAGACCTGCGCGACCCGCGTGCCCGGCCTCTATGCGGCGGGGGATGCGGCGACGCGCGAACTCATCTGCGGAGGCTTCACCGGCGGCGGCAGCCACAACGCTGCCTGGGCGGTCTCGTCCGGGCGCTGGGCCGGGCGCGCCGCCGCGGACTTCGGCCGCCGCGTCCCGAACGGGCGCGTGCGCCGGGGCGCCGGCACCGCGGGGCTGCGGGACGCCGGCGCCCGCCCCTTCGATCCCGCCGAGGCGGCGCGCACCGTGGTGGGCGAGGTCCACCCCTTCGCGCGCAACTATTTCCGCACGGAGGAGGGCCTGACCCGCTCCCTCGACCGTCTCGACAGCCAGTGGGCGCGCCTGTCCGCCTCCGCCCCGGCCGATGGCACCAACGTACTGCGCGCCCGCGAGGCGGCGGCCATGACGGCGGTGGCCCGCTGGATGTACCGCAGCGCGCTCGCCCGCACCGAGAGCCGGGGGATGCATCGCCGGATCGACCATGCGGCCGCCGACCCGGCGCAGCGCCACCTCCTCACCGCGGCAGGTCTCGCCGAGGTGTCCGTCGCCCAGCGGCCGGCCGCGGCCCTCGCGGCGGATGCCGTGGAGACGCGCGCCGGCGAAGGGATCGCGGCATGATCGAGCTCATCAGCGCCGCCCGCTGCACCGGCTGCAACATCTGCGTCGCCGCGTGCCCCACCAACGTGTTCGCGCCATCGCTGTCCGGCCCGCCGGTGATTGCCCGGCAGGCGGATTGCCAAACCTGCTTCATGTGCGAACTCTATTGCCCGGAGGATGCGCTCTACGTGGCGCCCACTGCTGGGGCGCCCCTCGGCCTCGCCAGCGAGGCGGACGCGCCGCTCCCCCTCGGCACCTATCGCGCCGCCATCGGTTGGACCCCGGCCACCGCCGCCAACCGCTCGGTGGACGCCATGCACGCGGTGCTCTCGGCGAAGTAGCGGGTTAGGGCTTCGGCGCCGACCGCTCGATGGCGGAAGTTCGGTGCCCGGCGATGGGCGCGCATGTATCCCCGATGATCTTCTGGCCCGCCTGGATGCCAAAAACGCAACGGCTCCTGCCTTCGGGCAGAAGCCGTGAGCGCCCAGGCGTGACCGGGTCAAGTCGCAAGGGTTCGCCGGATCGTGTCGCGGCACCGGCTCAACGCCGGTGCCGCACGTCCTTCCGTCCGTGTGGTCCGCCGATCAGTTGGTCGGGGCCTTATCGCCGTTGAGGATCTGCTCGGCGTAACGGCCGTCCACCACGGTCGCGAAGTCCACGGGACGGGGATAGAAGCCGGCCTTCACCAGCTTTTCGGTGGCCGCGATCTCCTTCTCGAAGCCCGGGCTGCCGGGGTTCACGGGAATGAGGGTCACGGCCTTGGCCCGGGCGGCGGCGAGCGCGTCGCGCTCGGCGAGCTGCTGGGTCTTCACATAGGATTTCGCGGTCTCCTCGGGACGGCTCGAGGCCCAGCGCAGATAGCGGGCGAGCCGGTTGAGGAAATCGCCGATGGCCGGGCCGAGCTTGGGATCGTCGACGGCGGCGGTGCGGGCGGTGACCGAGACGAAGCCGGGGAAGCCCACATCGATATCGCGGGCGACTTCGACGAGCGTGCCATCCGCCAGGGCGTCGGCGACGCGGGCGCGGGTGACGGGCGCTGCATTCACCGCGCCCGCGATCAAGGCGGTTGAGGTCGCGTCATAGGTCAGGAGGCGCACCTGCACGTCCTTGGTCGTCAGCCCGGCGGCGTAAAGGCCGAGCAAAGCGAGCGCGTTGATGTTGCCACCTTCGTTATAGGCGTAAGTCTTGCCCTTCAGATCGGCGAGGGTCTTGATGCCGGCGCTCTTGTGGGCGGCGATGAGGCTGTTGGAGAACTTGTCCTCGTCGAGGGGCTTCAGCAGCGCCACCACCTTGATGGGCGCATTCTGGGCGGTCCAGTTCTGCCGGTCCTCCGACGAAGCCTTGGCGGCCGCCGTGTCGCTGAGGCCCCAGGAAATGTCGATGGCATTGCCGCCCAGCGCCTGCACGGTCGGGCCGGCACCGTTGAGGCGCGCCCACTGGATCTTGTAGGGCGTGCCCTTCAGGAAATCGGTGGCCTCGATGGCGTCGCGGGTCACGTCCTCGAAAATGCCGATGCGCAGGGTGACGCCGGAGAGGTCCGGCTCGGCGGCCGAAGCGGGAGTCCCCAGCCCGACGGCGAGCGCCGAGGACAGGGCGAGCGCGAGCGCGTGGCGGCGCGAGAGCTGCGGTTTCGTCGGGAAACGGGTCATCGCTGGGTCCTTGGCTGGTCAGGGGAAACGAGAATCACGGGGCGCTGCCGGACGCGCCGGCGGCCTCCAGCCCGAGCGGGTCGACGCCCAGCTCGGCATAGAGGCGGGCGCGCATCCGGGCGCCAGCGGGGGTGGTGCCGTCGCGGGCCTCGCCCACCGTCGCGTCGAGGGTGAGGCGACGGTCGCGTAGCACCAGGACGCGGTCGGCGAGGCGGACGGCCTCGTCCACGTCATGGGTCACGAGCAGCGTGCCGGGGTGGTGGCGGGCGCACAGGCGACGCACGAGATCCTGCATCTTGAGGCGGGTCAGTGCATCGAGGGCGGCGAAGGGCTCGTCGAGCAGCAGCAGGGTGGGCTCAAGCACCAGCGCGCGGGCGAGCGCCACCCGCTGCGCCTCGCCGCCGGAGAGGGTGACGGGCCAGGCGTCGGCATGATCGGCAAGGCCTACCTCGGCCAGCGCATCAAGAGCCTGACGGCGTTGCCGGGCGCGGCGCGGCACGCCCATCAGCACGTTGCGCCACACCGGCTGGGACGGTACCAGCCGGGGCTCCTGGAACACGGCAGCGCGCGGCGTCGCGACCTCGCCCTCCCCGGCATCCAGCGTGTCGAGGCCGAGCAGGATGCGCAGCAGGGTGGTCTTGCCCGAGCCGGAGGCGCCGAGCAGGGCCACGAACTCGCCGCGGCGGATGGTGAGGTCGAGGCCCTCGAACAGGATGCGGCCGCCGAAGCCCTTGGCGGCGCCTTTGAGGGCTACGGCTTTATCGGCCGGATCGACGACGCCGACGGGCAGGAGAGGTGTGCGGATGGCCTGGTTCATGGCTCAGCGCGCCTTTTCTAGCACGCTGCGATGCCACGGCAGGAGCCGGCTCTGGGCGGTGCGGATGAGGAAATCGACGGCGAGGCCGAGGACCGAATAGAGCAGCACCACGCCGAGAATGATGTCGGTGCGGAGCGAGGCTCGCGGATTGAGCGCGAGATAGCCGATGCCGGACGTGGCGTTCACCTGCTCGGCCGCCACCAGCGAAAGAAGCGCCACCCCCATGGCATAGCGCACGCCCACCATGATGGAGGGCAGCGCCAGCGGCGCGACGATCTCGGTGGCGATGGCCGCTCGGCTCATGCCGAAGACGGTCGCCGCCTCGATGATCTTCGGGTCCACGTTGCGCACGCCCGAGAAGGTGTTGAGGTAGACGGGGAAGATGCAGGCGAGGGCGATCAGGAGGACCTTCGGCTCCTCGTCCACCCCGAACCAGATGACGAACAGCGGGATGACGGCAAGGAACGGCACCATGCGAAGCATCTGCAGCAGCGCGTCATAGGCGCGCTCTCCGGTGCGCCAGAGGCCAGCGACGATGCCGAGCACCAGCCCCAGCCCGCCGCCGACGAGGAAGCCGGCGGAGGCGCGCTTGAATGAGGCGACGAGGCTCTCCCACAACACGCCCGATACGGTCAGCTCCACCAGCGCGCCGACCACCGCGACCGGCGATTCCAGAGTGCGGGGACTGATGAAGCCGAAGGAGCAGGCCCCCTGCCAGATCCCAAGAAGGACGAGCGGCAGCACCAGGCGGGCGGCATCGGCGCCGGCAAGCCTGAGCCGGCTCTCGCGCTGCCGGGGTGTGCGTTTCAGTGCGATCTTCCCGGCGGCGGGGAAGATGGAGGCAGGCGCTGCGTGTGTCATGGGGCGTCCTTCCGTCGCGCTGCGCCGGCCTCAGAAGAAGGCGGCCGCGGGCAGGGGCGTCCCGTCGAGCAGCTGACGGCCGAGGGCGCGGGCCTTGTAGGCAACCGGATTGTGCGAGGCGAGGGTCCGGATGTTGCGCCAGTGCCGGTCGAGCCCCGCGCGTCGGGTGGCGGCGGAGGCGCCGCCCACATCGAAAAGGCGGCTGGCGGCGTCGAGGGCGAGCCCGTCCAGCACCACCTTGGACTGCGCCGCCCGGCGCGCAGCCTCCTCGAACAATGCCGCGTCGGGTGCACCTGCGCGGGCGGTCTCTATGGCGCCGTCCAGGGCTTCGGCCGCGCGCAGCACGGCGGCTTCCGCCACATAAGCGGCGCTGGCGATGCGGCCGAGCGCTTCCTGCAACTGCGGGTCTTCCGCCGGCCGGGCCGCCGTGGCGTGGTAGAAGTTGCGGTCGCGGGAGCGGATCAATCCTGACGCATCGCGCGCCACCGCCTTGAGGATGCCGGTGACGATAGAGGTGAGATAGAGCTGGGCGAGGGTGGCGTCGTGCGGGACCGGCGCCTCTTCCTCCGCCTGTACGATCACCTCGTCAGCCGAGAGTTTCACGCCGGAGAAGGTGGTGGTCCCGGAGGCGGTCAGTTCCTGGCCGATGCCGTCCCAGTCGTCGAGGACGCTGACGCCCTCGCGCTGGCGCGGCACGACGGCGGCCACCGGCACGCCCTCGGGCGTGCGGGCATTGACGTAGATGTAGTCGGTGAAGGCATTGCCCGTGCTGTAGTATTTCACCCCGTCCAGGACGAAGCCGGAGCCCTCGGGCCGCACCACCGTATTGCCGCTCCCGGCGCCGATGTTCTGGATGCCCGTCTCGCTGGCGCCGAGGCCGAACAGGCGTCCGGCCCGCACCTCGTCGAGCCATCGGGTGAACTTCGGGCTGGCCTTGGACCGCTGGGCTTTCTCCACGAACAGGAAGTGGTTGCGCAGCACGTGCGGCAGGTTCGAATCCACCTCGGCAAGGGCGATCACCACGCCGATCAGGTCGGGTACTTTGGCCCCGGCGCCCCCCTCGGCCTTCGGCAGTCGGAACGCCCCGAAACCTGCGGAGCGGAGACTTTCGACGTCGGCTCGCACATCCTCGGCGCGGCGCCCCGGAGCCTCGGCCCTGGCCGCGATGCGCGCGATGACCGGTTCCAGCTCCGCGACGCCGAACGGGGATGCGGCCGGCGCTGCGACGATTTTCTGCGCGATTGTCATGGCGAAGCTTCTCGGTCTTCAGGAAAGGGGCGGAGCCGTCCAAAGCCGCGCCGGCAGGCGGGCAAAGCCCTTGGCGCGCGATCACTCCGACGGAGGATCGACGGGCTCCAATCAATTTCATATAAATTATATCGAAATAATAGACAATAGCGATGCGCCCAGTTCTTCTTCCGCTCAGAGCCGCACGAAGCCGCGCCGCGCCGGTGCCGTCTGGCACCGGGCGGGTCCACCTTCATTCCGGAGATGTCTTCCGCCTCAGGCCCAGCGGCGGCACAGCGCCCGGGCGAGGGCATCGAGGGCGAAGCCGAGCACGCCGATGAGCAGCACCATGGCCATCAGCTCGGAATAGGCCAGCCGGTCGCGTGTATCGAGGATGAAATAGCCGAGCCCGGCGGAGACGCCCAGCATCTCGCACGGCACCAGCACGATCCACAGGATGCCGATGGCGAGGCGCACGCCGGTCAGGATGTGTCCCGTCACCCCCGGCAGGATCACCCGCGAGAGCATCTCCCACCGCGTCGAGGCGAGGCTGCGCGCCAGCAGCAGCCAGCGCGGGTCCAGCTGGCGCACGCCGGCAGCAGTGGACAGGAGGATCGGCCACACGGCGGCGAAGGCCAGCAGGAAATAGATGGGCCGGTCGCCCACGCCGAACACCATCACCGCCAGCGGCATCCAGGAGAGCGGCGAGATCATGCGCAGGAACTGGAAGGCCGGCGTGGTCGCCGCTTCCAGCGCGCCGAACGTGCCCACCGCGAGCCCCAGCGGCACGCCGATGGCCAGCGCGAAGCCGAGGCCGATGAAGATGCGCTGGAGGCTGACATAGACATGGATCGGCAGGTCCGAGTGCAGCAGCAGGCCGCCGAGGCTCGCGAACGCGCTCGCCGGCGAGAAACGCCGCGCGAAGCTGCCGGGGGCGGCAAGCACATCCGTGCCGAGCCACCACAGGGCCAACAGGACGAGCAGGCCGGCAATCCCGAGAAGCGGCCGCGAAAGTCCGCCGCCCCGCGCGGCGCCTTTCGGGCGCGCGTCGTTCGTCGGATTGGCTCCGGCGGTGAAAGACCTCTGCTGCGGCTCCGCATTCAAGGCGCGATCACCTCGGTGCGGGTGAATGTGTCGGGGAAGCCGAACGCCGGCAGGCCGCCGTTGGCCGCCAGCGCCGCCTTGACGAAGCGGTCGTCCACCAGCTCCTTCGCGGCCGTCGCGGGGTCGAGCTTGGCGAGGAAGGCACCGTCGCCCTCGATCAACGTGCCCTTGAGGCGCCGGACCAGTTCCTCGGTGTAGCTCGGGAACGGATAGGGCTGGAAGTCGATGCGCTTCTCCTTCCAATCGGCATGGCGGATGGCGCCGGACTTCAGATAGGCCTCGGTGTCGGCCTCGGGCGGGGAGAGCACCTTGTCGAGCACCGCCTGGGCATGGGGCGTGTAGCGGTTCGGCCCTTCCTTGGAGAGGAGGCGCGCTGTCTCGGCGCGGTTGGCGCGGGTCCACAGCTGCGCCTTCACGATGGCATTCACCACCTTCTGCGACCACTCCGGCCGCCCGTCGAGATCTCGCTCATGCATGAACACCACGCAGCAGGCGTGGTCCTTCCACACATCGCCGGTGAAGCGGAGGATCTTGCCGATGCCCTGCGCTTCCGCCACCGCGTTGAACGGCTCGGCGACGATGTAGCCGGCCACCTGACGGGTGGCGAGGGCGGGCGGCATGTCGGCCGGGGCCATCACCACGAGGTTGACCTCGTTGGCGGCGGGCGTGCCGGTCTTCTTGGTCACGGGGGTGAGGCCGTTTTCCCGCAGCAGGTTCTGCACCACCACATTGTGGATCGAGTACCAGAACGGCACCGCCACGGTCTTTCCGCCCAGATCGGCCACGCTCGAAATGTCGGGGCTGACGGTGAGGGCAGAGCCGCTCACATGGTTCCAGGCCACGACCCGGGCCGGGGCGCCGGAGCCGAAGCGCGCCCAGACGGTCATGGGCGACAGCAGGTGGATGACGTTCACCTGACCGGAGATGAAGGCCTCGATCACCTGCGCCCAGCTGCGCAGCAAGACGGGCTTCTCTGCCTTCAGGCCCTCGGCCTCGAACAGGCCATTGGCATGGGCGACCAGCAGCGGCGTGGCATCGGTGATGGGCAGGTAGCCGATGCGCACCGGGGCGTCCGGCTCCTGCGCGCGGGCCTCGGCGGCGCGGAGCAAAGGCAGGGCGCCGGCGGCGGTGAAAAGGGCGGACAGCTTCAGCATCTCGCGGCGGGAAAAGCCGCCGCGGGGAAGGCAGGCGATGCACATGGTGGGTCTCCTCGTCGGCGGGCGTCAGTGGCGGCGGACGGCGCCACGCAGCGCCTTCAGAATGTCGATGCGCAGGGCGCCGAGGGTCGCGACCTCGTCCCGGCGCGGGCGGGGCAGGTCCAGGGTCCAACTGGCGACCTGCCGGGCCGGCGCGCCGCCGATGAGCACCACCCGGTCGGCAACCAGCAGCGCCTCGTCGATGTCGTGGGTGACGAGCAGGGCGGCCGTGCCGAAATCGGCGACCACCTTCAGCAGCAGGTCCTGCATCTCGGCCCGGGTCACCTCGTCGAGGGCGCCGAAGGGCTCGTCGAGCAGCAGCACCTGCGGCTTGCGGGCGAGGCAGCGGGCGAGCGCGGTGCGCTGGGCCATGCCGCCGGACAAGGCGGAGGGCGGCAGGTGGCGGGCGTGGCCGAGCCCCACTTCGGCAATGGCGGCATCGACGCGCAAGCGGCGCTCCGCCGGAGAAACGGGAGGCTGGCGCTTGAAATCCAGCCCGAAGGCGACGTTGGCCTCCAGCGTCAGCCACGGCAGCAGGCAGGGGTCCTGAAAGGCGACGGCAAGGCGCGGATGCACGTCCTCCAGCACGGTGCCGCCCATGCGGACGGTGCCGGCGCTCGGCCGCTGGAGCCCGCCGAGGACGCGCAGCAGGCTCGATTTGCCGGCCCCGCTGGGTCCGAGGATGGCCACCACCTCTCCCGGCTGGATGGCGAGGTCGAACCCTTCCAGCACGGGCGCGGGCGCGCCGGGATAGCTGAGCGCGATGCCCTCAGCCGACAGGACCGGAACGCTCATGCCGCGCTCTGGCGCTGCGCCGCGAGCGCCGTCTTCAGCTGCACGAGGCTGGGCGTGATGACGGGCACGAAGGCCGCCTCCCGCCAGCGGCGGGCGAAAGCGGCACCGGCGGCGGTGAGATAGGCCCGCCCGCCCGTCGCCTGCAATTCGAGGCCGATGGCTTCCGCCACGATCTCGGCGAGGGCGATGCGGATGCGGAACAGGGCCGCCGGCTGGGTCTCGAAGGCCCCCGTCTCCAGCCCCTCGGCCAGCGCGCGCTCCTGGTTGCGCAATGCGGCCCCGAGTACGGCGAGCGGCTCGGCAAGGATGTGGCGGCCGGCGCCGGCGGCTTCCCGCGCCGCCGCGATGGACCGGCGCGCGAGGCCGATGGACATGCCGCACTGGAAGGTGAGGAAGGCCGGGCGCACCTTGGGCAGCCAGGCGTGGGCATCCGCCGCGATCACCCGATCCGGATCGATGCGAACGCCCGTGAGCGCCACCGCCGCCGTGTTGGTGGCGCGCAGGCCGATGAGGTCGAGGTCGGCCGAGCGTTCGATGCCCGCATCCTCCGCCGCGAGGGACGCGACGAACGCGCCGGGACGGTCCGCATGGGCGACCGCAGCGGCGAGATGGAAGGCGTCGGGCGCAAGGTTCGTCACCCACGGCAGCCTGCCGTCGAGGCGGAAGCCCTCGCCTTCGCGGCGCGCCGTCACCTGAAGGTCTTCCAGGCCGGCGAGGAACTTCATGGCATTGGACAGCCCGGTCGCGCCGGCGACGCGCCCGTGCAGCAGATCCGGCAAGAGTCGCCCGGCCAGGGCCGTGTTGGGGCTCTGGAGCAGGTATTCCACATAGGTCCGGTGGCCCCAGAAGACGAAGCCGGCGGCCAGCGAATGCGCAGAGACGTCGGCGATCGCCTCCACCACGTCGATGGGGGGCCCGCCCACGCCGCCGGCCGCCACCGGCACGCCGATGGCGAAGGCGTTGGCAGCGGCGAGGCGCGGCAGGACATCGGCGGCGGCGCTCACATCGGCATCGAGCCGAGGGGCGTTATCTTCCAGCCAGGTGGCGAGCGAGGAATCGAGCGCGTCCGCCATCATGCGGCGCTCTCGCGGGGCGCGTCCCAGCGGAACGGCTCGAGCTGCGGATTGAGGGGCGGGGCGCCCAGATTGTTGGCGAAGTTGCAGAGGGTGGCGAGGCTCACCCCCAGCACCACCTCCAGCGCCGCCTTGTCGTCGAAGCCGGCGGCGCGGAAATTGGCGAGGTCGGCATCCTCCACCCGGCCACGGCTGGCGATGACGGCCCTGGTGAAGCGGGCGACCGCCTCCAGCCGCGCATCCGGCACATGCCCCCGCTCGCGCAGCGCGGCGATGATCGCCGGGTCCAGCCCCGCCTTGGTGACGATGGCCGTATGGCCGGCGACGCAGAAGCCGCAGCCATGCTCCGCCGCCGCGGTGATCTGCACCGCCTCGCGCTCCGCGAGGGAGAGGGAGCCGCGGGCGTTGATGCCGGAAACGGTCAGATAGGTCTCGAGCGCGGTGGGCGCATTGGCGAGGACGCGCAGGAGATTCGGCAGGAAGCCGTTGCGCGCCTCAGCCGCCGCCAGCAGGTCCTTCGCCTCAGTGGGGGCATCATTCAACGAGCGAAGGGGCAGGCGCGACATGGGACTCTCCTAATTTCGAGTCAGTTTATGTATTTTATTCTGATGCGCAATATGGCGGCGTTGTGCCTACGATATGAGCAGACCCGCCGGCGCGTCCGCGCCTGTCGCGTGGGAGCGGGGCGCTCTCAGATGTAGTCGACGAAGGCCTGGAGACGATCCCCGGAAATGTCGCGCAGGTCCGCGAGGGAGCAGTCGTCCATCACCTCCCGGATGGCGGCATAGGCCTTGGCCATCAGCAAGCGGATGGTGCAGTTCGGGCCATCGCAATCCGGGCACGGCAGATAGTCCGGACCGCCGACGCAGGGCAGGGGCGCGAGCGGGCCGTCGAGGGCGCGGATGAGGGCTCCCACATTGATCTGGTCTGCCCCCCGCGCCAGCCGATAGCCGCCGCTCTTGCCCTTGCGGCTCAGGAGGAAGCCGGCGTGGCGCATCTCGCCGAGGATCACGTCCAGGAATTTCTTCGGGATGTGGTTGGCGTCGGCGATCTCGGCCACCTGAAGCGCCTTGCCCTCGGGCTGGTGCGCGAGGAAGACCGCGGCCTTGAGGCCATACTTGCCCTTCTTGGTCAGCATGGCGCTCAGGCGGCCCGCGCGAGTGGACCAGGAAGGTTCGGGAGATCCCAGGTGCGGATCGGCTCGATCATGACGCGCTCCAGCGAGGAAAAAAACGCAGCGGCCCTGCTGCGATTCATTTTATAATTGATCGAATCGATAGAATTAGTAAATTTAAAATGCGCCGCCCGACCGGTCTCCCCTTTCAGGCGGGAATACCGGAGCGGCGCGCAAAGCCCGGAGGGCGATCATGGCCGACGCAGACAGATCGAGCGACCCATCGAGTGCCCAGGCTTCCGCCGGCATCCTCGTCTTGTCCGTCGCAGGCCGGCGCGCCGGGCTCGCCTCGCGCCATTCCGAGGGTTTTCTCTTCCACGCCTGCGATCACCTGTTCAACGACATCGACGGCCGCCTGTTCTCCTCCATCGGCGACATGCGGATCGCCGCGCGATGCCTCGCCTCTCTCGAACGGCTGAGCCCACGCGCGCTCAGGCCCTGGCCCGGGTGACCTCTCGCGCCGGGTTTCCGCCGCCGGGGTTCCTGGCCCCGGCGAGATGGTCCGGCATCCGGCGGCCCCCTGCGGCCGCTGCTTCCAGAGTTCTCCCGCAACTTATCCCCGGGGGTCCCTCGCGACCCGCCGGGGATTTTTTCGTTCTGCCTGCCGCTTCTATTCGGCGAGCCAGATGTCCTTCAGCGAGGACATGGCCCCGTCCGGCCGCACCGAAACGCCGCGGACGTTGGTGTTGTAGACGGTGAACTGCTTCAGCTCGAGCAGCGGCAGCACCGGCAAGTCGCGCTGCACGCGGCGCTGCAACTCGTGGAACAGCGCCACGCGCTGCTCCGGATCGGCGGCGCTCTTGATGCCCTCGATCACCTTGTCCGTGCCGGGGTCCGCATAGCTGGACGCATTGGTCCAGGGGATGCCGGGCGCGATGGATTTCGACCAGAACTGCCGCAGCAACCCCAGCTCGGGATCGATGAACACGGAGAACTGCCCCGTATTGATGTCGAAGTCATAGGAGCCGTAGACGCGCCGCACGAAGGCGCCGAGATCCTGCGAGCGCACATTCACCTCGACGCCCACGCGCTTCAGGTTCTGGCGGATGTATTCGGCAGTCTTGCGGAAATTCTCGTTGAAGGGCTGGAAGTCCTGATTGATGGAAAAGCGCACGCCATTGGCGCCGCGCTTGTAGCCGGCCTCGTCCAGAAGCCGCTCGGCCTCCTTGGGGTCGAAGGCATAGGTCGGAACGTCCGCCGTGTAGAAAGCCTTGGTGAAGGAGGGGATCGGCCCGGTGGCCGGGGTCACGAGCCCGAACCACACGGTGTCGGCGAGCCCCTGCCGGTCGATGGCATGGGCGAAGGCGCGCCGCACGCGGATGTCGGCCAGGATCGGGTTCCTGAGGTTGAATTCGAGGAAATAGTATTTGGCGTTCCACTCGTAGCCGCGCGATTCCACCTTCAGATTGGGCAGCTTGCGCACCCGCTCGATGTCGGCGAATGGCACGGGATCGAAGGCGGCATAGCCCACGTCGCCGATCTCGATCGCCGCCGCCCGCGCGCCGCCGTCCGGAATGAAGCGGTAGATCACCCGGTCGAGATAGGGCTTGCCGGCATCCCAATAGTCCGCATTGCGCTCCAACTCGATGGCCTCGCCCTTGGTCCAGGACTTGAACTTGAAAGGCCCGGTGCCGACCGGCTCCACATTGTGCGGGTTCTTCAGGATGTCGGTGTTTTCATAGAGATGCTTCGGCAGCACCTGCCCTTCCCAGGCGTTGAGCGCCGACAGCACGACGAGGGAAGGGGCGCGAAAGCGGAAGATGGCGGTATAGGCGTCGGGCGTCTCCACATCCTCCAGTTCGGCGAAGGTGAGGCGGCCGCGTGAATGCACCTTCTTCCAGATTTCCAGCGCGCTGAAGCGCACATCTGCTGACGTGAAGGGGGCGCCGTCGTGCCACTTCACGTCGTGCCTGAGATGGAAGGTGAGGGTCAGCTTGTCCGGCGAGATCTCCCAGCTTTCCGCCAGCGCCGGCTTCAGCCCGAGATTGTCGTCATAGGCGACGAGGCCGTCATAGATGTTCACCGAGACGGCACCGTTGGAGAACTGGTTGTTCACGGTGGTGGTCAGCACCGTCGGCTCGGGCTGGATGATGGTGACGAGCGTGCCGCCGCGCTTCGGCGTCCTTTCGGATGGGCCTGTCTGGGCGAGGACCGTCGCGGGAAGCAAGCCGATGAAAGCAGCCGCGACGGCAAACAGCTTGAGGGCACCTGAGCGCATGACCCTGCCTTGTGGATGGGGGAGGAGAGGCCGGCCGGTGCCGCGCGCCATTCTGCCGAGCGGACCTTCCATGAGGCCGATTGCCATGATACTGATTTTGTCTATCGAAATTATCAATAAGAAATTCCATGCCCGCTCCCGCACGCTCCCCCGTCGCCGCGCAACGCGTTGCCACGCCCCAATTTTCCCCTGAGGAACTGGCCGCCCGCGAGGATCTGGCCGCCGCCCACCGGCTCGCCGTCTGGCATGGCTTCGACCAGGGCATCTACAATCACCTCACCGTCGCGGTGCCGGGGCGGGACGATGCGTTCCTGCTCCCGCCGTTCGGCCTGCACTGGTCGGAGGTGACGGCGAGCGGGCTGCTCACCGTGGGCTATGACGGGCGGCTGATCGCAGGCGAGGGGGAGATCCAGCGCTCGGCCTATTGCATCCACGCGCCGATCCATCGCCTCCACCGCGAGCACCAGGTGGTGCTGCACACCCACATGCCCTACGCGACGGCGCTGACCCGGCTGGAAGACAACCGCCTGTTGCCGGTGGGCCAGACCGAGATCCTGCTCATCGACGAGATCGTCTATGACGACGCCTATACCGGCCTTGCCCGCGAGCCGGAGGAGGGCGAGCGGCTGGCGGCCTTGCTGGGGCCGGACAAGAAGATCCTGTTCCTCGCCCATCACGGCGTCATCGTCACCGGCCGCACCACGGCGGAGGCCTATGACCGGTTGTTCGCGCTGGAACGCGCCTGCCAGGTGCAGCTCTACGCCTTGTGGACCGGCCGCCCGCTGAAGCAGGTGCCGGCTCCCCTCGTGGAGAAGGCGCAGGCCCAGTATCGCGCCGGGCTGTTGCAGGCCAGCCAGAAGACCGCCGCGCCCGGCCAGAAGCCCCACGGCGCGGAGCTGCATTTCGCCGCCTTGCGCCGCCTGCTCGACCGGCGCGAGCCGGACTATCGCGACTGACCGTCCCCGCGAGCCCTTCCCGCATCTCGCGCCAACCGGCGCCCCCAGGAACCTGCCGATGACCTTTTCCGCCGTCACGCCGTCCGCCGCTGTCCGCCTCCTGTCCCCCCAAGACGTGCAGGCGGCCCTGCGCGGGACCGGGGAGATCGCCTTCCTCGACGTGCGCGAGGAGGGTCAGTTCGGCGAGGGCCACCCCTTCTTCGCCGTCAACGCGCCCTACAGCCGGCTGGAGCTGGACATCGGCGCGCTGGTTCCGCGCCTTGCGACCCCGGTCGTTCTGCTGGACGAGGGCGATGGCCTCGCGGTGAAGGCCGCGCAGCGGCTGGCGGCGCTGGGCTACAGCGACCTTGCCGCCGTGGAGGGCGGCGTCGCGGCGTGGGTGGCGGCCGGTTATGAGATTTACAAGAGCGTCAACAGCCGCTTGAAGGCTTTCGCCGAGGTGGTGGAGCATGCCTTCCATACCCCGGCCATCGAGGCCGCCGAACTCGCCCGCTTGAAGGGCGAGGGCGCGGACCTCGTGATCCTCGACAGCCGCACCCCCGAGGAATTCGCGCGCTTCCATGTGCCCGGCGCCATCAGCTGCCCGGGGGCGGAACTGGTGGAGAAGTTCGACGCCTTCGTCCGCGCGCCGGAGCAGCTGGTGGTCGTCTCCTGCGCCGGGCGCACGCGGGGCATCATCGGTGCGCAGAGCCTGATCGATGCGCAGGTGCCCAATCGCGTGGTAGCGCTGAAGGGCGGCACGCAGGGCTGGCGCCTCGCCGGGCTGGCGCTGGAATCCGGTGTCGTCCCGGTCGCGCCGGTTCTGGATATCCCCGCTGCCCGTGCCCGCGCCGAAGCCGTCCGCACGCGGTTCGGCGTGCCCCTGGTGGATGCCGCGACCCTCGCCCGCTGGCGCGGCGCGGAGGCCGGTGCGCGCACCACCTTCCTCTTCGACCTGCGGGATGCCGCCGACCGCACCGCTCTGCCGGTGCCGGGCGCGGTGGCCGCACCGGGCGGCCAGTTGGTGCAGTCGCTCGACAAATGGGTGGGCGTGCAGCACGCGCGCATCGTGCTGATCGACGCCGATGGCGTCCGCGCGTGCCTCACCGCCCACTGGCTGATCCAGCTCGGCGAGGATGTGCACGTGTTCGATGGAAAGCCGGACGACATTGCCCGGGTGGTCGATGCGGCGAAGGCGGCGATCCCGGCCCTTCCCCGTGTCTCCCCTCAGGAGGCGGCGGCCTTGCTGAAGGACGGCGCGCGGGCGCTTTCGCTCGATGCCAGTGCCGCCTATCGCGCGGGCCATGCGGCCGGGGCGCTGTGGACCATCCGGCCGCGCCTTGCGGCGCTCCCAGCGGATGTGCTGGCAGCGCCCGCCATTGTCCTGTTTGCCGCCGATCCCGGCGTTGCCGATCTCGCCGCGCTCGATCTCGCCGGCCTCACCGCGGCGCGGATCGTCGCGGTGGAAGGAGGCCTTGCGGCGTGGCGGGCGGTGGGCCTGCCGGTGGAGGCGAGCCCTGCCAGCCCGCCGGATGCCGAGCGCATCGATTACCTATTCTGGGCGCACGACCGCCACGACGGCAATCCGGACGCCATGCGCACCTATCTCGGCTGGGAGGAGCAGCTTCCCGGACAAGTGGCGGCGGAAGGCGGCGCCGGCTTCCGGCTGGTGGTGTGAGGCGGCCGGCCGGCGGAGGCCTTCGCCGGCCCCAAAGCCCGCGCGGCGCCCGAGCGTAGACAAGCCGAAACAGCCAGCGCGGCGTTTGAGCGGACGCAACGTAAAACCCGGCCCTCTCACGATGCGAGGTGGCCGCCGTCGATGTCGAGCACGGTGCCGGTGGAGAAGGGGTTGGTGAGGAGATAGAGGATGGCCTGCGCCACCTCCTCCGGCCGCCCCGGCCGTCCGGCGGGAATGGCAGCCGCGACCCGGGCCAGCGTCGCCGCCCGCTCCGGCCCGCCATGGCCGGGCGTATCGATATAGCCCGGCGAAACCGCATTCACGCGGATGGGCGCCAGCGAGACGGCAAGGCTGCGCGCCAGCGCCTCGACGGCGCCGTTGATGGCGGCAGGGAAGGCCATGGTGCCGATGCCCCGGCGGCTGGAGATGCCCGACACTAGGACGATGGAGCCGCCCGCCCGGATCAGCGGCGCACCGGAGCGCACGGCATTCACCTGCCCCCAGAACTTGGAATCGAAGGAGGCGCGGGCCTCATTGAGGTCCGCCTCCAGAAGCGGCTTGCGCACCACATGCGCCGCCGTCGTCACGAGGTGGTCGAACGGCCCTATTTGCCCGAAGAAGCGCGCCACCGCTTCGGCATCGGCGACGTCGAGGCTGGCGCCGGACGCCTTGGCGCCCAGGCGCTCCACCGCTCCGGCGACACGCGCCGCGTCCCGGCTCGCCACCACCACCTCGGCCCCCTCCGCCACCGCCGCCTCTGCCGTGGCAAAGCCGATGCCCTTGGTGCCGCCGATGACGACGACGCGCCGGTCGGCGAGGGCGGAGTTGCGCGGCGGAACCTGAGACATGACGCATCCCTTGTGGCGGCTTGGACAGGGTTCGGGACAGGCGGACGTCCGGCGCTCAGCCCCGAACGGCTCCGGGCGCCGGCTCCAGCCAGGCATCCGCGAAGGAGGAATAGACCCCGATTGGGCCGACATTCACGCCCTTCAACCGGCTCGACCACACGCGGAACTGCTTCAGCTCCAAGATGGAGATGGAGGGCAGCTCGGTCTGCACGATCAGCTGGAACTCGCCGAGCAGCGCCTTGCGCTTCTGCGGGTCCGGCTCCACCGCCGCGGCCTCCAGCAATGCATCCACCCTGGGGTTGGAATAGCCGGATGCGTTGGACCACGCCGACCCCGGCCGGATGGTCTGCGACCAGAAGCGGCGCTGCACGCCGATCTGCGGATCGGCGAAGGCGGCGTAATAGGCGTTCAGCGTGTCGAAGTCGTATTCGGTGTAGATCTTCCGCAGGAAGGTCGGCAGATCGTAATTCAGCAGTTCCACCTCGATGCCGACCTTCTTCAATTGCTGGCGAATGAACTCGCCCGAGCGCTTGAAGTCGTCGCCATAGGGGATGCTGGCGTGGTTGAAGCGCAGCCGCACGCCGTCCGGCCCGCGCTTGAGGCCGGCCTCGTCGAGCAGCGCCTCGGCCTTCTTCGGATCATAGTCGTACTGGGGCAGTCCGGTGGCCGCGAACGCGGTCTGGAATGCCGGCACCGGGCCGGTGGCGGGCTCGGCGAAGCCGTACCAGACCGTTCGCGCCAGCGCCTTCTTGTCGATGGCGAGGGCGATGGCCCGGCGCACCCGCACATCCTGGAACTGCGGACGGCGCATATTGAAGTCGAGGAAGAAGACCGGCGCCACCGCCTCCCAGCCACGCGTTTCCACCACGAGGTCCGGCCGCTTGGCGAGCCGCTCCACGTCCGAGAGGGGCACCGGGCTGAGCGGCACATATTGCGCCTCTCCGGTCTCCAGCGCCGCGGCGCGGGCGCCGGCATCGGGCACGAAGCGGAAGGTGAGCCGGTCGAGATAGGGCTTGCCGGCATCCCAGTAGTTGGGGTTGCGCTCCAGCGTCACGTGGCTGCCGCGCACCCATTCCTTGAAGATGAAGGGACCCGTGCCAATGGGCTTCGTATTCCAGGGATTGGTGAGCGGATCGGTGCCCTCATAAAGGTGCTTGGGCAGGATCTGCGTCTCGCTGGAATTGAGCGCGGCCCAGATCACCGGCGAGGGCTTCGCCAGCCGCAGGATGACGGTGTGGTCGTCAGGCGTCTCGATGTCCTGAAGCTGCGAATAGGTGCCGATGCCGCGCGGGTGGGTCTTCTTCACCACCTCCAGGATCGAATACTTCACGTCGGCGGCAGTGAAGGGCACGCCGTCGTGCCAAGTCACGCCCTTGCGCAGGCGGAAGGTGATGGAGCGGCCGTCGGGTGCCTGCTCGTAGCTCTCGGCGAGCTGCGGACGCGGCGCGCCCGTCCCGTCATAGGTGACGAGGCCATCGTACACGTTGATGGCGATGACGATGGTGGGGTTGGACACCGTGAGCCCGAGGGTCTGCGGCTCCGGCACCACGATGGAGACGAGGTGCCCGCCGCGGACGGGCGAGCCGTCCGCAGCGTGCGCCATCGGCACGGCCGCAAGGGAGGCGCCGGCCGCAGCAAGGCGCAGGATGTCGCGACGGTTCAGCATGGGCAGCCTCCGTTTCGGTCGTGTGGGGATCAGATGCGCAGCCCGGCCTGCTTCAGCAGCGGCAGCACCGCTTCGCCGAAGAAATCGAGGTCTGGCTTGAAGTCGAAGAAGGCGAGCTGAACGCCGTCGATGCCGGCCTGCTTCAGGCGGATGAGCTTGTCCGCCACCTGCTCGGGCGAGCCGATGATCTGGATGTTGCCGCCGAGCACCCGGTGCTCGCCCTTGTGGTTCTTCCAGGCCTGGCTGTCGCCGGCGGCGTGGTGGGCGAGGAAGCCCTGCACCGCCCCGGTATCGGCATGAGCGAGGATGGCGGCGTGATACGCCTTCGCCTCCTGCTCGGTCGGCCGGCAGACGATCATCGGGTTGATGATGGCGCGCACCTCGCGCCCGGCAGCCTTGGCGCGGGCCTTGAGGTTTGCCACGTGGTCCGGCAACGCGGCGAGCGCCGCCTCGATCTCCGCCCCGGCCGGGCTGGTGATGAAGACGAGGTCGGAATGCTGGGCGGCATAGTCGAAGCCGGCGGGCGAGCCGGTGGCGTTGACGAGGATCGGACGGCCATATCTGGGCCGCGGCGAGACGTAAGCCTCCTCCAGCTTCCAGAATTCGCCGTCGATGGTGAAGTTCTCGCTGGAGGCCCATAGCCGTTCGACGATGCCGATGAACTCGGCCGCCCGCGCATAGCGCGCGTCATGCTCGATCTGGGTGGTGCCGAACATCTTCGGCTCGCGCGGGGCGTAGCCGGTGACCATGTTGATGCCGAAGCGCCCGCCCGAAATGTGGTCCAGCGTCGCCGCGAACTTGGCGAGGTGCAGCGGGTGCCACGGCCCGTAGAGGATGTGGATGGTGGAGATGAGGATGATCCTCTTCGTCACCGAGGACAGGGCCGCCACGGTCACGAACGGGTCGATGGCCTGCTCGCGATACTTCAGGTCGCCGCCGTAGCCGTCCTTGCCGATCCACTGGGCAAGGCCGAAGGCGAGGTCGAAGCCCAGTTCCTCGGCCTTGAGGGTGAGCGCCTTGTTGTAGTCGAAGGTCCAGTCGGTGCTGCGCGGCAGGGTCGAGGGTGACCAGCCGCCGCTCTGGATGGGCAGGAACAGGCCGAGCAGCAGCGGCTGCTTCAGCGCCTGCGCGAGGGGACTTTCGGGATAGTCCGCGGGCGAGATTGTGATGCGTGCGGTCATGGTCGGGTCTCCGGATCGGCGCTGCGGCGCCGGACGGGCAGGCAGGGGGTCAGGCCGGCTGCAACGCAGCGCTGGCGTTTGGCGCGGGCACGGCGCCGGATGCGAGATGGCAGGCCACGAGGTGGCCGTCGCCCGCATCGCTCAGGGCCGGCGCATCAATGGCGCAGCGCGCGACGGCGATGGGGCATCGGGTGTGGAAGCGGCAGCCCTTGGGCGGCGCGAAGGGGCTCGGCAGGTCGCCGCCGACGATGGTCTTGTCGGCGATACGGCTCACGCCGGGGTCCATGCGCGGCAGCGCCTCTATGAGCGCGCGGGTGTAGGGATGGAGCGGCGCGCGCCACAGCGTCTCGCGCGGGGCAAGCTCGACGATGCGGCCCAGATACATGATGGCCACCCGGTCGGCGATGTGCTCCACCACCGAGAGATCGTGGCTGATGAAGAGATAGGCGACGGAGGTTTCACGCTGCACCTTGCGCAGGAGGTTCAGCACCTGCGCCTGCAGCGACACATCCAGCGCCGACACCGGCTCGTCGCAGACGATCACCGCGGGATCGAGGGCAAGCGCGCGGGCGATGCCGATGCGCTGGCGCTGGCCGCCGGAGAATTCATGCGGCAGCCGGTCGATGAATTCGGGCCTCAGCCCCACCGCCTCCATGAGGCTCGCCACCCGGGCTCGCCGCTCGGCCTTGCCGCGCACGCCGTTGAGCTTGAGCGGGGTTTCGAGGATCGTGCCGGCCCGCTGGCGGGGGTCGAGGGCGCCCATGGGGTCCTGAAACACCATCTGCACCTTGGGCCGAAGCGCCCGCCGCTCGCGGGCGTTGAGCCCGGTGATGTCGTGCCCCTCCACCTTCAGCGCGCCGGACGTGGGCTCGACCAACTGCACGATGGCCTTGGCGAGGGAGGACTTGCCGCAGCCGGATTCCCCCACCAGCCCCAGCGTCTCGCCGGGGCGGATGGCGAAGGAAACGCCGTCCACCGCCGAGAGGGGCCCCCGGCCGGTGCGGTAGGAGACCACGAGGTCGCGCACTTCCAAAGCGGGCGTCTGCACGGGCGCGCTCATGCCGGCACGCCTTCCAGGACGGGCGCGCGGGGCTTCTCCCCCGCGAGGCGATCGAGGTGGAGGCAGGCGACGCTGCCGCCACCGCCCACGCCTTCCAGAACCGGCTGGAGCCGCGCGCAGGTCTCGTCCGCATGGGCGCAGCGCGGCGCGAAGGCGCAGCCGGGCGGCAGGTCGGCCAGGGAGGGCACGATGCCGGGGATTTCGTCCAGCAGCGCGCGCCGCAGGCCGGGCGTGGGGCGGGCGCGCATCAAGGCCCGGGTGTAGGGATGGAGCGGACGGGCGAACAGGTCGGCCACCGGACGCTCTTCCACCTTGCGGCCGGCATACATGACCAGCACGCGGTCCGCCGTCTCCGCCACCACGCCGAGGTCGTGGCTGATGAGCAGGAGGCTCATGCCGAACTCCTTCTGGAGCGAGACGATGAGCTTCAGGATCTGCGCCTGCACGGTGACATCGAGGGCGGTGGTGGGCTCGTCGGCGATCAGCAGGCGCGGATTGGCGGCGATGGCGATGGCGATCATCACCCTCTGGCGCATGCCACCGGAGAAATGGTGCGGATAGTCGTCCGCCCGACGATGGGGCTCGGGAATGCGGACGAGGTCGAGCAGCTCCACCGCGCGCCGGTGCAGAGCGGGGCCGCGCAGGCTCGTGTGGCGCTTCAGGCTCTCGATGATCTGGTCGGCCACCGTGCGCACCGGGTTCAGCGCGGAGAGCGGGTCCTGAAAGATCATGGCGATGCGGTTGCCGCGCACGTCACGCATGGCGCGCTCGGAGAGGGCCAGCAGGTCCGTGCCCTCGAACCGCACATGGCTTCCCGAAATCTCCGCCGGCGGCGACCGGAGCAGGCGCAGTAGCGCCATGGCCGTTACCGACTTGCCGCAGCCGCTCTCGCCGACGATGGCGAGCGTCTCGCCGGCCGCGATGTTGAAGGAGAGGCGATCCACCGCCGTCAGCCGGCCGGCCGGGGTGCGGAAGCGGACGGTGAGGTCTTTGACGTCGAGAAGGGCAGGGCGCGTCATGTCAGCGACACCCGCGGGTTGAGCACGTCGTTGAGGCCGTTGCCGAGCAGGTTCAGCGCCATGACGGTGAGCGAGATGGCAAGGCCGGGCAAAGCGGTCATGTACCAAGCGGTGCGCAGCACCTCGCGGCCGGAGCCGATCATGCTGCCCCAGGAGATGAGGTTGGGATCACCGAGGCCGAGGAACGAGAGCGCCGCCTCCGTGAGGATGGCGGAGGCGACGAGGATCGAGCCCGCCACCACCACCGGCGAGATGGCATTGGGCAATATGTGGGTGAGGATGATGCGGAAATGTCCCATGCCCATCACCCGCGCCGCCTGCACGAATTCCGCATCGCGCAGCCGCAGCGCCTCGGCCCGTACCAGCCGGGCGACCTGCGGCCAGGAGGTCACGGCGATGCCGAGCACGATGGACGAGACCGAGGGGGTAAGGATCGCCACCACCACCACCACGAACACGAGCGGCGGCATGGTCTGGAACACTTCGGTGATGCGGGTGAGCACCTGGTCCACCCAGCCGCCGAAATAGCCCGACAGCGCGCCGAACACGACGCCCAGCGCCACCGCGAGCCCGGCGGCGGCGAGGCCGACCGCCAGCGAGACGCGCGCCGCATAGACGAGGCCGACGAGGATGTCCCGGCCCAGCATGTCCGTGCCGAGCGGGTATTCCGCCGAGGTTAAGGGCCACATGAACGGTCGGGCCACCATGTCCAGCGGATCGCCGGGGAAGATCTGCCCCGCGAACAGCGCGGCGCCGGCCACCAAGGCGAGGCCAATGCTGCCGGCAAGGGCGGTGCGGCTGCGCAGGAAGCGATAGCCGAAGGAGGAGGTGCGCACCGCGCGGCGCGGCTTCGGCGCGGCGGGGGCCGAAGCCGCGGCGGCGCGGGGAAGGATGTCGGTGGCGTCGAGGCTCATCGCACGTCGATCCTCGGGTCGAGCAGGGCGTAGACGAGATCGGTCGCGAGGTTCGAGACGATCACCAGGAAGGAGGAGAAGAACAGCACCCCCAGCAGCAGGTTGATGTCGCGCTGGAACACCGCATCGAAGGCTAGCCGGCCCATGCCGGGCCAGGCGAACACGGTTTCGATCACCACCGACCCCGAGAGCAGCGTGCCGAGCTGCAGGCCGGTCATGGTGACGATGGGCAGGAGCGCATTGCGCAGCACGTGGCGCACGGCGATGGGCAAAGGTGCGATGCCCTTGGCGCGGGCGGTGCGCACGAAGTCCAGTTCCTGCACTTCCAGCATGGCCGAGCGGGTGAGGCGCGTGTAGATGGCGATGTAGAAGAAGGCCAGCGACAGCACCGGCAGCACCATGTGCAGCGCCACGTCGCCGACCGCCGCAAGCCCGGTATGGACCTGCTGCAGGTCGCGCATGCCGCCCGCCGGCAGCCAGCGCAGCTCCACCGAGAACAGCACGATCAGCATCAGCCCCACCCAGAAGAGCGGCGTGGCGAAGCCAATGGTGGAGAAGGCGGAGAGCACGCCGTCCGGCCAGCGCCCGCGCCATTGCGCGCTGATGGCGCCGAACAGTATGCCGAGCGCCACCGCCAGCACGAGGCTGGAGAGCATGAGCAGCGCGGTGTTGGGCGCGCGGGTCAGGATGAGGTCCAGCACCGGCATGGAATTGCGGAACGAATAGCCGAGATTGAGCTGGAATAGCTGGCCCATATATTTGAGGAACTGCACCAGCAGCGGCTCGTCGAGCCCGAACTGCTGGCGCAGCATGGCCATGTATTCGGGCGTCGCGGAGCCCGCCTCCCCGGCCATCACCTCGGCGAGGTCGCCGGGGGCGAGGCGCAGGAAGAAGAAGTTCAGCACCACGATGGCGAGGATGGTGGGCACCACCTGCACCACGCGCAGGCCGAGATAGCGCAGCACCCGCCCCTCGGGCAGCTGAAGGGCGCGCGCCATCTCAGGCCCCCACCCACACGGTCTTCAGCGACTGGTAGCCGCCGAACGGAGCGAGATCGATGCCCGAGAGCTTCGCCGAATAGGCGCGGTAGAAGGTGAGCTCCAGCAGATTCACGGAGGGCAGCTTCACCTGCGCGAGGCGCTGCAATTCGCGGATGTCGGCGTTGCGCTTCTCCACGTCGCCCTCGGTCTGGATGCGCTCGATGACCGCGTCGATCTCCGGGTCGGCGATCCCCGAGGCGTTGGACGAGGGCGTACCTTTCTTGATCGCCTGGCTCCAATAGCGCCGCTGCACGCCGATCTGCGGATCGGGATAGGCGGAATACCAGGCGCTGTGGGTGTCGAAATCGTATTCGGTGAAGACCACCTTGATGTAAGTGGGCAGATCGTAGTTGCGCAGCGTGACTTCGACGCCGATGCGCTTCAGCGCCTGCTTGAAGTATTCGCCCGCCCGCCGGTAATCCTCGCCATAGGCGGAGGGGATGTGGTCGATGCGCAGGCGTACGCCGTCCGCGCCTTTCTTCAGCCCGGCGGCATCCAGCAGCGCCTCGGCCTTGGCGATGTTGTAGTCATATTGCGGAAGATCGGGCGCGAAGAACTGGGTCTGGTAGCTCGGCACGGGCCCGGCGGCGGGCTTGGCGAGGCCGTAGAACACGGTTTCGGCCAGCGCCTTGCGGTTCAGCGCGTGGGCGAAGGCCTGCCGCACCCGGATGTCGCCGAACGGCTCACGGCGCAGGTTGAAGTCGAAGAAATACATGGGCGCCGGCCCCTCGAAGCCGCGCGTCTCCACCACGAGGTCTTTGGACGCCTTGATGCGTGCCACGTCCGAAAGCGGCACGGGATTGAGCGGGATGTATTGCGCCTCTCCGGTTTCCAGCGCCGCCGCGCGGGAGGCAGGATCGCGGATGATGCGGAACACCACCCGGTCGAGATACGGCCGGCCCTTGTCCCAGTAATTGGGATTGCGTTCCAGAACGATGCGCTCGCCCTTCACCCACTCCTTGAAGACAAAGGCGCCGGTGCCGATGGGCTTGCCGTTCAGGGGATTGGTGAGGGGGTTGGTCCCTTCGTAGAGATGCTTAGGCAGGATCTGCGTCTCGGTGCCGTTGAAGGCCGCCCACACCACTGGCGAGGGGCGCGAGAAGCGCAGCACCGCCGTGTGCGGATCGGGCGTGTCCACGGCGGTGAGATTGGCGAACACCGCATTGCCGCGCGGGTGCACCTTCTTCGTCACTTCGAGGAGGGAATAGGCGACGTCCGCCGAGGTGAAGGGCGTGCCGTCATGCCAGGTCACGTCGTTGCGGAGGCGGAAGGTGATGACGGTGCCGTTCGCCGAGGTCTCCCAGGACGTGGCGAGGCTCGGCTTGAGCTTGAAGCCCTCGTCATACTCCACGAGCCCGTCGAAGATGTTGGCCGAGACCGCCACCGCCGGCGCGGAGATGGTGAGGCCGGCGACGAGGCCTGCCGGCTCGGGATCGAGCACGGCAACGAGGGTGCCTCCGGCGGCCGGGGCTGCGCCCGCCCGGCGCGCGGCTGCCGGCAGGAGGAGGGAGGCGCCGGCGCCGGCAAGGAGCGTGCGACGGGACAGGGCTAGGGTCTCGAAGGGGGACGTCATCGGGCTTTCGGGTCTCGGATGGGGTTGGGCGCTGAGGGGCCGGACCACGCCGGCCCCTGGCTCAGAAGAAGCTCGAGGGCGGCAGGGGCGTGCCGTCGATGGCGTGGAGCCCGAGCAGGCGCGCCTTGTAGGACCGCGGATTGTGCGAGGCGAGGGTGCGGGCATTGCGCCAGTGGCGGTCCAGATTGACTGCGCGGTGGGCCGCCGAGGCGCCGCCCACATCGAACAGCTGGCTGGCCGAGCGCAGGGTGAGATCATCGATGATGACCTTGGCCCGCGCCGCCTTGAGCGCCGCCCCGTGGGCCGCCGCGTTCACCTCTTCCGAAGACGCGCCGGACGCGCGCAGCGCATCGGCGGCATCGAGCGCATCGGCGGTGGCGAGCACCAGTGCTTCCGCCGCATAGGCCGCCGCCGAGATTTCGCCGAGCGCCTGCTGGAGGATGGGATCTTCCGTGGCGACGGCCGTCGGCGCGAAGAAATAGGTGTGCTTGCGGCTCTTGAGCAGGGCCGTCGCATCCCGCAGCACGGCGGCGAGGATGCCGGCGTTGACCGTGGTGAGGTAAAGCTGTGGCAGGGTGCTGGAATAGGCCGTACCGTAGCCGACGCTGGTGCCGTCCGGCACCACTTCGTCCGGCTCGACGCGCACGTCGTTGAAGATGGTGGTGCCCGACCCGGTGAGGCGCTGGCCGATGCCGTCCCAGTCATCGACGATCTCGATGCCCTCGCGCTTCACCGGCAGGATGAGGGAGGCGTTGCCGCCCTCCGGCGTCGCCACCCGCACCAGCACGAGATCGGAGAAGATGGTGCCGGTGGAATAGTATTTGCGGCCGCTGATGCGCCAGCCGTCGCCGTCCGGGCGCAGAACGGTGGCGAATGGGGAGCCGCCCACCACCTTGGCGTCGCTCTCCGTATTGGCGAGGCCGACGATGGCCCCTTCCGCCACGGCGCGGCGCCATCCCTCTTCCGCGGCATTGCGCGGGGTGCGCGCGTAGCGCTCCACGAAGGTGAAATGATTGCGCAGGATGTGCGCCACGTTGGCGTCCGCCGTGGCGAGACGCAGCACGACCCCGAACAGCTCGCGGAACGAGACACCGGCTCCGCCCGCCTCGACCGGCAGGCGCAGGGCGCCGAGCTTCGTAGAGCGGATCAGTCCCAGCGGCTCGTGCGGCAGGATGCGCTCGTACTCGCGCTGGGCAGAGCCCGCCGCGATGGTGTCGAACAGGGCATCAAGCGCCGGCGCGTCCGGGCGCAGCGGTCCGCCGAGAAGGGTCGCGGCGGCGGAGGGGACGACGATTTCGTTCATGGCTGGGTCCGAAGTGGCGGGTCCGACGGAAAGGAGCGTTGGAAAGGGCCGGAGGGGCACCCGGCGCGCTTCGAGCGGAGCGCTTCGCAGGTCAGGCTCAACACCGGAATTCCGGTCCGGCGCGACGCATGGGCGAAGAGACGGTCAGCATATCCCTTAAACTTAGTTTGTCGATCGTTTTAATGTAATTAAATGTCCACGAGTTGGACGTGGAATGGCCGTGCGGCCCTGCGCAGGGCGTCGGCTCGATGGGAAAGCTGACGAGAAATCCCCTTCTGCGGTCTCTGGCGGAGCAGGGGTTTCTTGGGGGGCGTGCCGGGGCCGCAGAAGTGCGGCTGAATTCTCAACGTTCGTCGGGCTTGGCGCCCGGCCTCTCCCGCCCCGGCGATGGGGCCGGGGCGGGGAGGGGTCAGAGCCGGTAGCCGCGGCTGCTCTGGATGCGCTTGAGGGCGGTTTCCAGCGCGTCCACGTCGTCGGTCGTGTTGTAGAAGGCGAGGGAGGGCCGCACCGTGCTCTCCAGCCCGAACCGTCGCAGGATGGGCTGGGCGCAATGGTGGCCGGCCCTCACGGCGATTCCCTCGCGATCCAGCGCCGCGCCCACGTCCTGCGTGCGGCAGCCATCGAGCACGAAGGAGAGCACGCTCGCTTTTTCCGCCGCCGTGCCGACGAGCTTCAGGCCGGGCACGGTCAGAAGCCGCTGCGTCGCGTAGACCAGCAGCTCATGCTCGTAGCGGGCGATCACCTCCATGCCGATGCTTTCGACATAGTCGATGGCCGCGCCGAGGCCCACCGCATCGGCGATGTTGCCGGTGCCGGCCTCGAACCGCTCGGGCGGACCATTGTAGATGGTCTTCTCGAAGGTCACGTCGGCGATCATGTTGCCGCCGCCCTGCCACGGCGGCAGATGGGCGAGCACGTCCTTCTTGCCGTAGACCACGCCGATGCCGGTGGGGCCGAACACCTTGTGGCCGGAGAAGACGAAGAAGTCGGCGTCCAGCGTCTGCACGTCCACCGCCATGTGCGAGACGGACTGCGCCCCGTCCACCAGCGCGCAGACGCCGTGGCGGTGGGCGATGGCCACCATCTCCTTCACTGGAACCACCGTGCCCAGCGCGTTGGACACCTGCGCCAACGCGACGATGCGGGTGCGGGGATTGAGCAGCTTCTCGTATTCCTCGAGGATCACCTGCCCCGTGTCGTCCACCGGCGCGACGCGCAGCCGCGCGCCCTTCTCGGCGGCGAGCTGCTGCCACGGCACGATGTTGGCGTGGTGCTCCAGATGGGTGACGACGATCTCGTCGCCCTCCTTCACATGCCGCCGGCCATAGGTCTGGGCGACGAGGTTGATGCCCTCGGTGGCCCCGCGCACGAAGATGATGTCCTTCACCGACCCGGCATTGAGGAAGCGCCGCACCTTCTCGCGGGCCGCCTCATAGGCGTCGGTCGCCCGCGCCGCGAGGGCGTGGGCGGCACGGTGGATGTTGGAATTCTCGTGCTCGTAGAAGTGCGTCAGGCGGTCGATGACCGCCTGCGGTTTCTGCGTGGTCGCGGCATTGTCGAGCCAGATCAGCGGCTTGCCGTGCACGCTCTGCTGCAGGATGGGGAAGTCCCGCTTGATCGCGTGCGGATCGAACGGGCGCGTCTGCGGGCCGAGGTCCGGCACCAGCTCCGGGCTCAGCGCCGAGGAGATCCCGCCGAAGTCCGGGGCCTGCGCCGGCGCGGCCGGGAGGGCGGGGAGGGCGGGCGCTGACGGCAGGGCGGGTTCCGCCGGCAGGGACGCAGAGGCGGGAAGGGGCGAGTGGGCGCGCGCCTCGTCCAGAAAGTAGAGGCCGCCCGCCTCTCCGCCGAAATCCCCCGGGGCCGTCGAAGGCGCGGGCGGACGCCGGCTGTCGAGAGCGATGACGCTGCCGAGGCCCGCCGGCACCTGCCCGGCGCTGAAGCCGCTGGCGAGGCCCGGAAGCGACAGCGCGGGTGAGCCACCCGGCTGGGGCAAGCCGGGAAGGCCGGGAACGGCCACCGCCGCCGGTGCCGGCGGCGCAGGGATGTTGGGCGTCGGCACCACCGAGGGGATGGTCACGGGCGGCAGGTCCGGCGCGGCGAAGGGGGGCCGCGACGGCAAATGCTGGGCAGCCAGCGTGGTGGCGGGCAGGCCCGGCACGTCGGTCGGGTTCGGCGGCGCGGACGGCAGCGTCACGAGGTGCGGCGCGGCATCAGCCGTACCGGAACCGGGCAGCGGCCCTGCCTGGAACAGGGCGTTGGCGATCTGCTGCAGCACCTGCGGGTCGGGCCAGCCCGGCGGCGGCGATGCCGGCGCAGCGTTTGCCGCCGCGCCGAAATCGTCCGGGCCGAAATCCGCCACCCCTTCGGGCCCCCCCGGTTCAGGCGTAGGTGTCAGGATAGGCATGATACTTGCCGACCTCGACATCGGTGAGCACCGCCAGCGCATCGTGGGTGAGCACGGCGGCCGAGCAGTAGAGCGAGACCAGATAGGAGGCGATGGCCTTGCGGTTGATGCCCATGAAGCGCACCGACAGGCTCGGCGCCACCTCGCCGGGAACGCCCGGCTGGAACAGGCCGATCACGCCCTGCTTCTTCTCGCCGGTGCGCAGCAGCAGGATGTTGGTCTTGCCGTTCTCGTCCACATAGAGCTTGTCGGACGGCACCAGCGGCAGGCCCCGCCAGGTGAGGAACGGGGTGCCGAACAGGGTCACCGTGGGCGGCGGCACGCCGCGGCGGGTGCATTCGCGGCCGAAGGCGGCGATGGCGCGCGGATGGGCGAGGAAGAAGGCCGGCTCCTTCCACACCTTGGTGATGAGTTCGTCGAGATCGTCCGGCGTCGGCGCGCCGGTGCGGGTGGCAATCTTCTGTGAGGGCGCCGCGTTGGTCAGAAGGCCGTACTCGGCATTGTTGATGAGCTCGGCCTCCTGCTTCTCCTTCACCTTCTCGATGAGGAGGCGCAGCTGCTCCTGGATCTGGTCGTAGGGGTGGGAATAGAGGTCCGAGACGCGGGTCTGCACGTCGAGGATGGTGGTCACCGCATTGAGGGAATATTCCCGCGGCGCCTCGTCATAGTCCACGAAGGTCTCCGGCAGGTCCGGGTCCTGGTCGCGGCGGGGCGAGCATTCCACGTCGGCGGCGATCTCGCCGTTGGCTTCCTTGACGCGGTTGAGGCGGTAGATGCCGGCTTCCACCGGTGTCCACGGCAGGAAGGAAACGAGCCAGCGCGGCGTGATGCCGGACCATTGCGCGCGGGTCTTCGTGGCATTGGCGAGCTGCCGGGCGGCGGCCTCGTTCAATGTCCTTCTGATGGCAGGCTCTTCAGTCATTCGGGTTCCCCGTTGAAAGGCTGGTGTGGCGCGCCCCGTTGCTCGCGGGCGATAGGGGCGCGGGGTCTCCCGCGCCGCCCACCGAGCGGTTCTGCGCCTGCGTGAGATGGCTGCCCGGCGGCACCGAATGGGTGAGCCAGACATTGCCGCCGATGCTCGAACCACGACCGATGGTGATGCGCCCGAGTACGGTGGCGCCGGAATAGATCACCACGTCGTCCTCGATGATGGGATGACGCGGAGCGCCCTTGATTATGGCGCCCGAGGCGTCCGTCGGGAAATTGCGCGCGCCCAGCGTCACCGCCTGATAGAGGCGCACCCGCTCGCCGATGATGGTGGTCTCGCCGATGACGACGCCGGTGCCGTGATCGATGAAGAAGCTGCCGCCGATGGCGGCGCCGGGGTGGATGTCGATGCCGGTGCGCGAATGGGCGATGTCGGAGATGAGGCGGGCGAGGAAGCCGGCGCCGAGCCCGTAGAGCGCATGGGCGATGCGGTGATGCACCACCGCCGTGAGCCCGGGATAGACCAGCAGGATCTCGGCGAAGCCCGTGGCCGCCGGATCGTTCTCATAGGCCGCGCGGATGTCGCTGACGAGGAGGGCGCGGATCTGCGGCAATTGCTGGGCGAAGGCGCGGACGATGTCGATGGCGTCGCGCTCGAACACCGCCTCGGAGCGCGCCTCCCGGGTGGAGAAGGGCAGGCTGCGCCGGGTCTGCTCCGCGAGGGTGGTGAGCGCGTCGTTGAGGGTGGCGCCGACGAAATAGTCGATGGTCTCGGCGGCGAGCCCCGGCGGTCCATAATGGGCCGGGAACAACGCCGCGGCGAGCCCCTGCAGGGCGGAAACGATGGCCTCGCGGGAGGGTGGCGGGCGCAGCAGGCCGCGATGGCGGATGTTGTGCTGCACATCCCGCGACAGCTTCAGCGCCGCGACCACCGGGGCGAGGTTCCAGCCCGAGGGTGGAGGGTTGCCGCCCGCGCCCCCATCGCTCCGATCACCATCGTGGAAAGCGACGCCGCCGACCGGTTCGGCACGATCGAACACCCCGTAGCCATCGCGTATCTGGCCTTCTCGTATCTGGCCGTCGCGTCCCTTGGCCGTCACCGGATGCCCCCTCTTGCGCGCCGATGCACCATGGATGACACGGCCAAGCTGTATTGTCCAGTTAATCACGCGAATTAATAGACATTAGCCGAGCTACAGATTGCGCGACCCTTTTGGCCACTCACGCGGCCTCGCTGAGCCTGCGATAGGCGGCGCCGGCATGGGTCTCCTTCAGCCGGTCGGAGCCGGAGAGCTTTCCGCGCAGGGTGCCGGTCTCGTAGTCCTGCTTGTAGAGGCCCCGGCGTTGCAACTCCGGCACCAGCAGGTCCACCACGTCGGTGAAAGTATCCGGGAAGAAGGCGTGGGAGAGGTTGAATCCGTCCACGTCCGCCGCCGCCACCCAGGCTTCCAGCTCGTCGGCGATGTCGGCCGGCGTGCCGGCGAAGAGCGGGCCGCGCCCGCCGATGCCGTTGTGGGCGATGATCTCGCGCAGCGTCCACACCCGGTCCGGCTCCGCCACCGTGAAGGTCTCGAGCAGAGATTGCACGGCATTCTCCTTGACTTCGCTGAGGGTCAGCGGAGCGTCGAGGTCGAAGGCGGAAAAATCGATGCCGGTCCAGCCGGAGAACAGCGCCAGCACACCGTCGGGGTCGGTGTAGCGGCGATAGTCGGCGAGCTTGTCATCCGCCTCCGCCCGGCTGCGGGCGGGGATGGCGGTGGCGAGGGTGAAGACGGCAATGTCGCGCGGATCGCGCCCCAGCGCCGCCGCCCGCGCCCGGATGTCGGCGATGCCCGGTGCGATGCTTGCCGGGGTCGGCCCGCCCACGAACACCGCCTCCGCGTGCCGCGCCGCGAACGCCCGCCCGCGTGGCGAGGCTCCGGCCTGGAACAGATAGGGCGTGCGCTGGAGCGAGGGCTCGGTGAGGTGGATGGTGTCGATGTCGAAGTGCCGGCCTTCATGCCGCACGCGGTGGACCCGGGAGGGATCGGCGAAGGTGCCGGAGGCGCGGTCGCGCACCACGGCGGCGTCCTCCCACGAGCTTTCCCACAGCTTGTAGGCGACCTCGAGGAATTCGTCGGCGCGATCATAGCGCGTGTCGTGGGCGATCACCTTCTCGCGCCCCACGGCGCGGGCTCCGCTGTCGGAATAGCCGGTCACGATGTTCCAGCCGATGCGGCCTTGCGTGAAATGGTCCAGCGACGAGAAGCGCCGGGCGAGCACGGCGGGCAACTCGTGGCTGGTGGAGGCCGTAATGCCGAAGCCGAGGTCCTTGGTCTCGTGGGCAAGGGCGGATACCAGCATCAGCGGATCGAGCTTGGGGAATTGCGCGCCGGAGCGGATCGCCGCGTCCGCGTTGCCGCCATAGACGTCATGCACGCCGATGCCGTCGGCGATGAACAGGGCATCGAACTTGCCACGCTCCAGCACCTTGGCGATGTCCACCCAGTAATCGAGCGTGTTGTAATCGGCGCCCCGGCTCGCGGGGTGGGCCCACAGGCCGGGCGAGAGATGCACCGGGCTGAAACCGATGAAGCCGTTGAGGCGGATCTGGCGTGTCATGGCGGGCCTTTCCGGGGTCAGCGCTGGAGCAGAGACGCGAGGGTCGCGCCGAGCGAGACCTGTCGCAGGACGGGTGCCGTGGCCCCGGATGCGCGGGGCGCCGTGCTCAGGCGCAGATCATTGCGAGGCGCTGGAGCCAGCGCGGGCCGGGTTTCGCCGGGGCAGACGGCTCCGAACATGAGGGCCATGGCTCCGAAGGCATCGGCGGACATGCGCTTTCTCCCGGGAAGTCAGACCGCCGCGCGCGCGGCGGCGACGGGTGCAGCGGCGGGGCGGAAGGCGGCGGCGGGGTGGCTCTGCGGCAGGCGGCTGCGGCCGGGGCCATAGAGCTTCTCGCGGAGCGTGCCGGCGGCGTAGTCGGCCTTGAAGCGGCCGCGGCGGCGCAGCTCGGGCACCACCAGCGCGCCGAAATCCGCATAGCCGCCGGGCGTCACCGCGTAGCTCAGATTGAGGCCGTCCACGTCGGTGGCCTCCACCCAGGCCTCGATCTGGTCCGCGACCTGCGCGGCCGAGCCGATGAAGACCGGGCCGCGCCCGCCGATGGCGTTGTGCTCGGCGAGTTCGCGCACCGTCCACACCCGGTTCGGATCGGCGATGGAGAAGGCTTCCAACGCAGAGACGAGGCCCTGCGAGCGGTCGTCGAAACGGATGGGGGCGTCGAGGTCGTGCTTGGAGAAGTCGATGCCGGTCCAGCCCGAGAACAGGATCAGCGCGGCTTCCGGATTGAGGAAGCGGCGGTAGCTTTCCAGCTTCTCGCGCGCCTCTTCCTCCGTGGCGCCGACAATGGTGGTGGCCATGGAGAAGAACATGATTTCCTTCGGGTCGCGACCCAGCGCCGCCGCGCGGGCGCGGGTGTCGGCCACCACAGGCGCGATGACGTTGGGCGTCGGCCCGCTCACGAAGATGCATTCCGCATGGCGCGCGGCGAAGGCCCGGCCGCGCGTGGAGGCGCCGGCCTGGAACAGCACGGGCGTGCGCTGGGGAGACGGCTCGGAGAGGTGGATCGCCTCCACCTGGAAATGCTGGCCGCGATGGACGATGGGGCGCACCTTCGCCGGGTCGGCGAAAACGCGGTTCGCGCGGTCGCGCACCGCCGCGTCGTCATCCCAGCTGCCTTCCCAGAGGGCGTAGACCGCATCGAGATATTCGTCGGCGATGTCGTAGCGCGCGTCGTGGGGCGTCAGTGCCTTCTCGCCCACGGCGCGGGAGCCGGAGCTGGTGTGGCCGGTGACGATGTTCCAGCCGATGCGCCCCTTGGTGAGGTGATCCAGCGTCGACATGCGGCGGGCGAAGGGGTAGGGCGGCTCGTAGAGCGCATTGCTGGTGATGCCGAAGCCGAGATGCCGCGTCACCCGGGCCATGGCCGACACCGCCACGATGGGGTCGAGCTTGGGGATCTGCGCGCCCACCTTCAGCGCCGCATGGTAGGAGCCGCCATAGACATCGTTGGAGGCCATGCTGTCGGCGACGAATAGCGCGTCGAAGCCGCCGTCCTCCAGCATGCGGGCAAGGTCGGTCCAGTAGCCGAGCGTCGTGTAGTCGAGCGAACGGTCTTCGGGATGCCGCCACAGACCGGGCGAGTGATGCACCGGCGTCGCCATGGCGAAGGCGTTGACGCGGATTTCCTTATTTGAACCGGCGGCGGGGCCGGTGCTGTCCGAGGCGGGCGTCTGCGTCATGGGTCGGTTTCCGGTTCCGTTCGGGCGGCGTGACCGCAGAAAATCAGCACCTCTTATGTTAGTCAATAAATTCAATTGAATTTATAGAAAAAGACAGAGAGGATGGCTGCCCACCCCTTCCCGGAGACCGCCCATGACCGCGACCGCCGCGCTCCAGACCCCGCCCGCCGCACTGGCGGAGCCCTACCAACTCATCACCGTCGAGGATTTGCGAAACCGTCTGGCCGGCGGCGGAGAAGTCGCGCTGGTGGATGCCCGCGAGGAGGGCGTGCGCTCCCGCGACGGTCACATCCTCCAGTCCGTTCCGCTGCCCCTGAGCCAGATCGAGCTGCGCGCCGCCGCCCTCCTGCCGCGCTTCGGCGCGCCGGTGGTGGTGACGGACGGCGGCGCCGGCGACCTTGCCACCCGCGCGGCGCGCAGGCTCTCCGAACTCGGCTATTCCGACGTGTCCGTGCTCGATGGCGGCGTGGCCGCCTGGGAGGCGGCGGGGGGCATCGCCTATACCGGCTCGAACGTGCTCTCCAAGGCGTTCGGCGAATTCGTGGAGCACGCCTATGGCACGCCCCGCCTGCCGGCCCGCGAGGTCAAGGAGCGGCTTGATCGAGGGGAGGACATCGTGATCCTCGACGGGCGGACCTTCCAGGAATTCGAGAATTTCCACATTCCCGGCGCCCATGCGGTGCCCAACGCGGAGCTGCCGTTCCGCGTCCATGGCCTCGTGCCCTCCGACGAGACGCTGGTGGTGGTGAACTGCGCGGGCCGCACCCGCTCCATCATCGGCGCGCAGGCGCTCATCAATGCCGGCATTCGCAACACCGTGGTGGCGCTGGAGAACGGCACCATGGCGTGGCTGTTCGAGGGCTACGACCTCGCCCATGGCGATCGCGCGGAAGTGCCCGCCCCAGGTCCCGCCGAGCTGGAGAAGGCGCGCGCCAGCGTCGCCCGCCTCACCCGGCGCTTCGGCATCCGCACGCTGGATCGCGAGGGCCTTGCCCGCTTCGAGGCGGAGCGCGATGCGCGCACCCTCTATGTGCTGGATGTGCGCACCCGCGCCGAGTACGAGGCCGGCCACCTGCCGGGATCGTTCTGGGCGGAAGGCGGCCAGTTGGTGCAGGCCACCGACCGCTGGGTGGGCACCCGCAACGCCCGCATCGTGCTGGTGGACGACGCCGACGGCGTTCGCGCCGCCATCACCGCCTCGTGGCTCATCCAGCTCGGTGTCGGCGAGGTCTATGTGCTGGGCCTCGATGCCGCCGACCGGCTGGAGCAGGGCCCGGAGCCGCAGGTCGTGCTCGGCCGCACCCCCACCGTGGCGGTGACGCAGGTGGCGGGGATGGAGCGGCTCATCGCCCGGGATGCGGTGGTGGTGCTCGATCTCGACACGAGTCTGGCCTATGCGGCCGGCCACATTCCCGGCGCCCGCTTCGCGGTGCGCGCCCGCCTGCCCGAGGAGCTCGACACGCTGCCGCCGCGACCGCTGGTGCTGACCTCGTCGGACGGCAAGCTTGCGGCGCTGGCGGCGGCGGAACTGGCGGGGTCCGGCCGGCAGGTCTCGGTGCTGGAGGGCGGAACGGCGGCCTGGAAGGCCATCGGCCTGCCGCTGGAAACCGGCGAGACCGCCCTGCTCCATGCCGCCGATGACGTCTGGCGCTCGCCCTACCAGGAGGCCGGCGACCGCCATGCCGCCTTCCGCCGCTATCTCGACTGGGAGATCGACCTGATCCGCCAGATCGAGCGCGACGACACCATCGCCTTCAAGGTCTATCCCTGACGCGAGAAGGCCGCCGGACCACGATCCGGTGGCCTTCTGCTTTTTGCGGCGCAATCGGATCAGGCGAGGGCGCGGCCGCCGCCGTCCACGAACACGTTCGAGCCGGTGATGTAGCGCGCCTCGTCGGACAGAAGGAACGCCACGGCGTTGGCCACGTCCGCGGGAAGCCCGGGGCCGGGGAGGGCGGTGTCGGGCGGCGCGCCGGTGCCGGCGGCGTTCAGCGCATCCAGCCGGGGCGACTTGATGGGGCCGGGCGACACGGCATTCACCCGCACGCCCTGCGGCCCGTAGACCGTGCCCAGTCCCCGCACCAGCAGGATCAGCGCCGCGTTCACGCTGGAGCCCGGCAGATGCTGCGGCGAAGGCTCGATGCCGCCGCGTCCGCTCAACACCACCACGCTCCCCTTGCCGGAGGCGATGAGATGCGGCAGCGCCGCGCGCACCACGCGCACGGTGCCGAGCAGCTTGGCGTCGATCACCTTTAGCCAGTCGGCATCCTCGAGCGTCAGGAAGTCGCCGAAGATGGGCAGGTTGGTGGAGGTCACCACCCCGTCCAGCCGGCCGAAGCGCTTTACGATCTCTGCCGCGGCGGCATCGACGGCGGCGGCATCGGTGATGTCCACGGCCAGCGGCACGATGCGTGCGGCCGAGGGCAGCGTCTCTGCCCGCCGGCCGGAGGCGATGACGGTCGCGCCCTGCGCGGCCAGCGTCTCGGCGCTGGCCCGGCCGAGGGCGCCGCCGGCGCCGGTGATCCAGATGACCCGGTCGTTGAAATCATGCGCCATGGAGGCCTCGTGCGAAGTGACTTGAAAAGGGTCGCCGCTCACAGCACCTGGTCGAAGAGGGTGGAAATATCGTCTACCCCCTCCAGCCGGTGGATGCGCTGCACCAGTGCCTCGATGCGGGCCGGCGGCAGCGCGTTGCGGCCGTAGCCGAACGCCGCGACCAGCTTGGCGTGGATCTCGTCTTCGGAGAGCGGTGCCTCGGGGCTTCCGGGCACGGCCTCCACGCGGTGATGCAGGCGGCGGCCGTCGCGGGTCTCGATGGTCACGTCGGCAGGGGCAAAGGTGCCGGCGCGGCTCTCGTCCACCCGTACGGTGAGGCGCTCCACCAGCGGCCGGATGGCGGGGTCGAGCACCGCCGCCGGCTCGATGTCGGAGAGGCCGAAGCCGCCGCGCGCGAGGACAGCGGCGACGCCGTAGCGCACGTTGAACTGGCCCGTAACCTGCGGATTGGCCTCGGGCGCGAAGGCGCCACCGACAAGGCGCGCCATATAGGGCGTCAGCACGATCTCGCCCCGCGCCACATCCGCTCCGGTGATGCCCTGGCGGGCGACGATCTCCAGCGCCGCGGCAAGCGCCGCATGGCTGCAGCCGCAGGCGGGAAAGCGCTTGAGCGCGGTCTCTTCCACCAGGAAGCGGCGGCCGAGGCCGTCCAGCACCTCTTCCGGCCGACCGTCCTCAAACAAGGCGAACAGGCCGAACGGCCCTTCGAAGGCGGCACTTGGGCCGGTGGTGCCGAGCGCCGCGAGATCGGCGGAAATGATGCCGTCGCGTGCGGCGAAGGCCGATTGCAGACGCTTGGTGAGACGCTGCTCCACATGGCTCTGCTGGGTCCCGCCGGCGTGGCACAAGGCGATGCCGAGGGCATTGTGGGTGCGGTCCGCATCCAGCCCGCGCAGGCGGGCGGCGGCGAGCGCGGCGCCGAACACGCCGGCGATGGAGGTGTGGAAAAAGCCCCGGTTGGTGCGCGTCGCTGCCGCCAGCCGCACCACCAATTCGTTGCCGAGGGTGAGGGCGGCGAGAAGCTCGCGCCCGTTGCGACGCTGCTGCTCGGCGACGGCGAGCGTGGCGGGCGCCACGATGATGTCCGCATGGACGAATCCGGCGAGGCTGTCGAAGTCGAGCGCCGCCGCGAGCGTGCCGTTGTAGAAGGCGGCGGCGGAGGGCTCCCGCCGGGTCTCGCCCTCACCCCACAGGCTGGCATGGCCCGGCGCGCCGCGCAGCGCGAGCGCCCGCGCCGCATTGACGCCGGCCGCATCCGCCGCCGCCCAGGCAACCGCCAGCGTATCGAGCAGCACGCGCTTGGTGGTGGCGATGGTGCGCGCGGGGATATCGTCGAACCGGATGCGCTGGGTCGCCTGCACCACGGCGGCGGTGACGTCGGCACGCACTGCGGCCGCCTTCGGGCTGACGGAGACGTTCATGGTCCCTCCGGCGCCGTTCAGTTCACGGCGGCGTTGAAGGTGGTGTTGAACTCGGACGAGACATCGATGGCGCGTGGAATGGCGCCGGCCTCCAGCAGCGCGTCGGCGATCTTCTGCTCGCGGCGGATCAGCTCGGCATCGATGGGGCGCAGCCGGGCCTTGCCGAATTCCACGTAATAGCGGGCGCGGGCGGGGCTCTGCTTCACCCTGTCGATGTAGATGCGCTCGGCGGCATCCAGATTGTCCGCATACCATGCGAAATAGCGGGCCAGCCGGCCGACGAAATCCTGCAGTACGGCGCGGCGGGCGGGATCGGCGATGGCGTCCGTGCGGGCGGCGAACACGCCGAGCGCGGGAATGTCCAGATCGTCGCTGGTGAGCACGATCCGCGCCTGGCCCTTCTCCACCGCCTCGCCCACCAGCGCGCCGAGGCCGGAATAGACGTCCACATGGTCGGCATTGAAGGCGGTGGCGGCGGCATTGCCATCGCCGAACTGGATGGGGTCGATGTCGGCGGTGGTGAGGCCGCCGGCCCGGCGGGCGAGGAGGTACTGCACATAGTTGAGGCCGCCGAAATTGAAGCCCCATTTGAGGCCCTTCAGCTCGGCCGCCGTCTTCGCGCCGGTGCGGGAGCGCACGGCGGTGACGATGCGCGGATAGCGCGCGTCGAGATTACGCCAGCCGGCGATGATCTGGAGCGGCGGCCCGCCCGCCCAGCCATCGGCGGACCTGCCCTGCTCGATGATGAGCGAGGTGTCGCCGAGATGGGCGAGGTCGATGGCCTTCGAATAGGTGGCGGTGAGTTGCGCGGCGGGGCCGGGCAGCACGACCCATTCCACCTTGTAGGGCGCCCCCTCGAACACGCCAGAGGCGCGGGCGAGCTCGGGCAGGGTCGAGTCCTGATAGCCGACCTTGAGGCTGGCATCCGCCGCGCCCGCCCGACCGGCACCCAGGCCGGGGAGGAGGAGCGCGCCGGTGGCGGCGAGAAGGGTTCGCCGCGAGAGCCGGCCGACGGCGGGCGGAGGAGAGGCTGCCATGTGTCGTCTCCCGTTCCTCGCCACTCAGTTGCCGCCGGCGGTGGAGGAATTGAAGCCGCGGTAGAACTCAACGTTCACGTTGATCTTCTTCGGGATGCCGCCCGCCTCGGTGAGGATGTCGGCGATCTTCTGCTCGCGGGCGACCAGCTTGTCGTCGAGGGGCTGGAAAGTGGCCTTCTGGTAGAGGGTGGTGAGCTTCGCCCGCGCCGGGGTCTGCTTCACCTTCTCCTCATAGAGCTTCTGCACCTCGTCGAGATGGTCCGCATACCAGGTCCAGTGGGTGCGCACGCGGGCAAGGAAATCGGCCAGGGCGGCGCGCTTGGCCGGATCCTTCAGCACGTCGCCGCGGGCGGTGAAGACGTTGAGGGCGGGGATCTCCAGCTCGTCGCTGGTGATGAGGACGCGGGCCGTGCCCTTCTCGATGGATTCACCCACGGGCGCGATGGAGCCGGAAAAGGCGTCCACCCGGCCGGAGTTGAAGGCGGCGGCGGAGGCATTCTGGTCGCCGAGCTGCACTGCCTCGTAATCCTTAGGCGTGAGCCCTGCCTTCAGGCCGGTCAGCACATATTGCAGATAGTTGAAGCCGCCGAAATTGTACGACCACTTCTTGCCGCGCAGGTCGGCCAGCGTGTCGATCTTGGCGTCCGTGCGCACCACGGTGACGATGGGCGGATACTTGCCGTCATTGGCGCGCCAGCCGGCGATGATCTGCAGCGGGGGATTGCCCTCCACCCACTCGTCCTTGGCCTTGCCCTGCTCGATGATGAGCGAGGTGTCGCCCATGTGGCCCACATCGATGTTCTTGGAATAGAGCGCCGAGAGCTGGGCCGCCGGGCCGGGCAGGATCACCCATTCCACGTCATAGGGCGCGCCCTCGAGCACCTTGGAAGCGGTGACGGTGGAGGGCACGGTGAGGTCCTGGTAGCCGATCAGCAGCTTCACGCGTTCCTCAGCGGACGCGGCGGAGGCGGCAAGGAAGGCGACGAAGGCGGCGCCGGCGGCAAGCAGATGGCGACGGGTGGGACGCAGGGAAGAGGTCACGGCAAAAAGCTCCGGATCGGAAATGGGGAAGGGCTCAGGCGTGGCCGCCGGCCTCGGGCGAGGCGACGCCCAGCTCGGCGAGGAGTCGGGCGCGCAGCGCGGCGAAACCCGCGTCGCCGCGCTTGCGCGGCCGCTCCAGCGGCACGCGGGCATCAAAGCGGATGCCGCCGCCCGACAGGACGATCACCCGGTCGGACATGAGGATGGCCTCGTCCACGTCATGGGTGACGAGCACCACCGCCGGCAGGTGCCGCCGCCACAGCTGGGCGACGAGATCATGCATGCGGATGCGGGTGAGCGCATCGAGCGCGGCGAAGGGTTCGTCGAGCAGCAGGAGGTTCGGTTCGCCGGCCAGTGCGCGGGCGAGGGCCACGCGCTGCGCCTCGCCGCCGGAGAGTGTCTTGGGCCACACGTCCACATGGCGGCCGAGGCCGACCTCCTCCAGCGCAGCGGTGGCGAGGCGGCGGGTGACGCGGTTCTGCACATGGCCAAGCACCACGTTCTGCCAGACTCGCTTGGCGGGCACGAGCCGCGGTTCCTGGAACACGACGGAGCGGGCGGAGGCGACTTCCACGCGCCCGCCATCGGCCCGGTCGAGCCCGGCGAGGATGCGCAGGAGCGTGGTCTTGCCGGTGCCGGAGGGACCGAGCAAGGAGACGAACTCGCCGCGCCGGACCTCGAGGTCGATGCCGTCCAGCACCGCGCGGGAGCCGAACACCCGGCGCACGCCTTCGAGGCGCACGGCCACGGGCTGGGCCGGCGTTTTGGGAGCGGCGAGGTCGAGGCCGGCGAGGGCGACGGCCTCGGTGGGAGAGGAGCTATGCAAGGACAAGGCTTGGCCTCCAGGGCAGTGCGAGGCGTTCCACAACACGCATCACGAGGTCGATGGCGATGCCGAGCAGGGCGTAGACGATGATGCCGGCGATGATGATGTCGGTGCGCTGGTTCTGGTTGGCGTTGATGAGGATGAAGCCGATGCCTGAGCGCGCGTTGATCTGCTCCGCCGCCACCAGCGCCAGCAGCGACACGCCGGCGGCGAAGCGCAGCCCGACGAGGATGGACGGCAAAGCGGTTGGGATGATGACGCGGGTGGCGATGCGTCCGTGGGAGAGGCCGAACACCCGCGCCGCCTCGATCAGCTTCTGGTCCACCCCGCGCACGCCGGAATAGGTGTTGAGATAGACCGGGAAGATGGTGGCGCCCAAGATGAGCGCGATCTTCGCCTGCTCGCCGATGCCGAACCAGATGATGAACAGCGGGATCATGGCGATGAACGGGATGGTGCGAAGCATCTGCAAAGGCGCGTCGAAAAGTTCCTCGCCCACCCGCCACAGGCCGGCGAAGAGGCCGAGCACGAGGCCGACGGTCGCGCCCAGCGCCAGCCCGGTCAGCGCGCGGGCCAGCGAGGTGGGAATGGCCGCCTGCAGTTCGCCGGTGCGGATCAGCTCGGCATAGGCGGCGATGATCTCGCCCGGGGAGGACAGCACCTCCGGCGCAACGAAGCCCAGGTTCGAGCTCGCCTGCCAGACGGCGAGCAGCAGCGCCGGGACCAGCGCACGGGAGGCGAAGCGCGCGGTCTTGCCGAAGCGCGAGCGGGCGGGCGTTTGCCCGGCACGCGGGCTTAGGTCCACCAGATCGAGCGTGACGCCCCGAGGCGGCTGGCCGGCGCCGGAGGCGAGGAACGTGGGCGCGGGCTGCTGGACGGTCATCTCGGTTTCCCGGAGCGAATGGGTGAGGCCAGGTGGCGGCTCATTCGGCGGCGGCCAGGGTGTCGCCGGCGGCGATGGCGCCGGCATAGAGGTCGCGCGGCAGGTCATCGGCGCCCACCGGCGCGAGGAAGCGGGCGAGGTGCTTGGCACGGTCGGCGACGAACAGGTCGCGGCCGATGGCGGCCACCGCGCGCGGGATGTTGTGGCGCAGGCTCGCAATGTCGCCCACCGGGCGCCCGGTGCTGGTCATGGCCGAGAAGGCGAGGAAGTGGATGTCGGCGAGGAAGGGCGCGGCATCCGGCTCGCGCTCCACCAGCTCGAAGGCCGGGCCGAGATAGGGCGCGCTGGCGAGCGCGACGTCGGCCGCGTCCACCGCCACCTTGTCCGACCAGCGGGCGATGGCCGGGGCGAAATCGGCGAAGGGCGGATAGAGGCGTGCATCGGCCTGATAGCCGGTGCCGAGCAGGATGAAATCGGCGTCGAGGGTGGCGCCCGAATTCAGCGTGATGCGCACGCCCTCCCCGTGGGGCGTGGCCGCGCGCCAGCCGGCGTCGAGGTGGATGCGGAAGTTGGCATGGGCCACCGCTCGCTTCACCGCCGCCGGTGGCGGGAAGGAGGCGCGGCGGCGGAAATGGGCCATCACCGCCCAGCGGTCGGCATCGGGCAAAGCGTGGAAATGCTCCCACGCGCCGAAGAAGCCGAACGGCTTCATGGCCGAGCCGCGGGCGAGGTCTGCGCCGCGCGAGAACAGGTCCACCGTCCCCGCGCCGGCCTCCAGCAGCGCGCCCGCCGCATCGAAGGCGGAGGCGGCCGAGCCGAGGATGGCCACGCGCCGGCCGGCGAGGGCCTTCGGGTCGAAGGCGTGGGTGTGGGCATAGAGGTGGCCAGGCAGGTTCGCCACCACATCGGGAATGAACGGTCCGCCCGCGCCGGCGATGCCGGTGGCCAGCACCAGCTTGCGGGTGGTCTCGGTGAAGGTCTTCCCCTCCGCCGTGAAGTGGAGCCGCAGGCGCCCCTCCTGCGGCTCCACCCGCGCCAGGGTGACGCCATTGCGCACCTCGACGCCGGACGCCGAGCGGAACCACGCCACATAGTCCGCCCAGATCTCGCGCGGCACGGTCGGCAGCGCCGCATAGGCCTCGGCGCCGTAGGCGGCCTCGTACCAGGCCTGGAATGACAGGCTGGGCAGGCCCAACTCCGGACCCGGCGGCACCTTGGGGGTGCGCAGGATGGTCATGCGCGCGGGGCCGCGCCAGATGCCCTCTTGGCCTGCCGGCGCGGCATCGACGACGTTGACGCGGCCGATACCGGCGCGCCGGAGGCCGAAGGCGGCGGAAAGGCCGCTCTGGCCCGCGCCTACCACCACCACATTGTGGTCGATGCCCTCGGCTGGAGGCACCCAGTCCGTGCCGGTCTCGCCGATGCGGGCGAGATCGGCCTGAGCCTGCGCGGCAAGGCGGGCGAGGGCGTTGATGTCGGGGGTGGCGGGCGCGGTCATGGTCTTGTCCCGTGGCGGAGGAGGAGCGGTCAGCCGGCCTTGGCGGCGTTGCCGTCGCCGACGCGGTAGGGGCCGGGGGGCCAGGTGCCGTTCACCGCGAAGTCACCGACGATGCGCTCGCGGTAGACGCGCGGATTGTGGGAGGAGAGGGTGCGGGCGTTGCGCCAGTGGCGGTCGAGGCCCACTCCGCGCCGCGCCGAGGAGGCGCCCAGCGCGTCGAACAGGTGGGAGGTGGCATCGAGGATGAGGGAGGTCACCACCGTGACGCCCTGGTTCACCTCGAGGTCCGCCACTGCCACCGAAAGGTCCTGCCCCGAGTTGTCTTGTCCCTCGGAGGTCTCCCGCTCGCGGGTGTCATAGGCGCGCTGCAGCGCCTCGGCCGCCTTGAGCACCACCGCGCCGGCCCCGTAGGCGCTGGAGCGCACCTTGCCGACGATCTGGAGGATCTGCGGATCGGCTCCCGCGCGGTCGGCATTGCCGTGGCTGAACACCCGCTTGCGCACCGAGACGAGCCGCGCCACGTCGCCCGCCGCCGCCCGGCCGATGCCGGCGAGGGTGGCGAGGTGGACGAGCTGGTAGAAGGCGACCGAATAGCGGAAGCGCTTGCGCTGCGGATTGATGAGGTCGTCGGAGAGGGTCACGTTGTCGAACTTCGCCGTGCCCGAGGCGGTGAGCTGCTGGCCGAAGCCGTCCCAGTCGTCCACGATGCTCACGCCGGGCGCGCCGGTGGGCACCTGGGCGAGGATGAAATTGCCCTCCTCGTCCTCGGCGCCGAGATTGATCCAGTCGGCGAAGAGGGAGCCGGTGGTGTAGAATTTCTGGCCGTCGAGGCGCAGCCGATCGCCGTCGCGCACGATGCGGGTGTTGAAGTGGCCGACCGCATTGTCCGCCCCCTCGGTGAAGCCGCTGCCCGAGGTCTCCTTGGCCGCGATGCGCTTCACCCAGCGGTCGCGATAGTCCTTGAAGGGCGAGTTCAGCACCTCCTCAGTGAAGCCGAAATGGGCGCGGAGCGCATTGGTGACGTTGCTGTCGGCCTCGGACAACTCGATCAGCAGGTTGAACAGCTCGGGCAAGGTGGCGCCGAAGCCGCCTTCGTCCTTGGGCAGGCGCAGGGTGGTGAAGCCAGCCTCCTTCAGGGCGGCGATCTCTGCGCGGGGCAGGCGGTGGGTCTGCTCGCGCTCCACCGCGCTGTCGCGGATGTCGCGGAAGATGGGGCGGAACCGGCTGGCGAGTTCCTCGTAGCGGTCGGTGGGGCCGGCGCCCCAGGCGTCTTCGATCTGGCTCATGGACGGATGGATCCTCGGGATGAAGGGCAGCTCAGCGGCCGGCGGCGACGCGCGGTGCTGAGACCGCCGTGCCGGGGGCGAAGCGGCTGGCGGGGCGGGGCAGGCCGAAATGCTCCCGCAGCGTCCGGCCGGAATAATGGGTGCGGAACAGCCCGCGCTTGCGCAGCAGGGGCACCACGTGATCGACAAAGACTTCGAGGCCCTCGGGCAGCACGTCCGGCATCAAATTGAAGCCGTCTACCGCCCCGGCGGTGAACCAGGCCGCGATGTTGTCGGCGATGGCCTCCGGCGTGCCGACGATGACCCGGTGGCCGGTGGAGCCACCGAAGCGGCGGATGAGTTGGCGGACGGTGAGCTTCTCGCGGTCCGCCGCGCCCACCAGCGCGTCGAAGAAGGTCTGCATCCCGTCCACCGGGCGCGCCACCTCAGGCAGCGGGCCGTCGAGGTCGAGGGATGAGGGGTCCACCTTGAGGATGCCAGCGACGCGGCGCAGCCCGTAATCGCCGGGGGTGAGCGCCCACAATTCCTCCTCGCGGCGGCGCGCCTCGGCCTCGGTGGAGCCGATGATGGTGGCGAGACCGGGCAGGATCACGATGTCGTCGCCGCTGCGGCCGAAGGTGCGGGCTTGGGTACGCACGGTGCCGGCGAAGGCCAGCGCCCCCTCCAGTGTGTGGGCGACGGAGAAGATGGCTTCCGCATGCCGTGCGGCGAGGCGGATGCCGTCTGCCGATCCGCCCGCCTGCACCAGCACCGGCCGGCCCTGCACCGAGCGCGGCACGTTGAGCGGCCCGCGCACCGAGAAGTGCCGGCCGCGATGGTCGATAGGGTGGACCTTGGCGGTGTCGATGAAGCGGCCGGTGGCCTTGTCGCCGACGAAGGCGTCGTCCTCCCAGCTGTCCCACAGGGCCGTCACCACGTCGGCGAATTCGTCGGCCCGCTCGTAGCGATTGGCATGGGCCTCCAGCTCGTCGGTGCCGAAATTGCGCGCGGCTGATGCATCTGCGGTGGTGACGATGTTCCAGCCCACCCGGCCGTTGCTGGCGATGTCGAGGGAGGCGAAGCGGCGGGCGAGATTGTAGGGGTCGTTGAAGCTGGTGGAGGCGGTGCCGATCAGCCCCAGATGCTCGGTGGCGGCGGCGACGTGCGCCAGCACGATGGTGGGCTCCAGCGCCTGGAAGGGGCGCAGGTCCGGCCGGTCGGAAAAGGCCGGCACGTCGGCCAGGAAGATGGCGTCTAAGGTGCCGCGCTCGGCGATCTGGGCGACCTTCACATAATGGGCGATGTCGGCATAGGCGCGGGGATCGGACGAGGGCGCACGCCAGGCCGAGCTGTAGAAGCCGGCATTGAGGGTGTTGACGTTCAGGTGCAGCTGGCGCGGGGCCATGGCGTCTCTCCCGAAGGGCGGAGGCCGGTGACTCGCGTTGGAAACGGGGGCCGGCCAATCGGTGCCGGCTACTCTACGATCACAAATAAGTTTGTCTATCAATTTAATAGAAAATATCGTGCCGCCGGGCTGAATGCACCGTCGGCCGTTGCCGGGCCGGCGGTGCGGGCCGTTCAGGGCGCAGGGTTTCCGTGCAACTGGTGCAGGGGGCCGATGCGGTCCTCGATCTCCGGCGTCAGGGTCACGTCGAGCGAGCCGAGATCCTCCTCGAGCTGCGCGAGGGTGGTGGCGCCGATGATGTTGGAGGTCACGAACGGCCGGCTGGTGACGAAGGCGAGGGCGAGCTGCGCCGGGCTCAGGCCCACATCCCGCGCAAGCGCCACATACGCGCGCACCGCCTCTTCCGTGCCCGGCTTTTCGTAGCGCGGGGTGCGGTTGAACAGCGTCTTGCGGGCGCCGGCGGGCAGGGCGCCGTCGAGATACTTGCCGGTGAGAAAGCCCTGCGCCAGCGGCGATTAGGCGAGCAGGCCCACATCCTCGCGCTGGTGGAATTCGGCGAGGCCGGTCTCGTAGGTGCGGTTCACGAGGTTGTAGGCGTTCTGCACCGAGGCGACGCGCGGGCCGATGCCCTGTTCCGCCCCGGCGAGGAAGGCGGACAGGCCCCAGGCGGTCTCGTTGGAGAGGCCGATGTGGCGCACCTTCCCGGCCTTCACCAACGCATCGAGGGCCGCCAGCGTCTCCTCGATCGCCACCTCCGGGTCGTCGCCGCCGCCCCGGGCGCGGGTGGTGGCGTGCTGGCCGAACAGGGGCACGGCGCGATCGGGCCAGTGGAGCTGGTAGAGGTCGATATAATCGGTGCCGAGGCGCTTCAGCGAGCCCTCGACGGCCTCGTTGATGTTCTTCGCATCGAGCCGCGTGGTGCTGCCGTCGGCGCGGAAATAGGTAGCGTCCGAGCGGCCCACCACCTTGGTGGCGATCACCACCTTGTCGCGGCCGCCCCGCGCCTTCAGCCAGGAGCCGATGATGCGCTCGGTGGCGCCCTGCGTCTCGGCCCTGGGCGGGATGGGATAAAGCTCGGCGGCGTCGATGAGATTGATGCCGCGGTCGCGGGCGACGTCGAGCTGGGCGTGGCCCTCGGCCTCGGTGTTCTGCTGGCCGAAGGTCATGGTGCCGAGCGCGATGGACGACACCGAGATGCCGGTGCGCCCGAGGGGGCGATAATCAAGCATGGGGAAATGGAAATCCGGAGGAGGGAACGGCGCGGAGGGTGACCGCGCCGGATGGGCGCGTCAATGCGGGAAGGGGACGCCGTGGCGCTCGGCGATCAGCTCCAGGATGCGGCGGGTGTCGGTGACGAAACGGTAGGTGCCATAGGCCTGCGCATCCGCCGGGAGGGGCGCCGCGTCGCCGAGGATGAGGACGGGCAGGCCCTGATTGTCCGGCCCGAGCAGCGCCACCACCTCGGCCCGCGGCCGCAGGAAGGACACGCGCTTCACGGTGATGCGGCTGGCGAGGCCCGGATTGCTCGCGAGCACTCCCTCGATCTGGTTGCAGTCGGGGCAGAAATAGCGCCGGCCGGGCTTCTGTGGATCGGTGAAACCGGGGGCGAGGAGGATGAGGAAGTCGCGGCTCATGGGTTTGGGCGTCCGGGCTGATGAAAAAGGCGGGCCCGCGCGGGTGTCGCGCAGGCCCGGAAGGCGGGAAGGAAAAGAAAGACGGGCGGTCAGGCGGTGCCGGCGGTGAAGGCCTCCAGCGGCTCGCCCTCGATGATGGCGGAGGGGCGCCCGTCCACCCCCACTGGCACGTCGCCCTTGAGCGTGATGCGGTAGAGCTGGCGGTCGAAGTCGAGCGCATAGATGTCGCGCGGGGCGAGGTGGGCGGTGGCGCGGTTGTCCCAGAAGGCGATGGAGCCGGGCCGCCAACGGAAGCGCACGGTGAATTCCGGCCGGGTGATGTGCTCGAACAGCAATTCCAGCAGCTGCTGGCTCTCGCGCGGGGTGAGGCCGGTGATGCTCTTCAGAAAGGAGGGGCTGACGAACAGCACCCGCTCCCCCGTCTCCGGGATGACGCGCACGAGGGGATGCTCGCTCACCAGCGGCCGGCGCTTGTTTTTCTCCCTGAATTCGTCGGTGCCGGCCTGCCCCTCGGGCGGGGCGAAGGCGTGGATGCCGCGCAGCGTATCGACGAAGCCGCGCAAGGTCGGCGAAAGCGCCTCATAGGCCACAGCGAGGTTGGTCCAGAAGGTATCTCCGCCATAGGGCGGGATGGTGACGCCGCGCAGGATGGAGGCGGCGGGCGGGTTCACCGCGGCGGTCACGTCCGTGTGCCAGCCGGTCCAGGGGCGGATCAGCGGCTCGCCGGTGTGGCGGGTGGCGAAGCGGTCGCGGCCGATGGAATAGACCTGCGGGTAGCCCTCGACGAATCCGAACACGGGATGGCCGATGGTGGGCGCGCCGAAGGCCGAGGCCAGCGCCACGTGCTCGGCATGGCTCAGCGGCTGGTCGCGGAAGAACACCACCTTCCATTTGAGAAGCGCGGCGCGGATCTCGTCCACCACCTCCGGCGCCAGCGGGCGGGACAGGTCCGGCGCCTCGATCTCCGCGCCAATATGGCCGGTGAGCGGATGCACGGCGATATGGCGCGGCGACAGGTCGGCGAATCCGGTTTCGCTGGAGGAGACGGGCGCGGCGCTCGGCATCTGTTTTCCTTTCGTGGCAGGCGGTTGTGGCGCCCGATTGTGGCGCGGGCGGGTGCTCTGGAAGATCCTCCGGCGCACCCGTTCCGACATTATTCTAGTTTTTTTATAGATTTTATCAAAAGATAATTGACGCTCCGGAGCCGGGCCATATCTTTGGGCCTAGCGATCCCCCGCATCGAAGGAGACCTGGCATGGCCCTGCCGACCACTGACACATTCCCTTCCCTCGCATCGCGCCGGGCGGCGCTGAAGGGGCTTCTGGCGGTGGCATGCGTGCTGGGAGCGGCGGGCGGAGCACCGGCATGGGCGGCGGATCCTCAGCCCGCGCCCCAGCCGGTGCGAGGCGGCGTGCTGCGCTTCCTGGTGGAGCACGAGCCCTCGACTCTGGTGACCATCGCTCACACCGCCGGCCCGACCCAGCGTGTCTCGCCCAAGGTGACGGAGGGCCTCCTCACCTACGACCTCGACTTCAATCCGAAGCCCGCGCTGGCGACGGAATGGAGCGTAAGCCCGGACGGGCTGACCTACACCTTCAAGCTGCGCGAGGGCGTGAAGTGGCACGACGGGCGGGATTTCACCGCCGATGACGTGGCCTATTCCATCCAGCTCCTGAAGGAAGGCCACCCGCGCGGCCGCGGCACCTTCGCCTCGGTGACGGCGGTGGAGACGCCCGATCCGCACACGGCCATCATCCGCCTGTCGAAGCCGGCGCCCTATCTCCTCACCGCCCTCGACGCCAACGAATCCCCCATCGTGGCGAAGCACATCTACGAGGGCACCGATCCGCTCACCAACAAGAACGGCGCGGCGCCCATCGGCACCGGCCCGTTCATCTTCAAGGAATGGGTGCGGGGCAGCCACATCATCCTGGAGCGCAATCCCGATTACTGGGACAACGGCAAGCCCTATCTCGACCGGATCGTGGTGCGCTTCATCGCTGACCAGAGCGCGCGCTCGGCGGCGTTCGAGGCGGGCGAGCTCGATCTCGCCGGCGGCCCGCCCGTGCCCTATGCGGACCTTGCCCGCGTCTCGGCCCTGCCGGGGATCGGCGCCGAGACGCGCGGCTATGAATATGCCGGGCGGATGACCCAGCTCTATTTCAACTTCGAGCGGCCCATCTTGCAGGACAAGCGTGTGCGGCTCGCCATCGCCCACGCCATCGACCAGCAGAAGCTGCTGGACGTGGTCTATTACGGCTACGGCAAGGTCGCGCCCTCGGTCATCAGCCCGAAGCTGAAGGCCTTCTTCGATCCGTCCCTCGAGCCCTACGGCTTCGACCTGAAGGCGGCCAACCGCCTGTTGGACGAGGCCGGCTATCCGCGCAAGGCGGACGGCACGCGCTTCGCGCTGAAGCTTTATGCCAACCCGTTCAACACCCAGGCGTCGGGCGATTTCGTGAAGCAGGCGCTGGCCAAGGTCGGCATCGCGGTGGACTTCCAGTTCTTCGATTTCTCCACCTATATCCAGAAGGCCTATACCGGCCGTGACTTCGATCTCACGCTCGAATCCTTGCAGAATCTGTTCGATCCCACCCTCGGCGTGCAGCGCACCCTGTGGTCGAAGAACTTCCGCGTGGGCCTGCCCTTCTCCAATGCCTCCCACTACGCCAATCCGGAAGTGGACCGGCTGCTGGAGGCGGCGGCCATCGAGCCGGACCCGGCCAAGCGCCGCCAGCTGTGGCTTGATTTCCAGAAGGTGGTCTATGCGGACGTCGCCGCCCTCGGCCTGATTGCCACCGATGGCGTCACCATCTTCAACAGGAAGGTGAAGAACCACACCATCGGCGTCACCGGCGTCGATGCCTCCTTCGCCGACGTGTGGATCGAGAAATGACCACGCGCCGTCTGCCCCGCATCCTGAAAGCCGTACGGCGCACCGCGCTGCAGGCGGTGCCGACCGTCATCGGCATCCTCATCCTCAACTTCTTCCTGCTGCGCCTGACCCCGGGCGATGCCGCCGACGCTCTGGCGGGCGAGGCGGGGGCGGCGACGGTGGAGACGCTCGCCGCGCTGAAATCCAAGTTCGGGCTGGACCTGCCGGTGCTGGAACAGCTCGGCGGCTATCTCTCCAACCTCGCCCATTTCAGCCTCGGCGTCTCGCCGCGCTACAACCAGCCGGTGGCGGAGCTGATCGCCGCGCGGCTGCCCAACACGCTGAGCCTGATGGGCCTCGCCCTCGTCTTCGCGCTCGTCATCGGCATCACGCTGGGCGCGCTGATGGCCAGCTTCGCCGGGCGGCCCACGGACCGGGTGCTGAGCGTCGTCGCGCTGCTGTTCTATTCCATCCCGAGCTTCTGGATCGGGCTGATGCTCATCGTCCTGTTCTCGGTGAAGCTCGGCTGGCTGCCCACCGGCGGGGCCGAGACCATCGGCGCGAACCTCACCGGATGGGAGGCGGTGCTGGACCGAGCCCGCTACCAGATCCTGCCTGCGCTCTCCCTCGCCCTCTTCTACGTGGCCATCTACGCCCGCCTCACCCGCGACGACATGATCGAGGTGCGCACGCAGGACCACGTGCGCACCGCCCGCGCCAAGGGCCTCTCGCCCTTCGCCGTCACCCGCGACCATGTGCTGCGCAACGCGCTCATCCCCGTCACCACCATGGCCGGCATCCACCTCGCCGGGCTGATGGGCGGGGCGGTGGTGGTGGAGACGGTGTTCAGCTGGCCCGGCCTCGGCCGGCTCGCCTACGAGGCGGTGATGGGGCGGGACTTCCATGTCCTGCTCGGCATCCTGCTCCTGTCGTCGCTGCTGGTGGTGGCGGTGAACGCGGCCATCGACATCCTTCAGGCGTGGCTCGACCCGCGCATCGAGGTGCGCTGATGCACGGCACCGACACCTTCCCCACCGGCGCCCGCGCGACAAAATCCCTGGCAACCGAGGCCGAGGACCGCGCGGCGGCCGCGGCGCTGGGCGCCGAGCGTTCGCCCGCTACGCCGACCGAGCCGGAGTTCTGGCCCAACGTGCATGCGCCGGATGCCGCGCGCACCGTGACGGCGGACGTGGCGCGGCTGGCGCCCGTGGGCCGGCGCCATGCGCTCCTCGTCTTCCTGTCCAATCCCACGGCGGTGGCGGGCCTCCTCATCCTCGCCGTCGTGGTGGGGGCGGCGCTGGCCGCCCCCATGCTCTTCCCCGACGATCCGCTGGAGATGGCGGGGCGGCCGCTCCAGTGGCCGGGCCAGAACCCGCGCTTTCCGCTGGGCACAGACGCACTGGGACGCGACGTGCTGGCCGGCCTTGTCCACGGTGCGCGGGTGAGCCTGCTGGTGGGGGCCTCCGCGACATTGGCGGGGCTCCTCGCCGGCATCCTGGTGGGCGCCACCGCGGGCTATTTCGGCGGCGTGGTGGACGATGTGCTCACCAAGCTCATCGAGATCTTCCAGACGGTGCCGGGCTTCATCCTGCTCATCGTGCTGGTGGCCATCACCCAGCCCTCGGTGCCGGCCATCGCGCTCGCCATCGCGGCGGTGTCGTGGCCGCAGGTGGCGCGCCTCGTGCGGGCGCAGTTCCGCGCCATCAAGGAGAAGGATTTCGTCGCCGCCGCGCGGGCGCTGGGCTTCGGGCATGGGCGCATCATCTTCCGCGAGATCCTGCCCAATGCCCTGCCACCGGTGATCGTGCTGGCCTCGGTCACGGTGGCCACGGCCATCCTCATGGAAAGCGCGCTCTCCTTCATGGGGCTGGGCGATCCCAACGTGGTGAGCTGGGGCTCCATGATCGGCACCGGCCGCGATCTGCTGCGCACGGCTTGGTATCTCAGCGCCGTGCCGGGCGTCGCCATCGTGCTCACCGTGCTGTCGCTGAACCTCATCGGCGACGGGCTCAACGAGGCGCTCAATCCGCGCCTCGGCGGGGAGGGGTGAATGGCGCCGCTCATCGACGTGCGCGACCTCTCCATCGCCTTCCCGCGCGCCACCCCGGTGCGCGGCCTCTCCCTCACGGTGGAGGCGGGGGAGACGGTGGCGCTGGTGGGGGAGAGCGGGTCCGGCAAGTCGCTCACCGCCCTCGCCTTGATGCGCCTGCTGCCCGACGCGGCGCGCATCGCCTCCGGAGAGATCCTGTTCCGGGGCCGCGATGGCGGCGTCACCGACCTCGCCCGGCTGGAGGATCGCACCCTGCGCCGGGTGCGCGGGCGGGACATCGCCATGGTGTTCCAGGAGCCCATGACCTCGCTGAACCCGGTGCTCTCCGTGGGCCAGCAGGTGGCCGAGGTGGTGCGCCTGCACGAGGGCCTGTCCCGCCGCGCTGCCTTTGCCCGCGCGGTGGAATTGCTCGATCTCGTCCGTATCCCCGAGCCTCGGCGGCGGGTGGGGGACTATCCGCACGAACTCTCCGGCGGCATGCGCCAGCGGGTGATGATCGCCATCGCGGTCGCCTGCGCGCCGCGCCTGCTCATCGCCGACGAGCCCACCACGGCGCTGGATGTGACCATCCAGGCGCAGGTGCTGGACCTGCTCGACGCCCTGCGGCGCGACCTCTCCATGGGCCTCCTGCTCATCACCCACGATCTCGGCGTGGTGGCCGAATGGGCCGACCGGGTGGCGGTGATGTATGCCGGCCGCAAGGTGGAGGACGCGCCGTTCGAAACCTTGTTCGGCGCGCCGCTCCATCCCTACACGCGCGGCCTGCTCGCCGCCTCGCCCCGGCTCGACGCCAGCCAGCATTATTCGGCCGGCGCGCTGGCGGAGATCCAGGGCTCCATCGCCTCGGCGGCGGGGGAGGAGGGCTGCGCCTTCGCCCCGCGCTGCCCGAACGCGCGGGCGCTGTGCCGCGCCGCCGTGCCGGCGGTGGAGGTCGTAGCGCCCGGCCATCTCGTCGCCTGCCCCGTCACCACGGCGACAGCGCAAAGGGAGGCGCGTCATGCCCTTGCTTTCGGTTGAGAACCTGCATGCCGGCTATGAATCGGGCGGGCGCCTGCTGCGCGCGGTGGATGGCGTGTCCTTCGCCGTGGAGCCGGGGGAGACGGTGGGCCTCGTGGGGGAGAGCGGCTGCGGCAAGTCCTCCCTCGCCAAGGTCATCATGCGCCTCGTCTCCCCCGCCTCGGGCCGGGTGGTGTTCGACGGGGTGGACGTGGGCGGCCTTCAAGGCGCGCCGCTGAAGGCCTATCGCCGGCAGGCGCAGATCGTGTTTCAGGACCCGTTCGCCTCGCTCAACCCGCGCCAGTCCATCGCCGAAATCCTCACCGCGCCTCTGGCGGTGCACGGCCTCGTGCCGCGTGGCGAGCGGCTCACGGCGGCGGGGGATGCGCTGGAGCGGGTGGGCCTGCCGCGCGAGGCGCTGACGCGCTATCCGCACGAATTCTCCGGCGGCCAGCGCCAGCGCCTGGGCATCGCCCGCGCGCTCATCCTTTCCCCGCGCCTCGTCATCTGCGACGAGCCGGTGTCGGCCCTCGACCTCTCAATCCAGGCGCAGATCCTGAACCTGCTGGCGCGGCTGAAGGCGGAGCTGGGGCTCTCCTATCTCTTCATCTCCCACGACCTTTCGGTGGTGCGCTATTTCGCCGACCGGGTGCTGGTGATGTATCTCGGCCGCATCGTGGAGACGGGCTCCTGGCAGTCCATCTTCGCCCGCCCGCTCCACCCCTACACCCGTGCGCTGATCGAGGCCGTGCCGACCCCCGGCCGGCGGCGCCATGCCGCCCCGCTCTCCGGCGACCTGCCGAGCGCGCGCAACGTGCCGCCAGGCTGCCGCTTCCATCCGCGCTGCCTGCTAGCGACGCCCCTCTGCACCCAATCCGACCCCGCGCTGCGCCCCCTCGGGGCCGGCCGCGCCGTCGCCTGCCATCACGCGCCCGAAGAGGCGCTTCACTGAGGACTTCGCCCATGACCGTGCATGCCCACCCCAAGGCCCAGGTGAACCCGCTGACGCCGCCGGACTATCGCTATCTCGGCAAGAGCGGCCTGAAGGTGCCGAAGCTGGCTCTGGGCACCATGATGTTCGGCGGGCCGACCGACGAGGCCACGTCCCACCGCATCATCCACAAGGCGAGGGAGCAGGGCTTCTTCTTCCTCGATACGGCGGACGCCTACCAGAACGGGCGCACCGAGGAGATCGTCGGGCGCGCGGTGAAGGGCGACCGCGTCGCCTATGTGCTGGCCACCAAGTTCGCCAATCCCGGCGGCAGGGGGCCGAACCGGCAGGGCATCTCCCGCAAGTGGATCATCGAGGCGGCGGAGGCGAGCCTGAGGCGGCTCGGCACCGATTATATCGACATTCTCTATTTCCACCGCGCCATCTTTGACGCGCCTCTGGGCGAGGCGGTGCGGGCGGTGGCGGACCTCGTGAAGGCGGGGAAGGTGCGCTATTTCGGCGTCTCCAACTTCCGCGGCTGGCGCATCGCCGAGGTGGCGCATCTCGCCGATGAGTTCGGCATCGACCGGCCCGTCGCCAGCCAGCCTCTCTACAATATCGTGGACCGCACGGCGGAGGTGGAGCAACTGCCCGCCGCCCACCATTACGGCCTCGGCGTGGTCACCTATTCGCCGCTGGCGCGCGGCGTGCTCACCGGCAAATACGCGCCCGGCGCGGCCCCTGCGGCCGACAGCCGGGCAGGGCGCGGCGACCGGCGCATTCTGGAGACTGAGTGGCGGGCGGAATCCATCGACATTGCCGAGGCCATCGCCCGCCATGCGGCCGAGGCCGGCATTCCGGCGGCGACCTTCGCGCTGTCCTGGGTGCTGAACAACAGCCTCGTCACCTCGGCCATCGCCGGGCCACGCACGGAAGCCCAGTGGGACGACTACGTCGCCGCCCTCGATTACGGCTTCACCGCCGCCGACGAGGCGCTGGTGGCCTCCCTCGTGCCGGACGGGCACGTCTCCACGAAATTCTACACCGACCCCAGCCACCCGGTGGAAGGCCGCGTGCCCCACACAGGCGGGGCCGATGCGGCCGCCCGCGTTCAGGAGCGCGCGGAAGCGCGTGTGGTCGCCCGCGTCGGCTGAGCCAACCGAATGTTCTGCCCCTTCACGCCTTGAGCGATCAAAGGAGATATCCCATGGCATTTGCATCGACCCAAGCCGCGCAGGCCCGGCGGCAGCTCGTCCTCAACCTGTTCATCTATCCCGGTGGACATCACGAGGCCGGCTGGCGCTATCCCGGCGCGCGGCCGGAGCGGCTGCTCGACATCACCTTCTACCAGGACCTCGCCCGCTCGGCCGAGGCGGCGAAGCTCGATGCGGTGTTCTTCGCCGACGGGCCGGCGCAGGTGGACAACATCCGCTACGCCTCGCGCTTCCGCCTGGAGCCGCTCACCTGGCTCTCCGCCATCGCCGCCGCGACCACCCATATCGGCCTCATCGGCACGGCCTCCACCACCTATTACGAGCCGTACAACCTCGCCCGCCTCTATGCCTCGCTGGATCATCTCTCCGGCGGGCGCGCGGGCTGGAACATCGTCACCACCGCCGTACCCCAGGCGTCCGCCAATTTCGGCCTCGCCGAGACCCCTGGCCATGCCGAGCGCTATGCCCGCGCGGCGGAGTTCGTGGACGTGGTGACCAAGCTTTGGGACAGCTGGGAGGACGACGCCCTCGTCGCCGATCCCGTCTCCGGCCTGTTCGCGGACGATGCCAAGATCCACCCCATCGAGCATGTGGGCCGGCACTTCCGGGTGAAGGGCGCGCTCAACACCCCGCGCGCGCCGCAGGGCCGTCCGGTCTATGTGCAGGCGGGCTCCTCCGACGACGGGCGCTCGTTTGCCGCGCGCTATGCCGAAGCCATCTTCACCGCGCACCAGACGGTGGAAAGCGCGAAGGCCTTCTACGCCGACATCAAGAAGCAGGCGGCGGGGCTCGGCCGCAATCCGGACCATGTGAAGATCCTGCCCGGCATCAGCCCCTATATCGGCTCCACCGAGGCGGAAGCGCGCCAGCTGCACGAGGCGTTCAGCGACCTCATCCAGCCGGAATATTCCTTCTCGCAGCTGAGGCAGATCACCGGCGTGGACTTCTCCGGCCACCCCCTCAATGCGGTGGTGGAGCTGGACGCCTTCAAGGATGCCGGCCCGGCAAAGCTCGTGGCCAGCCGCTTCCAACTGGTGGTGGACATCGTGCGGCGGGAGAAGCCGACGCTGCGCCAGCTCATCGACCGACTCGCCGGGGCGCGCGGCCATTACGTGGTGGTGGGCACGCCGGAGAAGATCGCCGACGAGATCCAGCATTGGTTCGAGAGCGGCGCGGCGGACGGCTTCAACGTGATGCCGCCCTGGTACGCCGCCGGCTTCGACCTCTTCGCCTCGCAGGTGGTGCCCATCCTGCGCAAGCGCGGGCTGTTCCGCGAGGAGTACACCGGCCGGACCCTGCGCGAGCATTACGGCCTGCCGCGGCCGCAGAGCCAGTTCGCCGAGGCGGCGCGCGCCACCGCCTGAGGCCTTCCCCATCCCTTCGTGCCGGCGCTCCCCAGGCGGCGACACGGATCCGGCCTCTTCCCCGGTCGCTCGAGGAAGAGGCCGGGGCTATTTCCGTCCTCCCGCGAGGTCTGCCATGTCCGCACCAGTATCCGCTCTCGTGTCCGCTGTCCCCGCCGACGCTCCCCTCCTGCGCGGCCCGCTGGACTTCCCCGACAGCCCGCTCTCCCGCTCGGCCCGCCAGCCGCTGATGCTGGGCTTGTTCCTGAACCTTCAGGACATCCAGTTCTCCGACCATCCCACCAGCAACAGCTGGACCTACGACTATAATTCCGCCCTCGTGCAGAAGGCGGACGCGCTCGGCTTCGACATCGCCTTCTCGCGCACCCAGTGGCTGCCCAAGGGCGGTTATGACGGGGAGGCCTCGCTGGACAGCTTCGTGGCGCTGGGCGCCATGGCGGCGACCACGAAGAACATCCTCCTCATCTCCACTCTGCATGTGCTCTACGGCCCGTGGCACCCGCTGCACATCGCCAAGATCGGCGCCACCTTCGACCACATCTCCAAGGGGCGCTGGGGCATCAACATCGTCACCGGGCACCGCGCCATCGAGCACGAGATGTTCGGCTGGAACCGCATCGAGCACGACCGCCGCTACGACATGACGGGCGAACTGTTCGACGTGCTCCACCGCCTGTGGAGCGATCCGGAGAATTATTCGGTCGAGGGCCGGCTGAACCCGTGGAAGATCGTCAACGGTTACATCACGCCGAAGCCGCTCTATGGCCGTCCCATCCTCGTCACCGCGACGGGCTCAGAAGCCGGCATCGACTTCGCGGCGGGCCATTCGGACCTCGTCTTCCTCACCTCGCCGGGCGGTGCGCATATCGACAGCGCGCTGGAGACGCTGCCGGCCCATATCGCGGCCATCAAGGGGCGGGCGCGGGCGAAGGGGCGGGAGGTGAAAGCCATCATCAACCCCATCATCGTCAGTCGCCCCACCTCGGCCGAGGCGCACGACTACGCCCGCGCCATCGCCGCCGGCGTGCCGGCGCCGACCCACACCTCCTTCGGCCATCGCGGCTATGACAGCGACGCGGTGGCTTGGCTCGGCCGGCGCGATGCGACGCACAAGCAGGGGCTCAATCTCGGCGGCAACATCGAGATCATCGGCTCGCCGGAGGAGGTGGTGGAGCAGCTCGCCGCGTTGAAGAAGACCGGCATCGACGGCGTGCAGCTCAACTTCTATGACTTCGCCGCTGACCTCGACCATTTCGCCACGGATATCCTGCCGTTGCTGAAGCAGGCCGGCCTGAGGCTGTGAACCATTCCGCACCCGAGGATTTGCCCCATGACCGTTGCCGTTGCCCCCCGCCAGAGCGAGCACCCCGTCGAGCCACTGTTCCTGGAGCGCTGGTCGCCCCGCGCCTTCACCGGCGAGGAGATTCCGCAGGGCGAACTCAACTCCATCTTCGAGGCGGCGCGCTGGGCGCCCTCCAGCTTCAATTCCCAGCCGTGGCGCTTCCTCTATGCCCGCCGCGGCACGCCCGCGTTCGACATCTTCCTGAGCCTGCTCGTGCCGTTCAACCAGCAGTGGGCGCAGAATGCGGCGGTCCTCGTCTTCGTCGTTTCGGCCCGCAGCTTCGTGCGGCCGGGAACGAGCGAAGCGGTGCCGGCGCGCAGCCATTCCTTCGATGCCGGCGCGGCCTGGGCGAACCTCGCCTTGCAGGCGACGAAGCTCGGCTGGCACGCCCACGGCATGGGCGGCTTCGACGCGGAGAAGGCCCGCACGGAGCTGAAGGTGCCGGACGATTACGAGGTGGAGATCGCCATCGCGCTGGGCCGTCGCGGCGACAAGTCCCTGCTGCCGGAGAGCTTCCACAAGGGCGAGACCCCGAGCGGCCGCCGCCCGCTCGGCGAGAGCGTGTTCGAGGGCGGCTTCCCGGCCGCGTGACCGCCAAAAGCGATGGCCCCGCCGGGGGCGGGGCCATCATGTGATCGATCCGTGAAGAAACGAGCTTCAGAAGAAGCCTTTCGCCGGCAGCGGCGTGCCCTTCACCAGCAGCTCGCCGATGGCCTGGGCCTTGTAGCTCGCCGGATTGTGCGAGGCGATGGTGCGGGCGTTGCGCCAGTGGCGGTCGAGGTTGACGGCGCGCTCGGTGGCCGAGGCGCCGCCGGTCTCGAACAGAAGCGAGCCGGACTTCAGCGCGAGCTCGTCCACCACCAGTTTCGCCTGCGCCGCCGCCTTCGCCGCCTCGGCGGCGAGCGGCTCCGCGTCTTCCCCCCGGTCACGGGCATCGCTCGCGCGGTCGAGGGTCGCGGCCGCCGCGAGGATCACCGCCTCGGCCGCGAAGGCATTGGCCGCGAGCTGGCCCACGGCCTGGTGCAGGAAGGGATCGTCGGCGGGGGTGGGCACCGGGGCGTAATAGAAGCTGCGCTTGCGCCGCTTGACCAGCGCGATGGCATCCTCCAGCGCGCCGCGCGTGATGCCGGCCACCACGGTGGTGAGGAAGAGCTGCGCCTGGGTGTTGGAATAAGCGAGGCCATAGCCCCGCTCGGGGCTGTCGAACACCGCCTCGTCCGCCTCGACCCGCACGTTGTGGAAGCGCGTGGTGCCCGAGGCGGTGAGGCGCTGGCCGGCGCCGTCCCAGTCGTCGACGATCTCGATGCCCGCGCGGCGGGTGGGGATGATGACCGCGGCCACCCGCCCGTCGGCGGCGGCCGCCCGCACCAGCATGGAATCGGCGAACAGGGTGCCCGTGCTGTAATATTTCACCCCGTTCAGGCGGAAGCCATCGCCGTCCGCATCGAGCTTCGTGTCGGGGGCGAAGCCGCCGGCGGGGTTGGAGCCGGCCTCGGTGGAGGCAAGGCCGAAAATGGCGCCCGCCGCCACCTCGGCCTGCCAGGCCCGGCTCTTTTCATCAGAGGGGCGCCGCGCGTATTGCTCGGCGACCGTGAAATGGTTGCGGAAGATGTGCGCCACATTGGCGTCGGCCGCGGCGAGGTCCAGCGCCAGCTTGTAGGTCTGGCGGAAGGTCGCGCCCGCCCCGCCATCCGCCTGCGCGAGCCGGAGCGCGCCGAAGCCCGCCTCCTTCAGCAGGCCGATCGCCTCGAACGGGAGCACGCGGTCGCGCTCCCGCTCGCTGGAGCCGGCGCCGATCTGTTCGAACAGCGCGCGCCAGTCGGCAGGGTCGGCCGAGCGCCGGGTGGCGGGCGCGCCGGCGGTCTCAGCGGGCAAGGGGATGACAGGCTTGTTCATGGCAATCCTCGGGATGTGGCGCGTACGTCTTGGGCGGATCAATATTGGGCGAGATGATCGGCGACGATGATCTTCTCGGGCAGGATCTTGCGTGCCGCGAGCCAGTCCGCCGCCGTCTGAAGCTGGGCGATGAAGTCCTTGTCGGTGACGGGGATCAGCGTGTAGTGGCGCTTGCGCTCGATGAACTGGTCGCGGATGATCTCGCTGTAGCCGGCCTTCTTCTGGACGATGGTCTCGGCCTCCACCACATTGGCGTTGGTCCACTTGGCCTCGGTCTCGTAGGCAGCCGCCACCGCCTTCACGATCTGCGAATTCTCGGTCGCGAACTTCCGGCTCGTCACGTAGGAGCTGTAGTCGATGAAGAATTCGAGGTCGCGACCTTCGAGGAAGACATCGTGCGCCTTGTATTCGAGCCGGGCGATGTCGACGCCGGGGCTCCACATGGACCACGCGTCCACCTTGCCGGATGCGAGCGCGGGGGCGGCATCCGGCGGGTTCAGATAGACGAACTTCACTTTTGAACGGTCGATGCCGTGCTTCTCCAGCGCGGCGACCAGCAGGAACTCGCCGAGGCCGGAGCGGTTCACCGCCACCGACTTGCCCACGAGGTCCGGCACCGTGTTGATGCCGGAATTATCCTTCGCGATGATGGCGGTGGTGCGCGGCTCGTAGAGCACGAATTGCGAGAAGACCAGCGGCGAGCCGGCGATGATGGCGGCGAAGGCCGGCGTCGTGGAGCCGCCGAAGCCGAAATCGGCGCTGCCGCCGGTCACCGCCTGGAGGGTGGGCGCATGGTTGGGGAACGGGCCGAGCCATTCCACCTTGATGCCCTGGTCCGCCAGGGTTTTCTCGAACACGCCGCGCTCCTTGGCGATCAGCGTCAGGCCATGGAAGCCCCAGGTGAGCCGCACGACATCGGTGTTGCGGGTGTCTTTCTGCTGGGCCGCGGCGGCGAAGGGCAGGAGGCCGCTCGCAGCCCCCAGCCCGGCAAGGCCGGTGGCGAGGAACTGGCGGCGGGACGGCGTGAGGAAGGAGGACATGTCGGGTCTCGTGAAGGTGTGGATCAGGCGCTCGGCAGGTCGTTCTCGACCCCGAGTTCGGCGAGGAGGGTGGCGCGGGTGGCGGCGGGCCGTCCGGGTTCTGGCGGCCGATGCTCGGCCGCGATCGCCCCGCCGCGCATAACGAGGATGCGGTCGGCGAGCGCGATGGCCTCTTCCACATCGTGAGTCACGAGCAGGACGCCCGGCCGGTGGCGGGCGACAAGGTCTTTCACCAGCACGTGCATGCGAATGCGGGTCAGCGCATCGAGGGCGGCGAAGGGCTCGTCCAGCAGCAGCAATTCCGGCTCCTGCACCAGGGCGCGCGCGAGCGCCACGCGCTGGGCCTGACCGCCGGAGAGATTGCGTGGCCAGTCGTCGAGCCGGCCGCCGAGGCCGACCTCGGCCAATGCTGCGGCCGCCCGCTCCCGGGCGCCTCTCTCGGGCAGGCCCAGCGACACGTTGCGCCACAGGCTGTCCCAGGGCAGCAGGCGATGTTCCTGAAACACGACCGCCGGCTTGCGAGGCGCCTCGATGCGCCCGCCGTCGATGGGATCAAGCCCGGCGAGGGCGCGCAGCAGGGTGGTCTTGCCGCAGCCGCTCTCGCCCAGAAGGGCCACGAATTCGCCGCGGGCGATGGTGAGGTCGAGGCGATCGATGACCACTCGATCCCCATAGGCCCGGGTGAGGCCGGCAACCCGCACGGCGGGAGCGGCCTGCGCAAGCAGCGGCGCGCTCATCGTCCCGCGCCCCCGAAATTGGGATGCCAGGCGAGAAGGCGGCGCTCCAGCAGGCGGGCCACCGAATCCGCCGCGACCCCGATCAGGGCATAGATGACGATGGTGAGAACCACCACGTCCGTGCGCAGGAACTCGCGCGCATCCATGGCGAGGAAGCCGATGCCCGCCTGGGCGCCGATGGTCTCCGCCACCACCAACGCCAGCCATGCGGTGGCCAGCGAATAGCGCACGCCGGTCAGGATGGAGGGCAGGGCGCCGGGAAGGATGATCCGGGTGATCATCTGGCGCGTGGAGAGCCCCTGCACACGGCCGAGCTCCATGAGCTTCGGGTCCACCTGCCGGATGCCGAGGGTGGTGTTGATGTAGATGGGGAAGGCGACGCCCAGGGCCACCAGGAAGATCTTCTGCGCCTCGCCGACGCCGAACCACACGATCACAAGCGGCAGCAGTGCCAGGAAGGGAATGGCGCGCACCATCTGCACGCTGCGATCCACGAGCGCTTCGGCGAGGCGCGAAAAGCCGACGAGGATGCCGAGCGCGAAGGCGATGGTTCCACCGATGATGAAGCCTGCCGCCGCGCGCAGCAGGCTGGTGCCGAGGTCTTCCAGCAGCGAACCCGTGGTGGCGAGCTTGAGGGCCGTGCGCACCACCTTGCTGGGCGCCGGCAGGACCTGCGGGGTCACGAAACCGGTCTGGGCCAGGACCTCCCAGATCACCACCAGCAGCACCGGCGCGATCCAGGAGAGGAGGATGAAGAGGCGGGGGCCGACGATGGCGGGCCGGCGGCGCGCGCGGGGTTGCGCCCGGTCTGCTGCGAGGGCAGGGAGCGGAAGGCGGGCGGTGTGATCTGCATGTGTCATCGGATGTCCGGCTCCCTCAGCCGATGCGCGTGGCGCGCGGGCTGGCGACAGCGGCCGGCGTGCCGGTTGCCGGGCGGCCGAGCCGCGGGAAGACATGCTCGGCAAACCGCCGGAGCTCGGAGCGCAGGGGCTGGAACTGGAGCATGAACAGCTCGATTCCGGCGCGGTGGAACGCCTGCATCCGCTCGGCCACCTGATCGTAGCTGCCGACAAGTCCGGCGGCCGTGCCGCCGTTGGTCCCGACGCGGACAGACTTGGCGAAGGTGCGGATCATCACCACGTTGGGATCCGTGCGTGCCGCCTGCTCCTGCTTGGCGGGCGCGTCCTTGGCGGCGAGGGCGAGGAGGCGGTGGTATTCGTCCTCCGCTTCCTGCTGGGTTTCGCGGGCGATGACGAAGGCAGCGAGGCCATAGGCGAGGGGTGCGCCGCGCCGGGGACGGGCGGCGAGATCGGCGATCATGGCCTTCACATCCTCAAGGGGTTGGCCATTGATGAAGAAGACGTCCGAAAGGTCCGCCGCGAGGGCGCGCGCCGGCTCGGATTCGCCGCCGAGATAGATGCGGGGGCGGGCGCGCACGGGGCTGGCTGGAGACAGCTTGTAATCGCTGATGCGGAAGCTCTCGCCCGCATGGGTGACGCTCTCGCCGGAGACGAGGCGCTCCACCACGCCGAGCCATTCGCGCCCATAGGCATAACGCGCATCATGCGCGCCGAACGGGATGCCAGCCTTCTCGAACTCGGCGCGGTTCCAGGCATTGACCAGATTGAAGGCGAACCGGCCGTTCGAGATGTTCTCGATCTGGAGCGCCATCTTCGCCAGCACCACCGGGTGGTACAGATAGGGCTTGATGGCGGCGATGATCTCGATGCGACGCGTCAGCGCCGCGAGCGCCGCGGCGGCCGTCCAGGCCTCGATCTGGTCCTTCTCCGGCAGATGCGGATTGACCGTGTGCTGGGCGACCAGCGTGGCGTCATAGCCCAATGCCTCGGCCTCCAGCACGGTATCGCGGTTGTGCGGCCATGAGGCATCGAACGGTTCGGCAGGGTCCTGCCAGGCGGCGCGGGGACCGTGGACGGGCGCCCAGACGCCAATGCGGAGAGGGGAAATCGACATGTCTCACCTTAAATATATCAAATTTATCGAATAAGTATTTTTATCCGCTGTCAAGCTGCATTCGCGTTTGCGGGCAAGGGTTGGCTGGCTGGGAAAATTGTCGAAAGACCGAACAAATCGCGAATGCGCGGGCGGCCGCTTCATAGAAAGCGCCAACTGCCGTACGGGTTTCAATTTTTCACAATGAAGAAGTGTGGTAGGCCGGAGTTCGGGATATGGAGCGCCAGAAGGCTTCCGAATTTTCCAGTGGATCCACGTGTGGCTGAGCGGTGCTCGGTTGCATGAAACGAGAGCCTGCGCGAGGTCATTTATGCTGACGAAGAAGGGGAAGTACGGGCTGAAGGCGGCCGTTTATCTTGCACGCCTGCCTGCCGGAGCGTCGAAGCAAGTGGCAGAGATTGCTGAAGCCAACCATATTCCGAAGAAATTTCTGGACGTGATCCTCAACGAGCTTCGCAACGGCGGATTTCTGGCCTCGAAGAAGGGGAAACTCGGCGGGTACCGCCTCGGCAAGCCGGCGGAAGATATCATGGTGGGCGAAATGATCCGCACCCTGGACGGGCCGCTAGCGCCTATTCCGTGTGCTAGCCGCAATGCCTATGTTGCCTGCGACGATTGCGATGTGGCCAAGTGTGAGGTCCGCCGCCTTATGGTGCGCGTCCGCGATGCAATCGGAACTGTCCTCGATACCTGTACGCTTGCCGAGATGCGGGACCTCACTGACGACACCTTGACGATGTTCGTGGACTATATTTGAGCGGCCTCTATCGGTGCGGGCGACGACACCTCGCTGGAAGCAACCCGCCACCTGAAAGTGGCTCACCGTGAAATCGTGGATGGCTTCGCCGAACGCTGGGTCGTCGTGCCCCGCCGTCCCGCCGCGATCGGCAAGCGCGGAACACGCCTCCAGCGATACCGCCCAATGCCGGCCGGTCATTCTCGTCAGAATGGTCAATCGCGCCAAATGCCGACACGCTCTGAACCCCTGAAATCCAAGCAAGGCAAGCCACGCGGCCTCAGCCTGCGAAAACCACTTCCGATATTAATATATTAAATCAATTGATATTATATAAAATTATCCGTCATTTTCACGGAAATGACGGAGATCCCGATGAGCGCGCTTCACGAAGGGGCTGGGAGCCCTGACTTTTTCTGGTTCATCCCGACCCACGGGGACGGCGCCTATCTCGGCTCGGAGACGCGGCAGCGCCCGCCGGAATTCGCCTATTTCCGCGAGGTGGCGCAGGCGGTGGACCGGCTCGGGTTCAAGGGCGTCCTGCTGCCCACGGGCCAGAGCTGCGAGGACAGCTGGATCACCGCCGCCGGCCTTGCCACCGCCACCGAGCGCTGCGCTTCCTGGTGGCCCTGCGCCCGGGTGTCACCTCGCCGGCTTTCGCGGCGCGGCAGGCGGCGGCGCTTGACCGGCTCAGCGACGGACGGTTGCTGCTGAACGTGGTGGTGGGCGGCCATCCCGCCGAGCTCGGCGCCGACGGCATCTTCCTCGACCATGATGCGCGCTATGCCCAGGCCGCCGAATTCCTGACCATCTGGCGCGATCTCGTCGCCGGCAAGACGGTGGACTTCGCGGGCACCTATTATCGCGTCGCGCACGGCCGGCTGGACTTCCCGGTGGTGCAGCAGCCCCATCCGCCGCTGTGGTTCGGCGGATCCTCAGACGCCGGCCACGAGGTCGCCGCCGAACATACCAGCGTCTATCTCTCCTGGGGCGAGCCGCCCCATATCCTCAAGGACAAGCTGGCGGACGTGCAGGCCCGCGCGGCCAAGCGCGGGCGCAAGCTGAAGTTCGGCCTGCGCATCCATTTCATCGTGCGCGAGACCGAGACCGAGGCCTGGGCGGCCGCCGACCGGCTCATTTCCCGCGTGTCCGACGAGCAGATCGAAAACGCGCAGAAGCGCTTCAAGGTGGAAATGGATTCCGTCGGCCAGGCGCGCATGGCCGCCCTTCAGCCCGGAGACCGCAACAAGCTTGAGATCGCGCCCAACCTCTGGGCAGGCATCGGCATGGTACGGCGCGGCGCCGGCACCGCGCTGGTGGGGGATCCGAAGAGCGTCGCCGCGCGCATCCGCGAGTATCAGGAGATCGGCATCGAGACCTTCATCGGCTCGGGCTATCCGCATCTGGAAGAGGCCTACCGGGTGGCCGAGCTGCTGTTTCCGGAGCTCGGCATCGACGGCCGCCGCCGCAAGGTTTCCGACAACATCGTCAACGAGTTCGCCGTGGGTTCGCACAGCACGGAGCGGCGCCTGGCCGCCGTTTCCTGATCGCGACCGAGAGGACAGATCCATGACCAGCCGCCGCACATTCTTCCGCCTCGCAGCCATTGGCCTTGCACTCGCGCCAAGCCTCGCCGCCGTCCCCGCCCGCGCCGAAGGCACACTGCGCATCGCCCAGCAATTCGGCACCCTCTACACGCCCTTCCACGTCATGAAGGAAAAGGGGCTGATCGAGAAACACGGCAAGGCGCTCGGCATCGACATCACCGTGGACTGGACGCGCCTGTCCGGCGGCTCGGCGGTGAATGATGCGCTGCTCGCCGGCAATATCGACATCGCCTCCGCCGGCATCGGGCCGTTCCTGACCCTGTGGGACAAGACGCGCGGCACCGCCAATGAGGTGAAGATCGTGGGCGCGTTCGGGGCGCAGCCGAACTTCCTGCTCACCAACAATCCCAACGTGAAGTCCATCAAGGACTTCACCGACAAGGACCGCATCGCCATGCCGGTGGCCGGCGTGTCGGTGCAGGCGCGCATCCTTCAGCTTGCGGCCGAGCAGACCTTCGGCCCCGGCACTGCGAAGAAGCTGGATCAGCTGATGGTGACGCTGCCGCATCCCGACGCCACCGCGGCGCTGCTGTCCGGCTCCACCGAGATCACCGGCTATCTCTCCAACGCACCGTTCCAGAACCATGCGCTGAAGGATCCGAAGATACACAAGGTCTTCTCCTCCTACGAGATCTTCGGCGGCCCGGTGACCCCTACTGTGGCCTACGCCAAGGTGAAGTTCCGCGAGGACAACCCGAAAACCTACAAGGCCTTCCTCGATGCGTTCGAGGAGGCGACCAAATGGGTGGACCAGAATCGCGCGGAGGCGGCACAGATCTATGTGAAGGTGGAGCAGTCCAAGCTTGATCCGGCCTTCATCACCGAAGTGCTCTCCGACCCCGACACCCAATATACCCTCGTACCCCTCGGCACTTTGAAGTTCGCCGATTTCATGAACCGCATCGGCGCCATCAAGGCAAAGCCGGCGAGCTTCAAGGACTTTACCTTTGAAGACCTGCATTCGGCATCCGGCAGCTGAGGAGGGACGCATGACGGCCCTGCCCGCGGTCCCGCCCGCCGAAGTCCGCCGCGCCGCGCCGGTGCTGGAGGCGCGCGGCCTCACCCTCGACTATGCGGGCGCCGCCGGGCGGCACCGCGCGGTGGAGGATGTGAGCTTCGACGTCGCGGCGGGGGAGCGGCTGGTGCTGCTCGGACCTTCAGGTTGCGGCAAATCCTCCATCCTCAAGGCGCTGGCGGGCTTTGTCCGGCCGGCGTCGGGGTCGGTGAGCCTTCGCGGCGCGGCCGTCACCGGACCTGGGCCGGACCGCATCGTGGTGTTCCAGGAGTTCGACCAGTTGCTGCCGTGGAAGAGCGTGCGGGACAATGTGGCCTTCCCGCTGCGTGTTGCGCGCGGGCTCTCCCTCAAGGAGGCACGGGCACGGGCCGACACGGCCCTCGTGAAGGTCGGGCTCGCCCGTGCCCTCGATGCCTATCCCCACACGCTTTCCGGCGGCATGAAGCAGCGTGCCGCCATCGCCCGGGCGCTCGCGGCGGAGCCCGACGTGCTGCTGATGGACGAGCCCTTCGCCGCGCTCGATGCCCTGACGCGACGGACGCTGCAGGAAGACCTGCTCAAGCTTGCCGAGGAACAGGGCTTCACCCTGGTGTTCGTCACCCACGCCATCGACGAGGCGGTGCTGGTGGGCACGCGGCTCCACCTCCTGGCCGCCCATCCGGGCCGGACCATCGCCACCTTCGAGACCGCGGGCCTCGGCCTTGCCGAGCGCGGCACCCCCGCCTTCGAACAGGTGGTGCGGGACGTTCATGAGCTGCTGTTCGCCGATGGAGGCCGTCATGTCTGAGTCCCTGGTTTCCGACGGCGACCTCGCCGGCGATGACGTGCGAGTGACCCATCCCGCCGCCGGCGTCGCTTCGCTGCGTGCGCGGGGCGCCGCGGCCCTTGCGGCATTGTGGCAGGTCACGCTGGTGCGGCGGGCTGTTGTCCTCGCCGCCCTCGCGGCGGCCTGGCAGCTGGCGGCGCTGTGGCAGAACAACCCGCTGCTCTTCCCGACCTTTACCGACACCATTTCGGCGCTCATTGAGGGGCTGCGCCACGAAGATCTCTTCCCCGCGTCCGTCGCCTCCATCACCGTGCTGCTGAAGGGCTATGTTCTGGCGATCGCACTGGCGCTGGGGTTCGTTTCGGTAGCCATCGCGGTGCCGTTCGTGAAGGAGGTGCTGCTCACGCTCACCGCCATGTTCAACCCGCTTCCCGCCATCGCCCTGCTGCCGCTGGCCATGCTTTGGCTCGGTCTCGGCGAGGCGAGCCTGTTGCTGGTGATGGTGCATGCGGTGTTGTGGCCGTTCGCCCTTGCCGCCCTCACCGGCTTCGAGCAGGTGCCGGAGACGCAGCGCCTCGTGGGACGGAACTACGGGCTGCGGGGCCTGTCCTATATCGCCCTCATCCTGATTCCGGCGGCCCTTCCCTCCCTGCTCTCTGGCCTCAAGATCGCCTGGGCCTTCGCCTGGCGCACCCTGATCGCGGCCGAGTTGGTATTCGGCGTCTCCTCCCGCTCCGGCGGGCTCGGCTGGTACATCTATCGCAACCGCAACGAGCTGCTCACCGACAAGGTCTTCGCCGGCCTCGTCACGGTCATCCTCATTGGGCTGCTGGTGGAGGTGCTGTTCCGCCTGGTGGAGCAGCGCACGGTGCGCCGCTGGGGTCTTCAGCGCTGACCCCGTGCGCGTTTCCGGGGCGCGGTTCCGGGGCGGGGTGGCCGAGGCGGGAGAAACGCCCGGCCGCTGTGGCAGCGCGCCGGGCGGGATCGAACGGGAGAACCCCGCCGGCACCGCGCGCGCCGACAGGTGGCGAAGGCGTTGAGCCTCACACCGCGGCAAGGATCCGCCGGCGCAGGTCCGCGGCTTCGGCCCCGTCGGCCTCGGGCCGGGGGCGGAGAAGGTCCACCGCAACATCGAGCGCGATCTCGCCCTGCCGCAGCACCACCACGCGATCCGCCAGCGCCACCGCCTCGGCCACGTCGTGGGTGATGAGCACCACGGTGAAGCCGTGCTCGGTCCAGATGCGCTCGGTCAGCCGATGCATCTCGGCCCGCGTCAAAGCGTCGAGGGCGCCGAACGGCTCGTCGAGCAGCAGCACGCCCGGCCGCGAGACGAGGGCGCGGGCCAGCGCCACCCGCTGCCTCTGTCCGCCGGAGAGCACGGACGGCCAGTCCCGGCCGCGATCGGCGAGGCCCACGTCCTGCAGCGCCGCATGGGCTTGTTCGCGCCAAGCCGGGCCGCGGGCGATGCCCACATTGCCGATGACCCGCTGCCACGGCGCAAGGCGCGCGTCCTGGAACAGCAGGCGCACCTGCGGCATGAGGCCGGCGACGCGGGCCTCCCCCACGAAAACGTCGCCCGATGTGGCGCTGTCGAGCCCGCAGATGAGCCGCATCAGCGTGGTCTTGCCGCCGCCGGAGCGGCCGACCACCGCGAGGAACTGCCCGGCGGGCACGTCCAGATCGAGCCGGCGCAGCACCGGGCGGGCACCGAAGCTCTTGGTGACGCCGGACAGGCGGATGGGCTCGCCCTTCCAGCGCCGGGGCGGCTGAGCGGGCGTGGGTGGGCTGAAGGTGGCGCGGATGTCCGCCGCGCGCACCTCGGCGGTGATATCGGCATCGCTGGCGGCGAAGATTTCCATCACGCAACCCCCCGCGCGCCGGGCTGGTAGGCCGGATTCCAGGCCAGCGCGCGCTGCTCGATGGCGCGGGTCAGGCTGTCGGCGAGCTTGCCGAGCAGGGCATAGGCGAGCACGCCCAGCACCACCACGTCGGTCTGCAGGAATTCGCGGGCATTCATGGTCATGTAGCCGATGCCCTCGGTGGAGGAGATGGTCTCGGCCACGATCAGCGTCAGCCACATGATGCCCAGCGCATAGCGCAGCCCCACCAGTACCGAGGGCAGGGCGCCGGGCAACACGATGCGCCAGAACAAAGCGGTGCTGGACAGGCCATAGACCCGCGCCATCTCCACCAGGCCGCGATCCACCGTGCGGATGCCGTGGAAGGTGTTGAGATAGATGGGGAAGGCGACCCCCACCGCAACGAGGAAGATCTTCGCCTCCTCGCCGATGCCGAACCACAGGATGACGAGGGGAATGATGGCGAGGTGCGGCACGTTGCGCAGCATCTGCAGGGTGGAATCCAGCGCCGTTTCCGCCGGCCGCCACACGCCGTTCAGGACGCCCAGCGCGAAGCCGATGCCGCCGCCGATGGCGAGCCCGGTCAGCGCCCGGCCAGTGGAGACGGAAATGTTGGTGAGGAGCGTGCCGTCCTTCAGCGTGCGCCAGAAGGCCAGCGCCACGTCCCCCGGCGCCGGCAGCACGCGGGAGGACAGGAAGCCAAGGCTCGCCGCCGCCTGCCACAAGGCGAGCACGCCCAAAGGCAGGGCCCAGGGCAGGAGCGCCCGGCCGAGGGCGGCGAGCCGCACCCGGCCCAGCAACCCGGCATCGAGCCCAGCCTCCGCCGCCTCCTGCCGCGCCACCGATGGAACCGCGCCGAGGGCAAGGCTCTCCGACTGTGCCGTGGGACTCATGGCGTGCTCCCTCAGGACTTCGGTGCGCGCAAAGCGTCGGCGATGCGGATCGGCTTGGGGATGAGGCCGAGGGCGAGGAAGGCGTCCGCCACCTGCTGCTGCGCCGCCGCCACCTCGGGGGTGATGGGCTTCACATCATATTGCTGGCGGGCCAAAGCCACCTCCAGGATGGGCGCGGGAATGCCGATGAGCGGGGAAAACTCGGCGGCTGCGGCCTTGGGATTGCCCTTCACCCAGGCGCCGATCTCGGCGACGCCGGCCAGCACCGCGTCCACCACCTGCGGCGCCTGGTCCGCGAAGGCCCTGGTGGAGAAATAGAACTGGTAGTTGGAGACGATGCCGGTGCCGTCCGCCAGCGGACGGGCCGCGATGGTCTGTTCCGCCGCCGCCTGGAACGGGTCCCAGATGGCCCAGGCATCCACCGAGCCGCGCTCGAAGGCGGCGCGGGCGTCGGCCGGGGTTAGGAAGGCGGTCTTGATGTCGGCATAGGCGACGCCGGCCTTCTCCAGTGCCTTCACCAGCAGGTAGTGGACGTTGGAGCCCTTGTTGAGGGCCACCGTCTTGCCCTTGAGGTCGGCCACGGTCTTCAGCGGGCTGTCCTTGGGCACCAGGATGGCCTCGCCCTGCGGCGCGGCCGGCTCGAAGCCCACATAGACGAGGGGCGCGCCGGCGGCCTGGGCGAAGATGGGCGGGGCTTCCCCCGTATTGCCGAAGTCGATGGCGCCGGCATTCAGCGCCTCCAGCAGCTGCGGGCCGGCCGGAAACTCGGCCCACTTCACGCTGTAGCCCAGAGGCTTCAGGCGCGACTCCAGTAGGCCCTTGTTCTTCAGCAGGATGAGGGTGCCGTACTTCTGGTAGCCGATGCGCACCACCTTCTCCTGCGCCAGCGCGGGGGCCGCGACGAGGCCCGCCGCCAAGCTGGTCGCAAGGCCGGCGGCGAGGAGGAGGGAGGCGCGGCGGGTGATGTCGAAGGGCATGGGGCGTTCCTTTGGGGGCGGACCTTGGGGGGGCGGATGGGGATCAGAGGGCGAGGCCGCGATAGCCGCCGGCCCAGTACAGCAGCGGATCGGCGTTCTCGGTGATGCGCGAGGCCACCACCCGGCCGATGACGATGACGTGGGAGTGCCGCTCGATGGCGTCCTCCAGCTCGCAGTCGAAGGCGGCGAGCGCATCGGCCAGCACCGGCGCGCCGGTGGTCAGCTTCGTCCAGTCGGCCCCCTCGTAGCGTGCGGGGCCCTTCAGCCCGCCCTTGCCGGCGAAGCGGTCCGCCACCGGCTGGTGGTGCGGGCGCAGCACGTTGATGGCGAAGACCCGCTCCTGCAGCACCGGCCCGAGGGAGGAGCCGCCGCGGTTGATGGTGATGAGCAGGGTGGGCGGCTCCACCGACAGGGCGGTGACCGAGGTGGCGGTGAGCCCGGTGCGGCCGTCGCCCACGCCGACGGTGAGCACGCTCACGGCGCCGGCGAGCTTGCGCATGGCGGCGCGGAAGGCGAGCGAGGCGTCGGGCAGCTCGGGCGCAGGGCTGGGGGAGGTGGCGGGGGAAACGACGGACGTATGCGCGTTCATGGGGAGCCTCTTGGTCGGCGCGCGGCGGGGCCGGGCCTTCGGGAGCCTCCGGAGCAGTCCGGAGGGCGTCGGGTGAAAAAAGGATAGACAGCCGCCAACTCTATAGTCAATAAATTCGATGAAGTTTATTGAATTAAAAAAGGCGAGCCGGAAACCGGGACATTCCGGCGCCGGCCGCCTTCAATCGGGAGTCCATCCATGTCCAGTGCCGAAGCCGCGCCTGCCGATCCGTCCCTCGTCCCGGCGACAGAAGCCAACGTGCTGTGGTTCCTGCCCACCCATGGCGACGGGCATTATCTCGGCACGTCCCACGGGGCGCGGGAGGTGAACCTCGCCTATCTCAGGCAGATCGCGCAGGCGGCGGATCAGCTCGGCTATTATGGCGTGCTCATCCCCACCGGCCGCTCCTGCGAGGACAGCTGGATCGTCGCCTCGGCCCTCGCCGGCTTCACCGAGCGGCTGCGCTTCCTGGTGGCGGTGCGGCCGGGCCTGCTCTCCCCCGCCGTGGCGGCGCGGATGACGGCGACGCTGGACCGGATCTCCAACGGGCGGGCGCTCATCAACGTGGTCACCGGCGGCGACCCGGAGGAGAACAGGGGCGACGGCTTCTTCGCCGATCATGCGGAGCGCTACGAGATCACCGCCGAGTTCCTCGACATCTACACCCGCCTTTTGAAAGGCGAGGAGGTCACTTTCATCGGCAAGCACCTGAAGGTGGAGGGCGGCAAGCTGCTCTATCCCCCGGTGCAGCAGCCCCATCCGCCGCTGTATTTCGGCGGCTCCTCCGCGCCCGCCCATGAGGTGGCGGCGCGGCAGGTGCAGAAATATCTCACCTGGGGCGAGCCGCCGGCGTTGGTGGCCGGGAAAATCAAGGACCTGAGAGCCCGCACCGCGGCGGTGGGGCGCGCGCTGAGCTTAGGCATCCGCCTCCATGTCATCGTGCGCGAGACCAATGCCGAGGCCTGGGCGGCGGCGGACAAGCTCATCTCCCACATCGATGACACCACCATCGCCGAGGCGCAGAAGGTGTTCGCCCGCATGGATTCCGAAGGCCAGCGGCGGATGAGCGCCCTGCATGGCGGGCGCAGGGACAAGCTGGAGGTGAGCCCCAATTTGTGGGCCGGCGTCGGTCTCGTGCGCGGCGGCGCGGGCACGGCGCTGGTGGGCGATCCGCAGACCGTGGCGGAGCGCATGAAGGAATACATGGCGCTGGGCATCGATACCTTCGTGCTCTCCGGATACCCCCACCTGGAGGAGGCGTACCGCTTCGGCGAGAGCGTGCTCCCGCTGCTGCCGCGGGCCGCCACCACCGGGGCGCCGGGCGTGGTCACCACCCATCGGGGCCCGTTCGGCGAGATCATCGGCAACGCCATCGTCCCGGAGGCGCGGCGCGTCTCGGCCTCCTGATCCCGGCGGATGCGGAGCGCATCACCATGCTGAACGTCTGGGAACCGAACATATCCGTGGTCATCGTGGGAGGCGGCTTTTCCGGGACCCTGCTCGCCCTCGCCGCCGCTGCGGCGCCACGCCTCGACGTGGTGCTGGTGGAGCGGGAGCGGGTGGCGGGTCCCGGCCTCGCCTATGGCGCGTGCGGTCCCGATCACCTGTTGAACGTCCCGGTGGCGCGCATGGAGGTTGGGCTCTCGCCGACATTCGCCCGATGGCTGGTTGCCTCCGGTGCCGACCTGTCGGCCGCGCTTGAGGAGGCCGGCGGCGACCTCGCGCGGGCCTTCGTGCCCCGCGCCCTGTTCGGCGCCTATCTGGCCGAGCGGCTGGAGGAAGCGCTGGCCGCCGGGAACGGTCGGCTGCGGCGGGTGCGCGGGGACGTGGTGCGCGTCTCCGACCGCCCGGTCCCCGGCGTCCAGCTCGCCGACGGGCGGCGCATCGAGGGCTCCCATGTGGTCCTGGCCACGGGAAATCTTCCGCCGCGGCCGCCGCGCTGCCGCGACGGCGGGGTCTATGACAGCCCGCTGTTCGTGCCCGATCCGTGGCACTGGGAAGACCTGAACGGCCTCTCCTCTGATGCTCCGGTGCTGCTCATCGGTTCTGGCCTCACCATGGTGGACGTGGCGGTGATGCTTGCCGGACGTGGCCATCGCGGCCCGATCTGGAGCGTGTCGCGCCATGGCCTCCTGCCCCATGTCCATGTGGACGTGGCGGGTCGCGGCCCGGGTTGTGAGCCCTTCCTCCATCCCACCGAAGCGCGCGACCCGGTCACGGCGCTGCGCTTCATCCGCGCGGCGGTGGCGCGGGCCGCGGAGCAGCGGGTGCCGTGGCAACGGGTGATGGACGCGGTGCGGCCCGTCGTCGCGAAGGTTTGGGCCGGCTGGCCGCGGGTGGCGCGGGAGCGGTTCCTGCGCCATGCGCGCACCTATTGGGACATCCACCGCCATCGCATGGCGCCGCGTGTCGCCGCCGTGCTCGAACCGCTGCTGGCGTCCGGCCAGTTGCAGGTGGTTCCTGGCCGGATCACCAGCCTGGAGCTGGTCCCGGGCGGCGTCGCCGCCACCGTTCGCCGCCGCCAGTCCGGCCGTGCGGTCGCGCTGGAGGTGGCCCGGGTGGTCAATTGCACCGGCCCGCGCTCGGACTTCGCCGGGCTAGCCCTGCCGCCCTTCGACGCCTTGCGCGAGGCCGGCCGCATCACGCCCGACGCGCTCGGCCTCGGCATCGAGACCCACGGCTCCGCCGTCGTCGACCGCCATGGCCATGCCTCGACCTGGCTGTTCGCCCTTGGACCGCTGACACGGCCGGCGTTCTGGGAGGTGACGGCGGTGCCGGAGATCGCGGTGCAGGTGCACCAGCTGGTGGACCAGCTATCGCGGGCTTCTCTCGCGCCGCATCGGCCGGATGCACGGCTGATCGCCGATTTCGTCAATCTCGGCGAAGGGATCTGAGGGGCGAAGGCGCGGGCGGATAAGAGTCCAACGCGCGCGGCCGGCGCTGAGGCGGCCGGCGCGCATCCCCCAGCGATACCCCCCCCCGCCGGTGGCGCCCGCGCCCGGGAGCGTCGCAAGGGGGGCGCCAGAAGGGGAGCGCCAGAAGGCAAGCACGGCAAGGAAGAGCATTTCTTCGATTCATAGTTTACTAAATTAATAGATATAATTATTAATTCATTGATCGGGCGTACAGCCCCCCAATTGCCGGTGTTGCCGGCCCAGACCGTGGCGGACTCATGACCTCCCTTTCCCGCTCCAACTTCTTCGCGCTGCTGCTTTCCGGCCTGGCCCTTCTTTCGGTCGGCAGCGCAGCCCACGCGCAGGCGCCCGCGGCAGCGAACGACAAGCCGCTCAAGGTGGGCGTATCCGCCGGTCCCTATGGCGATGTCCTTCGCGAGGCGGCCCGGCTGTCCGAGAAGCAGGGGATCAAGGCCGAGATCATCGAATTCACCGACTGGAACCAGCCGAACGCGGCCCTGCAGGCCGGCGACATCGACCTCAACAATTTCCAGAACCGCCCCTATCTCGCCAACCAGGTGAAGACGCGCGGCTACCAGATCGTCGGCCTCAATGAATCCCTTCTCGTGCCCGCCGGCATCTATTCGAAGAAGGTTACCAGCGCCGCCGACATCCCGGCCGGGGCCAAGATCGCCATCCCCAACGATCCCACCAACGGGGGCCGTGCCCTGCTGCTGTTCCAGAAGGCCGGAATCATCAAGCTGAAGCCGGGCACGGGCCTGTACGCCAGCGTGCTGGATGTGGCGGAGAACCCGAAGAAGCTGCAGATCGTCGAGATCGACGCCGCCCAGCTGCCCCGCTCGCTGGATGACGTGGCGGCGGCGTTCGTCTCCTCGAACTACGCTTATCTCGCCGGCCTCGACCTCAACACGGCGCTGGTGGCCGAGACGGCGGTGGAGGAGGCCAAGCCCTATTTCACCCTGGTCTTCGCCGCCCGCGAGGACCGCAAGGACGACCCGCGGATCAAGAAGTTCATCGAGATCTATCGGTCCCAGCCGGTGAAGGACTTCACCCTCGCCAAGTTCAAGGGAAGCATCCTGCCGGCCTGGTGAGCGCCCGCCCGCCGCAGTCGATCCGCGCCACAGGAGCCTCGCTTATGACCCGTTCTTCCCTGCAGCCCGTGGCTGCGGCGCGTCCGTCGCCGCAGCCCGACTGGGCGTCCGTCGCCCAGAGCGTCGCCGACGCGCTCGTGCCGGATGCCGCCGCCCGCGACCGCGCCGGCGCTTCGCCCCGGCGGGAGCTGGAATTGCTGCGGGAGGCGGGCCTGCTCGCTTTGCTTAATCCGGTTGCCCATGGCGGAGGCGGGGGAAGCTTCACCGACGCGCTGGTCGCCACCCGGGTGATCGGGCAGGCGGATGCCTCCATCGCGCAACTCCTCGCCTATCACTATCTCCACCTCACCAATGCGGTGTGGCGAGCGACGCCGGAGCAGGCTGAACGGCTCTCCCGCGGATCGGTGGCAGGCAAATGGTTCTGGGGCGGTGCCTCCAATCCGCGCGATCCCGAATCGCGGCTTACGCCGGGGGCGGCGGGCTATCGCCTGTCCGGCCACAAGACCTTCGCCTCCAACGCCGCGCTCGCCGACAAGATCACCTTGCGCGCGCAGCTCGGCGACGGCTTCGCGGTCATCGTCGTGCCCGGCGATCGCGAGGGTGTCACCCACGGTAACGACTGGGATGCTTTCGGCCAGCGTCTGTCGGAGAGCGGCACCATCACCTTCGCGGACGTGCGGGTGGAGCCGGACGAGGTGCTGGGCGACCCGACCGCCGCGCCGGTGCCGCGCACCAGCCTGATCGTGCCGTTCCATCAGCTCCTCATCGTCAATTTCTACATCGGCACCGCGCAGGGCGCGCTGGCGGAAGCCGCCCGTTATGTCCGCACCACCTCGCGGCCGTGGCAGGCCTCCGGCGTCGAGGCTGCGCGCCTCGACCCCTACATCCTGGAGCACTACGGCAATCTCGATGTGGAGCTGCGCGCCTCGGTGGCCCTCGCCGACGTGGCCGGGCAGCGTTTCGAGGCGGCGACGGCCCGCGGCGATGCCATTACGCCCGAGGAGCGGAACGTGGCGGCCGCCGCCATCTATGCCGCCAAGGTCCATGCCAGCCGTACCGCGCTGGAGGTGACCTCGAAGATCTTCGAGCTGATGGGCGCCCGCGCCACGGCCAGCCATTACGGCTACGACCGCTTCTGGCGGAACATCCGCACCCACACCTTGCATGACCCTGTGGTCTACAAATCGCGCGAGGTGGGCAATTTCGCGCTCAACGGCACCATTACGCCAACCCCGCTCTACAGCTGACCGTTGGAGCCCGCCATGAGCCGTCCGAGGCAAGTCCGCTTCAATGCCTTCAACATGGCCGCCCCGGGCCACACCTGGGCGGGCCTGTGGGCGCACCCGCGCGACCGGGCGATCGCCTACAACAGTCTCGATTACTGGGTGGAGCTGGCGCGGATCGCCGAGCGCGGCCTGTTTGACGGCATCTTCATCGCCGATGTGTTCGGTCTCTATGATGTCTATGGCGGCAGCCCGGACGCCGCGCTCCTGTCGGGCGCGCAGGTCCCGCAGATCGACCCGGCGCTGGTGGTGCCCACCATGGCGCATGCGACCCGTCACATCGGCTTTGGCGTCACTACCAACCTCACCTACGAGCACCCCTATCAGTTCGCCCGCCGCTTCGCGACGCTGGACCATCTCACCAACGGGCGCGTGGGCTGGAACATCGTGACGGGCTATCTCGACAGCGGCGCGAGGGGGATGGGCCAGACGGCCAACCGCTCCCACGACCTGCGCTACGAGGCGGCGGAGGACTTCCTCGCCGCCACCTACAAGCTGTGGGAGGCAAGCTGGCAGGATGGCGCGGTTCTGCGAGACCGGGATGCCCGCATCTTCAGCGATCCCGCCCTGGTGCATCGGATCCACCACGACGGCCCCTTCTACCAGGTGGACGGCATCCAGCTCGCCGAGCCCTCGCCCCAGCGCACGCCGGTGCTCTACCAGGCGGGCACCTCGGGGCGCGGACGGCTGTTTGCGGCGAAGCATTCAGAAGGCATCTTCCTGAACGGCCAGACCCGGCCCATCCTGGCCGAGGCGGTGCGCGCCGTGCGGCAGGCGGCGGCGGGCTTCGGGCGCGACCCGTACGACATCCGCATGTTCGCCGGCGCCACCGTGATCGTCGCGCCGACGCGGGCCGAGGCGTTCGACCGCCTTGCCGACTATGCGCAATATGTGCACACGGCCGGTCAGCTGGCGCTGCTCTCCGGCTGGACGGGGGTGGACCTATCGACCCTCGACCCGGAGGAGGCGATCTCCTACGTGAAGAGCAACGCCATCCAGTCGACGCTCGAAAACCTCACCCTGCGCAGTCCCGAGCCGCTGAAGGTGAAGGACCTCGCGACGCTGTCCGCCACCGGCGCCCGCGCGCCCTTCATCGTCGGTGCGCCCGGCGAGGTGGCGGACGAGATCGTGTCGTGGGTCCGGGACACGGATGTGGACGGCTTCAACCTCAGCAGGCTGGTTTCGCACGAGACGCTGGAGGCCTTCGTCGATCTCGTGGTGCCGGAATTGCAAGACCGCGGAGTGTACAAGACTGCCTATGAGGCCGGTACGCTGCGTGAGAAGCTGTTCCCGGGGCGCGGCCCGACCCTTCCGGACAGCCATCCCGCAGCGGGCTTCCGGGGGACGGGCGGGGCGGCCGAGCTGCCGCGTCCGCGCGTCGCCCGGGCCTGATCCGTCCGATGCCTGCCGCCAGCGCACGACATGGATCGACCCCATCGCCGCGCCCTTGAAGGAGATGCCCATGACCGCCGCCGTCGCCGATGCACCCGCCCGGTCCGGACCGTCCACCGACGCTTCTGCCCTGCGGACCCTCCTTCAGGCGCGCTACGGGGCGGCGGAGGCGCCGTCCGGCATCCTCCTGAACGACACCATCGCCGGCCTTCTCTCCCATCGGTCCGTCCGGGCTTTCGCCGATCGCCCGCTGCCCGACGGGCTGGTCGAGACGCTGGTGGCGGCGGCCCAGTCGGCGCCATCGTCCTCCAACCTGCAGACCTTCAGCGTGGTGGCGGTGGAGAACCCCGCCACCAAGGCACGCCTCGCCGAGATCGCGGGGGGCCAGAAGCATGTGGTCGAGGCCCCGCTGGTGCTGGTGTGGCTCGCCGACCTCGCCCGCCTCGAGGAGGTCGGCCGCCGGGAGGCGAAGCCCACCGACGCGCTCGCCTTCCTAGAGACGCTGTTCGTGGGCATCATCGATGCCGCCTTGGCCGCGCAGAATGCACTGGTGGCGCTGGAATCCCTCGACCTCGGCGGGGTCTATCTCGGCGCTTTCCGCAACCGGCCGGTGGAGGTGGCGGAACTGCTCGGCTTGCCGCCCCACGTGCTCGGCGTGTTCGGCCTCGCCATCGGCCATCCCGACCCGGAACGGCCGGCGCAGGTGAAGCCCCGCCTCTCGCCCCGCCTGGTGCTCCACCGCGAGCGTTACGATGCGAGCCTGCCGCAGGCGGCGCTCGATCATTATGAGCAGGCCCTCAAGGACTTCCAGAAGGGGCAGGGCCTGCCGGAGGTGGGCTGGACCAGCGCCGCCCTCAGCCGCGTGCGCGGTGCCGAGGCCCTGAGCGGCCGCGACCGGATGCGTGAGGCGCTCGCAGCCCTCGGCTTCGGCCTGCGCTGAGACGGCGGGGCACACTCAGGCGATCCGGCGGCGGATCGGAAGTCCGGCCAGCATGCCGGCGAAGGCAGCGGCGAGAAAGATCCAGCCGGACAGGGCACCGGCATGGATGCCGGAGAGCAGGACACCCACGGTGCAGCCCAGCGCCGTCATGGCGCCCCAGCCCATCAGCAGACCCCCGGCGAGGCCGGACGCCACCTCGGCGGGGCGCGGCGCGCGCGGGGCGAAGGCGCCCGACAGGAGGGCGCTGGCGAAGCTGCCGCCGACGAGACCGATCACGAACAAGCCATTCCGCGAGAGCAGCGCCGTCTTCACCGCCGTGGCGCAGCCGCGGAAGCCGTCGAGGCCGTAGAGGGTTTCCGGCAAGAGGTGCAGGCGATCGGCCGCGCTGCGGGCGAGGCTGCCGATCTCCGCGGTGACGCCCAGCGGGCCGACGCGCAGGTAGCTGGCCGCCGAGATCACGCCGACGATCGCGCCGCCGACGAGGGCCGGCCAGCGCGCCACGAACACGGCGTGGGCCGCACGGCGCAGGTCGGACACGTGCGGGTCGGACACGCACGGCTCCGCGACAGCCGGCTCCTGCGCCGCGCGGGGGCGTGCGAAGGCGAAGGCGGCGAGGGCCAGCGCGGCGAGGATCGAGAGGGAAAACGCGAGCGTGCCCGCATATCCCAGATGATGCGGCAGCCAGATCACCGGCGCCTCGGAGACGACCGACAGGAACAGGGTGTTCCAGGAGAGAAACCCCAAGCCGAACCCAGCCGCCGTTCCCAGAAGCGCGAACGGCGCCGTGGGCGAGCCTTCCCCCAGCCGGTAGAGATGGGCGGAGATGCACGATCCCGACAGGGACATGCCGAAGCCGAAGGCGAAGGCGGCGACCGCGAGGACGAGGCTCACCGGGCCGATGTGGGCGTCCGGCGGCAGGCGCTCCGGCAGAGGGATCGGGAGCCAGGCGCCGATGACGAGGGTGTAGCCTGCGACACCGACCGCGAGCGCCAGGAGGATGGCGAGGACGCCGCGCGGGTCGCCGCCCTCGATCAGGTCCCGGGCGTGGCAGAAGAAGCAGAAGCGCGACCGCTGGAGCGTGATGCCGAAGATCGCGCCGAGGGCGAGCGAGAGGCCGAGGGGCCGCGCGGCGGGATCCCCGCCCGAAAGGTCGACGACCGCCCAGACGATGGCGCTCGCCAGGACGAGCGCCGCGATCACCGCGGCGGGCCGCAGCGGCCGGACGGCGGCCGGATTGGATCGGGCGGGAGGCACGGCGTGTGTGAGGCGTGGCGCAGGCGTGGTGGTCAAGGTCTCGCTCGCAGAAAGACGCGCGGGACAGGCAAAGCCTGACCCGCGCAAGGTGGCCTCAGGAAGGCATCCAGGAGAAGGGGGTAAAGGGCGCGGGCTACTTGCCCTGCCAGACCGTGCCGGCGAGGTTGGCGACGGGGACGCCGACCGAATTGCCGTACTCGGTCCACGAGCCGTCATAATTCTTCACGTCGTAGCCGAGGATGCGGGAGAGCGCGTACCAGGTGTGGCTGGAGCGCTCGCCGATGCGGCAATAGACAATGACGGGCTTGGAGCCGTCCACGCCGGCGTCGGCATAGAGCTTCTTCAGCTCGTCCTTCGACTTGAACTTGCCGGTGTCGGGATCGACCGCCTTCGACCAGGTCACGTTCTTAGCGCCGGGCACGTGGCCGGCGCGGATCGAGAGTTCCTTGGAGCCTTCGGGCGCGAACAGCTTGCCGGAGAACTCGTCGGGCGAGCGGATGTCGACGATGACGGCGCCGCTCTTGCCGTCGGCGGCGGCGAGCACGTCGGGCAGGCGGGCCCGCAGCGCGGCGTTGGGGCCGGAGAGCGTGAGGTCGGAGGCGGCGGTGGAGGGGGTCCGGGTGTCGAGGGGCAGCCCGAGCTTCTCCCAATACTTGCGGCCGCCGTCGAGCAGCTTCACCTGATCGCCGAGGCCATAGATGTTGAACACCCAGGCGCCCCAGGCGGCGAACCAGTTGTTGTTGTCGCCGTAGAGCACGATGGTCGTGTCCTTGGTGACACCGGCCTTTTCCAGGAGCGCTTCGAACTTTTCCTTGGCGACGATGTCGCGCTTCACCGTGTCCACGAGGTCGGTGTGCCAGTTGAGGTTCACCGCGCCCGGGATGTGGCCGCGCTCATAGAGGCCGGGGTCCACGCTCACCTCAAAGATGCGGACCTTCGGATTTTCCAGGTTCCTGGACAGCCACTCGGCTTCCACCAGCGGCCCCTGCTGGGCGGCGGCAGGGGTCGCGAGCGCGGTGGCGAAGGCCGCTGCGACGAGGCCGCCGCCGATTGCCCGCTTCAAATTCTCGATGAAGGACATGGGATACCCCGATGAACAGTGATCTCGGCGCGGGTCCGGCTGGCCCGGACGCGTACGCAGGCTGAAATGATGCCGTTACGGTAATTATTATGTCAACAAAATTGATTGATTTTATATTGTTTATCCGCCAACGTCGGGGTTCCGCCGGTGCTTCGGCATCCGGGTAAATGTGCACAGACCCCGCGTTCCGGCCCGCCGGCCACGCCAAGAGATCGCCTGTGGAGGCGAACAGATGAGACAAGCCCGACAGATCAAGCTCGGCGCCTTCCTGATGACGGATGGCCACCACATCGCTGGCTGGCGGCATGCGCGTGCCACCGCCAATGCCAATGTGCGGCCCGATCACTTCCTGCGGCTGGCGCGGATTGCGGAGGCGGCGAAGTTCGACGCCATCTTCCTCTCCGACTCCCTGGGCGTGCGCGACACCAATCTTGACTCGGTCCATCGCACGTCGCGCCATGTGGGGTTCGAGCCGCTCACGCTGCTGTCGGCGCTGTCGGTGGTGACGCACAACATCGGCCTCATCGGCACCGCTTCCACCTCCTTCAACGAGCCGTTCCACGTCGCCCGCAAGTTCGCCTCCCTCGACCTCCTGAGCGGTGGGCGCGCCGGGTGGAACCTCGTCACCTCCTCCGGCGAGGAAGAGGCCAGAAACTTCAATCTCGACCATCACATCCCCCACGCCGAGCGCTACGATCGCGCCCGGGAATTCCTCCAGGTGGTCAAGGGCCTCTGGGACAGCTGGGAGGACGATGCCTTTCTCCGAGACAAAGTGAGCGGCACCAATTTCGACCCGCGCAAGCTCCATGTGCTCGACCACCGCGGACGCCACTTCAGTGTGAGGGGGCCGCTCAATGTCGCGCGCTCGCCGCAGGGCCATCCCGTGGTGGTGCAGGCGGGGGCGTCAGAGGATGGGCGCGACCTTGCCGTCGCCAGCGCGGAAGCAATCTTCTGCGCCCATCGCACCCTGGCCGAGGCGCGCGCCTTCTACGCCGACATCAAGACCCGCGCCGACAGGGCCGGACGCAATCCGGACCATGTGAAGATCATGCCGGGGGTGTTCCCGGTGATCGGCCGGACCGAGACGGAGGCAAGGGAAAAGTTCGAGGAACTCCAGTCGCTCATCCATCCGGCGGTCGGGCTGCAACTGCTTTCGACCGTGATGGGAGTCGGCGACCTCACCGGCTACGACCTCGACGGGCCGCTCCCGGACCTGCCGGAGACCAACGGCCCCAAGAGCCGCCAGCAACTGGTGCTGGACGCGGCCCGCCGCGACAATCTCACGATCCGCCAGCTCTACCTCTCCATCGCCGGCGCGCGGGGCCACTGGCAGGTGGTGGGCACTGCCGAGCAGATCGCCGATGCCCTGGAGGAGCGCTTCGTCCGGGAGGGCGCCGACGGCTTCAACATCATGGCGCCGCACCTGCCCGGCGGGCTTGAGGACTTCATCGACGATGTCGTCCCGATCCTGCGCAAGCGGGGCCTGTTCCGCAGCGAATACGAGGGGACGACCCTGCGCGAGAATCTCGGCCTGCCCTTTCCGCGACAGCCCGCGGAGCGATCGGGCGTTTCGTCCGTGGCGGCTGAATAGAGCTTTCAAACAGGTGGTCGTTCTATGACAGCATGGCCGTTGGGATCGCGAGGCGATGCGAAGGCGCGCAATCTCGGCGGTCATGTCGTCATGAGGGGACCGTCCCGCTGTCCTGTTCCAGGGCATAGCGAAGTTGAACGAGCTCATGCGGCGAGATGCTCGCTTTGGTCCCGTTCCGCACCCTCATCGCCGGCTGCCTTTTGTAGAAACCGCGCCAATGCGGCCTTCCGGGAACCACGATCAAGCGCGTAGGCGGTCTGCTTGAACTCAATCCCGTCGAGCAGCCCCTGAATGTAACCAGAGATCGTATCCGCGGCCATGATCAGGGCGGTGTCGAGCGTATGGATATAATTGCTCGTGACCGATCCCTTCGCATGGCCGACCAAGGCGGCGATGGTGACCTCGGTGAAACCCAGATCGTTCGCGACGCTGGCAAAGCTGTGGCGGAGGACGTGAGGGCTGATGTCAGCCAAGGGCGAGTCCGCGAAGATCTTCCCCCAGTGATTGGGAAAGCTGCCGAACGCACTCTCGCCACCCCGGCCGGGGAAGACGTAATCTCCAATCGCCTCTTTCCGACGCCTCTCCAGATATTCCACCACGGGTAGCCCAATGGGTCGGACGGAGCTTCCCTCCTTGCTATCCTTTAGGCGCAGGCAACTGCAAGCTGTATCGGCTTCATCCCATCGCAGCGTTACCATCTCCATGCGCCGGCATCCGGTCAGGGCGATCTGGCGGATGATCTCGACCGACATCCGGTAGTTCTCGTTCTTGGAAGCCGTCTTGAGCAGGTCGCCGAGGACGCGATATTCGGCTTCGCTCAGTCGCCGGGCGCGGACGTTGTCCTTCGGCCGCCGCACACCGTGTGCCGGATTCGTTTCGATAACCCCGGCTTCGACCGCATAGGTGAGGATGCCGCCGAGCAGACCGATTGTCCGCGTAGCTGTGCCGGCCCCGCCTCTCACGATGGACTTGCCGCGCAGGTTCTTCGTCTTGACGGTGACACGCGTCTTCCCTGCCATGATGTCCTTCATGGCCCTCGTGATGTCGGCTTTCGTCAGGTCCCTGACGCGACGCGAGCCGAGGAGGGGAACGATATGACGGTGGATGCGGCCGAGATCGGAGGCGATCGTGCCCGGCTTCTTGGGGCGGCCACCCTTTCCGAGGATGAGACCCGCTTGCAGATCGGCGAGGTAGAGGTCACAGAGTTCCTTGACCGTGAGCGCCTTGCGATCGAGCAGCCGTTCTTCGGCCGGGTCGTCGCCTTGTGCGATCCGGCCCAATTGCGCTTTGGCTTCCTGGCGCGCGCGTTCCGGTGTCCACACTCCATGCAGCCCGATCGTGAACCGGCGCGATCGGCCAGCCGACCGATACTGGAGGACGTAGCTTCGCTTTCCGGACGTGAAAACCCGGAGGCCAAAGCCGGGAAGCTCATCGTCCCAGACGACATAATCCTTGGCGCCGGCTTCCGCGGCATCGACGGCCCTTTTGGTGAGCTTAGCCATGGGGTTTCTCCGCCCTGATCGCTTCGTCTCGCGTAAGCGCCACGTAAGCAGCAGGAAGAAAGTGGTGGCGGAGAGAAGGATAGTCTCGGCTAGGGTGCGCTACAAATTCTTTTTCAGTAACAGTATGATATCGCATTTCTTCGCGCTCCATCGTGATTTCGACGGAGCTACTAGTAGTCCCTCCGAAGGCGGAGGTCACACGTTCGAATCGTGTCGGGTGCGCCATTTCAATTAAAAGTTGTATTGGCATTTGGGTGGCAGACGCCCCTTTTTTGTCCTCGCGTACCAGCGACCGAATCCTGTCTTCTCCAAAATTCGACACGGTATGAGACGCGCGGCTTGGCGCCCCTGGCTCCCACGGTCTCTTGCGTGCCCCGAGGTCGGTAGATCCTGACGTGACCCCCTGAAACTCCTCCAGAAATAGCTAGAGTCCGCCCGATGAAAGGGACGGACGAATGAAACGATCAAGGTTCACGGAAGAACAGATTAT
>NZ_JABWGX010000015.1 GCF_021730435.1 Xanthobacter agilis
GTACCACGCGGACGCTGGCCGGGCGCGCGCCCGGCGGCGGGGTCACAGCACCTGCACGCCGATCGACTTGAACAGGGCCAGCACCGGCTTGTTGGGCTGGATGTCGAGGTCCTGGCGCGAGTCCGGGGTGAGCTGGGACAGGAACAGCACATCGCCCACCGCGACCTCGGCCAGGGCCATGGTCTTGTCTTCGGTCTCGCGCACGGTGCGCACCGTGCCGGCGATGACATTGTTGGTGCTGATAAGCCTGGGCTCCTCCAGGGCGAGAGCGACTTCGCGCGCTGGAATGCGCACCCGCAGCCGCGTGCCCAGCGGCCGGTCGAGGATCGGCACCAGGATCTTCACGCCCTGGGCGTCGAGCTGGGTCAGCCAGCGGGCGTGATCATGCTGTTCCACCGTCGCGGAAATCACGGCGCCGGCATTGCTGCCGGTGGAGAAGGGCAGGTCGGCGCGCGCCAGCACCGCGCCCACCGGCCCCGACGCCTCGATGTGCCCCTTCGAGATGAGCACCAGCGTGTCCGCCAGCCGCGCCACCTCCTCGATGGAGTGGGTGACGATCATGATGGGAATGTTCATCTCGTCGTGCAGGCGGGCGAGGAACGGCATGATCTCCTGCTTGCGCGAGGAATCGAGGGCCGCCATGGGCTCGTCCATCAGCAGCAGCCGTGGCTGGCTCAGCAGCGCCCGGCCGATGGCGACGCGCTGGCGCTCACCGCCCGACAGCTTGGCCGGACGCCGGCCCAGGAGGTGGCCGATGCCGAGCAGTTCCACCGCTTCGTCGAACTTGACCGGGCCGGCCGGCGCCCGGCGCATGCCGTAGCGCAAATTGGCCGCCACCGTCATGTGCGGGAACAGGCGCCCGTCCTGGAACACCACGCCGATGCGCCGCTCGGCGGGCTGCCGGTCGGAGAGCACGTCGCCGTCGAGAACCACGCGCGCCTCATCGGCCTTGAGCAGGCCCGAGACGGCGGACATGACCGTGGTCTTGCCGCAGCCCGAGGGGCCGAACAGGGCCACGACGCCGGGCGTGGGCGCGCTGAAGGAGATGTCGAGCGAGAAGCTTGGAAAGCTATGCTTGACCGTGACGTCGAGGCTCATGGACGTAACCGCTTTCCGACCCATTCGCCGAAGAGCAGTCCGGCCACCGCGAGCACCACCGAGATCAGGGAGAGGCGCGCCGCCGCCTCCTCGCCGCCCGGGGTCTGCAGGGCGGTGAAGATGGCCAAGGGCAGGGTCTGGGTCTGGCCGGGAACATTGGAGGCAAAGGTGATGACCGCGCCGAACTCGCCGAGGCTCGCCGCATAGGCAGTGATGGCGCCGGACACCACGCCCGGCGCCATCAGCGGCAAAGTGACGGTGAAGAAGCGGTCCACCGATTTGGCGCCCAGCGTGCTTGCGGCATCCTCAAGGCCGCGATCCACCGAATCGAGGGAGAGGCGGATCGCCCGCACCATGAGCGGAAAGCTCATGACCGCGCAGGCCAGGGCCGCGCCGTTGGCGGTGAACACCAGGCGGATGCCGAACCAGTCGTTGAGGATCTGGCCGATGGGGCCGCGAATCCCGAATACGATCAGCAGCATCCAGCCCACCACCACCGGCGGGAGCACCAATGGCAAATGAACGAAAATATTGAGGGCGGTCCGGCCGGGAAGGCCAGGCCACCGCAGGAGAAGCGATACCAGGATCGCCAGGGGCAGGCCCATGGTGACCGCCTGAGCGGCCACCACAACGCTGAGGCGGACCGCCTGCCATTCTTCCGCGCTGAGGCCGAAGTCCATCGGAGGTCTTCAGATGAGCGTCATTCCGCTTTCATCAATTGGCCGAGAAGCCCAGCTTCTTATAGACCGCCATGGCTTCCGGACCCACCAGGAAGGCCAGCGCGGCGCGCGCGTCGGGCGTGTCCTGGGCGGTCACGATCACGAACGGATAGCTCACCGGCTCGTGGGAGTCCTTCGGGAAAATGCCCACCACTTTCACCCGGCTGGAGGCCGCCGCGTCGGTGCCATAGACGATCCCGAGCGGGGCTTCGCCGCGCTCCACCAGGAGCAGGGCGGCGCGCACGCTATCGGCGCGGGCAAGGCGGGGGTTGATGGCGTCCCACTGGCCCATCCAGGTCAGGGCCTGCTGGGCGTAGAGGCCGACCGGAACGTGGGCCGGATCGCCGGTGGCGAGGCGACCGTTGGCGCCAAGCAGGGCTGCAAGGTCGGTGGTCTTGGTGATGTCCACCTTCACGGTGCTGTCGGTGGGGGCGATGAGCACGAGGTCGTTGCCCAGCGGCGACACCTTGGAGGACTTCACCAGCAGGCCGCGCTCAATGCCCCAGTCGGCCCAGCGCTGGTCGGCCGAGATGAAGATGGCGGCCTTCGCGCCCTGCTCGATCTGCTTGATCAGGGTGGAGGAGGCCGCGAAATTGAACTCCATGGGCGCATTGCCCTTGGCCACCCAGATCTCGTTCGCCTTCCGCAGCGCGTCCGACATGGAGGCGGCCGCGAACACGGTCTGCGTGGTGGTGACCTTTGCCGGGGCGGGAGCAGCGCTTTCGGCGGACGCGAGGGAAGGCAGCGCAATGGAAAGGCAAAGAAGAGCGGCTGAGAGCAGTCGGAGGGCCATGAGGAATGTCCTGAACTATATTCAGATTAATATAGCTTAAGGTGGCGGTAGAGGATTGCCAATCGCCTTTCAGCGCGAAAGGGCCGATGTGCGACCATAGTCGATGCCAGGGGCGGATTTGCCGGGGCGATAGGGGCGCGGGGCAGGGGCGGTGGACATCCCGCGGGCGCGCGGGCATGGTGCACGCCCGCTCCAAGTCGATGTCCGCGCCCGTGATCTGCCTTTGTCCCCGCGTGTGCACGCCGCGCCGCATCCCCGTTGTGTTTGTCGGCCGCGCCCCCGCGCCTACGGGGGGAGTGCGATGACGCGGCCAAGCGGGGCCTGCCCCCTGTTCACGGTTGCGCCGGCGCGGCCGCTCCTGGTGGCGCGCTTCACCGTCGATCAGCACATGGTGTCGTGGTCCATCAACCGGCCCGGCTTCGTGACGGCGCGCACGGTGGCCTGGCTGGAGGTGCGCAATAGCGATCTCTCCGCCGATCTCGATGTGCTGACGTGGTTCGCCGCCCGGCTCGATGCCGCCGGCCTTGGCGATGCGGTCGGCCTGATGACGTCGCGCAACGTGGATCATCACCATCTGGCGCGGCGCACGGTGGAAGGGGTGACCGCCGCGTGCCTCGTCACCCTGGGGCTCAACAATGGCGAGCGGGTCGGCGCGCGCTTCGCGCCCGTGCCGGCCGCGCACCTGTCGGCCGGCACGGTGAACATGTTGGCGGCGGTGGATGTGCCCCTGACCCCGGCGGCGCTGCTGGAAGCATCCTCCATCGTCGTCCAGGCGCGCACCCGCGCCATCCTGGAGGCGGATTTCCAGCGCGACGGCATCGCCGAGCCGGTGTCCGGCACCGGCACCGACTGTGTGGTGATGAGCGCGCCCGCCGCCGGCGTGGCGCGCCCTTATGCGGGGCTGCACACGGCCGTGGGCGAGGCGGTGGGCGCCGCCGCTCTCGCCGCCACCCGCGAGGCGGTCGCGGTCTGGCTCGCGGACCCCGGACGGTTCACCCTCTGAGGGGGCTCACGCGAAGCGGATGTCCAGGGTGCCGACGCCGTCCACGCCCCCTTCCAGCCGATCACCCCGCGCGATGTGGCCGACGCCGGCGGGGGTGCCGGTGAAGATCAGATCACCGGGGGCGAGGGTGAACAGGGTGGAGAGCGTGGCGATCACCTCGGGCACCTTCCAGATCATCTGGTTGAGGTCGCCCTGCTGCTTCAGCGCGCCGTTCACGTTGAGGAAGATGCGGCCGGCGGCGGGATGGCCGATGCGGCTCGCCGGCACCAGGGCCGAGCAGGGCGCGGCATCCTCGAACGCCTTGGCCGGCTCCCAGGAGCGGCCCATTTTCTTCAGTTCCGCCTGCAGGTCCCGGCGGGTGAGGTCAAGCCCCACCGCATAGCCATAGACATGGTCGAGCGCGTCGCGCGCTGGAATGTCGGAGCCGCCGGACTTCAGCGCCACCACCAGCTCGATTTCGTGGTGCAGGTCGTTGGTACCCTTGGGGTAGGCGGCGGTGGCGCCGTCCCGCACCAGGGTGTCGGGGTTCTTCTGGAAGAAGAAGGGCGGCTCCTTGCTTGGATCGTGCCCCATCTCGATGGCGTGGTCGGCATAGTTGCGCCCGACGCAATAGATGCGATGGACCGGGAACACCGCGCTTTCGCCGATCACCGGCAGGGTCGGGATGGACGGCGGGGAAATGACGTATTCGGCCATCACAGGCTCCGGTAAGGCAGGATATCGCTCCTGATTAGGAGCTTCCGGCGCCCGAGGAAAGGCATCCGCAAGGTTGCGGCGCGCGATTTCAGGCCTGCGAAAGGATGCGACCGCAAGGCCGCTGACAGGTTGGTTATATCCACATATATATAGCTGCTGGGCGTTTCGCCCGCGATTGCGCACACGACCTCAGGCGCGGCGGCTGGTTCCCCCGGTGACGCGCCGCTTTTTCGCGCCTGGAGATTGCCCATGCAGTTCGGCCTTTTCTGCACCTATGAAAACCCGCAAGGGGACTATGTTTCCGCCTATGGCGAGCAGACCGGGCTGGTGCGCCTCGTCGAGGATCTGGGCTTCGATGAGGCCTGGGTGGCCGAGCACCATTTCAATCCCGGCGCGGCGAGCCCCTCCTGCCTCGCCTTGCTTGCCCACCTCGCCGGGCAGACCCGTCGTATCCGGCTCGGCTCGGCGGCGGTGCTGCTGCCGTTCCGCGATCCGATCACGGTGGCGGAGGATGTGGCGACGGTGGACATCCTTTCCCACGGGCGGTTCAATCTCGCGGTGGCGAAGGGCGGGCCGTTCCCGGTGCAGAACAAGCATTTCCACGCCGCCAAGGAAACGTCCCGCGCCAAGACGCTGGAAGCCCTGACCGTCATCGAGAAGCTGCTCTATGAGCCGGTGGTGCATTTCAAGGGCGAGTTCTTCGAACTCGATGGGGTCGAATTGGTTCCGAAGCCGGTGCAGGCGCCTATCCCCACCTTCTTCGCCACCGCCACCGAGGATGCGCTGAAGCTGGCCGCGGCGCGCGGCTACGGCATCATGGCGGCGCCGCCTTTCCCCCTGGACGGGGCGCGCCAGAGCCTGCGCCTGTATCGCGAGGCGGTGCCCGGGGCCGATCCGCGCTTCACCCTCATCCGCTTCTACCATGTGGCGGCGACCCGCGAGCAGGCGGTGGCGGACGCGCAGGCGTTCCTGCGGCCATTCGTGGAGCGCATGCAGGCCGTGACCCAGGAGGCGCAGCCCAATTGGACGCCCTGGTTCGCCCTCGACCGCATGATCGCCGACTCTCTGGTCGGCACCATCGAGGATGTGGCGGCCAAGGTGGAGGCCATCGCCGACGACCTCTCGCCGCGCACCCTGGTGCTGAAGCCGCTGAGCCCCGACTTCGCCAAGCGTAAGGCCGACCTGGAGCTGTTCGCCCGCGCCGTGCGCCCGCGCTGGAGCGCCGCCGCCTGAGCCTCCCCTTGCGCCCGCGCCGCCGGCTGGACGTCGGTCGCCCTTTCCGCCATCGGCGCCGGTCCTTGAGCGCTGCCAGACGGGGACTCCCGAGCGCCGCGCGGGCTTGAGCGCCGGCCGGTCAGCGAAGCCTTGAGGCGGTTCGTGTCAGAGCGGCGCCGTGGGGCAGCGCGCGGGAGGGAGGCTCCAGGCGTCCCCGCCGCGTCGATGTCCGCGGCCGGTCGTCACTGCGACGCGGGCGGCGTGTCGCCGGCGTCTTCCGCTCCGGCCGGCGCGGGCGCCTCCTCCATGTCGCCGGCGGTGGCGCCATCGTCGGTGGCCTGCGGCGTCGGGTCCGAACGGGCGTCGGACGGCGGTTCGGCCTCCGTTGCCGTGGCGTCGTTGTCGGGCGACTCCGGCACAAAAGCCGCGCCGGCGTCTTCGGGCGGAGTGTCGGCGGGTTCCGGGTCCGTGCTGGCCGAGGCGCCGCCTTCCCGCGCAGGCAGCGACAAGGTGGCCGTCGCGCCGTCCTTGCCGAGCGTGACGCGCTGGGCCTCCACCGATTTCAGGGTCCAGCCGTCATGCGTGTCCCCGGTCCTTAGGCGGAACGCCTGATCCGATCCGGTGTCGTGGAAGAGGCCGAAGCCCGCGCCGGGGCCGGTGATGGTGCCCACGAGGCTGAAACTCGGGGCGGCGCTGGAGCTGGCATCCGGGCTGGACGTCTCCGGGGCATCGGGGAGCGCCTCGGCGTCCTCGGCGCGCGGCGGCGGGCGTCGCGAGGGGGAGAAGATCGGCCGCTCGCGGGTGGCGGACAGGGTTGACAGAGGAATGGCCCAGAGCGGATTGCCCTGCGGATCCCCCCTGCGCGGATCTCCCCCCTGCCGCTTGCCCGGTTGCGATGACGGGGGCGGCGCCGCTTTGCCCGGTTCCGATCTTCCCGGTTCCGATCTCCCTGGTTCCGACTTGCCCGGCTGCGGGCTGCGCGGCGCGCCGGCGTGGGGCAGGCCGAGATCGATGCGCGGGGCCGGGGGGGTGAGATCGAGGGCGGTGGCCGGGCGCGGGGGTGCCCCGGCCAGGATCAAGGCCGCCAGCAGCAGTCCCCGGACCGGTTGCGATCCGATCATGGCGTCCCCCGCCACTGGCCATAGACGGTGAGCGTCACATGCAGCCGTTGCGGATCGCCGTCCCCCGGCGCGCGGGCCGCCACCGGGCGGGCGGCCAACTGGCCCACGAACAGGAACGGCAAACCCGATTCGAGATCATAAAGCAGCTTCTGAAGATCCGCCTGGGCGATCTCCAGGCTGGCTTCGACGGCGATGAAGTCCGGGCCATAGGGGGTGTCGCGCAGCGCCACCTGGGATGAGGTGATGCGCCCGCCCGCGTCCGCCACCGCGCTCGACAGGCGCTGCATTAGCCCGGCGCCGGCGATGGTGAGGGTGGCCCCGTCGAGGAAGGGAGACCCGGCCGGGCCTCCGCTCCCGCTTCCCGGCATCCCGCGCCGGGCCTGGAGCTGGGCCAGGGTGGCGGCGGCCTCGTCGACGGCGCCGCGCCGCGCCGTCATGTCCCGCACCGCGTCGGCGGCGATGAACAGCAGCAGCAGAACCAGCCCGCCATAGGCGAGGCCGGCGAGCAGGGGGCGCGGGCCCATGGGCGGCTTGGAAGGGGCGAGGCTCATGGCCTGGCCTCGCCGCCACGGGTGGCCGCGGCCTCGATGTCGAAGCGTTCGCCGTGGCCGGTCGGCAGCGGCGTCGTGGGGGCGACGAAGGTGGCTCCGGTGAAGCGCCCGGATTGCTCCATGAGCCGGATCAGCTCCGCCGGAGCCGCCGAGACGCCGGCAATTCGCACCCGGTCCCCGTCGATTTGCAGGTCGGTGACATAGGTGTCATCCGGCAGCACGCGGGAGAGGTGTTCGAGGGTGAGTGTGGCGGCGGGTAGGTCATGCTTGCGCCGTTCCAGCGCCTCGAAGGCCGTGCCGCCGGTGCCCTGGTTCGCCCGGGCCGCCATGATCTGCCGGCGGGTGGCGGCAATGGCCTGCTCGATATCGGCCCGCTCCGCGTCGAGGCTCTGCGCGGCGAAGGTGGAGACCACCAGAGCCGCGGTCGCCAGCAGCGCCGCCGCGCCCAGGATGCCCGTCAGCGCGGTGCGGATGCGCGCCGAGTCGGCGCCCGCGCTCTGGTCAAGCAGGCGGATGGGGACCGTATCCACAGTGGTGGTGATCGAGATGGAGCCGGCGCCGAGGTGCCTGAGGCCCGCGAGGAGGGGGCTTACGGAGGCCTTGGGCGTGGCCACCACGGTGATGCGGAGGCGATCGTCGGCGCGGCCGTCCGGGGGCGTCCAGCCATAAAGGGCGTCCTCCGCCATCCAGGGCGTGAGACGATCGATTTGCGACCGGACGATGCCGGGCAGGAACGGCGCGGCGCCGTGGGGCAGGTCCAGCGGTCGCGCCAGCATCCGCCTGCTGTCCAAGTGGAGGTCCATCGGCTGGTTCTTCAGCCGGGCGGCGATCACCCGCGGCACGTCCGGGCCATCGGGATCGCCGAGCCGCACCGCCACCGCGCCACCCTCGGGCAGGGTGAGGCTGAACAGGCCGTTTTCGCGCTCGGTTAGTCGGAAGCCGCGCCGGCGCCGCACCCGCGCCAGCCCATCCGACACGGTGCTGGCGACCATGTCGAGCCAAAGGGAGAACAGATCCATGAAGCGCGTGACGGTCATCGTCCGTTCTCCGATCCGCCCGGAGCCGAAGGGGCGTAGGGGCCGGGCACGGCCATCGGCGCCGCGAGCTCCTCCTCGCTCCAGGCGAGGATGCGATAGGGGGTGTCCCCGGATTCGCGCAACAGGATCACGGCTTCGATGGTCCGATGACGTCCGCTATCGAAATCCATGCCGATTGTCACCCGCACCGCGTCGGTGTGGCCGGGAAGGGGGGCCGGGCCGTCGTCTCCGGGATCGGCGCGCCGGGTGCCCGCCGCCGCCTGCACCACCGGATCGGCATTGGCGGGATGGACCTGCGCCTGCCCGCTGAACACCGTGACATGGGGCAGCGCCGCCGCCACGAGGTCGGGCGGCAGGCCGGCGACCCGCCACAGCTCGTCGGCATGCACGAAGGGCGCGCCCCGTGGCGCGTAGCCGAGCTGGGCGTCGCGATAGAGCGCGGCTTCCTCCGGCGGGGCATCCTCGGGGTCCGAGGAGCGCCAGGCCACCACATGCCGGGCGAAGCCGTCGGCGGCGTCGGGTGTGGCGCCGAGGGCGGAAAACAGGCCCGCGATCAGTTCATGAGGCGCGGCATTGAGATCGATGCGGGCGGTGTCCTCCACGAAGCCGACGCGGATCTGCGCCGATCCCATGCGAAAGCTGAAGCCGCCCCGCGTCGGCCGCTCGTCCCTGGACTGGGCCAGCAGGCGGAAGGCCGTGAGCTCCAGCGCCGCGCGCGCCAGCGGGCGCGCCGCCACTTCTTCCTCCAGCGCCACCGCGCTGCGCACGGTGGCGGCGACATAGACCGCATAGGCCGCCGCGAAGGTGGCGAGGGCGATCAGGATCCAGAGCACGGCGACCAGGATGAAGCCGTCGTCGCCGGAAGGGCGGGTGCGGGGCGGCGTCATGGGGTCTTATCCGCGGTGCCGGGGGGCGGCTCGTCGTCAGGGGGGGCGGCGCCGTTGCAGATGGGCAAGGCGGCATTGGAGACGCAGGCGGCCGGCAGTTCGGTGTTCAACAGGGCCACGGTGGAGATGTCCAGGGCGCGGCCGGTGCGCGCGTCGCGCACCACGATGCGCACGGCGCGGGGCAGCTCGTCGAGGTTGGTCCAGGCGCCGAGCCACAGGCCGTCGGAACCTGCATAGGAAAAGTCGAGCTGGTAGGGCGCGCGCAGCAGCACCACCGGGGCGCCGAACGCAGGCATGGCGTCGCCCGACCGTCGCGGCACATAGGGAGCGGCGCTGCGGGTGAGGCCGTCGTCGCTGGCCAGGAGGACGATTTCGAGTCCCGGCCGGGCATTGGGGCCGAGCGCCGGGCGCACGAAGGTGATGGAGGCCGGCCGGCCGTCGAACAGCGGGCGCGGACGTTCGAGGCCGGCCGGCACGAAGGCGGCGGCGCCCAGGTCCGCCGTCACCCGGCGCAGGGCGAGGCTGACGCGCTCCACGTTCTCCACCCGGTTGATGCCGCGCTTCCAGTTCGGCAGCCATTGCGCCGTGAGGGTCGCAAGGGCCGAGACCACCAGCGCGGCCAGGACCAGGGCCACCAGCATTTCCACCAGGGTGAAGCCTTCGGTCCGGCGCGGCGCTGGGGTCATGGGGCAGCCGCTCCGCTGCGGTCCGGCGGGCCGGATTCCGTGTCGCCGGGCGCGGTGTCCGGAGGGGTGTCGGTGGGGACGAGGCGCACCGTCTCGATCTCGATCAGGCCGCCCTTGGGGCCGGCGACGCGGATCCGCACACGGCGCGGCACCCAGCGCACACCATCGGGGATGTCGCCGACATCAAGGGGTTCGGTGTCCATGCGCCAGGCGTGACCCGCGACCACCCCATCGAGCCGATCTTCCCGGAGCTGGTCGCGCGGCGGAATGCCCGCCTCCACCGCCTGGGCGGTCGCGACCAGGGCGGCGCGCTGCTCCAGCGCGCGCGTGGCCCGCGCGTTGGCGCCGACCACGAGGCCGATGGCCGCCAGCACCGCCATTGTCACCGCCAGCGCCACCAACACCTCGATCAGAGTGAAGCCGGCTTGGCCCGCGCCGTGCCGCGTTGGCGCGCGCGCAGAGGGGGACGCACCACCGCGCCCCGTGGTGTCTGGCGCGGTGCGCGTGCTGTCACCCGTACCGCCATCCGCCGGCGCGACAGCCGGGGCGTGGCCTGGGCGTCCGCCGGCGCCTGGAACCCGGTCTGCGCCGAGGCCGGGATCGTCATGGCAGGGATCGTCATGGCCATCGGCCGCCCGGTGCCATCGGTCGGCGCAGGGCCGTGGGTGGCGGGCCGGCGGGCGGGGATCGCCCGCGCGCGTGGCGGCGTCGGGCAGCGGCCCATCGTAGGCGGCGGCTTCAGGAGGCGCGGCGCGGGACAATCTCCACCCCTCCGGTCAGCCAGTTCACGCGCACGTCATAGGCGGCGCCGCCCCGCGCTAAGGTGACCACGCCGCCGCACGACATGCCGCTGGGAAAGAAGCCGATCTGCGCATCGACCCGGCGTCCGCCGCATTGGCGCGGCAAGAGGGCTTCGATGCGCACATCTCCGGGCAGGCGCACGCGGCGGCCGTTCGATCCCGAGCGCAGCCGCCCGGCCGGGGCGTCCACCTCGGTGGCCACAAAGCGGCCCTGTCGCACGGCGGCGGCGCGGTCGGCCTTCAGCAGGGCCGCCGTTTCCACCGCGAACGCCTCCAGGCGCGGGCGCGAGGTGCCGAGCGGGATCCGCGGCAGGGCGAGGGCGGCGAGGGCCGCCACGATCAGCAATGCGCACACCACCTCCAGCAGGGTGAAGCCGGCTTCGCCGCCTAGCGCGCGCGCGGGGGGCCTGGGCAGCTCCTGTGGCGGTGGGCGAAAGGCCTTCATCTCCAAATGACTCCGCGACGCGCCCCGCAAGGTCTGGGGCCGGGGTCGGAACGCGCGCCGCTCCTCGGGCAAGACGCCTCCCCCGCTGCCGCCTGCCCGCCGGCACCCGGCCGCAACCAGCACCGCGCGGGAGCGCCGCGCGGCCGGGTTCTGTGAGGGGCGCGGGCGCCTGTCATGGCTGGGCGTTTCCGTTTCCGTTCATGGTGTTGTGTTCATGGTGCTGCGTTCATGGCGCTGCGGTCTTGGCGGCGCTGGAGATGTCGGCGGCGTTGCCGGTGCCCCCTTCCTGGCCATCCGCGCCACGGGAAACGATCTCGTAAGGCGCATTCGGACCCGGCGCGCGATAGATGTAAGCCTTGCCCCAGGGGTCGGCCGGCACCTGTCCGCCCTTGAGGTAGGGGCCGTTCCAGGCGCCGACCCCGGACGGGCGCTGCACCAGCGCGTTCAGGCCTTCCGACGAGGACGGATAGCGCCCCGCATCCAGGTAGAACAGGTCGAGGGCGCTGGCGAAGCCCTGGATCTGGATCTTCGCCGTCTTCACTTTGGAATCGCCCAGATAATTGAGCACCCGCGGCCCCACCAGGGCGGCCAGCAGGCCGATGATGGTGATGACCACCAGCAGCTCCACCAGGGTGTAGCCGCCCTCGCGCGTGCGGCGGCGGATCGATGTCGGGCGTGCCCGGCGCGGGGCCTTGCTCATGGGGTTCATCCGATGCTTTGGCTGACCGACAGGAGCGCGGTCATGACCGAGACGATGAGGCCGCCCACCACCACCGAGATGGTGATGATGGACACCGGCCCGACGATGGCCACCAGACGCGCCAGAGCGCGCTGGAGCTTCTCTTCATAGAAATCGGCGATGCGGCCCGAGAGCAGGGCCAGTTGCCCGGTCTCCTCCCCCAGGCGCAGCATGCGGATGGCCATGGGCGGCAGCGCCTCGCCGGTGGCGAAGGCGTCGGACAGGCGCCCGCCATGGCGCACCCTTTCGGCCGCCGCCGCCCACACCGCCCCGTCCGGCCCGTCGGCGACCACCGCCACCAGGATTTTCAGTGCCGCCGTCAGGGTCACGCCGTTGCCGATCAGGATCGAGAGGTTGCGGCAGAACATGGCCGAGCGGCGATACATCAGGATGGTGCGCACCAGCGGCAGCCGGCCCAGGGCGCCGAGCACCGCCGCGCGCGCCTTGGCCTGCCGCAACGCCAGCCACAGGCCGAGCGGCAGCAGCGCGGCGCCGAGCGCCAGCGCATCGGCGTGCGCCTTGAGGGCGTCGGAGGCGTCGAGCAGGGTTTCCACGGCGGGGTCGAGCGTCGCGCCCATGTCGCGCAGCACGCCGGAGAATTGCGGCAGCACGAACAGGAGGAAGAACACCAGCACCGCCCCTGACGCCGCCAGCACGAAGGCGGGATATTGCAGCGCTTCCACCACCTTGCGGCGCAGGGCCTCGGCCCGCGCGCGCTCTTCCGCGAGCAATTCCAGTACCCGGTCCACGGTGCCGGAGGCCTCGCCCACCCGCACCAGGGCCACATAGACCGGCGGAAACAGCCCGCCATGGGCGGAGAGCGCCTCGGCGAAGCCCTCCCCGGACAGCACGCCGGCGCGGATCTTGCGCGCCGTCTCCCGCATGCGGCCGAGGTCGGCGTCGCCGGCGAGCAGCTCCAGCGCTTCGTCGAGCCGCGCCCCGGCGCGCAGCAGCAAGGCCAGGTCGCGGGTGAACAGGGTCACGTCCTGGGCCCGCGGCCGGTGCAGGAACTCCGGCAGGCTGAAGCCGCCGGTCGCTTTCGGCCCGCCGCCCGCGAGCGCGGTTTCCACCGGGACCAGCCCGAGATATTCGATGCGCCGGCGCACCTCGGCTTCGGTCGGCGCGGAGATCTCGCCGCTCACCATGTGGCCGGCCTGGGTCAGGGCCTTGTAGTTGTAGGTGGCCATCGTCAGCGCACGGTGGTCACGCGCAACACCTCGGCGGCCGAGGTGAGGCCGGCGCGGCATTTGGCGATGCCGTCGTCGAGCATGGTGGACATGCCCTCGGCGATGGCGGCCCGGTCGAGCGCGCCGGACCCCGCCTTGCGGTCGATCATCTCGCGCATGGCCTCGCTGAGGGTGAGGATCTCGAACACCCCGAGCCGGCCGCGATAGCCGGTGCCGCCGCAGCGTTCGCACCCCTCCGGTTCATAGACGGTCTCGCCGGCCTTGAGCCCCAAGGCGGAATAGCGCGGCTCAGCCGCGATGGCGGCGCGCGAGAGGGTGAGCGGCCGCTTGCAGCGCTCGCAGAGCTGGCGCACCAGGCGTTGAGCCACCACCGCCCGCAACGTGGATTTCAAAAGGAAGTCCTCCACCCCGAGATCGAGCAGGCGGGGGATGGCGGCGGCGGCGGTGTCGGTGTGCAGGGTGGTGAGCACCAGATGGCCGGTGAGGGCGGCATGCACGGCGATATGGGCGGTTTCCGGATCACGCACCTCGCCCACCATGATGACGTCCGGGTCCTGGCGCAGGAACGCGCGCAGGGCCGCCGCGAAGGTGAGCCCGATGGCCGGCTTCACCTGGCTCTGGCAGACGCCGCGGATCTCGTATTCCACCGGGTCCTCGATGGTCAGGATCTTGCGCGCCGGCGTGTTGAGCAGCGACAGAACGGTGGCCAGCGTCGTGGTCTTGCCGGAGCCGGTGGGGCCGGTCACGACGATCATGCCGTGGGGCAGGCCGATGAGCCGGTTGAGGGTGGCCGCGTCCCCCGCGCCGAGGCCGAGGCGGTCGACGCTGAGCAGCCCGCGATCGCGCGGCAGCAGGCGGATCACCGCCGTTTCCCCGTGCTGGGTGGGCATGATGGCGACGCGAATGTCGATCTCGGCGCGCCCGAGCTTCAGGCGCGCGGCGCCGTCCTGGGGCAGCCGGCGTTCGGCGATGTCGAGGCCGGACAGGATCTTGACGCGGGAGATGACCGCCTGCGGCAGCACGTCGGCGGGAAAGGCCACCAGCCGCAACAGGCCGTCGATGCGCAGGCGCACCTCCAGCGTGCCGCGATGGGGGGCGATGTGGATGTCGCTGGCGCGCAGCTCCATCGCCTTTTCCAGGAGATCGCCGACGGCCCGCACCACCGGCGCGCCGCTGGCGAGATCGCGCAGGCTGTCGATGTCGTCGTCGCCCGTGGGGAGGGCGGTTTCGGCGGCCGGGGCATCATCGCTCCCGAGGCGCGCGGCAAGGGCGGTGGCGATGTCCTCGAAGGCGGCCACCACCGGGGTGACGGGCTCCTGGAGCACGATCTCGGCGGCGCGCAGGACGCTGGCATCGGTGGGGTCGCCGAGGGCGAGACGCGCGGTGCCGTCGCCGGCGCGGAAGGGCACCGCCGCCGCTTCCCGCAGGAAGCGGGCGGAGAAGCGGTCCGCCAGGGAGGTCGCCGCCATCATCTGCGCCAGGTCCACCCGTGGCAGGCCGAAGAACGCCCCGACTGCATCCGCGAATTCCGTGGACGACAGCTCGCTCGCCTCCCACAGGTGGCGCAGGGACGGCCCGGCCGCGTCGGCGGCGAGGTCTGCGCCGGCGGGCTGCGGCGCAGCGGGATCGCTGGCCCGCGCCCCATGCCCCCGGCGCGCCAGAAACGAGGGAAAATCGCCCGTGCCGCCGCTCGTCATGGCATGTGCGCCCCGGTGCGGCGGTATGGCCGATCGGCATGGGGACGGCGCACGCTCGGCCGCCATTGCTGCCCGGCACGGCCCATGCGGACGCCTGTTTTGCGGAAGACCGCCAAAAGGGAGAAAAGCTCCATCGGCGCCGTCAAAGCCCCGCCCACCGATTTTGATGCATCGCGACCGTCATGAGCGCGCCGCGCGTCATGTCCTTTAAACATTCACAGCATCGCGCCGCCGCGTCAATGTGATGCAACCTGCGCGCGGTGGTGCAAAAGAGTGACATCAACATTCACAGGGATGGAATTTGCCGCATAAGCATGCAGAAATTACCACTGCGGCCGCTCTCATGTGCTCCGCGCCGCATCAATTGATGTGGAAAAGTCCCCATTTTGTGGATTGACGCGCGCCCCCGCACGCTTCTCGCTGAGGCATGGCTTGAACCGGGTTAATCAAAAATTTAGAAACTAATCCTCGCGCCGGCTCGCGACCTTGGTTTCAGCACCGGGGGCGCATGTGGGCATGGGAAAGGGCGGGGGCAGTTTGCGGAAAGATCGGCCAGACCGGTTCGCCCCACCATCGGCCGTCGCCCGTTCGGTGGGCGCGTTCTGCCTCGAAGCGGCTCTCGTCGGGATGGCTCTGGCGGCGTGCTCGGGCATTCAGGATGATACGCGGCCGCAGAGCGTGGTCGAGCAGGTGAACGCGCTCGACCTGTCGCCGCGCCAGACGGCGGCGATGCCCGCGACCCAGGACATTGCGGATAATCGCCGCGCGGTGGAATATTTCGCGCCGGGGGGATCGTCCTCGGTGTCGTTCCAGGCCGAGGGGGGCGCCGGCGGTGGAGCGGCGGCGGGCGGCGACGGCTACGATCTCAATTTCGACGATGCGCCGGTGGCTACCGTGGCCAAGGTGGTGCTGGGGGACATCCTCGGCCAGCCCTTCGTCATCGATCCCAGGGTGCAGGGCACCATCAGCCTGTCGTCGGCGCGGGCGGTGCCCAAGGGGGATCTGGCCTATGTGCTCGAATCCGCGCTGAAGGCCAACAGCGTGGCCCTGGTGCGCGATGCCGCCGGCTATCGGCTGGTGCCGCTCAGCGAGGCCGCCGGCAGCGGCCGCGTGAGCGTGGGGGCCGGGCGCCCGGAGGCCGGCTATGGCCTGTCGGTGGTGCCGCTGCGCTATGTGTCGGCCCAGACCCTCATGCCTTTGCTCGACAGCTTCGCCCTCCAGGCCGGCACGGTGCGCGCCGATCCAGGTCGGAATCTCCTGTTGATCCAGGGCACGGCGGCGGAGCGGCAGCAGGCGATGCAGACCGCCTTGTCGTTCGATGCCGATTGGATGCGCGGCCAGTCGGTGGGAATCTACCCGGTGCGCAACAGCGCGCCCGAGGCGCTCATCTCGGAGCTGGAGAGCATCCTTGATACCGGCGAGAACGGGCTCAGCCATAATCTGGTGAAGTTCCAGGCCATCAACCGGCTCAACTCCATCATGGTGGTGGCGCGGAAACCGGAGCTGCTGCGGACCGCCGCGTCCTGGATCGAGCGGCTCGACCGCTCCGACACCACGGTGGCGGTGCGGGTCTATCGGCTGCGCTATGGCGATGCCCGGCAGATGGCCAAGGTGTTGAACGATCTGTTCATCGGCACCGGCTCGGGGGCCGGTCTCGATCAGGCGGCAAGCCAGATCGCCCCCGGTTCGGGGGGCATGTCGTCGTCGTCCGGCGGCGGCCAGAACCTCACGGTGCAACAGCGCCTCGGGCAAGCCGCGCCCGCTCAGGCCCAGAATCCCGGACAGGCCGGCGGGGGCGATGGCGACAACGAGGCGACCCCGCCCGGCGGCGCGCGGGCCGCAGCTCCCGCGGCCGGCGGCGGGGCGGTGATGCCCGGCGTGCGCATCACCGCGGACGCGGTGAACAACTCGCTGCTCATCTTCGCGAGCCAGGAAAACTACCGCGTCATCGAGCGCACCCTGATGCAGCTCGACCAGCCCCAGCTCCAGGTCGCCATCGAGGCGACGGTGGCCGAGGTGACGCTGAACGACGCCCTTGCCTATGGCGTGCAATTCTTCCTCACCAGCAAGGATCTGGGCCTCGGCAGCAACAACGGATCGGCGCTCAACACCTTGTCGAGCGACATTTCCAGCCAGGCCATCAGCCGGGTGTTGCCCGGCTTCAACCTGCTGGTGGGCCGCGAGGGCCAGCCGCGGGTGATCCTTGATGCCCTGCACACGGTCACCGATGTAAAGGTGCTCTCCAACCCGTCCGTGGTGGTGGTGGACAATCAGAAGGCCACGCTTCAGGTGGGCGATGAAGTGCCGGTTTCCACCGGCAGCGCCACCGTGCTCTCCAGCTCGAACACCGTGGTCAATACGATCGAATACAAGAATACCGGCATCATCCTGAACGTGGTGCCGCGGGTGAATGTGAACGGTCAGGTGCGGCTCGATATCGAGCAGGAGATCAGCAACGTCACCCAGTCCGATACATCGGGCAGCAGTTCGTCCAGTTCGACGCTGACGCCCACCGTGTCGCAGCGCAAGGTGAAGAGCACCATCGCGGTCGCGAGCGGGCAGACGGTGCTGCTCGCCGGCCTCATCATGGAGCGCTCCAACGGGGTGCGCCAGGGCGTGCCGGTGCTGGACCAGATCCCCGGCGTGGGCGACGCTTTCGCCCATACCAACAACACCGTGAAGCGCACCGAGCTGATCATTTTCATCCGGCCGCAGATCATCCGCGACAATGTGGACGCGCACACCGTGGCCGAGGAATTGCGGGCCAAGATGAAGGGCACGGTGGGCAACCCGCCCGGCGGCCCGCAGCCGCTCCTCAATCGCTGAGCCGCGCCATGGAATCGCCTTCCGACCCTCCCGCGCGGCCGGCTCCATCTCCTCCTGCGGTGGGCGCGGCGGTTTCGTTCCGGTGGCGTCCGGCCGGTGGCGGGCGGGGGCGCGTGTGGGGCGTCCTCGCCCTCGTCGTCGGTGCCGGGATGGCGGCGAGCTTTACGCTCGCTGGCGGTCTCGAGGGGGGATCAGGGGGCTCTCTCGCGGGCTTCCTCGGGAGCTTGGCGGCGGTGGCTTTCGTGCCGGTGGTCGCGGCCATCGCGGTCGTCGATGCCCGACATTTCATCATCCCCGACACCTTGAACGGCGCGGGGCTCGCGCTCGGCCTCCTTTATGCCGCCGCGAGTGGCGGATCGGAGTTGCTCGCGGTGGCGCTGGCGCGGGGCGCGGGGCTGGCGCTCGCCTTCTGGGCGGTGCGGGTCGCCTATCGGGCGCTGCGCAAGCGCGAGGGGCTGGGCCTGGGCGATGTGAAGCTCGCGGGCGTGGCCGGCGCGTGGCTGGACGTGACCGCCATCCCGCTGGCCATCGAGATGGCGGCGCTGGCGGCGCTGCTCGGGGTCGGGATTGCGCATCTGGCGGGTGGCCGGACGGCGCGGCTCGACCGGCGCCTGCCATTCGGCCTGTTCTTCGCCCCGGCCATCTGGGCCGCCTGGGGGTTTGATCGCATGGTGTGGGGAGGGCTCTGAACCATGGTGCGGCGGGCTCGGAATGCAGGCGAGGGACGCGCTGCGCATCGCGGCCGGACGGGCGGGGCCGGGTGGAGGGCGGGGCTCGTACTCGCGACGGCGCTGGCGGCGGCGCTGTTTTCAGGCGACGCAGCCCCTGCGGCCCCGCGCGGCGGGGATACGGCGAAGGCCATGGCGCTATACGCCAAGGGCGACTATATGGCCGCCGCGCGACTGCTCACGCGGCTGGCGGAGGCCGGCGACGCGCGGGCTCAGGCCATGCTGGGCCTGCTTTACGAATATGGCCATGGGGTGCCCCAGGATTTCGCGGTGGCGGCGTGGTGGTATGGCTGCGCGGCCGAGCGCGGCGACGCGAACGGGCAGTATCTGCTCGGCCGGCTTTACGACAAGGGGCGCGGGGTGCCGCAAGATGTGGTGCTGGCGCAGAAATGGCTGATCCTGGCGGCGGCGCGCTCCGGCCGGCCGGAGCGCGAGACCTATGTGCGCATCCGCGACGCGGTCGCCAGCAAGATGAGCCGCGCCCAGATAACGCTGGCCCAGCAGCTCGCGTTGCAATGGGTCCCGTCCGCGCCCACGGCCGGGCCCTGATCTGGCGCGCCGGCCGGAGCGGAGGTGCCGAACTGAGACAAGCTGGCGCCGGAGATCCTCCGGCGCCAGGGGCATGTCATCGCGGCATCCGTCAGTTCGGCGCGCGGGTGCCGAGGGTGAAGGTGGGCGCCTTGTTGGGCTTGTTCGGGTCCGCGCGCCGTGCCGTCTCGTTGGTGTATTTGCACCAGCCGTCATTGTTCGGGCACACCACGATGCGTGGATCGAACGGCTTTGGTCCGGTGGCGGTGAATTCCGGCCAGATCTGGTAGGGCATGGTGCCGGTCGCATTGAATGTCATGATCTTGATCTGATACTTTTTGTTGTTCGTATCGCGCAGCGTGATCATACACGGTGAGGGCGTCGTCTTCGGGTTGAGGCCGATGGTGCCGGGATCGTCGCTGGAGAACTCGCGATTGGTCTCACTGGCGCAGATGCCATATGACTTCCACCCCGCCGAGGTGGGCGATTTCCCAAGCGAGACGCCGGCCGTGTACCATTCGTAGAACTGGGGCACCGCGGGCGGGACTTTCTTCTTGTTCGGCAGCCCGTTGCCGCCGCCCACCGCGAAGATGAGGCCGCTGCCGGGATGGTTCTGGAAGCTCTCGTGGTCGTCGATGGAGAAGGCATAGGCCGAAGCATTCAGGAAGCCGTCGGCGAGGCTGCCGTGGATGAGCTGGGTGTAGGGATTGAACATCTGCGCGCCCTTGGCGCCCAACTGCTCGAAGTCATATTGCAGCTTCATGTAATTGACCGGCGCATAGCCCATCTGGCTCGGCGGCTCGTTGGTCTGCGGCAGGTCGGGGACGTCGGCCGCGGTGCACGCGCCCTTGCCGCCCACCTTGTCCACCCGGAACGGCACCCAGCCGTGCAGGAAGCGCATGTAGGTTTCGAGCTTCGGCAGGCCGTCGGCGAGGGGCGCCATGTAGGAGGGGCCCTGCCCGTTGCCCCAGCACTTGGCGAGGTAGGTCTTGTAGCTCTTGTCGAACGACTGCTTGATGGGGGTGTACCAATCCTTCAAGGGACAATTCTTGTAGGGCGCGGTGGTGCAATTCTGCCAGTTTACTTCGATATTGCGGATCAGCTTGGGCAGCTTGGTGCGGTCGAAGGGCGTGGGCAGGGGAATGATTTCCGGCAGCTTGGTGTTGCCGTCGATATAGGCCGGGGACATGTAATAGTTGAAGGCCGCCAGCGTCGAGGGCACGCGGATGCCCGCGTTCGGGTAGCGCCGCTTCTTGGTCTTGGCGTCGATGGGATTGTTGTAGATGGGCCAGTTGGTGGTCGACGTCTGGTTGGCGTTCGCGCCGGTGAATGTCACGAGGCGGGCGCGCCAATCGGTCACCGACATCAAGGTGCCCATGTACCCGACCTTGTAGCCGGGCGCGATCGGCTCCATGGCCACCGGCAGATAAAGTTGGTCCACGTTGGAGACGTTATAGTTCAGGTTGAGGCTGGTGAGTTCGGCGCCTGCCGCCAGCGGACCCACGTCGGCGAAGGTCCATTCGTTGAGCTGGTTGGGCGATTGGGTCATGATGGCGCTGCCGGGAATTTCCGGCTGCACGCGATAGATCTTCAGCTCGCTGGCACTGCAGGCGTTCTTGGTCGCGGTATTGCACTTCACGGCCGGACTGCCCGAGGCGAAGGCGACGCTCTGGCCCCGGCGCCCGGCATTCACCTTGTAACTGTCGTTCAACGCGGTCTGATCGTCGAAAATGTAGATGCGGCCGCCGCGCCACCAGTCCACATGGGAATCGGCCTTGGGATCACGGTCCTTGTTGAGCGCAGACCACCAGGGCACCATGACCGAGACGGTCTCACCCTTGAGGATGCCCCGCACGGGGTTGACATAGGCATAGTAGTCATTAGCAACGACATAGCAATTCTTGGTGTCGCCGAGCGCGCGTTGCAGCCAGACATCGCCTTTGGCGCAATTGATGGCCGGATTGGTCTGGATCGATCCTTGGATGATGGCGTAAATGGTGCCGTTGGTGTTGTTGATGATGCGGATTTCTTTGTAGCACGCCTTGTCGTTTCCGGGCTTGCAGATCGGCGGGGCGATCGACGTCGCTGTGGCGTCTTGCGGTGGCAGCGCGACCAGGAGCGCGGCGGCCGCCGCGCCCGATGCGGCGAGGCGTGTCGCCGCGGCGCGGAACTGTCGTCGTGACCTAAAATCTGTTCCCGTCTGCATCGGGCTTGCTCCCAACTGTTCCGGTTCCGATTCGCCGCCCTGGCGCCGGCCTTGCGGAAGACTGATGACGGGGGATGCCCCCGAAGCTGTTCACGCCTGTCGGGCGTCGCGGAGCCTCCGCACGCGCCGGCAAACCCTGGGCATGGCGGTCGAGCGCGCGCTCAACGGCCACCCGATGTTTCAGTTGAAGCGATAGTTCACGCCTGCGCGCACGATGACGCCGTCGTAGGTCACACGGGTGACCGGGACATTGGCGAACATGGTCGCGCCAAGGACCGCGCCGGCCAGGCTGTTCCCCTCCGGATCGATCGCGCCCACCGGGCTTGCGGCGAAGCTCTCGGAACCGAGGTTGTAATAAAGCGCCTCGGCCTTGAGGCTCCAGCGGGCGCCGAGCAGCCACTCGCCACCGCCGCCGGCGGTCCAGCCCATGCGGGTTTGGGAGCCGCCGCCGACCCCGCCGAAGGTGGGGAAGGCGTAAGGCACGCTGTCGGCGAAGGCGAGGGTGTGGACGGCGCTGGCGCTGACGCCGCCATAGGCAAGGCCGCCGGTGGCGTAGAGAAGCAGGCCGGGTGTCATCAGGTAGCCGGCACGGGCGCGCACCGTGCCCAGCCAGTCGATGCTGGCGGTGATGGTGCCCGCGCCGGTCGCGGTATCCACGAGACCGGAAGCGTCGGGGCCGTATTGGGCGACACCGGCATAGCTGCCGCTGCCGGAGATGCCGGCCCCCTGGATATCCGCTTCGACGCCGGCGACGACGTTGGCACTCCATTGATAATTGTAGCCGACCTGCACGCCGCCCACGAACCCGGACGGGGACAGGCTGGCGCCGCCGCTGCTGGCGGCGGCGGTGAAGCCGGCGGGCGTGAGCCAGAACGGGTCGTCGGCGAGATTGTCAATGAGCGGGATGGCCGTGGTGTCGGCCGTGCCCGAGGTGCCCCAGCCGTAGCCCGCATTGAGGCCGCCATAGAGGCCGGTCCAGCTCGGGGCGGTGTCCGCCGCCGGGGCTGGAGCGGGCGCGCTGCCGTTGAAATGATAGTTGACGCCGGCTCGCACGATCACGCCGTCATAGGTGATGCGGGTGGACGGGAGGCTGGCGAACAGGAGGGCGCCGGGCACGCCGCCGCTCGTGTTGGTGCCGTCCGGGTCGGTGGCGCCCACGGCCGCGCCGTTGAAGGTGGCGGAACCCAGATTGTAGTAAAGGGCCTCAGTCTTCACGCTCCAGCCGGGCGCGAACAGCCATTCGCCGCCGCCGCCGACGGTCCAGCCCACCCGTGTCGCCGCCGCGTGCGCGGTGCCGCCGAAGGTGGGATAGGTGAAGGGCTGGCTGTCGGCGAAGGCCAGCGTGCTCGATTGGGTGGTGGTGACGCCGCCATAGGCCAGGCCGCCGGTGGCATAGACGAGGATGCCGGGGGTCGCGAGATAGCCGACCCGGGCGCGGGCCGTGCCGAGCCAGTCGATGCCGCTCGAGACACCGCCGCCGCCGGCGGCGGTGTCGGTCAGTCCCGAGGCGTCGGGTCCGAACCGGGCGACGCCGGCGGTGCCGCCGCTGCCGGAGATGCCCGCGCCCTGGATGTCGACCTCGATGCCGGCGATGATGCTCTCGGCCCACTGAACATTATAGCCCGCCTGGACACCGCCGATGATGCCAGACGGGTTGAGGCCCGCGCGACCGGAATTGGCGCCGGCGGTGAAGCCGTAGGGCGTTCCCCAGAACGGATCAGTGGCGATGTTGTCCACCAGCGGGATGCCCGTGGTCTGCGCGGAGCTTGATGTGCCCCAGCCGTATCCTACGTTGAGGCCGGCGTAGAAGCCGCTCCAGGCCGGCGGTGGCGGCGCGGGCGCCTTGTATGGGGTCAGATCGGCCGCGAGGACCGGAGCCACCGAAAAAGCCGCACTCACCCCGATGGTGAGCATATTGAATAAACGAAGCCTGTGCATTCTCCCCCCGCCCTCCGTCTGGAGTTCAGCGCTGATCCCGGGTCATGCACGCCGCTATTCAACCGACAGACACAGTGCGCTCAGCAGGGGCCGCGACAAGCGCCGCCCCTGGAACGTTGCGTCAGGGTACCTCTATTATTTCGGCGCAGGCAATTTTCATTGCATTTTTGGATCAACGCAGATCTTGCAGTATTGGGTAGCTTCAAAAGCGCCATTACGCAAATGCAAATCGCGGGTCAGAGCTTTTCTCGCGGGTAGAGCTTCGGGCCCGTTGCCGGTGCGCGGTTGCGTGTCGCAACTCCAGATGTCTGCATCTGCGGCCGGGGCGATCGTTGAGCGGGCGGGCAGCCGCCGCGCCGGCTGACGCATGCGATTGGTTCGCGTTGCGTGGCGTTGCGCACCCGCGGCGGGTGCCGCGGGCGATGCTTCCGAAACGGGGGCTGGCTTCGACGGTCAGGCGGGGACGCGGGGCGCCTTGACCGGTCCGACATCGACCTGGATCTCGTTGCCCTCGATGCGTAGGGGATAGGGATGCAGGGTGTTGCGGACCAGATGCGTCACGCATTTGCCGCTGGTGGCGTCGAACCCCCACTGGTGGTGCGGGCAGGTGACGTTTTGACCGTTGAAGGTCGCCTCTTCCATCGGCATGTCCGCATGGGGGCAACGGCCGCGATAGGCCTTGAGCTCGCCGCCGGCCGGCCAGAGCAGCATCACGCTCTTGCGACCGGCCTGGAACAGGCCCATGCCGCCTTCACTCACGGCATCGGTGTGACAGATAAAGGTGAAAGCCATCGTGGGTCGCCTTGTCGAACGCTGCCTCACTTTCAACAAGCAAGTTGCGGACCAGCCTCAAGGCCTTTCGGGATGGCTTTCGATGTCGGAAACCTGACCAGGGGCGGCGGCCCTCGGTCGCAGGGTGGCTTGAGCCTTGCGATGCCGCATTGCGGCAACCCCTGGAAGTGTGGGAATAAGATACGGGGGTCCGCCGTGTCGCAGGCTACGACGATCTGCATCGTCGTAGGGCAGGCGCGCGGTTTGTCGTGGAGGCTCTTCGTCGATGAAGCGGACCTTGCCGGTCGTCGTCTTGCTCGTCGCCGTGGTCGCGTTGGGCGGCTATGGCGCTTACTATCTGGCCTCGCGTTCCCGAACGCTGCCCCCGGGCTTTGCCTCCGGCAATGGCCGGATCGAGGCCACCGAAGTGGACGTGGCCACCAAGGCCGCCGGCCGCGTGGTGGATGTGTTGGTGGAGGAGGGCGACTTCGTCACCGAAGGCCAAGTGGTGGCCCATATGGACGTGGACGAGACCGCCGCCGCCTTGCGCACCGCCCAGGCCCACGAGACGCAGGCCATCAAGTCACGCGACACGGCCACCCATGTGGTGGAGCAGCGCAAGGGTGAGCTCGACCTTGCCACCAAGGAGCTGGATCGGCAGACCACCCTGGTGGAAAAGGGCTTCGCGACCGAGCAGAAGGTGGACCAGTATCGCACCACCAAGCTCACCGCTCAGGCCGCTTTGGCGGCGGCGGAAAGCAGCCTTGCCGCCAGCGAATCCGCCATCCGCGCCGCCGAGGCGGAGGTGGAGCGCCTGACCCAGCTGGTGGCCGACGGCACGCTGGTGGCGCCCAAGTCCGGACGGGTGCTCTATCGGCTGGCCGAGCCCGGCGAGGTGCTGGCGGCTGGCGGCAAGGTCTTGACCCTGCTCGATCTCTCCAATGTCTATATGACCGTCTTCCTGCCGGCGGTGGACGCCGGCCGCATCGCCTTGGGGGCCGAGGCGCGGCTGCTGCTGGAGCCGCTGCCCGACCGCGCGGTGCCGGCCAACGTGTCGTTCGTCTCGGCGCGCGCGCAGTTCACGCCGAAGCAGGTGGAGACCCAGAACGAGCGCGACCGCATGATGTTCCGCGTGAAGCTGCGCGTTCCCCAGGTGCTGGTTGAGAAATACATCACCCAGGCCAAGACCGGCGTGACCGGGGTGGGCTATGTGCAGCTCGATCCGACGGCGACATGGCCGAGCTGGCTCGATTCCGATCTGGTGCAGCAGGCCATCGCAGCGGCGCAGGCGAAGGCGGGCGCGGCCGCGCCGGGCGCCCCTGTTCCAGGGCATGCGCCTCAGGCGGACGCCCCGCAGCCGGCGGCGCAGAAGGGCGAGGCCCAGAAGTGAGCGGCGCGGGGTGGCCGCGCGGGGGTCGATCGTGACCACGATCGAGGATCGGGCGGCGAACGAGGCCGCATCCGGCGGGGTTGCGTTGCGGCTCGCCGGCATTCGCCACGGCTACGGCAAGACCCGGGCCGTCGATGGCATCGACCTGACCATCGCCGAGGGCGCGTCGGTGGCGCTGGTGGGGCCGGACGGGGTGGGCAAGTCCACCCTGCTCGGGCTCATCACGGGTGCCAAGCGCATTCAGCACGGGCAGGTGGAGGTGCTCGGAGCGGACCTTGCCGTCCGTCGCCAGCGGAACCTGGTGCAGCCGCGCATCGCCTACATGCCCCAGGGGCTGGGGCGCAATCTTTATCCCAATCTGACGGTGGCCGAGAACATCGCCTTCTTTGCCCGCCTGTTCGGAGAGGACGCGGACGCCAAGGGGGCGCGGGTGGCGCCGCTTTTGGAGGCCACCGGGCTGTCGCCCTTCGCCGGGCGGCTCATGCGCAAGCTGTCCGGCGGCATGAAGCAGAAGCTGGGCCTGTGCTGCGCCCTGGTGCACGATCCGGACCTCCTGGTGTTGGACGAGCCCACCACCGGCGTGGACCCGCTGTCGCGCCGGCAGTTCTGGGATTTCGTGGAGACCATCCGCGCCGACCGGCCGCGGCTGACGCTGCTGGTGGCGACCTCCGATATGGAGGAGGCGGCGCGTTTCGAGCGGGTGGTGATGATGGATGCCGGCCGCATGCTGGCCGACGACACCCCCGCCGGGCTCCTTGCAAAGACCGGTCAGCCCACTCTGGAGCGGGCCTTCATCTCCCTGCTGCCGGAGGATCGGCGCGGCGACGGGGATGGCGCCGCGCGCGGCGCGCCCATTCCAGACGACGCGCCCATCGCCATTGAATCGCGGGACCTCACGCGCCGGTTCGGGGCGTTCGTGGCGGTGGACCACGTGAGCTTCAAGATCCGCCGGGGCGAGATCTTCGGCTTCCTGGGCTCCAACGGCTGCGGCAAGTCCACCACCATGAAGATGCTCACCGGCCTGCTGCCGGCCAGCGAGGGCGAGGCCCTGCTGTTCGGCGTGCCGGTGGATCCCGCCGACATCGAGACCCGCCGCCGCGTCGGCTACATGTCGCAGGCCTTCTCGCTCTATGGCGAACTGACGGTGCGGCAGAACCTGGAGCTGCACGCCCACCTGTTTTCCCTGGACACGGACGCGGCGGCGCGGCGCATCGCCAAGCTCACCGCCGATTTCGACCTCGAAGACCACCTCGATGCCTTGTCCGACGGCTTGCCGCTGGGGGTGCGCCAGCGCCTGTCGCTGGCGGTGGCGGTGCTGCACGATCCCGAGATTCTGATTCTCGACGAGCCCACCTCGGGGGTCGATCCGGTGGCGCGCGACGGCTTCTGGGACCATCTCCAGCGCCTGTCGCGGGACGAGGGGGTCACCATCTTCGTCTCCACCCATTTCATGGGCGAGGCGGAGCGGTGCGACCGGATCTCCTTCATGCATGCGGGCCGCGTCATCGCCACCGGCACGCCTGAGGAGTTGAAGGCGGCGCAAAGGACCTCGTCCCTGGAAGAGGCCTTCATCGCCTATATGGAAATGGGTGGGCGGGAGGCGCAGACCGATGCCCGCCTGCCGCCGCCCAAGGTGGGGGCGGCGCGGCGTTCGTCCTTCTCCTGGACCCGGCTCGGCGCCTATGCCTGGCGCGAGACGCTGGAGTTGCAGCGTGATCCGGTGCGGCTGGCGTTCGCCCTGCTCGGCACCGCCATCCTCATGATTATTTTCGGCTACGGCATCACCCTCGACGTGGACAAGCTGCGCTTTGCCGTGCTCGACCGCGATCAGACCGCCGAGAGCCGCGCCTATATCGACGAATTTGCTCATTCCACCTATTTCGTGGTCGAGAGGCCGATCCGCGATCCGGCCGACCTCGACCGGCGGCTGAAGGCCAATGACATCGCCTTTGCCATCGAGCTGCCGCCCAATTTCGGTGCCGATCTCCGGGCAGGTCGTTCCACCGAGGTTCTGGTGACCATCGACGGCGCCATGCCGTTCCGGGCCGAGACCATCCAGGGCTATGTGCAGCAGGTGCATCTCCGGTTCCTGGAAGAGGCGGCGCAAGCCGCTGGCGGCACGCTCAGCACGGCCGCGAGCCTGGAGATGCGCTACCGCTACAACCAGTCGTTCCGCTCGGTGGATGCCATGGTGCCGGCGGTGATCGCGCTCATGCTCATCTTCATTCCGGCCATCCTCACCGCCCTGGGGGTGGTGACGGAGAAGGAATTGGGCTCCATCACCAACCTTTATGTGACGCCGGTGACCAAGCTGGAGTTTCTGCTCGGCAAGCAGGCGCCTTATGTGGTGGTGGCGTTCTTCAATTTCTTCGTCATGGTGGCGCTAGCCCTGTTTCTGTTTGGGGTGCCCCTGAAGGGGTCGTTCCTGGGGCTCATGCTGGGTGCGTTCGTCTATGTGCTGGCCACCACGGCCATCGGGCTTGTCTCTTCCACCTTGACCAATACCCAGGTGGCGGCGCTGTTCGGCACGGCCATCGGCACCATGATGCCGGCGACCCAGTTCTCGGGCCTGCTCCAGCCGGTCGCGACCCTGGAAGGCGCGGCCCGGGTGGTGGGCACCTTGTTTCCCACCACCTATTTCATGCGCATCAGCGTCGGGGCCTTCACCAAGGGGCTGGGCTTCACGGAGCTTCTGCCCTTCATCCTGGCGACCGCCGCGTTCTGGCCGGCGCTGTTGCTTCTCGCTCACCTCATCCTGCGCAAACAGGAGACGTGACATGGCCACTTCCGTTCAGGCGTCCGCCCCGCGCGGCTTCAAGGCGCGCCTCGCCAGCCGGGCGGGCAATGTGTGGCATCTCCTGGTCAAGGAACTCATCAGCCTGTGGCGGGACCGGGCGCTGCTGATCCTGGTGCTCTATGCCTTCACGGCGGCCATCTACATCCAGGCCACCGGCATGAAGCACGACCTCAACCGCGCCACGGTGGGGGTGGTGGATGAGGACAATTCGGCGCTCTCCCATGCCATCCTCGATGCCCTGCTGCCGCCGCGTTTCCAACCCGCGATCGCGCTGGAGCCGGGGGAGGTGGACAAGGGCATGGACGCCGCCCGCTACACTTTCGTGTTGAACTTTCCGCCCAATTTCCAATCGGACGTGCTGGCCGGCCGGGCGCCGAGTGTGCAGCTCCTGATCGACGCCACGGCGCTGATGCAGGCGGGGCTCGGCGCCACCGACATCTCGGGCATCTTCCAGCAGGAGGTGAACCGCTTCGTGTCCCGCACCGGGCGGGACATGGCCACCCCGGCCGAGCTGAAGATCCGCGTGGCGTTCAACCAGGGGCTCGAATCCTCCTGGTTCACGGGCACCATGGGCCTCATCACCAACATCACCATGCTCTCGGTGCTGCTGGCCGGGGCGGCGCTGATCCGCGAGCGCGAGCATGGCACGCTGGAGCATCTGCTGGTGCTGCCGGTGCATCCCTCCGAGATCATGCTCGCCAAGATCCTGGCCAATGGCGCGGTGATCCTGGTGGGAACCACCTTCAGCATCCTGGTGGTGCTGAAGGGTGTGATGGGGATGGAGATCGCCGGTTCGGTGGGCCTGTTCCTGCTGGGGACCGCGCTCTATCTGTTCTTCACGGCGGCGCTGGGCATCTTTCTCGGCACCCTGTCGGGGTCCATGCCGCAGTTCGGGCTCCTGTTCTTCCTCATCGTGCTGCCCATGAACATGCTGTCCGGCGGCTTCACGCCCCTGGAAAGCATGCCGCAATGGTTGCAGACCGTCATGCAGGCCTCGCCGTCCACCCAGTTCGTGGCGTTCGCGCAGGCCATCCTCTATCGCGGGGCGGGCATGGAGACGGTGTGGCCGCGGTTCCTCGCGACCTTCGCCATCGGCATGCTGTTTTTCCTGGTGGCGCTGGTGCGGTTCCGTAAGTTCCTCGCGGCGCAGCAATAGGCGCGAGGACCGCCCCTCAGATGTAGTCCACGAACGAGGTCAGCGCTTCGTGGGAGAGGTCGCGCATCTGGGCGAGGGTGATGGTGTCGAGCACGGTGCCGATGGCGTCGCGCACGCGCACCATCAGCAGGCGCACCTCGCAGGTGGAGACGTCGCAATCCTCGCACGCCTCATAGGCGTTACGGCTGGCGCAGGGGAAGGGGGCCAGCGGGCCGTCGAGGGCGCGGATCATGTCGCCCACCACGATGTCCTCGGGCGCACGGGCGAGGCGATAGCCGCCGAGCTTGCCCTTCTTGCTGGCAAGGAAGCCCGCGTTGCGCAGCTCGCCCAGGATGACATCCAGGAATTTCTTGGGAATATTGTTGGCTTCGGCGATGTCCGCCACCTGGGTGGAGGAACCCGCGGACAGGCGCGCCAGATGCACCGCCGCCTTCAATCCGTACTTGCCTTTTTTTGTCAGCATTCCACGCCCTCCGAACGGCTTATGGGGATCTCGGGCGCGACCGTCAACCGGGCTCGCTTCGGTCTTCGCTCAATCCTGCGGGGACGGGGTCTCCGCCTGCTCCTTCAACTCGTGGCGTGACATCAGCGGCGCCTGCGCCATGGCGAAGGCAAGCGTGAGCGGCAGATAGCCGAAGGTCTTGAAGGCGACCCAGGTATCCGTCGAAAACAGGCGCCACACCACCTCGTTGACCACCGCCATCACCAGGAAGAACACGCCCCAGCGGATGCTGAGCGCGCGCCAGCCTGCATCGGTCAGCTTCACCATGCCGTCGAAGACGTAAGGCAGCAGGGGCTTCCTGGCCACCAGGCCGCCCAGCAGCAGCGCCCCGAAGGCGGCGTTGATGATGGTGGGCTTCATCTTGATGAAGTGGTCGTCCTGGAGCCACAGGGTCAGGGTGCCGAACACCAGCACCACCACGGCCGACACCAGCGGCATGACCGCGATGCGGCGGGCCAGAACCCACATCAGCGCCAGGGCCGCGAAGGTCGCCACCATGAACGCCCCGGTGGCCACATAGATGCCGCCATAGGCATTGGCGGCGAAGAACAGCACCAGCGGACCGACCTCCAGGCCGATCTTCAGCATGGGACTCATGGACGGGCGGCGGGCGGGCGAATCGGCGGGACGCGGCGAAGTTGCGGTGGGGGCATCGGACATGCAGGCAGGTCTCCTTGTGCCCATGTGGCGTCAAAACGAGGCACAATCAAGCTCGCCCCTGCCTGCTGCGCCATTTCGCGCCAGGAAGGTGCGATGCGGTGCCTGCACTCAGTCGCCCAGATGCAGGCAGTCGATCATGTCCGCTGCCTCGCGCGGCACGCGCGCTTCCAGGCGATCGGCCAGGCGCAGCACGCCAGGGCTGGGCGTGGCGGCGCTGCGACGGGCCGGGTTCGGCAGCATCACCGCCAGCCGCGCCGACTGGGCCGCATTGAGCCGGGCCGGCGGCAGGCCGAAGGCGTCGCGGGCGGCGACCGTTACACCGAAGGTGCCGTTCGGACCCCATTCGGCGATGTTGAGATAAATCTCCAGGATCCGCCGCTTGCTCATGACAAGGTCGAGCCACAGGGCCAGCGGCATTTCCAGAACCTTGCGCGGCAGCTCCGGGTGCGGCCACAAAAACAGGTTCTTCACCACCTGCATGGTGATGGTGGAGGTGCCCCTGAGGTCCTCCAGGTCGTCGGCCTTCTCGACCATGGTGCGCATCTCGGTGATATCGATGCCGATATGGCGGCAGAAGCGGGTGTCCTCCGAGGCCACCACCGTGCGCACCAGGGTCGGGGACATGCGTGAGAGCGGCGTCCAGACCCGCTCCACCCTCTGGCCGGTTGCCATGCGGTAGAGCATGAGCGTTGAGGCCGGGGTGCCGAAATTGTAAAGCACCGCCAGCACCACCGGGATCGCCAGGAGGGCCGCGGCAAGCTGCGCCAGGAACCGGATCATCGAAAGCCTTCTCGCACGCATCTTCGGTTGCAAGCATCTTCAGTTGAAGATGACCCAGCGGGCGCCTTGACCTTGCCGTCTGGTTGGGGCACCCGGATCGGTGCGTCAACCGGGCACCGGCGCAAATCGCGCCCGGCGGCCCGTTCGGTCCGAAGGTTCCCTGTGATTCCATCGCTCGCTCTCCGCCTCGACGCCGCCGCTGCCGCCACCGAGGCGCGCCTCGCCGTCGCCCTTGCCGATCCCGCATTGCCGGGCGAAGGCGAACGCCCGCCGCGGCTGCTGGCCGCCATGCGCCATGGGGCGCTCGGCGGGGGCAAGCGGCTGCGGCCGTTCCTGGTGATCGAAGCAGCGGCCCTGTTCGGCCTTCCGGTCGAGGCGGCGGTGACGGCGGCGACGGCGGTGGAATGCGTGCACTGCTATTCCCTGATCCATGATGACCTGCCGGCCATGGATGACGACGATCTGCGGCGCGGCCGGCCGACGGTCCACAAGGCGTTCGACGAGGCCACCGCCATCCTGGCGGGCGACGGCCTGCTCACCCTGGCGTTCGATCTTTTGGCGGGGGCGGATGCCCATCCCGATCCCGCGGTTCGGCTGGTGCTGGTGCGCGAGCTGGCGCGCCGCGCCGGGGTCGGCGGCATGGTGGGCGGGCAGATGCTGGACCTTGCCGCCGAGGGCCGCTTTGCCGAGGGCCGTCCGCTCGACCTGTCGGTGGCGGAAATCCGTGGGCTCCAGGCCATGAAGACCGGGGCGCTGCTGCTGTTCTCGGCCGAGGCCGGCGCCATCCTCGGCGGCGCGGGCGCGGCGGAGCGGGCGGCGCTTTCCGCCTATGGCCGGGCGCTGGGCGCGGCATTCCAGATCGCCGACGACATTTTGGACGTGGAAGGCAGCGCCGACACGGTGGGCAAGAAGGTGGGCAAGGATCAAGCGGCCGGCAAGGGCACGCTGGTGTCGCGCCTGGGCCTGCCGGCGGCGCGGGCGGCGCTCGCCCAATTGGTGGCCGAGGCCGAGGCGGCGCTCGCCCCCTTCGGTTCGCGCGGGGACATCTTGCGCGCCGCCGCCCATTTCGTCGCCGCGCGCAAGAGCTGAGCCGCGCGCAAGAGCTGAGCCGTGCACAAGAACCGGCCCGCGCGCAGGAGCCGGCGGCCTTGCGGCGCTCGCCCCGTGCGGGGTGTCGTGATAGCGTGCCGCCCGTGTCCATGCTGACCAAAGATCCGCTTCGGAGCGCCCTTGGCCGCCCGCTCGACCGCCGCCGCCTGCTGACGGCCGGCGCGGTGCTGGCTATGGCCAGCGTGCCCTATGGCGCGTTGGGGCAGACCAGCCAGCCGGATGTCATCGTCATCGGGGCCGGCGCCGCCGGCATCGCGGCCGCGCGCAAGCTGGCTGAAGCCGGGGTGAGCTATGCGCTCATCGAGGCGGGGCGCCGGGTCGGCGGACGCACCTTCACCGACAGCCAGGTGTTCGGCGTGCCGTTCGACATGGGGGCGAACCGGCTTGATTTTCCGGAGGCGACGCCGCTTCCCGCCCTTGGCCGCGGCTCCGGATTCGACATCGCGCCCGCGCCGGAGGCGGGGCGGCTCTATCTCGGCGGCAAGGAAGCGCGTGACCCGGAATATGAGGATTTCGTCGGCGTCGTGCGCCGGGCGGAACGGGCCATCGTCGCGGCGGGGGACGCCGGGCGTGACCTGCCGGCGGCCCGCGTGGTGCCCGATCTCGGCGCGTGGTCCGCGTCGGCGCGGTTCGTCACCGGGCCGTTCCTGCGCGGCCGGAACCTCGACTGGGTCTCGACCGTGGATGTGTCCCGCGCCGAGGAACGTGGCGTGGCCAACGTCTGCCGCCAGGGGCTCGGGACGCTGGTGGCCAGCCTTGCCTCGCCGCTCACGGTGCAGCTCGATACCGCCGCACGGTCGGTGGAGCTGGGCGGGCGGCGGGTGGTGGTGGCCACCGGGCGGGGCAATCTGACGGCGCGTTGCGTGATCGTGGCGGTGCCGCCCAGCGTCATCGCCGCCGGCAAGCTGCGCATTCCCCTGTTGCCGCCGCGCCAGCGGGCGGCGGTGGAGCGTATTCCCCTCGGGATCTTCGACCACATCGCGTTCGAATGGCCTGGCGCGCCGGCGGGTGTCCTGCCCGACGAGACGATCTATTTCCGCACCGATGGCGCGGAGGGCTATGCGCTGCGCACGCGCCTCGGCGGTACATCCGTATGTGCGCTTGAGGTGGGCGGCGCGTTTGCCGAGCGGTTGGAGGCGGCGAGCCCGCAGGCGGTGCGCGCGGTGCTGACGGAAGCCCTCACCCGCGAGTTCGGCGCCGATGCCGCGCGTCGCATCGGCCGGATGCACCGCACCCAATGGGGCATGGAGCCGTTGGCCTTGGGCGCTATGTCGTGCGCGGTGCCGGGGGCGGGCAACATGCGCCGCGCGTTCCTGGAGGTGGTGTCCGGCCGTCTGGTGTTCGCCGGCGAGCACGCCCACGAAAGCCTGTGGGGCACCGTGGGTGGGGCGTGGCAATCGGGCGAGCGGGCCGCGGCCCAGGTCATCGCCCTTCTGAAGGATGGACGGCAAGGGTAGAGCCGGTCCCGCGAGGGGGGCGCGCGCAGGCATGGGGTCAGCCCCGAGGGCGTTGACCCCGAGTCGGCGAGCGCGCAAGACGCTCCGGCCGGTCCCGCCGGGGCTTTCTCAATCGTCCGAATAGCGCTGCTCGGCCCAGGGCTCGCCGCGCATGTGGTAGCCGCGCCGTTCCCAGAAGCCGGCCTTGTCGGCGCCGATCACCTCGATCTTGCGCAGCCACTTAGCGCTTTTCCAGAAATAAAGATGCGGCACCACCACCCGCACCGGTCCGCCATGAACGCGGGACAGCGGCGCGCCTTCCCACGAATGGGCGATGAGGGCGTCCGGGTCGGCGAAATCCTCCAGCAGCAGATTGGTGGTGTAGCCGTCATGGCTGCGCAGCATCACCGCGCGCGCGTCCGCCGTCGGGCGCACGATGTCGAGCAGGGTGCGGGTGGTCACCCCCTGCCAGGCGTTGTCATAGCGCGACCATGTGGTGACGCAGTGGATATCGCTGACGCGCCGGGTCTGCGGCAGCGCCATGAAGGCGGTCCAATCCCAGGAGGCGGGGGCTTCCACCGCGCCGGTGACGTCGAGCCGGAACGCGGCCAGCGGCACGTCCGGCTGTTCGCCGAGGTCCAGCACCGGCCAGTCCTGCACCAGATGCTGGCCGGGCGGCAGGCGATCCCGCGCCGGCTGGCCCGGCCGGCCGGTGAGGAAGCGGTGCTCCCGCGCCCATCGGGTCTTGGTGGCGGTGAGCTTGGTGGGCTCCGCCGGGCCGGCTTCAGGGGGCGGGGCCGCGGTGGTCGCGTCCTCCGGTGCGGGGTCGTGGATGTGGTCGCTCATGGGGGCAGCTCCAAGCGAGATCACGGCGAGTATAACATGAGCGCGTCCGCTGGCGGGATCGCCCGGCCGCCCGGCGTGCGGGAGGCGCCTTACGCTCGCGCGGGGAAAAGGCTAGAAGGCGGGTGGAGCGATTGCGCCGCGCCTTTGCCGCCCCATCTAAGGGACGAAGCAGGGCCGCGGGGTCGCGGGCAGGGATCGAGGAGCCGATACATGCTGTTCAATCAGCCGGGCGCCAGCGGCGCGGCAGCGGGCAATGGCGGGGCGGCGCCCGCCGGTGACATCATCGACGTCACCACCGAGAGCTTCCTGAAGGACGTGATGGAGGAATCCAAGCACCGCCCGGTGCTGGTGGATTTCTGGGCGCCCTGGTGCGGGCCCTGCAAGAGCCTCGGTCCGATCCTTGAGAAGGTGGTGAAGGACGCCAAGGGCAAGGTGCGCCTCGCCAAGATGAACATCGACGACCATCCGGTCATTCCCGGCAAGCTCGGCATCCAGTCCGTCCCCACCGTCTACGCCTTCGTGGGCGGGCAGCCGGTGGACGGCTTCATGGGCGCCCTGCCGGAAGGGCAGGTGAAGGGCTTCGTGGACCGCCTGATCGGCGGGGAAGCCGGGAACGACGTGGCGGACGTGCTGGCATCCGCCGAAGCGGCGCTGGCCGAGCATGACCTCGCCGGCGCGGCCGAGATCTTCGCCGCCGTGCTGGGCGAAGACCCGACCAATCTCGCGGCCCTCGCCGGGCTGGTGCGGACCCAGATTCAGGCCGGCGCCCTGGAGCAGGCGAAGGCGACGCTCGCCTCGGTGCCCGCGGACAAGGCCAATGACCCGGCCATCTCCGCCGCCCGCGCGGCGCTTGAGATCGCCGAGCAGGCGGCGGCCCTGGGCGACCTTGCCACCCTGCAGGCCAAGGTGGATATCGACCCGGCCGATCACCAGTCCCGGTTCGAGCTGGCGCTGGCGCTCAATGCGCGCGGGCGGCGCGAGGATGCGCTCATCCACCTGCTCGACATCGTCAAGCGCGACCGCGCCTGGAACGAGGACGCCGCCCGCAAGCAGCTGGTGCAGCTGTTCGAGGCGTGGGGCGCCGCCGATCCGCTCACCCTTTCCGGCCGCAAGAAGCTGTCGGCGATCATGTTCGCCTGAAGGATTTTCGCCCGTGGCCTCCCACAAGACCTATCTTTCGCCGGCGGATCTGCCGCCGGTGATCCCGGTGTTTCCGCTCACCGGCGCGCTGCTGCTGCCACGGGCGGAGCTGCCGCTGAACATCTTCGAGCCACGCTACCTTGCGATGGTGGATGCGGTGCTCGGCGGCGGTCGCCTCATCGGCATGGTGCAGCCGGACGACGCCGCGCCGGCCACCGTGCACGGCCCGGCGCTCCACAAGGTGGGGTGCCTCGGCCGGCTGACCGAGTTCAGCGAAACCGGAGACGGGCGTTATCTCATCACGTTGACCGGCATCTGCCGGTATCGGATCGTGGAAGAGATGGCCGTCACCACCCCGTACCGACAGGTGCGGATCGATGCCGCGCCGTTCGCCTCGGATTTCGAGACGGCGGGGGAGGCCGAGGTGGACCGGGGCGCGCTTCTGGATGCGCTGGCGGCCTTCCTCGACGCCAACAAGCTTGAGGCGGACTGGGACGGCATCCGCGAGGCCGGCACCGAGACCCTGGTGAACACCTTATCGGTGATGTCGCCCTATGGCGCCCTGGAAAAGCAGGCGCTCCTGGAGGCGGAGACCCTGAAGGCGCGCGCCGACATGCTGGTCGCCATCACTCAGATGCTGCTGGCGCGCATGCCGGGCGACGGCGAAGGGTCGTTGCAGTAAGACGAAAGCCGCGGCGGGCAGGCACGCTGCGCCGGGGCCTTACGGCTCCACGGCGAAGCGCAGCTTGCCGGCGGGGGCGAGGGTGCGCAGGTCGAAGGTGCGGATCTCGGTGGCGCCGTTGACATCGAGCACCACCACCACCACGTCACCGGAGACCGTGGTCGTGGCGATCTTTGCCCCCTTGGGCAGAAGGGCGGTGACCTCGCCGGTGGCGAGGGGCTGGGCGCGCATCATGCGGTAGCTGATGACGCCAAGCACCGCCGCCACGCCCAGCACCATCACCAGAATGGACATGCTGGAAAAGCGCCGGAATTTGGCGATGACCCGTTCCTGCTCCGGCGTCAGCGCCTCGTCGGGGGTGTCGGGAGGGGGCGGGCGATGGAACATGAGTGACCTTTGGCGGACCTGGTGATGAATGAACAAGACTGACGCGCGGATCATGGACGACAACGCGGCCGCCGACATCCTCGACGACGAGGTCGAGACCGGCCTCGACGGCGTGAGCGCGCTGGAACTCACCCTGACGGCACAGGCGGAGGACCACGGCGCGCGGCTCGACCGCGTCCTTGCCCGCCTCGCGCCCGACCTCAGCCGCACCCGCATTCAGCGGCTGGTGGCGGAGGGACAGGTGCGCGCCGGCGGGCGTGTGGTAGGCGACGCGGCGGGGCGGGTCAATGCCGGGGAGGTGTTCACGCTCCTCCTGCCGCCCCCGGAACCGGCCGAGCCGGCGCCGGAGGACATCCCGCTCGCGGTGGCCTATGAGGACGATCACCTGATCGTCATCGACAAGCCGGCGGGGCTGGTGGTGCATCCCGCGCCGGGCCATGCCTCGGGCACCCTGGTGAACGCGCTGCTGCACCATTGCGGCGACACCCTGTCGGGCATCGGCGGGGTGAAGCGGCCGGGGATCGTCCATCGCATCGACAAGGATACCTCCGGCCTGCTGGTGGTGGCGAAATCGGACAAGGCCCACCAGGGACTTGCCGCCCAGTTCGCCGACCATGGCCGGACCGGCCCGCTGGAGCGGGCCTATTTCGCTTTCGTGTGGGGGGTGCCGGACCTGCGCGGCACGGTGGATGCGCCGCTCGACCGTCACGCCACCCATCGCCAGAAGATGGCGGTGCGTCCGTCCGGGCGGCAGGCCATCACCCATTGGCAGGTGGTGGAGACCTATGCCGGCGCCGACGGTACGCCGGTGGCGAGCCTCCTGGAATGTCGGCTGGAAACCGGGCGGACCCACCAGATCCGCGTCCATATGGCGCATGTGGGCCATCCGCTGCTGGGCGACGAGGTTTATGGCCAGGGCTTCCGCACCAAGGCCACGCGGCTCGGTGCCGAGGCGCGGGAGCTGTTGGCGCATCTGAACCGCCAAGCGCTTCATGCGGCGCGGCTTGGCTTCTCCCATCCGGTGAGCGGGGCGGATCTGTCCTTCGAGAGCGCGCTGCCGCCGGACCTCTCGGCTCTGCGCGCGGCCTTGTCGATTCCGCTCCGCACTCGCGCCGACGTGAGGGGATGAAACCTATTCGCCGTCGCAAGTGTTCTGTATGGTTGAGAGTTGCGGCGGGCGTCATGCAGCCGTGCGCGCGGTCGCCCGCCATCGGGGGCCGCAGGAACAGGAGGCATCCTCCATGGCGAAGACCATGAGCATCCCCTCGGCCGAGGGGGGGCTGACACGGTACCTCGAGGAAATCCGTCGGTTTCCCATGTTGGAGCCGCAGGAAGAATATATGCTCGCCAAAAGCTGGCGCGAGCACGGGGACCGGGACGCCGCTCACAAGCTGGTGACAAGCCATCTGCGCCTCGTGGCGAAGATCGCCATGGGCTACCGTGGCTATGGCCTGCCCATCTCGGAGGTGATCTCTGAGGGCAATGTGGGCCTCATGCAGGCCGTGAAGCGGTTCGAGCCCGAGAAGGGCTTCCGCCTTGCCACCTATGCCATGTGGTGGATCCGCGCCTCCATCCAGGAATACATCCTGCGGTCCTGGAGCCTCGTGAAGATGGGGACCACGGCGGCGCAGAAGAAGCTGTTCTTCAATCTGCGCAAGGCCAAGAGCCAGATTTCCGCGTTCGACGAGGGCGACCTCAAGCCCGACCAGGTGGCGCAGATCGCCACCAAGCTGGGGGTGAGCGAGCAGGAGGTGGTGGACATGAACCGCCGCCTCAGCGGCGACGCCTCCCTGAACGCGCCGATCCGCGAGGATTCGGAGGGCGGGGAGTGGCAGGACTGGCTGGTGGACGACAGCCTCGACCAGGAAGAGCAACTCGCCGAGACCGAGGAACTGGACAACCGCCGCTCGGCGCTGGCCGGTGCCTTGTCCGTGCTCAATGAACGCGAGCGCCGCATCTTCGAGGCCCGCCGCCTGTCGGAAGACCCGATGACGCTGGAGGACCTTGCCGCGGAGTTCGGGGTTTCCCGCGAGCGGGTGCGCCAGATCGAGGTGCGGGCGTTCGAGAAGGTGCAGAAGGCGGTCATGGACCGCATGCGCGCCTCAGTGGGCGGCCCGGAGGACGAGGTGTCCCTGCCCGCGAATGGCAAGGAGCCGCGTGCCCCGGCGAAGGTCTCCGGCAAGATGTCGGCCGGCAAAGCGGCCCCGGCGCCGGTCTGAACCGGTCTTCCGCCGACGGATGCAAGAAGGGGTGCCGGCAAGACGGATGCCGCCGGCACGGACGGGGACGAGGCGTTCCGGCGTAACCCCATCGGCGCAGGTCGAGGATCGCGGCTGATGGGTCAGTTGATGGGTCAGTTGCGGTCGTCTGGCAGGATGGGCAGGGGGAAGACTTCGACCTCATCCTCTCTCAAGGCTTCGACTTCGTCCGGTGTTGCCTCGCCGTAGATGGAGCGATGTTCCACCTCGCCGTCATGCATCTTGCGGGCGAGGTCCGCAAATTCATCGCCTACATAATCGGACGTCTTGACCACATGCTCACGCAGCTTGCGCATGAGGCTGCGCAACTCCGCCTCGGGCTGGGAGAGCATCGGCAGAGCGGGCTTGCCCTCGGCGTCCGCGGGCGGGGGCTCGGCCGCGTCGCGCGCGGGGTCGGCGCGCGCCAGATCGGTGCGCGCGAGGTCCGTGCGGGCAACGGAGGGCGCCATCACGGCCTTCTCCACCTGCGTGGACGTGCAGACGGGACAACTCACCAGCTGGCGCGCCCGCTGGCTTTCATAGCTGGCGGAGGAGGGGAACCAGCTGTCGAAGCGGTGCCCCGCCGCGCATTGAAGGGTGTAGAGGATCACGATCTGCGCTCCACCACATGCAGCCGCCCCACCGGCTGCGCTTCCGCCACCTCGAACCGGCGCCCGTTGCTGAGGGACGGGATGCGCGCGCGGGCGGAGGCCACCTCCTTCATGTCGATCTCCGCGAGGATCACGCCGGGATCGGTGCCGCCCTCGGCGATGACGCGGCCCCAGGGGTCCACGATGAGGGAGTGGCCGTAAGTTTCGCGCCCGTTCTCATGCTTACCGCCCTGGGCGGCGGCCAGCACATAAGCGCCGGTCTCGATGGCGCGCGCGCGCAGCAGCACATGCCAATGGGCCTCGCCGGTGGGCCGGGTGAAGGCGGAAGGCACGGTGAGCACCTTGGCCCCGGCTTCCGCCAGCGCCCGGTAGAGCGCGGGAAAGCGCAGGTCATAGCAGATGGTCAGGCCGATGCGGATGGCGTCCACATCCGCCGTCACTGCGCGTTCGCCGGGCCGGTAGGCGCCGGATTCGCGGTAGCTCTCGCCATTGCCCAGATCGACGTCGAACATGTGGATCTTGTCGTAGCGGGCGGAAATCTCGCCCTCCGGATCGATCAGGATGGCGCGGTTCACGGCCCTGGCATCGGAGATCTTGAGCGCGAGCGAGCCGATATGCAGATGGATCTTCAGCTCACGCGCGAGGTCACGCAGGGCGGCAAGGGTGGTATCCTTGTGCTCTTCCGCCAACTGCTCGAACAGGCGCGCGCGGTCGAGTTCCATGATGTTGGTGGTCTCGGGCGTCTGCACATAGCGCGCTCCGTCCGCCGCCGCCGCGCGGATCAGGGCGGATACGGCGTCGAGATTGGCGGCGGGGTCGCGGCCGGTCCGCAACTGCACGAGGCCGACACGCAAGGTTTGAGCAGTCTCGAGGGAGGTCATTCAGCTGACTTTCGCTATCCGGCGGGCATGGCGCGCCGAGCCGGCGCTGGCACTCGGGGGAGCCCCTTCATCAGGAAAGATAGTGCGTGTTCGCGCCTTTGGAACGGGCGTGGAGCGGTGTTCCGGGTCGCATCTTCGCGAGGCTGGCGGGCCGCGGGGGATCCGCGCGCCCGATGACAAAGATGCAGGCCCAAAGATTGAGGCCTCGCGGGTCTGTGAACCGCGAAGGTCGATCCCGTTCGCGCAGTCTGCCGACGGGGCGGCGCGGGACCGACGGCAAGAAAATACGCGTTGCCAATGTGTTGGCTCCAGTGGTCTGGAGCCAGGGCGAACCTGAAGGGGCCTAGGCCGCGAGCGCGTCGAGGCGCCCGGCGCGGTCCAGGGCATAGAGATCATCGCAGCCGCCGACATGGGCGTCACCGATGAAGATCTGCGGGACGCTCGTGCGCCCCCCGGCGAGGCGGGACATTTCCTGCTGGCCTTCGGCATCGGTGGTCACGTCGATCTCGGTGAAGGTCCAGCCCTTGCGGCGCAGCAATTCCTTTGCGGAATGGCAATAAGGACACCAGCTCTTGGTATAAATGACAATCTGCTTCATGGGCCGTCACATTCGGGGGCATGTGGGACGGCGGATCCGCCGTCATGAAAGTGACGTATCATAAGGCTTCACGCGAAGTCGACAACACGCGCAAATGTGAGCGCGTCCACATGGGATGCCCCGGCGCGCCGCAGCACGCGGGCACAGGCATCGAGGGTCGCGCCGGTGGTATAGACATCGTCCACCAGAAGGATGCGCCGGCCCGGCAGAGCGGATGCTGCATCGCTGCATGGCGCAAAGGCGTCCGCCACGTTCGCGCGCCGCTCCGACCGGCCGAGCCGGGTCTGCGAGGGGGTGGGGCGCCGGCGCTTGATGAGATCCGTGCGGATCTTCAGCCGACCCGCCGGGGCGAGATGTCGCGCCAGGAGGGCGGCTTGATTGAACCGCCGGCGCCAGAGCCGCAGCGGATGCAGCGGCACCGGCACCACCAGATCCGCCTCGGCCACCAGATCCCGGCCGGCGAGGGCCATGAGGCGGGCCATGGGGGCGGCCACGTCGAGACGATCGGCATATTTGAGATTGTGGACGAGCTGGCGCGCCACATCGGTGAAGACCACCGCCGCCCGCGCCCGGTCGAAGGCCGGGGGGTGATCGATGGCCTCGGCGGAGAGAAGGGGGGCGGCAAGGCCACCGTCATGGGGCAGGGGCTGGCCGGTGCGCGCGCAATAGGGCGGGGTGATGAAGACCAGCGTGGACCAGCACGCGCCGCATAGGCCGCCCGCGTCGGCGGTCACGCGGCCGCAGGCGATGCAGGTGTGCGGCAACGCGAGGCTGAGCACCCCCGCGCCCAGCCGCCTCACGGCCCGTCCCACGCGCTTCAGCCGGAAGGCCACATCGTCCATCGCGTTCCCGCCCGTCTGCGCTCCGGACGGAATGATGGACGGCGAGGCGGGGCGGTGTAAAGGCGGGGACAGCGCCGGCCGTGTCCGCGGAGCCGCCATGATCCGCGTTAACATCACGTTTCATCTTGTCTTGAGTCGAAGGTGCCCATGACCATCCGCCGCCTGCCCCCCGTGCTCATCGACCGCATCGCCGCCGGCGAGGTGGTGGAGCGGCCGGCGGCCGTGGTGAAGGAGCTCATGGAAAACGCCATGGATGCCGGCGCTCGCGCGGTGGAAGTGGTCGTGCGCGGCGGCGGCCGCGATCTAGTGCGCATCACCGACGACGGCTGCGGCATGGGGCCGGACGATCTTGCCTTGTGCGTCGAGCGCCACGCCACCTCGAAGCTCGCGGGCGAGGATCTGCTCGCCATCTCCACCCTCGGCTTTCGCGGCGAGGCTCTGCCCTCCATCGGCGCGGTGGCGCACCTTGCCATCGCCAGCCGGCCCACGGGCGCGCCCCACGCGTTCGAGGTGCGGGTGGATGGCGGGGTGGTGACACCGCCACGACCGGCGGCCCTCGGCGCCGGCACGCGGGTGGAGGTGCGCGACTTGTTCTTCGCCACGCCCGCGCGGCTGAAGTTCCTGAAATCCGACCGGGCCGAGACCACCGCCGCGGTGGACGTGGTGCGCCGCCTGGCTCTGGCGCGACCGGATGTGGCGGTCACGCTGGTGGCGGAGGACAAGCCCGCCGTCATCTGGCCCGCCCGCGCCCTGGATGCCCAAGGCCGGGCCGCCCGGCTCGCCGATGTGCTGGGCGCCGAGACGGGGGCCAACGTGATCCCGGTGGAGGGCGCGCGCGGCGGTGTGGTGCTGGAGGGGCTCGCCGGCCTGCCGAGCTATTCCAAGGCCAATTCGCTCAGCCAGTATCTGTTCGTGAATGGCCGCCCGGTCCGCGACAAGCTTCTGATGGGGGCCATCCGCGGCGCCTATGCCGATCTGTTGCCGTCCGATCGCTATCCGGTGCTGGCGCTGTTCTTCTCCCTCGATCCGCGGGAGGTGGATGTGAACGTGCACCCGGCCAAGACCGAGGTGCGCTTCCGCGACGGGGGCAATGTGCGGGCGCTCATCGTGCGCACCCTGTCCGACGCGCTGGCGGCGCGGCTGCCGCGCACCGCCGGCACCATCGCCGATCGGCTGGTGGCGCTGGCGCGCGCGCCGGAACTGGAGCAAGGGCCGCCCGGCGCCGCGCGCGGTACCACGCCACCCTTGTCCGGCGGCGGAACCTGGGCGCGCACGGCGGCCTATGCTCCGCGCGGTGGATATGATTGGCGGTCCTCTCCGGCGCGCCCGCCGGGGACGCCCACGGCGCCCCAGAGCTTCGCCGAGGTGGGGCGGGAGGATTATGCCGCCGGCGCGCCGGAACCGCCGGTCCAGGGCGCCTTCGACATCGCGCCGCCGTCCGCCGATGCGCGCGCCGACGCGGCCCCGGTGGAGGCGGGGGATCTCGACCGGCCGCTGGGCGCGGCGCGGGCGCAATTGCACGAGACCTACATCGTCGCCCAAACCCGCGACGGGCTGGTGCTGGTCGATCAGCACGCCGCCCACGAGCGGCTCGTCTATGAGCGGCTGAAGGCGGGCCTCGACCGTGACGGGGTGGCCCGGCAGGGCCTGCTCATCCCCGCCGTGGTGGACCTTGATCCGGCGGACGCGGAGCGCCTCGCGGACAAGGCGGCTGATCTTTCAGCCCTTGGCCTGGTGGTGGAGCCGTTCGGACCCGGCGCGGTGCTGGTGCGCGAGGTTCCCGCCCTGCTCAAGGACGCCGACGTGACGAAGCTGGTGCGCGATCTCGCCGAGCATGCGGCGGAGTGGGACGATGCCCTGCCGCTGGAGCGGCGCCTGCTGCATGTGGCTGCCACCATGGCTTGCCATGGTTCGGTGCGCGCCGGCCGCCGCCTGAGGGTGGAGGAGATGAACGCCCTGCTGCGCGAAATGGAGGCCACCCCCAATTCCGGGGAGTGCAACCATGGCCGCCCCACCTTCGTCACCCTGTCGCTGAAGGACGTGGAGAAACTGTTCGCGCGACGGTAAGGCGGGGTGGGGCAGGGGGAGGCGCGCCGGCTCAGGCGCTCTTCAGGAGGCGTTGCAGGTCGCGGTGGATCAGCTCGTTGCCGGCCAGCACGTCGCCCTTTTCCAGGATCTTCTCGCCGCCGTCCATGTCGGAGACGAAGCCGCCGGCTTCGCGCACCATGACGAGGCCGGCCGCCATGTCCCACGGCGCGAGCTTGCGTTCCCAGAAGGCATCGAAACGGCCCGCCGCCACCCAGGCCAGGTCGAGCGCGGCCGAGCCGGTGCGCCGCAGGCCGGCTACCTGCCTTTGCACCACGCCCAATTCCCGGTTGAACTGCTCGTGATCGCCACGCCCCATGTGCGGCAGGCCGCAGCACACGACGCATTCGGCGAGCTTGCGCCGGCCGGCGACGCGCAGGCGCCGGTCGTTCAGATAGGCGCCCTGGCCGACCTCGGCCACGAACAATTCGTCATTGGCCGGATTGAAGATGACGCCCGCCATGGGCACGCCGTTGCGCACCAGTGCCACCGAGATGGCGAACATGGGGATGCCGTGCAGGAAGTTGGTGGTGCCGTCGAGGGGGTCCACAACCCACTCGTTGGCGTCGTCGGTGCCGTCCACCCGGCCCCGCTCCTCCATCAGGAAGCCATAGGTGGGGCGGGCCTTGGACAGTTCCGCGAACAGCACGTCTTCCGACTTCCGGTCGGCTGCGGAGACGAAATCCGCCGGGCCCTTCACGGAGACCTGGAGCTGTTCCACCTCGCCGAAATCGCGGATGAGGGCGCGGCCGGCCTTGCGGACGGCCTGGACCATGACGGTGATGAGGGGCGAGCGGATCATTGACGGGACTCTGAAGTAGGAAGCCGGCGGTGCGGCAAGGGCGGGCCGGGTCGAAGCATCCGGGCGATCGTGCCGACGTGTGCCCGCCTTGTGCGGCGCCGTCAAGGCGGGCGGAAGCACCGACCTGGATGGCGCCGCATGGCGCGGCATCGGCTGAAGGGCTGCGCGCCCTCTGATTTAAGGGGTCGCCGGTGCCGGCTTCGCGGCGGCGGGCGCGGACGGCTTGGTCTGGGCGGCGGGCTTGGACGCCGGCTTGGCTGCGTTCCCCGCGGGAGCAGCTTGCCTCGCGCCGCCTTGAGGTGGCCCCGCCGGCGCGCCGGTGGACGGCAGTTCAGCGCCCCAGCGGCGGGCCTGATCTTCCGCTTTCCTGCGGTCCTCCGGGCTCAGTTTGTCGGCGACGCCATCCAGCATGGGATCACCGAGGCCGCGGCTCTTGGCCATCAGGTGCCAGCTGACCGCCGCCACCGGGTCCTGAGCCGTGCCACGCCCGGCGGACAGCAGGCGGGCATAGCGATTCTGCGCGATGGCGTTGCCCGCCAGCGCCGCCTTGCGGAACAGGGCCGCCGCCGCCGCCTCGTCCTTCGGTACGCCCATGCCGTTGAACTGCATGATGGCGAACTCCACCTGTGCCGTCACATGGCCGAGCTTCGCCGCGCGCCCCATGAGCTGGGCGGCGCCCGGCACGTCGCGGTCCACCCCGTTGCCGGCCTTCAGCAGCACGGCGAGGGCGTATTGGGCATCCTCAAGGTCCTTTTCCGCCGCCAGCTCGAACCAATGCGCGGCCTTGGGCATGTCCTGGCGGACCTTGCGGCCCTGCATGTACAGCAGGCCGAGATTGTAGGCGGCCGCGCCATGGCCCTTTTCCGCCGCCTGACGGAACATCTTGGCCGCCTCCTCCTCGTTGGCGGTCATGCCGTTGCCGGTCAGCGCCATCAGGCCGAGGGCGAATTGGGCGTCGGCCGAGCCGGCCGTCGCCGCCTTATGATACCAATCGATTGCCGCCTTCTGGTCGTGCGGCACGCCGAAGCCGTGATTGTAGAGCTCCGCGACCAGGGTCATGGCCACCGGGTCGTTGTCGGCCTTCACCCGCTTCAAGGCCGCCTGCAGAGCGGTGATGTAGAAGCCGCGCTGATAGGCGCCATAGGCGATGTCGCCTTTCGCGCCTGCGGTATCGAGCTGGGGGAAGTGGCCGAGGGTGCCCGGCGGGAGGCCGAGCGCGCCGGCCCCGGCCGCGGGGGACGAAGCATCGGCCTTGGGCGCGGTGGAGGGGGCGGGCGTGGCCTTTCCGGAACTGGCCTTGCCGTTTTTCGCCTTGGCGGAGTCAGTCGCGTGCGCCGGAGGCTGCGCGCGCGCGGGACCGGCCTGCGGCGCGATGGCGAGACCGGAAAGGAGGGCGACCGCCGCAATCGCGCCCGCCGTCCGTCCGGGCCGGGCTCTGGGCGCGCGCGCGCCGGATGCCTCTGTCGGAGCGGGCGGCTGCCTCATGGGGCATCGTCCGGGCCGGCGATCTCGTCCCCCGGAGTGCCGGCCGTCACCTTCGCGGTGTCGATCGCGGCCTGGGCCGCGCGCACGGCAGCGACGCCGTCGGCGCCACGGAGCAAGCCCTCGCCGAGGACAATGAAATCGGCGCCGGCGTTGGCCAGGGCCTCGACCTCCGGCAGCGAGGTGGCGACGGCCGCGCACGGCACTTCAAACAGCGGGCTCCACCACTCCACCAGCGCGCGGGTGCGCGCGAAGTCGTCGCCGCCGGCGAGCGCGCCGAACAGCACATAGTCGGCCCCGCTCTCGCCGGCCTCCATGGCCGCATGGCGGGTGAACAGGCCGCCGGCACCGACGATGCCGTCGGGTTTCAACTGCTTGAGAACCTTGGCCAGCAGCGCGGCGTCGTCGGCATGGGCGCCGTCGAGGCCCGCGGCGGCCACCAGCTCGGGCTTGTCCTCCACCAGCACCGCGCAATCGCGCTGTTGCAGGGGCTGGGCGAGCGCCCGCAGCTGCGCCGCGGAGGGCGCCTTTTCCGCCGGGCGGATGACGGCTGCGGCCACATCGCCGGCGGCGGCCAGCGCCACCGCGTCCTGCGGAGGCAGGGCCGAGGGCAGGATCAACATCAGGCGGGCGCGGGGAGGAAGGGCGGATTGCGACATGACAGGATCGGTCGGCCAAGAAAGGGGCAAATTGGCGGCGGGGACCGCGGGGTGTCGCGCATCCGGGCATGAAAAAGGGCCGGCGATGGGCCGGCCCTTCGGTTTGGGCGGCGTGCCGCTTGGACTCAGGCGGCCTTCCTGGCTTCCTGCTCCGGCGACCAGAGGCCCTGTGCCGCCAGCGAGTTCATTTCGGCGCGATGGGTGAAGGCGGCCTGCGCGGCGGCCACGTTCTCCACCTTGCCGGACCATGCCTTCTGCGGCGCGGCCTGAAGGGCGCGGCCATAGGAATAGGTGAGCGCCCACGGCAGGCCGCCCAGCTTGACCATGGCATCGAGGTGGGCGGTGGCCTCCTCGTCCGACTGGCCGCCCGACAGGAAGGCGATGCCCGGTACCGCCGCCGGCACGCAATTCTTGAGCACGCGCACGGTCTTGAGCGCCACTTCCTCGACCGAGGCCTGCACGGTGGCCTTTTTGCCTGGCACCACCATGTTGGGCTTCAGCACCATGCCTTCCAGGCGGACGCGCTGATGGTAGAGCTGATGGAAGGTCTCCTTCAGCACGAACTCCGTCACCGCATAGCAGCGGTCGATGGAGTGGTCGCCGTCCATCAGCACTTCGGGCTCGACGATCGGGACGATGCCGGCCTCCTGGCACAAGGCGGCGTAGCGGGCCAGCGCCTGGGCGTTGGCCTCGATCGCGCCGCGGGAGGGGATGCCGGCGGCGATGTCGATCACCGCCCGCCACTTGGCGAAGCGGGCGCCGAGGTCGCGATATTCCTTCAGGCGGCCGGCGAGGCCGTCGAGCCCCTCGGTGATGGTCTCGCCCGGGCAGAAGGGCAGGGGCTTGGCGCCCGCGTCCACCTTGATGCCGGGCAGCGCGCCGGCCTGCTCGATGAGGGCCACCAGCGGCGTGCCGTCGCTGGCCTTCTGGCGCAGGGTCTCATCATAGAGGATCACGCCGGAGATGTAGTTCTGCATCGCCTCGGTGGAACGGAACAGCAACTCGCGATAATCGCGGCGGTTGGCCTCCGTGGATTCCACGCCGATGGCATCGAAACGCTTCTTGATGGTGGCAGTGCTCTCGTCAGCGGCGAGGATGCCCTTGCCGTTGGCCACCATCTTCTGAGCGTTCGTGTCGAGCTCAGCCGTCATGATTCTCCGTCCTGCCTTGGCGGTCTGTAGGGTTCGTTCAGAGTGTTCGCAAATGTCCCTGGCGCGGGCCGGGCCCGAATCAGGGAAGCGGGGCGGCCGGGGGGCCGCCCCGGAAGGTCACGCGGACGCGCCGGGTTTCAGGGCCTCGACACCCGGAAGGGCCTTGCCCTCCAGCCATTCGAGGAAGGCGCCGCCAGCGGTGGAGACATAGGAGAAGTCGCAGCCCGCCTTGGCGTGGTTGAGCGCCGCCACCGTATCGCCGCCACCGGCCACGGAGAGCAGGCGCCCGGCCTTGGTGAGGGCTGCCACCTCCTTCGCCACCGCCACCGTGGCGGCATCGAAGGGCGGCAGCTCGAAGGCGCCGAACGGGCCGTTCCAGACCACCGTCTTTACGCCCTTCAGCTTCTCGACCACCTGGGCGACCGACGCGGGACCGGCGTCGAGGATCATCTCGTCGTCGGCCACATGGTCCACGTCCACCACCCGATGCGCGGCGTTGGCCTTGAACTCTTTCGTCACCACGGCATCCACCGGCAGCACGATCTCGCACTTGGCCGTCTTGGCCTCTTCGAGAATGGCGCGGGCGGTGTCGCCCAGGTCGTGCTCGCACAGCGACTTGCCCACCTTGTGGCCCATGGCGGCCAGGAAGGTGTTGGCCATGCCGCCCGCGATCACCAGGATGTCCACCTTATGCACGAGATTGCCGAGCAATTCGAGCTTGGTGGAGACCTTGGCGCCGCCGACCACCGCCAGCACCGGGCGCTCGGGCGCCTCGAGCGCCTTGGTGAGCGCGTCGAGCTCGCCCTGCATGGATCGGCCGGCATAGGCCGGCAGCACCCCGGCGAGCCCCGCCGTGGAGGCATGGGCACGGTGCGCGGTGGAGAAGGAGTCGTTCACATAGACATCGCCAAGGCTGGCGAGGGCCTGGATGAACTCCGGTGCGTTCTTCTCCTCGCCCGCATGGAAGCGGGTGTTCTCCAGCACGATCACATCGCCGGCGGCGAGCCGGGCGATGGCGCTCTCGGCGGCGGCGCCGACGCAGTCGGAGGCGAACGCCACGCTATGGCCGAGCTGGGCTTCCAGCGCCTTGGCGAGGGGGGCGAGAGACTGGCTCTCGTCCCGGCCCTTGGGACGCCCGAAATGGGAGATCAGGACCGCCTTGCCGCCCTTCTGCGTGATCGCGCGGATGGTGGGCAGGATGGCCTTGATGCGGGTGTCGTCGGTGACGCGCCCGCAGTCCATGGGGACGTTGAGATCGACGCGGACCAGCACACGCTTGTGCGCGAGGTCGGCGTCGTCGAGGGTGCGGTAGGCGATCATTTTCGCGCCTCCCTCGCCCATCAACCGAGCTTGCCCATGGCGACGGCGGTGTCGCTCATGCGGTTCGAGAAGCCCCACTCGTTATCGTACCACGAGAGCACACGCACCAGCGTGCCGTCCATCACCTTGGTCTGGTCCAAATGGAAGGTGGAGGAGCGGGGGTCGTGGTTGAAGTCGATGGAGACGTTCGGCTGGTCGGTGATGCCGAGAATGCCCTTCAGCGGCCCTTCGGAGGCGGCGGCGATGACGGCCGCGTTGATCTCCTCCTTCGTGGTCGCGCGCTTGGCGATGAACTTCAGATCGATCACCGAGACGTTCGGGGTTGGCACGCGGATCGAGGTGCCGTCGAGCTTGCCGTTCAGCTCGGGCAGCACCAGACCCACCGCCTTGGCGGCGCCGGTGGAGGTGGGGATCATGGCCATGGCCGCCGCGCGAGCGCGGTAGAGGTCCTTGTGCATGGTGTCCAGCGTGGGCTGGTCGCCGGTATAGGAGTGGATGGTGGTCATGAAGCCCTTTTCGATGCCGACCGCATCGTTGAGGACCTTGGCCACCGGCGCCAGGCAATTGGTGGTGCAGGACGCGTTGGACACCACCAAGTGCTCGGGCGCGAGCTTGTCGTGGTTCACGCCGAAGACCACCGTGAGATCGGCACCTTCGGCGGGGGCGGAAACCAGCACCCGCTTTGCGCCGGCCGTCAGATGCGCGGACGCCTTCTCCTTAGACGTGAAGATGCCCGTGCATTCGAGGGCGATGTCCACGCCCAGGGCCGCGTGGGGCAGCTCGGCCGGGTTGCGCACGGCGGTGACCTTGATGGGCCCGCGGCCCACGTCGATGGTGTCGCCGGCAACCGTGACGGTGGCGGGGAAGCGGCCGTGCACGCTGTCGAAACGCAGCAGGTGCGCGTTGGTCTCCACCGGGCCCAGATCGTTGATCGCCACCACCTCGATATCGGTGCGGCCCGATTCGATGATGGCGCGCAGCACGTTACGGCCGATGCGTCCAAAACCGTTGATGGCCACCTTGACGCTCATTTTCCATCCTCCATAGCCGGCTTCTCAGCACGGCTCGATCTTGTGGGCGCGGCTGCGGAAGTTTCCGCGCCGCTGCGACTGTCGCGCCCGCCGCGCGCGGAACTCAGGCCTGCCGGAGCTTGTCGAGGGCGGCCTCCGCCACCTTCTCCGCAGTGATTCCGAAATGGGCGTAGAGATCCTTTGCTGGCGCGCTGGCGCCGAATGAGGTCATTCCCACGAAGGCGGCATCCGAACCGACGATTTCGTCCCACCCCATGCGGATGGCGGCTTCCACCGCCACCTTCACCGGAGCGTCCCCGATCACCTTCGCCCGCTCTGCGGCGGACTTTGCGAGGAACAGTTCGAACGAGGGGACGGAGACCACGCGGGTGGGAACACCCTGGGCCTCCAGAAGCTTCCGGGCCTCCACGGCGAGGGAGACCTCCGAGCCGGTGGCGAACAGCGACACCTTGGCCGCGCCGCTCGCCGGAGCGATCTCATAGGCGCCGGCGGCGCTCTTATTCTCCTGCGTCGCGTCGGTGCGCAGCAGGGGCAGGTTCTGGCGCGACAGGATCAGGGCCGAGGGGCCACCGGTGTGCTCGATGGCGATCTGCCAGGCTTCCGCCGTCTCCACCGTGTCGGCCGGGCGCAGCACCAGGAGGTTCGGGATGGCGCGCAGGGCCGCCAGATGCTCCACCGGCTGGTGGGTCGGGCCATCCTCGCCGAGGCCGATGGAATCGTGGGTCAGCACATGGATCACCCGCGTGCCCATGAGGGCGGCGAGGCGGATCGCCGGCCGGCAATAGTCGGAGAAGACCATGAAGCCGCCGGAGAAGGGCACAAGCCCCTTGTGCAGCGCGATGCCGTTCATGGCCGCCGACATGCCATGCTCGCGCACGCCCCAGTGCATGAACGAGCCGGAGAAGTCGTCCGGCGTGACGGACTTGGCGCTCTTGGCCTTGGTGTTGTTGGAGCCGGTGAGGTCGGCCGAGCCGCCCAGCAGCTCCGGCATCACCGGAACCAGGATGTCGAGCACCGCCTCGGACGATTTGCGGGTGGCCACGGCGCCGCCGGCGGCCACCGCCTTCGCCTTGGCTTCCACCACGGCCGCGAGGAAGCCCTGCGGCAGGGTGCCGGAGATGCGCCGCTCGAACTCGGCGCGCAGCTCCGCGGGGGCGGCGGCGAGGCGCTTTTCCCAAGCTTCGCGATCGGCGTGGCCTTTGGCGCCCGCCGCGCGCCAGTCGGCGGCGACGTCCTCGGGGATCTCGAACGGACCGGCTTCCCAGCCCAGGGCGGCGCGGGTGGCGGCCACCTCTTCCTTGCCGAGGGGCGAGCCGTGGACCTTCTCGGAGCCGGCGCGCTTGGGCGATCCGTAGCCGATGGTGGTGCGGCAGGCGATGAAGGTGGGCTTGTCGGAGCCCTTGGCCGCTTCAACGGCGGCGAGGATGGCGTCCGGATCGTGCCCGTCCACCTCGGCGGTGGCCCAGCCGGAGGCGGCGAAGCGCAGGAGCTGGTTGGTGGAGGTGGAGACCGAGGTCGGGCCGTCGATGGAGATGCGGTTGTCGTCCCACAGCACGGTGAGCTTGGAGAGCTTAAGGTGGCCGGCGATGTCCGCCGCCTCCTGGCTGATGCCCTCCATGAGGTCGCCGTCGGAGCACAGCACATAGGTGCGGTGGTTGACGAGGTCGGCGCCGAAGCGGGCGGCGAGCGCCTTCTCGGCGATCGCCATGCCGACGGCGGTGGCGATGCCCTGGCCGAGCGGGCCGGTGGTGGTCTCGATGCCCTCGGTGACGAAGTTCTCCGGATGCCCCGGCGTCAGCGATCCGAGTTGGCGAAACCGCTTGATCTCGTTGATGGTCACCTGCTTGTAGCCGGTGAGGTGCAGCACCGAATAGAGCAGCATGGAGCCGTGGCCCGCGGACAGCACGAACCGGTCGCGATCCGCCCAGTTCGGCTGGGTGGGATCGAATTTCAGCACCCGGCTGAACAGGACGGTGGCAATGTCCGCCGCGCCCATGGGCAGCCCCGGATGACCGCTGTTGGCGGCTTCCACGGCGTCGATGGACAGAAACCGGATGGCGTTGGCCATACGATCGTGGCGGGTGCGGTTCGACATGAGCCCCTCAAAAAAATGCGGCTTGCGCTGTGGGCCCGTCCGGCGGGCCTCGCCCGGTCGATCAAGCAGTCTGTGGCCTGCTCTCCGGCGCTTGCCATGGCGGCTGTCTAGATAACAGCGCTCTCGGGGGTGTCAAACGCACCTCGTCCCTGGCGTCAAGCGGGTTGTCGCTCCGGCTCTCCGCGTTTGATCGTCGCGCCGATTGCCGAAAGGGCATCGCTCGCCCTCCGCGAGAAGGTATTGGGACCGTTTGGGCGGTATTCTGCTGCGCCATTGTGCCGCCAAACACTTTAAGAAACAAGAACGGCGCGTTTGTGGTGAGCGTCGCGGTTCCACGTGCGGCGCCGACCGGGCGGCGTGAACATCCTGGTAAGTCTGATGCAAAAATTCATCCGCGCATTCTGGTTGACAACTCGGGGGGTGGTGGCGCGGAGATCATCGACTCAGCTACACTTTTGCCATGTACGCGCTGAAGCAACGTCTCCCGCTCGAGGACGCCCCCATTGCGGCGGCGACCCGGCGCCTCCACGCCGCCCTCGATTCGCTGACCGACGCGCTGGATCGCCGCCGGGACGCGGATCGCCATCAGGCCGCGTTGCAGGCGCAGCTCCACGCGCTCGGCAACGACCGGGCGCGGCTGGCCGCCGAGCTCGACCGCAGCCAGGCGGAAGCCGGGCAGGTGGGCGAGGTGGCGCAGGAGGTCATGCGCCGGCTGGACGTAGCCATGTCCACCATCCGCGACGTGCTCGCGACTCACGGCGGCTGATCGCTCATGCCCCATGTGTCCGTCACCATCGCCGGTCGCCAGTATCGGATGGCCTGCGATGAAGGGCAGGAAGAGCATCTGGTGCGGCTCGCGCACGACATCGACAGCCGCATTTCGCAATTGCGCACCGCCTTCGGCGAGATCGGCGACCAACGACTGGTGGTGATGGCCGCCATCACCATCGCCGATGAACTGGCGGAGTCGAGGAACCGCATCCGGGCGCTCGAAAGCGACATCGAGGGCCAGCGCGACGCCCGCGCCTCCGCGCTGGAGCGCATCCAGGCCAGCGAGGGGGACGTGGCGCGCACCATCGAGGAGGTGGCCGAGCGCATCGAGCGCCTGGTGGCGCAGCTGGTGCCGCGCGAGAAGGGCACCATCGGCATGGGCTGAGCCCTGCCTCTCCCGATCATCGCGATCCGAGGGATAACTTCGCGCGGGGCTGGCGCCGGCGCCTAAAGCTTCCTACATTGGTAAGGCGGGGCTGCGGGGCTCGTTAGGAGACATATCCCCGGGGCCTTATCGATCCTTAAGGGAGCTGTCCCTGACCTCGTCCCTGGACGGGGACACACGGCGCCCACCTACGCTGTAGGTTTCCCGGGATCGACCTCCGACGGTTTTGTGGCTCCGCACGCTTCCATGCAGACGATGGCTTCCTCCCAAGATTTTCGCCTTGAAAAGGCGCAGCTGCGCGCCGAAGCGCTGGGGCGGCGCTCCGAGATGAGCGCGCTTGACCGCGCGCGGGCCGCAGTCGAAGCCACCGCCAATGCGCTGTCGCGGGTGCCGGCCTTCCAGTCGCCCGAGGGGCGCCGGATTGCCCTGTTCGCCTCCTTCCGTGATGAGATCGACACCCTGCCCCTGGCCCGCGCGCTGTGGGCGAAGGGGGCCCTGCTGGCGTTGCCGGTGATCGTGGGGCGCGAGCGGCCGCTCCTCTTCCGGAGCTGGGCCGAGGGGGCGGAGCTTCAACCCGCCGGCGCGTTCTGTATCCCCACGCCAGGTCCCCAATGCCCGGAGCTGGTGCCGGACGTGGTGCTGGTGCCGCTCGCCGCATTCGACCGGCGCGGCTTGCGCATCGGCTATGGCGGTGGCTTCTACGACCGCACCCTGGCCGGCCTCCGGCAGCGGGGAGCGGTGACGGCGGTGGGCTTTGCCTTCGCCTGCCAGCAGGTGGCGTGCGTGCCGGCCGAACCCCATGACGAAGGCGTGGATGTGATGGTAACGGAAGCGGAGGCGTTTCGCTGCGGCGACGAAGACGGGATCTGACGGATGCGCATGCTCTTTCTCGGCGATGTGATGGGCCGCCCCGGGCGGGAGATCGTGGGCGCGCGCCTGCCCGGCCTCGTGGCCTCCTGGAAGCTCGACCTCGTGGTGGTGAACGGGGAGAACGCCGCCGGCGGTTTCGGCATCACCGAGGCCATCTATGAGGATCTGCTCGCGGCCGGCGCCGATGCCATCACGCTGGGCAATCATTCCTTCGACCAGCGCGAGGCGCTGGTTTTCATCGATCGCGCGCCGGCTTTGGTGCGGCCCTTGAACTATCCGGCCGGGACCCCCGGCCGTGGCGCCGCCCTGGTGGAGGCCAAGAACGGCGCGCGGGTGCTGGTGCTCAACGTGATGGGCCGCATCTTCATGGACCCGCTGGATGATCCCTTCGCGGGCCTCGACCGGGCACTGGACGGTGCCATGCTGGGCGAGGTGGCCGATGCGGTGGTGATCGACGTGCATGCGGAAGCCTCCAGCGAGAAGCAGGCGGTCGGCCATTATTGCGACGGGCGCGCCTCTCTGGTGGTGGGCACCCATACCCATGTGCCCACGGCGGATCATCGCATCCTTACCGGCGGCACGGCCTTCCTCACCGATGCCGGCATGTGCGGCTGCTATGACGGGGTGATTGGCATGGACAAGGAGGAACCGCTGCGGCGCTTCACCCGCAAGCTCGCTTCGGGCCGCTTCGAGCCGGCCAGCGGGCCGGCAAGCCTGTGCGGCGTGGCGGTCGAGACCGACGACCGCACCGGGCTTGCGGTGAAGGTCGCGCCGGTGCGGCTCGGTGGTAGCCTGGGCGAGGCGCGGCCGGCGTTCTGGGAGAATTGACCCGGATCGGCCGCGGCGACCGCCGCTTCGGCGTTCGCCAGCTTGCCCATCTCCCCGGCTCCCGCCTATAAGGCCGGCTCCAGTCAACGCAATTGATCCGAGCGGCGCGGCGCCGGCGGCGCGCGGGATCGCTCCATCAAGGGAAGGTGACGGCCATGGCCGGGCATTCACAATTCAAGAACATCATGCACCGCAAGGGCCGTCAGGACGCGGTGCGGTCCAAGCTGTTCTCCAAGCTCGCGCGCGAGATCACGGTGTCGGCCAAGATGGGCCTGCCGGATCCGAGCATGAATGCGCGTCTGCGGGCCGCCATCCTTGCCGCCCGCGCCGAGAACATGCCGAAGGACAATATCGAGCGCGCCATCAAGAAGGCGGCCGGGGCCGATACCGAGAACTACGAAGAGATCCGCTACGAGGGCTATGGTCCCGGCGGCGTCGCGGTGATCGTGGAGGCGCTGACCGACAACCGCAATCGCACCGCCTCGGAAGTGCGCTCCTTTTTCACCAAGTCGGGCGGCAACCTTGGCGAAACCGGCTCGGTGTCCTTCATGTTCGATCGCGTCGGCCTGATCGAGTATGACGCCAAGAAGGCGGATGGCGACGCCATGATGGAAGCCGCGATCGAAGCCGGCGCCGATGACGTGTCCTCCGACGAGGACGGGCATGAGGTGGTGTGCGCGGCGGAAAACCTGGCCGAAGTGCAGAAGCTGTTGGAAGCCAAGTTCGGCGAGCCGCGCAAGGCGGCGCTGGTGTGGCGGCCGCAGAATACCGTTGCGGTGGATGATGACACCGCCGAGAAGCTGCTGCGTCTGGTGGAAAATCTCGAAGACAATGACGACGTGCAGACCGTGACGGCGAATTTCGAGCTGTCCGAGGCCATGCTCGCCAAGCTCAGCGCCGAGTAAGGCTCGATCCCGTCCTGGGTGTCCCGGCCCTTTGATTCCCGGCCGGTCCGCGGAACGCGGACCGGCACCGATTGCTCGTCGTCTGTCCTTTAGTAAGGCTGCGCGACAGGGGCGTTCGGGCCGCGGCACCTCGTGCCGCGGGCGTGGCTCGCGGCCGTCGCGCGGAGCGCGGGCCATCTTGCGGGTCGGGCGGAAGAGAAGCCCTCTGGGCGTCCCTGCGGCGCGGCGCTTCCGCATGTGAGCGGGGCTAATTGGACGCGACCCAGGCTGATGGGCGGCGTTGATGTGTCGCTTGGTGGGGCCCGCCGGCCCGGCGTCAGGCGCCGGATCGAGGGGGCAGGCTCAGGCCGCGAGCGTTTCGGCGATGCCCTTCAGCTCTTCGATGGCCGAATCGATCTCGCCGCGCTGGCGTTCCAGCTGGGCGAGCTGCTTCAGGCACCGCTCGCGGGTCAGGGCGAGGCCGTTCGCCGCACCGGATTCCGCGGCCGGCGTACCGGTCTTCGCCGCCACCAATGCGCGGATCTCGGCCAGGGTGAAGCCGAGCTGCTTGCCCTTGAGGATGACCGTGAGACGCTCCCGGTCCGTCGCCGAATACAGGCGGGTCATGCCGTCGCGGCGCGGCGACAGAAGGCCCTTGTCCTCATAGAAGCGCAGGGCGCGCAGGGTGGTGCCGAATTCCCGGGCGAGGTCGCCGATGGTGAAGGCCTCCTCCGCGGGGGAAGAAGGCGGGGCAAGGGGCGCTGCCGCGGCGGCATGGCCCAGGGCGTGGGCGACATCGTAGGTCGTAGCATCCATAAATAGTCACTCCCGTGTCACAGGGCAGGGGGTTGCGCCTGTGAGATTGCGGTCCTGTTTCGCGGCTCCCGCTGACGCTTGGTGACGAACTGGGGGCCTGTTCTGTTCGATCGCGGGGCCGATGGCCGCCAGGGCGGCGGTGGATAGCGGTCAACCATCCATTCGCCGTTCAGTGCGACATCCTGCCGAACGCTCTCGTTGTGACGGTGTCGGCCGCGCAGCCGCCTTGGGGCTCCTCCGCGCCTCTGATCCCGGCCATCCGCCAGCGGGTGCGGACGCCGGTTGCCGGGGCCGCGGTGGGTTCGCCGCTGCGAGGCGTGGCGCGGAAGACAAATTCCGTTCCGTTACGCAAACTTTTTAGCGCAGCGATGCCGAATGGGGGGAGAGTCAACGGGCTACCGTAGGGGAAAGTAACCGTTACCTGAACCTGAAAACATGGGCGTTTCCTGGATTTAACGGCCCATTTACCATGACGGCCGGATGCTGCATTGAGCGAATCACGCATTGCGGCCATGGTAAATGAGCACCAAGATGGGGCTCCTCCAGCCGCAGGGAGGCGGGCATGGAGCGGATGGAGCGTATTCAGCGCACGGCTTCGGCCGCAGCCGCCGCTGCGCCTCGGCATAGCCTGGGAGGTAGCCGCGGCCGGGACGGCTGGCCGGGCGATCTGGGCGGCGACACCGTGGGTGGAGACACTGGGGGTCGAGATTGGGGGCGTGGCGACGCGGCCGGCGGCGGCGCGTGGCGCGACCGGGCTGCTGACCCGCAGATGGCCGTCGACACGCTGCGCGCCGAGGTGGGCCAATTGCAGCGCCGGCTGGCGCAGGCTGCTCCGCGCCGCGCGGTGGTGGAAATGGACCGCGCCATCAGCCTGCTGCACAGCCGGGTCGAGGAATTGCGGCAGACGAGCGGCGGGGCGGGGCACGGCTCGGGTCCGGAGGACATGGCCTATCTGGCGGAGGAACTGCTGGATCTGCGCACGTCCCTCGACACCATGCGGGCACCGGAGCGCTTTCAGGCGCTGTCGGCGGGAGTCGAGATGCTCTCGCGCAAGATCGACATCCTCAATGCGCGCGCCGTCGACCCGGTCGAGGTGGCGCGCCTGCAGGCGCAGTCGAACGAGCTGAAGTCCCTGGTGACGCGGATGGTGTCGGGCTCCGGCCTTCAGCCCCTCGCCGAGCGTCTTGCCGCCTGCGCGGAGGAAATCGCCCGCAGCAGCGATGCCGCCGCGCAGCGGGTGGCCGATGCCACCTCCACCTTCGAACGCAACGCGGAAGCCGTCATTCGCCGGGTCAATGCCTACGAGGCCAGTGTCCATGAGGCACGCAACGCCACGGCGCAGGACCTGCGCCGAGATGTGGAAGCCAATCTGCACGGCATCCACGACCGCCTCGACAAGGTGACACAATACCTCGCTTCGCTCTCTCCCGCCGCCGGTTCGGAGCTGGCGGCCCATGTGACCGGGCTTCTGGAGCGCCTGGATGCGGCCAAGGCCCGTGACGCGGCGGCGGCGATCCCCCTTGCGGAGGTGGTGGAGCGCCATCTTTTGGCGCTGACGGACCGTTTTCAGGATGCATCCGCCCGCCTGGAGCGACTGGACGGCATCGAGATCACCCTGACGGAGATGATCGACGAACTGCGGCGGGTCCGGGAGGTCTCCAGCGAGGCCACTCAGGAAGCTGTGGAAGTGGCGGTGGAGGCAGTCAGCCGCAAGGTCTCCACCGATCCGGCCGGCCCGGCGGTGGTCGGCCTCAAGCGCGGGCTTGCCGCGCTGGAGGCCCGTCAGGCGGAGGTGGAGCGTCGGGCTTCCGAATTGCTCGGCGAAACCCTCGCCCGCGAGATCGAGGACCGGACCGTCGTCCTGGGTCGCACCGGCGATGACGCCTGGGCTCCGCATCCGCTCGTCGAGGACGAGCCGGGTGAGCCGGATTTTGCCGCCTATGGCGACGGAGGCATCGATCGCGATCCGCTGGCGGACGACGCGCCTGCCGCAAGCGCGGAGGCGGCGTTCGAGCCGGAGCCGCACCATGCGCCGGTTGTGGAGCCGCGGCTCCCGCCGGAACCTGCCGCCGCCGACCTCGGGGACATCCGCCCCGATCCGATGGCGGCACCGCGCCCGAAGAGGGTGAGTCGCGGCCGACGGGCGCCCGCGGATATCCAGTTCGCGTCCCCGTCCCGTGGCCAGGATGCACGGCCGCAGGTGGAGCGGCGCACCCGCCGGGTCGGGCACGCGCCCCTTGCGAAGGTGTCTCCGGCGGTGATTGCCGTTGCCGGCCTCGCGCTGCTGGCCACGGTCTCCGGCGCCACCGCCTGGGTTCATCGCGACGCCATTGTTGCAATGGCGCAGCAGGCTGCGCATCAGGTGAAGGTGGCGGCGGCGACGCCCGCGACGCCGTCGCATCCGGACGAGGTCGCCGCCGCCGCGAAGTCCACGGCGCAATTGCCGGCGCCCATCGGTCCGCAGGCGCTGCACATGGCGGCTTTGGACGGCAATCTGGCCGCGGCCTACGAGGTGGGCGTGCGGTTTGCCGATGGGGTCGGCGTGGACCAGGACGTGGATGCCGGCATCAAGTGGCTCGGCTATGCGGTCTCGCGCAGCTTCGCGCCGGCCGCCTACCGGCTCGGCAGCCTCTACGAAAATACCCTGCACAACATGGACGAGGCCTATCGCTTCTATAAGTGGGCGGCCGAGCAGGGCAATGTGCGGGCCATGCACAATCTGGGCGTGCTCTATTCCCAGGGCATCGCCGGTGCGCCCGACTGGAGCGAGGCCCTCAAGTGGTTCCGCAAGGCCGCCAATCTGGGCCTGAAGGACAGCCAGCATAATCTGGGCATCATTTTCGCGCGCGGCTTCTCCGGCACCAGCGACCTGGCCGAAGCCTTGACCTGGTTCAACATCGCCGCCCGCCAGGGCGACCAGGACAGCGCCGACAAGCGCGACGCGCTGGCCCGCGAGGCGGACGAGGTGGTGCTCGCCCGCGCCAAGAAGGCCGCCGACGCCTTCGTGCCCAAGCCGATCAACGAGGCGGCGAACGTGGTGGCGGTGCTGCCCGAGTGGAATGCCAGTGAGGCCGGAGAGCATGTGGCGGCCAACACGATGGCCACCAACACCCTCGCCTCCAACACCCTCACGTCGGGGGCGGCCTCGGCCAGCACCGTCCTGTTTTCCGGGAATCTGCTGGCGAGCAAGCACTGAGATCGTTGCCGCCGGGGGATCTCCCGGCGGCCCATTTCCGCGGATCTCCCATCTCCGGCGCGGGGCTTTCCTCGCGGTCGCGGGCGGCGCACCTTGGGCATCATGACCGTCACTCCGATTCGTTCCCGCCGCGCCGTGCGCATCCTTGGCCTCGATCCCGGCCTGCGCCGCACCGGCTGGGGGGTGATCGAGGCGGAGGGGCCGCGCCTGCGGTATGTGGATTGCGGTGCCATCCTGCCTCCGGAGGACGCGCCCATGGGCCAGCGTCTTGCCGAGCTGCATCACGGCCTCATGGCGGTGCTCGAACGCTACCTGCCGGACGAGGCGGCGGTGGAAGAAACCTTCGTGAACATGAACCCCTCGTCCACCCTGAAGCTCGGGCAGGCGCGCGGCGTGGTGCTGCTGGCGCCGGCCCTGAAAGGGCTGAGCGTCGCCGAATACGCGCCGACCCTGGTGAAGAAGAGCGTGGTCGGGGCCGGGCGCGCGGAAAAGGCGCAGATCCGCATGATGATCGGCATTCTCCTGCCGCAGGCGGCGCCGAAGAGCGAGGATGCGGCCGATGCCCTTGCGGTCGCCGTCACTCACGCCCATCATCGCAGCGCCGTGACGCAGGTGCGAGACGCCCTCTAGAGCATTTTTATCGCAATTTCAGACGCAAAACCGCTGCACACTTTTGCTGAAATTGCTCTAGTCGTCGCGGCGGAATGATCGGACGTGCGGGTGGGGGACCGGCAGATGATCGTGGGGCATCTGGCGCTTCTGGTGGCGGCCCTGTTCACCGGGGCGGCACTTTATATCAATGTGGTGGAACAGCCGGCGCGGCTGCGCCTCGCGGCGTCGGCGGCCCTTGGCGAATGGAAGCCGTCCTACCGGCGCGGCATCCTCATGCAGGCGAGCCTGGCGCTGTTGGGATCGGCGCTCGGCGCCGTGGCCTTCTGGCAGACCGGGGATTGGCAATGGCTGGCGGGCGGGGTGCTGCTGCTGGCCAACTGGCCCTATACGTTGATCGGCATCATGCCCACCAACCGGCGCCTGCTCGCGGCGCGCGACGAGGACGCGGGGGAGGACACCCAACGGCTCATCGCCAATTGGGGTCAGCTGCACATGGTGCGCACCGGCTTCGGCGCGGTGGCGAGCTTCGTCTTCCTGTGCGCCGCGCTGGCCTGATACAAGGGGCGAACATGGCGCGCCTGCTTCGCGCCATGCTCGGGCGGCCGCGCGGGCCGGCCTGAGCTGAGGAACCCATATGATCGGCAAGCTCAAGGGCGTGGTGGACACCGTCGCCGAGGATCACCTGATTCTCGATGTGCACGGCGTCGGCTATCTCGTGCACTGCTCGGCGCGCACCCTGCGCGACCTGCCGCGCACGGGGGAGGCGGCGAGCCTCGTCATCGAGACCCATGTGCGCGAGGACATGATCCGTCTTTACGGCTTTGGCTCGGAGGCGGAGCGGGATTGGTTCCGCCTGCTTTTGACGGTGCAGGGCATCGGCTCCAAGATCGCGCTGGCGGTGCTCTCCACCCTGCGGCCGAGCGAACTTGCCCAGGCGGTGACACTGGCGGACAAGACCATGATCGCCCGCGCCCAGGGGGTGGGGCCGCGGGTGGCGACGCGCATCGTCACCGAGCTGAAGGACAAGGTGCCGGGCGGCGGCCTGTCCGCCGACATGGGGCTGCCCGCCATCGCCGGCGACGCGGCCATCGTGGGCGAGGGCGGGCCGGTGGCGGACGCCATCTCGGCCCTGGTGAACCTGGGCTACGGCCTGCCGCAGGCCAATACAGCGGTCGCCGGGGCCATGCGCGCGGCGGGGGAGGCGGCGACCACCGAGACGCTGATTCGCCTCGGGCTCAAGGAACTGGCGAAATAGGGGCACGGGGGCGACGGTTTGGCGATCGGCCCCGGTCGTGTCACTTTTTGAGTGACTTTCATGATACAGCGCGATTCACGGGGGCGACGGGCCGCCCGTGCCACAGGCAGTCCACATGAACACCCGCCGCCTCGTTTCGAGCGAAAAGCGCGACGATGACGCCGAGCTCCACCTGCGGCCCCAGATGCTGGGCGAGTTCGTGGGGCAGGCGCAGGCGCGCGCCAATCTCGATATCTTCATCCGGGCCGCCCGCGCGCGCGGCGAGGCCTTGGACCATGTGCTGTTCGTCGGCCCGCCCGGCCTCGGCAAGACCACGCTCGCCCAGATCATGTCACGGGAGATGGGGGTGGGCTTCCGCTCCACCTCCGGCCCGGTCATCGCCAAGGCGGGGGACCTCGCGGCCATCCTCACCAATCTGGAAGAGCGCGACGTGCTCTTCATCGACGAGATCCACCGCTTGTCCCCGGCGGTGGAGGAAATCCTCTATCCTGCCATGGAGGATTATGAATTGGACCTCGTCATCGGCGAGGGGCCGGCGGCGCGCTCGGTGAAGATCTCGCTGCCCAAGTTCACGCTGGTGGGCGCCACCACCCGATCGGGCCTGCTCACCACGCCGCTGCGCGACCGGTTCGGCATTCCGGTGCGGCTCCAGTTCTATACGGTGGAGGAATTGGAGAAGATCGTGGTGCGCGGCGCCAAGGTGCTGGGCATCGCCATCGCCCCCGATGGCGCCACCGAGATCGCCCGCAGGGCTCGCGGCACGCCGCGCATCGCCGGGCGCCTGCTGCGCCGGGTGCGGGATTTCGCGCTGGTGGCGGATGCCGAGGCCATCGACCGCAAGATCGCCGATCGCGCGCTGTCCGCCCTGGAGGTGGACAAGGCCGGTCTCGATGCCATGGACCGGCGGTATCTGACGGTGATCGCCGAATATTACGGCGGCGGCCCGGTGGGGGTCGATACCCTGGCGGCGGCCCTCTCCGAGCCGCGCGACGCCATCGAGGAAATCGTGGAGCCCTATCTGGTGCAGCAGGGCTTCATCCAGCGCACGCCGCGCGGGCGGATGCTGACCGCCATCGCCTTCCGCCATCTCGGCCTGCCCGAGCCCCGGATCGATCCGGCGGCTGATTCGGCCGGCGCTGGCGCCTCCTTGCCTTTGTTTGACGAGGAGGGGTAGGTGTGTGCCCGGCTGCGGCCGGTTTCTCCTGCGCGCACAGACGGGACGAGGGCATGAAGACGGATCTTTCGGGCGAGCGCACCGTGGCGCCGGGCGAGCTGGACGCCCATCCGCATCTGGCCGGGCGGCTCGTTCCCGGCGGCCATGTGCTGACGCTGCGGGTCTATTACGAGGACACCGACTTCTCGGGCATCGTCTACCACGCCAACTACCTGAAATTCATGGAGCGCGGCCGCTCCGACTACATGCGGCTGCTGGGCGTGGTGCAGGGCGAGCTGTTCGCCCAGGCGGCGGCGGAAGCCCCCGGTTTCCATTTCGTCGTGCGCGCCATGCAGATCGATTTCCTGAAGCCTGCCAAGATCGACGACGTGTTGCAGGTGGTGACCTTGTCCAAGGATGTGGCGGGCGCGTCCATCACCTTGTCGCAGCAGGTCAAGCGGGGCGATGAGCTGCTGGTGTCGGCGACCGTGCGAGTGGCCTTCGTCTCCCAGGGCCGCGCCAAGCGGATCCCGGATGCGCTGCGGCAGGCCACCCTCGCCGACGCCCGCGCGGTCGAGGGCTGATCGGCCACCTCCGTGCCGCGTGCTGGCGCGGCGCAGGAATCGCCCGGCCACGGTGGAGCATGACGTTGCGACAGGCCTGGACATTATGGCCAAGCTCTGGTTCAGCAAGGCTGCGCTAACTTTGCCTTAAGCCTGTTCGTGCCTAGGTTTCCGCCGAGCCTTGCGGCGAATTCTTCGCGCCGCAACACGAAACAGCGCTCCCGTCAAAGTTTGGACTAAGTCCCCCGGTCAAACACCGGGATACTGTGGACAGACGGGCGGAGTTGTCCCGCGCGGCGGTGAGCGCCGCGCGCAGCGGAGCCGAGAATGAACGATCAGATGAGCAGGCGCGGCGGGGTGCTTGCGATTGCGTCGCCTCTTCCAGGCCGGGTTCCGGCCGTGCCGGGGCGCGCTTTCCGCCCGCAGGCCCAGCTTTCGCAAACCGTGGTTGCGCTTCTGGCCTTGGCTGTCCTGGCCACCGGCCTTCTGCTCGCCGGCACAGGTCCCGGCTTCGCCCAGGACCTCGGGGCGCCGCCGCTTGCGGCCGGCGGCCCCATCGCCGCGGCCCCGATGGCAGCTCCCGCCGCCGACATTTCCTTCCTCAGCCTGTTCCTGCAAGCTCACTTCGTGGTGAAGCTGGTCATGATCGGGCTGATCTCCGCCTCCATCTGGGTATGGGCCATCATCATCGACAAGACCATTCTGTTCGGCCGCAACAAGCGCGAGATGGATCAGTTCGAGCAGGTGTTCTGGTCCGGCCAGAGCCTGGAGGACCTGTATCGCTCCCTGTCCGGGCGCACCAACCACGGAATGGCCGCCATCTTCGTCGCCGCCATGCGGGAGTGGAAGCGCACCTATGAGGGCGGCGCCCGCTCGCTGACCGGTCTCGGCCAGCGCCTCGACAAGGTGATGAACGTGACCATCGCCCGCGAGATGGAGCGCCTGGAAGGGCGGCTTCTGGTGCTCGCCACGGTGGGTTCGGCCGGTCCCTTCATCGGCCTGTTCGGCACGGTGTGGGGCATCATGACCTCGTTCCAATCCATCGCGGCGTCCAAGAACACGTCGCTGGCGGTGGTGGCGCCGGGCATCGCTGAGGCGTTGCTCGCGACCGCCATGGGCCTCATTGCGGCCATTCCCGCGACCATATTCTACAACAAGTTCATCTCCCAGGCGGGCCGCCAGGGCCAGCGCCTCGAAGGGTTCGCGGACGAGTTTTCCGCCATCCTGTCGCGGCAGATCGACGAGCGGGGCTGACGCCATGGGCATGGGAGGCGGAGGCGCTTCGGGATGGCAGAGCCGGCGCTCGCGGCGTCGCTCCGCCCATGTGATGGCCGAGATCAACGTGACGCCCATGGTGGACGTCATGCTGGTGCTGCTCATCATCTTCATGGTGGCGGCGCCGATGCTCACGGCGGGCGTGCCCATCGACCTGCCGCAGACGCAGGCCAACGCGGTCAGCCAGGACAACAAGGAGCCCATCACCCTCTCGGTGAACGAGAAGGGACAGGTCTTCCTGGGCGAGAGCGAGATCAAGCCCGAAGATCTGGTGGCCAAGCTCCAGGCCGTGACCCAGGCGCGGGGCGGCATGGAGGAGCGGATCTTCGTGCGGGCCGACAAGCGGGTGGACTATGGCACCGTGATGCGGGTCATGGGTCGCCTTTCGGGCGCCGGTTTCAAGAAGGTGGCGCTGGTCACCGAAGTGGATCAAGGGGGCTAAGGTCAAGGCCATGAAACCCGGCCTCGCGGCATCGACGGTCGCCCATGCGGCCATCATCGTCTTCACCCTGGTGTCGTTCTCCGGGGCGCGGCCGCTTGAGCAGGCACCGGATTCCGTGCCGGTGGACGTCATTTCCGCGACCGATTTCACCAAGCTCACCAAGGGCGCCAAGACCGCCCCGAAGATGGAAAAGCCCCAGCAGGTGGCCGAGAAGGTGGCCGAGCCGACCCCGGTGGAAGATCCCAAGCTGAAGGTCAGCAAGGACCCGCCGGTGGAAGCCACGGCGCCGCCGGCACCCGCCCCCGCGCCCAAGGTCGATTCGCCGCCGCCGGAGCCGTCCAAGCCCGCCGAAGCTCCGCCCAAGCCGCCGGAGCCCAAGAAGGCCGTCGAGGCGCCGCCCAAGGCCGAGCCCAAGGTGGACGAGGCCCTGAAGAGCGAGCCCAAGAAGGAAGACAAGCCGAAGGACGAGCAGCCCAAGGAGGAGGCCAAGGCGGCCCCCGCCCCGCTGCCGCCCAAGAAGCCGGCCCCGCCACCGCCCAAGCCGGTGGAGGCGCGGCAGACGCCGCCGCGCGACTTCAATTCGGACCAGATCAAGGAACTGCTCGACAAGCGCACGCCCACCCGCCAGGTGGCGAGCGCCAGCCAGACCTCCACCACCTCGTCCCTCGGGGTGCAGAACGGGCAGGCGGCCACCTTGAGCATGAGCGAGATCGATGCCTTCCGCGCCCGTATGCGCCAGTGCTGGAACACCACCGGCATTCCACCGGAGGAGCGCGTGTTCGTGGAAGTGCGCGTGGATTTCAATCCGGACGGCACCCTTCGGGTCGAGCCGACGGTGATCGGCGGCAGCGCGTCCACTTATGGCCCGGCGGTGGCGCGCACCGCCGTCGCCGCGCTGGTGCGGTGCCAGCCCTTCACCATGTTCCGCAAGGAGACCTATGCCCAGTGGAAGAGCATGGATCTCACCTTCCGGCCGCAGGAGTTTGAGCGTTGATCGCGTTCCTTCGGCGCGTTCCAGCTTCCGTCATGGCGCGGTCGCGCGTCATCTCTTAAGTTTTGTCCTTAAAGATGAGCGCCGCGCGGCTCTTTTCGCAGCGGCGGCTCAACCCACCAGAGGCCCCGATACCGTGATGTCCCCCTTCAACCGCTTCGGACCCGCGTTGAGCCGCCGCCGCTTTGTGGCCGGCGCCGGAGGCCTTCTTGCCGCCGGGGCGGCCTTGCGCGCCTTGCCCGCCGCCGCCGCCACGAAGCTGGACATCACCTCCGGCACGCCGCAGCCGATCCCGATCGCCATCACCGACCTCCTGGGCGAGACCGAGATGGGCCGGCAGATCTCCGGCGTCATCTCGGCCGACCTGAAGCGCTCCGGCCTGTTCGCGCCGATCGATCCCAAGGCGTTCGTGGAGCAGATCAGCAATCCCGATGCGCCGCGGTTCCAGGATTGGCGCGTCATCAATGCCCAGGCGCTGGTGACCGGCCGGGTCACGCGCCAGTCGGACGGGCGCTTCCAGGTCATGTTCCGCCTGTGGGATGTGCTGGCGGGCCAGCAGATCGCCGGGCAGCAGTTCGTGGCCCAGGCCGAGAACTGGCGCCGCATCGCCCACATCGTCGCCGACGTGATCTATGAGAAGCTCACCGGCGAGAAGGGCTATTTCGACACCCGCGTGGTGTTCGTGGACGAGAGCGGGCCCAAGGAGCGGCGCGTCAAGCGGCTCGCCATCATGGACCAGGACGGCGCCAACGTGAGCTACCTCACGCGCGGTGATTCGCTGGTGCTGACCCCGCGCTTCTCGCCGACCAGCCAGGAAATCACCTATATGTCGTATGCCCAGGGTGAGCCTCGGGTGTATTTGCTCAACATCGAGACCGGACAGCGCGAGGTGGTGGGCAATTTCCCCGGCATGAGCTTCGCCCCGCGCTTCGCGCCGGACGGCCAGCGGGTCATCCTCAGCCTCCAGCAGGGCGGCAATTCCAACATCTTCGTCATGGACCTGAGGTCCAAGGCGACGACCCGGCTCACCGACACCCCGGCCATCGACACCGCGCCGTGCTATTCACCGGACGGGCGGCAGATCTGCTTCGAGAGCGATCGCGGCGGCACCTCGCAGATCTACATCATGAATGCCGACGGCTCGGGCCAGCACCGCATCTCGTTCGGCACCGCGCGCTATTCGACCCCGGTGTGGTCGCCCCGCGGCGACTGGATCGCCTACACCCGCCAGGCCGAGGGCCGCTTCGCCATCGGCGTCATGCGCCCCGACGGCTCGGGCGAGCGCGTGCTGACCGAGGGCTATCACAACGAAGGCCCCACCTTCGCGCCCAATGGGCGGGTCATCATGTTCTTCCGCGATCCCGGCGGCGCCTCCGGCCCCTCGCTGTATACGGTGGATGTCACCGGCTACAACGAATTGCGGGTGCCGACCCCGAGCTACGCTTCCGATCCGGCCTGGGGGCCGCTGCGCTCCTGAGCGCGGGCCGCGCGAACTGTGACCGGCGCGCCACACCTTGGCGCCCGCGTCGGCATCGCCCCTGCGTTTGCACAACCTTGCCATGATGCCGCCACGGGCCGGCATCACTGAAGGGATGTTAGAAGGCTGGCGCCGAGACGCCGCCGGCCTTTCGTTATCAAAGCAATGGAAGACGGTCCCCCTTGAGGATCCGCCGTCGGCGCCGCCGGCCGGTGGACCTCCTGGCGCGGCCCGAAGACCGGCGCATCCGGACGTCAACGCCTTGGAAACCATGGCGCCCGGTATTCGATGCAATTTCATCTTGAGTATGCGCGACGGTGGGCGCGCGGAACATTCGCTTAACCGGGACGCGGCTAGACCATGCCATCCGGTCTGCGTGGAGATAAGGAGACACCGGAATGCATTTTCTTGAGGTTGTTCGCGGCTTCCGGTTCGCGGCTCTGTTCGGTTTCGCACTGGCCCTTGCCGCGTGCGCCAATACTCAGAATCAGAATGCCGGCGCCGGCAACGGCGGCCCTCCCGGCTCGCCGCAGGAATTCGTGGTGGGGGTGGGCGACCGCGTGTTCTTCGAGAGCGACCAGACCGACCTGACGCCCCAGGCGCGGGCCACCCTCGATCGCCAGGCCCAGTGGCTGCAGCAGTGGAGCCGCTACACCTTCACCATCGAAGGTCACGCCGACGAGCGCGGCACCCGCGAATACAACATCGCCCTCGGCGCCCGCCGCGCCCAGTCGGTGCGCGATTATCTGGTGGCCCGTGGCATCGACCCGGCCCGCATGCGCACCATCTCCTACGGCAAGGAGCGCCCGGTGGCCATCTGCAACGACATCTCTTGCTGGTCGCAGAACCGCCGTGCCGTCACCGTGCTGAACGCCGGCGGCGCCTGAGCCGTCCGACACCGACCGGATGCGAACTCAGCCGGCGCTTTTCGAAGCGCCGGCTTCTGCGTTGCATCGGCGGCTCGCGCGGGATCGCGCGGCGTCGGGTCACACTTTGGACGTGATCGCCGCTTTATGCTGCGCAGCACGCGTGCCGAGTCTTTCGTCTTTCGGGCCAAGCTGTTGGCGGGACTTGTCCCGGGTCTTCCCCGGATCTTGCCGCCATCGTCGCCGAAGCGGGATTCGGGCGCGTCCGGAAGCCGGATGCGATCGGCGCGTGCCTTCAGCCCCTGCGAGCCCCATGCCTTCGATTCTGCCCTTATTCCGGATGACCCGGCTGGCCCTGCCGGCGGTGGTCCTCGGCCTCGCGATGTCGGGGCCGGCCGCCGCGCAGCAGGACAACAACATCTTCGGAAACCTCTTCAAGCCACCGGCTCCGGTGCAGGACAACAGCCACGGCGCGGAGGCGTCGGAGGTGGCCATGCGGCTCGACCGCATGGAAAACGCCTTGCGCAACCTCACCGGCCAGATCGAGCAGCTCCAGTATCGCAACCAGCAGCTGGAAGCGCAGGTCAAGCGCCTGCAGGACGATGTCGATGCCCGGGCCGGGCGCGGCAGCCCGGTCCCCGCGTCGGCTCCGCCGCCGGTGGCCGCGGCGCCTCTCGGACGCCCGGCGCCGACACCCGTGGCGACCGGCAAGCGCTCGGATATCTTCGATCCGGCCGAGGAGCCGAGCGCCCCCGGCGCGCCGCAGCCGCTCGGCTCGCCGGCCAGCGCATCGGCCGGCCTGGGCCGGCCGCCGGCGGGGATCGGCGCCGCGCCGATCGCTGGCCAGGCGGGAGGGGGGCAGGGTGGCACCCAGGTGGCGGCGCTACCGGCGAATGCCGGGCCCCGCGAACTCTACGATCAGGGTCAGGCGCAGCTTCAGCGCCAGGATTATGCCGGCGCGGAACAGACCTTCCGCCAGATCATCCAGGCTCATGCGGGGGACCGCATCATCCCCGATGCCACCTTCATGCTGGGGGAAAGCCTGTTCCTGCGGCGGAACTACGGTGATGCCGCCGCCTCCTTCCTGGAGGTGTCCACCAAATATCCGAATTCCGTGCGCGCGCCCGAGTCGCTGCTGCGGCTTGGCCAGTCGCTGGCGGGCCTCGGGGAGAAGGAGACGGCCTGCGCCACCTTTCTGGAGGTGGATCGCAAATATCCCCGTTCGCCGTCCGCCATCCGCCAGGCGGTGGAGCGCGAGCAGAAGCGTGTCGGCTGCTGAGGCGGCCAGCCCCCTTCGCGATGACGAACGCGACCGGCTGCTGGCGGGATTGGCGGCCTTTCCCCATCTCCTGATCGCGGTGTCCGGCGGGCCGGATTCCACCGCGCTCCTGTGGCTCGCGGCCCGTTGGCGCGCGGCGCGGCCGGACCGCCCGTGCCTCACCGTGGCCACCGTCGATCATGGTCTGCGGCCGGAGGCCGCCGCCGAGGCGGAGGCGGTCGCGCGGCTGAGCGCGGCGCTGGGCCTTTCCCACCACACCTTGGTCTGGCAGGGGCAAAAACCCGCCCGCGGCATCCAGGCGGCGGCGCGGGAAGCGCGCTACCGGCTGCTGTTCGAGGCGGCGCGGGGCATCGGCGCCGACGCCATCGTGACCGCCCACACGGCCGACGACCAAGCGGAGACGGTGCTGTTCCGCCTCGCCCGTGGCTCCGGCGTGTCGGGGCTCGCGGCCATGCGGGCCGCCACGGCGCGCGACGGGCGGGTTCTGCTGCGCCCTTTCCTCGACGTACCCAAGGCGCGGCTGGTGGCGACGCTGGAGGCGGAAGGCCTGCCGTTCGTGCGTGATCCCGCCAATTTTGATCCGCGCTATGCCCGCGCGCGTCTGCGCCAGCTCGCGCCACGCCTTGCGGAAGAGGGGCTGGATGCCCGTCGCCTCGGCATTTTCGCGCGCCGGGTGGCGCGACTCGATGCCGCTGCGGAGGCCGCCACCGATGCCGCAGCCCTGCATCTGGCGGTGGAGGCGCAGGCCCGGCGACTGCCGGTGGCGGTCTTCCGCGCCTTGCCGGAGGAGGTGGCGCTGCGGCTCTTGGGGCGGTGCGTGGCCGCCCTGGGCCTTGAGGGGCCGGTGGAACTGGGCAAGCTGGAGACGCTGACGCAGGCCTTGCTAGCCCATCTGGAGCGCCCGGCGGCGGACGGCGCGCCCATGGGCGCCTTTCGTCGCACCCTGGCGGGTGCCCTGGTGGCGGTGAAGGGTGGGGAGGTGGTCGTCACGTCCGCACCGCCGCGCCGTGGCGCGTGAAACCTGTCCGCGATTTCACGCCTGATCGCGCCCCTTTGCCTTGGCAACGCCCGAGTGCGTCCCTAGATTAGGGAAGAGACGGTGCGGGAGGTGTGGCCGCAGACGGCGCCCCGTGGGATATCCATTCCCTTGGGGCAGCTTGATCGAAGCTGCGTTTTCGGCTGTCCCCACGAGGGTTCAATGAACGCCAACCTACGAAATTTCGCCCTTTGGGTGATCATCGTTCTGCTGCTGCTTGCCCTGTTCTCTCTGTTCCAGAGCCCGGGACAGCGCACGAGCGCGAACGACATCTCCTTCTCCCAGCTCCTGTCGGACGTGGATCTCGGCCGCGTGCGCGACGTGGTGATCGAGGGGCCGAACATCTCCGGCACCTTCACCGACGGTCGCCAGTTCCAGACCTACGCCCCCAACGATCCGTCGCTGGTGCAGCGGCTGTACGGCAAGGGCGTGCAGATTACAGCTCGTCCGCTGTCGGATAGCATGCCGTGGTTCGTGAGCCTGCTCATCTCCTGGCTGCCGATGCTGCTGTTGATCGGCCTGTGGATCTTTATGTCGCGCCAGATGCAGGGCGCGGGCGGCAAGGCCATGGGCTTCGGCAAGAGCCGCGCCAAGCTGCTCACCGAGGCGCACGGCCGCGTCACCTTCGAGGATGTGGCCGGCATCGACGAGGCCAAGAGCGACCTGACGGAGATCGTGGACTTCCTGCGTGACCCGCAGAAGTTCCAGCGCCTGGGCGGCCGCATTCCGCGCGGCGTGCTGCTGGTGGGTCCGCCCGGCACCGGCAAGACCCTCCTGGCCCGCGCCATCGCCGGCGAGGCCAACGTGCCCTTCTTCACCATCTCCGGCTCGGATTTCGTGGAAATGTTCGTGGGTGTCGGCGCGAGCCGCGTGCGCGACATGTTCGAGCAGGCGAAGAAGAACGCGCCCTGCATCATCTTCATCGACGAGATCGACGCGGTGGGTCGCCACCGCGGCGCCGGCCTCGGCGGCGGCAATGACGAGCGCGAGCAGACCCTCAACCAGTTGCTGGTGGAGATGGACGGCTTCGAGGCCAACGAGGGCATCATCCTCATCGCCGCCACCAACCGTCCCGATGTGCTCGACCCGGCGCTGCTGCGTCCCGGCCGCTTCGACCGGCAGGTGGTGGTCCCCAACCCTGACGTGGTGGGCCGCGAGCAGATCCTGAAGGTGCATGCTCGCAAGATCCCGGTCGCGCCCGACGTGAACTTGAAGACCATCGCCCGCGGCACCCCCGGCTTCTCCGGCGCCGACCTCGCCAACCTCTGCAACGAGGCGGCGCTGATGGCGGCCCGGCGCAACAAGCGCATGGTCACCATGGCGGATTTCGAGGACGCCAAGGACAAGGTGATGATGGGCGCGGAACGCCGCTCGCTCGTCATGACCGAGGAAGAGAAGATGCTCACCGCCTATCACGAAGGCGGCCATGCTTTGGTGGCCCTCAACGTGCCGGCCACCGATCCCGTGCACAAGGCCACCATCATTCCCCGTGGCCGGGCGCTGGGCATGGTGATGCAGCTTCCCGAGCGCGACAAGCTCTCCATGAGCTATGAGCAGATGACCTCGCGCCTCGCCATCATGATGGGCGGACGGGTGGCGGAAGAGTTGATCTTCGGCCATGACAAGGTCACCTCCGGAGCGGCCTCCGACATCGAGCAGGCGACCCGCCTCGCCCGCATGATGGTGACCCGCTGGGGCTTCTCCGCCGACCTCGGCACCGTGGCCTACGGTGACAACCAGGACGAGGTGTTCCTGGGCATGTCGGTGTCGCGCCAGCAGAACGTGTCCGAGGCCACCGCCCAGACCATCGACCGCGAGGTGCGCCGTCTGGTGGACGAGGGGTATGCGGAGGCCAGGCGCATCCTCTCCGAGAAGGCTTCCGACCTGGAGACCCTGGCCCGTGGCCTGCTCGAATATGAGACCCTGTCCGGCGACGAGATCGTGGATCTCATCAACGGCAAGACGCCGAACCGGGAGAGCGTGATCGAGCCCGCCAATCCGCGCGGCTCGGCCATTCCGACCCCGAAGAACCGGCCACGTCCGGGCGGTGCCGGCGGCTCCATCGAGCCCCAGCCCCAGGCGTGAGGCCACGCCGGAAGCGCGGGAACAACGGATCAGGGCCGGCGGGCGAATGCTCGCCGGCCCTTTTCTTTGGCGTCTGCCGCGCCCCCCGCACGCGCGCCGGGCCGCTTCTTCGCGGTGTCGCTGCCGGGGCCAGTGGTCGCGGATGGCGCCCGTATGGCGGGGCGCCAGAGTGTCCCCTGTTATTGGTCCGCGGCCTTGATGTGCCTTGCCTTAATCTGCCCTGTCGCGGGGTGTCACTCCGATGGGACAGTCGATATGGGTGGCTCTTCGAAGATATGTGGGCACAGGATGGAGCCGGTTCCTCCAATCGCTTCGGTGCGCCCGTGACTCGTGCTCGCCCTGCGCTCTGGTCGTCGGGCGGAAGCCCGCTGGCGCGCGACGCCGCCGGCCTTTCGGAGCCTGCGGACGCCGCAAAGCGCTGCGTTGGAGCAGTTTCACGCCACAGGATTTCCGGTTCGCCGGAAGACCCTGCGTCGGACCATCCGTCCGCTCGTCGCGGCACCAAGCGGGTCAACCTGCCGCCCCGCAGGCGAAACCAAAGGTCTTGAGGACAGGGCATCGGCCGTTGGGGGCGGGCGCGATCGTTGACGAGGAGCGCGCGCCGATGCGAGCGGAAACGCTCTGATCCGGCCGCACCGACCGCGCCGCCGTCGATCTGCGGGATGCGACGCCGTCCTCGCGGGGTGAAACTAAAGGCCTCTGACGATAGGGGATAGGCCGTCGGGACACACCCGATCGTTTGCGGGGAGCGGCGTGTCAATGCGATCGGCAACGCTTTGATCCGGCGGCTTGGACGGCTCTGCGGTCGATCCGCCAGGATGCAGGCCGTCCTGGTCCGCGCTGAAGGATGGGGCGCGATCGCGCACCCGGCGGGGGGCGCCGCCGGTGCCCGGTGCGGCCCCGTCCGGATGGGCGGCTTGTTCGGGGTGCCCCGTTCCGCTACCAATTCGTGAAGACTCCGCCTGATCCCCTGACCGCCGACCATGTGCCGAGGGTTGCCGTTGCCGTTTCTTCGCCTTTGTCCGGGACGGTCGTGCGCCACCCGGTTGCGCCCCGGCGCCGCCCGCGCGCGCGCACCGGCGGGAGGCGCGCCTGCTGCCCGTGAGGGCGTGGCGCGCGGGGCGGTTTTGCTCGCGGGGGCAGGGGTGCTGTCCGGTTGCTCGCCGGTCGGGGCGCCGACGATTCCTTTCTTCGGGGCCTATTTCCCCTCCTGGCTCGCGTGCGCGCTGGCGGGTATCCTCGGCGCGGTGCTGGTGCGCGTCGCGTTTGTGCGGCTCGGCGTGGATGACGTGTTGCCGGCGCGCCTGCCGATCTATGTGAGCATCGCGGCCGGCCTTGGCTTTCTCGTCTCCCTCGTGAGCTTCGGGCGATAGCCATGGAGGCGGAGCACAAGCCCCATCCGCGCCGGCGCCTGGGCCTCGTGGTCAGCCTGGTGGCGGTGGTGGCGGCCATCGTCTTCGGCTGGCGCTATTTCCGCAATGCGGAGCTCAATCCCCTGTCGCAGGACGCCGTGCTCACGGCCGATGTGGCCAATATCGCGGCGGCGGTGCCGGGCCGCGTCGTGTCGTTCGGGGTCAAGGAGAATGGATCGGCGCGCCAGGGCGAGCTGCTGTTCGCCCTCGATCCCACCACCTATCGCCTGCAGGTGGAGCAGGCCGTGGCCGATCTCAGGATGGCGGAGGCGGCCCGCGCCGACCGCGCGCGAGCGGTGGCGGCCGAGCGCTCCAATGCGGTCATCGCCCGCGAGCAGGTGACGCGCGCGCGCTCCAATCTCGATCTTGCCAGCCAGACCCTCGCCCGGCTCGAGGCGCTGCGCCCGAAGGGTTATGTGAGCGCCCAGCAGGTGGACGACGCCGCCACCGCCAAGCGCGACGCCGAGATCAGCCTGAAGCAGGCCCTGGAGCAGCAGGCGGCGGCCGATGTCCTGGTGAGCGATGTGGCCGCCGCCACGGCGCTGGTGGAGGCGCGACAAGCGGCGCTGGCCCTCGCCGAGCGCGCGCTTGCCAATACGCAGGTGCGGGCGCCGTTCGACGGCAAGGTGGTGGGGCTGGAAATGGCCGTGGGCGAATTCGTGCTGCCGGGACAATCGGTGTTCACGCTCATCGACATCCGCGCCTGGTTCGCCTCCGCCGGCTTCCTGGAGACGGAGCTGCAGGGGATCGCCATCGGCAATTGCGCCACCGTCTATGCCCTGGCCGATCGCACGCGCGCCCTGCGCGGCCGGGTGGAGGGCATCGGCTGGGGGGTGGCCTCGGAAGAGGTCATCGCGCTGCCCCGCAGGATGCCGATCGTGCCCAAGACGCTGGATTGGGTGCGGGTGGCCCAGCGCTTTCCGGTGCGCATCCGCCTGCTGGACGCGCCGGACGACCTGATGCGCGTCGGCGCATCGGCCACCGCCACGGTGCATCATGGCAGCCGCTGTTGAATCGCCGTGGCGGGGCATCGCCCGCCAGGCATGGCAAGACCTTCTGCCCTTTCCCGGCCGCTTCGCCATGACCTGGCGGGTGGCGCTGCTGTGCGCCATCGTGGCCGGCGTCGCCATGGTCTACAAGGTGCCCGAGGCCGCCATCGGCTGCTATCTGGTGATCTTTCTCGCCCGGCCGAGCGGGGCGGAATGCGTGGGGCAGGCCATCGGCCTCATCCTGCTGGTCAGCGTGGTGGTGCTCGCCATGGCGCCGCTGATCCAGGCCACGGCGGATTATCCGCTGGCGCGGATCGCCGTCATCGCCTTGACCTCGTTCGCTTTCGTGTTTCTGGGCGCGGCCTCGCAGCTTGGCGAGATCGGCTCCATCATCGCGCTGGTCATCGGCTTTGTGCTGACCTTGGTGGATCAATTGCCGGTGGGGGAGATCGCCACCCGCGGCCTGTTGTATGCGTGGCAGATGGCCGTGATGCCCATGGTGGCGATGATCGCGTTCAATCTGGTGCTCGGCACCTCGCCGCACCGTCTGCTGCGCGAGATCGTGGCGCGCCGGCTGAGGGTGGCCGCCGATGTGCTGGAGGCGCCGCAGGCTCGCGCGCGGCTCGAGGGGGAATTGGCGGGCGGCCTTGCCGATGGCGACCAGCAGGCGATGCTCGCGCGCCTTTTCCATACGGCGCCGGCGGCGGCCGTGACCTGGCTTTCGGGCGCCGCCACCGCCAGTTACCGCCTGCTGCTGGCGGTGGCGGCGCTGCCGGCCGATCTGGCGGCGGATGCGCGCATCGCCTTCGCCGGGCAGTGTCGCGCGGCGGCGCGCGCCGTCGCTGCCGGGGCTCGCCCGATGGTGGCGGATCCGGAGCCCGCCGCCGGCCCCACCATCGGCGCCGCCGGCATGGTGCGGGCGCTCCTGGCCGGATTGGCCGCGCCGAACGGCGGCACCGACGCGGTGGCGCAAAAGCCGCCGTTTCTTGCGCCCGATGCCTTCAGCAATCCTGATTACCAGCGCTATGCCCTGAAGACGACGGCCGCCGCCATTTCCTGCTACATCATCTATTCCTTGATCGACTGGCAGGGGATCCACACGGCCATGATCACCTGCTATGTGGCGGCGCTGGGCACCACCGGCGAGACCGTGCACAAGCTGGCGCTGCGGATTGCCGGCTGTCTCGTGGGCGCGATGCTGGGGTTCGCCTCGATTTTGTTCGTCATCCCGCATCTGGATTCGGTGGGGGGGCTGATGGCCCTGGTGTTCGCCGGGGTGCTGGTCGGGGCCTGGGTGTCCAGCGGCAATGAGCGCATCTCTTATGCCGGGGTGCAGGTGGGGCTCGCCTTCCTGCTCACCATCCTCAACGGATTTGCGCCGAGCCTCGACATGGATTCCGGGCGTGACCGCATCGTCGGCATCCTGCTGGGCAATGTGGTGGTCTATGTGATTTTCACCGGCATCTGGCCCAAGAGCGCGGTGGTGGATGCGCGCGCGCGGCTGGCGCGGGCGCTGGTCGCCCTGTCGCGGCTGGCGGCCATGGCGCCGGCGGCCCGCCTTGCCGCCACCGCCGATGCCGCGCAGGTGGAGATGGAGGCGGAGAAGGCCGAAGGCCAGCTCATGTTGCTGCCGTTCGAACCGCCCGCGCAGCGCCCCTCGGCGGCGGTCGTCGCCCGGCTGGCGGGGCTCGTGGAGGAGACGCGGGCACTGCTGCCGGCGCTGCTGTTCCTGCCGGCGCCGTCCGCTGAGCTGTCGCGCCGGCTCGCGGACGCGGCGGCGCGCGTTGCGCCGTCCGGGGGATGCGGGGACGGTCCCGCCGTCGCGGCGGGCGATGAAGACGGTGGCGTGGCGGCCGGTCTCACCACCCGCCTGCACCGCATCGAACGACTGGCGGCGGGGTGATGGCCATGGTGCGATGGCGACCGCGTCCGACCGGACGGGACCGGGGGAGGGCTGGCGTTGCGCCCGCGGAACGTCCCTCGCGGGTGGCGGATCGCGCCGCCTCGCGCGTGGGGCGGGGGCTGGCCGCGCTTGTGCGCTGGGGCGTCGCCGGGCTCGCCTGCGCGGTGCTCTCGGCCTGCACCTTGAGCGCGCTCGACAGCGCGCCGAGCCATCCCTCCGAACCCTGGACGCCGTCGGGCGATGCCACGGCGGCGGGCGCGTCGCCGCCGGAGGCGCCCGAGGCCGCGGCGCAAGGTCCGTCCGCGCCATCGGCGCAGGCCGCCCCGGTGCGGGATTTCGCCGTGCCGCCGGACCCGGCGGTGGCGACGCTGAAGCCCGCGCCGGCCATCGCGCGGGATCGGGCCTATGGCCTGCCGGAGCTGATCGACCTTGCCCAGACCCAGAATCCACAGACGCGGGTGGCCTGGCAGCAGGCGCGGCAGGCGGCGCTCGCCACCGGCATGATCGAAGCCACCTTCCTGCCCTACATCTCGGCCAATGTGATCGGCGGCTATCAGAAGATTTCGCAGCCACTGCCGGTGTCTGTCGGCAGCGTCAACCAATTGAGCACCTCCATCGACGGCATCTCGCCGCAGATCGCATTGCAATGGCTGGTGTTCGACTTCGGCGAGCGCAATGCGCTGGCGGTTGCTGCCCGCCACAATGCCGATGCCGCCAATGTGCTGTTCAATGGCTTGCACCAGAAGATCATCTTCGACGTGACGCGAACCTATTTCCTCTATGGCGCCGCGCGGAGCCGGGTGGGGCTGGCCGAGCAGAACCTCGCCAACAGCCGCAAGATCGAGGATGCCGCCGATGCGCGGATGCAGAAGGGCCTTGGCACCACGGTGGAGGTGGCCCAGGCCCGCCAGCAGGTGGCCCAGGCCCGATTCGGCCTGGTGCAGGCCCAGGGCGGCGAGCGCGACGCCTATCAGGCGCTGCTGGGTGCCCTGGGCGTCTCGCCCATGACCGAGCTGAAGGTAAAAGTGGCGAACGGCCGGCGCCTGCCCGAGAGCGTGGGCGCGCCCACGGAAAAGATGATCTCGGCGGCGCTGACCCAGCGTCCGGACGTTCTGGCCGCCTTCTCGGCGTTGAAAGCCACCCAGTCCGGGATCACGGCCGCCGAGGCGGCGTTCATGCCCAAGGTGTTCCTGGGGGCGGTGGCAGCCACCGGCAACACCTCCCTCAGCGCCACCGGCCTGCCCACCATCGGCCAGCAGTCTTCGGCTTCCGGGGTCATGGTGGGCGCCACCATGCCGCTCTTTGACGGCGGCCTGAGGGCGGCGCAGCTCAAGAATGCGGAATCGCTGGCCGCCGCCACCGAGGCCACCTATGAGAAGGCCAAGGACGCGGCGGCGCGGGAGATCGTGGTGAGCGCGAACACGCTGCGCTCGGCGCTGGCCTCCTATCGCGCGGCGACGGCGCTCGCGGATGCCGCCGCGCTCACCTATGACGCGGCGCTCGATGCCTATCGCACCGGGGTCGGCACCATCACGGTGGCGACGGCGGCCGACAGCGGCCTTCTCACCGCCCGGCAGGCGCAGGCGGATGCCCACGCCGCGTCCCTGGTCGCGGCGGCCAACCTTGCCTTCGTGCTCGGCGCCATGACCTCGCGCGAGGCGCCGTCGGCGCTGATGGCGCGGTGACGAGGCCGTGCCCGCATTCCTTCCTCCAGCGCGCGGCGGGGCCCGTTTTCGATGTCTGTCCATCGTCCGCCGGGAGACCCATGCGTGATGTCCGCTGATCGCTCCACCCGCCGTCGTCGCAATCCCGTGCTCGCGGCGGCGCGGCTGCTGTTCCGCATCCTGCTCGGCATCCTCATCGTCGCGGACGAGCTCGTGCGCCCGCTCTATGAGCCGCTGGTGCGCTGGATCGAGGCGCTGGCCCTGGTGCAGAAGTTCGAGCGCTGGGTGGCCGGTCTGCCGGCGCTCGCCATCCTGGCGCTCATCGGCGTGCCCTATGCGGTGGTGGAACCGGTGAAATTCCTGGCCATGCTGCACATCGCGAACGGCCACGCGCGGACAGGCACGTTTGTGCTGGTCTTGGCCTATCTGGTCAGCTTCGTGCTGATCGAACGCGTGTACACCGCCGGCCGCCCGCAATTGATGACGCTTCCGGCGGTGGCCTGGGTGATCGTGACGTCCGGCACGGTGCGCGACCGGATCTATGCCTGGCTGCGGCTGCCGGAACTGAAGGCGCGGGCGCGGGTGATCTGGCGCTGGGTGCGCTTTCACCTGCGTTGATCCCGCCCCAACGCGCCGCGGTGGCGGCTGAACGGCATACCATTATTCATTGATGCCTTCCTCTTGGGCGAAATGACTATAGGTTAGGCAGATACCCCGAGCGTTCTGCCGCCTGCGCCTGCCGGTGTTCCCCCCTTCTGCGCCCAGCCGCATCCCGGATTCGCCGTCCGTTCCCGTGGCGTGCAGGCGCGAGAGGTCTCGGATTCAGAACGCCCGCGGTGGATCTCCCGCCTGCACGGATCGCCCCGCGCTCCCATCTCCCCGCTTTGGATTTGATTTAGGTCAATTCTGGCACGCGCCCTGCATAGGGGAATACGAAGCATACTTCGTATTAAGGCGGTCCCCGACCGCGCGGCGACGACGGAGATCTTGATGGGTGAGGCAGTGGGTTACGACATCGTGCTGAAGGGCGGGCGGGTGATCTGCCCGGCGTCGGGGCGCGATGGCGTGTTCGACGTGGCGGTGCGCGACGGGCGTATCGCGGCCATCGAAGAGACGATCCTTCCGATGCGCGCCAATTCCGTGATCGATGTGTCGGGCAAGCTGGTGCTGCCAGGCATGATCGATACCCATGGCCATTGCTACCAGTATGTGAGCGGCCGTTTCGGGCTCGATCCGGACATGGTGGGCGTGCATTCGGCGGTGACCTCGGTGGTGGACCAGGGCGGTGCATCCTGCATGACCTTGCCGGGCTTTCGCAAATTCATAGTCGAGCCCAAGAAGACGCGGGTTTATTCCTTCCTGTCCGCCTATCTCGTGGGTGGGCTCGAAGGCCATTACTATCCCAACCTCTACAGCCCGGAGTGCGTGGACGTGGACGCCACCGTGCGCGCCGCGATCGCGAACCGCGATCTTGTGCGCGGCATCAAGGGCCATGCGGAGATCGGCGGCTTCGCTCGCTGGGGCATCACGGTGATGGAGATGGCGGCCGAGATCGCGCGGCGCGCCGAGATCCCGCTCTATGTCCATTTCGGCGCCCTGTGGGGCCTGCCCGAGAGCGGCACCAACGGCGAGGACGCCGACACCATCCTCGAGCGCGTCATTCCGCTGCTGAAGGAAGGCGACATTCTGGCCCACCCCTTCACCCGCAACCCCGGCGGCTTCGTGAACCGTGACGGCAAGGTGCACGACGTCATCAAGGCCGCCCTTGACCGGGGCCTGAAGATCGATGTCGGCCACGGCAGCCACTTCTCCTACCGCATTGCCGCGAAGGCGATCGCGGCGGGCGTGGTGCCCCACACCCTGGGGGCCGACATGCACGGCTACAACACCCATGTGCCCGCTCCCGCCGGCACCCCGGCCGAGCACCCCGACGACGAGAACCACCCGTTCCGGGGGCAGGCGCGCTTCAGCCTCACCCAGGCCATGAGCTCGCTGATGGCGCTCGGCCTGTCGGTGGAACAGGTGGTGCCCATGGTCACCGCCAACCCGGCCGCCATGTTGGGGCTCGCCGATCGCCTTGGCGCCCTGAAGGTGGGCTACGCGGCCGACATCTCGGTGCTCGACGACAATCGCGGCCGCTTCCTGCTGCGCGACAACGAGGACACCAAGGTCGTCACCGATCGGCTGCTGACGCCGGCCTTCTGCCTGCGCAACGGCGAGCGCTTCGATGCCGATGCGCCGATCCTGCCGGAAGCGGTGGCGGCGTGAGCGCGCCGGCCCCCGCCAAGGCCCCTCAAGAGGCCTGGGACACCCTGTCCCAGGCCGAGCGGGATGCCGCCTACAACAACAACGCGGCCGTCGCCGACAGCGCGGCCTGGGTGGCCGCGCGCGATGTGGCCGCCGCCGCCTACCGGGCCGCACATGGGGAGAGGCTGGATATTCCCTACGGCGCCGGCGCCCGGCAGAAGCTGGACCTGTTCCCCGGAGCGCCGGGCGCGCCGACCCTGGTGTTCCTCCACGGCGGCTATTGGCAGCGCAATTCGCGCGAGGGGTTCGCCCATTATGCCGCGGGGCTTGCCGCCCATGGCTGGTCGGTGGCGCTGCCCAGCTATTCGCTGGCGCCGCAGGCGCGGCTCGCCGACATCGTGCGCGAGATCGGCGCCGCCCTCGACCTGTTGGCGCGCGAGGGGGCGGCGCTGGGCCTCTCCGGCCCCATCGTGCTGTCCGGCTGGTCGGCGGGGGCGCAGCTTGCGGCGATGCAGATGGACCATCCGGCGGTGACGGCGGGGCTTGCCATCTCGGGCGTGTATGAGCTGGCGCCCATCCGCGACACCTTCCTGAATGCCGCGCTGCAGCTTTCGGATGGCGAGATCGAGGCGTTGTCCCCGCTGCGCCTTGCGCCGTCGCGCAAGCCGGTGACCATCGCCTATGGCACGGCCGAGGTTCCGGCGCTGGTGCACGATGCCAAGGCCCTGGCGGCGCATCGCGAGGCGGCGGGCGCGCCGGTGGCGCTGCTGCCGATCGCCGGCGCCAACCATTTCTCCATTCTCGACGAACTGCGGGATCCCGCCGGCCTTCTGACGCGCGCGGCCCTCGATCTCGTCAGCGGAGGAGCAGCATGATGATGGACGTCACGGCGCCGGGCGAGGGCGTGGGCGCGCGCCTGCCCCGCAAGGAAGACGACCGGCTGATGCGCGGGCGCGGCCAGTACATCGCCGACATCCGCCTGCCGGGGATGCAGGACGTGGCGTTCGTGCGCAGTCCTTTGGCCCATGCCCGCATCCGCGCCATCCATGTGCCGGAGGATCTGAAGGGGCGCGTCTTCACCGCCGCCGACCTTAATGGGGTGAAGCCCATCCGCGCGGTGTCGGGCCTGCCCGGCTTCAAGGTGTCGGAGCAGCCGGCCCTCGCCGCCGACAAGGTGCGGCAGGTGGGCGAATTGATCGCCGTCTGCGTCGCCCCCACCCGCGCCGAGGCCGAGGACATGGCGGCGCGCGTGGAGCTGGACCTCGAAGAGCTGCCGGCCCTTCACGACATGCTGGAGGCGAAAAAGCCCGGCGCGGCGCTGGTGCATGAGCATTGGGGCGACAACGTCTTTCTCGAAACCCTGGTGAATGTGAACATCGAGGCGGCCTTCGACGCCCCGGTGAAGGTCTCGCGCACCATCTCCACCGCGCGCCAATGCATGGCGCCCATCGAGGGGCGCGGCACCGTCGTCCATCTCGACCATCGCATGGACCAGCTCGTGGTCCATACCGCGAGCCAGATGCCCCACATCGTGCGCTCGGGGCTCGCCGAATGCCTGGGGCTGGATGAAGGGCAGATCCGCGTCATCTCCCCCGATGTGGGCGGCGGCTTCGGCTATAAGGCGATCCTCTTGGCGGAAGAGATCTGCCTCGGCTGGCTGGCGCGCCGGCTGGGCACGCCGGTCAGGTGGCTGGAGGACCGGCGCGAGCATCTCACCGCCAACGCCAATTGCCGCGAGCACCATTACGAAATCACCCTCTATGCCGAGCGCGACGGCACGCTGCGCGGCATTGATTGCGAGGCGAGCGTCGATAGCGGCGCCTATTCGGCCTATCCCTTCTCGGCGTGCCTGGAGGCCGCGCAGGTGGCGTCCATCCTGCCGGGGCCTTACGATTTTCCCGCCTATCGCTGCCGCACCTGGTCGGTGGCCACCAACAAATGCCCGATCCTGCCCTATCGCGGGGTGGCCCGCACCGGCGTGTGCTTCGCTTTGGAAGTGGCGCTGGACGCGCTGGCGGCGGAGCTCGGCCTGACGCCGGAGGTGGTGCGCTTCAAGAATCTGGTGCGCCCGGAGCAGATGCCGTTCGACAACATCACCAAGAAGCATTTCGACAGCGGCGACTATCCCGAAGTGCTCACCCGCGCGCTCGCGGTCATCGATCCGGACAAGGTGCGGGCCCGCCAGATAAAGGGGGAGCCGGATGGCCGGCGCATTGGCCTCGGGCTCTCCATCTATTGCGAGCAGGGCGCGCATGGCACCTCGGTCTATTCGGGCTGGGGCATTCCCATGGTGCCCGGCCACGAGCAGGCCGGCGCGCGCCTCACCCCCGACGGCGGGCTTGAGCTGCGGGTGGGCGTGCATTCCCACGGCCAGAGCCTGGAAACGACCCTGGCCCAGGTGGCCCATGAGATCCTCGGCATTCCCGTGGCGCGCACCCGCGTGTTCTACGGCGATACGGCCATGACCCCCTATTCGACCGGAAGCTGGGGGTCGCGGGTGATGGTGATGGCCGGCGGCGCGGTGGCGACTGCCTGCACCGAGCTCAGCGAGCGCATCCGCCGCATCGGCGCCCACATGCTCCAGGCGGACCTTGCCGAGGTGCGGTTCGCGGCCGGTCGCGTCATCGGCCCCCATGGCGACGTGGGGGTGAACGAGATCGCCCACACCTGGTATCGGCGGCCCCAGGACCTGCCCACCGACGTGGACGGCGGCGGCCTGGAGGTCATTTCCGGCTACAAGCCGGTGCGCGACAGCGGCACCTTCAGCTATGCGGCTCACGCGGTGGTGGTGGCGGTGGACCCGGAGATCGGCGAAGTCGAGATCCTCGACTATGTCATCGTCGAGGATGGCGGCGTGCTCGTGAACCCCATGGTGGTGGACGGGCAGATCATCGGCGGCCTCGCCCAGGGCATCGGCACCGCGCTCTATGAGGAGATGCGGTTCGACAGCTCCGGCCAGCCGCTCGCCTCCACCCTGGCGGATTATCTGCTGCCCGGCGCGCCGGAAGTGCCGGCCCCCTTCATCGGCCACATGGAGACGCCCTCGCCCTACACCCGCTTCGGCGTGAAGGGCATCGGCGAGGGCGGGGCGATCGCGCCGCCCGCCGCCATCGCCAATGCGGTCAACGATGCGCTGCGCCCGCTGGGGGTGGAGATGCTGCATTCCCCGGTCACGCCCCGGCGGATCGTGGAAAAGGTGCTCGCCGCCCGCGCCGCTCGCGCCAGGAGGAGCGCCGCATGAAGCCCGCGCCCTTCGATCTGGTCCGTCCGCGCGAGATCGCCGCCGCCGTCGCCCTCCTCGCCGCGGCGGGCGATGGGGCCAAGGTCATGGCCGGGGGCCAGTCCTTTGGTCCCATGCTGAACCTGCGCCTCGCCACGCCGTCCCTGGTGGTGGATATCTCCGGCATCGCCGCGCTGAAGACCGCGCGGGAGGAACCCGACGCGGTGGTGTATGGCGCCCTGGTCACCCACGCGGACGTGGAGGATGGCCGGGTGCCGGATGCGGGCGCGCATCTGCTCAAGCGGGTGGCGTCGGGCATCGCCTATCGGGCGGTGCGCAATCGCGGCACCATGGGGGGCAGCCTCTGCCATGCCGACCCGGCCGCCGACTGGGTGAACGCCCTGTCCGCTTTGGGCGCGCAGGTGGAGATCGCCGGTCCATCGGGCCGGCGCTGGCTGGCGCTTCAGGAGTTCCTGACCGGCGCCTTGTCCGTCGCATTGGGCGAAGGGGATCTGCTGGTGGCGGTGCGGGTGCCCAAGGTGCCGGCGAGCGCCCGCTTCGGCTATGTGAAGCACTGCCGCAAGGTGGGCGAGTTCGCCCATGCGGTGGGTGCCCTGCTGGTGGACCCCGCCGCCGGAACCGCCCGCGCCCTGATGGGTGCCATCGATGCGCCGCCGCTGGTGCTGGCGGATGCGCGTGACCTGTTCGGGGGGCGCATCGACGCCGATTTCGCCGCCCGCTTCGATGCCGCCGCCGCAGCCGCCGCGCTTCATGAGGCCGGCGTCATCGATCCGGTGGATCGGCATGTCCATGTGGAGGTGCTGCGCCGCGCGGTGCGGCAGGCGGACGGCTTGTTTTCCCCCGACACCAGGAGCGCCGCATGAACGCCCCCATTCGCGTTTCCGGCGCGGCCCGGACGCTCGCCCTCACCCTCAACGGCCGCGCCGTGGCGGCGGAGGTGGAGCCGCGCACCAATCTCGCGGACTTCGTGCGCGACACGCTCGACGCCACCGGCACCCACATCGGCTGCGAGCATGGCGTGTGCGGCGCCTGCACCGTCTTGGTGGACGGCGAGCCGGCCCGCGCCTGCCTCTCTTTCGCCGCCGCCTGCGCGGGGGCGCAGGTGACCACCATCGAGGGCCTGGACGATGACGCGGTGACGGCCGAGCTGCGCGCCGCCTTCAACCGCGAGCACGCCCTGCAATGCGGCTTCTGCACGCCGGGCATGCTGGTGTCATCCCGCGATCTGGTGCTGCGCCTGGCCGAGCCGGACGAGGCCCGCATCCGCCTGGGGCTCGCGGGCAATCTATGCCGCTGCACCGGCTATGCGGGCATCGTGAAGGCGGTGGCGTCGGTCATCGCCGACCGTCGCGCGCGGGGCATCGCGGCCGGCACCGCGCCGCGCCCGCTCGGTCCCGTGGGCGCGCGGGCCGGTGCGGGCGCCGAGGCGGCCGCTTCGCTCAAGACCCCGGAGGCGGTCCGCGCGACACCGGCGCCGCCCGCCCGCGCCGCCGATTTCACGCCGGCCCACAGCTTCGCGCAGAGCTTCGATCTGGCGTTCCCGAAGGCGCGCGTGTTCGCGCTCTTCGCCGACATCCGGGAGGTCGCCGCCTGCCTGCCCGGCGCGGTGGTGGACGAGATGCCTGACCTCGAGCATGTGGTGGGCGGCATGAAGGTGAAGCTCGGGCCTATCTCCACCACCTTCCGCGGCACCGCGCGCGTGACCCGGAACGCGGACACCTTCAGCGGCGTCATCCTGGGCGCGGGCGGCGACGGGCGGTCCGCCACCCAGGGCGAGATCTGCTATCGGGTTCTTGACGGCGCCATGCCGGGCACGGCGCGGGTGGAGCTGACCGTGGGCTACACCCTCAAGGGGCCGCTCGCCCAGTTCGGCCGCCCGGGTCTCGTGCGCGAGGTGGCGGGCCGGCTCATCGCCGATTTCGCCGCCCATCTCGACGCCCGCCTGAAGGGCGCGCCGGCCCCCGCCGCCACGGACGGCGGGCTCAATCCGCTGAGGCTGCTGTTGTCGCTGCTCGCCCAGCGCCTGAAGGCGCTGTTCGGCCGGTAGCGCCGGTCTCCTAAATCCTCTCCGAACCAAGTCCCGATTGCCCCGAAAGACTGGAGTTTCAAGATGCAGATGACCCGCAGGACGACCCTGGCCACACTGGCTTTCGCGCTGATGTGCTCCACGGCCTTCGCCGCCGACGACACCATCAAGATCGGCGTGAACCAGCCGCTGACCGGCGCCTTTGCCGCCTCGGGCACCTATGTGGCCAACGGCGCCAAGATCGCCGCCGACGAGATCAACGCCAAGGGCGGCGTGCTCGGCAAGAAGATCGAGCTTGTGATCGAGGACAACAAGAGCAACCCCACCGAGGCCGCCGCCGTCGCGGAAAAGCTCATCACCTCCGACAAGGTGCCGGTGATGATGGGGGCGTGGGGCTCCAGCCTGACGCTGGCCACCATGCCCAAGCTTGAGGAATATTCCGTGCCGATGCTGGTGGAGACCTCATCCTCGGGCAAGATCACCACCTCGGGCAATCCCCACGTCTTCCGCATCTCGCCGCCCTCGTCCCTGGAAGCGGAGGCGTTCGCGCCGCTGGCATCCAAGCTCGGCGTCAAGAAGGTGGACTTCCTGGTCATCAACAATGACTGGGGCCGCGGCGCCGCCGCCGATTTCTCCAAGATGCTGAAGGCGAAGGGCATCGAGGTGGGGCTCGTGGAGACCATGGACGCCTCGTCCCAGGACATGAGCGCCCAGCTCGCCAAGCTGAAGGCTTCCGACGCCGACACCATCATGATCACCGCCGCGGTGGACCAGCTCACCTTGCTGTTCAAGCAGATGGCGGCGCTCGGCCTGAAGAAGCGCATCATCACCACCGGCGGCTCGCAGAACCCGGACCAGATCATCGCCCAGGCCGGCCCGACCGCGAACGGCACCATGCACATCGTCACCTTCGCCCCCTGGTGGCCGGAAAAGAGCACGAATCCGCAGGCGGCCGAATACTTCATCGGGGAATGGAAGAAGCGCGGCTACGACTTTGCCGGCACCACCGAAAGCTTCCGTGGCTATGACGGCATCCGCACCATCGCCGCGGCCATCACCGCCGGCGGCGGCACCGATCCGGCCGCCATCGAAAAGGGCTTCTGGGCCGTGAACATCATGGGCCTCAACGGTCCCATCGCGTTCAAGAAGACCGGCCCGGAAGGCAAGGAGAGCGGGCAGAGCAAGCCCGAGGTCTATCTGATCGAGATCACCGACGGCAAGATCGCGCCGGTCAAGTTCTGACGCGGAACTTAAATCTTCTCCCCGTGCGGGAGGGGGCGGGGGTGAGGGCGCGGAACACGTCGCATGCCCTGACCGGTGTTTTGCTCCTCACCCCCAACGTTCCGCGCGGAGACGCAGCCCGTCGCGGCGACCTCACGGCCGCCGCCTTGCCCCGAACGACACCGTACGGACAGGCCGGATGGATCAGTTTCTGCAACACCTCGTCAACGCATCGGTGCTCGGCGGCACCTATGCGCTCCTCGGCATCGGCCTCACCTTGATCTTCGGCATCATGAACGTGGTGAACTTCACCCACGGGGCCATCTATACCTTCGGCGCCTATGCCATGTATTTGGCCGCCGTGGCGCTGGGTCTCAATTTCTTCGTCGCTTTGCCGGTGGCGCTGGTGGCGGGGCTCGCCATGGGCGCCCTGATCGAGTTCGCGCTGCTGCGGCCCCTGCGCCGCTCCGACATCGACACCACCATGCTGGTGATGATCGGCGCCGGCATCATCCTGCAATCGGGCACCTTGTGGATCTTCGGCGGCGTCGCCAAGGCGGTGCCGACGCCGTTTCCCGATGCACCGCTGGTGATCGGTCCGGTGTCCGTGTCCTATGTGCGCCTGTTCGTGTTCTGCGCGGCGCTGGCGCTGATCGCGCTCACCTATTTCACCATCAACGGCACCCGGCTCGGCCGCGCCATGCGGGCCACCTTCCAGGACCACGACACGGCGGCGCTCATGGGTGTCAACGTCTCGCTCATCTACACCGCCACCTTCGCCATCGGCTCGGCGCTGGCGGCGGCGGCCGGGGCCTTGCTGGGCCCGGTCTATGTGGTGTTCCCGCAGATGGGGGACCTCGCGGCGGTGAAGGCGTTCGCCATCGTCATCTTAGGCGGGCTCGGCTCCATCTCGGGCGCCACCATCGGCGGCTTCATCCTGGCGTTCGCGGAGGAGATCGGCGCCGGCTACATCTCGTCCGGCTATCGCGACGCCATGGGCTTTCTCATCATCATCGCGGTGCTGCTGGTGAAGCCCACCGGCCTGTTCGCCCGCGCGGAGCGGATCGGATGACACGGCTTCTCGCCCCCACCTTGCTCGTGGTGCTCGCCGCGCTGCCGCTGGTCCTCAAGGACCCGTACCTTGTCAACGCGCTCATCATCACCGGCATCTTCACCATCTGCGCCATGAGCCTCAACCTGCTGCTCGGCTTCACCGGGCAATTGAGCCTCGGGCATGTGGCCTTCTTCGGCATCGGCGCCTATGTGAGCGCGCTCACGGCGCTCGGCTTCGACGTCGGCCTGCCGTTCGGCCTTCGGGTGACCTATGAGGGGGGCTCGCCGCTGGTCGGCTTCGGGCTGGCCATCGTCGTCACCGGGCTCGCGGGCTATCTCATCGGCCGGCTGTCGTTCCGGGTGCGCGGGGCCTATTTCGTCATCGTCACCATCTCGTTCGCGGAGGTGGTGCGGCTGGTGGCGCTGAACTGGGTGGAGCTGACGCAAGGCCCGCTCGCCCTCACCTCCATCCCCAACATGACGCTGCCGCTGCCCGGTCTCGGCGAGGTGGCGCTGCGCACCAAGATCCAGAACTATTATCTGGTGCTGGCGGTGGCCACGCTGAGTTACCTCGTCATCGCCCGGCTGGTGGGCTCGCGCCTGGGGCGGGCCATGCGGGGGCTGAAGGAAAACGAGTCGCTGGCGCTGTCGCTCGGCATCAACGCCACGCGCACGCTCACCATCGCCGCCACCGTCTCGGCCGCCATGGCGGGGGCGGCCGGCAGCCTCTATGCCCATTACATCCGCATCATCGATCCGGACGTGTTCCTGTTCTCCTACACGGTCACCATGGTCATCATGGTGGTGGCGGGCGGCAAGGGCACCCTCGCCGGGCCGCTGGTGGGCGGGCTCCTGTTCGGCCTGCTGCCGGTGGCGCTGCGGCCGGTGATGGCGCCCGAGGCGCAATGGATCGTCTATGGCGCTATCCTCATCGCCATCCTGTTCGTGATGCCCAAGGGCATCGTTCCGGCGCTTGAAGCACTCACCCGCCGCCGGGTCGCCAGAGCGGAGCCCAATCCGGCGCTTGAAGCGGGAGCGCAGCCATGACCGCCATCCTCAGCGTCGAGCATGTGGGCATGCGGTTCGGCGGGCTCACGGCGATTTCGGATTTGCATTTCCATGTGCGGGAAGGCGAAATACTGAGCCTCATCGGCCCCAATGGCGCCGGCAAGACCACCGCCTTCAACATTATGACCGGCTTTCTGAAGCCCACCCAGGGCCGGGTTGTGTTCCGGGGACGCGACCTGGCGCAGACCCGGCCCAATGAGATCGCGCGCCTGGGCCTTGCCCGCACCTTCCAGCGCACCAGCGTGTTCGCCGACGATACGGTGCGCGACAACGTGTTGATCGGCCTGCACCGCTTTGCCTGCCCGGACTTCATGGACCGCCTTCTGCCCACCCCCCGCGCCCGCGCGGCGGAGAAGGCGGCGCGGGCGCGGGCCGATGAGATCATTGATCTCGTCGGCCTCGCTCAGCGCGCCGAGGAGAAGGCCGGCGCGCTTTCCTATGGCGAGCAGCGGCTCATCGGCTTCGCCCTGGCCCTCGCCACCGCGCCGCGGATGCTGCTGCTCGACGAGCCGGTGTCGGGCATGAACGCCTCGGAGACACAGGGTTTCGTGCGCCTGGTGCGCAAGGTGCGGGACGAGGGGGTCTCCATCCTGTTGGTGGAGCACGACATGCCCATGGTGATGGAGGTGTCCGACCGCATCGTGTGCCTCAATTACGGTCGCCTGATCGCGGAGGGCTCGCCGGCCGAGATCCGCAGCGATCCGGCGGTCATCGAGGCCTATCTCGGCAAGAGCGCCGCCCGGCTGGAGCACAAGGAGATGGCTGATGCTTGAGATTTCCGACCTCGTCTGCGGCTACGGTCAGGTCGCGGCCCTGCGCGGCATCTCGCTCACGGTGGCGCGCGGCCAGCTGGTGGCCTTGGTGGGCGCCAACGGCGCCGGCAAGTCCACTACCCTGCGCGCCATTTCCGGCCTCGTGCCCGCCCGTTCCGGCACCATTCTGTTCGACGGGCAGGACGTGACCCGCGCCGGTCCGCAGAAGATGTTGCGCCTCGGCGTCGCCCATTGCCCGGAAGGGCGGCGGGTGTTTCCGCACATGAGCGTCGCCGACAACCTCGCCATGGGGGCCTATCTGCGCGCCGCCGATTCCAGCCTGCGCGAGGATTACGCCCGCATCTACGCGAGCTTCCCGCGCCTCGCCGAGCGCCGGCACCAGATGGCGGGCACCCTCTCCGGCGGCGAGCAGCAGATGCTGGCCATCGGCCGGGCGCTGATGTCCCGGCCCCGTCTCGTGCTGTTCGACGAGCCCTCGCTCGGTCTTGCGCCGAACATCGTGGAGCAGATGTTCACCATCATCGGCGGCATTCGCGATGCCGGCGCCACGGTGCTGCTGGTGGAGCAGAACGCCTTCGCGGCGCTGGACCTGTGCGACCATGCCTATCTCATCGAAGCCGGCCGCATCGTGAAGGCGGGGTCGGGCGCGGCGCTGATCGGCGATCCCCATGTGCGGGCGGCCTATCTCGGCGGCTGAAGGTGGTCTCACCCCACGTCGTGGAAGGGGCGGGCGCGATCCCGCCCCTTTGCTTTGGGCGTCACAAAAAGAAGCCGACGCCAAGGGCGCCGAACGGCTCGTCCATGAGCGGCATCTTCGGCCGGTAGGAGAGGGCGGAGGCGATGGCGACGCGGGGGCGTTGTTTTGCCGGGCCGTGAGCCAGGGCGGCAAGGTGTCGGACCGGAACACCGGCGCGCCATCGATCTTGATCGGGGAATAGTCCTCGGTGCCGGACGTCCGGTCGCCGTAGGTCTCAAGCCCGGCGACGATGGACAGCAGGGGGGCTCTTGCCGCACCCGGAGGTGCCGACCCGCGAGATAAACTCGCTGTTGGCGACGTCGAGCAGGGCCACGATCTTGATGGGCAGGCCGGCGGCCTTCATGCTCAGCGCCGCGTTGGTGGGCACCGCTGCCACGGCGAGCGCGCCGCTGGCCACGGCCGCTTTCATCTCCTTCTGCTCGGCGAAGTTCTCACTTCTGACGCCGGACAGGCCTTCCTTCTTGTACATGCCTCTTTCGGCTGCGATGTGCAGCGGGCCGTAGCCCAGGCTGGCGTCGCCGCCCATCCTGGCGGCGCAGGTGGCGTGGAAAGGAGCCGGTCGCCCCCTTCGTCGGCGGCGGAGGCTCAGCCTGCGTCGAGGCCGCCGACCGGGGAGCGGCTGAGATCGTTGTTGGCGGCCACGAGCAGGCCCCGCGATTCCAGGCGGCGGAACATTCCTCGGTGAACAGGGCCACATGGATCTGGTGCAGGCGGCGGATGAGGAAGCCCGGACGCTCCTCCAGATCCTTGATGCGCCAGCTCCGTTCCGGTCCGTTGCCGCCCTTTCGGCCGCGCGTGGCGCTGGAACGTCCCGCGGCGGGGACGTCACTATGGGGGCATGTTCTTCGGCATGCGCTCCCTGCGCGAGGGAGAACGCGGGCGCAACGACGGTGTCGCGCGGGTGGCGATACGCCCATCGGTACGCCGAAACTCCGGGCGGGGCCAACCCGTCGGGCCGGCCCCGCCGGTTCAGGGCGTTCCGGCGAAGGCCTCCTGCGACACCACGGTCCGGTTGCGGCCGCTGTGCTTGGCCTCGTAGAGCGCGCGGTCGGCCGCATCCACCAACTGCACATAGTCGGGATGACCGCTGTAGCTGGCGACGCCCACGGACGCCGTGACTTGGACGTGGTTGCCGTCGGACAGGCGCAGCCGGCGCTCGGCAAGGCGCGCGCGCACCCGCTCGGCGATCTCATAGCCTTCATTGACGCCGGCCTCGACCAGCGCGATCAGGAATTCCTCGCCGCCATAGCGAAAGACGAAATCATTGAAGCGCACGGTGTCCATGACCACGTCCGCCACCTGCTGGAGCACCATGTCGCCGGTGGAGTGGCCCCAGCGGTCGTTGATCTGCTTGAAGTGGTCCACATCGATCATGAGGATGGTGAAGGGCGTGCCGGTGCTGCTGGCGATGGAGACTTCGCGGCCGAGGATGGTCGGCAGGAACCGGCGGTTGAGGGCGCGGGTGAGCGGATCGCGCCCTCCCTCCACGCCGGCGATGCTCTGGAACAGGTCCGAGAGCACGAACTTGATCTCCTCCACCAGCTCGCGCAGCCGCGCGAGCAGCTTGCGCATCTCCTCCCCATTGGTGGGGCGGGATTCCTGGAGCTTCGGCAGGACGATGGTGTCGATCTGCTTCAGGTTGCTGTGGATCACCTCCAGGCCCGGCGCGCCCTGGAAGATCAGGCCCGCGCGGTGGTGGAACCACAGGCCGAAGGTGGATTTCGCGAGCGGCACGAGGTCCGCGTTGGAGGTCCCCTCCAGCAGCGGGAAGAGAATGGACTGAAGCCATTCCATGAGGGCCGCGTTCTGGGTTTCGCGGGTCAGCGACACGTCCTGGCCGACAGCGAACAGGCGGAACGCCTCGTCCACCTGGGCGCGGCGCATGCTGCCTTGCATGTAGGCCTCACTCATGAGGCCCATGGCCCAGTCCATGCGGGCGTCCACGAACACCAGCGTGGAGGCGAGCGCCGCGCGGTCGAGCTCGCTCTTGATGAGCAGATCCGACATCTCCGCCTTGAGCAGCGCGGCCCCCTTGATGACGAGGCCGAACGGCAGCTTGATGCGCGCATGCACCTCGCCGATCTTCCGCTGGGCCTCGGTGTCGGCGCTCACGAACAGGTCGATCAGCCACTGGCGGAGGGAGTGGACGAGCCGGGTCTCGACCATCTGGTGGCTGAGGAAGGCGGCGCCGTCCGCGTCCTCGAGGAACGCGTCGTAGAAGCGCCGTACGAGCCGTTGCGCATGGGTGCCGATGAGGTGGTCGAGGACGGCCAGGGTGTCTTTGGAGGCCTGGGGAAGTGCATGCGAGCTCGCAATCGGAGTGCCGACGTTATGGCTCTGCATTATGAATACCCTTGTATGAAACGACAGGCGGTGGAAAAGCGGCATCCGGCGCCGCCCGGCACCATCCATTTCAACGTCCGCGCGATCCGGTCGCGACGATAGATTTCTCCACCATTCAAGCGCAAGCATCCGGCCGGGCTGAAATCACGGGCGGTGATCGCGACGCGGCATCGGGCCGGGTCGGTGTTGGCGGCGCGCGGCCTCTCTCTCCCGCAATTCGTGGTGCGGCGGCACCGGCGGGCGAAGCTTTCCTCGGTTTCTCACCGGTTGTTTGCCCTGGCTAATGACCCTTGCGACATTCGCAACTTTTGTCTGAGTGGGTAATGCCGTAATAAGTTAAACCGTATCGGATGGCCGAAAAGCCTGTGTGGATAATATATTTATTGAAAGCTATATTTTTGATATAAAGCAAATCGCGGATATTTATACCCCATATGGGAGGTGATATCTCTCTGCGCTCTTCTGTCTCAGGGGGTGCACTATCTTTTCGGTGGTATTATTTTGACGTTATGGGAGTCTCCTGCGCGGGGCGGATTCGAGCGCATTCGGCGCGCCAACGGAGAAATTCGTGCACGGCCGGGGATTGCTCGTGCTGGCGGAAGATCATGTAGACATCCGCAACTAATGGTTGCGCAACCATGCGAAATGCAACGTCGTTGCTTGTGAAGCGAGCCGTTGACGCCGGTACCAGCGCCACGCCGAAACCGGCGGCGATGAGGCTCGGGATGGATTGGGAATCGACCACCTGTTGCGAGACCTGTGGCAGGAAGCCGGCTTCCACGCAGCTTTTCTGGAGATAGCGGGCAAATTCCGATGATTCCGGATGGAGCATCACATGCTCGTCCGCGGCAAGATCGGCGAGCGCGACGACATCCTGTGCGGCTAGGCGGTGGCCGCGGGGCAGGATGACGGAAACGCTCTCCCGCCACGCCAGGGTGCAGCCGAGCTCGGGATGGCGGGCCACCGAGCGGTCGAAGGAAAGATCCGTGCGATTGAAGCTGATGTCGGTGCGGTGCTCCAGTACGTCCTTCACCTGCAGGGCCGGGGCCTGCTCGTAGATCACGGTGCGCACCTCGGGGGCATGGCGCCGGTAGTCGGCGAGCCAGCCGGCAAGGCCACCACGCAGGATGGTGCCGGTGGCGCCGATCTCGATCTTGCCGGAGCGTCCGGCGCCCACCGACATCACCTGTTGCTGGGCTCGCTCGGCCTGGGCGATGAGGGCTCGGGCCTGGGCTTCCATCTCCTGGCCGGCAGCGGTGAGCTCCACCCGCCGGCTGGTGCGGGTGAACAGGCGCGTCTTCAGTCCCGCTTCCAACTGGGCGATGGCCTGCGACAGGGGCGGTTGGGACATGTGCAGTCGCGCCGCCGCGCGGGTGAAGGACAATTCCTCCGCCACCGCCAGAAAATAGCGCAACTGCCTGAGATCGATATCCATATCATCTCAATCTAGTTCAATCATATATTGGACATATCCATATCCGAGGCGGAAAGTGACTTCAACGACCGGCGCCCGGGGGCGGCCCATATGGGTGCCCCAGGGCCGCACGGCCGACCTTCCGGGCTTTCGTGGGGACAAGGAACCTCTTTCATGACCATGCTCATGCGCGTTGCCGCCAAATGTGCGTCCGCCGCCGCTGTCGCGGCTGTTCTCGTCTCCGCCGCGCTGCCGGCGCGGGCCGATACCCTTGCGGAGATCGAGAAGGCGAAGGTGGTCCGCATTGCCGTGCCCCAGGACTTCGCGCCGTTCGGCTCGGTGGGGCCGGACCTGCAGCCGCGCGGCTACGACATCGACATGGCGAACTATATCGCCAAGCAGCTCGGGGTGAAGGTGGAACTGGTGCCGGTCTCGAGCGCCAACCGCATCGCCTATCTCCAGACCCACAAGGTGGATCTCGTCATTTCCAGCCTCGGCAAGAATCCGGAGCGGGAGAAGGTGATCGATTTTTCCGCGCCTTACGCCCCCTTCTTTTCCGGCGTGTACGGCTTGAAGGGCGAAGGTGTGGCGGACGCCGCCGGCCTCGCCGGCAAGACCGCCGGAGCCACACGGGGCTCCATCGAGGAGCAGGAATTGACCAGGCTTGTTCCTGCCAGCACCACCGTGAAGCGCTATGAGGACAACAACGCCACTGTTTCCGCCTTCATCTCCGGTCAGGTGGACTATATCGCCACCGGCAACACGGTGGCGGCGGCGGTGGCGGAAAAGAGCCCGAGCCGCAAGCCGGAGCTGAAGTTCATCATCAAGGACAGCCCGTGTTATGTGGGCCTCAACAAGGATGAGCCGGCCCTGCTCGCCAAGGTGAACGCGATCATCGCCAAGGCCAAGGCCGACGGCACGCTCGCCGGTTTCTCCGAAACGTGGCTGAAGGCGCCTCTGCCGGCGAATTTCTGAGCGGCCGCGCCGTAACGGGGCAGCGCCATGATCCAGCACCTGAATTTCGGCGATCTCCTGCCCTATTGGGACGTGTTCGCTCGGGGCCTTCTGTTCACCATCGTCCTCACCCTCACCTCCACCGTGGCCGGACTCACGCTCGGCACGGCGGGGGCCTGGGCCCGCACGTTCGGGCCCAGATGGGCGGGCGCGCTGACGCGGGCCTATGTGGAGATCATCCGCAACACGCCCTTCATCGTGCAGCTCTTCTTTATCTTCTTCGGGCTGCCGGCCTTGGGGGTGAAGCTTTCGGAGAATACGGCGGCCTTCATCGCGATGGTGGTCAATCTCGGGGCCTATTCCACCGAGATCATCCGCGCCGGCATCGAGGCGGTGCCGAAGGGCCATCTGGAGGCCGGCGCCTCGCTGGCCATGAGCCGGTGGGAGATCTTCCGCCATATCGTTTTGAAGCCGGCCATCATGAATGTCTATCCGGCCCTGTCCTCGCAGATCATCATCGTGATGCTGGGCTCGGCGGTGGTCTCCCAGATCTCGGCGGAAGATCTGACCTATGCGGCGAACTATATCCAGTCGCGTAATTTCCGGGCGTTCGAGGTCTATATCGTCGCCGCCCTTCTCTATCTCCTGCTCGCCATCGGCCTGCGCGCGCTCCTGCGCGGCATCGGCCGGGCGATCTTTCCGAAAGGGTGAGGGCCATGAGCGATTTCAGCTTCTGGATCATCCTCCAAAATCTTCTGCTCGCCACCCGCTGGACCATCCTTTTGTCGCTCATCGCCTTTGTCAGCGGGGGCATCGTGGGGCTGCTGGTGCTGTTGGCGCGGGTGTCGCACGGCCGGGTGCTGCGCATCCTGTCCCTGGGTTACATCGAAGTGTTCCAGGGCACGCCGCTCTTGATGCAATTGTTCCTGTTCTTCTTCGGTGTCGCCTTGTTCGGCATCGAGGTGAGCCCCTGGGTCGCCGCCTGGCTGGCGTTGACCCTCTGGACCTCCGCCTTCCTCGCCGAGATCTGGCGCGGCTGCGTGGAGTCCATTCCCAAGGGCCAATGGGAGGCCTCCGAGAGCCTCGCGCTGTCTTATGGGGAGCAGATGCGCCACGTCATCCTGCCCCAGGCGCTGCGGATCGCGGTGGCGCCGACCGTCGGCTTCTCGGTGCAGGTGGTGAAGGGCACGGCGCTGGCCTCCATCATCGGCTTCGTGGAGCTGACCAAGGCCGGCACCATGCTCAACAACGTCACCTTCCGCCCGTTCCTGGTCTACACGCTGGTGGCGCTCATCTACTTCGCCCTGTGCTTCCCTTTGTCCTGGTATTCCAAACGTCTGGAGGGTCGGCTCAATGTCGCTCGTTAGCATCAGGGACGTGCGCAAGAGCTATGGCGCGCAGGAGGTCCTCAAGGGGGTGTCGCTGGATACCGGGCGCGGCGACGTGGTCGCCATCATCGGCCGCTCGGGCTCGGGCAAGAGCACGCTTCTGCGCTGCATCAACGGGCTCGAAACCTACCAGTCCGGCAGCATCACGGTGGACGGCATGGCGGTGGGCGACGGCAAGACGGACCTGCGCACCCTGCGCCGGCACGTCGGCATGGTGTTCCAGCAGTTCAACCTGTTCCCGCACCTCACCGCCGGCGAAAACATCATGCTCGCCCCGACCGTGGTGGTGAAGGAGCAGAAGGGCGAGGCCCGCGCCGTCGCGGAGAGCCTGCTCGAAAAGGTGGGGCTCGCCGGCAAGTTCGACGCCTATCCCAGCCAGCTTTCGGGGGGCCAGCAGCAGCGGGTGGCCATCGCCCGCGCGCTCGCCATGCGGCCCACCGTGCTGCTGTGCGACGAGATCACCTCGGCGCTCGATCCGGAACTGGTGAACGAGGTGCTGAAGGTGGTGGAGCGGCTTGCCAGCGAGGGCATGACCTTGATCCTGGTGACCCACGAGATGCGCTTCGCCCGTGATGTCGGCACCAAGCTCGTCTTCATGCACCAGGGCCGCGTGCACGAGGAGGGCCCGCCCAAGGCCCTGTTCGGCCAGCCGGCGACGCCCGAGCTGGCTCAGTTCATCGGCGTTCAGCCGTAGTCGGCCGAAGCCCGGCCATCGCCCGACCCAGGTTTCCAAGCGTCCCCGCCACCGGCGCGGCGGCGCAACGGACCCCCATGCCGGCACCAAGAGGCACGCCATGACAACGGGAGGATTCATGACCGCTCAGCGCCCAAAGGCGGCGCCCGCCGCAATGGCGACGCGCATCGTCCGCCGGATCGACGCGCTCGCCCGCATTTCCGAACGGGATGGGGAGGTGACGCGGGTGGCGTTCTCGCCGGAGCACCGCGCGGCGGCGAACCTCATCCTTGGCTGGATGCGGGAGGCCGGCATGGCGGCGCGCCTGGACGAGATCGGCAATGTGGTGGGCCGCTACGAGGGCGCGGTGGAGGGCGCGCCGGCGCTCATGGTGGGCTCCCACTACGACACCGTGCGCAATGCCGGCAGATGGGACGGGCCGCTGGGCGTCATCACCGCCATCGAATGCGTGGCGGGCCTGGCAGGGGGCGGGGTGCGCCTGCCTCATGCCATCGAAGTGGTGGGCTTCTGCGATGAAGAAGGGGTGCGCTTTTCCTCGACCCTGCTCGGCAGCCGCGCCGTGGCCGGCACCTTCGACGAGGGGGCGCTGGAGGCGAAGGACGCGCAGGGCACCAGTCTGCGCGCGGCCATGACCGCGTTCGGCCTCGATCCCGATGCCATCCGCCGGGCCGCGCGCCGGCGCTGCGATGTGCTCGCCTATCTGGAGCTGCACATCGAACAGGGGCCGGTGCTGGAGGCGGAGAAGCTGCCGGTGGGGGTGGTCACCGCCATCAGCGGCGCCACCCGGTTCCGGGTGGAACTGGAGGGCATGGCGGGCCATGCCGGCACCGTGCCCATGACGTTGCGCCGCGATGCCCTTGCCGGGGCGGCGGAATGCGTGCTGGCGGTGGAGGCCCTGGCCCGGGCCGGCATCGGCGTGGTGGGCACCGTGGGGCAGATGGAGGCGGCGCCGGGCGCCACCAATGTCATCCCCGGCCGCGCCGTCTTCACCATCGACATTCGCGCCGCGGACGATGGGCAGCGCCGGGAGACCGTGTCCGACGTGGTGGACGCCATCGACGAGATCGCCGCCCGGCGCGGCCTCAAGGCGCGGATCATCAAGACCCATGAGAATGGCACGGCCCGTTGCGCCCCCTGGCTTCAGGCGCAGCTCGCGGCGGCCATCTCGGGCGCCGGCCATCGGGTGTTGGAACTGCCGAGCGGGGCCGGACACGATGGTATGGCCATGATCGACATGACCGACATCGCCATGCTGTTCGTGCGCTGCCGGGGCGGTATCAGCCATCACCCGAGCGAGCATGTGAGCGCGGACGATGTGGCGGTGGGGGCCGAGGTGTTGCTGTCGGCGATGGCGGGGTTCGCGCCGCGCTGAACGGCGCGGGTCCGCCGTGGGCTGGCCCGGCCGCCCCGTGGCGCGGCCGGGCCATGGGTTCAGGCGACCCGGCGGAGAGCCTCGGCCACGCGGTCGGCGATCTCGGTGATCTGCGCCGGCTCGATGATGAGGGGCGGCGAGATGGCCAGCACGTCGCCGGTGGCGCGGATCAGTACGCCCTTCGCGAAGCAGTCGAGGAACACTTCATAGGCGCGCGCGCCGGGGGCGCCGGGGCGCGGCTCCAGCTCGATGCCGGCGACGAGGCCGATGTTGCGGATGTCGATGATGTGGGGCAGCCCCTTCAGGGCGTGCATGGTCTCCTGCCAGGTTTCGGCCAGCGCGCCACCGCGGGTGAGCAGGTTTTCCTCCGCATAGACCTCCAGGGTGGCAAGGCCGGCCGCGCAGGCCACCGGGTGGCCGGAATAGGTGTAGCCGTGGAACAGCTCGATGGCGTTCTCCGGCCCCGTCATCAGCGCATCGTGCACGGCGCGCTTCGTGAACACCGCGCCCATGGGGATGGTGCCGTTGGTGATGCCCTTGGCGGTGGTCACGATGTCCGGGACCACGCCGAAATAGTCGGTGGCGAACGGCGTGCCCACGCGGCCGAAGCCGGTGATGACTTCATCGAAGATCAGCAGGATGCCATGACGCGTCGCGATTTCGCGCAGGCGCTCCAGATAGCCCTTCGCCGGCAGGATCACGCCGGCCGAGCCGGACATGGGCTCCACGATGACGGCGGCGATGGTCTCCGCGCCGTGCAGGGCCACCAGCCGCTCCAGGTCGTCGGCAAGCTCGGCGCCATGCTCGGGCAGGCCCTTGGTGAAGGCGTTGCGGGAGATGTCGAGGGTGTGGCGCATGTGGTCCGCCGGGATCTGCGGGAACACGCGGCGATTGTTCACGAGGCCGCCCACCGAAATGCCGCCGAAGCCGACCCCGTGATAGGCCTTCTCGCGGCCGATGATGCGGGTGCGCGTGCCCTGGCCGATGGCGCGCTGGTAGGCGATCGCGATCTTGAGCGCCGTTTCCACCGATTCCGAGCCCGAGCCGGTGAAGAACACCCGGTCGAGCTGCGCCTCTGGGCCGCCGGGGGCGATGGCGGCCAGCTTCTCGGCGAAATCGAAGGCGATGGGGTGGCCCATGTTGAAGCAGGGCGCATAATCCATGGTGGAGAGCTGGCGCTCCACCGCCTCGGCGATGCGCCGGCGGCCGTGGCCGGCGTTCACGCACCACAGCCCGGCGGTGCCGTCGAGCACGCGGCGGCCATCGTCGGTGGTGTAATACATGCCATCGGCCGCGGCGAGCAGGCGCGGCGCCGCCTTGAACTGCCGGTTGGCAGTGAACGGCATCCAGTAATTTTCCAGGGTGGGCGTGTTCGGCTTGGCCGCGGTCATCATGATCCCCTTTGCAAGGTCCATGAGCCAGAGCACGCTTCCATATGCGCAACAAGTCCTTTTCTGCGGCTTCGTAACCCATTGAAAAATAGTACCAAAAATGTACGCTGTTGCGTCAACGGCAACGACTGCAACAGGGGGAACGGTGGTGGAGGATCTGGGCGGGCGCCTGCGCTATGTGCGCGAGCTTCACAAGCTGTCGCAGCGCGAGCTGGCGAAGCGGGTGGGCGTGGCCAATTCCACCATTTCCCTGATCGAGGCCAACAAGAGCAATCCCTCGGTGGGGGCGCTGAAGCGTATCCTTGATGGTATTCCCGTCAGTCTCGCGGATTTCTTCGCCATCGTCCCGGTGCCGCCCAGGAAGGCCTTCTACCGGGCCGATGAGCTGGTGGAGATCGGCAAGGGTCCCATTTCCTTCCGGCTGGTGGGCGAAAGCCTGTTCGGCCGTAGCCTGCAGATCCTGAAGGAATGCTACCAGCCCGGCGCGGACACCGGTGTTATCCCCTTGGAGCATGACGGGGAGGAGGGCGGGATCGTGCTCAGCGGGCGGCTGGAGGTGACGGTGGGGGCCGAACGCTGCATCCTCGGTCCCGGCGACGGCTATTATTTCGAAAGCCGCCGTCCGCACCGCTTCCGATGTGTGGGCCCGGTGCCCTGCGAAGTGGTGAGCGCCTGCACGCCGCCAACCTTCTGAGGGCCGCGTTCAGCGGCGCGGATTCAAGATGGGCGGGCGGACAACGCCTGGAGACACTGCCCCGCATGGCGTCACAGGCCATAACGCGTCAGAAAAGGCGCAAATTCATCAATATTTCTCAGGCATTGGTAGCCATCTGCAAATTCGACGTTGATTTCCTCCAGTTCCGTGCGGAGCTGGAGGAAATCAACGTCACGCATGTTGCCATCGGCTTCTTTCCCGGTGCTGCGCGCCGAGGCCAGATACATTTGAAGCTTCAGTTCGGCGAACAATTGCTTCAGTCGTTCCGGATCGCGCGAGCCGCCGGTCAGCTGTGCGGCGACGCGGTTGAAACGAAGATTCGCGAGAACGTCGGACAAGCTCTGCCCCGCATTCTGCACGGTTTTGAGATCCTTGGCCTTGAAGTGCAAGCCCAGATGGCGCGCGAGGGCGGCGGAAAACTCCGCTGGATTCTTGCTCAGCAGTTCGAAGGGAAGCATCGTAAAGCGATCCGCGAAGCCGGCACGTTCAATAAGGGGTAATAGTTGATCAAGCGCGTAATGGCTTTTGAATTTATCCGTCATGCGAAGCAGAAATGAAGCTGGCATTTCCATTTCAGTCGCGCGTGAAACCGAAAATCTGTAATACGACCGTATCCAATCGTTCGGATTGCGCACGATAATGAAAATATGTGCTGCGGGCGCGACCCGGCGCACCGCCGTCAGCACCCATTCCGGGCGACCGTAAATCAAAGATTCATGACTGAGGAAGAGATTTTTGTCATTGTCGCTGGGAATGATGTCATGCAAGGCCTTGGACATCGCGTTGATCGCTTTTGATCGCTCGCCGCGGTGTTGATGTAAGGCCGCTTTCAGCGGCTGAGCGGAGCGATAGATGATACCGCACCGACGTGCTGCCCTCTGGATGGTCGTCGAGGCGGACTTCATCATCCCGAGGTGAACCACGACTTGACGTGCCGTTTCCATTGAGGCTGCGTTCTCGGTCGGCATCGACTTCTCCAAATAGCGGCGAGGTCAAAATCTTTGCGTGCCTATGTGACGGGCCGGCTGGCCGGCGTCAATGGTGGTAAGCAGATCTTGTGGCTGACACTTTTGTGAAACGGCCGCGGATGGGAATCGGCAGGGCGTGCTCTTCCAGCGTGTCCAGGAACTCCAGGGAATATGGGGGACCGGCTGGCCGGAGGGTCCAACGCAAGGTATGGCGTCCAGGAGCCGCCATCCCGTTGCACGGGCGGGGAATGATACCAATGGCCTGCGGGCCTGGCTCACGGGGCTTTGCCCGCGTGGCGCCTGAGCGAACCCACTCGGCGCCGGTCAAAGACCAGGGACCGATGGTATGATGGGGTTCGCCGTCTTGCGTCGGAGAGGGCTTTAAGGCCGTTGCCTGCGTGGCCTGGAGGGCAAGAGCCTGTCGGAGGAAATGGGTGCGGCGCTCGAGAAGAAAGCCTATCGACCCGATCGTGTCGAGTTATGGTCTCTTACCTAAGGGAACTGAAAGTCGCTCCGCGGAGGCAGGTGTCAGCGCTTGATGCCTGCGCCAGAGCACCCGCTCCCTTCCGGTTTCGCATTTGATTTCTGTGCGATCCGCAAGGTTCGCACAGGCTCAAGTCCTCGGCTCGCGCCATGGAGCGGCACGACCTGGGGGAAACCCGCCATCAGCGTCCCCCCCCCCCCCCGGGGGGAGCGCGAGGTCCGGGTCTCCGTGGAATGCTAGGCCTTTACGGCTTGCTCGAGTTTTTGAGGAGCGGGTCTTTTCCTTTTCCTTGGCGGGGGCGCGATGGAAATGGCGGCCGCAAGTCGCTTCTTGTGCTCCGCGATATATAGATCGCGCAATTGACTATTTTTATTTGTTGAAATTTTCTTGAAAGCTGTTTCTGTAACGATATTTCCGGTCATGGGTCGGTTGATATAATTTCCAATCCGGCGTACGACATCCTCTGGATCGCTCAAAAGCTGTTCGTAAGTCACGCGGAGCGGGCGAATGCCCTCGCTGGCGAAAAACCGCTCCCAATTCGACTGCATCTCAGAAAATTGAACCACGCGCGCGGCTATGGCGTCGAAGTCAAAATGTATTTCTTCTGCATTTTGGTCTTTACGCTGCTGGGAAGTAGAGTGGAAATAGCCTGTCGACTGAGCGATGAATAATGAAATTGATTGATCTAGAATGTCTTCGCGGGTTAGGTATACAAATTTCGCGCTAGAAAAATAATGTCTATATGCGCCTGAAAAATAAATTGGATTGAATTGCGGCCAGCCAACTTTGGCGCTGAACATTCCATTTTTTGTATTGTCGCTAATCTTATTTCTAATATATTCTTCATATGTTTTTGATTTTGTCTTTCTTACGTATCTTTCAAATGTTCCTTGAATGAAGCGGAAGGTTTCGCCTTGCATCAAAAAGCCATTTGCGGAAATCAGTGAGCCGAGATAGCTGCTCCCCGAGCGTGGGACCATGGCGACGAACAAGAAGTCGAGATCCTCATACCGTGGACCGGAAAACGGCCTGAACTGAACGGCGCGACCGAGCTGGCGCAAAATGCCTTCGGAGTGGGGGTCGTCGGTGGGAAGCATGGGGCTCTCCTGAATCTCGGACTTGTGTTCATGGGTCCTGCCGCGGCACTAACTACGCTAGAGACTCTCTCCTTCACAACAGGAGATGTGGGCCGTAGGGCGGCGTAGCTGCCTCCTGCGGAACGCGGCGGGGCTTCCCGACGCCGTCGCGTTTTCATCTGGCGGCGTTTCCGTGCGCTCATGCCTCTCGGCGCCATTCGCTCGTGCACGCCATCGCGTGTTTCGCCTCGCGCCGGGGAGGGCGAAACGCTTGATCGCGCCCGCTAAAAGGGGTTATTCTATCACCTCTGTGCATGAAGCGCGGCGGGTGGTCGCGATGGCCTTGCTGGCTTCAGGCTGCCGGGGCTGAATGGGGTGTCGGGCCGTGGCCTCCTCATCTTCTGGTCGCGGCTCCATTCTCGGCTTGCCTTTCGGGCGTGCGTTGGAGAACCATCGCGTGCGGGACGTTGGTTGCATGCTGGCGGCCGGAGTCTGGATCAAGTCTACGTCAATATTGAGATTCTCGAATGTCGCTTATTATAAATGATACGGGGAAGGGCAATACCGTCACGGGAAAGCCGACGGGTAGAGGGCGGCTGGAGATTATAATTACTGGAAATAATAATTGCGTTGAAATAGGGCAGAATGTGGAGATTCGTGGGCATAGTCGTATTTTTATGCATAATTCAGCTCAGTATTGCAAGTTTTCCGGAGATAATATATTTCGAGGAGATGTAATATTTAAAAGGAAAAGAGGCTCTTTCTTGTTCGGAAAAGGCGCGTCCACAAACGCGTCCATATGGGCCAATATTGGAGAAGAGGGGGATAAGATATCGATTGGCGAGGGGTGCTTGTTGGCTGGGGTTCGATTCCGCACGTCCGATTCACATAAGATTATTGATCGCGCGACGGGCCAGCGGCTGAATCCGTCTGGTTCCATCATCATCGAGCGCGGCGTTTGGCTGGCGGAAGACGTGCTTTGCTTGCGCGGGGCGCATGTTGGTGAGGGCTCCATCGTGGGCACCCGATCTCTTGTGAATTCGGTTTTGCCGCCCTTTTCCCTTTGTGTTGGCACTCCGGCCCGAGTTGTGCGCGAGAACGTCTCCTGGGAGGCGTGATCCAGGTTTGTTTCGTGCGCTGGTCGTGTTCTCCGGGCTGCGGGGCCCGAGCAAGCGGGCGATGCGTGTCGGACCTTACGGTGTCTCCGCCGGGCCTGCGACCCCGATGCCGCAGGTTGGAACGGTCTTAATCGGTTGACGACTGCAAGAAATATCGGCCATGTTGCCGCTACGATGTGGGAGTCCTGAGAATCGCCGGTTGCGCAATCCGCGATCGGACGGCTCGCCGTCGCGCAAGGGGGGCTTGTGATGGTGAACGACCTTGTCGTGGATTTGTCGCGAACGCAATTCGCGGCCACGGCGCTCTACCACTTCCTCTTTGTGCCGCTGACTCTCGGCCTCACCGTCCTTCTGGCGGTGATGGAGACCATCTACGTGACCACCGGTCGCGAGGTCTACAAGCAGATGGCCCAGTTCTGGACCAAGCTGCTGCTGATCAATTTTGCTCTTGGTGTCGCTACCGGCCTCACTATGGAGTTCCAGTTCGGCACCAACTGGTCATTTTATTCCAGCTTTGTCGGCGACACCTTCGGCGCTCCGCTGGCGATCGAGGGCCTCATGGCCTTCTTCCTGGAATCCACGTTCATTGGCCTGATGGTCTTTGGCTGGGACCGGATGTCGAAGGCGCAGCATCTCCTGGTGACCTATCTGGTGGCGGTGGGCTCTAACCTCTCGGCGCTCTGGATCCTGGTGGCCAACAGCTTCATGCAGCATCCGGCGGGGGCCAGCTTCAATCCGGTGACCATGCGCATGGAGCTCGACAGCTTCGGCGCCTTGTTCTTCAATCCGGACGCGCAGGCGAAGTTCGTGCACACGGTGCTTGCCGGCTACATGACAGCAGCGGTGTTCGTGTGCGGTGTCAGCGCCTGGTATATGCTGCGCGGGCGCCATCTGGAGTTTGCCAAGCGCTCCTTCCGGGTCGCGGCGGTGTTCGGCGTGCTGGGCGCACCGGGGGTCATCACGCTCGGTGACGCGCTGGGTTATGTGGGCGCCCATGTGCAGCCCACCAAGCTGGTGGCGATGGAAGCGCTGTGGACCGCGCAGAAGCCGCCGATGCCCTTGACCCTGATCGCCTTCCCGGACCAGGAGGAACAGCGTAACCTGTTCCCGATCGAGATCCCGGCGGCCCTGTCGCTCTTAGTCACGCATTCGCTGAGCGGCACGCTGCCGGCGGCGGACCAATTGCAGGCTCAGGCCGTGGAGCGTATCAAGAACGGCATTCCCGCCGTGCTGGCGATGGAGACTTTGAGCTCCAATCCCAGTGATGCGGCCGCCTTGGCGCAGTTCCAGGCCCACGCCAAGGATGTGGGCTACGGCTTCCTGGTGCAGCGCTACGCCGCCGGCGGCGACGTGACCAAGGCCACCGATGCCGACATCGCCCGCGCCGCGCGGGACACCATCCCGGAGGTGTGGATGGTGTTCTGGTCATTCCGCGTGATGGTGGGCATCGCCTTCCTGCTGCTGGCCTATACCGTGCTCGCCATGTTGATGTCGCTGACCAACAGGGTGCAGACCCAGCGCTGGTTCCAGTGGGTCGCGGTGCTGATGATCCCGATGCCCTACATTGCCTGCGAGGTGGGCTGGGTGGTGGCCGAGGTCGGGCGCCAGCCTTGGACGGTCTATGAGCTCCTGCCCACGTGGCTGTCGGCCTCGACTCACAGTGTCGGCTACATGGCCTTCTCGCTCATCGGCTTCGTTCTGCTCTACACGATTTTCGCGATCATCGAGATCTTCCTGATGGTGCACTTCATTCGCAAGGGCCCCGAGGCGCCCGGGCATGACGGTGCGGTCCGGCTGGCGGGGGCCTACTGATATGGAAGGCTTTGCTTTCGAGGCGTATGCCGCTCTCAAGGTGATCTGGTGGGTGCTGCTTGGCGTGCTGCTGACCGGCATCGGCGCGATGGTGGGCATGGACATGGGCGTGGGCACCATCCTGCGCTATGTGGGCCGGACCGATGCCGAGCGCCGGGTGGCGCTCAATATCATCGGGCCGCACTGGGACGGCAACCAAGTGTGGTTCATCCTCGGCGGCGGCGCGATCTTCGCGGCTTGGCCTCTGGTCTATGCCACCGCCTTCTCAGGCTTCTATATCGTCATGCTGGTGCTCCTGTGGAGCATGATCGTGCGTCCGCTTGGGTTTGAGTACCGCAGCAAGATGCCTTCCGATCGCTGGCGCGCGGCATGGGATGCGACGCTTTTCATCAGTGGCTTCGTCCCGATGCTGGTGTTCGGGGCGGCGGTCGGCAATGTGCTGCAGGGTGTGCCCTTCCATTTCGACTGGCGGCTGACCTCCTATTATACCGGCAGCTTCATCTCGCTTTTCAATCCGTTCGCGATCCTCTGCGGATTGATGTCGGTGGCGCTCGCCGTCTACATGGGCGGGAGCTGCCTCGCCAGCGGTGCTGCCGATCCGGTGTCGGCGCGGGCCCGCAAGGCGGCGATCACCTCAGGCATCGCGGCGCTGGTCATCTTTACCATCGCCGGGGTCTGGTTCTCCGGGATGAGCGGCTATCAGCTCATTTCGGGTCCGTCTCCCGATGCCGCGCAGACTCCCCTGCATCAGCAGGTAGCGTATGTGTCCGGCGGGGCGCTGGCGAATTATTTCCAACATCCGGTGCTGTGGGTGTTTCCCGCGCTGCTTTATGTCAGCGCCATCCTGGGGGTCCTCGCCCATGCGGCGCATCGGCCGCTGGTGGGCTGGTGGCTCGGGGTCGTGGCCTGGATCGGCGTCATGGGCACGGTGGGCGCTGCCATGTTCCCGTTCCTGATGCCCTCTATCAGCAATCCCTCGCACAGTCTTTCCATCTGGAACTCCGGCTCGAGCCTGAGAACCTTGTCCTGGATGCTCGGCTTCACCTTGATCTTCATGCCGCTCATCGTCTGGTACACAAGCTGGGCGTTCTGGGTGATGCGCGGCAAGATCGATCCGAAGCAGGTCGAGGCGTCCGACCACGCGCTCTGAGGAGGCCAGCATGTTGCTGCACTACATCATCGCCCTGGTCGTTGCGGGTCTCGCAGTGCTGCTCGGGATTATCATCGGGGATTACGGCCCGTGGTACATGTGCTGGTTCCTGGGAACCGGTTTCATGATCCTGGTTTCGGCGTCTGCTGGTGTCTTGTTCGAGGCGCAGGAAGAAGCATCTGAGGCGGAAGCCTCCGTTGGTTTGGGTGACGTGGTCGGCGTCGTGGCGGGGAAGGCCCCGGCGGGGCCGGGCGGCGGGCACCACGGCTGACCGCGAGCGCGCCTTCCTCCGCCGTGACGGACACGCCTTCGGCTGCGGCGATTACGCCTGACACGGGCGCTGCGATCGACGCCTCGTCGCCCGTAGAACGGCATCGCCCAGGCGTGGAGCGTTGGCTGCGCGGCCGGTCGGAGGCGATAGCCGGTCGGGCGATCCGCGGAGCGGCGGTGTTCGGAGCACTCGGTGCCGCGCTGGTCGTGCCGCAGGCTTGGCTGTTGGCCCACGCCATCACCCCGATCGTCATGGACCAGGCGGGGTTGGATACGGCCCTTCCGTGGCTGCTTGGCGTGCTGCCAGTCCTTGCGCTGCGCTTTGTGATCACGACCGTGGCAGACCGGCAGGGGCTCACTGCGGCTGCGAGCCTGAAGTCGCAGGTGCGCGACGACGTGGTACGGCACCTCCAGGCGTTGGGGCCGGCGCGATTGGCGGGGCGGGCGTCCGGTGACGCCGCATCCGTCATCGTCGAGGGGGTCGATGCGCTCGAGCCCTATGTCACGCGTTTTCTCGCGCATGCGGGCATCCTGGCAGCGCTACCGCTGATCATTCTCGCCGTGGTGCTGCCGAGCGACTGGGTCTCGAGCATCGTTCTGCTGGGCACGGCACCTGTCATTCCGCTCTTCATGGTGCTGCTTGGTCGAGGCGCGGAGCAGTTGAACCGCAAACAGTGGCGCAAGCTCACGCGGTTGTCGTCCTTGTTGCTCGATGGCCTGCAACGGCTGGCCACCCTAAAAGCCCTCAACGCCAGCGCCCGCGAAGCGGAGCGGCTTGCGGCGGCGGGGGAGGCCTACCGCGCCAGCACCATGTCCGTGCTCCGGGTGGCCTTCCTGTCGTCGCTGGCGCTCGAATTTTTCGCCACGGTGGCCATTGCGGTGGTGGCGGTGCTGATCGGGTTTCGGCTGCTCGCCGGGACGCTCGGGTTCGAGGCCGGCTTTTTCGTGCTGTTGCTGGCGCCCGAATTCTTCGCGCCCTTGCGGCAGCTTGGGGTGGATTATCACGCGCGGATGGAGGCGATCGCGGCCGCCGAGCGCATTCTGGACCTGTTGGATGAGGCGCCGGAGGCGGCTGGCGCGCGGCGGCCGACCTTCAATGGTCCACCGGCCATCGAGATGGACGATGTGACCTTTGCCTGGACGGCCGGGCGGCCGGCGCTTCAGGGGGTGTCGCTCCGGCTGGAGCCGGGGGAGGTTACCGCGCTGGTGGGGCCAAGCGGCGCGGGCAAGAGCACGGTGTTGTCCCTGCTCCTGGGCTTCACGCAGCCGCAGCAGGGCTGCATCCGTGCCGGCGGTTGGGATCTGGCGGATATGGACGGCGCCCATTGGATGGAGCAGGTGGCGCTCGTGCCGCAGCGCCCGCATATGTTCGCCGGAAGCGTGCTCGACAACATCCGCATGGGCAATCCGGCGATCAGCCGCGACATGGTGCGGACCGCCGCCGCGCTGGCGTCCGCGGACGGGTTCATCACCGCGCTGCCGCAGGGCTATGACACGCCCCTCGGGGAACATGGCCAAAGCCTTTCCGGCGGGCAGGTGCAGCGGATCGCGCTGGCCCGGGCCTTCCTCAAGACCGATGCCCGTGTGCTGGTGCTGGACGAGGGCACGGCGGGGCTCGACCGCGCAACGGAAGCCGCCATCGCCGACGCCATCCGCCGGCTCGCGCCGGCGCGGACCACCCTGCTGGTCGCCCACCGCCTTGCCACCGTGCGCCTTGCCGACCGGGTGATCTTTCTGGAAGGCGGGCGTGTGGTGGAGGCCGGGCGGCGGGCGGCGCTCGAGGCCGATGGTCATCACTTTGCAAATTTGCTGCGCGATGCCGGGTTGCAGGCATGAGTTCTGACATGGCCATCCTGCGCCGGCTGTTCGGCCTTGCGCGGCCCTATCGGGGCTGGATGGGCCTCGCGGGTGCGGTCGCGTGCGTCACGGTGCTGGCCAGCATCGGCCTGATGGCGGTGGCCGGGTGGTTCATCGCCGCGATGGCGATCGCCGGGGTCAGCACCGGCATGATGAATTACTTCCTGCCGTCGGCGGCGATCCGGCTGTTCGCCATCTTGCGGACCGGCGGGCGGTATCTGGAGCGCCTGCTGAGCCATGAGGCCACCTTCCGGCTGCTCGCCGGGGTGCGGCTGTGGCTGTTCCGGCGGCTTGAACCGCTGGCGCCGGCGGATCTGATGGATCGCCGCGGCGCCGATCTCGCTTCGGGGCTACAAGCCGACGTGGAAACGCTGCAGCATGCCTATCTGCGGCTCGGGGCGCCGGTGGCGGTGGCGGTGGCGTGCGCGATCGCCGTGGTGGCCATTCTGGTGGCGCTGCATCCGCCGACCGGGGCGGCGGTTGGGCTGTTGCTGGTGTGCGGCGGCGCTCTGGCGCCGGCCTTGGCGCGCCGCGCGGCGGCCGGACCCGGGGCACAGGCGGTGCGGCTGCGGACGGAGTTGCGCGTTGCGGTGGTGGATGCCCTCCAGGGCGCCACCGATCTGCGGGCCGCGGGCGCGCAGGAGCGCCAGCGGGCCCATGTCAGCGCATTGAGCATGGCCTTGATCGACGCCCAGCGCCGGACGGCGGTGAGTGGCGTCCTCGCCGAAGCGGGGGTGGGCCTGTGCGCGGGCCTTGCCCTTTGGAGCGCGGCGCTGCTGTCGGCGGCGAGCGTTGCCGCGTCCGATCTCGCGCCGGCCATGGTTCCCGCCCTGAGCCTTGCTGCCCTCGCCAGCTTCGAGGCGGTGGCGCCGCTGCCGGCGGCCATGCAGCGCTGGGGCGAGGTGATGGCGGCGGCGCGGCGCCTGTTCGCGCTCGCCGACCGCGTGCCCACGGTCGTGCCCGCCGTCGGGCCGTCACCGGTGCCGCGCGACGGGAGCCTGGAGTTCCTGTCGGTGGGGTTGCGCTACAGCCCCGATGGTGCCCCGGCCCTTGATGGGCTGAACCTTGTCATTCCCAGTGGCCGCCGGGTCGCGCTGCTCGGTCCAAGTGGGGCCGGCAAGAGCTCCATCGCCAAGCTGCTGTTGCGCTTCTGGGACTATGAGGGGGAGATCCGCCTGGGCGGGCACGACCTGCGGCTCTATCAACCGGAGGATCTGCGCCGGATGGTCGGGGTCGCCGCCCAGGATGCGCAGCTTTTCAACGCGACGCTCCGCGACAATCTGCTGATGGCTGCCCCCGAGGCGGACGACGCGGCGCTGCTGCAATGCCTCGCCCTGGCGCAGCTTGGGGATGTGGTGGCGCATTTGCCCGAGGGGCTCGACACCTGGATCGGCGAAAGCGGTGCCCGCCTGTCCGCCGGCCAGGCGCGGCGGCTGGTGTTGGCGCGCACGTTGTTGCGCGCGCCCGCGGTGCTGGTGCTGGACGAGCCCACCGAAAACCTCGACCCGACCACGGCGCGGCGCCTTTTGGCGGCGCTCAAGGTGGCGACCGCCGGACGCACGGTGATTCTCATTACCCATGACCCGGTCGCGGCCGAGACGTTCGCGCAGGATACGGTGCGCCTGGAGGCCGGGCGCCGGGTCGGCTGACGGGAGCGGGTGCCCGCGCACCGCCGTGCGGGCGGGGCGCCCTTTCGCTGCGGCGCGACATGGCCTATGGCCGCCGGTGACAGCTTCGGATGAGCCCCTCATGATTCGCCTCGACAATATCGGCAAGCAGAACGGCAAGCAGATCGTCTTCATCGAGGCCTCCGCGGCGCTCCTGAAGGGCGAGAAGGTGGGCCTTGTCGGTCCCAACGGGGCCGGCAAGACCACGTTGTTCCGCATGATGACGGGGCAGGAGCCGCCGGACGAGGGCCAGGTTTCGGCCGATCGGGGCATCACCATCGGCTATTTCAGCCAGGACGTGGGCGAGATGAGCGGCCGCAGCGCCCTCGCCGAGGTGATGGATGGGGCGGGCCCGGTCAGCACGGTCGCGGCCGAGCTGAAGGAGATCGAGACCGGCTTGGGCGATCCCGAGCGGGCGGATGAAATGGAGCAGCTCGTCGAGCGTTACGGCGAGGTGCAGGCGCGATTCGAGGAACTCGGGGGCTATGCCCTGGAGGGCCGGGCGGCGGAGGTGCTGGCGGGTCTCGGCTTCAGCCAGGAGATGATGGACGGCGATGTGGGCCGGCTGTCCGGTGGCTGGAAGATGCGCGTGGCGCTCGCCCGCATCCTGCTCATGCGTCCCGACGTGATGCTGCTCGACGAGCCATCGAACCATCTCGACATCGAAAGCCTGATCTGGCTGGAGGCGTTTCTGAAGGGCTTCGACGGGGCTTTGATGATGACGTCCCATGATCGCGCGTTCATGAACCGCATCGTCAACAAGATCGTGGAGATCGACGGCGGGTCGCTGACCACTTATTCGGGTGATTACGAATTCTATGCCCAGCAAAGGGCGCAGAACGAGAAGCAGCAGCAGGCCCAATACGAGCGCCAGCAGGCGATGCTGGCCAAGGAAATCCAGTTCATCGAGCGCTTCAAGGCCCGCGCCTCCCATGCCGCCCAGGTGCAGAGCCGGGTGAAGAAGCTGGAGAAGATCGACCGCGTGGAGCCGCCCCGCCGGCGCGAGAGCGTCGCCTTCGAGTTCCCAAGCCCGCCGCGCTCCGGCGAGGATGTGGCGAGCCTGAAGGGCGTGCACAAGAGCTACGGCAGCCGCGTCATTTATGAGGGGCTCGACTTCTCCATCCGTCGCCGGGAACGCTGGTGCGTGATGGGGGTCAACGGGGCCGGCAAGTCCACCCTGCTGAAGCTGGTGGCGGGCACGGCGTCGCCGGATCAGGGCACGGTGGCCATCGGCGGCAGCGTGAAGATGGGCTATTTCGCACAGCATGCCATGGATCTGCTCGAGGGCGAGCGCACCGTGTTCGAGACCCTGGAGGATGCCTTTCCCCAGGCAGGGCAGGGCGCGTTGCGCACGCTCGCCGGCTGCTTCGGCTTTTCGGGCGACGATGCGGAGAAGCGCTGCCGGGTGCTGTCAGGGGGCGAGAAGGCGCGGCTGGTGATGGCGAAGATGCTGTTCGATCCGCCCAATTTCCTGGTGCTGGACGAGCCCACCAACCATCTGGACATGGCGACCAAGGAGATGCTTGTGGCTGCTCTTGCCAATTACGAGGGCACCATGCTGTTCGTCTCGCACGACCGGCATTTCCTCGCGTCTCTCTCCAATCGCCTGCTGGAGCTGACGCCCGAGGGTATTCACAATTACCCCGGCGGCTACACCGAATATGTCGCGCGCACGGGCCAGGAGGCCCCCGGCCTGCGCACCTGAGCGGCCGGGGCGCCGCACGGCGGCGGCGCTTGGGGCCATCGCTCACAGCCCGTCGAACCAGCTCTTCCAGAGCGGCACGGCGGTGGCATAGGTGCCGCGATGGCTGGTCGCGCCGGTGGAGATGGCTTCCACCTTGGTGTTGCCGGCGCCCATGGCGTGCTGATAGGTCATCACCAATTGCCCGACACCGGTGGAGATGACTTCATCGTCGGTGCCGAAGTAGTTATGGACCGGACTCTGGATCACCCAGCGATAGGCATTGGCCTTTTCCTTCAGCAGGCGCCCATAGGCCGAGGTGGCGAACACCTGCGGATCGAAATAGTCGGGCCGGATCAATGTGTGCAGATCGGTGGGGATCTGCGCGGGGTCATAAGGCTGGCGCTCGTAGACCTTGCGCGCGATGTCATAGGCGTCGTCGGTGAACAAGGCGCGGGCGAGGCCGGGGATGCCGTAATAGGTCTCGTATGAAAACGCGCTGAGGATGAAGAGGGTGGAAATCCAGCTGGCGTCGTTCTTGCGCGGGAAATAGAGAAAGCCGTTCAAGGCCAGGAAGCCGTCCGGCGGCGCACTGGCGGTGGCGGCGCCGGCCACGCGCTCGCCGATGCTCTCGAGCCGCTCCAGCAGCGCCATGGTCACGAACCCGCCCTGCGACCAGCCGCCCAGCACCAGCTTGGAGGTGGAAAGCTTCATATGGGCGAGCACCGCGCGGCTGGCCCGCAGCATGTCGTAGGTGGCCTGCTGGTGGCTGGCCTTCACCAGATAGCCTTCCGGCTCCCGCGACGCGCCCATGCCGAAATAGTCCGCGCCGATCACCACATAGCCCTGTCCGGCGAACTGGGCGAGCGCCAGCCGTGTTTCGCCCGACTGCTCGGGAAACGAGGGCACCTCTTGCTTTCCGTAGACCGTGCCATGCTGGTAGGACAATAGCGGCAGCGCGGTGGCCGAAACCTCGGGAATGGCCAGCAGGCCGGTGGCGACAATCGGCCTGTTGCCGCGCTCGGGGATCACCGATCCATAGGTGATGCGATAGAGCCGAACCGCATTGCGCGCGGGGGTGTAGGCCACCGTGATCCCGAAGAATTGCGGCGCGTCCTGGGTGAGGATCTCGTTCAGGCGGTCCGCATCCCAGCGGCCGATGAACTGATAGCTGACGCCGGAGGCGACCTCGATCGGCGCTCCCTCGGTGGGCGCGCCGTGAGCGGGTGTGCCGTGAGCGGGCGTGTCTTGAGCGGGCGTGTCTTGGGCGGTCTGTGCGTGCAGGGCCGGGCTGAAGGGCGGCGCCAAGACCGCGGCGGTGACGCCGCAGGCCAGGGCCAGCATCCCGAATACCCGTGTGAGCCGCGACATGTGCACCTCCTGAATCCCCCGACCCGGACCATGGGGAGAGGCGATGACGGTATGATGCCATCGTGTGTTTGTCGCGCGAATCCATCGCCGCACGCCGCCGCAGCGGGCCGTCAGCCGGGCGGGGGACCATTTCGAACCTGACCTTCAACCGCGCCGCATTGGCAGGGCGATCCTTCGTCCAGCGGCGGCAGGCCGGGCTGGGGTGGCGGCGGAATGGGGCAGGGTTTGGCTGCGCTCTGGCCGGCCGTCGCGATCGGCACGCACATGGGGCGCGGGTGAAAGTCGGGCGGTTGCGCCGGCTGAGCCAGGGCGGTTCCGGCCATCAGGCAGGCGCCCGCGAGGAGACTTGATCGCAGCATGGGTTTCCTTGTGTGTTGCGCGGCGGGACCGCAGGGCGTTGTGCAGTTGTCGGGAGGATATCGCAGCCGCAACGATACAAAATCCGATATTCGATAAATAATGTAACTGCTGTTTCCGAATGTTTCCTGGGAGATCTCTTGGCCGGAATCTGCACGGACCCCGGCGGTGCCGGGACGGGCCGGCCTGAAGGCGCGGCAAGGGCCGTTCCGCCAGGGATGGGTCGGTGTCATGGCGGTGACGTCGGTGGCGGCCGAGAATGGGCGCCGCACTGGCCGGCGGGTGTTCAGCGGCCCCTCTTCCTGTACGGCAGGGCGTTAAGACTGATGATGGGGGCGCCAATTCCGATGGCAAGCGGTAGATCAATCCGTTATGAGCGAAACTGCGGGGCTGAATGTTCCGCCGCATGGGTCTCGGGCGGGGGCCTCTGGTCGGACATGGCAGCGAGACGGAGCTCGACGACATGATGCGGGGGCAGGGGCGTTTGCGCGCGGGGAGCAGGTTCGGCCTTCTGGCCGGAGCGCTCGGCACCGCATTGGTGCTGTCCGGTTGCAACGAAAAGAACACCTATGCGGCGCCTCCGGCGGCCAAGGTCACCGTCGCGGCGCCGACCCAGATGCCGGTGACCCTTTATGCGGAGTTCACCGGGAACACGGCGCCGGTCAATGCGGTGAATCTGGAAGCGCGGGTCGAGGGCTTCCTCACCGCCGTCGATTATACCGACGGCGAGGCGGTGAAGAAGGACCGGCTGCTGTTCCAGATCGAGCCCGACCAATATGCGGCGAAGGTGGCGTTGCAGAAGGCGTTGCTGGAAAGCGCGGGCGCCACGCTGCGGAACGCTCAGCGCGAATATGATCGGCAGGCGGACCTCGGCCAGCGCGAGGTGTCAAGCCAGCGCACGGTGGACGAGGCGAAGACCAAGCTCGATACCGCGAAGGCGGACGTGGCGGCGGCCGAGGCCAATCTGAAGCTGGCGGAGACATCCTACGGCTACACCACCGTGCGGGCGCCGTTCGATGGGGTGGTGACGCGCCATCTGGTGGATGTGGGCGCGGTGGTGGGCACGTCGGGCGTCACCAAGCTTGCCACCATCCTGCAGGTCAATCCGATCTACGTCTATTTCAATCTCTCCGAGCAGCAGCAGATCGACCTGCGCGACGACCTCGCCAAGGCTGGAAAAACCTTGAAAAGCCTGCGCGAGGAGAAGCAGGACATGCCGGTGGAGGTCGCGCTGCAGGCCGACACGGCGTTCGACTACAGCGGCAAGGTCGATTACATCGCGCCGCAGCTCGATGCCGCGACCGGCACGCTGGAGCTGCGCGCCTCCCTCGCCAACCCGAATGTGGCCCTGGTGCCCGGCCTGTTCGTGCGGGTGCGGCTCCCCATCGGCAAGATCGACAACGCGTTGCTCGTGAACGACACCGCCGTGATGGCCAACCAGGTTGGCAGCTACGTGATGGTGGTCGGCACCGACAATAAGGTGGAGCAGCGTCAGGTCACCACCGGCCCGGTGGAGGGTCAGCTTCGCGTCATCACCAAGGGGCTCAAGGCCGACGACAAGGTGGTCATCGGCGCCATTCAGCGCGCGGTCGCCGGCAACACGGTGGACCCGGTCGCGGGGGCCATGGCCGCGGCACCGGAGGGGCCGAAGCCCGCGCCCGCGGCGCTGACGAACGGAACCGGCACCAAGAGCAATCCCTGACGCAACCGGCAATCGGAAGGCGCCGCCATGTTTTCGCGCTTCTTCATCGACCGGCCGGTGCTGTCCAACACCCTGGCCTTTCTGATTATTCTTCTGGGCGCCCTGTCCCTCGCGCGCCTGCCCATCTCGCAATATCCGGATGTGGTGCCGCCGACCGTGTCGGTGACGGCCACCTATCCCGGCGCCAGCGCCCGCACGGTGATGGACACCGTGGCCCTGCCCATCGAGCAGCAGGTGAACGGGGTCGAAGGCATGATCTACATGCAGTCGACCAGCGCCTCGGACGGCACCTATTCCCTGGTGGTCACCTTCGACATCGGCACCGACCCGGACATGGCGCAGGTGCTGGTGCAGAACCGGGTGTCGCTCGCGAGCGCGCAGCTGCCCACGGCGGTGTCGACCCAGGGCCTGACCATCAAGAAGAAATCGACCTCCATCCTCCAGTTCGTCAATCTTTATTCATCGGATGGACGGTTCGACAATCTCTTCCTCTCCAATTACGCCACCATCAGCCTGGTGAACGAATTGGCCCGCCTGCCCGGCGTGGGCGATGTCACGGTGCTCGGCTCCGGCGACTACGCCATGCGGATCTGGCTCGACCCCGACAAGCTCCAGGCCTATGGCCTCACGCCTTCCGACGTGACCACGGCCATTTCGCAGCAGAGCACGGAGGTCACGGCGGGCCTCGTGGGAGCGCCGCCGACGCCATCCTTCGTGAACTTCCAATATGTGCTGAACGTCACCGGCCGCTTCAGCGAGGCCAAGGACTTCGAGACCATCATCGTCAAGGTGGCGAGCGGCGACGGCGGCAGGATCGTGCGGGTCGCCGACATCGGTCGGGTCGAGATGGGGGCCGCCACCTATGGCCATACCGCCACCCTTGACGGCAAGCCGTCCGCAGCCATCGCCATCTCGCAGCTCACGGGCGCGAACGCGCTGACGGTGGCGCAGAGCGTGAACGCCAAGATGACGGAGCTGGCGAAGGCGTTCCCGCAGGGGCTCGACTACAAGGTGTCGTTCGACAGCACCAAGTTCGTGACCGCCTCCATCGACGAAGTCTTTGAGACGCTCATCATCGCCGCGGTGCTGGTGCTGGCGGTCATCATGGTGTTCCTCCAGGATTGGCGGGCGATGCTGGTGCCCGCGACCACCGTTCCGGTGACCATCATCGGCGCCTTCGCCGCCATGGCGCTGCTGGGCTACACGGTGAACACCACCAGCCTGTTCGCTTTGGTGCTGGCCATCGGCATCGTGGTGGACGACGCCATCGTCATCGTGGAGGGGGTGGCCCGCCACATGGAAAACGGCCTGTCCAGCCGCGACGCGGCGGTGAAGGCCATGGGCGAGCTGACCGGGCCCATCATCGGCATCACGCTGGTGCTGATGGCGGTGTTCCTGCCGGCGGCGACGCTCTCCGGCCTCACCGGCAAGATGTATCAGCAATTCGCCCTCGTCATCGCCGCCACGGCCCTCATCTCGGCGCTGAACGCGGTGACGCTGAAGCCCACCCAATGCGCCCTGTGGCTGCGCGCGCCGGTGCCCCTTGAACAGCGCAACCTGTTCTATCGCGCCTTCAACGCGGCCTATGCCCGTTGCGAGGCGGTCTATACAGCGGTGGTGCGCCGCATGGTGGCGGTCGCCGGCCTCAGTTCCCTGGTGGGGCTCGCCCTCATCGGCGTGGCCTTCTATGGCCTGTCGCAGGTACCTACGGGCTTCCTGCCGAGCGAGGACCAGGGCTATTTCGTGGTGAACCTGAGCCTGCCCGACGCGGCCTCCAGCGCCCGCGCCGACGCGGCGGTGGCCGAGGCGGAGGCGCTGATGCGGCAGGTGCCGGGCGTCGAGGACGTGATCGGCGTGTCGGGCATCTCGCCGATGGACAACAACGCCACCCTCTACAATGCCGGCATGCTCTATGTGGTGCTGAAGGATTGGGGCGAACGCAAGACGCCGGACCTCAGCCTGTCCGCCATCGCCGCCAAGGCGCGGGCGGCGCTGGCCGGCATGGACACGGCGGTGGCGCAGATCATGCTGCCGCCGTCCATCCAGGGGGTGGGCAACGCCTCGGGCTTCACCATGATGGTGGAGATGAAGGACGGCAGCTCCGATTTCCTCGCCTTGCAGAACGCGGCCCACCAGATGGTCGAGAATGCCGCGACCCAGAGCAGCCTGTCCCATGTGGCGTCCACCTTCAAGGCGGATGTGAAGCAGGTGCGGCTGGTGGTGGATCGGGTGAAGGCGGAGGCGCTGGGCCTCACGGTGGGCCAGGTGTTCCAGGCGGTGGAATCCTATTTCGGCTCCACCTATGTGAACCAGTTCACCAAGTTCAACTATGTGTTCCAGGTCTATGTCCAGGCCGACGCGCCGTTCCGCCTGCAACCGGGCGACGTGCTGAAGCTGAAGGTGAAGGGGGCGAACGGGGCCATGGTGCCCCTGGGCACGGTGGCCCGGATCGCCGATGAAATCGGGCCGACTCTGGTCACCTTGTACAATCTCTATCCCGCGGCGACCGTGGTGGGCAGCCCTGCCACCGGCTTCAGCTCGGGCGAATCGATGACGCTGATGAGCGAGATCGCCGCCAAGACGCTGCCGCCCTCCATGGGCACGGCCTGGACCGGCATGTCTTATCAGGAACAGGTGGTGGGCAATCAGATCTACTATGTGTTCGCGATCGCGCTGCTGCTGGTCTATTTCGTGCTCGCCGGACAATATGAGAGCTGGGTGCAGCCGCTGGCGGTCATTCTCGCGGTGCCGCTGACCCTGCTCGGCACGGTGATCGCGCTCGAAGCCTCGGGCATGTCGAACGATCTCTACACCCAGATCGGCATCGTCCTGCTCATCGCGCTGGCGGCCAAGAATGCCATTCTGATCGTGGAATACGCCCGCGAGCGGCGGGCCGAGGGCGTGACACCGGCGGAAGCTGCGGTGGAGGCGGCGCGCCTGAGGTTCCGGCCCATTCTCATGACCTCGTTCGCCTTCATCTTCGGCATGTTGCCACTGGTGTTCGCATCCGGGGCGGGGGCCGGGGCGCGGGTGTCGCTGGGGGTCGCGGTGGTCAGCGGCATGCTGGCTTCCACCGGCCTTGCGGTGTTGTTCGTGCCGGCCTTCTTCACCGTGCTGGAGCGGCTGCGGCCACAGCCCAAGCCGGCCGCGCCGTCCCAGGCCGCCGGGCATGCCGGCTGATGGTGGGCGCTGCCCCGCCGTTTTGCGGGCGGGGATGGCCCCGCGGCGAACAGGGGGGCGGCCTTTCATAGGGCGGGCGGGGCCTTCCGCAGCGCTGGCGTGAGCATCTCTTCACACCAGCGGTCGGCCCCCGGCGCACTGGGTCTGCCGGCGCGGGTGCCTCTGATCCCGGAACGCCGCGGTACGGCGGCGTTCCGGGCGGTCAAACAGTGTGCCGGTCAGGCTCAGGCTTGCGCCTGGGACATCGAGGGTGAGACGGGGAGGGGATCGGGGTGGAGATGCGGGCGCGCTTCATGAAACATCCGCTGCTGGTCGGGCTTCTCGATCTTCTGCCCCCGCCGCCGCGTTTCCCGCGGGCGCGGCGGCGCCCCGTGGATCTGGACTATGGGGTGAATGACAAGGTGCCCCGACGCGCGTGGATCGCCCTTTCGGCGCAACATGCGTTTCTGGCGCTCACGTTTCTCGTCTATCCGCTGGTGGTGGCGGCGGCGGCCGGTCTTTCTCCCGTCGAGACCCAGGAGATGCTCACGACCAGCGTGCTGATGATGGGCATCACCACCATGATCCAGTGCGCCCGCTCGCGCTTCGGGAGCGGCTACCTCATCACCTGCGTGCCCGCGCCCAATGCGATCCCGCTGGCATCGCAGGCGCTCGTGGCCGGTGGCATGGCTCTTCTATCGCTGTCGACGCTGGTGGTGGGGCTGCTTCAGGTGGTGTTGGCGCGGCTGATGCGCCCCCTGCGGGTGCTGCTGCCGCCGGAGGTGTGCGGCGTCGCTATGACGATGCTCGGCGTGTCACTGGCGGACACGGGCATGAAGCAGGCGCTCGGCGTCAACGCGGCCGGCATCCTGACCGGTGGCGCATTCACCATCAATTACGGCACCTTCTGCGTCGCCATGGCGACGCTGACGGTCATCGTCGGGATCACGGTTTTCGGCTCGCGCGGAGCGCGGATCTATGCGGTGCTGGCGGGCGCTGTCGTCGGTTGGGTGCTGGCGCGGCTCACCGGGGTCGATGCGAAGGACCTGGGCGCGATCCTGTCCCAGGTCAGCATGGTCGCGCTGCCGCCCCCGCCCGATGTCACGTTCGCGCTGGACTGGGCGATGGCGCCGCTGGTGGTGCTGGTGGTGCTGACCAGCCTCCTGGACATTCTGAGCGCCACCATCGCGCTGGAAAAGCTGGAGGACAGGGATTGGCTCAGGGCGGACCTCGCCGCCGCCGAGCGGGCGGTGGTCGCGATCGGCGTGGGCAATATCCTGGGCGGCTTTTCCCAGGCGGTGCCGTGCGGCGTGTCACGCTCGTCCATCGGCTTCGCCGCCTCGACGCGGGCGACGGCACGGGTGATCGGCTTCCTCGCGGGGGCGCTGATCGCCTCCGCCGCCTTCTTCCCCAAGCTGCTGGTTCTGGTCACGCAGATTCCCTCGGCGGTGACGGGCGGCCTGCTGCTCTACACCGCCGCTTACATGATCGTGAATGGGATGGGGCTCATCTTGAGCCGCAACATGAGCGACCGCCGGACGTTCACGGTGGGGCTGTCCATCATCGCCGGGCTCGCGGTGGGGTTGCTTCCGCTGCACGATGACGTGCCGGCCTGGGCCCAGCCCCTGTTTTCCACCCCGCTCACCTTCGGCGCGTTCATGGCGGTGGTGCTGAACGCGCTGTTCCGGCTCGGCATTTCCAAGGTGGCCGAAGTCGAGATCGCCCCCGGTGCGTCGGCTTACGACACGGTGCGCACGTTCCTGGAGCGGCAAGGCAATATCTGGGGCGCGGGGCGCGATGCCATCGAGGCGGCCATTCCGGCGGTGGCGCAGGCGGTGGAATCGGCGGTTGGCCCGGCGGCGGGTGGCGCGCGCGGCGCGGTGCTGCTGCGGGCGCGGTTCGACGAGGCGCACCTTGATGTGACGCTGCTCTATGAAGGGGAGGTGCTTCAACTGCCCCACCAGATCCCGGCCGCCGATGCGGTGGCGGAATCGGAGCGGGAGGCTGGGCGCCTTGGCGTCCTGCTGGTGTCGCGCCTTGCCGACAAAGCGGTGTTCGACACCGAGCGCGGCCACGCCCGGATCAAGCTGCGCTTCGATCAGTGACACGCGGGACACCTTCGCCCCCGCGCCGCGCGGGCCGAAGGCATGGCCGGGGTCACTCGCCTTCCGGCAGGGCGAACACAGTGAGCTGCCCGCCCAGGGCGGTATAGCTGTTCAGCGCGGCATAGGCCTCATTGGCACCCGAGCCGTCATCCGGATCGGTGAGGCCGGCGGCGAGCCCGATGCCGGCCCAGCCGCCGATGCCGGACAACACCGCCACATATTGCCGGCCCTTGTGCATGTAGGTGGTGACGTTGCCGACGATGCCGGAGGGGGTCTTGAAGCGATAGAGCTGCGCACCGGAGCGAGCGTCCACCGCCTTGAGGTCGCCTTCGAGCGTGCCGTAGAAGACCAGGTCGCCGGCGGTGGCGAGCGCCCCGGACCAGACCGAGAACAGCTCGGGCTTCGACCAGGCGGGACGCCCCTTCAGATTGTCCCAGGCGATGAACGCGCCGGTGCGTCCGTCGCCGCCGGGGGCCGGATACATGGTGAGCGTGGCGCCGACATAGGGCTGGCCGGCGCTATAGTCCACATGGAACGGCTCGTAATCCATGCACATATGGCTGGTGGGCACGTAGAACAGCCGCGTCCTCGGTGAATAGGCGGCCGGCTGCTGGTTCTTGGTGCCGAGCGCGGCCGGGCAGATGCCGCTGTAGGTCTCGTCCTCGCCCCGCGCCTCGGTGGAATGGGCCTTGTCCACCAGCGGACGGCCATAGGTGGGGCTCGCCGGGTCGAGATCGACGCGGGTCGCCCAGTTCACCGTCGGGTCGTATGCGTCGGCCCGCAGCAGGGCGCCGGTCTCGCGGTTCAGCGTATAGGCAAAGCCGTTGCGGTCGAAATGGGTGAGGAGCGGCGTCGTTTTCCCGTCCACATCCTGGTCGGTGAGGATCATCTCATTGACGCCGTCATAGTCCCACTGGTCGTGGGGCGTCATCTGGTACACCCATTTCGCCATCCCCGTGTCCGCATCGCGGGCGAAGATGGATTGGGACCATTTGTTGTCCCCCGGCCGCTGGGTGGGGTTCCAGGTGGAGGGGTTGGCGGTGCCGTAATAGATGAGGTTCAGCTTCGGGTCATAGGCGAACCAGCCCCAGGTGGCGCCGCCGCCGGTCTTCCATTGGTCGCCCTGCCATGTCTTCAGGGACGAATCTGCGCCGATGGGCTGGCCGAGGGTGGTGGTCTTCCGCGGATCGACGCGCATGTCCCCGTCGGGCCCGGTGCTGTAGGCGCGCCACAGGCGTGTGCCGTCCTTGAGGCTGTAGGCGGTGAGGTGGCCGCGCGCGCCGAACTCGGCGCCGGCGATGCCGACGATGAGCTTATCCTTCACCGGCATGACGGTGGCGGTGTTGGATTCCCCCATCTTCGGATCGCCGTTCACGGCCGACCATTTCTTCTCGCCGGTCAAGGCGTCGAGGGCAACGATGGTGGTGTCCGCCTCGTGCAGGAACACCATGCCGTCCGCATAAGCGAGGCCCCGATAGACGAGATCGCAGCACATGACGGCCGCCACGTCGCGCGACTGGCGGGGCCGGTAGGTCCACAGGATCCGCCCGTCGTGGTCGAGGTCGAGGGCATAGACCACGTTGGGAAACGGCGTGTGCACATACATGATGCCGTTGACGATCAGCGGCGCGCCCTCGTGGCCGCGCAGCACGCCGGTGGAGAAGGTCCAGGCCACCTTCAGCCGGCCGACGTTGCCGGCATTGATCTGGTCGAGGGGGGAGTAGCGCGTGTTGGCGTAGTCCACCGTCTGCAGCACCTGCTCGCGTCCCGAGGCGGTGCGCTTCAAGACGTCGTCATTGGCGCCCGCGGCGGTGGCGCCGAGGGCGCATGCGAGGGCGCAGAGCGCCATCCAGGGCGCGGAACACAGTCTCATGGGAATGGCGTCGTCCTCCCGATGGCCGCGTCGTCGGGTGCGCGGTTCGTCCGTTTCGGCGGCGGTGTGCGCCGCGAGCGGCGACTGTGACGCTGGCGCGGCCGGTCCGCAACCTGCCGCGCAACGGCGCCTTTGCCGGTGCGTGCCCGGACGGGCGCCTCAGGCGACCACAGGGGCGACGATGGCGTTCAGCACCCGCACCACGTCGTGCGGATCAAGCCGCACCTGGAGCCCGCGCTGGCCACCGTTGATGAAGACGTAAGGGTGCGCGAGAGCCTGTTCCTCCACCGCCACCCGCGGCGGGCGGGTCTGGCCGAACGGGCTGATGCCGCCAACCTTGTAGCCGGCGACGCGCTCGGCCTCGGCGGGCTTCATCATCTGCGCCGACTTGCCGCCGAACGCCGCCGCCAGCTTTTTCATGGAGACTTCGCGATCCGACGGCACGATCGCGCAGGCGGGCTTTCCGTCCACCAGCGCCATCAACGTCTTCAGCACGCGCTCCGGGGCCTCGCCGATGGCTTCGGCGGCCTGGAGGCCGATGCGGTCGGCATCGGGGTCGTAATCGTAGGTGTGCACGGTGAAGGCGATCTTCGCCTGCTCCAGCACCTTGGTTGCGCGCGTCGCCTTGGACATGGCTTTGCTTTTGCTTCCACACCTTTTCCTCATGCGGATCGGTGTCCGCTTCGCCCGACACCGCGCCAGAGCCGTGCGGGCGGGACGGCCTCGGCCCTAAAGGCCGAGCTCCGGCCAACACCGGCCGATGACTTGCCACCCGGGCGGGGGGGGGG
>NZ_JABWGX010000016.1 GCF_021730435.1 Xanthobacter agilis
CCATGGACGAGCTCGAAGACATGCTCATGGAGCACGGCATCCTGAAGGCCGTGGACGAGAGCCAGGTCGGCAAGACCGCCTCAGAGCTCACCGCCTGAGCATGAAAATTCCGGCCGGCTCGCGACGAGAGCCGGCCGGCTCGACGGCAACCCCAACGAGAGCGAGATTTCAAGATGAGCTTGGCCGAAAAGCAGAGCGTTGCTGAAATCAAGGCGCGCAATAAAGAACTCATCGCGGAAGTCCTCAAGGTCTATCCCGATAAGACCGCGAAGCGCCGCGCGAAGCATCTGAACGTTCATGAGTCCGGTAAGTCCGACTGCGGCGTGAAGTCCAACATCAAGTCCATTCCGGGCGTGATGACCATCCGTGGCTGCGCCTACGCCGGTTCGAAGGGCGTGGTGTGGGGTCCCATCAAGGACATGATCCACATCTCCCACGGCCCGGTCGGCTGCGGCCAGTATTCCTGGGCCGCCCGCCGCAACTACTACATCGGCACGACCGGTATCGACACCTTCGTGACGATGCAGTTCACGTCCGACTTCCAGGAAAAGGACATCGTCTTCGGCGGCGACAAGAAGCTCGCCAAGATCATGGACGAAATCCAGGAGCTGTTCCCCCTCAACAACGGCATCACGGTTCAGTCCGAGTGCCCGATCGGCCTGATCGGCGACGACATCGAGGCGGTGTCGAAGGTCAAGTCGAAGGAATATGACGGCAAGACCATCGTTCCCGTGCGGTGCGAGGGCTTCCGTGGCGTGTCCCAGTCCCTGGGCCATCACATCGCCAACGACGCCATCCGTGACTGGATCTTCGACAAGCAGGATCCGAACCGGGTCGCGCCCTTCGAGTCTACCCCCTACGACGTCGCCATCATCGGCGACTACAACATCGGTGGTGACGCCTGGTCGTCGCGTATCCTCCTGGAGGAGATGGGCCTGCGCGTGATCGCGCAGTGGTCGGGCGACGGCTCGCTGGCCGAGCTCGAGAACACCCCGATGGCGAAGCTGAACGTTCTCCACTGCTACCGCTCGATGAACTACATCTCGCGGCACATGGAAGAAAAGTTCGGTATTCCGTGGTGCGAATACAACTTCTTCGGCCCGTCCAAGATTGCCGAGTCGCTGCGCAAGATCGCCAGCTACTTCGACGACAAGATCAAGGAAGGCGCTGAGAAGGTCATCGCGAAGTACCAGCCGCTGATGGACGCGGTGATCGCCAAGTACCGTCCGCGCCTCGAAGGCAAGACCGTGATGCTGTACGTGGGCGGCCTGCGTCCCCGTCACGTCATCGGCGCCTACGAAGACCTGGGCATGGAAGTGGTGGGTACCGGTTACGAGTTCGCCCATAACGACGACTATCAGCGCACCGCCCAGCACTACGTCAAGGATGGCACGATCATCTATGACGACGTGACCGGATACGAGTTCGAGAAGTTCGTCGAGAAGATCCAGCCCGACCTGGTCGGCTCTGGCATCAAGGAAAAGTACGTCTTCCAGAAGATGGGCGTGCCCTTCCGCCAGATGCACTCCTGGGACTACTCGGGTCCGTATCACGGCTATGACGGCTTCGCCATCTTCGCCCGTGACATGGACATGGCCATCAATTCTCCCGTGTGGAAGATGACCAACACCCCGTGGAAGAAGTCTCCGGCCAAGCCGACCCTGCTGGCCGCCGAGTGATCGCGCGCGGGTAGCCACAGCTAGCCAAAGCTTGCCTTATCACCCCTCCCGCACGCGGGAGGGGCACCGGGGCGGGCATGTCGAGTTCAAGACCCACCATAAGGGGTTCGCTATGCCACAAAATGCAGATAACGTGCTCGATCACTTCGAGCTTTTCCGTGGTCCCGAATACCAGCAGATGCTGGCCAACAAGAAGCGGCTGTTCGAGAACCCCCGCGATCCCGCCGAAGTGGAGCGGATCCGCGAGTGGGCCAAGACTCCTGAGTACCAGGAAAAGAACTTCGCTCGCGAAGCCCTGACCGTGAACCCGGCCAAGGCCTGCCAGCCGCTCGGCGCGGTGTTCGTGGCGGTCGGCTTCGAGAGCACGATCCCGTTCGTGCATGGCTCGCAGGGCTGCGTGGCGTATTATCGCTCGCACTTCTCGCGCCACTTCAAGGAGCCCACCTCCTGCGTGTCGTCGTCCATGACGGAAGACGCGGCGGTGTTCGGCGGCCTCAACAATATGATTGACGGTCTCGCCAACACCTACAACATGTACAAGCCGAAGATGATCGCCGTCTCCACCACCTGCATGGCGGAAGTCATCGGCGACGACTTGAACGCGTTCATCAAGACCGCGAAGGAAAAGGGTTCGGTTCCGGCCGAATACGACGTTCCCTTCGCCCACACCCCGGCCTTCGTCGGCAGCCACATCACCGGCTACGACAATGCCATGAAGGGGGTTCTCGAGCACTTCTGGGACGGCAAGGCCGGTACCACCGAGAAGCTGGAGCGCGTGCCCAACGAGAAGATCAACTTCCTCGGCGGTTTCGACGGCTACACCGTCGGCAACCTGCGCGAGATCAAGCGCATCTTCAACCTGATGGGCGTCGAGTACACCATCGTCGGTGACAATTCGGACGTGTGGGACACCCCGACCGACGGCGAGTTCCGCATGTATGACGGCGGCACCACGCTGGAAGAGGCGGCCAACGCCATCCACGCCAAGGCCACCATTTCCATGCAGGAATACTGCACGGAGAAGACGCTGCCCTTCATCGCCAACCACGGCCATGAGGTGTTGGCGTTCAACCACCCGGTCGGCGTTTCCGCCACCGACAAGTTCCTGATGGAAGTCTCCCGCATCACCGGCAAGGAGATCCCCGAGGAACTCGCCCGCGAGCGCGGCCGTCTCGTCGACGCCATCGCCGATTCGTCCGCTCATATCCACGGCAAGAAGTTCGCCATCTATGGCGATCCGGACCTGTGCTATGGCCTGGCCGCCTTCCTGCTGGAGCTCGGCGCCGAGCCCACCACCGTGCTGGCCACCAACGGCAACAAGCGCTGGGAAGAAAAGATGCAGGCGCTCTTCGCGTCCTCGCCCTTCGGCGCGAACTGCAAGGTGTATCCCGGCAAGGACCTGTGGCACATGCGTTCGCTGCTCTTTACCGAGCCGGTGGACTTCCTGATCGGCAACACCTACGGCAAGTATCTGGAGCGCGACACGGGCACCCCGTTGATCCGTATCGGCTTCCCGATCTTCGACCGTCACCACCATCACCGTCGTCCGGTGTGGGGCTATCAGGGTGGCATGAATGTGCTCATCACCATCCTGGACAAGATCTTCGACACCATCGACCTGAACACCATCGTTCCGGCCAAGACCGACTATTCGTTCGACATCATTCGTTGATGTTCTCGACCCGGGCGGGCTCTCCCCGCCCGGGTTCAAAGTCGTGACCGCGAGCCGCTTCGGGGCCCCGCCCGGATCGACCCGACAGGGAGAATTTAAGGAAATTTCCCCCGATCTGACACAGCCCCTTTGTTGAAGGAGAGATCCATGAGCTCGCTGTCCAACACGATTCAGGCCGTCTTCAACGAACCGGGGTGCGCGAAAAACCAAAACAAATCCGAGGCGGAAAAGAAGAAGGGCTGCACCAAACAGCTGCAACCCGGCGGTGCCGCCGGCGGATGCGCGTTCGACGGCGCGAAGATCGCCCTTCAGCCCTTCACCGATGTCGCCCACCTCGTGCATGGCCCGATCGCCTGCGAGGGCAATTCCTGGGACAACCGCGGCGCCAAGTCGTCCGGCTCGAACATCTGGCGCACCGGCTTCACGACCGACATCAACGAGACCGACGTGGTGTTCGGCGGCGAGAAGCGCCTGTTCAAGTCCATCAAGGAGATCATCGAAAAATACGATCCGCCGGCCATTTTCGTCTATCAGACCTGCGTCCCCGCCATGATCGGCGACGACATCGACGCGGTCTGCAAGGCAGCGAAGGAAAAGTTCGGCAAGCCGGTGATCCCGATCAACTCGCCGGGCTTCGTGGGGCCGAAGAACCTCGGCAACAAGCTGGCGGGCGAGGCCATTCTCGAGCATGTCATCGGAACTGAGGAGCCGGAATACACGACGCCGTACGACATCAACATCATCGGCGAATACAATCTCTCCGGCGAGCTGTGGCAGGTGAAGCCGCTGCTGGACGAGCTTGGCATCCGCATCCTGGCCTGCATCTCCGGCGACGGAAAGTATAAGGACGTGGCCTCTTCGCACCGCGCCAAGGCGGCGATGATGGTGTGCTCCAAGGCCATGATCAATGTGGCCCGCAAGATGGAGGAGCGTTACGACATCCCCTTCTTCGAGGGCTCCTTCTACGGCATCGAGGACTCTAGCGACTCTTTGCGTGAAATCGCGCGCATGCTCATCGAGAAGGGCGCCGATCCGGAGCTGATGGATCGCACCGAGGCCATCATCGCCCGCGAGGAGAAGAAGGCCTGGGACGCAATCGCCAAGTTCAAGCCCCGCTTCAAGGGTAAGAAGGTGCTGCTCATCACGGGCGGTGTGAAGTCCTGGTCGGTGGTGGCGGCGCTGCAGGAGGCGGGACTTGAACTGGTCGGCACCTCGGTCAAGAAGTCGACCAAGGAAGACAAGGAGCGCATCAAGGAACTCATGGGGCAGGACGCCCACATGATCGACGACATGACGCCCCGCGAAATGTACAAGATGTTGAAGGACGCGAAGGCCGACATCATGCTTTCGGGCGGCCGCTCGCAGTTCATCGCGCTCAAGGCCAACATGCCGTGGCTCGACATCAACCAGGAACGCCACCACGCCTATATGGGCTATGTGGGCATGGTGAAGCTGGTGGAGGAGATCGACAAGGCGCTCTACAACCCGATCTGGGAGCAAGTCCGCAAGCCGGCGCCCTGGGAGGATCCCGCCAAGTCGTGGCAGGCCAAGGCGATCGCCGACATGGAGGCGGAAGCCGCCGCCCTCGCCGCCGATCCGGTCGCGGCGGAGAAGGCGCGGCGCGCCAAGAAGATCTGCAATTGCAAGAGTGTCGATCTCGGCACCATCGAGGATGCCATCGCCGCGCACGGCCTGACCACGGTGGACGGCGTGCGCGAGCACACCCATGCGTCGGGCGGCTGCGGCGCGTGCGCCGTGCGTATCGAGGACATCTTCGAGGCGGTGGCGGCCATGCCGGCCGGCGCGGTGGATGCCATCGTCGATCCGGTGGCGGCGGAAGCCGCGCGCCGGGCCAAGAAGGTGTGCAATTGCATGAGTGTGGACGTGGGCACCATCGAGGACGCGATCCGCGCCCAGGGGCTCACCTCGGTGGCGGAGGTGAAGACCCACACCAAGGCGTCCGGCGGCTGCGGCAATTGCGCCGAACGCGTGGATGACATCCTGTCCAGCGTGAACGGCGGCTCGGCCCCGGACGCGCTGGTGGCGGCGGAGTGAGAGGCGCGACATGGCAAAGCTCGTTCCGACCAAGAAGGCCTGCGCGGTCAATCCCTTGAAGATGAGCCAGCCGATTGGCGGCGCGCTCGCCTTCATGGGGCTGAGGGGCTGCATGCCGCTGCTGCACGGCTCGCAAGGCTGCACGTCGTTCGGCCTCGTGCTGTTCGTGCGCCACTTCAAGGAAGCCATTCCGCTCCAGACCACCGCCATGAGCGAGGTGGCAACGGTGCTCGGCGGGCTCGAAAACGTCGAGCAGGCGATTTTGAACATCTTTAATCGCACCAAGCCCGAGATCATCGGCATCTGCTCGACCGGCGTCACCGAGACCAAGGGCGACGACGTGGACGGCTATATCAAGCTGATCCGCGCCAAATATCCACAATTGGCGGATTTCCCTCTGGTCTATGTGTCGACGCCCGACTTCAAGGATGCGTTCCAGGACGGCTGGGAGAAGACGGTCGCCAAGATGGTTGAGGCGCTGGTGAAGACGCCGGAACCGGGCGCTGCCAAGGACCCGGCCCGCATCAATGTGCTTCCCGGCTGTCACATGACGCCCGGAGACCTCGACGAGTTGCGGACGATCATCGAGGACTTCGGCCTCGTGCCGTCGTTTCTGCCGGATCTGGCCGGCTCGCTCGATGGACACATTCCCGACGATTTCACCCCGACGACCATCGGCGGCATTGGTGTCGATGAAGTCGCGACCATGGGCGAGGCGGCATGGACCATCGGCATCGGCGCGCAGATGCGTCGTGCGGCCGAGGCCATGGAGAAGAAGACCGGCTCCAAGGCCCGCGTGTTCGAGCGCCTGTGCGGCCTCGCGCCCAACGACGACTTCATCATGTTCCTGAGCGAGGTGTCCGGACGGCCGGTGCCCCGCAAGTATCGGCGCCAGCGCGGGCAGCTGGTGGACGCGATGCTGGATGCGCACTTCCATCTGGGTGGCCGCAAGCTCGCCATCGGCGCGGAGCCGGATCTTCTATTTGATGTCGGCTCCATGCTGCACGAGATGGGGACGCACATCGTCGCGGCGGTGACCACCACCCAGTCGCCGGTGTTCGAGCGCCTGCCGACTGAAGAGGTTCTGATCGGCGATCTGGAAGATCTGGAGACCCTGGCCAAGGCGCGCGGCTGTGATCTGTTCCTGACCCATTCACACGGGCGGCAGGGTGCCGAGCGGCTCGGCATTCCGTTCCATCGCATCGGCATGCCCATGTTCGATCGGCTGGGGGCGGGGCACCAGCTCTCGGTCGGCTATCGCGGCACCCGCGACCTCATTTTCACCCTCGCCAACCTTGTCATCAAGGATCACGAGGACAACCACGAGCCCACCCCCGACACTTGGCGCCCCGGCGCCGAGGGTCATGGCCACGAAACTGGCACGACTTCTGCAGCGACCCACCATTAAGAAGAACATAGAGGCGAAAGCATCATGAAAGTCGCATTTGCTACGCAGGATATGAAGCGCGTCGACGCGCATTTCGGGTGGGCCAAGCACATCGCCATCTATGAGGTGAACCCGGACGATCACCATTTCATCGAGTCCATCGAGTTCGACGGCGACCTCAAGGAAGATGGCAACGAGGACAAGCTGGCCCCGAAGATCGAGGCCATCAAGGATTGTGCGATTCTGTACGTTGCCGCCATCGGCGGCTCCGGCGCGGCACGGGTGGTGGCGAACAACATCCATCCGATGAAGGTGAGCCAGCCGGAAGAGATCGAGGATCTGATCGACAAGCTGTCTGAAGTGTTGAAGGGCAACCCGCCGCCCTGGCTCCGTAAGGTGCTGAACAAGGGCAAAGAACGCAACTTCGATTTCGAGGACTGAGGACGCACCCATGGCCGAAGCAATTGCAGACACCGTCGAGGCGGTCCCCGCCGAAGAGACTCTTTTCGTCAAGGAGCTCATCAAGGTCTGGCGCGCGCAGGACACCCACGGGGCGTGGGAAAGCAAGAAGGACCTCGATCTGATCGAGCCTTATATCCTCGACAAGGAAGCGCGCCGCGCCCTGCCGATCATCGGCGATCCGGACCCGGAAACCATCTGGCGCATGGAGCTGTTCTTCAATGCGGTGTGCCTACTCATCGAGCGGGAAACGCGGGTGATGATCTCGCCGATGCTGAAGATGAGTCACGAGGGCTTTGGCCGCATGGTGCTCATCGGCGGTCGCCTGATCGTGGTGAACAAGCAGCTCCGCGACGTCCATCGCTTTGGCTTCGATAATCTCGGTAAGCTGGCGGAAGAGGGTTCAAAGTATGTCGCCTCGGGCGTCGAGATGATCCAGAAGTTCCCCGAAGTGGCCAACTACTGAGGCGATCATGAGCGACATCGATGCCCTGAAGGCGGAACTCAAGAAGCTGTCGGCCAAGGCGACCCAGGCCAAGATGGATCTTCATGACCTTTCCGAGGAGCTGCCCATCAATTGGGAGCAGATCCCGGCGGTGGCGAAGAAGGCGCATGAGGCCTTTTCGGAGCTGGAAAAAAAGCGCGCCGAACTGAAGGCCCTCGAAGCGGCGTGACGGCGGGCCGCATGATGCCGGCGGCCGGTGACGCGCCGCCCGAACCTCGAAAGGTCGTTTCCCTATGTCTAACGAAACCCGAGATGGTCGAGCTTGGCAGCCAGACTACCTGCTCGATATCGATGCCGGAAAATGTATCGGTTGCGGGCGCTGCTTCAAGGTCTGCGGCCGGGATGTGATGACGCTGAAGGGTATCAATGAGGATGGCGAAGTGGTCAGCCTCGATGATGATGAGGATGATGAGGTCGAGAAGAAGGTCATGGTGATGAACGACATGGGTGCCTGCATCGGCTGCGGTGCTTGCGCGCGTGTTTGCCCTGCCAACTGCCAGATCCACGGGATGGAAAAGGCGGCCTGATCGGAGGTGCGGCGATGACGGCAGAAGAGGTCTACGACCAGCTCATCTCGACGCCGGGTCCCGTCGATTGCGACGCTTTCGACCGGCACGTCATCGCCGCCATTCTCTCGCTCGCGGTGGCCGAGGGGGCGGCGTCCGGGCAGGGGCCGCTCGAGGGCATCGGGCTCTCGGCGGATGAACTGGAGAGTGTGCTCTTCTTCTGGTTTCCGGCGGCGGCGCATGCGACGGCGTGGTGCGATGCCTCGCGTCCGGTGATCGATAAGGAAGAACAGTCGGTTCGCGACATTCTGGGCATGTATTGCTCGCAAGGGGACGCACTGGAGCGTACGCTTGGCGCCATGATTGCGCGGCGCTGCAAGTTCCCGCATCATCTGTGGCAGGATCTCGGCTTGCGCAATCGCACCGAGTTGTCATCGCTGATGAAGCGCCATTTCGCGCCGCTGGCCCAGAAAAACCGTAACGACATGAAGTGGAAGAAGTTTCTCTACCGCATGGTGTGCGGATCGGAGGGCTTCACCTTGTGCACCGCGCCGGTGTGCGCGGAATGCGATGACTTTCACGTCTGCTTCGGTGCGGAAGATGGTGAATCCCGGCTGGCCTGGATGCGCAACGGACGCGCTCCGGCGGCGAACGAGAATGAGACGGAGCTCCCCGCAGCCGCGGAATAGAGGCCTTTGCAGCCCAGGTTCGGGCCTGTTCAGGATCGGGGCGTCGCGGCGCGAGGAACCGCCATAATCCAATGGTCGGGCGGTTTGGCGCGGGCGTTTTACGCACGGCGCACGGACCCCATCACGGGCTGATCTCTTTGGCGTGGTTTGCTTGTCGTGGACGAGAGCGCGGTGCCGGCCGCCGCTGTCCACACGTCGGTCGTGCTGGGGAGCAGCCGGCGTTTCGCGGGGATGGCCTTTCGCATCGGTGACCTCCAATCCCTGCACCGGACCGCAGCTATCCTTGCGGTCCCCAGCATCAAGCTCAAGATGAACCGGCTCAGGCTGCGCCTGCGCGGCGGCGCGGGGAACTGCCATTTTCCTGAAATCGGCTCACCGGTGGGTCTGCCCGCCTGCGCCCGCCGCTATGTGCCCGGTGCAATGGGGCGGTGTCACTGCGCGTGGTTGGTGCCCCGCACCGGCGCATTCTGCCCCGCAGGTTCAAACGCACGCGTGCGCCATTGATAAAACAATAATCATCGGTTTGATAGAAAATAGGTTGACCGACCTTAGCTGCGGTGTAATCGTCGAGTTGCGCCATTCGCCAAGCCGCGCCGGGTGTCATGACCTGTGCGCGCTGGATTTCTGGAGGTATGATGCTCGCTCGTCCGATGTCTTTCCGCGCGCGCCTTGCTGCGCTGGTTCTGGCGGTTGCGACGGCGACGCCGGCGCTCGCTGCTGAGACCACGCTGCTGAACGTCTCCTATGATCCCACCCGTGAGCTCTATGCGGATGTGAACAAGGCGTTCACCACCGAGTGGCTGAAGAGTCATGCCGGCGACAGCCTCACCATTCGCCAGTCACACGGCGGGTCCGGTAAGCAGGCGCGGTCGGTCATCGATGGGCTGGAAGCGGACGTGGTGACCCTCGCCCTGGCCTATGACATCGATGCCATCGCCGAGCGCGGGCTTCTTGCCGCGGACTGGCAAAAGCGTTTGCCGGATAATTCGGCGCCCTACACCTCCACCATCGTGTTCCTGGTGCGCAAGGGCAATCCCAAGGGCATCAAGGACTGGGACGATCTCGTCAAGCCCGGCATCAAGGTGGTGACACCCAATCCGAAGACCTCCGGTGGCGCGCGCTGGAACTATCTCGGCGCCTGGGGCTATGCCCTCAAGAAGTTTGGTGGCGACGAGGCGAAAGCCAAGGATTTCGTGCAGGCGCTCTACAAGAACGCGCCGGTGCTCGACACGGGCGCGCGCGGCGCGACGGTCACTTTCGTGGAGCGCGGTATCGGCGACGTACTCATCGCCTGGGAGAACGAAGCCTATCTCTCGGTGAACGAGCTCGGTCCCGACAAGTTCGATATCGTGACGCCGTCCGTCTCCATCCTGGCGGAGCCGCCGGTGGCCGTCGTGGATAAGGTGGTGGACAAGAAGGGCACCCGGCAGGTGGCCGAGGACTATCTGAAATTCCTCTACACCCCGGTGGGGCAGGATATCGCCGCCCGCAACTACTACCGCCCGCGCAATCCCGAGGTGGCGGCCAAATACAAGGACAAGTTCGCGCCGGTGGAGTTGTTCACGGTGGACGAGGTGTTCGGCGGCTGGCAGAAGGCGCAGAAGACCCACTTCTCTGACGGTGGGGTGTTCGATCAGATTACCGGGCGGTAACAATCTTCGCCGGGATCGCGGAGGCCACGCGCGAACGGCCTCCGGCCTCCGAGGGGGGTGACGAAGGGCGCGGGTGGGTCCAAGGCCGCGGGGTGCTATGGATGCCCCGCGACCTGTTCTTTTTTCGCCAGCAGTGAAAAGCTAGTCATGTCGAACCTTGCGCTTCCCCTTGCTCGCCGGCGTCCGAAAAGCGTTCTTCCGGGCTTTGGGCTCACTCTTGGCCTGACCCTGACCTGGCTGAGCCTCATCGTGCTGCTGCCGATGGTCGGCCTGTTCGCAAAGACCTCCGAGCTCACTTTCTCCCGTTTCCTCGCGATCGTGACCGCCGAGCGGACCGTTCATGCCCTGCAGGTGTCGTTCGGCCTGTCGCTGGCGGCCGCGGCAGTGAACGCGGTGCTGGGGCTGATCGTGGTGTGGGTGCTGGTGCGCTATGAGTTTCCCTTCCGCCGAGTGGTGGACGCCATCGTCGACATCCCGTTCGCGCTGCCCACCGCGGTGGCCGGCATCGCCTTGACGGCGATCTATGCCGAGAACGGCTGGGTGGGGTCGTTGCTGGCGCCGCTCGGCATCCAAGTGGCTTTCACGCCACTCGGCATCATGGTGGCGCTGGTGTTCATCGGCCTTCCATTTGTGGTGCGCACGGTGCAGCCGGTGCTCGCCGATCTGAACCAGGAGCTGGAGGAAGCCTCGGCGAGCCTCGGCGCCTCGCGCTGGCAAACCCTGTGGCGGGTGGTGCTGCCGTCCATCGGGCCGTCGCTCGTCACCGGGTTCGCGCTCGCCTTTGCCCGTGGCGTGGGCGAATACGGCTCGGTGATCTTCATCGCCGGCAATCTGCCGGGGGTGTCGGAGATCGCGCCGCTGCTGATCGTCATTCGCCTGGAGGAGTTCCGCTATGCGGATGCGACCGCCATCGCGGTGGTGATGCTGCTGGCCTCGTTCGCGCTTCTGGCCATCATCAACGGCTTGCAGCGTTGGAGCGAGCGGCGCGGGAGGGCGGGGTGAGCGCGGTCCGAGCGGCCGCCTTAGCGCCGGCCCGGCTGCGCCGCTCGGGCGCGGTGCCCGCGCGCCTTGAAATCCGCTACAACACTCATCAGGCCGTTGCCGTCCGCGTATGCCCTGGCGCAGCGCGCGGCGTGGCGCGCGTCGCAGGCCGTCTTGCAGGAACCCGTCCATGAGCATCGACATCGTCGGCGTCACCAAGCAGTTCAAGACCTTTACCGCCCTCGACAATGTCTCCCTGCAGATCAACAGCGGCGAGCTGGTGGCCTTGCTCGGGCCATCGGGCTCTGGCAAGACGACGCTGCTGCGCATCATCGCCGGCCTTGATTGGCCCGATCAGGGGGAAGTGCGGTTCGACGGCGAGGATGCGCTCTCGCGCTCGGTGCGCGAGCGCAACGTGGGCTTCGTGTTCCAGCATTACGCCCTGTTTCGGCACCTGACGGTGTTTGAGAACGTCGCCTTCGGGCTGCGGGTGCGGCGGGGGCCGGCCAAGCTGCCGGAAGCCTCCATCCGCGCGCGGGTGAACGAGCTGTTGTCCCTGGTGCAGATCGATTGGCTGTCGGACCGCTATCCGGCCCAGCTCTCCGGCGGCCAGCGCCAACGGGTGGCGCTGGCGCGGGCGCTGGCCATCTCGCCAAAGGTGCTGCTGCTGGACGAGCCGTTCGGCGCGCTCGATGCCAAGGTGCGCAAGGAGCTGCGCCGCTGGCTGCGCCATCTGCACGAGGAGATGCCCGTCACCTCGGTACTCGTCACCCACGACCAGGAGGAGGCGCTGGAAGTCTCCGACCGGATCGTGGTGATGGGCCGTGGCAAGATCGAGCAGGTGGGCGCGCCGGTGGATGTCTACCAGAACCCGGCCACCGCCTTTGTCCATGATTTCATCGGCGAGACCGTGCGCCTGCCCGGCGAGGCGCGCGGTGGATCGCTGTTCCTGAAGGGTCAGCCCCTCGGGCTCGATGCCCAGGGCGTCGGGGACGGCCCGGCGCAGATCCTGGCGCGTCCCCATGAGGTGGAATTGGCGCCGCCGGAAAACGCACCGTTCGCCGGGAAAGTGCTGGCGCTGCGCGTGTTCGGACCCAATCGCCGGGCCGATGTGGAGATCGCGTCGGATCAGGGGATGATGGTGGTGGAAGCCTCCGTGCCGCTCGATCGCGACATTTCGGTCGGCGCCCGCGTGGGGTTGCTGCCGCACCGTTACCGGGTGTTCGCGGCAACGGCGTGATACCAAAGGCGGCCTGTGAGCTTGACTCACGGGGCTTTGGTCAAGCCCGCGCGGCGCCTGAGCGAACCCACTTGGCGCCGGTCAAAGACCGGGGCCGATGGTATGAGTGGCGCCGGTCGGGACGTTGAAGGCCGCCCAGGTGTCGGTCCAGGTGCCGGGCGGCCTTTTTGCGTTCGGGCTCAGGGCGCCGGGTTGCCATGGAGCTGGAAGATGGCGTTCACCTTGGCCTCGATCTCTGGCGTCAGGGTCACGCTGAGGGTCGCCAGCGTCTCCTGAAGCTGGGCGATGGAGGTGGCGCCGATGATGTTGGAGGTCACGAATGGCCGGCTGGTGACCCAGGCTTGCGCCAGAGCCACCGGGGACAGGCCCACCTCGGCGGCGAGCGCCAGATAGGCCGTGATGGCCGCGTCCGTGCCCGGCTTTTCATAGCGCTGGCCACGGTTGAACAGGGTGGAACGGGCGCCGGCGGGTCGGGCGCCGCCGAGATATTTGCCGGTGAGATAGCCCTGCGCCAGAGGGGAATAGGCCAGCAGGCCCACCCCGTCGCGGGCGGCGAACTCCGCGAGCGCCTCTTCATAGGTGCGGTTGAGAAGGTTGTAGGCATTCTGCACCGACACCACGCGCGGGCCGATGCCCTTGCCGGCGGCGGCGAGGAAGCGCTGAAGGCCCCAGGCGGTCTCGTTGGACAGGCCGATGTGGCGCACCTTGCCCGCGGTCACGAGATCGGCGAGGGCGCCGAGGGTGTCCTCGATGGGAACCTCCGGGCTCTCATTGCTGCCGCGCGCCGGCACGGACGCGGGATTGCCGAACAAGGGCACCGCCCGGTCCGGCCAATGGAGCTGGTAGAGGTCCACATAATCGGTCTGGAGCCGGCGCAGGGAACCCTCAATGGCCTCTTGGATGTTGCGGGCGTCAAGGCGCGGGTTCGCGCCATCGGCGCGCAGCCAGTTCTGGGTCGAGCGGCCGGCGACCTTGGTGGCGAGAATCACCTTGTCGCGGCTGCCGCGCGCCTTGAGCCATGTGCCGATGATGCGCTCCGTGGAACCCTGGGTTTCGGGCCGGGGCGGGATGGAATAGATCTCGGCGGTGTCGATGAAATTGATGCCGTGGTCGAGGGCGAGGTCGAGCTGGGCATGGCCCTCGGCTTCCGTGTTCTGCTGTCCGAACGTCATGGTGCCGAGGCAGATGGACGACACGGCAAGGCCGCTGTCTCCAAGGGGGCGATACTCGAGCATGGGGGCTCCGCTGAGCAGGGATCGGGTCGGGGGCTGGCGCGGAGCACACGGCGCGTTGCGCCGATGGCCGGTGCCGGGAGGCGCCATCCCTACAGCCTAGCATGGGTCGGCGGGGGTCTTTCAATGCCATTCGCCGATGACCCAGCGTCCGGCGTGCGGCGATGCATGGAGGCGCGGCGGTGTTATGCGTCGGGTGCAGGGCCGCCGTGCGACACGCCAGAGCCGCTAGCCAAGGGGGGCGCAATAATCTATCAGGCGAGACGGCTATCCACCGCGTGAGTGCCTCCGTGGCCATCTCCGCGCGACCGAAAATTGCCGAACCCTCTCTGTCACGGACGACGCCCGGCGGTGCCTGAGCCCTCCGGACGTGGCAGGCCGCGTTTTGGAACACGAAGATATGTCATCGACAGCAACGACAGCTCCCCTCGCGGACGAGACCGCGCCCGCCCTCGTCAATCCGCGCTATCGCGTGATTCTCGCGAGTCTTGTGGGCACCACCATCGAGTTTTACGATTTCTACGTCTACGCCACGGCGGCGGTGCTGGTGTTCCCGCACCTGTTCTTTCCGGCCGGCAATGACACCGTGGCGCTGCTCGCCTCGTTCGCGGTGTTCGGCGCGGCCATGGTGGCGCGGCCTCTGGGCGCGGTGTTCTTCGGCCATCTGGGCGACAAGCGGGGCCGCAAGATCACGCTGGTGGGGGCGCTGCTCACCATGGGCATCGCCACCTTCCTCATCGGCGCCTTGCCCACCTTCCCCCTGGTGGGCTGGTTTGCCCCCGCCTTGCTGGTGATCCTGCGCCTCGCCCAGGGTTTCGCGCTGGGGGGCGAGTGGAGCGGCGCGGCGCTGGTCGCCACCGAGAACGCGCCGGAGGGCAAGCGCGCCCTTTACGGTACCTTCCCGCAGCTCGGCGCGCCGATCGGCTTCATCATCGCCAACGGCCTGTTCCTGGTGATCGCGGCGGTGATGCCCTCGTCCGATCCCTCGCGTCCCTCCGACGCCTTCCTGAACTGGGGCTGGCGCATTCCGTTCCTGTTCTCGGCGGTGATGGTGATCGTGGGCCTGTGGGTGCGGCTCAACCTGGTGGAGAGCCCGGCCTTCGCCAATACCGTGAAGGACGGCCGCATCGAGAAGGTGCCGCTGGTGGCGGCCTGCAAGACCTATTGGCGCGAGCTGATCCTCGGCACCTTCTACATGCTCGCCACTTATGTGCTGTTCTATCTGATGACCACCTTCTCCCTGAGCTACGGCCGCGCCACCACCACCGCCGCGCTGCCGGGCCTGGGCTACGACTACCGCACCTTCGTGCTGATGATGATCGCGGGCGTGGTGTTCTTCGGCATCTTCACCCTGGTGTCCGGCCCCTGGGCCGACCGCTGGGGGCGCCGCCGCACGCTGATCTGGATCACGCTGGCCATCGCCGTGTTCGGCCTCGTGTGGGTGCCCATGCTCGCCGCCGGCTTCGTGGGGGTGATGGCCTGGCTGGTGCTCGGCTTCTCGCTGATGGGGCTCACCTTCGGCCCCATGGGCGCGCTGCTGCCGGAACTGTTCCCGGCCAATGTGCGCTATACGGGCTCGGGCATTTCCTACAATGTGTCGTCCATCCTCGGTGCGGCGGTGGCGCCGTTCATCGCGGTGGCGCTGTGGAGCTATGGCGGCGGCAGCCCGTTCTGGGTGGGCATCTACCTCACCGCGATGGCGGTGCTGACCCTGATTGCCCTGCTGCTCGGCAAGGAGACGCGGGACATCGACATCCACGCCTGAGGCGGGGATCTCAGCTTCGGGTGGTTCCGGGCGGCCGAAGGGCCGCCCGTTTTGCTTGGGGACCTGGAGCCCCTCGGTGTCAGGCGTCCGGATCGGGGGCCTTGCCGTCGAGCGCGGCCCGCAGCTTCGGCAGGTCGAGCTGGCCTTCCCAGCGGGCGATGACCAGAGTGGCCACGGCGTTGCCGATGAAATTGGTGAGCGAGCGGCACTCGGCCATGAAGCGGTCGATGCCGAGCAGCAGCGCGATGCCGGCGAGCGGAATGCCCGGCACCACCTGGAGCGTCGCCGCCAGGGTGATGAAGCCGCCGCCCGCCACCGCGCCCGCCCCCTTGGAGGTCAGCATGGCGACGCCGAGGATGAGCAATTCATGTTCCAGGGTGATCGGCGTGTTCGTGGCCTGGGCGATGAACAAGGTGGCGAGCGTCATGTAGATGTTGGTGCCGTCCAGGTTGAAGGAATATCCGGTGGGCACCACGAGGCCGACGATGGATTTCGGCGCGCCGGCGGCCTCCAGCTTGCGCATCAGCGCCGGCAGGGCGCTCTCCGAGCTCGAGGTGCCGAGCACGATCAAAAGCTCTTCGCGGATGTAGCGCAGCAGCTTGAAGATGTTGAAGCCGATGACCTTGGCGATGAGGCCCAGCACCACGCCGACGAACAGGAAGGCGGTGAGGTAGAAGGTGAGGATCAGCTCCACCAGGTTGCCGATGGATTTCAGGCCGTACGCGCCCACCGTAAAGGCCATCGCGCCGAACGCCCCGATGGGCGCCGCGCGCATGACGAGGGCGACGATGCCGAACACCAGCCGCTCCACCTGCTGCACCGCCTTCAGGATGCCCTCGCCCTGGGGTCCCATCGCATTGAGGGCGAATCCCGCCAGCACCGACACCAGCAGCACCTGCAGGATCTCGCCGCTGGTCAGTGCGCTGACCAGGGTTTCCGGGATGATGCGCAGGAAGAATTCGCTCACCGAGGAATGGGCGGCCTGGGTGGCGAAGCCGCTCACCGCCTTGGCGTCGAGGGTCGCGGGGTCGATGTTGAAGCCGTCGCCGGGCCGGAGCGTGCGGCCGACGATGAGGCCGATGACCAGCGCAAAGGTCGAGACCACCTCGAAATAGAGCAGCGCCTTGCCGCCCACCAGGCCGACCCGCTTCACGTTCCCCATGGAGGAGATGCCCACCACCACGGTGCAGAACACCACCGGGGCGATGATCATCTTCACCAGCTTGATGAAGCCGTCACCGAGCGGCTTCATGGCCTCGCCGAGATGGGGGAAGGCGACGCCCAGCACGACCCCGACCGCCACCGCAAACAGCACCTGGATGTAAAGGACTTTGTAGAATGGCCGCCGCATGGCTCCCCCCGTCGCGCGGCGTCGATGCGCGCGCCGGTGCCTTGTATAGCGTGTCGCCGCCGGAGTGGGGACGTTGTCGCGCGTTCACCGGCCGGGAGCACGGACCCGCGCGGGGCGGGCCCGTGACGAGGGGTCAGAACTTCACCGTGACCCGCGTGTTGATGGAGCGGCCCATGCCCGCCACCGGATAGCCCCAGGCGGTGGAGCTGCCCATCATGGAGGGTACCTGGTAGTTCACGAGGTTCGCGCCGCCCAGCGGCAGGTCGTATTCGGTGTCGAAGATGTTCTCGATGCCGAAATCCACCCGCACCATCTGCCATTCATAGGCGGTCCGGAAGTTGAGGAGCGCATAGGAGCTGGTTTCCAACTCGTTGCGCACCTGGTTCACCAGCACCTTGGAGCCCACGAGCTGCAATTCCAGGCTGGTGGTCCAGTTGCCGAGGGTGTTGTCCACCGCCAGCGTGCTGTTGACCGGCATCATGTGGTAGAGGTTCACGCCGTCGGTGCGCTGGCCCTGCACGAAGTTCAGGCTGCCGCGGAAGGTGCCCTGGCCATAGGTGTCGCTGTTCCACAGGGCCAGCTTGCCGTCGATATTGACGCCGTAAAGCCACGCATCGTGGTTGGCGAATTGCAGGTAGACGAAGTTGTCGGTGGTGATGAGGTTGCTGGGCAGATTGCTCAGGCAGCCGGCGAGGGTGCAGCGGTCGGCGTCGATATAGTTCACCACATAGCTGTAATAGGGCGAAACCTTAAGCTGCCACACCTGCTGCGCCGGATCGTGCCAGGTGGCGGTGAAGGAGGCCGTGTGGGCAGCTTCCGGCTCCAGGTCCAGATTGCCCACATAGCCGTTGCCGTCGCCGTACCAGCCGATCATCTTCATGGCCATGGCGCTGGTGGACCACGCATAGCGCTCGTAGAGGTTGGGCGAGCGGGTCTTGCGGGCGAGGCCCAGCTCGTAAAGGCTGGCGGCGTCCGGCTCGTAGCGCAGGCTGACGGTGCCGTCGAAATTGATGTCGGTTCGGGCGTGGCTCTGGGCGTTGAACAATGCGGCGTCGAGGCCGTACATCATCTCATTGTAGCCCTGCACGTCACCGGTGTTCATCCACACGATGTCGTTGCGCAGGCCGATGACCGTGGTCCATTTGTCGGTCAGCTCCTTCTCCCACTCGGCATAGGTGCCGACCCGCAGGCGCTGGCCGTTGTTGATGTTCTCGAAGGTGTCCGGGCCCATCATCATGGAGCCGTCCACCGGCGGCCACCAATCGTCGAGATTGTTATAGAACACCTCGTTGCCGATCCGCATCAGCGTGTCGGGGCTGAGGCCCACGGTCGCCTTCACCGTATAGCCGAGGTCGGTGGAGCGGGTGTCCATCGGCATGTCGCCGTCCTTGTCGGGCGCGATGAAGCCCATGGTGTGGCGGACGCGGTTGAAGAAGGTGGTGGCTTCCAGCTTGCCCCAGTCGAACATCCCCTCGTAACGGCCGTTCACGAAGATGCTCTTGTTCTCCACCATGTCCATGTATTGGTTGACGAAGCCCTCGGAGGGGATGAACTGCCCGCCCACCTGTAGGGTGAAGATGTTGTCCGCCAGCTTTTTCGAGATCGAGAGCGCATGGTTCTGCGTCTCGTACATGGTGGACTTGATGGTGGTGCCATTGCCGGACGTGTAGTCGCTGGCCCGTGCCCAGCCGCCGGTATAGGTCACGCTGGTGTCGGCGTTGGAGACGGTGGCGTTGGCGTCCACGCCGTAGGCATTGCCGTTGGAGCGGTAGAAGCCCGAGACGCTGCCCGACACCTGGAGCTGATTCCCGGGCGTGAAACGGGCGGGGGCGACGGTGACATCGACTTTGGCGCCCGTATAGTCGCCGCCGACGCTCACCGGCGCGGTGCCATAATAGACCTTCGTGGTCGAGATCATCGCCGGGTTCACGAACGACATGGGCGGGTTCATCTCGTTCGGACAGGCGGGGCTGAAGATCATGCCGTTGATGGCCACCTGCACCCGGTCGGCGCCCATGCCGTTCACCGCCGGCAGGCTGGAGACGCCGCCCGCGCCCCAGGCCGCGCCGCCGGGAATGCCGCCGATGAGAGCTCCCGAATCGCTGGTGAAGAGGGTCGCGGCGGCGGCCTCGGCGCCGGAGATGGTGGCGGTGTCGGGGGTGAGGGCGGTGCCTTCGCCTCCGGTCTGGCCGCCGGCGTCGGTCGCCGGAGGACGCACCACCACCGTGGGCAGGATCGAGGCCGGCGCGGTCTGCGCGGCCGCCGGCGGCGCGAGCAGCGGGCCGAGCACCGCGAGCGAGGGACACAGGAGGGCCGTGGACAGGCGCAGTGCGCGCGCCGAGGGGAGGGATCTCATGGGGTTTCCACCAGACTTTTGCCATTGCGGGCGGCGTGCGCGACGACCATGCGCACCGGGGCGTCGGCCGGGAGCCAAGCTCCGCGCAGACGTCACCCGGTTCCGCGCGTGGCGGCCGAGGCGCGCCCGTCAGGATCAGGAAAAGGGAATTGACGAGCCCACGCCGGTGGCGGGGCAAGGATCAGGCAAAAGCTGGAGGCGCGCGGGGCTGGCTGGGTCGGCGATGTTCGGCGACCCGCAGGCCGTCCCGCAGGATCACCCGGTACCGCAGCTCGATGGCGATGCGGTCCATGTGGGGTGTTTCGACCGGCGGTGGCAGCACCACCGCATCCACCCGCGAGAGGCACAGGGGACAGTGCGCGGCGGCCTTTTGTGGACCGTCGTCGTCGTTGCCGGAGGTTGCGCCGTTAACGCACAGGGGCATGGACAGGGACGATGCGCCGCCCACGAGGCTGGCGCCGAGCGCGGTCATCAGCATCACCTGAAGCACGAGCGCGTACGCGGCGGCCCAAGCCACCGTGTGCTGCAACGCCTTCAATCGTGAATGCCGCCCGCGCATATCCCGCTCCCCTTGGCTGGCTAACACAGGAGTTAACGAAAAGAAACGGCCTTCGGACCGGCGCCTTGCCGCGCCCCCATCGGGGCGGGCCGGCTGCGACGCGGCGTCCGGCCTTCACGCGGTGGCTTGACGGCAGTCGCGTGGCTCGCTCTGCTCCCGCTCATAGGGGGCGTCCGCCGCTTGCGGCGCGGGACGATCGGGGGCTCACGGGCGACCTTGGCGCGTCGGATGCGTCTTGCGGATGGCATGACGTCCGTGCGAAGCGGAGGCAGGATCGCGGCGCGATCTGGAACGAAGGGGGTGTCGCGGTGGCCACCGGTTCGGCATTCAGGATCATCGCGGGGCGGGGCTGGATCGCCCTTGCGGTGGCCTATGCGCTGGTGGTCCAGCTCGTCCTTGCCGGCGGCGCGGTCGCGCGCGCGGCGGGGCCGGACGGGGACGGCGTCTTCAGTTCGCTGCTCTGTCGCTCCAGCGTCGGAGCGGGTCGCGGTGATGCGCCGGCGTCCGGCGATGTGCCCGCGTGCTGCCAGTTTGGATGCTGTATCCTCAATGTGATGGCGCCGGCGCCGCCCGCAGGGGTGTTCGCCGCCCCCGCGCGGGCCTTGGTTCGCGCGTCGCGCCGGGTCTCCGGCGGGGCCGCCGCTTTCTCCGGATGGCGGCGGATGGCGCACCGCGCGCGGGCCCCGCCGGCCGCCGTTGGCGCCATCTGAAGCCTTCACCTTTTATTTCCCGAACCGTCGATGCCTCAAGCCGGTGGCAGAGCCGCCGCCCGCGTGGCGCTCACGGTCATGCCGCGCGACCCGCCAGCGGGCGCGCCAGGAGATCCATCATGTCCCAACCGTTCCAGATGTTCCCTTCCGCCCATAAGGGCTTCTCCCTCAAGGGGCTTTTCATCGCGTCGGCGCTCTCGTTCGCGGTCGTGCCGATGGCGGCTCCGGTGCTGATGGCGCATGAGTACAAGGCCGGCAGCCTCGAGATCGATCATCCCTGGGCGCGCGCGACGCCCGATGGGGCCGCGGTCGGTGCCGGCTATGTGGTGCTGAAGAACACCGGCACCACCCCCGATCGCCTGGTGTCGGCCACGGCGCCTTTCGCGGGCCATGTGGAGATCCACGAAATGGCCATGGCCAACGGCGTGATGACCATGCGCCCCCTGCCGGACGGACTTGCCATCCCCGCCGGCGGGACGGTGACGCTGAAGCCCGGCTCCTACCACATCATGTTCATGGAGCTGAAGCAGCCCCTGAAGGCCGGCGAGCTGCTGGACGGCACCCTGACCTTCGAGAAGGCGGGCACCGTGCCCGTCAAGTTCAAGGTGGAGCCGGTGGGCGCCGCCTCCTCGGGGCACGATCACTCGGGCCACTGACGCGGGACCGCTGGGGCGCCTCCGCCGGCGCGCGGCGCACGGCGCACGGCGCACGCTGGAGCGGCTTTGCGCGACAGTGCTGAAAACAACCTCCGGCCCGCGTTCGTGCGGCGCGGGCCGGGGCTCGCCGGTTTGGGGCCGGTCCCGGCGGGGATGGCCCCGAAGCGGGGGCGGCACAAGGGACGAGGACGGCGGCGGCGTCAGCCGGCGCGCCGCTCCGGTTGCGCGGGCGGGTGCATCTTCCCGCCGACCGCTCCGGCCCCGCCGCTGAGGCCGTTGCCGCCATAGAGCCACTCCACCGCGTCATACCAATCCTCGCCGGTGTAGGAGCGCATGATGGTGTTGCGCAGGGCCGCATGGGCGCCAGCGGGGTGGTAGATGTGCTCGCCGATGGCCCGCGATTGGAGCTGAATGCGCGCGGTGCGCAGCACCCGCAGGTGCTGATAGGCTTTCAGCGCCGTCTCCAGATCGCCGGGGTGGCTGTCCACGCAATGGGCGAGGGCCACGGCGTCCTCCATGGCCATGCAGGCGCCCTGGGCGAAATATTGCAATTGGGGATGGGCGGCGTCGCCCAGCAGCGCCACGCGGCCCTCGGTCCAGCGTTCAATCGGGTCGCGGTCGCACAAGACCCAGAGCTTCCAGTCGGCGCCGTGGCGGATGATCTTCTGCGCCCGCGGGTGCACATGGGTGAAGCTCTGCATTACCTCGTCAGCCGTCACCGGCTTGCCGGCCACCGGCTCCGGCGCGTCGTTGTGGCAGGTGACGACCAGGTTGAAGACCTTCCAGCCCGACAGCGGGTAATGCACGATGTGACACTTCGGTCCCGCCCACAGGGTGGCGGCGTTCCAGCGCAGATCCTCCGGCATCTGCGCGGTGGGGATCACGGAGCGGTAGGTGGTGTGGCCCGACACCCGCGGCGTGCCGTCGCCCACCAGTTGTTGGCGTACACTGGAGCGCAGTCCGTCGGCGCCGATGAGGGCGAGGCCCCGCTCGGGGCCCGCGGCAAGGCGGGCGCTTACCCCGCTCTCGTCCTGGTCATAGCCCAGCACCTCGCTGCTGGTGCGCAGCTCGATCAGGGGACTGGCCTGGCAGGCGCGCAGCAGCACGCCGTAGAGATCGCCCCGATGGATCACCCCATAGGGGTTGCCGAAGCGCCGGCGAAACGGCTCGTCGAGCATGATGTGGGTGATTTCCTCGGCGGTGAGCGCATCCATCAGCCGCAGCCGGTCGATATAGACCGCCACCGCCCGCGCGGCATCGCCGACGCCGAGGGCATCGAAGGAGTGAAAGGCGTTGGGGCCGAGCTGGATGCCGGCGCCGATTTCGCCGAGCACCGGCGCCTTCTCCAGGACCAGGCTGGCGACCCCCTTGCGGGCAAGGCCGAGGGCCGCGGCGAGGCCGCCGATGCCGCCGCCGGAAATGAGCATGCGGGGGGGCGTGTTGTGACCGCTCATGGCGTGTCCTCCGATTTCATTTTGATTTTGGAAAGGTCCGGCCTTCAGGGTTCGGCGTCGGGCTGCGCGTCCGGATGGGCCGCCGCGAAGGCGGGGAGCGCGGCCAGCGCGGCGTCGATGGCGGCCAGCCGGGGCACGGCCGAGAGATCGCAGCCGAACCGCCGGGCATTGTGCATCTGCGGCACCAGGCAGATGTCGGCGAGGCCGGGGGCGTCACCGAAGCAGAAGCGGCCCTGGCCGTTGCGCGCCAGCAGTGCTTCGCAGGCGAGGAGGCCCTCGCCGACCCAATGGCGGTACCATTGATCCACGGTCGCTTGATCGTGGCCGAGCGGCCCCTTGAGATAGGCGAGCACCCGCAGGTTGTTGAGCGGATGGATCTCGGCGGCGATGGCGAGGGCGAAGGCGCGCACCTGGGCGCGCGCCAGCGGATCCCGCGGCAGCAGCGGCGGGGCGGGGTGGGTCTCCTCCAGCCATTCGATGATGGCGAGCGACTGGGTGAGGGCGGTGCCGTCCACCTCCAGCGCCGGCACCAGGCGTTGTGGATTCACCGCGACGTAGTCGGGGCGGAGGTGTTCGCCGCCGCCGCGCCGCAGGTGCACCGGCACGAGCGCCGGCGCCACCCCCTTGAGATTGAAGGCGATACGGCAGCGGTAGGACGCCGACGAGCGGAAATAGCCGAAGAAGCGCAGCGCGGGCTCGGCCTGGGGGCGCGGGGCGAGGCTCATGCTTCGGCGGGCCCGATGGCGAGCCGTACCGGCTGAAGGCCGTCGATGGTGCCTTCCAGCCGGGCGCCCGGCAGCACCGCGCCGACGCCGGCGGGCGTTCCGGTATAGATCAGGTCTCCCGGCGCAAGGTGATAGTATTTCGACAGATGCGAGACCAGCTCGGCGACGCTCCACACAAGGTCGGAAAGATGCGCCTCCTGGCGCGCCGTGCCATCCACGGTGAGGGCGATGCGCTGCGGACCCACGGCGCCGAACGCGGCGGCCGGGGTGATCGGGGCGATGACCGCCGATTGCTCGAACGCCTTGCCCAGATCCCAGGGCCGCCCCTTGGCGCGGGCATCGAGCTGCAGGTCGCGGCGCGTCATGTCGAGCCCGCAGGCATAGCCGAACACGGCGTTGAGCGCGTCGGCTTCCGGCACGCGGAACGCCGGCGCGCCCAGCGCCACCACCAGCTCCATTTCGTAATGGTAATTGGCGGTGCCCGGCGGATAGGCGATCACCGCGTCCGAGGGCGCGATGGCGGTGGCCGGCTTGGTGAAATAGAATGGCGCTTCGCGATCCACGGCGTGGCCCATCTCCCGGGCGTGTTCCGCATAATTGCGGCCGACGCAGAAGATGCGGTGGACCGGATAGAGCGCGGTGCTGCCGGTGACGGGAACCAGCGGCAGGGCCGGGGCCGGAAACAGCAAAGGCGGGGCCTGCATCGCGGGCGTGGGGGTGTTCATGACCGGGGGCGCTCCTCGTAATAGCCAAGCCGCTCCTGTAGCGGCCGATCATGGATGCGGATCAGGAACGCGGGCTCCGCGCCTGCCGCCGCGTGGGTGATGTCGGCGAAGACCGGCGCGGAGAAGGTGTCCGCCGGGCCGAAGGCGAAGCGCTCGCCGTTCACCACCGCGGTGCCGCGTCCGCCCACCACATGGAACACGGCGCTGGTGGAGCGGCGGGCCGGCGCCACCGTCTCGCCGGGGCGCAGCATCATGGCGGTGAAGCCCAGGGTGGGCAGGCAGCTTTCGCCGGTCTCGGGGTTCACATAGTCGAGCTCGGTGGCCTCGCCCGATGGGCCAAGGTCGGCAAGGCGCCGCAGCGCCGCCTCGGTGCGGGCCCAGGGATAGCGCAGCATGGGATAGCGCGCGGCCGGGGCGCGGCCGTGCCGCCGGCTGGGCACGAGGCCGGAGGCGAGATATTCGGCCTCGCACGCATCCGGCCGGTTGCGCGGGGCCTGTAAGGGCGCTTCCTCCGCATAGGAACCTTCGAGATAGACGAACAGCGGCAGATCGAGGGCATCCAGCCAGATCACCGGCTCGGTGCCGGCATGGCCATGGTCGTGCCAGGCGCCGCCGGGGGTAAGCACCAGGTCGCCGCGATGCATGGGGCATTTCTCGCCGTCCACGACCGTATAGGCACCTTCGCCCTCGACGATGATGCGGGCGGCGCTCGGGGTGTGGCGATGGGCCGGCGCGGTCTCGCCGGGCAGCAGCAATTGCATGCCGGCATAGATGACCGGGGCGGCCTGCATGGCGCCCGCGCCACGGCCGGGATCGGTGAGCACCAGGACCCGGCGCTCGGCCTTTTCCACCGGCGTGAGGGCGCCGGCCTCCAGCAGCAGTGGCCGCAGCTCGGAAAAGCGCCACAGATGCGGCAGCGTCACCGGACGCGGCCCGCCGTGGGGCAGTACATCGCGCATCATCGGCCATAGCGGCGCGAGGCTGTTGCGCGCCAAGGCGGCGCGATAGGCGAGCGGCAGCTCATCCAGGGTGCCGAGGGCCATGCCCATCCCTTCCTCCCGATCATCGTTGGGTTATTAGTTATAATACTGATGATAAGCATACTGTCTAATATCCCGCAAGCGACGTTTGCGGTCGGTGCGGATGCTGGCGCGTCCATGGTTGCCGGAGCACGGGGCCGGGGCGCGTTCAGAGCCGACGGGGCGTGGCCGGTTGCGTGGGCGCCGCGCTCAGGGGCGGGGCCGGACGGGTGGGCGTGCGGCTTAATTCATTGGTGGCATGCACCAATTTTGTCATGAGGCGGACCAGCGTCGCCTGCTCGGCGGCGGCGAGCGGTGCCATCAGCCGGTCCTGCACCTGCCGCACCGGCGCGACGAGGCTGCGCAGCAGCGCCACGCCCTCGGCGGTGATGGAGAGCTGCCGCACCCGCCGGTCGCTGGGGGAGGTGATGCGGTGAATGAGGCCCTTGGCCTCAAGCCGCTCCACCACGCCGCCGATGGTGGTGCGGTCATAGCCGATGACGCCCGCGAGCGAAGCCTGATCGATGCCCGCGTGGGCTTCCACCGTGGCCAAGGCGGCATATTGAACCGGAGTGAGATCAGCGCCGACGCGGTCGATTTCTTCCGCGAACAGCGCCACCGCCACCTGATGCAGGCGACGGACGAGGTGCCCCGGCAACCCTTCCAGCTCCAGGCCGCCGCGATCGGTTGCCGGCGCGGGGGCGCGGCCCGGGGCGGCGGCGCGGGTCTTCTGCGTCTTTGGCGTTTTGGGCGTTTTGGGCACGGCGGGCTTCCGGTGGTGACGGGGCACTGTCCCAGAAGCGCCCCACCCGGTCCACCCGGCCTTTCGCCCCACCGCTTCGGGGTTCGGGCACAGGTTCGCGCTGTTGCGGTGCAGTGTCGAAATGATCTTGCGGTGGGCGACAATTTGCGCGCACTCTGGGATCATGACATTCATTTTCGTCTTCCGCGGCCGGTCTTCTTCTTGAAATCGACAGGCCGGGGCGGTCGCCTTCGGGCCGCGCGGAGCAGGCGCGCGCGGCTGCGGCGGACCGGTGCGGCATCGCCGACAGCACATCATGGGAAGGCCGATGAAGTTCGAGGATCTCGACGCATTCGTTCATGTGGCGCAGCAACAGGGCTTTTCGCGCGCGGCGAGCCGGATGCGGGTGGCGCAATCGGCGCTCAGCCGGCGCGTGACGCGGCTGGAGCATCAGCTCGGCGTGCAACTGTTCTCGCGCCATGGGCGCGGCGTGCAGCTCACCGAGCACGGCACCGCCTTGCTGGAGCGGGCCGCGGGATTGATGGCGGAGCTGAAATCCATCCGCTCCGACCTGCTCGCCCATGCGGCGGAGCCGCGCGGCGAGGTTTCCATCGCCCTCACGCCCACCACGGCGCAGGTGCTGGTGCCGCGGCTGGTGCTGGAGCTGCGGCGGCATTTCCCGCAGATCAAGCTCATGGTGCGCGAGGGCTTCAGCGGCTTCATCCACGGCTGGGTCGCGGAAGGGGGCATCGACCTTGCGGTGCTCTACAATCCGGAGCCGAATGCGGAGCTGGAGATCGTGCCGCTCCTGAACGAGCCGCTTTATCTGGTCGCCCCCCGCGCGCGCGGCGCGTTGCCGGAGCTACCCTTGCGCAATGGCCATGTTCCGGTGCGCGCGCTGGGCACGCTGCCGCTGATCCTGCCCAGCCATGCCCACAGCCTGCGCAGCCTTCTGGAACGCCTCGCCGCCGAGCGGCGGTTCGCCCTCGACGTGGTCAACGAAATTGACGGCATGCGCGCCATCAAGGGCATGGTGGAGGCGGGCCTCGGCTACACCGTGTTCAGTTATGCCGGCGTCTATGAGGAGGTGAATGCCGGCACGCTGGAGATCATTCCCCTGGCCCCGCGCCTCGGCTGGGAGCTGGCGCTGGTGGAGCGCAAGCTGCAGGCGCAGACGCGGGCCCTCACCGAGGTGCGGCGCATGATCTTGCAGCAAATCCACGTGCTGCGCGAGCGTGGCTTCTGGCGGGGCGAGCTGCGCGTCGTCACCGGCGCCTGAGGGCGCGCGGCCGGGTCATTGGTTCACCACGCGCAGGCCGAGGCGCTCCGGCGGCGGCGCGGCGCACAGGACTTCGGCTTCAAACCTGGCTTTGGCGTCAAGCCTCGCTTCGGCTTCAAGTCCGGCCTTGGCATGGTGGCTCCTCACATATTGCGCGAAGGCGAGGGCGGCGCGGATCGGCTTGCGCTTGGGCGACAGGGCGCAGTGCACCGTCATGGCGAGGCGCGGCCCCTCCACCGGCAGGCGCACCAGCGTTCCGGCCGTCACCGCGCCCTCGGCCAATTGGTCGGGGCCGCAGAAGATGCCGAGCCCGCGGATGGCCAGCTCCTGCACCATCAGGCCCTCCTGCACCTGGTAGGCCACCGCATAGTCCTCGACCCCGGCATCCGTGAGCATGGCGTGCACCATCTGGCCGAAGCGGCCGGCACGGCGGCTGGTGATGAAGGGGTGGCGGCGCAGCTCCGCCGGCGCGACGCTGACGCATGACGCCAAGGGATGGTCCGGCGCGGCGAAGAAGGAAAAGCGCTCCTCCCCCACCGGCTCGCACGGCAGATCGGGCACCACCCCATGGGCCAGCAGCAGGCCGATGTCGGAGCGGCCCTCCTGGAGATCCTCCACCACGGTTTCGTAGCGGCTGGTGTTGACGCTGAAATCGATGTTCCGGTTGTTCTTCGCGAACTCGGCGAACGGGGCGCACAGCCAGCCGGGGGCAAGGCCCCGCTGGCAGGTGATGGCGAGCGGGGTGAGTTTGACCTGCTCGGTGGCGAGCGCCAGCTCCCGGGAGAGCGCCTCCGCCTTGTCCAGCAGCTCGAGGCCCCGCTCATACAGTCGCCGGCCCTGCTCGGTGAGGCTCGACATGGTGCCCTTGCGCCGCAGGAACAGGGCGCTGCGGGTCTGCCGCTCCAGTGCTTGGATGTGGTTGCTGACCGATGGATGGGAGATGCCGAGCCGCTCGGCGGCGGCCGCGAAGCTGCCGGCCTCGACCACGGTCACGAACACATGGAGCTTGCGAAAGGTTGACGGAAACACGCGATGCCTCCCCACGGCGGATCGCCCCGTGTTGGCCCCGGAGCGGTGTTGAGCGCATCCTAGCACAGTAAAATTCCAATCAACTAGTCGGTTGACTTTTTGTGGGGGCGATGGTGCTATTCCCCACGCCGAAGGCCGCTTCAAGAGCCTCCGGTGCCATCCCTTAAGGGTCGAAACGCATCCGCCTCGCATGCTCCCTCATGGAGCGGGCGCACCGAAGGACCGAGCCTCCCCATGAAAATCGTCAAAGTCGAAATCATCCCGATCACCACCCCGCTGCGCCGACCCATCGTGATGCGGGGCACGACGATTTCGGGCATCCACTCCATCGTGTTGAAGCTCCACACCGACGAGGGGCTGATCGGCATCTCGGAATCTGGCGATACGTCTTCGTGGTATCGGGGCGAGACCCAGGATTCCATGACTGCGATGATCGCAGACTTCTTCGCGCCGCAGATTCTTCTTGGGGAAGACCCCACCAAGATCGAGAAGATCGTGGGCCGCATGGACATCATGGCCCGCGACAACAACCAGGCCAAGGCGACGGTGGATTTCGCCCTGCACGACCTCACCGGCAAGATCCTGAATGTGCCGGTGTTCACGCTCCTTGGCGGCAAGACGGTGGATCGCGTACCGCTCGGTCTCGTGCTCTCCGCCGGCAAGCCGGAGGTGATGGTGCCGGAAGCGCTGGCGGTGGTGAAGGAGGGCTACAGCTTCGTGAAGCTGAAGACCGGCCACGGCACGCTGAAGGACGATGTGGCCATGGTGGCGGCGGTGCGCGAGGCGGTGGGCGACGATGTCGACCTGTTCATCGATGTCAACGGCTTCTGGACCTATGACCAGGCGTTCGCAACCATCCGGGCACTGGAGAAATACAATCTCTCCAAGATCGAGCAGCCGCTGCCGGCCTGGGACATCGAGGGCATGGCGCGCCTGCGCGGCAAGGTGGGCACCGCCATCTATGCGGACGAAGGCGCCCAGGAACTGCACGATCTCTACAACATCATCGAGAAGCGCGCCGCCGACGGCCTCATGATCAAGACCCAGAAGGCGGGCGGGCTGCTGAAGGCCAAGCGCTGGCTGACCATGGCGCGGCTCGCCAACCTGCCGGTCATCTGCGGCTGCATGGTGGGCTCGGGCCTGGAGGCGAGCCCGGCCGCCCATCTGCTGGTGGCCGACGATTGGATCTCCCGCTTCCCGCAGGAAAATGCCGGCCCGCTGCACATCCACGACGTGCTGAACAGCGCCGCCATTAAGGACGATCTGGCCCTCAACGTGCCGCGTTTCGAGGGCGGCTACCTTTATCCCAACGATGGGCCGGGCCTCGGCATCACCATCAATGACGAGGTGCTGAAGGCCCTGGCGACCCCCGGCAAGTCGCCGCGCGTCATCACGCTCTGAGCCCGACCGGCGCCGCGCGCGGCGCCGGCGCCCCCATAAGAAGATGCAAGAGGAAACCCCATGAGCACGTTCACGCCCACCGGCGGCCTGAAGGGATTGCGCATTCTCGATATCAGCCAGGCGCTGGCCGGCCCCTTCTGCAGCCAGATGCTGGCCGACCACGGAGCCGACGTCATCAAGATCGAGCCGCCTGGCGGCGACATGGCGCGCCGCGTCGGCCCGTTCGCGGCGGAAGACGACCTCAAGGCCTATGGCGGCATGTATCAGTGCTGCAACCGCAACAAGCGCGGCATGGTCCTGGATCTGAAGCGCCCCGAGGGCCGCGAGGTGCTGCTCAAGATGGTGGAAAGCGCCGACGCGGTGGTGGAGAATTTCCGCGTCGGCGTCATGGAGCGGCTGGGCGTCGGCTATGAGGTGCTGGCGGAGCGCAATCCGCGCCTCGTCTACACCTCCATTCGCGGTTTCGGTGATCCGCGCGGCGGCCGCAGCCCCTATGCGGACTGGCCGGCGGTGGACATCGTCTCCCAGGCCATGGGCGGCCTGATGGGCCTCACCGGTCCCGACGTGGACAGCCCCATGAAGGTGGGCGCGGGGCCCGGCGACGCCATTCCCGGCCTGTTCGCGGCCTTCGCCACCATGGTGGCGCTGTGGGAGGCGCGCGCGTCCGGCAAGGGCCAGTATGTGGATGTGGGCATGGTGGATTCCGTGCTCGCCTTCTGCGAGCCGGTCACCAACATCTTCTCCTATCTCGGCAAGGTGCCGGGGCCGGTGGGCAACCGCAACCCCGAGATCGCCCCCATGGGCGCGGTGCGCGCCAAGGACGGCTGGGTGGTGCTGGCGGTGCCGCCGGGGCGCATGTGGGCCACCTTCTGCGAGGCCATCGATCGCCGGGATCTCATCGACGATCCGCGCTTTGCCACCGAGCGGGCGCGGGTGGACCATGCCGACGCGGTCTACAAGGTGATCGAGGACTTCACCGCCACCCGCACCAAGGCGGAGCTGACCCAGATCCTGGGCGGCAAGATCCCGTTCGGCCCGGTTTACACGGCGGCCGACATCTTCGCCGATCCCCATTTCACCGTCCGCGACATGCTGCCCACGGTGGAGCAGCCGGGCATTGAGCGGCGCATCACCGTGCCCGGCGTGCCGCCGAAGCTCAGCCGCACCCCCGGCGGCGTCCATGTGCGGGCGCCCCTCCTGGGCGAGCACACCCAGGAGGTGATGGCGGAGTTCGGCTTTTCCGCCGCCGAGGTGGAACAGCTGCGTCAGGTCGCGGCCATCGGCTGACAGGGGGCGGACAGATGAGCGAAGGCAAAGGTCCCCTCGCCGGCGTGCGGGTGGTGGAGTTCGCCGGCATCGGCCCGTGCCCGTTCGCGGGCATGCTGCTGGCGCAGATGGGCGCCGAGGTGCTGCGCATCGAGCGCGACGGGCACGCCAATTACCTGCCCATCCCGGAGCGGTTCGATCTGCTCAACACTGGCAAGACCCGGCTTGCCCTCGACATGAAAAGCGCGGCTGGCAAAGCGCGGATCTTCGCGATCCTCGCCAGGGCGGATGCGCTGATCGAGGGCTACCGCCCCGGCGTGATGGAGCGCCTGGGCCTGGGGCCGGAGGCGGTGCGCGCGCACGCGCCCCGGCTCGTTTACGGCCGCGTCACCGGCTGGGGGCAGGACGGTCCCTATGCCCAGGAGGCGGGGCATGACATCAATTATATCGCCATCACCGGCGCGCTTGCCGCCATCGGCCCGCGGGATGGGCCGCCGGTGCCGCCTCTGAACCTGGTGGGCGACTTCGCCGGTGGCCTTTATCTGTGCTTCGGCGTGGTGTCCGCGCTGCTCGCCGCCCGCTCCAGTGGCGAAGGGCAGGTGGTGGATGCGGCCATGGTGGACGGCGCCGCCCATCTCATGACCTTCCTCTATGGATTGAACCAGGCCGGCCTGTGGCGCCTGGAGCGCGGCAGCAACGAGGCCGACGGCGGCTTCCCCTTCTACGGGGTCTATCAGGCCGGCGACGGGCGCTGGCTGGCGGTGGCGGCGGCGGAGATGAAGTTCCGCCTGGCGTTGCTGGAGGGGCTTGGCCTCGATCGGGAATGGGCGGACATGGCCACCCGTCGCAAGGACTGGGCGCGGGTGCGCGCGGTGCTCGCGGCCGCCTTCAAGGCGCGCGACCGCGATGACTGGGTGCGGCTGCTCGCCGGCACCGATTCCTGTGTGTCGCCAGTGCTCGACATGGCCGAGGCGCCGGCTGATCCCCACGCCGTGGCGCGGGGGCTGTTCGAGGTGGTGGACGGGGTGGTGCGCCCGGCGGCCGCGCCGCGCTTCTCGCGGCCGACGCGGGCACCGGCCATCGCCGATCCCGCCGATCTGCTCGGCCGCTGGGGGGCGGGCTGAGCCGAGGCGCCGCCCCCCGCTCAGGCGTCCGCGCGGGGGGCGGCGTGGTCCGGGGTGATGCCGGCGTGCTGGCGGCGGAACAGTTCCATCAGCTCACCCTTGGCGATCTTGCCCAAGGCGGTGCGCGGCAGCGCCGGCAGCATCAGCATGTGGCGCGGAAGCTTGTAGCGGGCGAGTCGCCCGTCGCACCAGGCGCGCAGCTCCTCCAGGGTGGGCGGCACCGTGCTCGCCGGCACCAGCGCGGCGCACACCACCTCGCCGAACGTCTCGTCCTTCACGCCGAACACGGCCACCTCGGCAATGCCGGGATGGGCGATGAGCAGGTCTTCCACCTCACGCGGGAAGATGTTCTCGCCGCCGGAGATGATGAGGAAGTTCATGCGCTCCACCAAAGTGAAGAAACCGTCCTGGTCGCGCCGGGCGATGTCCCCGGTGTGGATCCAGCCGTCGCGGATGGCGGCGCGGGTGGCCGCCGGGTCGGCCCAATAGCCCATCATGCCGCTGGTGTCGGCATGGACGATCACCTCGCCGGCCTCGCCCTCGGCCACGTCGCGGCCGGCGTCGTCCACGATCCGGCTCAGGGTGTTGAACACCGGGCGGCCGGTGGCGCGCGGATGGTCGCCGGCATGTTCGGGGCGCAGGCAGGCGATGAGCCCGGCATCGGTGGTGCCATAGCCCTGGAAGAAGGAGACGTGGGGCAGCGCCCGGCGCGCCCGCGCCAGTAGCTCGGCGGCGATGGGCATGGCTCCATAATGCACCACCCGCAGCGAGGACAGGTCGAGCCCGCCGCTCTCCACCACCGGCAGCAGGATGGACAGCATGGTGGGCACCCAATGGGTGAGGGTGATGCGATGGCGGGCGATGTCCTCCAGCACCGCGCGCGGGTCGAACGCCCCGCGATGGCACACCACGCTGGCCCCCACCATCAGCGCCGGGCCCAGCACCGAGGCGAAGCCGCCATTGTGGAACAGCGGCACCGCCAGTTGCACCACGTCCGGCTCCCGCACCTCCATTTCGATCCCGAAGGCGGTGAAGATGCGCAGGTATTTCTCGTGGGAGATCATCACCCCCTTGGCGCGGCCGGTGGTGCCGGAGGTGTACATGATGGCGGCGCAGCTCTTCGGGTCCACGGGCGGAGCGTCGAACGCATCGGGCCCGTCCTGGGTCAGCTCGCGGAGATCCGGAAGGCCGGTGGGCGCGCTGGCGCGCAGGCTCACCAGGGCCGGCGGGGCGGCGAGGCCGGCGCAGGCGATGCGTGCTTCGCTGATGAAGGGCCCTTCCGCGAACAGCAGCCTGGGGGTGCAATGGGCGATGAGGTCGCGCATTTCCCGCGCGGCGAGGCGCACGTTGACAGGCACCAGGATGGCGCCGAGCTTCGCCACGGCCTGCGCCACCAGCGCGAACTCGGGGCAATTGAACGCGAGCAGCGCGACCCGATCGCCGTGGGTCACGCCCTGCCCGCGGAGGCGGTTCGCCAGTCGATTGGAGAGGGTGTCGAGGTCGCGGTAGGTCAGAGCATGGTCGGCCAGGCGGATGGCGACCTTCTCCGGGCACCGGCAGGCGTTCATCCGCGAGATATCACCAATCGTGTACATGGGCGTTCTCCCGTTATTCATTATCTTTTGAATGTATTTCGCCGCGCGCTCCGTGGTCGAGATGGCGGCCGAGGATGAGCAGGACAAAGTCGAAACCCTGGATGGCGAGCATGGCCAGCACGGTGGCGACGGCGCCGTGCTGCACCACCATGCTGCCGGCGGTGGAGGCCAGGGCGCCGATGCCCATCTGCAGGAAGCCGATGGAAGCCGAGGCCGTGCCCCGCAGGTCGGGAAGCTGCGCCATGGCGAGCCCGGTGGCGCAGGCAAGGCCCAGCCCATGACCGAACGCGACGACCAGCAAAGGCAGGAACAGCCCGACGAGGGTGAGCGGCACCAGGGCGACGAGCGCGAGCTGAAGCGAAAGGCCGGCAAGGCTGACGCCGGCGGCGACCAGCATCAAGCGCCGGTGGTCCACCCGCAGCAGCAGGCGCCGCGCCACCGCATTGCCCAGAATGAAGCCGAGCGGCGCGGTCATGGCCATGGCGCCGTAGGTGCTCGGAGTGCCCTTCAGCACGTCCACCACCAGGAAGGGACCGGCCGCCATGATCGTGAAATTGGTGGCGGGAAACAGTGCGGCGGCCACCGCGTTCAGCATGAAGCCACGGTGGCGCATGGCGACCGGGTAGGCGCTCACCAGGGAGATCAAGGTGAGCGGGTTGCGGTTCAGGTGGGTTTCGGGCAGGGCCTGAAGGCAGGCGCCGAACAGCACCAGCGCGCCGCCCCCGAGCAGCAGGAACACGATGCGCCAGCCCAGCCATTCGGTGATGAAGCCGCCCACCGCCGGCGCGAACATGGGCGCCACCGCCGACACCATCACCACCGTGGAGAGGGCGGAAGCGAAGCGCTCGCGCTGGAACACGTCCTGCAGCACGGCGCGCGACATCACCATGCCCACACAGCCGCCCAGCGCCTGGATGAAGCGGGCGACCAGCAGCAGATCGAGGGTGGCGGCGAAATAGCAGGCGAACGAGGCGAGCGCGTAGAGGGCGAGGCCACCCAGCACCACGGGACGCCGGCCGATGGCGTCGGACAGGGGGCCGTGGATGATCTGGCCGAAGCTGATGCCGATGAAATAAAGGGTCAGCGTCCATTGCGCGGCCGACGGGGTGACGGCGAACTGCGCCGCCACCGCCGGCAAGGCGGGCACATAGAAATTGAGGGCAAGCGGCCCCAGGGCGGCCATGCCGGCGAGAAGGAAGAGGCTTGGCGGCCTGATGGTGCCCACGCTGCGTTCCCCTTGAAGCCCGCGAGTGTGGCCGGAGCCGGCGGGCCGCGGGCCCGCGATGCCAGCCTCGGGTTGGTGCGCGGGCGGAGCGCTGCTCCGCCCGTCCCTTCAGTGCCGTGGGCCGGCGGGTTCCGTGCTGGCCGCGAAGCGTTCCAGGTGATGGGCAAGATCGCCGTGAAGCGCGCCGATCACCACCAGCCGCTTCAGATAGCGCCCCGCGCCATATTCGTCGGTCATGCCCATGGCGCCGTGAAGCTGGATCGCCGCCTGGCCGATGAAGCGACCGCTGCGGGCGACCTGCACCTTCGCCGCGGCGATGAAGCGGCGCCGCACCTCCGCATCGGCGACATCCACGGCCATGGCCGCCGCGGCGGCGACAGAGCGGGCGAGCTCCAGCGCCACCTTCATGTCCACCAGCTTGTGCTGGAGCGCCTGGAACTTGCCGATGGGCGCGCCGAACTGCTTGCGGGTGCGCAGATATTCCGCCGTCAGGTCGAACAGCGCCGCCATGGCGCCGACCGCTTCGCCGGTGAGCGCGGCGACCCCGCGGTCCACCGCCTGTTCCATCGCCGGCAGCGCCGCGCCGGCGGGTCCGAGGCGGGCGGTGGCCTCGACCGTCACCGCGTTCAGGGTTAGCTCCGCCGCCGGTCGCCCGTCGAGGGTGGTGATCGCCCGCAGGACGACGCCGGGCGTCCGGGTGGGCACGAGATAAAGGCAAAGGCCCTCCGGATCGCCGTGAGCGCCCGACGCGCGGGCGCTCACCAGCAGCAGGTCGGCCTCTGGCGCGTTGAGAACCACAGCCTTGCGGCCTGAGATCACCACCCGCTCGCCCTCGGCGCGGGCGGTGGTCGCCACCTGGGCGAGGTCGTAGCGGGCCTCAGGCTCCAGGAAGGCGGGCACCACCACCAGGTCGCCGGCGGCGAGAGCGGGCAAAAGCTGCGCCTGTTGCGTCGCCTCGCCCAGCGCCGCGATCAGGGGACCGGCCACCGCCACGGTCGGCACGAACGGGTCCGTGAGCAACTGGCGTCCCATCTCCTCGGCGACGATCATGGTCTCCACCCCGCCGCCACCCAGGCCGCCATGGGCCTCGCTGAGGGTGAGGCCGAGCAGCCCCAGCTCGGCGAAGCGGCTCCAGCGCCGGTCGGGTGCTTCCGGAGTCTTCTCCTGGCGGGCGCGGGCATCGGCCGCGAAGCGGGCCGCCATGTCGCGCAGGAGGGTCTGTTCCTCGTTCAAAATGAAATCCATGGCCGCCCCTCACACCCCCAGAATGGCTTTCGCCAGCACGTTGCGCTGGATCTCGTTGGCCCCGCCGTAGATCGAGATCTTGCGGGAATCGAGATAGTTGGAGGCAATGGTGGCGGCATGGGCCGGGCCCACGGGTGCTCCATTGCCCCAGCCGTCGCGCATCACCTCCTCGTCGAACGGGATCCCATAGGGGCCGGTCAGCTCGGTAAGCAGCTCGAACATGTCCTGCCGCAGCTCGGTGCCGCGGATCTTGAGGATCGAGGCCTCGACGCCGGGTCCTGCACCAGCGCCCTTCGCTTCGCTTTCCTGGATCAGCCGCAGGCTGAGGCATTCGAGGGCCATCAGCTCGATCTCCAGCAGCGCGATGCGATCGCGCCAGCGCGGCAGGTCGATGAGCCGGGTGCCGCGATCGTGCTCGGCGGCGGCGACGCGCTTGATGCGCGCCATCTGCCGCTTGGCGTGGCCGATGCCGGCGATGCCGTGGCGCTCGAAGCCCAGCAGGTACTTGGCATAGGTCCAGCCCTTGCCGTCAGCGCCGACCCGGTTCTCAACCGGCACCCGCACATTGTCGAAGAAGCACTGGTAGAGCTCCTGCCCGCCGTCGATGGTGCGGATGGGCTGGATGCTGAGCCCGGGGCTGTTCATGTCGAGGAGGAGCAGGGTGATGCCCTCCTGCGGCTTGCCCTCGAAGCGGGTGCGCACCAGGGCGAACATCATGTCCGCATAGGCGGCCTGGGTTTGCCAGATCTTGGTGCCGTTCACCACATAATGGTCGCCGTCCAGCACCGCGCGGGTGGCGAGCGAGGCAAGGTCGGAGCCCGCGCCCGGCTCACTGAAACCCTGGGCCCACCACAGGTCGCCGCGCCGCATGGCGGGCAGGTAGGCGGCCTTCTGCTCCGGGGTGCCGAAGGCGATGAGCACCGGCCCGATCATGTTGATGCCGCCGGTGACCGGCGGGGCGCCGCCGAGCGCCGTCTCTTCCTCGAAAATGTAGCGTTCGAGCGGGCTCCAATCGGTGCCGCCATGCTCCACCGGCCAGCCGGGGGTGATCCAGCCCTTGGCGTGGAGAATGCGATACCAGTCCACATAATCGGATTTCACGAGCCGCCGGCCCTCGTCCACCTTGGCTCGGGTGGCGGGGGAGAGAGTGTCGGCCACGAACCGCCGCACGTCCTGGCGGAAGGCTTCGAGCTCTGGGGAAAACGCGAATTTCATAGCAGCGCTCCCGGCCCGGCAGAGTCCGGCCCGTCCTTGGAAGAGGGAGGAGGGGAAGAGACGACGACCGCGTCGAGGGCAAGAATGCCCTGGCCCGGCGGGTAGGCGACCAGGGGATTGATGTCGATTTCCTCAAGGCTTGGCGTTTCCGCCAGCAGCCGGCCGAGCCGCACCACCGCGTGCGACACCGCCTCGATGTCGGCGGGCGGGGCGCCGCGGGCACCGTTCAGCAGGGCCGCGCCCTTCAGCCGCTGGAGTTCCGTGCGCACCTCCTCGGCGCTGCATAGGGCGGGCAGGAACACTACGTCCTTCAGCACCTCGATCCAGACCCCGCCGAGGCCGAGCATCACCAGCGGCCCCCATTGCGGATCGCGCCGCGCGCCCAGCACCAGCTCGACGCCGCGCGCGCCCATTTTCTCGACGAGGATGCCGTCCAGGGTGAGGTCCGGCCGGGCGGCGGAGACGGATCGGGTCATGCGCGCCCAGGCGGCTTGAAGATCGCCCGGATCGCGCACATCGACGATGACGCCGCCCACGTCGCTCTTGTGGGTCAGCTCCGCCGCCTGCGCCTTCAGCACCACCGGGTAGCCGATGGCGGCGGCGATCTCGCCCGCCTCGCGCGGCGTGCGGGCCAGCCGGCCCTTGGGAATGGGGATGCCGGCGTCGGCCAGCCATGCCTTGCCTTCATATTCCGCGAGCAGGCCAAAGCGCGGGGGCGTGTTGGGCGTTGCCGGCACCGGGGCCGGGGCGCCGGTGTTGCGCCGCAGGCGGCGGCCGTGGCGGAACAGGTGAGCCATGGCGCCGATGGCCCGTGTGGCCGAGCGGAAGAACGGCAGGCGGGCCCGGCGGACGATCTCATAGGCTTCCGCGGGCAGCGGGGAATCCCCGCCCAGCATCAGCACCGCTACCGGCACGTCGACGGTCCGCGCCGCAGCGGCGGTGGCGGTGAGCTTGGCCTGCACCACCTGCGGCGCGCCCATCAGCAGCGTCACCAGGATGCAGCCGATGTCCGGGTCGCCCGCCAGGGCGCGGATGGCACCGCCATACATGCCCTCCATGTCGCGCATCACCTGGGCGGTGAGGTCGAGCGGATTGGAGAGGTCGGCGAAGGCCGGCATGGCGCCGCGCAGCGCCTCCACGGTGGCTGGCCGGAGCACCGGCACATCCACCCCGTGACTCTCGCAGAAGTCGAGCGCGAGCCCCTTGAAGGCGCCGGAATCGGTGATGATGCCGAGCCCGCCGGTGGGGCGCTGGGGAAAGTCCAGCAGGAATTCGGCAGTGTCGATCACCTGCTCGATGTCGTCCACCAGCACCACCGCTTGGTGCCCCACCAGCGTTTCCATGGCGGCGAAGTCCGAGGCCATGGCCCCGGTGTGGGATTTGGCCGCCTCCTGGGCCCGAGCGCTGCGGCCGGAATGCAGCAGCACGATGGTCTTGCCGAGCACCCGTGCGCGCGCCGCGAGGGCGAGGAAACGCTGCGGATGCCGCAATTGCTCGGCGAACACGGCGATGACGGCGGTGCGCGCATCCTCGACGATCTCGGCGAGAAAGTCCTCGACCGTCACCACCGCCTCGTTGCCGGTGGAGATGGCGGTGGTGAGGGCGATGCCCTTGGCCTCGGCCGCCTCCAGAAGGCAGCCCATCATGCCGCCGCTCTGGGAGATGATGGCGAGCGCGGCTTCCCCCGCGCCCGGCGGGCGCGGTCGGACCGGGCCGGAGGTGAGCGGGATCCCGTCGGCATAATTGACGAGGCCATAGCAATTGGGACCGAGCAGCGCGATGCCGTTGGCGCGCGCGATGTCGGTCATCTCCTGTTGCTCGCGGATGCCCTGCGCGCCGGTCTCCGAAAAGCCGGAGGTGAACACCACCGCCGCCCCCACCTGCCGGCGGGCGCAGGCGCGCACGGCCTCCAGGGTGCCGGCCTGGGGAATGGCCATCATCACCACATCGACGCCGAGGGGCAGATCGTCCACGCGGCTCAGGCAGGGCCGGCCGTTGATCTCGTCACGCTTGGGATTGATGAGGTGGAGGTCGCCGTCGAATGCAAAGCGTTCGAGCGCCGCGACCGCGCGCGCGCCGATGGTCGCGGGTTCGGCGGAGGCGCCGAGAATGGCGATGGAGCGCGGTCGCAGCAGGCGCGCGACCGGCACTCCGCCCGCCATGGGCGGAGTGGTCGATGTCATGGCGCTCAGGCCTCCCGGCGATAGGTGCCGAGGCCGGGGCGATAAGACTTCTCATCCAGGAACTGGCTGATGCCCTTCTTCATGCCGCGCTCGGGATCGAACAAGGTGGCTTGCGCGGCCTTGGCGCTCAGATAATCCTCCGCCTGCTCCCACGACATTTCGCGCGAGAACTTGTAGGCGAGCTTGGCGGCGTTGAGCACCACCGGGTTTTTCTCCATCAGCGTCTTGGCGACCTCCACCACGCGGGCGCGCAGCTTTTCGGCGGGCACCGCCTCGTTGACGAGCCGCATCTCGGCCGCCTTGCGACCGCTGAAGGGCTCGCCGGTCATGATGTAATAGAGCGCGTCGGCCTGGCTCATCTTGGCCGCGACGCAGCGGGTGACGTTGCCGCCCGGAATGATGCCCCAATTGATTTCGGAGAGGCCGAAGGTGGCCTCCTCCGCGGCGAAGGCGAGGTCGCACGAGACGAGCGGCACGAATCCGCCGCCGAAGCACCAGCCGTTGACCATGGCGATGGTGGGTTTCAGGAAGTAATTGAGCTTGTTGCGCTGCCAGAAGAACGCGGTCTGCCGCTGGCGCAGGGTGGCGTTGAGCGGCTGGCCCTCGGCTTCGCGGAAGTATTCCTTGAGGTCCATGCCGGCGGTCCACGCCTCGCCGCTACCGGTCAGCACCAGGACCTTGCAGCGCTCGTCCACTTCCAGCGCCTCGAGCACCTCCAGCATTTCCGCGTTGAGCGCCGGGCTCATGGCGTTGCGTTTCTCCGGCCGGTTGAAATACACGAAGGCGATCCCGTCCTCGAACTCGACCTTCACCGTGTTTCCACCCGGAGCGGGCGCGCCGGAGCCATTGACGTCAGTCATATTTATTATTCCCTTGGTATTTTGTGCGTTTCCCGCGGATGTTGCGCTGCCGAAAAAGTCTTCATTCGGCGTGAATCCGCTGTACGATGCAATGCTATGAGTTTTCGCAAGTCGTCTGCAATCGGTCAGCCGCCTACCCATCCCGTAGCCATTTGGCTACGGGTCAGCGGCGGCGGACAGGCCCGAGGCTACCGCCGATGGGGCCAGGGCATGCGCCGACCAGCATGGCGCCGGGCGCAACGCAAAACGCCGCGGGGGTGAATCCGCGGCGTTGGAAGGGGGCAAGGGGCCATGGGTTTGTCTCATGGGCCTTTGGTCAAGCCGGCACGGTGCTTGAGCGGACCCACAGCCTGCCCATCGGCCCCGGCCAAAAGCCGGGGCCGATGGGGTCACTGCCGGGCGGGGCTGATCGCCGCCAGGGGCAGGGGTGGCTCCGCCGGCCTTGTCTGCGGCAGATCGGTGGCACGGGTGTCCTCGCGCAGCGAACGGGCCGCCCACAGATAGTGCAGGCCCGCCCACACCAGGAACACGGTGAAGCAGATCATGCTGAGGCGGATGCCGGTTGCCGCGGCGGCGGCGCAGGCGGTCGCTTGCGGATTGCTGGCCGCCGGGCCGGCACAGGCGGCAAGATAGGCGCCGGTTCCGGTGAAGGCGTGGCCCGCCAGGGTGTCGCTGACGAGGCCGATGGCGGCCGGGCCGAGGCCGTGGCCAATGAGGCTCATCACCAGCAGCACCACCGCCGTCGAAGAGGCCCGCATGCGCGGATGGACAGCGGCGTGGACCACCGCGAAGGTGGGCCCGTTCCACGACATCACCAGCACCAGGAACAGGAAGATGCCGGCGATGGCGAGGGTTTCGCTGCTCTGGGCGAAGGCGAGATAGGCCACCGGGGCACCGAGCACGCTGGCGAACCCCGGCACCCACGAATACCAGCGCTTGTCGCGGTGGGCGAGCAGATCGGAAAGATAGCCACCAAGGGCGATGCCGATGAAGCCGCCGACCCCAACGGTGATGCCGAAGGTGAAGCCGGCCTGGAGCAGGCTCATGCCGAAGATGCGGCCGAGATAGATGGGAATGAACTGGTTGATGGCTTGCAGGCCGAAGGCGCCGATGGCGGTGCCGATGATCATGTGCCGCGCCGCGCGTTTCGCCCACAGGCGCCGCAGTACCTCGCTGAAGGGCGGAACCTCCGCCGAGGCGGCGCCGGCGGCACCGTCATAGCGCCCCCGCGCAGGCTCCCGCAGGGTGAGAAAGGTCAGCACGCCGAGGAAGATGCCGGGCAGGCCGAGGATGATGAAGGCGTAGCGCCAACCGAATGTCTGCGCCAGCCAGCCGCCGCCGAAGGCCGCCGCGAGCACGCCGATCGGGACGCCGAGGGCGTAGACGGCGAGCGCCGTGGCGCGGCGGTGGGGCGGAAACTGATCGCCGATCAGCGAATGCGCGGCGGGGGTGCAGCCCGCTTCGCCGATGCCCACCCCGGCCCGGAACAACACCATCTGCCAGAAATTCGCCGCCATGCCGCACAGGGCCGCGAATGCCGACCAGATGACGATGCACACGGCGATGAGCCGAACCCGGTGCGTGCGCTCCGCGAGGCGGCCGAGGGGCAGGCCGGCGACAGTATAGACGAGGGCGAAGGAGAGCCCGCCAAGGAGCCCCACCTGGAAATCCGACAGCCCCAGGTCCGCCTTGATGGGTCGGGCGAGCACCGCGATCACGATCCGGTCGAGGAAGCTGCAGGCATAGACGAGCACCAGCAGAACCAGGAGCCAGACCTTGTAAAGGGCGGATGTTTTCTCGAATGCGGGGCGTGGCGCCGCCGTATCCTCTTTCATGCCGTTTCCTCCCGAATGATTGGGGATGGGGCAAGCCGCGCCCTCCCCGTTTCTTTTTTTGGCGATTCTTGGCGTTCCAGGAGGGGGCCAGCGATGGAGCCCCAAAAGGGCCCGCGGCCTCCTCCCGGCTTTTTCGGGTGGGTGCCCCCACGCGGCGCAGGTTCAGAACGGAAAGGCCCGCCGACCCTGCTGGATGGTGACCCACTTGGTCTCGGTCATCTCCTCCATGGACCATTGACCGCCCTCGCGGCCCATGCCGGAATCCTTGACGCCGCCGAACGGCGCATGGGGATTGTCCTCGATAGTGGAGCTGTTGACATGCACCACGCCCGCTTCCAGGTGGCGGGCGAAGTGGAGTGCCCGGTCGAGGCTGCGGGTGAGCACGGCGGAGGACAGGCCGTAGCAACTGTCATTCGCCAAGGTGAGGGCGTGGTCGGCGTCGCGGGCCTTGATGACCGACGCGACCGGACCGAACAGCTCGTCCCTGAAGGCGGACATCTGCGCCGTCACGTCGGCGAGCACGGTCGGTTCGAAGAAGTTGCCCTCATGCCCGCCGCCGCACATGAGCCGCGCCCCGTCCTTGACCGCCCCGGCCACCACGCCGGCTATGAGATCGCACTGGGAGGCGCGGATGAGCGGGCCGATCACCGTGTCCGGCTGGCGCGGATCGCCCATCTTCAACTGCCGGACCTTGGCCACGAAACGCTCGAGAAACGCATCGTAGACGGCCGCATCCACGATGATGCGCGATCCGGCCATGCAGATCTGGCCCTGGTGGATGAAGATGCCAAAGGCGGCCGTCGCCACGGCATAATCGAGGTCGGCGTCGTCCAGCACGATCACCGGGCTCTTGCCGCCCATCTCCAGGGTGATCTTCTTGCCCACCCGCGCGCATTCCACCGCCAGGAAGCGGCCGACGCGGGTGGAGCCGGTGAAGGAGATCATCTTCACCCGCGGGTCGGCGAGCAGCACCCCGCCGAGAATGGCGCCGTCGCCCGGCACGACGTTCAGCACGCCCGGCGGCAACCCGGCCTCCTGGAAGATCTCCGCCGCCTTCAAGGCGATCATCGAGGTCTCCTCGGACGGCTTCATCACCACCGTGTTGCCGGCGGCGATGGCCATGCACACTTTCTTGGTGCCGAGCAGCAGCGGATAATTGAACGGGGCGATGGCGCCGATGACGCCCAGCGGCCGCCTGAGGGTGAAGGAAAGGCAGTCCGGCGCATCGGAGGGGATGACGTGGCCGAAGATGCGCCGGGCCTCGCCCGCCGCCGAGCGCAGCATGGAGGCGGTGAACTCCACCTCGAAGCAGGCCTTGCCGACGGTGGAGCCGGCTTCGTCGATGAGCAGGTCCACCAGCTCCTCGCGGTGCCGCTCCAGCGCGTCCGCCATGCGGATGAGGATCAGCTCGCGCTCGGCCGCCAGGGTCTCACCCCAGGATGCGAATGCCGCTTCGGCGGCGTCGATGGCGTGCGCCATGTCCTGCGGCCAGCACATGGGCACATGGCCGATGGTGCCGCCGGTGGCGGGGTTGACGACCGCCATTTTTGGCGCGTCGGTTTCGGCGAAGCCGCCGTTGATGAAACCCATGGGTGTCCTCTCCTGTCCCGCGGCCCATGCCGTTCGCCCGTGGAGTGTGTCCGGGGGCGGGTCGGTGGGCGGCTTGTCGTTGTTCGGCTTGGAAGGGGGGCGTCAGAGTGTGCGGGCGATGATCTCCTTCAAGGTCTCGTTGGAGCCGCCATAGATTTTCTGCACCCGCGCATCCACATAGAGCTGGGCGATGGGGTATTCGAGCATGTAGCCGTAGCCGCCGAAAAACTGCAGGCAGGCGTCAACGATCTCGCATTGCTTCTGACTGCACCACCATTTGGCCATGGCGCTGGTGGCCGGGTCCACCTCCTCGCCGCCGACCAGCTTCAAGATGAGCTGGTCCACGAACGTGCGGGCAATGCGCGCCTCGGTGAGGCATTCGGCCAGGCGGAAGCGGGTGTTCTGGAACCCGAACAGCGTCTGGTTGAACATCTCGCGCTGCTTGGTGTAGTCCACCGCCAACGCGATGGCCCGTTCGGCCGAGGCCACGGCGGTGAGGGAGATGGCCAGGCGCTCGCGGGTGAACACCTTCATCAGATTGCCGAAGGCATTGCCCTCTACCCCACCGAGCAGGTTCTCCGCGGGCACCCGCAGGTCTTCCAGAAAGACCTCGCAATTGTCGAGGCTGCCCTGGCCGATCTTTTCCAGGTTCCGGCCCACATTGAAGCCCGGCCAGGAGGTGTGCGCCAGGAACAGCGACAGGCCCTTGGCACCTTCGCCGCCGGTGCGGGCGGCGATCACCGCGATGTCGGCCTGCCGGCCCAAGGTGACGAAGGTCTTGCTGCCATTGATGACATAGCTGTCGCCATCGCGCCGGGCGGTGGTGCGGATGGTCTTCACGTCGCTGCCGGCACCGGGCTCGGTGGCGCACACCGCCACCACATATGCGCCGGTGGCCAGCTTGGGCATCCATTTCAGGCGCTGTTCATGGGTGGCGCTGTGCAGCAGCAGGTGCGGCCCGCCGACGCTGCCGGGCACGAAGCCGAAGGCCGTATCCACCACGCGCACCTGCTCTTCCATGATCACCGCCTCATGGGCGAAGGTGCCGCCACCACCACCATATTCGGTGGGTACGCTGGCGCACAACAGGCCGAGTTCGCCCGCTTTCAGCCACACCTCGCGGTCGATGATCTTGTTCTTCTTCCACTTGTCCGCATAGGGCGCGACCTCGGTTTCGAAGAAGCGCCGCGCGGTCTCGCGCACCAATGCGAGTTCTTCGTTCATCCAGGGAGAGGTGTAAGGGGCCGACATGCCTGTTCCTTTTGAGCTGGTGCCGCGCGGGACCTTCAGCCGCCGCCATCCGGCGGGGGTCGCGCTGACCGCGTCAAACTATAATCTACCAACTAGACGGTTGGCAATTTTCTCACGGTGCGGGCGACCGATTCCGCCCATCGTGGCGCGGGGTCAGACGGTGACCGCGTTCACGTCGTAGGTGAACAGCCATTCGTACCGGTTGAGGATCGCCGCGCGGCTCCATTCCTGGTCGACATAGGCCTGGGCCCCGGCCTCGGTGGCGAGGGCGGGATTGTGGAAGCGCTCCGTATTCGCGGCCGCCCCCATCACCTTGCGGGCGGTCACGTCGAGGCGCGCCGCCTCGTAGCGCAGCAGGGCTTCGGGAATGTTGTCGCGATGGGCCTCGAGGCTGCGGCCCAGCACCACCGCATCCTCCAGCGCCATCACCGCGCCTTGGGCCAGGAACGGCAGCGTGGGATGGCAGGCATCGCCCAGCAGGGTGGCGCGTCCGCGCGTCCAGGCGCTCATCGGCGGGCGGCCCATGAGCGCCCATTTGAACAGCGAGGGCGCATTCTCGATCATGGCCTGAATGTCCGAATGCCAGCCGGCGAAATCAGCCTTGCACTCCGCGAGCGTGCCTTCCGCGTTCCAGGATTCGGTGTGCCAGTCGCTGCGCTCCACGGTGGCGACGAAGTTCATCAGCTGGCCGCCGCGCAGCGGGTAGCACACCACATGGGCGCCGGGGCCGACCCAATTGGTGGCCACCGGACGCGTCATGTGCTGTGGCAGGCGCTCCATGGGGATGACGCCGCGCCAGGCCATCATGCCGGAGAATTGCGCCTTGCTCTCGCCCCACAGGGCGTGGCGGATGCGCGAGTGCACGCCATCGGCGCCGATCAGCGCATCGCCGCTCACGCGGGTGCCGTTCTCCAGAGTGAGGGTGACGGTGTTATCGCTCTGCGCGCAGCCCGCCACCCGCGCCCCCAGATGCAGCGCATCGGGCTTCAAGGCCGTCACCGCGTCCACCAGCACCTGAAGCAGATCGGGCCGGAACACGGTGAGATAGGGAAAGCCGTAGCGCTCCACCGCCTCGTGGCCGAGATCGAACAGCTTCCAGGTCTGGCCGGTGTTCCAGAGCCGGATTTCCTTGCCGTCCGCATTGCAGGACAGGGTCTTGAGGGCCTCGAACACGCCGAGGGTGTTCAGCGCGCGGTTGCCATTGGGGCTGATCTGCACGCCGGCGCCGACCTCGCGGAAGGCATCGGCCTGCTCGTAGATGTCCACGTCGAAGCCGCGTTGCAGCAGCGACAGCGCCGCCGCCATGCCGCCGATGCCACCGCCGGCGATGAGAATGTGGGCCGTCTTCGCTCCCATGGTCGTCTCTCTTCCTGAAGATGGTCTGGTTGCGGCGCCGGGACTGGCGCCGGGCAAGCCGTGGTCAAGCACCTTCCCGCGCAGTCGCGCCCTGCGCGCATGGTGAAGGCATGTCAAATCAATGTCTTACTTTGGTTGTGCAGGGTCGCGGATGAAGAAGCCGAGCTTGCTCAAGGTGGGCTCGTCGCTCACTTCCAGCAGCAGCGCGGGGGAGGCGGATTGCACTTCAAAGGCGTGCCAGGAGGGCACGCAGAAGACATCACCGCGCGTCCACTCGAAGCGGCGCTCGCCCACCTGTGCGGCGCCGGCGCCGGAGAGCACGGCGAGGATGCGCGAGGCCGTGGTCCGCGGCTCCGCCATCCGGCCGCCGGCGGGCATGTCGATGTAGGTGACGGCGACGGTGGGGATATGGGCATCGATGTCCAGCCGGTGGCGGCGCGTGCCGTCGGCGCGGGCCGGCGCCTGCTCCAGCTCCGCCCTCATCCGCTCCAGGCCGAACACGAACGGGCAGGCCTCGGGGTCGGGCACGGAGGTCACCTCCTGGTGGCCCCCAGGCAGGTTCTCGCAGAACATGGGTTCGAGCCGGTGCACCAGCGGCACGTCCAGGACATCGATCCAATAGGCGTTGGCCGCGCCTTCGTTGTAGTGGCTGTGCCAATGCCAGTTGGGGGTGAGCAGGACGTCGCCCGCGCGCATGGGCAGCTTGATGCCGTTCACGACGGTGAACACCCCGTCCTCGGCATCGAGGATCAGGCGCATGGCATTGGCGGTGTGGCGGTGGGTGCGGGCATATTCGCCCGGCTTGATCATCTGGTAGGCGCACACCAGGGTGCGCACCGTGTCGTAATCATTGTCGTCCACCGGGTTGAACATGAGCAGGTTACGCCGCTCCGCATCCTCGGTGCTCATCCACGCGCCGGCGCGGTCCATGGCCTCGGCCGCCTCGGCATAGCGCCAGTTCAGGGGTTGGAAGCTGGTGCGCGGCTCGGGCCACAGGGACGAGCGCTTCTTGTGCCAACCGGCGGTGAGGTGGTTTTCGTTGAAGACGCGATAGAGATCGTCGAGGTTCTCGGCGCCGCGAATATCGGCGATGGCCCTGCTGGTCATAGGCGGCTCCTCACACCGGCATTTTCTGGAAGTCGTAGGGCTTGGCGAACACGATGTTGTGCCCGCGCGCGCCCTGCACCACCGGCACGCTCATGCGGCCGACACCGGCGATGTCGATGGTCACCACGTCGCCATCGACGATGGGGCCCACCCCGGCCGGGGTGCCGGTGGCGAAGATGTCGCCGGGGTAGAGGGTTGTCGCCGAGGAGGCGATGGCGATCATCTGCGGAATATCGACGATGAGATCCCGCGTGTTCGCCTGCTGCCGCAGCTCGTCATTCACCCACAGGCGCATGTCCACGTTGCCGGGGTCCGGCAGTTCGTCGGCGGTGACGATCCAGGGGCCGATGGGGGTGAAGGTCTCGTAGGACTTGCGCATCACCCGCTCTTCCTTGCCGCGCACGGTGATGTCGAGCAGGCAGCAATAGCCGAACACATGCTCCAGCGCCTTTTCCGGCGGAATTTCCCGGCCCTGCTTGCCGATCACGAGGCCGATCTCGCACTCGTGGTGGATCTGCCGGCCGGGCAGCGCCGGCAGCTCGATGGGGTCGTGCGGTCCGCTCAAGGAGGAGTTCGCCTTCAGGAAAAAACCCTGGATGTTGGCGAGCCCCTTGGAGGCCATCTCGGTGGCGTGGTCGTGATAGTTGACCGGATAGGCGATGAGCTTGTTGGGCCAGGGAACGGGCGTCTCGAGCCGGGTGCCCTCGAATGGAATGCCGGGCGCGCTGGCGATGAGCGCGGCGATGCGGGGGCGCAGGGCTTCGAAGTCGCGGATCAGCCGGTTGATGGCCACCGGGGGCCATTCGTCGGCTGAGGCTCCGCACAGGGCGCTGAGATCGACGATCTTCCGGCCGTCGGTCACGCCCACGCGCCAGCCCTCGAAACGCACCAATTTCATGGATCGACCTTTCCTGCGATGCCGGTCTCGCCGGGGCTGCCAAGCCAGGGGCCGCTCGGCGCGTCGCGTCGGCTGGAAGGCGGCGTGACCGCATCGGAATGTGGGAAGAGCGCCCGGCACCGTGGGCCATGCGGGGGACCGCCCCCACCATGCCACGTCACCCGATGAACTCGTGGACCAAAGGCTAGCAAGCGGCCCCGCCGTCACAAGTCATCTTCGGCGATGGGAGCCATCGCGGTTTGAGATGGGACATCCGGCACAACGCGGGGCATGGTGCGGCTCTCAAATAACCAAATAGTTGGTTGGCTTTTATGTCGTGGCCGGCTATGAGGATCCTCACCGCGCCCTCCCTTGATGGATGGAAGGAATGCTGGACGCGACGTCTCCCAAGACCGGGTCATATCGCTCGCAACGGCTCGATCTCCATTATGTGGAGTGGGGCCGGCGCGGCGCGCCGCCGGTGCTTCTGGTGCACGGTTTTCGTGACCATTGCCGGAGCTGGGATTTCGTGGCCCGCGCGCTTGCGCGCGATCATCACCTGTTTGCGCTCGACCTGCGCGGCCATGGCGAATCCGACTGGGCCAACGGGGGAACCTATGCGCTCGATGATTTTCTCTATGATATTCACCGTTTCATCCGCGCCTCCGGTTTCGACAGCGTGGCCATCATCGCCCATTCCATGGGCGGCGCCGTCTGCCTGAACTACGCCGGCCTGTTCCCGGAGCGGGTGCGCCGGCTGGTGGCCATCGAGGGCACCTGGGAATTGGAGCGTCCGCGCCCGGAGGGCGCGGGCGGGGCCGCCGACTGGCTCGATCAGCTCGATGCGCTGAGCGCACGCCCGGCGCGCCGGCTGCCCTCGCTGGAGGCGGCGTGCGCGCGGTTCGCGGCACGCCATCCGCGTCTGAGCGCGGAGATGGCGCGTCACCTCACCTGGCATGGAGTGCATCACCATGACGATGGAACGGTGAGCTGGAAACACGACCCGTTGGTCCAAGCCCGGGCGCCGGGCCGATATGACCGGGCCGCCATCGCAGGATTGTGGGGGCGCATCCGCTGCCCGGTGCTGCTGGTGCACGGTGCCGAGAGCGACAAGGGGGACGCGGGCGCCTTGGGGCTCGACCGGCATTTTCAGGATTGCCGCACCGCCACCCTCGCGGGGGCGGGCCACTGGGTTCATCACGACCGGCTTTCGGATTTCGTCGCCCTGGCCCGGACGGCGCTGCGATAGGCCCGCCGCCGCGGTCGCGCGGCGGGCAGCTTCATCCGCGAAAGGAGGAGAGCCTGTCTCGAGAATTCAACCCGGACCACGGTCCGGTCGAAGCCTCGGGACGACAGAGGAGTTTGGAAGGCGGCACCCCTCGACGGGAGCCGCACAGTCAAAACAACACCAAAGAGGTGGGGGGAGGAATGACGAAGATCTATACCGGTTTTGTGCTTGCGGGCGTCGCCTTGGTGCACGGGCTGGGTCCGGCGATCGCCGCGGACCTGGTGAAGGCTGAGAAGGCCGAGCAATATGTGAAGGTCTGCTCGGCTTTTGGCGAAGGCTATTTCTACATCCCTGGCACGGACACATGCTTGAAGCTCGGGGGCTATCTGCGGTCCGATACGTACGTGAACGCCGTAGGCACCTTCAATCCGCCGATTTCCAACGTCTCGGGCAAGGCGTTCAATGCGCCGGGGGCCGGGGTTGCCGGCTTTCCGCTGGTGACGGCGGATTCCTCCGACTATGACACCCGGACCCGCGGCCTCTTGGCGGTGGAGACGCGCACACAGACCGATTACGGCATGGTGCGCACGCTGTTCCGCTTTGGTGAGCAGTGGGATTCCCAGGCCCAGCCTGGGGTTTCGGCAGGCGCATCCCTGTATTTCGAGCGGGCATTCATCCAGTTCGCGGGCTTCACCGCCGGTTATGCCAATTCGTTCTTCAATGCGGGAACCGGCATCACCTACATCATGGCCACGCCCTATGCGGGCGACAATATGTGGAATACGGTTCTGGCCTATACGGCGGAGTTCGGTAACGGGATTTCGGCCTCGCTCTCCCTGGAAGATGCCGCGAACCGGAGCACGGGCGTGCAGGCCGGCGCCGCCAGCAGCGCCTATACCGAGGCGGGCGCGCTCATCCCCACCGCCACGGGCATGTCTTATGTAGATTATCAAGCTGGCCTGCAACTGCCTGATCTCGTTGGGAATGTCCGACTTGACCAGACATGGGGCACTTTGATGCTGTCCGGCGCCCTGCACCGCGTCGGCGCGCTCTCGCCCATGGCGGCGCCGTTCACCTCCTATGTGGGCGGGAGCGCGGACAACATGCTGGGTTGGGCGGTGGGCGCCATTACAGAATTCAAGCTGCCCATGCTGGCGCCCGGCGACCGGCTCTATCTTCAGGCGAACTACGCCGATGGCGCGCTGAACTACCTCGGCCTCTCGGGCACGCCGCAGGTGCACGCCTCCGGGCTCGGCGCGATCCAGGTGGGCTCGACCCTGCTCTCGTCCAGCGGCGCGTATTACCCCATCGCCGATGCGGTCTGGAACAACGACACCTTGAGCTACAGCACCGAAACCGGTTGGGCGATTTCGGCGCAATACAAGCATTATTGGATGCCGACCCTGAGGAGCGGCCTCTATCTCGGCTATGTGGCGGTCAACGTGCCTGAAAATACCGTGGGTGCATTCGACGTCAACGTGGCCCAGGCGGTGGCCAACCTGGTGTGGACCCCGGCCCGCAACCTCGATATCGGCGTGGAGGTGATCTATTCGCGGGTGGATGGCGAGGTGCCGCTCGCCAATCGCGCCGCCACCACCGCCACCGGCGCCGCCACCTATGCCACCACCGGCGGGTCCACGGATGTGTGGTCGGGCGGCATGCGGGTGCAACGCAACTTCTGACAAGCGAAGGCCGGTGCCGGACGGGGCGTCGCGTCGTGCCCCGTCCGGCCGGGGCCGGTGCCTTCGGCGTGTTCCTCCACATGCCGTGGCCCGGCCTCACTTCTCGTTCGCGGCTGGCGCCTGTATGATGCGCGAGGTGTTCCAGGGGATCTCATGCGGCCGGGGCTTTCGCCCGCCGGGCCATGGTGAGCGCAGGGCGTGACAACATGGCGGTGACGACCACCAAGCGGCGCAAGACTTCAAAGGCCAACAAGTTTGAAATCATCCTCAAGGAGGCCGCCCGGCTGTTCTGTGAGAAGGGCTATGAAGCCACGTCTCTCGACGATGTCGCCGATGCCGTTAGCATTCATAAGGCGACGCTCTACCATTATATACAGAGCAAGGAGGAAATACTTTATCTCTGCCTGCTGCGCTCGTTCGAGGGCTATGAGCAGCGGCTGGAAGAGATGAAGGACACCTCGGTCTCGGTGACGGATCGCCTGCGGCGCTTCTTCAGGACCCTCATCGAGGCGCAGAATAACGAGTTTGGTCGCTGCCTGTGCCTGGTGGGGCGGCAGCCGCTGGGCACGGAGAGCGGCGAGAAGATCTTGGAGTTCCAGCGCAACATGGGCTTCGCCGTGCGCCGGCTGCTGCAGGAGGGGATCGACGACGGCAGCTTCAAGGCGTGCGACACCCGCCTTGCCGCCAACATGATCTTCGGCGCCTTCAACTCGGTGCCGAAATGGCGTCGCCCGGATGCCGGCACGAGTACCCGGCAGATCGCCGAAACTTATCTCGATCTGTTCATCTCCGGCATCACCGCGCGCCCGGAGGCGGCGAAAGGCGGCCCGCCGGAGGAGATCCAAGGAGAAATCCAAGGGAAGGCGCGTCCGGCGCCGAGATCGGGCCGCCGGCAGGCCGGGCCGCGCACCCGCGGCTGAGCGGCGTCCCGGTTTTCCCGTCGAGGGCGATGGCGCGCTCGGGATGGCGCGCGTCTTCACCGCACCGCGGCACCCAGGGAAAGCCGCTGTTCCAGCTCCGCCGCGGCCTCCTTGCGTTCGCTGTAGCGGTCCGTGAGGTAGGGGGCGATGTCGCGGGTCAGCAGCGTGAACTTGATGAGCTCCTCCATCACATCCACCACCCGGTCGTAAAAGGCCGAGGGCGTCATGCGTCCCGCGTCGTCGAACTCGCCATAGGCCTTCGCCACCGACGATTGGTTGGGAATGGTGAGCATGCGCATCCACCGGCCGAGGATGCGCATCTGGTTGACGGCGTTGAAAGATTGCGAGCCGCCGCAGACCTGCATCAGGGCCAGCGTGCGCCCCTGGGTCGGCCGGATGGCGCCGAGGGACAGGGGGATCCAGTCGATCTGCGCCTTCATCACCGCGCTCATGGCGCCATGCCGCTCCGGGCTGCACCAGACCTGCCCTTCGGACCAGAGGGTCAGTTCGCGCAGCTCCTGCACCTTGGGGTGCTCCACCGGCGCCCCATCCGGCAGCGGCAGGCCGTCGGCATGGAAGATGCGGGTTTCGGCGCCCAAGCGCTTGAGCAGGCGTTCCGCCTCCAGCGTCAGCAGCCGGCTGTACGAGCGCTCCCGGAGCGAGCCGTAGAGCAGGAGGATGCGCGGCGGGTGGCGGGACGGCGACGCCGGGAGCAGACGATCGAGCGAGGGGATGTCGAGAAGGGTGGCATCCAGGTTGGGTAAGGTGTCGTCGATCACGGAAGGCTCCTCGCCGGGTCGCGTGCAGTGGCCCCGCTCTCATACCAGCCCTTGGAGCGGTTCACGATCCACACCACCGAGAGCATCACCGGCACCTCGATCAGCACCCCCACCACGGTGGCGAGCGCCGCGCCGGAGGTGAAGCCGAACAGGGAGATGGCCGCCGCCACCGCCAGCTCGAAGAAGTTCGAGGCCCCGATCAGCGCCGAGGGACCGGCGACGCAGTGCGCCTCCCCGGCGATGCGGTTCAGCACATAAGCGAGGCCGGCGTTGAAATAGACCTGGATCAGGATCGGCACCGCGAGCAGCGCGATCACCAGCGGCTGGGCGATGATGGCTTCGCCCTGGAAGCCGAACAGCAGCACCAGCGTCGCCAGCAGCGCCACCAGCGACATGGGTCCGAGCCGCGCCAGAACGGCCTCCAGCGCCGCCGGCCCGCCGTGCGCCAGCAGCCGGCGGCGCAGCAGCTGCGCCGCGATCACCGGAATGACGATGTAAAGCACCACAGAGAGCACCAGCGTGCCCCAGGGCACGGTGATGGCGGACAGGCCCAGCAGCAAGGCGACGATGGGGGCGAAGGCCACCACCATGATGGCGTCGTTGAGCGCCACCTGCGACAGGGTGAAGTGCGGTTCGCCCTTGGTCAGGTTCGACCACACGAACACCATGGCGGTGCAGGGGGCGGCCGCGAGGATGATGAGGCCGGCGATATAGCTGTCGATCTGGTCGGCCGGCAGCAGCGGGCGGAACAGCCAGCCGATGAACAGCCAGCCGAGCAGCGCCATGGAGAACGGCTTCACCGCCCAGTTCACCAGCAGCGTCACGCCGATGCCGCGCCAGTGCTTGCCCACCTCGCCGAGGGCGGCGAAGTCGATCTTCAGCAGCATGGGCACGATCATCAGCCAGATGAGGATCGCCACCGGCAAATTGACCTGGGCGATCTCGATCGCGCCGATGGCGTGGAACACCGCTGGCGCCAGATGGCCGAGCAGCACCCCCACAATGATGCAGAGGCCGACCCAGAGCGTGAGATAGCGCTCGAACAAGGACATGTTGAACCTCCGATGAGTCAGCCGCCGACAGGGTGGCCGGCGTGGTCCACCACGCGCGTGCCGTCCTCCTTGGTGAAGGCGCCCTGCTGCGGTGGCAGCAGGTCCAGCACCAGCTCCGACGGGCGGCACAGGCGCACGCCCTTGGGCGAGACCACGATGGGCCGGTTGATGAGGATGGGATGGGCCATCATGGCGTCCAGCAGCGCGTCGTCGCTCAGGGCGGGGTTGTCGAGGCCCAGCTCCCCAAAGGGCGTGCCTTTCTCGCGCAGCACGTCCCGAACCGAGAGGCCGGCGCGGGCGATGAGCTGGCTCAGAAGCGCGCGCGAGGGCGGCGTCTTCAGATATTCGATGATGTGTGGCTCGACGCCGGCGTTGCGGATCAGCGCCAGCGTGTTGCGCGAGGTGCCGCAATCGGGGTTGTGGTAGATGATGACATCCATGGTGGCACCTCAGGCGACGTCGGGGCGGGGCGTGGTTGAGCCGCCAAGGCGGCCGATCTCGCGCAGCTTGGTACCGAGGGCGAGGCGGTCCAGCTTGGCGAAGGGCAGGGCCGTGAACACCGAGATGCGGTTCTTCAGATAACGGAAAGCGGCGACGAACGCGGCCTCCTTCTGGATATCGGAGCCTTGCACCGCCGCGGGGTCCTCGATGCCCCAATGGGCGGTCATCGGCTGGCCCGGCCAGATGGGGCAGGTTTCGCCCGCGGCGTTGTCGCAGACGGTGAAGACGAAATCCATGATGGGCGCGCCCGGCGCGGCGAACTCCAGCCAGCTCTTGGAGCGCAGGCCCTCGGCCGGATAATCGCCGGCTTGCAGCACCTTGAGCGCGAACGGGTTGACCGCGCCCTTGGGATGGCTGCCCGCCGAAAAGGCGCGGAAGCGGCCGGCGCCGTCCTTGGCCAGGATGCTTTCGGCGAGGATGGAACGGGCGGAATTGCCGGTGCACAGGAACAGCACGTTGAAGACGTGCCCGGTGGACGTGTCAGGCATGGGTGTCCTCGGTTTTAGCGCTCTCGGTGTTGGAGCTCTCGGATTCGGGTTCGCAGACGCATGACAAAGCGCTCACGGCCGGCGCGCAGACGTCCGGGTGGCCGTTGCAGCAATCCTTCATCAGGAAGGCGATGAGGCCGGAGAGTGTCGGCAGGGCGGCGCTGTAGATGATCGAACGCCCCTCCCGGCGCGAGCAGACGAGGCCTGCCTGCTCCAGGTGGCTCAGATGGAACGACGTGCGCGAGGATGAGGCGCCGCCCATGGCCGCGCCGATGGCGCCGGCCGGCAGGCCCTCCGGTCCCGCCCGGACCAGGAGGCGCACAATGCGCAGCCGCGTCTCCTGGGAGAGCGCGGCGAAGGCGGTGAGGGCCTGGGGTTCGTTCATGACATATCAATAACTATTGAGATATTGAATTAATAGGCCGGCAGGATCGAGAATGCAACCCTCCGGTGGGCGCGGTGCGCTTGATTTTCGCCTCCCCACCGACGCGGCCATCCCCAGGGGCGGGGGCGCCGCAAATCGGCCATCCGGGGCGGCTGAGGGCTGCATCGTCGTGCGGCAGCGCGGGGGCCGGGCCTTGGCGTCAACCCTCGGGCATTTTCGCAGAGAATGCAGAGCTTGCGCATGAGAGCCTGGCGGAACGCGCCGAAGTCGCGCGGATGGGGCGCTGCCGCACACGCTCCGTTGTCGGCGAACCCCGCGCCGGTCTCGAAGGGATATGGCGGCCGCGCTTTCCCGGCATCCGGACCGCCGCGCCCAAAACTCAGTTGAGACGGACGGCAGCCGTGATCGTGCGCCTTTCCGCTTGGACCGCGGTGCGGCGAAATCGCGATGCGGCGGCGTCAACAGTGCCCGCACCTACATGTGCCCCTGAGTGCCGCGCGCGGGCCTTGGGTGAGGCCCGCGCGTGGTCGGTGTCGGTGGACGGCGTCCGTCAAAGGGCGATGACGACCGACTTGGTCTCCAGATAGCCGTCGAGGGATTGGCGCCCGAAATCCTTGCCGAAGCCGGACTGCTTGTAGCCGCCGAACGGCAGGGCCGCGTCGAAGGCGCTGTGGCAGTTCACCCAGACGCTGCCGCTGCGCAGCTTCGGCACCAGCCGGTGAACCGCCGACAGATCCTTCGACCAGATGCTGGCACCCAGGCCATAGGGCGTGTCGTTGGCGCGGCGGGCCACATCGTCGAGGTCCTCGAAGGGGCTTGCCACCAGCACCGGGCCGAAGATCTCCTCGCGGGAGACGCGGGCGGTATCGGCCACGTTGGAAAGCACGGTCGGGCGCACGAAATAGCCCTGGTTGCCCGCGCGCGCGCCGCCGGCCACAAGTTCCGCCCCCTCGGCGCGACCGAGGTCGATGTAGTCGCACACCCGCTCGAGTTGCTCGGCGGACACCAGCGGCCCCATCTGCGCCTGCGGGTCCAGGCCGTGGCCCATGGACATCTTCTCGGCGATGGCGCCGATGTCGGCCACCACATTGTCATAGATCTTCTTGTGCACGAACAGGCGCGAGCCGGCGCAGCAGACCTGGCCATGATTGAAGAAGATGGCCCCGGCCGCGCCCGCCGCCGCGTCGGCCACCGCAAAGTCCGGCAGCACGATGACCGGCGACTTGCCGCCCAGTTCCAGGGTCAGCCGGGTCATGTTGTCCATGGCCACCTTGCCGATGATCTTTCCGACTTCCGTCGAGCCGGTGAAGCTGATTTTGTCGATGGCCGGATGTGAGGTGAGTGGCGCGCCCGCGCCCGGTCCATCGCCGGTGACGATGTTCACCACGCCGTTCGGAAAGCCCGCCTCGGCGATGAGTTCGCCCAGGAACAGGGCCGAGAGCGGGGTCTGTTCCGCCGGCTTCAGCACCACTGTGCAGCCGGCCGCCAGCGCCGGCGCCAGTTTCATGGCGGTGATGAGGAACGGGAAGTTCCACGGCACCACCGCCGCCACCACCCCCACCGGCTCCTTGCGGATGAAGGCGGTCACCTCCAGCCCCAGGGCGCGGGGGAAGGAGGGCTCCACGGTCGCGCCCTCGATCTTGGTGGCCCAGCCGGCCATGTAGCGGTAGAGCTGGGTGGCGAGCTTCACGTCCACCATCTGCGCCACCGCCGCCGACTTGCCGTTGTCGAGGGATTCGATCTGGGCAATGGTCTGGGCATTGGCCTCGATGAGGTCGGCGAGGGTCCACAGCGCGCGCTGGCGCTCCTCCGGCGTGAAGCGCGACCAGGGGCCGCCATCGAACGCCGCGCGGGCGGCTGCAATCGCCCGCTCCACATCCTGCGGCCCGGCTGCGGGCACGCGGGCCAGCAGTTCCTCCGTCGCCGGATTGAGCACCTCCATGGCGCCTCCGGCGGCGGCTTCGCTCCAGCTCCCATCGATCAGCATCTTGTGGCTGACGCGGCCGATGAATGCGGCGGCGCGGGGGGTGAGCAGCTTCACCGCATCCGCGGTCGACAGGCGGACGATCTCGGTCATGTTCATGCTCCTTGCGATTTTTTTAAGGATCGGCGGCGCGCGGGGCGGCCGCGCGCCGGGTCTGTCCGCGACGCCGCAGGCCATCGCTCCGGTTTTCCGCCGGTGCCGAATGGGCCGCGCAGGCGCCGCCTGGGCTTCGGCGAAGGCTCGCGAGCAAAGCCCACGGGCCTTCGGTCTTCAGGGCTTGGCGGCGGGCGCGGCGGCGTTCTGCGCCGGAGCGAGGGCCTTCTGCTCCGTATCGACGACGTAGGCCTTGATGGCCGACACGTCCGCCTGCGTGAGGCGCCCGGCGAAGGAGGGCATGCCGGCGGCCTGCAGCACGCCCTTCAGCACGATGTCGGAGAAGGCGCCCCGCACGTCGTCCGATGACTGGCGCAGGTCCGGTGTGCGGCCGGTGGTCTTCAGGCTGACGCCGTGGCAGCGCGAGCAGTTGGAGTGGTAGAGCAGGCTGCCCCTGGCGATGGTGTCGGCGCTCGCCTGCTGGCGGTCCCGGCGCAGGTTGGGCGGCTGGCGCACTGCGGCGGAGTCGGTGGGCTCCTCCAGCTTCGCCGTGCCGCCGACCTTGAACACCAGCAGGCGATTCTTGAGCCCGGTGCGCGGGGCCTGCATGGCCTCGCCGCCGAACATCACCGCCGCGCCGGCCCAGCCGGTGAGCACCGCCACATATTGCTGCCCGTCGAGCGCATAGGACACGGGCGCGGCGACGATGCCATCGCGGCCCGGAAACTCCCACAGCGTCTTGCCGCTGTCGGCGGCATAGGCGAGGAAGCGGCCTTCCGCCGTGCCCTGGAACACGAGGTTGCCGGCGGTGGTCAGGGTGCCGCCGTTCCAGATGTAGGGGTAGGGCACGCGCCACGCCGCCTTCTGGCGCACCGGGTCCCAGGCCACCAGCGCGCCGCTGACGAGATCGCGCGGCATCTCGGTGAAGTCGGAGAAGCCGGTGGCGGTGTTGAAGCTGTGCGGAACGAAGGTGAAGTCCTTCTCGTTGCGGTAGACGCCCGGCACCTCCTGGTAGGGAATATAGACGAGGCCGGTCTTCGGATTGAACGACATGGACATCCAATTGTGCGCGCCGAACGGGCTCGGCCACATCACGATCGGCTTGTCCTCATAGCGCACGCCGGGCGCCTCCACGGGCCGTCCGGTGCTCAGATCGATGCGTTCGGCCCAGGTGACCTTGCCGAATTTCTCCGCGGAGATGAGCTTTCCGGTCTGCCGGTCGAGCACATAGAAGAAGCCGTTCTTCGGCGCCTGCATCAGCACCTTGCGGGTGGCCCCGTCGATCTCGAGATCGGCGAGGATCATCTGCTGGGTGGCGGTGAAGTCCCAGGCGTCTCCCGGCGTCACTTGGTAATACCAGGCGAGGCGGCCGGTATCGGGCTTGATGGCGAGGATGGAGGACAGGAACAGGTTGTCGCCGCCGCCGGGGCTGCGGATGTCGCGGTTCCAGGGCGAGCCGTTGCCGGTGCCCACATAGAGCAGGTCGAGCTCGGGATCATAGGCCATGGAATCCCAGACCGTGCCGCCGCCCCCATATTTCTTCCAGTAATCGTCGCCCTTCCAGGTCTTGGCGGCCATCTCCAGCTCGGGATGCTCATACGGCTTTGCAGGATCGCCGGGGACCGTGTAGAAGCGCCAGACGAGCTTGCCGGTGTCTGCGTCGTAAGCGCTGAAGAAGCCGCGCACGCCGAATTCCGCGCCGCCATTGCCGATCACCACCTTGCCTTTGACGACACGGGGCGCGCCGGTGATCGTATAGGGCTTGCTCGGGTCGAAGGTCTGCTGCTGCCACACCACTTTTCCGGTGCCGCGATCGAGCGCCACCAGCCGGCCGTCCACGGTGCCGACGAACACCTTGTCGCCCCACAGCGCCACGCCCCGGTTCACGGCGTCGCAGCACAGGTCGTTGCCTTTGGCGCGGTCCACCTGAGGGTCGTAGTGCCACAGGATCTTGCCGGTCCGGGCGTCGATCGCCACCACCTGGCTCCAGGCCATGGAGGCATAGAGCACGCCGTCCGCCACCAGCGGCGTCGCCTCGAAGCCGCGATCGGTGTCGAAGTCGAGAGAAAAGGCAAGGCCGAGCTGGTTGACGTTCCGATCATTGATCTGGTCGAGCGGCACATAGCGCTGCTCGGCATAGCCGCGCCCGTGGCTCAGCCATTGGTCACCGCCCTTTTCAAGGCCGATGATGCGTTCCGCCGTTACGTCGGCCGCCCGCGCGGCCACCGGCGACAGCGCCAGCGCGGCGGCGAGCAGCCGCGCCAGCCGGCTGCCGGCTGTCCGGACCTGTCGGCCCGATCCCCCTCGGCTGGGGTGTTCCCTGGACACCATGGATATCCTCCCAAATGCGTTCTTGTTTGCTTTGATCGATAGTTACGCGAACGATCAGATCTGGCCCACGCTTCAAAACACCTGCATCAGGCGCACGGTGCCGCGGAAATCCTCTTCGAACCCGCCGGAGGTGTTGAAATCGCGCTGCACCATTCCCATCACCTGGAAGGTGGGGGTGATGAACTTGGAGAGTTCAAACCGCAATTGGTCCTTCTGTGTCGCGGCGCCGGTGGCCACGCCATCGAGATACTGGGAGCCACCCCAGTATCTCGAATAACCCGCCGCCGCCGACCAGGTTTCGGCGAAGGCGTAGGAAAGCCAGAGCTGGAACTGGTAGGTGTTGTCCTGGGACAGGGTCTGGGTGCCGGTGCCGGCATCGGAATTGTTGCCGTACCACATGACGTCGCCGGCAATCTGGAACGCGAAGCCGTTGGCGAAGCCCTGGTAATAGCCAGCCTGGAGATCCAGCTTCCAGCGGTTCTCGCCCATGTTGAGGGCGTCATTCTCGTCGTATTGACCCAGGGGCAGATAGAGAAACGGGGTTATGCCAAAATAGCTCTGGGTCGTCTTGTCGTTGTAGAGCCACAGCGTGCTGACGAGGATCGGGTCGGCGAGCCCGGCGGCGGAGCTTAGTTCGCTGCCGTTGAGGCGGGCATTATAGGCGGTGCCGGCCGGCAGCAGCACCTGGATGTCGGCGCGGAACCCGCCGATGTCGAAATAATGCACGTACCTCAGGATATCCACATAGGTGTCGATGCCGGTATTGTTTGATAGCGTTTGGCCGGATGTGGTCGTGTATTGAGAGCTCGTGGTATAGGTGCTGTAGAACAAGAGCAGATTGGTGCCCGCCGGAGCCGGCACATAGTCGCTGGAATTGACGTCCACGGCCTGGGCCGCCTGCGGCGCCAGGATCGCCATGGCGATCGCGAGCCCCGTCGCGCCCGCCGTCGCGCGCCATCCCCCGGCATCGCCTGTCAAAGGCGCGGGCCGCAGCCGCCCCCTCGTGACCAGACTCCTCTTCATCCGTTTCCTCCCCCGTGTGTTGTCCTTGGCCTGCGCGGTCCGCTTGGAGCCGATGCGCGCCGGCGGACATGGCTCCGCCGGCGCCCTGGACGGCGTGCCGGCGACATGCCCGATCGGCCTGCCGATGGGGCATGCCTTGAAGACCTTTGAAGTATGTGGCTTCGATATTCGGCTAGGTTCCGTGCATTCTATTTTTGATGTACGAACATCGCGGAACTTCAACTTCTCCCCGTCGCATTCTTTTTGCATCGTGCGCCGATGGAGGAGAGAGCAAGACGCGGGCCAATTGCGCGCAACGCTCGACGGCGCTGGAAAGGCGTTTATATTTCAATAGACTGGACCAAGGATCGAAGTCTCTGCCAAGACCAAGGACACGTCCGCCGCTGGCCAAGTTGTTCCATCGGTGAGACAGTGTCTCAAAAATGAGACAATCGGGAGGAACGGATGAGGACTGACCCAATGCCCCGGGACCAAAGGCGCTCCCTCGCGCGCCGCTGCTTCCTGGAAGGCGAACCGGTCCCGGAGGGGCTGGTTTCGGCTTCCGTGCTCCGCTCCTGGGAGCGATCCCGACACTATGGCCTCAGCGTCGGGGACAAGGTTCTTCACGGCCCGATCCGGGCTCCGGACCTGCGCGATGCCAGGGCCGGCCTGCAGGCGCTGCTGAATATCGCCGTGCCGGAACTCGGGCGCCTGCACGAAGCCCTGCCGCACGGGCAATGGATGCTCGCCTGCATCAGCGACGCGGGCGTGGTGCTCACCTCGATCGGCCGCGTCAAGGCGGGGGAGCTGTCGTCCGGCTTGCGCGCCGGCAACCGGCTGCACGAGCCGGCGGCTGGCACCACCGGCCCCGGCTGCGCCTTGGCGGAGCGCCGACCCGTCATCATTTCAGCCGGCGAGCATTATCTCGACGAGGCGAGCCGCTTCAGTTGCGCCGCGGTGCCGCTGTTCGACCACCTGGGGCGGATGGTCGGCGTGCTCAATGCCAGCAGCAGCAGCGATTGCCGCCCCATCCAGTTGCTCGACGCCCTGGTGCTGTCGTCCAAGGCCATTCAGCGCGAACTGGTACGCCATCAGACGGCCGCCGCCTATCTGCACTTCCACGCCCGCGCCGACATGCTCGGCACGCCGCTGGAAGGGGTGCTCGCGATCGGCCCGGACGGGGAGATCGTCGGCGCCAATGACGACGCGCGCGGCGCCTTGCGCGAGGGCGCGGCCGATCTGGAGGGGCTGGCGGTGGAAGCTCTGCTCGGCTGTTCCCTGGCACGCCTCCTGGACGGCGTGGGCGATGCCCCGCGCCGGCTGGTCCTTGGCAATGGGCTGTGCCTGCACGCGCGGGTCGAGCGGCCGCGGAAGGCGCGGCTTGCCCTTGCGGCAGGCCGGCCCGGCGCCGATCGGGGGGCGGCCGAGGAGACGGAGCCAGCGATCTCCCGCGCTCTGCGTCATGTCACCCATGCCATGCAGCGGCAGCTTCCGGTGCTGATCCAGGGTGAAACCGGCACCGGCAAGGAAGTGTTCGCCCGCGCCAGCCACGCGGCGAGCGCCCGCGCCCAGGGGCCGTTCGTGGCGGTCAATTGCTCGGCCATCCCCGCCGATCTGATCGAGGCCGAACTGTTCGGCTATGAGGATGGCGCGTTCACGGGGGCGCGTCGCGGCGGCGCGTCCGGCCGGTTCGAGCAGGCCCATGGCGGCACCGTCCTGCTCGACGAAATCGGCGACATGCCCCTGGCGCTTCAGCCGAAACTGTTGCGGGTGCTGCAGGAGCGGCGCATCGCCCGGCTCGGCGGCGGGGCGGAACGCCCGATCGACGTGGCGGTGGTGTGCGCCACCCATCTCGATCTTGAGGCGCTGGTGGCACAGAAGCGGTTTCGCGAGGATCTCTATTACCGCATCAATGGCGTGCGGGTGAGCCTTCCGCCGCTGCGGGAACGGGCGGATTTCCCGCAGATCGTGGCGCACATCCTGCAACGGGAGGGGGGTGGGTTCCAGCTCTCGGACGATGCGTTCGCCATCATCGCGGCCTTTTCCTGGCCGGGCAATATCCGCCAGCTCGATACGGTGCTCCGGTTCGCCATCACCGCTCTGGAATGCGAGGGGGAACGGGGCGGGATCATCGAAATCGATCATCTGCCCGACGACTTCCGCGCGGCGGCGAGGCGCGCGCCGGGCCTGTCCGCTCCGGGCGCGCGCCTCACGCAGGAGGTGTCCAGCCTGGAGCGCGGGATCGTGCGCGAGGCGCTGGCCGCCCGCGACGGCAACCGCACCCATGCCGCCCGCGACCTCGGCATTTCCCGCGCCACGCTCTACCGCAAGCTCGGACCGGCCGTCCGACGCCCGCCCGACGACCCGGTGTGAGGGCGATCCGCGCCGCGCGCCGCCGACGCCGGTCGCAAGCGGCGCTGGCATCCATCGGCAATCGCGGCCGAAGACGGGCACGCAGAGTCTTGCTGCCGCATGAGGTTATAGCGAAGGGGCAGAATGCGCGGCGGAAGGAGCGGGTGGCGGTGCCGGAGCATTTCATCGACCTGCGCCAGCGTCGAGACCCTTGCCTTCCGCAAGGGCCTTACCGCCGACCATCTTCATCGCCGACCATGGGGATGATCCGCGCGCGCCATCGCCAAGGCGGCGGCGCGGCTCAATGCGGTGCGGGCGAACGGGCTGAACCCGGCGGATCCGGTGCGGCCGGCGCTGGTGCCGGGCGATCGGGATCGCATCCCGCCGGTGAGCCTGGACAAAAGCCGCGCGGCGCCCGTCCCCCTCCGGCCCGGCGCGAACACCGGGGCCGAACGGCCTCAACCGGCGCGGGTTTCTCCGCTCGCGCCCTTGGCGGCCACCTCGGGGGTGCGAATGCGCACGCCGGAGGCGCGGCAGCGGGAGGCGAATTCCGGCGGCGGCGGGCTGTCGGACACGATGGTGTCGACGGCGGACAATTGGCACACCTTCACCGGCGCCTCGCGCCCGAACTTGGTGTGGTCGGCGATCACCCAGGATTCCTGGGCCTGCTGCATGGCGGCGCGGGCGAACTCCGCCTCGAACAGATGGAAATCCCCCAATTCCCCGGCGAGGGTGATGCCACCCACCGAGATGAAGGCATAGCGCACCTGAAACTGGCGGATGAAGTCGATGGTGGACGGCCCCATGGCCGAGCCATCCTCGCCCGCCAGCTCACCGCCGGACATGAACACCCGGTTGCCGTTCTTGGAGGCGAGGCGGTGGGCGATCTGCACCGAATGGGTCACCACCGTGAGCCGCGAATGGCTGGAGAGCGCATCGGCCACGTAAGCGGAGGTCGTGCCATTGTCGAGGATCAGGCTGTCGCCGTCCTGCACCTGATCGCGCACGAGCGCGGCCACCGCCCATTTGGCGTCGTTGTTCACATGCATGCGGCGCTGGAACGGCGGCTCCTCCCCCACCTCCGGAATCATGATGCCGCCGTGGAAGCGCAGCAGCGTGCCGTCCTCGATCAGGGGCTGGATGTTGCGGCGGATGGTCTCCGTGGACACGGACAGCCGCAAGGCGAGCTCGGCGATGGAATAGCTGCCCTTGGCGCGCACCACCTGGAGAATGTCGTTCTGACGCTTGAGAGACATGGGCCAACCGCGGTTTTCCGACACATCACGGGCGTTCCGCGCCGCCGGATGTTGACATGAATGCCACAAAGCACCGCATCTGTCAGGCTCGTGCACACGAGATCCGCGTCTTTGCGTGGCCTTTGCGCGCTTTTGACCGCACAGCTCCATGGCGCCGCGAGTTGCCGGTCTCGATCGCACTTCACGCGCCATTGGTCCTGTGAAAAGGTATTTAAATACTTCTGAACACCAATTTCGCGCGGCATGACTATGGCGTATCCGGCCGTTCTCGAGGTGGTTGTTTGTCGGAACGCGATGTCTGCGCGGCGTGTCGTCGCGGCCGGGGGATCCGCGTGTCTGGATCCTCGACGTGTCGCGGCATGGGCGATGGCTCCCGTAGCGCGGGGGATCAGCGCGCGGCGGATGGCGACGGCGGCCGCATTTTCGTTCACGGCGCTCGCGGCGCGCCGGACCGCGATCAGGCCCGAAGCGTCGCGTGCGAGCTATGAATGGCCCCATGCTGGAGGCCCGCCTCATGCGTTCGCCGACCTGCGAGTGCGAGCGAAACTGACGCCGCGCCGGTGTAGACTTTCATCCCACGAGAGACATGCGGATCGCTACCGGGTTGGTGAGCCCCGGAGCGCAGTAGGATCGCGAGGACACATGGGCTGGTTTGGCAGACTGATAGGCTTTGAAGAGGCAGGGTAGCACGACACGAAGGATCATCTGGAGGTTCGCGACGGCCGCCTGTATTCTCGCGTCAATGGCCGGTCATTCGGCGTCGGCACGCTGGAGCTGGTGAGGTGGTCCCCATTACGTGGACAGATTGGCGGCTTTGCTAAGCTTGGTTCTGGTTTGCGTTACGCCGCCATGTTGATGCCGTGGCAGGCCGTGCAGACCTCCTCCGGCGTTCTTCCGCCGAGGGCCGAGTGGGGCCTCGCGCGATTGTAGTCGGTGCCCTGCCTGCCGATCCCGGCCCGAGCCTCGGAACCGGTCTCGAAGGCGTTGAGGTAGATGCACTCGTATTTCATCGACCGCCAGAGGCGCTCGATGAACACATTGTCCATCCATCGGCCGCGGCCATCCATGGAGATCCGTACCCCAGCATCCAGCAGCACCCGGGTGAAGCGCGGGCTGGTGAACTGGCTGCCCTGGTCGGTATTGAAGATGCCGGGCCGCCCGAACCGGGACAAGGCCTCCTCCAGCGCCGCGATGCAGACGTCCGCCTCCATGGTGTTGGACCGCCGCCAGAGCAATCCTACGGAGAGAACCCTGCGGCTGTGCCAGTCCATGATCGCGACCAGGTCCAGGAACCCGCGCCGCATCTGGATGTAGGTGATGTCGGCGCACCAGACCTGGTCGGGCCTGTCGATCGCATAGTCCGAAGGAGATAGGGGAAGATGCGGTGCTGCGGGTGCCGCACCGTGGTCTTCGGCCGCGGGGAGATGGCGGCCAACCCCATACGGGCCATGAGGCGCCGCACGCGCTTGCGCCCGACCTCATGTCCCTGCCGGCGCAGATGGCGCATCATCTGCCGCGAGCCGGACCAGGGCGTCTCGAGGAACTGGCCGTCGATCTCTCGCATGATGGCAAGAGGCTCGGGGCTTTCGTTCTGCGGGCCGCCGTAGAAGGCCGACCGGCTGATGCCGACCAGGGGCGCACTGGCGCGTGATCGGTTGTTGTGGGTGATCCGGTTCGATCAAGTCGCGTTTTGCCCCCACGCTCATCGCCCGGAGGCCCGACGCATAAAATCCCGTTCCACCACAAGCTGGCCGATCTTGGCATGGAGCGGGTCGATCTCGCTCTCGCGGGCGGCATCGGCGGCTTCCGCCTTGCCGGAGAACACCGTGGCCATGCCCTCGACGGCTTGCTTCTTCCAGGAGTTGATCATCGTCTGGTGGACGGCCGTGCCTGGCGGCAAGCTGCGCCACCGTCAGCTCTCCCCGGCAATCGCGACGCCTGGACGGCCGTGGACCTCTACCGCACCATGCTGGCTGACCGGACTGACGGCGTGCCCTTCATGGCCCTGACGCTGGAGGCCGTGATCTCAGCCATCGGCGAGACCGGGGACCTTGACCTCGCCGCGCGCCTGCACGAGCGTTACACCGACTTCACACCGGTTCATCGCCTGATCGAAGATTGGGAACCCTTCACCGACGAATGAGCAGAACCAAGCCGATCCGCTCCCATGCCCTGCGCAGCAGAGCGGACCGGCCTTGATACCGCCATGTGGTTCATACATTCGTTCATACGGAAAGGAGCATCGTCATGGTTGCGCTCAAGCTCGGAAAGATCGGCAATTCAGTGGGCGCGGTGCTGCCCAAGGAGGTGCTGGCCCGCCTCAAGGTGGGACAAGGCGACACCCTCTATCTGACCGAGACCCCGGACGGCTATCACCTGACGCCCTACGAGCCCGAGTTCGAGGCGCAGATGGAGGAAGCCCTCAAGATCATGAAGAAGCGCCGCAACGTGCTGCGCGAACTCGCGAAATGAGTGGGGCGAGCATCCGGGGTGAGCCCCGTTGGGTGACCAAGGCCGTGGTCCTCGCGGTTCATGACGCGCAGCTTGCGGAGCATGGCGGCGGCCGGGGCGTGCGGGATGAGGGACTGCTGGAGACGGCTCTCGATCGCCCGAAGAATCGCTACCACTACATGCAGCCGGACGAGGCGGCCGGAGCGCTGGTGACCGCCTCCGACATGGCGACCCTGGCCGCCGCCTATGCCTATGGCCTCGCCAAGAACCCCCCCTTCGTGGACGGCAACAAGCGCACCTCCTTCGTGGTGTGCGAGCTGTTCCTGGCCCTGAACGGCTATGAACTCGCCATGGACGACGCCACGGCCGTGACCACATGGCTGGCCCTGGCCGCGAGCGAGCTGAGCGAAGACGATCTGGCGGCCAGGATTGCTGCAATGATCCAAGAGGCGTGAGGGCGAAGGTCCATGGTCACGGTAGTTCCATACCCTAAAGAGGTGCCGTGTATTTCGGCCACCGGCTCCTTTTTATATGACGTGAGCCGAAGCACTCCCGCCCGGCAGCGTCTCATCCCCGGCCTGGGTCCCTCTGCCTCAAGACCAACACCAGACCTCTTTCTTCCCATCTCTTCTCACCCAGCGGAGGAATCCGCCGGGCTCTTCTCTCGACCTTCTCCGTAAAGCCACCCAGGCCGGGATGAGGCGTTCTTCTCACGCGAGAGGTCGTCTCATGTCCCCGCACGTTTCCACCGCCGACCAGCACCAGCTTCTCGTCCGGCACCGCCGCCTGATCCATGCGCCGTCCGAGGCCATCATCCGGGCGTGGTGCGATCCAGCCCTCTTCACCAAGCTCCACGCGGCCGAGCCCGACATGGGCGTGGCGTTCAGCATCGACCCGGCAGACACGCACCTCGCCTCGGTCGCCCTCGGCAGCCCCCACGACGACATCCAGGAGCGGTTGCCCCTCTGCACGACCTATCAGCCGGGCGGCCCAGGCGGCGCGCAGCATGTCGCTGGCTCTTGCCGACGATCCCGATGCCCTGCCGTTGCTCGCCGACGCGTTGCGACGGAATGCGGCGAGCGGCCCTAATTGGATGACCGTGCAAAGGGGCATATCATTCCCGGCGCATATTGCGCCTGATGCGAGCGCGTAAGCCTACAGTTTTTCTCGGCTGTCAGCGATTCCATGGGAATCAATGATCCCATCCACGGCATGGCAAAGGCAAAATGAAAAAGGCAGCGCCGGAGCGCTGCCCTTATCTGGTGCAGACTGGCTGCTTGTTAACCGCCAGACCACGATCTCTGATGCCTCACACCGTAAACGGCGCGAACTCATAGTCAAGGTCTGGCGACAACACACATACCTTTAAGAGAACATATTTTCATTCTCTATTAAAAAGTGTAAAATGGGCCTTCGGCGCCGAAGTGCCCGGCTGATTTCAGCGTCCCTTATGGAGGGGGATTCGAAATCAGCATGTTGCCGATAGGTGCCAAGAATGGGATTTTCAAGGCTACACATATAGCAATGAGATTTTTCCATGCCTTGGCGACTTTCCCTGGATCTCGGCGCCGGTTCCATCGGCTGGTGCGCCCTTGACCTTGACGAGACGGGTGCGCCCGTCTCCATCCTCGCTGCCGGCGTTCGCCTGTTCGGGGACGGCCGGGCGCCGAGCCGGGGCGATCAGCAGGGCACGCCGCTCGCGGTGGAGCGCCGCGCCGCCCGCGCCATGCGGCGGCGGCGCGGCCGCTTCAAGCAGCGCCAGAGTGCCCTTCTGAAGCATCTGGAACTGGATGGCCTGTTTCCGGCCGAGGTCTCCTCCCGTCAGGCACTGGAAGGCCGCGATCCGTTCGCGCTGCGTGCCCGCGCCCTCGATGCCGAGCTGACCCTTCACGAGATCGGTCGCGCCCTATTCCACATCAACCAGCGCCGGGGGTTTAAGTCCAACCGCAAGACCGACCGGGGCGCCGAGGATGACGCCGGCAAGATCGCCATCGGCATCGATCGTCTGCGCACCGCCATGGAGGAAGCCGGCGCCCGCACCTTCGGTGCGTTCCTGCACCTGCGCCGCGCCGGCGCGGAGAGCCCGAACGCCATCCCCTCGGTGCGCACCCGCCTGCGGCCGGAGCGGGAGGAGAATGCCCGTGGCGACGGCTATGATTTCTACCCGGGCCGGGATCTGCTGGAGGAGGAGTTCGACGCCATCTGGCAGGCCCAGGCGCCGTATCATCCGGGTGTGCTGACCCCGCAGGTGCATGATCGCCTGTTCGAGATCGTGTTCCACCAGCGCCCGCTCAAGCGACCGAAGGTCGGCACCTGCACCCTGGTGCCCGGCGAGGAGCGGCTGCCCAAGTCGCATCCTCTGTTCCAGCGCCGTCGGCTGCTGGAGGAGGTGAACGCCCTCATGGTGGTGCGGGCCGGCGAAAAGGCCGAAGTGCTCACGCTGGAACAGCGCAACATCCTGTTGCTGAAGCTGAAGGACAAGGCGAAGGTCTCCTTCGAAACCCTGCGCAAGGCCCTGAAGCTCGCCCCTGACGCCCGTTTCAACAAGGAAAGCGAGCACCGCAGCGACCTGAAGGGCGATGAGGTGGCCGCCCTGCTCGGCCACAAGAGCCGCTTCGGCACGTCCTGGCAGCATCTGAGCCCCGACGCGCAATGGCAGGTGATCGCCCGCGTCCAGGAGGAAGAGGACGAAGCCGCCCTCAGGGCTTGGTTTGAAAGCACATGGCAGCTTACGCCGGATGAGGCGAAGGCGGTGGCCGGGGTGCGCCTGCCCCAGGGCTACGGCCGCTTCGGCCTCACCGCGACGACCCGCCTGATCGCCGCCCTCGAGGCGGAGGTGATCACCTACGACAAGGCAGTGGCGAAGGCCGGGCTTGGCCATCACAGCGATTTTCGCACGGGGGAGGTCTTCACCGATGCGAAGGGCCAGCCCACTTTGCCCTATTACGGCGCCGCGCTGGAGCAGCACATCATGCCCGGCACCGCGGAGCCCTCCGATCCGGAGGAGATGCGCATTGGCCGGCTCACCAATCCCACCGTACACATCGGTCTCAACCAGCTGCGCCGGCTGGTGAATGTGCTCATTCGTCGGTTCGGCCGGCCGGACGGCATCGTCATCGAGCTGGCCCGCGAGCTAAAGCTGACCGACGACGAAAAACAGCGCCGCAACCGCGAGAACACGAAGAACCGGCGCGACGCCGAGGAGCGCTCGAAGAAGCTGGCCGAACTGCGGCAGGCAGACACCGGCGCCAACCGCGCCCGGCTGAAGCTGTGGGAAGAGTTGAACCGGGAGAATGTGCTGGACCGCCGCTGCGTCTATACCGGCGCGCAGATCTCCGTCGACATGCTGTTCTCCGAGACGGTGGAGGTGGACCACATCCTGCCCTTCGACGCGACGCTGGATGATTCCAACGCCAACCGCATCTTGTGCCTCAGGCAGGCGAACCGCGAGAAGCGCAAGCGCTCGCCCTTCGAGGCCTGGGGCCACACCGAGCGTTGGCCTCAAATCGCCGAGCTGGCAAGTCGCCTGCCGCGGGAAAAACGCTGGCGATTCGAGCCCGATGCCATGAAGAAATTCGAGGGCGAGGGCTTTATCGCCCGCCATCTGGTGGACACGCAATATCTCTCGCGCATGGCGCGGCAGTATCTTTCCGCTCTCTATCCGGAAACTGGCGAGGGGTCGGGCCGGGTCTGGGTGGCCACGGGGCGTCTCACCGAGCTGGTGCGCCGCAAGCTCGGGCTGAACAGCCTGCTGCCGGATCACAATTTCGGCGGCGGCGCCGACCAGCCCAAGAACCGCCTGGACCACCGCCACCACGCCATCGATGCCGCCGTGATCGGCATTCTCGACCGTGGCATGCTTCAGCGCATGGCGAAGGTCTCCGGCGAGGAGGGGGACGAGGGCCGCGAGCGGGTCATCATTCCCGATCCCTGGCCCACCTTCCGCGACGACCTGAAGGCTGCCGTCGACGCCATCGTGGTCAGCCACCGGCCGGATCATGGCACGGCCTCCAAGGTTGGTCTTCCCAAGGGCCGGGACCAGACGGCGGGTCGCCTTCACAACGACACGGCCTATGGCCTTGTCAAGGATGGCCGCCCTGACGATGTGGTTCATCGTGTCCCCCTGGGGGCCTTGAAGCCCGCGGAGCTGGAGGCCGATGACGGCTCCGGCAAGCGCCGGGTGCGCGATCCTGAGTTGCGCGCCGCCCTGCGCGATTTCACCCGAGGCCGCGAAGGCAAGGATTTCGAGCGGCGTCTGGCGCAATTCTCCGAGCTTGGGCCGCTCTCGTTCCGCAACATCCGTCGCGTGCGGGTGATCGAGCCCCTGTCCGTCATTCCCATCCGCGATGGCGAGGGGGTGGCCTACAAAGGCTACAAGGGCGATTCCAATTATCGCTGCGACGTGTGGGAAATGCCGGACGGAAAATGGGTGCCGGAGGTGATCTCCATGTTCGATGCCCACCAGCCCGGCTGGACCTCGCACATCAAAGCCGCTTGCCCGACCGCGCGCAAAGTGCTGCGCCTGCACAAGGACGATATTCTCGCGGTCGAGAGCGCTGGCGAGCGGCGTCTCATGAAAGTCTTGCAGCTTTGGCAGAATGGCCAAGTCACTTTGGTGCCACCCAACGAAGGCGGAGATCTACGCGCCCGCTCCAAGAATAGTGACGACCCGTTCGAATACACCTCTCCCACGGCGGGAGGCTTGAAGAAGCTGAAAGCGCGACAGGTGCGTGTGGATGAAACCGGGCGGGTGTTCGACCCGGGCTTCCCGACCCGCAAGCCGGCCTCGCCCTTGAAAGCGGCGGAATAACGGAGACGGGCTATGGACCGGATCGTTGATATCGCCACCGACGGCCGGCACCTTTCCGCCCATCGGGGCTTCCTTGTGGTGAGCGAGGATCGCCGCGAGATCGGGCGCATTCCCCTCGACGATGTGTGCGCGGTCATCGTCCATGCTCACGGTGTCACCTGGACCACCAATCTGGTGGTCGCGCTGGCCGAGCGCGGGGCCGTCCTGCTCCTGTGCGGCCCCAACCATGCCCCCGTCGCCGTTTGTCTCCCGCTGGAGGGCCACCATGCGCAGAACGCCCGCATCCGCGCTCAACTCGAGGCGGGGCGTCCGCTGCTGAAACAGCTCTGGAAGCAGGTGGTCGTCGCCAAGATCTCCTGGCAGGCGGCGGTGCTCGAATCCTGCGGCATCGCGGCGTCCGCTTTCGACCTTTTCACCCGCAAGGTGCGCTCGGGCGATCCGGACAATGTGGAAGCCCAGGCCGCGCGACGCTACTGGCCTCTGCTTATGGGCGAAGCCTTTCGTCGCGACCGAGAGGCCGAGGGCGTCAATGCCTTGCTGAATTATGGCTACACGGTCCTCAGATCCCTATGCGCCCGCTCGGCGGTAGCAGCGGGCCTGCATCCTTCCATGGGTATCCACCATGCGAACCGAACCAACGCCTTCGCGCTGGCGGACGATTTGATGGAGCCGCTGCGCCCTCTGGTGGATGCACTGGCCCTGAGGCTCGTGGCGGCTGGCATTGAGACCGTGACACCTGAGGCTAAGCGTGCCTTTACCGGCCTCATCGCCCTCGATTTGCCCCTGGCGGGGGCAACGACGACTGTCGCCGGAGCGGCCCAGCGCACGGCCCAGACGCTGGCGACGGCGTTTCAGACCGGGCGATCCGCCGATCTCGTGCTGCCGCCCCCGCCCTCGCGGCTGGAGCTGGCAGGGCTTGGGGCTCTGATCCGATGACCGCCACGCAACTCAGCGGATACCGGCTCATGTGGATTTTCGTGATGTTCGACCTGCCGGTGGGCAGCCGGGCAGAGATGCACGCCGCGACTAAATTCCGGCAGTTTTTGCTCGACGAAGGGTTCGAGAAGAGCCAGTTCTCCGTCTATGCGCGCTTCTGCAATGGCAAGGAACAGTTCGAGGCGTACATGCGCCGCATCGAATCGAATTTGCCTGAACAAGGCGAAATTCACATCCTCACATTCACGGATCGGCAGTATGAAAACATCATCCGCTTCTCGGGTCAGCGCCGACGACGCCCCCGCAAAAACCCCGACCAACTGGCCCTATTCTGATGGAATGGCCCATTTCTCGAACATCCCGACCACCGCCATCCCCTTCGAAATCAAGGAGATGGCGGCAGATCGAGGATAGCCGTTCAGAGATCGTGGTCCAGCGGCAACACAGACCTCGAACGCCTCGTCGTCCAGCTCAGGATAGCCGTTCAGAGATCGTGGTCCAGCGGCAACAAATCGCGCACCGCGCCTTTATCCACGTCGAGGATAGCCGTTCAGAGATCGTGGTCCAGCGGCAACTGGACCTCCTGGCTCCCGGTGTCCACTTCGAGGATAGCCGTTCAGAGATCGTGGTCCAGCGGCAACGAGCGCCAGAAGGACCCGTGCCGTGTCACGAGGATAGCCGTTCAGAGATCGTGGTCCAGCGGCAACCAACTTGTTCCCTTCATGATTCCACGCATAAGGATAGCCGTTCAGAGATCGTGGTCCAGCGGCAACCGAACCCGCATGCGGCGACCTCGACCCGCGAGGATAGCCGTTCAGAGATCGTGGTCCAGCGGCAACTCCTCGACCCCCTTGAACGATTGGGTCATCAGGATAGCCGTTCAGAGATCGTGGTCCAGCGGCAACGGAACACGTGCATCGCCCCGGTCAAGAGACGAGGATAGCCGTTCAGAGATCGTGGTCCAGCGGCAACGTGGCCGTGTCAGCGGCGCGTTCGGTGCCGAGGATAGCCGTTCAGAGATCGTGGTCCAGCGGCAACGGGATAACGAATTTCACGCTTCCAATTCCGAGGATAGCCGTTCAGAGATCGTGGTCCAGCGGCAACCGATCCAGGTCCCGCTTCATCCCGCTGAAAAGGATAGCCGTTCAGAGATCGTGGTCCAGCGGCAACAAGGCCCTGGCGCGGCTGGAAATGGCGCGAGGATAGCCGTTCAGAGATCGTGGTCGCGTGTCGCCGATATCATTACGCGACCTCACAAGATGCACCCACCACCTGTCCGAACTCGGACCTACTTAACGGCCGCTTCGGGTCAACTGGAGACAAAAAGAAAGTGCCGTGGCGGACCGCTGCTGGTGCACCTTTGGCGCCGCATTGCCTCTTGCGCTGCATTGGGGAGCCTGGCTTGGCGTTGTGCCGCCGGAGTTCCGTTGACGATGTGTCCGAAGCTCCATCAGCCCGCGCGGTGTGCGCTCAAGTTCGCAGAAATCCGCCCGCGTCCGCCGACGCATACTCCCCAAATTCTTCCCAAAAACACAAAAGCCCCGCGAAGGGCAGGGCTAAGCTTTTGAAAAGATTGGCGCTCCCAAGGGGAATCGAACCCCTGTTTTCGCCGTGAGAGGGCGACGTCCTAGACCGCTAGACGATGGGAGCGTCGCGGGAAGGCGGTTTCTATAGCTGCGTTCCGCCGGGGTCGCAAGCGCCATTCCCGCGCCATGGTGAAGTTCTCCACAGGTCGCGGCTTATGTCAGCGGCGGGCGGTGGCCGAAAATGGCGCTGCCGACGCGGATGTGGGTGGCGCCCTGGCGGATGGCGGCGGGAAAATCGCCGCTCATGCCCATGGACAGGCCCTTCAAGCCGTTGCGCGCCGCGATCTCGGCCAGAAGCGCGAAATGCGGGTCGGGCACCGCGTCGGCCGGCGGAATGCACATGAGGCCCGACAGGGTGAGGCCGTGCACGTCGCGGCATTCGGCGATGAAGGCGTCGGCGGCCTCCGGCAGCACGCCGGCCTTCTGCGGCTCGGCGCCGGTGTTGACCTGCACGAACAATTCCAGCGCCCTGCCGGTGCGCGCCTGCTCGGCGGCGATGGCGGCGGCGATCTTGGGCCGGTCCACGGTGTGGATGGCGTCGAACAGCTCCACCGCCTCGCGCACCTTGTTGGATTGCAGCGGGCCGATGAGATGCACCCGCGCATCGGGGAACGCGGCGCGCAGTTCCGGCCACTTGGCCTGCGCCTCCTGGACGCGGTTCTCGCCGAACACCCGCTGCCCCGCCTCCAGCACCGGGCGCACGGCGTCCGCCGGGAAGGTCTTGGAAACGGCGATCAGCGTCACATCCTGTGGTCGCCGGTCGAACGCGCGGCAGGCCTTGGCGATGGCGGCGCGCACCTCCGCCAGATGATGGGGGGCCTGGCTTGCGCCCGCGCGGGTGGTGTCACCGGGTGTTTCACTCATGGGCGTTCCCTTGGGGCTCCGGGGTCGGGTCGAGCCGGCGCAGGCTGCGCAGGGGGGCGCTTGCGGCGATGCGCTCCAGGGCCGGCGCCAGCGGTTCGCGCGCCACCATCATGTGAAAGGCGTTGGCGTGCAGCAGGGTGTCGGGCGCCGCGACAATCGCCACGTGGCCGGGCCAGAACAGCAGGTCGCCGCGCCGCAGGGGCGTGTCGAGGGGCAGGGCCGTGCCGAGTGTCCGCTCCTGCATGTCGCTGTCGCGGGGGGCGGCGATGCCACAGGCGAAAAGCGCGGTCTGCACCAGGCCAGAGCAGTCGAGCCCAAGCGCCGAGCGCCCGCCCCACAGATAGGGCACGCCGAGGAAGCGGCTGGCCACCGCGACGAAATCGGTCTCGCGCGCGTCGAGGGGCGCCAGATGGCGGGCGAAGATGAAGCCTTCGGGGATGGCGGCGAAGGCCCCCTTTTCCGCGCGCACCGCCACCGCGCTGCCGAAGCAGAGGGCGCCACGGGGCGGCAGCTTGATGTCCGGGCCGGGGAAGATGAAGGTGCGCGGCACCGCCACCTTGTGGGTCGGGGCGGGGCCGATGGGGCGCAGGGCTTCGGTGGGCAGATAGCCCACATAGCCGTCGCGGGCGAGCTGGGCGAAGGCCCAGCCTTCCCCGTCGTCCGCATAGACGGTGACGCGCTCGCCGTGGAGCGCCTCGGTGTCGAGGGGCGCGTCGCCCGCCGGGCGGCGGCGCAGGGGGGCGACCGGCTCGGCCACCTCGCGGGCCTCGCCGTCCACATAGCGCGGGGCCTCCACCACGCCCTTGAGATGGGCGGCGGCGAGGTCGTCGCGGGCGGGGGTGAGGCGCGGGTCGAAACCTTCGGGCAGAGCCATGATGTCAGCCGTAGCGGGCGGCAAGCAGGGCATCGAGGGCGCGGATGGTCTGCGCCTCGCCGCCTTCGGGCCGGCCGGGACGGGCGGAGGGGTTCCAGGCGAAGAGGTCGAGATGCAGCCAGGTCTTGGCCGCGCCCACGAACTTGTTGAGGAACAGCGCCGCCGTGATGGCGCCGGCGAAGGCGCCGGAAGAGACGTTGTTGGTGTCCGCGATCTTCGAATCGAGCATGCCCGCATAGGGCTGCCACAGGGGCAGGCGCCACAGGGGGTCGGCCTGGGCGGCGGCGGCGCCCGCCAGCTCGGCGGCGAAGGCGTCGTCAGCGGTGAAGGCGGCGGGAAGCTGCGGCCCCAGCGCCACGCGGGCGGCGCCGGTGAGGGTGGCGAAATCGATCAGCACATCAGGGGCTTCCTCGTCCGCCAGCGCCAGCGCATCGGCCAGCACCAGGCGGCCTTCGGCGTCGGTGTTGCCGATCTCCACCGAAAGGCCCTTGCGGCTCGGGAAGATGTCGCCGGGTCGGAAGGCGGCGCCGGAGACGGAGTTTTCCACTGCCGGAATGAGCACTTTCAGCCGCACCTTTGCGCCGCGCGCCAGTAGCAGATGGGCAAGGCCGAGGGCGTTGGCGGCGCCGCCCATGTCTTTCTTCATGAGCAGCATGGCCGAGGAGGGCTTCAGGTCCAGCCCGCCGGTGTCGAAGCACACGCCCTTGCCCACCAGCGTCACCTTGGGCGCGTCGGGATCGCCGGCGGTGATCTCGATCAGGCGGGGCGGCTGGACGGCGGCGCGGCCCACGGCGTGGATGAGGGGGAAGTTCTCCTGAAGCAGCGCATCGCCCACGATCGAGCGGAAGGCCGCACCATGGCGGGCGGCCAGCGCGCGAGCCGCATCCTCGAGTTCCGCCGGGCCGAGATCGTTGGCGGGCGTGTTCACGAGGTCGCGGGTGAGGGTGATGGCCTCCACCTGCCGGGTCAGGTCGTCGGCGTCGACGCCTTCGGGCAGGGCGAGCCGCACGGTACGATCGGGGGCCTTGCGGTAGCGGGTGAAGCGATAGGTGCCCAGGGCGAAGGCGAGAGCGGAGAGGGCGGCGTCACCGCATGCGCCCTCCAGGCGCCAGGTGCCGGGCGGCAGCAGGCCGGGCAGGGCGCCGCAGGCGAACGGATCCGCGCTGTCCGGGGCCGCCATGCCGAACATGGCACCGGCCACGAGGCCGGCGGCACCGGGGATGGGCAGCAGCTTGCCGGCCTCGCCCTTGAAGCCGGCGGAGGCGGCAAAGGCCCGCGCGGCGGCGGGCAGCGGGCTGGTGTCGGAGGCGGCGTCGAGGTCGGCGGGGCGCACGCACCAGACCGGCAGGCTCTGTTCAGAGGCGGGGGCGAAGCAATCGAGCATGATGAACTCCTCCCCTCAGGAGGTAGCACGACCGGTCGCGATCCTTGAAGGGCCATCCGCAGGCGGCGGGCGCAGTGCCGGGCTGCGGTGGGCGTGGAGCGCCGGCTTCAGGTCAGGAGCATCAGGCTGGAATAGGGGTGCAGCAGCAAGCCCGCTCCGGCCAGGGCGACCCCATAGGGCAAGGTTTCTCCGGTGTGGGCAAACAACGCGATGGGGCGGGCCAGGGGCGAGGGGAACGGCGCGATGCGCTCGCCCCCGCGGGCCTTCAAGGTTGCGGCCAGGGTGAGCACGGCGCCGATGAGCCCGCAGGTGATGAGGAAAAGGGGCACCTGCACCGGATCGAGCCACAGCGCCAGGGCCCCCGCGAGCTTGGCATCGCCCGCGCCGATCACGTCCTGGGCGAACAGGGTGAAGCCGGCCGATGTCACCGCCCCCGCCACCAGGAGCCTCAAGCTGAGGTCGGCCAGCGGCGAGACCAGGGCGACCACGGCGAAGCCGGCCACCAGGGCGACGACCAGCAGGTTGGGAATGATGCGGCGGGCGAGATCGGTGCCGATGGCCATGCACAGCAGCACCGGGTACAGCCCGAGCAGCAGCAGATCCAACAGGTGCATCCGGTCCATGGCCGCGTCCTCTTCGAGGTTCTGTTGGGCTCCGGTCCCGCGGGCCGGGGCCGGGCGGTTTCAGTTGCCGGCGGCGGCCGCCGTGGTCTTGAGGCGCGCGAACGTGGTGGCGATCTGCGCCAGCACGGTGATGATGGCGATGGACAGCCCGGCGGCGATGAGGCCGTATTCCAGGGCCGTGGAGCCATGCTCCTCGTGAATGAAGCGGGACATCAAGAGCTTCATGTAACGCTTTCCGAAACGGTCCCCGGCCGAAGCGGCCCGTGGGCGGACTGGTCGCGGCAGGTGGGGCCGCGGGAGGAAGGCTAGGCCCTCGCCCTTGCAGGGAGGTAAAGGAAGGCTACCATAATACCGCATCCCGCGACCGACTGGCGGAACGGTTAATGCTCTCTCGCCAGGGCCGGGTCGTTGCTCACATCCGCACGTTTGCCGCCAGGAAATCGACGAACGCGCGGATGCGGGCGGAAAGGGGGCCGGAGCCCCCCACATAGACCGCATGCACATCGATGGCGTCGCCGGGGTTGAGGTGCTCCAGCACCGGAACCAGACGGCCGGCGGCCACGTCGGGACGGACCTCGAATTCCGCGAGCCGGGCGAGGCCGAGCCCCGCCAACGCCAGCACCTGCATGGCCTCTCCGTTGCTCACCAGGGCATTGCCGCGGGGCGGCACGGAGACGATGCCGCCCTTGCCGTCCAGGAACGGCCAGCCCTCCACGATGCGGGTGAAGGTGAAGCCGAGCATATTGTGGCGGGCGAGGTCTTCCGGCGCTTGAGGCATCCCGGCGCGGGCGATGTAGGCCGGGGCGGCCACCACCATGGCGCGGCCCTTGGCGATCTTGCGGGCGACGAGCTGCGAATCACGCATGGGGCCGACCCGGAGCGCCACATCCGCCCGCTCCTCCATGAGGTCCACCACCCGGTCGGTGACGGTCACTTCGATGCTCATCTGCGGATGGGCGGCGAGGAAGGCCGGCACCAGCGGCAGCAGATGGGCCATGGCGAAATGCACGGAGGCGTTCACGCGCAGCCGTCCGCGCGGGGCTGCGCCGGCCGCCGCCTCCTGCTCGGCTGCGGCGACCTCGTCCAGGATGCGCGCCGCGCGCTCGTAGAAGGCCGCCCCCTCCGGGGTGAGCTGGAGCTTGCGGGTGGTGCGCGTGAGCAGCCGCACCCCGAGCCGCCGCTCCAACCGGGCCAACAGCTTGCTGACCGCCGAGGGGGTGAGGTTGGAGGCGCGGGCGGCGGCGGACAAGCCGCCCCGTTCCACCACGCGGGTGAACACCTCCATCTCGGTGAAGCGATTGGCGTCGCGGGGGGGCTCGAGGGTCATCTGTGAATTTAGTTCATGAATGCTTTGACCGCACCCATGCTAGTTCATGAGCGGCGATGGGTCCATCTTGCGCGGCATTCCTCCCGCGGTTGCCGGGTCTTCTTTCAAGAAAGCGCTCAGATCATGCCTGTGGCCCTTTATGCGCTCGCTGCCGGCGCCTTCGGCATCGGCGTCACCGAATTTGTCATCATGGGCCTGCTGCTGGAGGTGAGCGCCGATCTCGGCGTCTCCATTTCCGCTGCCGGACTGCTCATCTCGGGCTATGCCCTGGGGGTGGTGGTGGGGGCGCCGCTGCTGACGACGCTTACCGCCCGCTGGCCGCGCAAGATGGTGCTGATGGGGCTCATGGCCATCTTCACCCTCGGCAACCTCGCCTGCGCGCTCGCGCCCGATTACGGATGGCTGATGGCGGCGCGGGTGCTCACCTCGTTTGCCCATGCCACCTTCTTCGGCGTCGGCTCGGTGGTGGCGACCGATCTCGTGCCCGCCAACAAGAAGGCCTCCGCCATTGCCATCATGTTCACCGGCCTTACGGTGGCGAACATCCTGGGCGTGCCGTTCGGCACCTGGCTGGGGCAGCTTGCGGGCTGGCGCTCCACCTTCCTCGCGGTCACGGGGGTCGGGCTGGCGGCCTTGGCCATCATCGCGCTGCTGGTGCCCAAGGACCACGGCACGCCGTCCACCACGCGCCTTGCCGACGATCTCAAGGTTTTGCGCCGCCCGGCGCTGCTGCTGGGGCTCGCCACCACGGTGCTGAGCTGGGTCGGGGTGTTCGCCGCCTTCACTTACATCGCGCCCATGCTCACCCGCATCACCGGCTTTTCGGATGCCGCGGTTTCGCCCATCCTGCTCGTGTTCGGCGGCGGCCTGGTGGTGGGCAACCTGCTGGGCGGACGGCTCGCCGACCGGTGGCTGGTGCCGACCGTCTATGGCAGCCTCGTCCTGCTGTCCCTGGTGCTCATGGGGCTGTCGCCGGCGCTCGACGGCAAGGTGACGGCGGTGGCGGCGGTGGGCCTGCTCGGCGCGGTGGGGTTCGCCACGGTGGCGCCGCTCCAGATGTGGGTGCTCCAAAAGGCGAAGGGCGCGGGGCAGAGCCTCGCCTCCTCCTTCAATATCGCCGCCTTCAACCTGGGCAATGCCATCGGTGCCGCGCTGGGCGGATGGGTGATCGACGGCGGTCCGGGCCTGTGGGCGGTGCCGCTGGTGGCGGGGCTGGTGCCGCTCGGGGCCATTCTCACCGCTTACCTGTCCGAACGGCGCGCGGCGCCCGATGTCGAGGCCGATTGCGCGGTCGGGAACGCCTGAGCGCCCTCTGTTCAAAGGAGATGGTCCATGAAAATCGATTTGTCTGGTAAGCGCGCCCTTGTCACCGGTTCCACGTCCGGCATCGGCTTTGCCATCGCCAAGGGGCTTGCCGCGGCCGGGGCCGAGGTGGTGGTCAACGGCCGCAAGGCCGAGGCGGTGGCGGACGCCGTCGCCGCCCTCAAGGGGGTCGGGGCCGCCATCGGCGCGGTGGCCGACGTGAGCACGGCGGAGGGCTGCGCCGCGCTGGTGGCGGAGGTGCCGCGGGTCGACATCCTGGTCAACAATGTGGGCATCTACGGCACCGGCGATTTCTTCGAAACCGACGATGCGGTGTGGCAGCAGTATTTCGATGTGAACGTGATGAGTGGGGTGCGGCTGTCGCGGGCCTATCTGCCGGCCATGGCGGCCCAAGGCTGGGGACGAGTGGTGTTCCTGTCCTCGGAATCGGGCCTGGCGATTCCCGCCGACATGATCCACTACGGCTTCACCAAGACCGCCAACCTGTCGGTTTCGCGGGGCCTTGCCAAGCGCATGGCGGGCACCGGCGTGACGGTGAACGCGGTGCTGCCCGGCCCAACCCTCAGCGAGGGCGTCGCGGCCATGGTGAAGGACGCGGCGGAAAAGGTGGGGATCAGCCTGGAGGCGGCGGCCACGGCATTCGTGAAGGCGCAGCGGCCGAGTTCCATCATCGGGCGGGTGGCGACACCGGAAGAGGTGGCCAACATGGTCGTCTATGCCTGCTCGCGCGAGGCTTCCGCCACCACCGGCGCCGCCTTGCGGGTGGAAGGCGGCATCGTGGACACCATCGGCTGACAACGACACGGGGACCGGCATCGCGGTCCCCGTGGCTTTACTGCCGAAGGCCCGTGCGGCGCGCGCACAGGCCTTCGGCGTCAGATCTTCTGATTGTATTCGCCCACTTCCGGATGGGTGCGCAGCACGCCGTCCACTTCGGCGAACATCTCGCGCATGCGCGCTTCCGAAACCGGGCTTTCCACCACCACCACCAGTTCCGGCTTGTTGGAGGAGGCGCGCACGAGGCCCCAGGAACCATCCTCGCAGGTGACACGCACGCCGTTCACCGTCACCAGATCGCGGATCTTCTGGCCGGTGACCGGGGCGCCCTTGGCGGCGAGGTCCTGATAGTGCTTCACCACGGCATCCACGATGCCGTATTTGGCCTCGTCCGCGCAGTGGGGCGACATGGTGGGGGACGACCAGGTCTTGGGCAGCCCCTCGCGCAGCTCGGCCAGGGACTTGGCCGGGTTGCGGTCCAGCATGTCGAGCACGGCGATGGCCGAGACGAGGCCGTCGTCATAACCGCGGCCGATGGGCGTGTTGAAGAAGTAGTGGCCGGACTTCTCGAAGCCGACCAGCGCCCCGGTCTCGTTCACCCGGCGCTTCATGTAGGAATGGCCGGTCTTCCAATAGTCCGCCTTCACCCCGAGCTTGATGAGCTCGGGGTCGGTGGCGAACAGTCCGGTGGACTTCACATCCACCACGAAGGTGGCGCCGGGGTGGAGCTTGGCGAGGTCGCGGGCCAGCAGCACGCCCATCTTGTCGGCGAAGATCTCCTCGCCGGTATTGTCCACCACGCCGCAGCGATCGCCGTCGCCGTCGAAGCCCAGCGCCAGGTCCGCCTTGTGCTCGAGCACGGCGTCGCGCATGGCATGGAGCATCGCCATGTCTTCGGGGTTCGGATTGTATTTGGGAAAGGAGTGATCCAGCTCGCAGTCGAGCGGGATCACCTCGGCCCCGAGCGCGGCGATGACGCGCGGCGCGAAGGCGCCGGCGGTGCCGTTGCCACAGGCCACCACCACCTTCAGCTTGCGGGAGAGCTTCGGCCGGTCCGTGAGGTCCTTGATGTAGACCTCGGGGAAGTTCTCCACGAAATGGTAGGCGCCGCCGCCGCGCATGTCGAACTTGGCGCCGAGCACGATGTCCTTCAGCCGGGTCATCTCGTCAGGCCCGAAGGTGAGCGGGCGGTTGACGCCCATCTTCACGCCGGTCCAGCCGTTGTCGTTGTGGGAGGCGGTCACCATGGCCACCGCCGGCACGTCGAGCGCGAACTGGGCGAAATAGGCCATCGGCGACAAGGCGAGGCCGATGTCGTGCACCTTGATGCCCGCCGCCATCAGGCCGCTGACCAGCGCGTATTTGATGGAGGAGGAATAGCCGCGGAAGTCGTGGCCGGTGGCGATCTCCGGGCGCACCCCCATTTCGTGCATCAGCGTGCCCAGGCCCAGGCCCAGGGCCTGCACGCCCATCAGGTTGATCTCTTTCTGGAACAGCCAGCGGGCGTCGTATTCCCTGAAGCCGGTGGGCTTCACCATGGGCTCGGATTCATACGCATAGGTGTTGGGCGTCAAAACGGGCTTGGGAACAGGGAACATCGACGCTTCTCCACACGGCGGGTCCACAAGAGGGGATTGCCACAAGAGGGGCTTGCCACAAGCGGGGCTTGGGCGGTTAGGGCCTTTGGATGGCTGAGCGCCTTGGCTCGGCCCGCCGGATCTGCGGCGGCGAGATAGCACGAAAATTGTGACGGAAAGAACCGCAAATCACGGCAGGGACAGGGCTCCATCGGGCGTCGTGCCCCATGGTAAATGGCGGTGCACCCGGCGCGCGCGGCGGCGCGCCGGGCGGGGTCTCAGGCGCGCAGGCTGGCGCCGGTCTTCTTGGTGACCTCGGCGACGATCTTGCCCGCCACCTCCTCGATCTCCTTGTCGGTCAAGGTGCGCTCGCGCGGCTGGAGGGTCACCTCCACCGCCACCGACTTCTTGTCGGCCTCGATGCCCTTGCCCTCGTAGAGATCGAACACGCCGACCGTGGTGATGAGCTTCTTGTCCACCCCCTGGGCGGCTTTGAGGATGTCGGCGGCGGCCACCGTGCGGTCCACCAGGAAGGCGAAGTCGCGCGTCACCGGCTGGAACGCCGAGAAGTCGATCTGCGGCTTCACCTTGGTGGGCTTGGCCTTGGGCTCGGGAATCTTGTCGAGCACGATCTCGAACGCCACCACCGGCCCGTCCACGTCGAGCGCCTCCAGCACCGCCGGATGGACCTCGCCGAAATGGGCCATGGCGTTGGAGCCGAGGCGCAGGCTGCCCGAGCGGCCGGGATGGTACCAGGACGGCGCATCCGCCGTGACCTGGAGGTTGGCCACCGGGGCGTTGCAGGCCGCGAGCGCCGCCAGCGCGTCGGCCTTGGCGTCGAACACGTCCACATTGCCCGCCGCGCCCGACCAGTGGCGCCCGGCGCCGAACGGCTTGGCGGTGCCGTGGCGCACGCCGGAAGCGCACTGGCGCTGATCGGTCGGCTGGTCGCCGGCGAAGGTCTGGCCCACCTCGAACAGGGCGGTATCGGCAAAGCCCCGGTCGGCATTGGTCTTGGCCGCACGGATGAGGCCGGGCAGCAGGCTCGGCCGCATGTCGGACAATTCCGCCGCGATCGGGTTCGACAGGGCCACACTCGCGGCTCCGCCGCCGAACAGCTCGGCCTCCGCGTGGGAGACGAACGACCACGTCACGGCCTCCACCAGGCCACGGGCGGCGAGCGCCCGGCGGGCCTTGCGGCTGCGTCGCTGCAAGGGGGTGAGGATCGGCTTCCTCGCATCCGCGCCGCGCGGCAGCTCGGTGGCCGGCACGCGTTCCAGGCCCAGGATGCGCACCACCTCTTCCACCAGGTCCGCCTTGCCCTCGATGTCGCCGCGCCAGGAGGGCGGCACCACCTGCAGCACCGGCGCATCGCCCGACACGGCGAAGCCCAAGGCGGCGAGCACGTCGCGAATCTCCTGTTCGGAGGCGTCGAGGCCGGTCAGCCGCTTCACCTCGGCGAGCGGGAAGGCGATGGTGCGGGTGGTGTCGGGAATAGCGCCCGCCAGCACCATCTGCGACGGCTCGCCGCCGCAGATGTCGAGGATGAGGTGGGTGGCGAGGTCCAGGCCCGGCAGGGTGAAGGCCGGGTCGATGCCGCGCTCGAAGCGGAAGCGGGCATCGGAATTGAGGCCCAGCTTGCGCCCGGTCTGGGCGATGTTGATGGGCGCCCACAGGGCCGATTCGATCACCACGTCGGTGGTCGACTCATCACAGCCCGAATCCTCGCCGCCCATGACGCCGGCAAGGCTCTCCACGCCGGTGTCGTCGGCGATGACGCACATGGTGTCATCAAGCGTGTAGGTCTTGCCGTCGAGCGCCAGGAGGGTCTCGCCCGCCTTGGCGCGACGCACCACCAGTTCGCCCGTCACCTTCTTCGCGTCGAAGACGTGGAGCGGGCGGTTGCGATCGAACGTCATGAAATTGGTGACGTCCACCAGCGCATTGATGGGGCGCAGGCCGATGGCGCGCAGCTTGTCCTGCATCCACTGGGGCGAGGGGCCGTTCTTCACCCCGCGGATGACCCTGAGCGCGAACGCCGGGCACAAAGCGGGCGTGTCGCCGAAGTCGAGCCGCACGGTGACGGGCGAGGGGAATGCGCCCTCCACCGGCTTGATGCGCGGGTTCATCAGCTCGCCGAGACCGGCGGCGGCCAGATCGCGCGCGACACCGGCGACGCCCAGGCAGTCGGCGCGGTTGGGGGTGACGGCGATCTCGACCACCGGATCGTCCAGGCCGATCACTTGCGCGAACGGGGCGCCGGCGGGGGCATCGGGTGGCAGCTCCATGATGCCGTCATGCTCTTCCGACAGGCCAAGCTCGCGCGCCGAGCACAGCATGCCACGGCTTTCCACGTCGCGGATCTTGCCGATCTTGAGCTGCATCCCGTTGGTGGGGATGACGGTGCCGGGCGCCGCGAACACGGTCTTCAGGCCGGCGCGGGCATTGGGCGCGCCGCACACCACCTGGATCGGATCGCCGGACCCGATGGAGACCGAGCACACCTGCAGCTTGTCCGCATTGGGGTGCTTCACGGCGGTGAGGATCTCGCCCACCACGAAGGCGGACAGATCCTTGGCCTTGTCCTCCACCCCCTCGACCTCCAGGCCGATGAGGGACAGGCGCTCGACGATCTCCTCGAAGGAGGCGGAGGGCTCCAGGTGCTCCTTGAGCCAGGAATAGGTGAATTTCATCGAAGGTCGTCCTTGTCCTGATCCGCCTGCGGCGCGCTGGGGGCGTTTTCCCCCTCCCAACCCTCCCCCGCAAGCGGGAGAGGGCTTTTCCCGCGCGTCCCCGCGTCGCTCCCTCTCCCGCTTGCGGGGGAGGGGTGGGGAGGGGGCGGGGCGGCTGGGCGCGCCGCGGCGTAGATCGTGTCGAGCACTCAGCTCAGATTTTGCAGCACATCGAGATTGGAGAAGCGCAGTACCGTGAAGCCGCGCTCCTTGAAGAATTGGTCGCGCCGAGCGTCCTTGAGCTGACCGGCGTCTTCATAATGCTGGCCACCGTCCACCTCGATCACGAGCTTGGTCGGCAGGCAGGCGAAATCGGTGATGTAGGGACCAAGGGGATGCTGGCGGCGGAAGCTCAAGCCACAGAGCCGGTGGCCGCGTAGACCGCTCCAAAGATGCTGCTCGGCATCGGTCAGGTTTCCACGCAGGGTTTTGGCCCGCGATCGCTGGCGCCGGGAGACAAGCCATCTGGGAGGTTCGGCATCATCCATCGGGTGGCTTCCTGGCTCCGACGCTGTTTTCCCCTTCCCAACCCTCCCCCGCAAGCGGGAGAGGGCATTTCCCTTGGCCTCGATGTCTCGCCCTCTCCCGCTTGCGGGGGAGGGGGCGGGGCGGTCGGCATCGATCACGCGCTCAGGCCGCCGGCGAGGGTGGGAAAGTCGAGCGGGCGGAAGCCGTAGTGGGAGAGCCAGCGCACATCCGCTTCGAAGAAGGCGCGCAGGTCGCTCATGCCGTATTTCAGCATGGCGATACGGTCGATGCCCATGCCCCAGGCAAAGCCCTGGTATTCGTCCGGGTCCAGCCCGCAATTCCTGAGCACATTGGGATGGACCATGCCGCAGCCGAGGATCTCCAGCCAGTCGGAGCCCTCGCCGAAGCGGATCTCGCCGGGGCGGGAGCGGTCGCACTGGATGTCGACTTCCATCGACGGCTCGGTGAAGGGGAAGAAGGAGGGGCGGAAGCGCATCTTCACCCCTTCCACCTCGAAGAAGGCCTTGCAGAATTCTTCCAGGATCCACTTCAGGTGCCCGAGGTGGGCGCCCTTGTCGATGACGAGCCCCTCGACCTGATGGAACATGGGGGTGTGGGTCTGGTCCGAATCGCAACGGTAGGTGCGGCCGGGGCAGATGACGCGGATCGGCGGCTTCTTCGACAGCATGGTGCGCACCTGCACCGGCGAGGTGTGGGTGCGCAGCACTTTTCGCGCGCCACTGTCATCGGGAGGGAGGAAGAAGGTGTCGTGCATCTCGCGGGCCGGGTGGCCGGGCGGGAAGTTCAGCGCCGTGAAATTGTGGAAGTCGTCCTCGATATCCGGGCCTTCCGCCACCGAAAATCCCATGTCGGCGAAGATGGCGACGAGTTCCTCGGTCACCTGGGCGATGGGGTGCACGCGCCCCGCCTCGGCCGCGGCCTCGCGCACCGGCAGGGTGACGTCCACGCGCTCGGTGGCGAGGCGGGCTTCAAGGGCGGCGGCCTTCAGCGTGTCCTTGCGGGCGGCGATGAGCCCCTGGACCTTGTCGCGCAGGCCGTTGATGGCGGGGCCCTTCAGCTTGCGCTCGTCGGGGCTCATGCCGCCGAGGGACTTCAGCAGCTCGGACACCTGTCCCTTTTTGCCGAGCGCGGAAATGCGCACCTGCTCCAGGGCGGCTTCGTCCACAGCGCCGAGGATGGCGGCGGAGATGTCCCGCTCCAGGGTGTCGAGGGCGGGGGTGTCGGTGGTGACGGGATCGGACATGAGAGGTCCTTCAAATGCCAGTCGTCGCGGATGGGCGCCCGGTGCGGGAGGGGCGCCGGGTCGCCGTTACGGCGAGGATCGGTTGCGCCGCTTATAGGGGGGCGGCCCCAAACGGAAAAGCCCCGCACGGGCGATCCGTCGGGGCTTCTCTTCAGGTCTCGGAAGGCGGGGGAGGGATCAGGCGAGCGCGGCCTTGGCCTGCTCCACCAGAACCTTGAACGCCTCGGGCTCATGGATGGCGATATCCGAGAGCACCTTGCGATCGACCTCGATCCCGGCCTTGCCGAGACCATCGATAAATCGCGAATAGGTGAGGTCGAGATCCAGCGCGCGCACGCCGGCATTGATGCGCTGGATCCACAGGGCGCGGAAGTTCCGCTTCTTCACCTTGCGATCGCGATACGCATACTGCATCGACCGTTCGACGGCCGACTTCGCAGCGCGGATGGTATTCTTGCGACGGCCGTAAAAGCCTTTGGCGGCTTTGTAGACCTTCTTATGCTTGGCGTGGGAAGTAACGCCACGTTTCACGCGGGCCATGGGTGTGCTCCTTCAGATCGCGACTGGCGTCAGCCGTTGGGCAGGAAGTGCTTGCGGATGACCCGCCCGTCACTTTCGCTCAGGATGGTGGTGCCGCGCAGGTTGCGGATCTGGTTGTTGGTGCGCTTGATCATGCCGTGGCGCTTGCCGGCCTGGGCGGCGATGACCTTACCCGTACCCGTGAGACGGAAGCGCTTTTTTGCTCCCGACTTGGTCTTCATCTTGGGCATTTGGCTCTCCGTGGCCGCACCCCTCCGCGCCCTCTCGGGGCGGTGGACGCTCAGCCTCTTGTTGCTGTTGAGCGGTCTGGACCGTCGCGGCAGCCCTTTTTCGCCGGCCGATCCGAAGCCGCGTTCGTTACAGGAGCGCGGAGCGAAAGGCAAGGGGCGAGAGGCGAGAGGCAAGAGGAGAGAGGAAGGGGCGCGGTCGCGGCCGGGGGATAAGCCCGGGCTAAAGCGGCCGGAAGCCGAGGTCCCGGGGCACGCGGTTCACCCGCAGCCCGGACGGCCAGCCCCAGAAGGCTTCAATCGCCACGCACAAGACGGCGATCACGACCACCGCGGCCATGACGTACATCTGCATGCGCGACGGCGGATGCCGCACCCAATAGGCGGTGCGCATCAAAAGGCGGATGAGCTGATCCATGGCTCTTGAATAGCCGGCGCGCGCCCGCGCCTCAACACGGCCGCGTGCCTTTTGGGCGCCCCCGTCCGAGGATCGGCGCGGATGTGTCTTTTCCCCAAGGGTATGAGTCTGTAGGCTACACGCCATCCGGAAACGATTCCGGGACGGCTGGCGCGCCAGCCGGGGGCATCGAGCAGGTCGGGGCGGGCCATGGTCGAGATCACGTCGGTCACGTCATCCGTGCGGGTGGTGAAGTTTCTCCAGACGCCGCAGGAGCGGGCGGCGGAGAACATCATGGCCATCGTGTTCCTGAACTCCAAGGTGTTCCGGGGGGACGTGGGCATCACGAACGATATCGTGAACGTGTTCCGCTACAACGATGACCTGCGAGAGTCCCTGAACGCCTTCTATCAGGCCACTCTGGCGGCCGACGGCAAGGGGAAGGACGGGAAGGTGCAGGCCAATGGCGCCAGTACCCAGTCGAACTTCCATGATGTGCTGGCGGATACCATCGCCAAGCATCGCAGCCTGTTCCCGTCGGAGGAATTCACCATCCGCACCGATCTGCCCGGTGGTGGCACGCAGGAGACGGTCATTCCGGCGGCGGGCGGCCTTGTCACGTCGGCCTCAAGCTCCGCGGCGAGCCTTCTTGCGACCCTGTTCGGCACCGGCACCACGGGTGGGTCGAGCACGAGCCTGACGCGGGCGACACAAGCCTACGGCGCCTGAGGCGCGCGGCCGGTGGGCTGCGGTCCGTTCAATTCGGCACCTCACACCATCGGTCCCGGTCTTCGATCGGCGCCAAATGGCGCCGGTCAAGTGCCGCTCGGGCCTTGCCACAGGCCCATGACCGAAGGCCCATGAGGCAAGCGCACGGGCCTTCGGCAAGCGCACGGGCCTTCGGCAAGCTCAGGGGGACCTTCGGCCTGATGGGGCCGGGCGCGGGCGGTCAGCCCAGCTTGCCGGTGTAGCTTTCCAGGATGGACCAGGCCTCGTCGCCATATTTGCCCTTCCACTCGGCATAGAAGCCGGCCTTGGCGAGCTCGGCGCGGAAGCTGTCGGGCGTGGTGGGATTGAAGGCGAGGCCCTTGGCGGCGAGATCCTTCTGCAGCGCGGCGTTCATGGTGGCCACGTCTTCCCGTTCCTTCATGCCGGCGCCATTGATGTTCTTGGCGACGATGGCGCGCAGATCCTCGGGCAGGGCCTGGAAGGCGCGGCGGTTGGCCAGGAACCAGAAGCCATCCCACATGTGGTTGGTGAGGGAGCAGTATTTCTGCACCTCATAGAGTTTCGCGGTGGAGATGATGGCCAGCGGGTTTTCCTGCGCGTCCACGGTGCCGGTCTGGAGCGCGGTGTAGACCTCCGCGAAATTGAGGCTGGCCGGGGCCGAGCCGAACGCCTTGAACATGGAGGTCCACAGCGGCGACACCGGCACGCGGATCTTCAGGCCCTTCAGGTCCGCCGCGGTCACGATCGGCTTGGTGGAGGTGGTGATCTGGCGGAAGCCGTTGTCCCAGATCTTGTCCATGGCGACGATGCCGGCCTTGGCGATCTGCCCGCGCACATAGTCGCCGAGCTTGCCGTCCATGGCGTTCCACACGCTCGCATAGTCGGGGAAGGCGAAGCCGATGCCGCTCACCGAGGCGTTGGGCACCAGGGTGGAGAGAATCAACGGCGAGAGGGTGAAGAATTCGATGCCGCCGGAGCGGAGCTGGCTCAGCATGTCGGTGTCGCCGCCGAGCTGGTTGGAGGGGAAGATGTTGATCTCCACCCGTCCGTCGGTCTCGGCCTTGATCGCCTGGGCCATCTCGCCCGCCCGCACGTTCATGGGGTGGGTGACGGGCAGGTTGTTCGCATATTTGTACGAGAACTCGGGTCCCTGGGCGCGCGCCACGAACGGGGCGGCGACGCCCGCGGTCACCACGGCGGCGGCGCTCGCCTGCAACAGGGTGCGACGGGTCAACCTCATCTTCTGTGAACTCCTTGCGCGGGTCCGGTGGCGGACCCTTTCCTCATCTGGAGCCTGCTTTCGCGCGGGCTTCCGGTTGCCGCCATGCTGGCCTGCGCCGGGCATCGGCGCAAGGCATGGGCTCTGTTTTGCGGTGGGCGGGCGATGCTGCGGCGCGACAGCTTCGCAATGGGAGTTGACGCGGCCGGGCGAGCCGCCATGGTCTCAGCGCGCACGCCGCCGATTCTCCGAGGGGGAGGCGAGGGAGCCGGGCGCGCCGAGCGGGAGCAGGTGCGATGGCAGCAACGCCGCAGATCCACGAGGCCGACGCGCTCTTCGACCTCGTCGTGATCGGCGGTGGGGTGAACGGCTGCGGCATCGCGCGCGATGCGGCCGGGCGCGGGCTCGCGGTGGCCCTGTTCGAGCAGGGGGACCTCGCCTGCGGCACCTCGTCCGCCTCCACCAAGCTCATCCATGGCGGGTTGCGCTATCTGGAGCATGGGGCGTTCCGCCTGGTGCGCGAGGCGCTGGAGGAACGCGAAGTGCTGTGGGGCATGGCGCCGCACATCATCTGGCCGCTGCGGTTCGTCCTGCCGCTTCATCCCGGCCTGAGGCCCGCCTGGATGCTGCGCCTCGGCCTGTGGGTCTATGACCACCTGGGCGGCCGCCAGCGGCTGCCGGCGACGCGCAGCCTCGATCTGCGGCGCGATCCGGCGGGGGGGCCGCTGCGGCCGGGCTTCACCCGCGCCTTTGAATATTCCGATTGCTGGGTGGAGGACGCGCGCCTCGTGGTGCTCAATGCCCTGGACGCGGCCGAGCGTGGCGCCCGCATCCATCCGCGCACGCGGGTGACGGGGGCCCGCCGCGCCGGCGAGCTGTGGGTGGTTTCGATCCTGCACGATGGGCAGCCGCGCGAGGTGCGGGCGCGGGCGCTGGTGGATGCCGCCGGCCCCTGGGTGGGGGCGGTGCGCGAGGCCGCCGGCGTGCAGGCGTCCGCGAACGTGCGCCTGGTCCAGGGCAGTCACATCGTGGTGCGACGGCTGTTCCGGCACGAGCGCGGCTACATCTTCCAGAATGCCGACGGGCGGATCGTGTTCGCGCTTCCGTTCGAGGGCGAGTTCACCCTCATCGGCACCACCGATCGGGATTATGCGGGCAGCCCCGAGGACGTGGCGGCGACGCCGGAGGAGATGACATACCTGTGCGCCGCCGCCAGCGCCTATTTCGCGGCCCAGGTCTCTCCCCGCGACGTGGTGTGGACCTATTCGGGCGTGCGACCGCTCTATGACGACGGCGCCTCCAACGCGCAGGACGCCACCCGCGACTATGTGCTCGCCCTCGATGCCGGGGCGGGCGCCGCGCCGCTGCTCACCATCTATGGCGGCAAGATCACCACCTATCGCCGGCTGGCCGAGGCGGCGCTGGCGACGCTTTCGCCCCATCTGTCGATGAGCGCGCCCATGACCGCGCCCTGGACCGCGGGATCCACCTTGCCCGGCGGCGATTTCCCCCGCCAGGGGTTCGAAACCCTGGTGAACGAGCTGCGCCGCGCCTTTCCCGCCCTCGACGTGGCGCTGCTGCGCCGGCTTGGGCGGGCCTATGGCACGCGGACCTACCGGCTGCTCGACGGCGTGAAGAGCGAGGATGATCTCGGCGACTGGTTCGGCGGCCACCTGTGCCAGCGGGAGGTCGATTACCTGATGGACGCCGAATGGGCGCACAGCGCCGACGATGTGCTGTGGCGCCGCAGCAAGCTCGGCCTGCGCCTCGACCTTCAGGAGGCGGCGGCGCTCGCCACCTACATGGCGCTCAGGGTGGCGCGGCGGAAATAGCCGGCTCCGGGAGGATCGATGACCCGCTATGTGCTCGCCCTCGACCAGGGCACCACCTCGTCGCGCGCCGTGCTGGTGCGGCCCGACACCTCCATCGCCGCCGAGGCGCGGCAGGAGCTGCCCCAGCATTTCCCGGCCTCGGGCCATGTGGAGCAGGAGCCGCAGGACATCTGGTCCACCACCTTGTCCTGTGCCCACGCCGCGCTGAACGCCGTGGGGGCCGGTCCCGCCGACATTGCCGCCATCGGCATCACCAACCAGCGGGAAACGACGCTGGTGTGGGAGCGCGACACCGGCCGCGTCATCCATCGCGCCATCGTCTGGCAGGACCGGCGCACGGCGCCGGACTGCGCTCGGCTGATGGCCGAGGGCCACGGCGCGAAGGTGAGCGCGATCACCGGGCTGGTGATCGATCCTTATTTTTCCGCGACCAAGATCGCCCATATCCTTGACACCGTGCCCGGCGCGCGGGCGAGGGCGGAGCGGGGCGAGCTGGCGTTCGGCACGGTGGACACGTTCCTGCTCTGGCGCCTCACCGGCGGGCGGGTGCACGCCACCGACGCCACCAATGCCGCGCGCACCCTGCTGTTCGACATCCACACCGGCCAATGGGACGGGGAGATGCTGGCCCTGTTCCGGGTGCCGGCGGCGCTGCTGCCGCAGGTGAAGGACTGCGCCGCCGATTTCGGCGCCACCGATCCCGACCTGTTCGGCGCGCCTATTCCCATCCGCGGCATGGCGGGCGACCAGCAGGCGGCGGTGGTGGGGCAGGCCTGCTTCGCGCCGGGCATGATGAAATCCACCTACGGCACCGGCTGCTTCGCGCTGCTCAACACGGGCGGGACACCGGTCGCCTCGCGCCACCGGCTGTTGACCACCATCGCCTATCAGCTCGACGGGCGGCGTACCTATGCGCTGGAAGGTGCCATCTTCATCGCCGGGGCGGCGGTGCAATGGCTGCGCGACGGCCTGAAGGTGATCGAGACGGCAGCGGACGCCGACCGTCTCGCCGCGACGGCGGACGCGGGGCAGGACGTCATTCTGGTGCCGGCCTTCGTGGGGCTCGGCGCACCCTATTGGCGACCCGAGACGCGGGGCGCCCTGTTCGGTCTCACCCGCGCGACCAGCGCCGCCGAGCTGTCGCGGGCGGCGCTGGAGAGCGTCTGTTTCCAGACCCTGGACCTTCTGGAGGCCATGCATGCGGACTGGGCCGGCTTCGGTGGAGGGGGCACGGTGCTGCGGGTGGATGGGGGCATGGCCGCCTCCGATTTCACGATGCAGCGCCTCTCCGACCTCATCGGCGCGCCGGTGGACCGGCCCCATGTACGGGAAGCGACGGTACTCGGCGCGGCCTATCTCGCCGGTCTGGAGAGCGGCTTTTTTCCGCCACCCGACGTGTTCGCCGCCAACTGGCGGCGGGAGCGGCGCTTCGAGCCGGCGATGGAGGGCACGGAGCGGCGCCGGCGCATCGGCCTGTGGCGCGAGGCCGTGGGGCGGCTCCTCGGCCCGCCGTGAGCGTCACAACCAAGTGGTGAAGACAGGGCGATGTCTTGACCCCTGCGGCGAAGTGTCGCCGAATGGCGCGGTGAGACAACCCGCCGACCCTGAAGGGCCGGGAACGGCGACAACAACACGGTTTGGAGGATGCGCCATGGGGCACGACGACAGCTTCTCCGGTGACGAGCGGGCCGTCATCTACCGCTGCATCACCGAGCGACGGGACGTGCGCCGCAATTTCCTGCCCGATCCGGTGCCGGACGCGGTGCTGGGCCGGGTGCTGGCGGCGGGCCATGCGGCGCCGTCGGTGGGCTTCCTGCAACCGTGGAGCTTCATCGTCATCCGCGACCAGGGCACGAAATCAGCCCTCCACGGCGCCTTCACCCGCGCCAATGCGGAGGCGGCGGCCCTGTTCGAGCCGGAGCGGGCGCAGCTCTACCGCAGCCTGAAGCTGGAGGGGATCAGGGAGGCGCCGCTGCTGCTGTGCGTCACCTGCGAGCGCGACCGCGCCGGCCCGGTGGTGCTGGGGCGCACCCACCAAAGCGAGATGGACATCTACTCCACGGTTTGCGCCGTGCAGAACATCTGGCTGGCGGCGCGGGCGGAAAATCTCGGCGTGGGCTGGGTCTCCATCCTTTCGCTTCAGGATTTGCGCGACATCCTCGGCATTCCCGACCCCATCATCCCGATCGCACTCCTGTGCGTGGGCTATGTGGACCATTTCGAGACGACGCCGGACCTGGAGCGCGCCGGCTGGCGCAAGCGCCTGCCGTTGGACGACCTTGTGTTTTCCGAGCGGTTCGGTGCGCTGGCGGACAAGGTGGCGAGCTGAGGTGCGCCCCGCGCCGTCGAAATCGGGTGGGCGGAGCTGCTGGAGTGGGGCACGCTCGATATCATGGAGATCTTCCCGTGCTGGTGCTCGATCCTCCCGCCTTTCGCCTCTCCCCCGCCTCGGGACACCTGGGATCGATGATCGCCACGCCCGCCACGCCCCTGGAGATCGCCGCCCGCGACTATGACGTCGTGCGCCGCGCGGTTTCCTACATCTCGGAGCATGTGCGCGGTCAGCCGGAGGTGGAGGAGATCGCTGCCGCGTCCGGGGTCTCTTCCCGCGCGCTGACCGCTTTGTTCCGCCGCTGGTGCGGGCTCACGCCCAAGGCGTTCCTGCAGGCGGTGACGCTGGATCGCGCGCGGCGCATCGTCGCCGAATGCCCCAACGTGCTTGATGCCGCGTTCGAATTGGGCCTCTCGGGGCCGGGCCGGCTGCACGATCTGTTCGTGGTGCATGAGGCCATGTCGCCGGGTGAGTGGAAGACCGGCGGGGCCGGCCTCGTCATCCGCTACGGCTTCCATCCCTCTCCCTTTGGGCGGGCGCTGGCCATGTCCACGGCGCGCGGCCTGTGCGGCCTCGCCTTCGCCGATCCAGGGGAGGAGGCGGCGGCGCTCGCCGACATGGGCGCGCGCTGGCCCAATGCCACCTATGTGGAAGAGCCGTCCGCCACCGCGCCCCTGGTGGCCCGCATCTTCGATCCCGCGTCGTGGCGGGATGACCAGCCTTTGCGCATCGTGTTCATCGGCACCGATTTCGAGATCCAGGTGTGGGAGACGCTGCTGCGCATCCCCATGGGCCAGGCCACCACCTATTCCTCCATCGCCGAGCATGTGGGCCGCCCCAAGGCGGCGCGGGCGGTCGGGGCGGCTATCGGCAAGAACCCGATCTCGTTCGTGGTGCCGTGCCACCGGGTGCTCGGCAAGAGCGGAGACCTCACCGGCTACCACTGGGGCCTCACCCGCAAGCGCGCCATACTGGGCTGGGAAGCGGGCCGCTCCGGGACGGGCAGGCTGGAGCGTCTGGACTCCACGGCGGGCTGAGCCCCCTCAATCCCGCGACAGCGCTTCCACCGGGTCGAGCATGGAGGCGCTGCGGGCGGGGAGGTAGCCGAAGATGCCGCCGATGAGGCTGGAGGAGACGAACGCCACCACGATGGAGGCGGTGGAATAGACCAGGGTGAAGTTCGAGCCTGCATAGGCGAACAGCACGCCGAAGCTGAGCGCCAGCGCGATCCCCAGCACGCCGCCGATGAGGCACACCAGCACCGCTTCGATCAGGAATTGCTGGAGGATGTCGGACCGTCGGGCTCCCACCGCCATGCGCACGCCGATTTCCGCCACCCGCTCGGACACCGAGACCAGCATGATGTTCATGACCCCGATGCCGCCCACCAGCAGCGAGATGAGGGCGATGGCGGCGATCAGCAGCGTCAGCGTCTCGGTGGTGGAGGTGATGGTCTTCCGGATGTCGTCGGTGTTGAGGATGAAGAAATCCTGCTTGCCGTGGCGCTTGGCGAGGAAATCGGTGACCGCGGTTTCGGCTAGCGCGGTGTCGGTGTCGTCATTCACCCGGACGGTGATGGAGCGCAGCGCCGTGGTGCCGAGAATACGCGCCTGCACGGTCGTATAGGGCAAATAGATCGACAGATTCTGGCTGGAGCCGAAGCCGCCCTGCTGCAATTCGGTGATGCCCACCACCCGGCACGGCACGTCGCCCACCAGGATCACCTGGCCGACAGGGTCGCCGCTGAAATCGCCGAACAGGGTCTTGCGGGTGTTTTCGTCGATCACCGCATCCTGGGCATAGGTGCGCACGGACTCAGCGTCGAAGAAGCGGCCCTGGGCGAGCTTGGTGCCGCGCGCCGCGAAATACTGCTCGCCGACCCCGTTGACGAGGGCGCTGGCCTCGATCGGGCCGAAGCGCACGGTCTTGGAGCTGGAGACCGTGGGCGTCACCGCCGCGACATAAGGCTGCTCCGCCAGCGCCTTGGCGTCGGACACCACGAGCGTCGTGATCTTGCCGGACCGCACGTCGCCGAAGGTCTTGCCGGGGAACACCTCCAGCGTGTTGGTGCCGAGCGAGGAGATGTTCGCGAGCACCTTCTGCCGCGAGCCCTCGCCCAGCGCCACCACGCACACCACCGAGGCGATGCCGATGATGATGCCGAGCATGGTGAGGAAGGTGCGCAGGCGGTGTGCGTTCATGGCCAGCAGCGCCATGCGGAAGGCTTCCTGGAAGCGCATGGCGAGCGCCTGCCAGGAGCGGGTCGCGGCGGCGTCGATGGCCTCGCGCTCGGTCGGGTCGGGCGGCGTGGCCGGCGGCTGGCGCGTCTTGCCGGTGCGCCGGTCGGAGACGATGGCGCCGTCGGAAAATTCGATGATGCGCTCGGCGCGGGCGGCCACGTTCATGTCGTGGGTGACGATGACGATGGTCTTCCCCTCGGCGTGCAACTCGTCGAGGATGCGCAACACCTCCTCGCCGGAGGCCTTGTCGAGGGCGCCGGTGGGCTCGTCGGCCAGGATCAGCTTGGCGCCGTTCATCAGCGCGCGGGCGATGGAAACGCGCTGCTGCTGGCCGCCGGAAAGCTGGCCCGGCCGGTGGCCGGTGCGGTCTCCCATGCCGAGCCGGCCGAGCAGCTCCAGCGCCCGGCTGCGGCGGGCACCCGCGTGCCAGCCGGCATAGATGGCGGGGATCTCCACATTGCCCAGCGCCGTCAGTTCGCCGAGCAGGTGATAGCGCTGGAAGATGAAGCCGAAATGCTCGCGTCGCAGCGCGGCCAGCTCGTCCGGGTCGAGGGCGGCGGTCTCCCGCCCGGCGATGCGGTAGCTGCCGGAGGTGGCGCGCGACAGGCAGCCCAGGATGTTCATGAGGGTGGACTTGCCGGAGCCGGACGCGCCGACGATGGCCACCATCTCCCCTTCCTCGATGGTGAGGTCGATGTCCTTGAGGACGGTCAGCACCCCTTCGCCGGCGGGATATTCCCGCCGCAGCTTGTTCAATTCGATCAGCGGCGCGGCCATGGCATCCGACCCCGTCACAGGCCCATGGGCGGCGGCGGCATGCGCCGGGTCGCATTGGCGGGCGCGGCGCCGGCCGAAAGCTGGCCGGTGACCACCGTCTCGCCCTCCTTCAGACCGCTCGTGATCTCGGCGCGGGTCTTGTTGTTGAGCTCGACCTCGACGGTGCGGGTGGAGACCTGGCCGTCGCCGCCCAGCACCTGCACGGTGTAGCTGCCGTCCGCCTGGCGCGCGCTGAGGGCGGCCGAGGGTACGGTGAGCACGTCCTTGGCGCGACCGAGCACGATATGCACTTCCGCCGTCATGTAGGTGCGCAGGCGTCCGTCCGGGTTCGGCACATAGAAGATGCCGTTATAATAAATGGCGGTGGAGGACGACGAGGAGGATGAGGATTTGCTGCTCGATGATGATGATGAGGTCGAGGTGGATACGGCGCTGTCGCTGGTAATGGATTCCGGCGCCGGCTCGATGAATTCGAGGGTTGCCTCATAACGCCGGTCGGGCTCGCCGATGATGTTGAAATAGAGCTTCTGCCCGGCCTTCACCCGCACCACGTCGGCTTCGGAGATCTCGGCCCGCACCATCATGGTTTCGAGATCGCCGAGGATGATGATGGTGGGCGCGGTCTGGGAGGCGTTCACCGTCTGGCCTTCCTGGCTGACGATGTAGAGCACGGTGCCGTCCATGGGGGCGGTGATGCGGGTGTAGCCGAGATTGACGCGGGCGGTGTCCACCGCCACCACCGCCTCGGCGATCTGGGCCTCCAAGGCGGCGATCTGGGCTTTTGTGGTGGCGACCTCGGCTTGCGCGGTCTCGAAATCGGCCTGCGACACGGCGGTCTGGGCCACCAGCTTCTTCTGGCGGGCGAGGGTCTGCTCGGCAAGCACGAGGCTTGCCTCCTTCTCCCGCTTCTGCGCCTGGACCGAGGCGAGGGCCGCCTCGGAGGTGCGTAAGGCGTTCTGCTGGGTCACCCAATCGATCTCGGCCACCGGGTCGCCCTGGCGCAGCCGATCGCCGAGCTTGACCTTGATGGCGGTGATGCGGCCGGACACCTGGGCGCCCACGGCCACCAGCTTCGCCGGCTTCAGGGTGCCGGTGGCGAGCACGGTCTCTTCCACCGTGCCGCGGGAGACGCGGGCGGTCATCATTTTCACCGGCTCGGGGGCGAACAGGCGGTCCTTCAAGACCAGGGCGCCGATGAGCGCGGCGAGGATGAGGGCACCGATGAGGATGACCCGGCGCTGGCCGGAACGCGCAACGCTCATGGGCGCCTCGCGGTGCTGGGGCGGGGGCCGGCGGGGGCCGTGGCATGCGCGGCCGCGCGCGGCATCAGAAGGTGAGGCACGGGCATCTCATGGTTGCATCTGGGAGAAGTGCGGGCCGGTGTTGGTGTCCACCACCGCCGGGGTCGTCACGTCCATGGCGCCGTCCCAGCCCCCGCCCAGGGCCTTGTTGAGGGCAACGTAGTCGGTGGCGATGGCGGCCTGGCTCACGAGCAGCGAATCCTCGGCGGAATAGAGGGAGCGCTCGGCGTCCAGAACCTCCAGGAAGCTGGTGGAGCCGTTCTGGTAGAGGGCGCGGGCGAGCCGCGTCGCATCGCGATAGGCGGCGGCGGACTGGGCGAGCTTGCCGGCCTTGGCGCGCTCCTGGTTCAGGGCGACGGCGGCATTCTCCACATCCTCCAGGGCGGTGAGGATGGAGGCGTGGTAGGCAAGGAAGGTCTGGTCGCGCTGGGCGTCCGCCACCTCAACCGCCGCCTTGAGCTGGCCGCCGGTGAACACCGGCACGCTCAGGGTGGGCCCGTAGGACCAGCTGATGGCCGAGCCGCGCACCAGATCGCCGACCTTGGTGCCGTCGGTATTGATGTTGCCGGTGAGGCTGACGGCGGGATAGCGCGCCGCTTCCGCCTGGCCGATGAGGGCGGTGGACTGGGCGAGGGTGCGCTCAGCCTGCCGCACGTCGGGCCGGTTGCGCAGCACGTCCGCCGGCACGCCCTTGGAAACCGGCGCGCGCGGGCTCGGAATGGGGCCGCCGCGGAGGATCCGGCCGGCGAGGGTGGATGGCGGCTGGCCGGTGAGCACCCCGAGCCGGTGGATGCTCTGGGCCAGTTGCGCCTTCAATCCGGGAATGTTGGCCTCGGTGGAGGCGGCAAGGCCGGTGGCGTTGGCGACATCCACGGCGGAGACGGCGCCCGCCTCCAGCTTGGTGCGCGTCAGGGCGGCGGTCTCGCGCTGGGAAGCGGCGGTGCGCTCGGCGAGGGCGATGCGGGCCTGATAGCCGCGCGCCGCCACATAATTGGAGGCCACGTCGCCCACCAGGGTGAGCAGGGTGGCCCGCAGCTCGTCCTCGGCGGACTGGGTGCCATAGGCGGCGGCCTCCACCCCGCGCCGGTTGGCGCCGAACAGGTCGAGCTCCCAGGAGGCGTCGAAGCCGGCCTGATAGTCCGTGTAAAGGCCGCCGACCGTGATGTCGCCGCCGCTGCCCACCCGCGAGCCGTTCTGGCCGCGGGTGGCGGTGCCGGAGAAATCCACCTGCGGGAACAGGCCACCCACCTGCTGGCGATAGGTGGCGCGCGCCTCGCGGATCTTCGCCTTGGCGGTGGCGACGTCGAGATTGCCGTCGACGGCGGTGGCGATCAGCGTGTTGAGGGTGGGGTCCTTCAGGCGTTCCCACCAATGGGCGAGCTGGGGCGGCGCCGGCTCCTTCTTGCGGCCGGTCTGGTCGGACCAGCGGGCCGGCAGGTCGAAGGCGGGGGTGGCATAGTCGGGGCCCACGGAGCAGCCGGCGAGCAGCACCGCGAGCACAAGCGCGCCGGAGCGGGCGATGGCACCGAACCGGTGGCGTGGCGCCGCGCGCGGGGCGCCGCGCGGAACGGGGGGCAGAGGGATGGAGCAACTCACGCGGTTCTCACCCCCGTGTGGGCCCGACAGCCCAAAACCCGCCCAATGCCCGGACATCCGAGGGGCGCGCTGACATTTCGGCAGATGTTTCGACCAAAGCCTCCGCCCTTAGGCCGTGACCACAGGAGGCAAGGAGAACGCACTGGAATCCCTATTTAGGAAACTTTAAATTACCCATATTGTCGGCAGATGCCGCTGTCAATGCGAGGGGAGCTGAATGCGCAGCGCTCGGTCTGTCAAGGCGCACGACGTCGATCACAGCGCGCCCAGCTCGGTCCGCCTCGGCCGCGGGCCGGGGCGGCCGAAGACGCTTCCGGATGCGGCGCAGCGCGCCCTCATTGTCGGCGGTGCCTATCGGCTGTTCGTGCGCACCGGCTATGGCGGCACCACCATGGATGCGGTGGCGGCGGAATGCCGCATGTCGAAGCGGACCCTCTATCGCTTCTTTCCCGGCAAGGCCGACCTGTTCGCGGCGGTGGTGGACGCTCATCGTCAGAGCATGCTGGCAACGCCGCGTGACGATGCCCATTCCTCCCTCGCCGATACGCTGGAAGCCATCTTCCGCATCGACATCTCACCGGAGGAAGACCGCGCCCGGTGCGCGTTGCTGCGGTTGGTGCAGCTGGAAGGGCCGCAGCATCCGGAACTCATGGATATTCTGGAGCGCATGGGGGCCGACCGCTCCCGCGCCGAGCTGGCGGCGTGGCTCGCGGCCCAGGGCGCGGCCGGGCGGCTGGTGCTCGACGATGCGGATGCGATGGCGCGCATCCTCATGGACATGGTGTTCGGCGCGGCCTTGCCCAAGGCCAATGGGGTGATCGACTGGCCGCCGCCCGAGGCGCGGCGCGCCCACGTCCGGCGCTGCGTCCGCCTGTTCCTGAACGGTGCCGTGCCCCGACCCTGAAGAGAAGGACGCCCCTGGGAGATACCCCAAGGTTATGCCCTAAGCCCGGCGCTAAGGGGCGGGCAGACCTCGCCGTGGCTCAGTGACCGCCGGTGGGGTCCTTGTGTGGCGTGCCGCCGGGATGCGCGCCCGGATGCCCGGCCGCGGCGTGTCCGCCGCCGGGGTGGCCCTTCCCCGGATGTCCCATTCCAGGATGCCCCATGCCCGGATGTCCCCCGCCCGGATGTCCCCCGCCTTTGGCCATGCCGTGGGGCGGCATGCCGGGATGGCCGGCGCGGGGCGGCTCCTTCTGCGCCGCCGGCGGCTTGGCGCGGGGGCGCAGCGCGACACCGGGGATGTCCTTCACCAGATCGCAGAAGGCATCGCCCCGCACCTCGAAATTGGGAAACTGGTCGAAGCTGGCGCAGGCGGGGGAGAGTAGCACCACCGGGTGCTTGAGGCCGGAGGTCGCGGCGTCGCGCGCGGCGGCGGCCACGGCCTTGTCGAGGGTGCCGACAATCTCGTGGCTGACCGCCGTGCCGAGGGTGGCGGCGAAGGCGTCGGCCGCCTCGCCGATGAGATAGGCCTTGGCGATGCGCCCGAAATAGGGGGCGAGGGGGGTGATGCCGCCCGCCTTGGGCTTGCCGCCGGCGATCCAGAAAATGTCCTCGAAGCTCACCAGGGCCCGCTCGGTGGCGTCGGCATTGGTGGCCTTGCTGTCGTTGACGAACAGCACGTCGCCCCGTGTGCCCACCTGCTCCATGCGGTGGGCAAGGCCCGGAAAGCGCGTCATGGCGACCGCGATGATCTCGGGCGCGACCCCGACCGCGCGAGCGGCGGCATAAGCGGCGGCTGCGTTCTGGGCGTTGTGCGTCCCGCGCAGGGAGCCGATGCCCGCGAGGTTCAGGCGGAAGCGCTCGGCTCCGCCCTCGGACACCACCAGCGTCTCGCCGTCACGCCAGATGCCGTCGGCCAGGGGCCGGTGCATGGACAGGCGCACCACATGCTTGCCGGCCTGCTCGGCCCGGTCCGCCATGGCGGCGGAAAAATCGTCGTCCACCCCCACCACCGCGGTGCCGCCGCCCTCGACGCCGGCGATGAGGCGCTCCTTTACCGCGGCATAGTTCTCAAGGCTGCCGTGGCGGTCCAGATGGTCCGGCGTGATGTTCAGCATCACCGCCACCGAGGGGTCGATGGAGGGGGCAAGGTCGATCTGGTAGGAGGAGCATTCCGCCACATGCACCCGGCCGATCTTCGGCGGCGCGAGCGAGAGGATGGCGGTGCCGATGTTGCCGCCCATCTGCACGTCGCGCCCGGCGACCCGCAGGATGTGGGTGATGAGCGCGGTGGTGGTCGACTTGCCGTTGGTGCCGGTGATGGCGATGAAGGGCGAGCGCCGGGCGGTGGCCTGCCGCTCGCGGCAGAACAGTTCGATGTCGCCGATCACCTCGACCCCGGCCTCGCGCGCCAGCTTCACCGACCAATGGGGCTTGGGGTGGGTGAGCGGCACCCCCGGCGACAGGATCAGCGCCTGAACGCTGGTCCAGTCGATGGCGTTGAGGTCCTCGACCGTGATGCCCGCTTCCCCCGCCTTGCGGCGCGCGGCTTCCGTATCGTCATAGGCAATCACATGAGCCCCGCCGGCCTTGAGCGCTTCGGCGGTGGCGAGCCCGGAGCCGCCGAGCCCGAAAAGGGCGACGGTCTGATCCTTGAAGACAGTGACGGGGGTCATGGCTGGCAAAGTCTCGGTCTGGCGCAATCGGGAGCCGGCTGGCGGATATCGCGCCCTCGTCTAATCCGGGCCGGTCCCCGAGGGAAGCACTCTTGAAGGGTGAGGGGCACCACACCCGCGACACAGTGACCTTCGAAAATGATGACCTTCGGGAAAACAGCCGTTGACTCCGTGCTACATTAAAAACACTGAATGTAACATCGAAGGTCAGGAGGCCAATATGACGCCGAACGTGGGTGGGATCGACCGGATTCTCAGGTTCGTGGTGGGGATCATTCTGCTGCTGGTGCCGTTCGTGGGTGGCTCGGTCCCGGCCCTGGCGGGCCTTGGCGGCTGGGCCTGGTTGATCGGGGCGGTGGGCCTCGTGATGCTGCTCACCGCCGTCTTCCGCTTCTGCCCGGCCTATGTGCCGTTCGGCATCCGCACCTGCGACAAGTGAGGCTGTCCGGCTCGGACCAAGCCCGGCGGAGCGTTCTTCGCCGGGTCGTCTTGTCCTGAGTCGTCCTGTCCGGGTCGTCTTGCCCGGTCGGCTTGCGCCTCAGCGCAGCTTCAGGGTGGCGAGGCCGACCAGCGCCAGCACCACGGCGATGATCCAGAAGCGGATCACCACCTGCGGCTCGGTCCAGCCGAGCTGCTCGAAATGGTGGTGGATGGGCGCCATCTTGAACACGCGCTTGCCGGTGAGCTTGAACGAGGCCACCTGCACGATCACCGACACCGCTTCCAGCACGAACAGGCCGCCCACCACCGCGAGCACGATCTCGTGCTTGGTGGCCACCGCCACCGCGCCGAGCAGGCCGCCCAGCGCCAGCGATCCGGTGTCGCCCATGAACACCTGGGCCGGGGGCGCGTTGAACCACAGGAAGCCCAGGCCCGCCCCCATGAGCGCGCCGCAGATGACCGCCAGCTCGCCCACGCCCGCCACATAGTGGATCTGCAGATAGTCGGCGAACACCACGTTGCCGGACAGGTAGGCGATGAAGCCGAAAGTGCCGGCGGCGATCATCACCGGCACGATGGCGAGGCCGTCGAGCCCGTCGGTGAGATTCACCGCGTTGCCGGCGGCGACGATGACAAAGCCGCCGAAGATGACAAAGAACACGCCGAGGTCCAGCAGCAGGTCCTTGAAGAACGGGAACGACACGGAGCTGGAAAGCCCCGGCTTGCCCACATTCATGATGATGACCACCGCGATCCCGGCGATGACCGCCTCGATGGCGAGCCGGGTCTTGCCCGACAGGCCGTTGTGGGTCTGCTTCGTCACCTTCAGGTAGTCGTCATAAAAGCCGATCATGCCGAAGCCGAGGGTGACCAGCAGCACCACCCAGACATAAGGGTTGGCGAGGTTCGACCACAGCAGCGTCGCCACCACGATGCCCGACAGGATCATGAGCCCGCCCATGGTGGGCGTGCCCTTCTTGGTGAGGTGGGATTGCGGGCCGTCGGTGCGGATGGGCTGGCCCTTGCCCTGCTTCACGCGCAGGGTCGAGATCATGGACGGGCCGAACAGGAACACGAACAGAAGCGCGGTCACCACCGCCCCGCCGGTGCGGAAGGTGATGTAGCGGAACACGTTGACGGCGGGGAGCGACTGGTGGAGTTCGGCGAGCCACTGAAGCATGGGTCATCCTCGGAGCATCTTCCTGCGACGTGGTTCCCGGTTCGCGTGAAGAAAAGGCGTGAAAACTAGAAATGGAGCGAAACCCGCGGGCCGGTGCGCGCGGGCTAGAGCATTCCCGGTGAACCCCCGTTCACCGGGAATGCTCTAAGTCTTTGTTTTGTTGCAATCCCAGGCGCAAAACCGCTGCACACTTTTGCTGGAATTGCTCTAGAACAGCGCGTCCTCGCTCATACGAAAGCGTTCGGACAGGCTTTTCACCAGCGGCCCCATGCGGCTGCCGTTGGACCCCTTCACCATGAGCGTGTCGCCGCCGCGGATGGCCGCGGCCACCATGGGCTCCAGGTGGGTGGCGTGCTGCGCATAGCCGCCGCGGCGCTCGGACGGCAGCTCCTGCCACAAGGCGTGCATCAGCGGGCCACAGCAAAATACCGTATCGATTTTCCCATCCTTGATCGCCTGGGCAAGGCCGGCGTGCATGGCGGCGGCGCCCTCGCCCAGCTCCAGCATGTCGCCGAGCACCGCGATGCGGCGGCCGCGCGGCCCCACCGGGGTGCGGCTCAACACGTCGAGGGCGGCGCGCATGGAGGCGGGGTTGGCGTTGTAGCTTTCGTCGATCAGGGTGGCGGTGCCGCTCTTGAGCGCGAGCTGTATCGGAACGCCGCGTCCGGGTGGCGGCGTGAGGTGGGCAAGGCCGATGGCGGCCAGCGCCAGATCCGCCCCCAGCAGCTTGGCCGCCGCCAGCACCGCCAGCATGTTCTGCACGATGTGGCGGCCCGGCATGGGCACCTTGAGGGTGACCTTGGTGCCCATCACGCTCACCACCATCACCGAGCAGGCCGGCTGGAGCGAGGCGGTTTCGAGCCGCACGTCGGCGCCCGCCGCCTCGCCAAAGGTGACGATGCGGGCGACGCCCTTGGCCATGGCGGTGGCCTTCAGGCGGGGAAACAAGGGATTGTCGAGGTTCAGCACGGCGGTGCCGCCGGGCTCGAGCCCGTCGAAGATCTCCGCCTTGGCGTCGGCGATCTCCTCGATGCCGGAGAATTGGGCGATGTGCACCGGCTCAACCGTGGTGATGATGGCCACCTGCGGCCGCACCAGCCTGGAGAGCGGGGAAATCTCGCCCGGATGGTTCATGCCGATCTCGAACACCCCGTAGCGCGCCGTCGCCGGCAGCCGGGCCAGGGAGAGCGGCACCCCCCAATGGTTGTTGTAGGAGGCGGCCGAGGCGTGGGTCTCGCCATCGGCGCCCAGCGCTAGGCGCAGGGCCTCCTTGGTGGTGGTCTTGCCCACCGAGCCGGTCACCGCGACGATGCCGGCGTGGGAGCGGGCGCGCGCGGCGCGGGCGAGATCGACCAGCCCGCCGAGCACGTCGTCCACCAGTAGCAGGGGGGCATCGGCGCCGAAGCGGTCGGCCTTCTCCCGCGCCACGACGGCGAGGGCGGCCCCGGCCGCCAGCGCCTTTTCCACATAATCGTGGCCGTCCGCGTTTTCGCCGGCGATGGCGAAGAAGGCATCGCCGGGGGCGAGCGTCCGGCTGTCGATGGAAATGCCTGAGACGTCGGTCGCCGGACCACGCACGGTGGCGCCCATGGCGGCGGCGATCTCGTCGAGGCGATAGAGGCGTTGTGCGCCTGTGCTCATGCTCCAACCTCCGCGAGGGCGGCGAGGACTTCCGCCGCGTCAGAGAACGGTTCCGTGCGGTCGCCGACGATCTGGCCCGTTTCGTGGCCCTTGCCGGCCACCACCAGCGCATCCCCCCGTTCCATCAATCCGATGGCGGCGCGGATGGCCTCGCGCCGGTCGCCGATCTCCCGCGCGCCGGGTGCGGCGGCCAGGATCTCCGCGCGGATGGCGGCGGGGCTTTCGCTCCGGGGATTGTCGTCGGTGACGATGACGAGGTCGGCCTTCTGGGACGCGATTGCGCCCATGATGGGGCGCTTGCCCCGGTCGCGGTCGCCGCCGCAGCCGAACACGACGATCAGCCGCCCCGCCACCGCGCCGCGCAGGGTGTCGAGTACCGCCGCCAGCGCCTCGGGCTTGTGGGCGTAGTCCACGAACACCGGGCGGGCCGGGTCATCGCCGATACGTTCCAGGCGGCCCGGCACGCCCTTCAGATGGGCAAGGGCGCCCAGCGCCTCGTCCCTCGGGGCGCCGCAGGCCATGGCAAGGCCCGCCGCCACCAGGGCATTGTCGGCCTGGAACCGGCCAGCCAGGGGCAGATCGATCTCCAGCCCGCCGCCGAAACGCAGGGTCTGGCCGGCGCCGGCGGGCGTCACGTCCAGCACCTCGATGGTGGCGCCGGCACAGACGTTGCCGAACAACAACGTCTTCAGCCCTCGGGTTTCGGCCCAGGCGAGGGCGGTTGCGGCATAAGGCGCGTCGAGCACGCCCACGGCGGTGGCGTCCTGCGGCAGCAGCTCGGTGAACAGGCGGAGCTTGGCTTTGAAATAGGCGTCCACCGTCGGGTGGTAGTCGAGATGGTCGCGGCCGAGATTGGTGAAGGCGCCGGCGGTCAGGCGCACGCCGTCCAGCCGGCGCTGGTCGAGCCCGTGGGACGAGGCTTCGAGCGCCATGTGGGTGATGCCCTCGCCCGCCAGCCGGTCGAGGGTTGCGTGCAGTTCCACCGGGTCGGGGGTGGTGAGGCTGCCATAGGTGGCGCTGTCCGGCGTCACTAGGCCGATGGTGCCGAGATAGGCGGCCGGATGGCCCAGATGGGCCCAGATCTGGCGCAGGAAATAGGCCACCGAGGTCTTGCCGGCGGTGCCGGTGACGGCGGCGATCACGGCCGGCTGGCGCGGATAAAGGCGCGCCGCCGCCAGGGCGAGGGACCGGCGCACATCCAGCGAGAAGGCGAAGGCCACATGGGCATAGGAGGCGCCGGCCGGTGGCGCCGGCAGCGGCGCCACCGGCTCCAGCAGCACGGCACTGGCGCCACGGGTCACCGCATCGGCGATGAAGCGGGCGCCGTCGGCATGGGTGCCGGGCACCGCCACGAACAGAAAGCCCGGCTTCACCTTGCGGCTGTCGGCCGTCATCCCCGCGATGCGCTGGGCGCCGGCGTCGGCGCGGAGAATGTGGGCATGACCGCCGAGGAGCGATCCGAGGGTCGTCTGTGTCATCGGAGCCTCCTGTCGCGGGTGTTCATGGCATCGCGGTGGCGCCGTGTCACCGGGCTGATGCGCGGGATTCGGCTATTGGCGGTCGGCCACCTTCTGGGCCGCGTTGCGCAGCATCTGGTCCGCCGAGGGCAGGTTCTGGCGCGGCGTCACGTTCAGCATGGGGGCGATGCGCTCCACGACCTTGCCGGCGGTGGGCGCCGCGTTCCAGCCCGAGGTCGCGAATCCGTAGGTTTCGGAGGTGGCCTGCGGCTCGTCCAGCATCACCAGGATGAGATATTGGGGCTTGTCCATGGGGAAGACGGCGGTGAAGGAGGTCAGCAGCTTATGCTTGGCATAGCGGCCGTTCACCACCTTTTCGGCGGTGCCGGTCTTGCCGCCCACCATGTAGCCGGGAATGTCGGCCTTCTTGGCGGTGCCCTTCTCGGCGTTGAGGCGCATGATGTAGCGCATCTTGTCGGAGGTATCGGATTTCAGCACCCGGACCGCCACCTTCTGCGCCTCCTCCTGGTCGCGCTTCAGGAAGGTGGGTGGGATGAGATAGCCGCCGTTGACCATGGAGTTCACCGCCATCACCGCCTGCAGCGGCGCGACCGACAGGCCGTGGCCGAAGGCGATGGTGGCCGAGTTCAATTCACCCCAATGCTTGGGCACAATGGGTTCGGCGCTTTCCGGCAGCTCGGTGCGCAGCCGGTCGAGCTGGCCCATCTTCTTCAGGAACACCTTGTGGGCCTCCACGCCCAGGGTCAACACCATCTTGGCGGTGCCGATGTTGGACGACACCAGGAAGATTTCCGGCACGCTCATGACGCGGTTCTCGGCGTGGTAGTCGGAAATCTTGAAGCGGCCGAAATGCAGCGGCGCGCGGGCGTCGAAGGTGGAGTTGAGGCCGATCCTGTTGGAATCCAGCGCCATGGCGAACGACATGGCCTTGAAGGTGGAGCCCATCTCATAGACGCCGGTGGTGAGACGGTTGAGATAGGCGTCGTCCTTCGGGTTGCCGGGCACGTTCGGGTCGAAATCGGGCAGCGACACCATGGAGATGATCTCGCCGGTATTGACCTCGGTCACCACCGCCATGGCGTGGAGGGCGGAAAACTTGTCCTTGGCGCGGATCAGTTCGTCCCGCACCGCGTGCTGCACCCGCATGTCGATGGACAGCTGCACCGGCTCCTGCTGGCGGTCGGTCGCAAAGCCCGCCATGTGCAGGTCGGACAGGCCGCGGCCGTCGATCCACTTCTCGAGGCCGGAGATGCCCTGGTTGTCCACGTTCACGCCGCCGATGACGTGGGACAGGATGGGCCCATCCGGATAGATGCGGCGGTTCTCCTTGAGGAAGCCGATGCCCGGCAGGCCGAGCCGGTGAATGGCGCGCTGCTGGGCCGGGGTGATCTCCCGCTTCAACCAGGCGAAGCCCTTGCCGGAATTGAGGCGCTTGCGCGTTTCCTCCACATCGAGGTCGGGCAGGATCTTGAGCAGCCCTTCCAGCGCCTCGTCGGGATCAATGAGGCGCTTGGGTTCGGCGAACAGGGAGGGCGACTTCACGTCGATGGCGACGATGTCGCCGTTGCGGTCGATGATGTCGGGACGCGCCGAGGCGACCGCGTCCGATCCCCGCCCGCGCGTGGCGCCGGGATCGGCGGTGAGGGCAAGGTGGGTGAGCTGGGCGCCAATGGCCGCGAACACTAGGCAGAAGGCCAGCATCAGGAGCTTGATGCGGCCACGGGCGACCGCGTCCAGGCTGCCACGGTCGAGGCCGAGGAGCCCGCGCATCAGCTTGCGTCCGCCGCGATAGGCGAGGATGCCAAGGCCGGCGAGCCCGGCGCCCAGCGCGCGGCCGATGCCGAGGATCAGGGCGATGACGAGTTCGCCGAGGCGTTCCACCGCGCGCACGAAGGCCCGGCCGGCGAGGATCGCCACGCCCTTGAGGGCATCCTCAAGCGCGGCCTTCGGCTCGGGCGTCAACGGATCGCGGGTCTCGACATGCGGCATCTCGACGGGCGGCCTCTCGGTGTCGGAAGGGGTGTCAGGCGTTAGCTGGGACATGCGACCTCCTCAACGTCCGCTCAGGAAGCCTTTGAAGAATGTGGAGACAGGCGAATCGCCCTCGCCCTCGCCCTCGGCGGAGGCCGGTGGCGTGGCGGGCGATGCCGCCGACGATGGAGAGGGCGGGCGCGGCTTGATGCTGCCGGTGGTGGCCGGCGCCGGGATCGCCGCCATCGGCTTGGCCGAGGGCTTCGGCCGGATGGCGGAGGTGGCCGGAATGCTGGCGGCGCCGCCGGTGCCGCTGGCGGCGGGCGCGCCGCCGTTGGGGGTGGGGCTCGATGCCTTGCCGGTGGACGAGGTGGCGAGCGGCGCGTCTTCCAGCGCCTCGATGATGCCACCGATGCCGTCGCCACCACTGGCGGGTTTGGGCGGCAGATCCGCGAGGTCGGAGATGGAGTCCACGTCGAGCCGCTTCAGGTCGAGGTGTCGTTCCACCAGGCCCTGGATATAGAAGGGCGAGGTGCGCCGCGCCCATTCGGCGCGCATGACGGCGATGGAGTCGCGCTCCTTGCGGATCTGGGTGCGCAGGGTGGCGAGGCGCTCAGCCTCGGCGGTGGAGGCATATTTGAGCTGGTACACCACCGCTGCGGTCACCAGAAGCGCGCCGACCATCAAGATGTTGGCGACACGAAACATTCTCTTTAGCGTCTCCGCCCATGCCGTTGCGGTGAAGGGGCGGGTAGGAGCCCCATCAGGTCACCGCCCGGATGCGCCGGAGCGAGCGTACGTTCGGCCGCGCGAAGCTTCGCGGACCTTGCGCGCGGGTTTTCTGCCACTTCGTCGGGACCGGGTTCCACGGCGCCCTTCGCCACGAGGCGAAATGCCGGCTCCGGCCCCTCCTGCTGCGGCAGATGACGCGACGCGGACGGTGCCTTTACCCTGTTTGCCAGAAAAGTCTTAACGATCCTGTCTTCCAGCGAGTGGAAGGTGACCACCACCAGCCGGCCGCCCGGCTTCAATGCCCGCTCGGCCGCTTCGAGGGCGGTGGCCAGCTCGTTCAATTCCTCGTTCACGGCGATGCGCAGGGCCTGGAAGGTGCGGGTGGCCGGATGCATCTCCCCCGGCTTCGCCCACACCACGCGCGCCACGATCTCCGCGAGCTGTCCGGTGCGGACGATGGGCGCCTCGGCGCGCGCCTTGACGATGGCGCGGGCGATGGCGCGCGAATGGCGCTCTTCCCCCAACGACCAGATGACATGGGCGAGGCTCACCTCGTCCAGCTCGGCCACCAGGTCGGCGGCGGACGGGCCGGTGTCGCCCATGCGCATGTCGAGGGGGCCGTCGCGGCGGAACGAGAAGCCGCGCTCGGCTTCGTCGAGCTGCATGGAGGACACGCCGATGTCCAGCACCACCCCGTCGAGCGGGGCGAGGCCCTCCCGATCGGCCAGCGTGTCGAGGTCGGAGAAGCGGCCTTGAACCAAGGTCAGCCGCCCGCCCGAGGCCGCCACCAGCCTTTGGCCGCCGGCGATGGCGGTCGGGTCGCGGTCGATGGCGAGCACGCGGCAGTCGGCGGCATCGAGGATGGCGCGGGTGTAACCCCCCGCGCCGAAGGTGCCGTCCACATAGGTGCCGGCGGCCTTCGGCGCGAGATGCGCGAGAACCTCTCGCAGCATCACGGGAAGATGACGGGCCGGTCCGCCAACGGGGTCGCCCCCGTGGTCCGTCGTCATTCCGCGCTGCTCCCGAGGTTCCCGGTGCGGGAGCCGATGGCCCGGCGCATCTCGCGCACCCTTTGGGTGGCCTCCGCGAGATGCGTCTTCAGCCGCTCCGGTTCCCAGATCCGGAATTTGTGCCCGAGCCCCACGAAGGCGACCTGATCGGTGATGCCGGCGTGGGCCTTGAGCGTTTCAGTCAGCACCACCCGGCCTTCCGGGTCGATGCGCAAGGTCTCGCTGGTGCCGTAGAGGGCGGCGGCCAGCTCCTCCCGCTCCTCGGAATAGGGCGGGTAGCGGTCGATCAGCGCGTCGATCTCGCCGATCAGCCGGTTGCCGCCCGCGTCCAGAGCGGGCTCGGCGAGGCTCGGGTGGCAATAGAGGCCATCCGTGCCGTCCTTGGCCAGCACCGCGCGGTAGGGCGCGGGGATGGAGACCCGCCCCTTGGCGTCGAGACGCATCGTGTAAGTGGACACGAAGCGGTCCATGGCGCCCGGGTGCCTTCCCTTTCATCGGGCTCCTCCCAGCGGAGGATGGGCCCGGCGACGGCACGGGGCCGTCCAACATGTTTATGGGTAATGATGGGTTAACATGGGAAATCATGGGTCGTCAATGGAAAGCCATGGGCAGGACCATGCCCGATGATCAAGCCGGATGCGCTGGCGGGGCAGCGCTGGGGGCCGCGGTTATCGCCCCCGGCGCTCGGTGGCCTGCCCTGGGCGGGCATCCACGTGTTTCGGTGGGGTGCGCCACACCGCCATCCCTGACACCGGCCTCTGTCTGGTCTAATGTTTACAGATGGGACAGGCCCGGACGGGGCAGGAGGGGATGATGTCGGTCGATGCGATACACGCCGCGCTGGCGACTACGGCGGCAGCCTCAACGGCGGACCTGCCCACCTATTCAGCGTCGCAGATCGCCACTTACCTGCGCTACGGGCAGGGTGAAGCGCTGGTGATCGCGAATAGCGACAGCGCGATTTCGGTCAATCTCAGCGGCTTGAGCGCGGCGCGGGCGACGCTGGCGCGGCTGGCCCTGGCCACCTGGTCGGACATCTGCGGTATCAGCTTCACGGAAACCACAGGCTCGGCGACGATCACCTTCGACGACAGCGACGTCGGCGCCTATACCAGTTATTCGACGTCCGGCTCGACCATCACATCTGCCGACATCAACGTGGCCGCCGACTGGTACTACAGCGACAGCAGCGTCGACAGCTACACCTTCCAGACCTTCATCCACGAGATCGGCCACGCCCTCGGCCTCGGCCACTCCGGCCCCTATGACGGCGAAGCCACCTATCCCGACGACGCCCTCTATGCCAATGATTCCTGGCAGATGACGGTGATGTCCTATTTCAGCCAGGAAGAGACCGGCCAGGGCAGCTATCGGTTCGTGATGACGCCCATGATGGCGGACATCCTCGCGGTACGGACCATGTATGGCTACAGCACCACCCATGCCGGGAACACCACCTACGGCTTCAACAGCACCGTCAGCGGCACCACCTCGGCGCTCTACGATTTCGACAATTACGACGAAGCGCCCAGCTTCACCATCGTCGATGACGCCGGCACCGACACCCTTGATGCATCCGGTTATTCCGACAGCCAGCTCATCGATCTGCGGAGCGGGACCCTGTCGGACATCGGCGGCCTGACCGGCAACATCGGCATCTATCTCACGACCGTGGTCGAGAATGGGATCGGCGGTAGCGGCGCGGACAAGATCATCGGCAACAGCGCCGCCAACGTGCTCAACGGCCGAAACGGCAACGACAGGCTCTCCGGCGCCAGCGGCAACGACCGGCTCATCGGCGGCGCCGGCCGGGACATTCTCAATGGCGGCGTCGGCAACGACGTGATGGCCGGTGGTGCCGGCAACGATACCTATTATGTGGATGCTACCGGCGACGTCGTGCAGGAGGCGACGGGCGGCGGCACGGATACCGTCCGCACGGCTCTGTCGCGCTACACCCTCGGTGCGGCGACGGAAGTCCTGGTCTACACCGGCACGTCGGCGTTCGTCGGGAACGGCAATGGGCTGGCCAACACCATCACCGGCGGCAGCGGCAATGACCGGCTCTCCGGCGGGAGCGGGAACGACCGGATCTCGGGCGGCGCGGGCCGGGACACCCTCAACGGCGGCACGGGCGTCGACGTACTCACCGGCGGCAGCGGGAGGGACATCTTCGTCTATAGCAGCATCGCGCAGTCCCGCAGCAGCGCTTACGATCGCCTGACCGATTTCTCAACCGCGAGCGGCGACCGGCTGAACCTGTCCGCCATCGACGCGGACACGACGACCAGCGGCGTGAACGACGCGTTCGTTTATGTGGGCACGTCGGCCTTTTCCGGTACCGCTGGCGAGTTGCGTTATGCCCAGGGCAAGATTCTGGGGGATGTGAACGGTGACGGCGCCGCGGATCTGATGATCTCGGTGGGCTCCAGCTTCACTTTCAGTTCCAGCAGCGTCATCGTCTAGGATCCGTCCGGGTGCGCCCCGGTGCCGCTGTGGCGCCGGGGATCGTGGGCCGCGCTTCCCGTCTTCCGGGCGCGGGCCCCGCGCCCGGGAG
>NZ_JABWGX010000017.1 GCF_021730435.1 Xanthobacter agilis
CACCTGGAGCGACGGCCGGAGCGTTAGGCGCGGCCGGACGTGCCGGAGCACCCGGTGTCACCGGACGGGCACCAGGAGCATTCGGCGTACCGGGCGCCGCGGGCCGATTCGGCGCGCCGGGCGCAGGGGTCGCTCCGGGCGTCACGGGACGACCGGGAGCGACCGGGTTCACGGCCGGAGCACCAGGAGCGCCGGGGGTCACGGGACGACCGGGAGCACCCGGGTTCACAACCGGACCGCCAGGAGCACCAGGGCCACCCGGCGTACCGGGGGCCACGGGACGACCCGGCGCACCGGGGTTCACAACCGGACCGCCAGGAGCACCAGGGCGGCCGGGCGTGCCAGGGACCACGGGACGACCCGGCGCGCCGGGGTTCACAACCGGACCGCCAGGAGCACCAGGGCCACCAGGCGTACCGGGGACCACGGGACGACCCGGCGCACCGGGGTTCACAACCGGACCGCCAGGGCCACCAGGGCCACCCGGCGTGCCAGGGACCACGGGACGACCCGGCGCACCGGGGTTCACAACCGGACCGCCAGGAGCACCAGGGCCACCCGGCGTGCCAGGGACCACGGGACGACCCGGCGCACCGGGGTTCACAACCGGACCGCCAGGAGCACCAGGAGCACCAGGGCGGCCGGGCGTGCCAGGGACCACGGGACGACCCGGCGCACCGGGGTTCACAACCGGACCGCCAGGAGCACCAGGGCCACCAGGCGTACCGGGGACCACGGGACGACCCGGCGCGCCGGGGTTCACAACCGGACCGCCAGGAGCACCAGGACCGCCGGGCACAACGGGACGACCAGGACCGCCCGGGTTCACAACCGGACCGCCGGGGCCACCAGGACCGCCAGGACCACCCGCCCAGCCGGGGCCGGGCGGCGGCTGAACCGGCGGGGGCGGACGATGCCAGCCGCCGGGCGGCGGCGGGGGCGGCATATTGGGCGGCGGCGCATAATTGTTACGCCACCAGCCGGGCACGCGCGGCCCCGGAGGCGGCGGACGCCAGCCCGGACGGGGCGGCGGCGCATAGCCTTCCCAGCGGTAGCGATCCGCATACCAGGGCTGATTCACATACCAGGGACGGTTGACGTAATTGCGGTTCCAATAATCCGCCGCCGCGAAGGCGATGATGGGAACGCCGATGGCGGCAAGCCCTATGTCGGGCACCACCTCGATGCGGCGTTCGGCGACGGGAACGGCGACCGTGGCCGGCGCCTCATAGCCGAGATATTCGCTATAGACCCAGCCCCGATAGCCGTTCCACTCGACATCGCACCAGGATTCGTCCTGCAGGCAGCCCTCGATCTGGACCGGCGAGCCGTCAGGGATCACCCCCAGCGACGGGAACTCGGTGTCCGGTCCCGTCCGGATATTCACGTTCGCGGTGGAGAAACCCGGTGCCGCGGCCTGCGCCACCCCCCCGATGCCCGCCACGGCCAAGCCGGCGAACACGCCGGCAAGTCTCAGCATCCTCATGGAGCACTCCCTTTCGACTCAAACGAGCCGATGACGCAATCTAAACGCCGACGCATGGCGTTTCATGTGCGAAGGCGCGGCGTTTCACGAGCGAGAGCGCGGCCGAATTGCGTCACGAGATGGTGAATGGAATGATATCGCGCACATTTTCGTCGATGCGGATATCGCGGTCGAGCGGAGGAAAAGCCCGAAGGTCGCAATCGCGCCGCGGGCAGATGCGGCAGGAGACCCCAAGCGGCGCCACCGGCGCCGTTTTCAGATCCAGCCCGTCCGCATAGACCATGTCGTGGGCGAACGACACCTCGCACCCCAGCCCCAGCGCAAAGGCGCGCACCGGCCCCCCATGGCGCAACGGCGGCGCGGTGACCGCCCGCGCCAGGCAGATGTAGCGCACGCCGTCAGGCATCTCGCCCAATTGCACCAGGGTACGGCCCGGCATCTCGAAGGCCTCGTGCGCGTTCCAGGCCGCGCAGGCGCCGCCATGGCGGGCAAACTGAAAGCGCGTTGCGGAATGGCGCTTGGTGATGTTGCCGGCCCGGTCCACCTTGGCAAAATAAAAGGGAACCCCCTTGGCGCCCGGCCGCTGCAAGGTGGAAAGGCGGTGGCACACCTGTTCCAGGCTCGCCCCCGTCTCCAGCACCAGCCGGTCGAGATCGTGGCGGAGCGAACGGGCAAGATCCAGAAAGCGCCGATAGGGCAGCATCACCGCGCCGGCGAAATAATTGAACAAGGCAAGCCGGCAGATGTCCGCCGCGGTCTGGCTGCGGAAGCGGGCCGAGGCCACGGTCTCCGCGACCAGGTCCGCATGCTCGAGCTGGGCGATGGTGGCGGCCATGCGAAACGCCCGCGTCGGTGCCGAAAGCACCCCCGACAGGGTCAGGCGCCGCAGACGCGGATCATATTGAGACAGCGGCGCTGTAGGGTCCGCATGGCCGAGTTCCACCGTCACCCCATGGCGATGGGCAAGGTGGCCCGCGAAGGCACCCGCCGGGTCCGCCCGGTCGAGCAGCCCAAGGGCAATGGCCGTGGATTCCGCCGCGCGATCCAGGCTGTCCACATAATTGTCGATATAATGGAAAAAGTCGCGCACTTCCTCATAGGGAATGAGCTTGGCCTCGTCGGCCCGCGGCGGCACCCCGGCGGTGAGCATGTCGTCCAGGGACGCGCGCCACTCGGCGGTGCGCCGGAGCGCCACATGCATGCGCAGGAAGGCATGGGCGAAAGCGGGCGAAAGATTGGCCACCGCCTTCACATCCTGAAGGCCAAGCCCAAGGTCGCTGAACAAGGGATCGGCGGTGACTTCCCTGAGGTCGGCCACCAGGCGGTCGAGATCCTCCGCGCCGAAGGTGGTGATATCCACAGCGAATGTGCGCGAAATGGCGATCAGCACCGAGGCGGTAAGCGGTCGCTGGTTGCTCTCGATCTGGTTCACATAGGAGGGGGACACCCCGAGCCTTTGGGCCAGCTCGCCCTGCTTCAGGTCGAGCTTTTCGCGCAGGCGCCGCACCGCATGGCCGGCATAGACCTTCTGACGCAACCCCGTCCTCCCCGGCCCCCTTCGACACATCGTATTTGTGAAGCCTTCACAAATCACAACACAAAACTTTTACACATTCAAATCCTTTGTGAGTGCTGTTAGCCACCAAGCCGGCAACACGCCGGTCAGGGTTCGAAGGAAAGCGCCCATTGCGCTTTCCTTCGTTCCGGCCGCCGCTACACTCCGTGTCCATACAAAACCCACAACTGGGGGGCGTCGCATGAAGGAAATCCTCGAAGAGCTGGAGAGCCGGCGCGAGATCGCGCGGCTGGGCGGCGGCGAGCGCCGCATCAAGGCCCAGCACGCCCGCGGCAAGCTCACCGCCCGCGAGCGCATTGAGCTGCTGCTCGACCGCGGCACGTTCGAGGAATATGATACCTTCGTACAGCATCGCTGCGTCGATTTTGGCATGGAGGACCAGAAGGTTCCCGGCGACGGCGTGGTGACCGGCTGGGGCACCGTGAACGGCCGCAAGGTGTTCGTGTTCGCCAAGGACTTCACGGTGTTCGGCGGCTCCCTCTCCGAGGAGCACGCCCGCAAGATCACCAAGATCCAGGACATGGCGTTGAAGACCCGCGCCCCCATCATCGGCCTGTTCGATGCCGGCGGCGCCCGTATCCAGGAAGGCGTCGCGGCGCTCGGCGGCTATGGCGAGGTGTTCAAGCGCAACGTGCTGGCCTCCGGCGTGATCCCGCAGATCTCGCTCATCATGGGCCCGTGCGCGGGCGGCGACGTCTATTCCCCGGCCATGACCGATTTCATCTTCATGGTGCGCGACACGAGCTACATGTTCGTGACCGGCCCGGACGTGGTGAAGACCGTCACCAACGAGACCGTCACCTCGGAAGAGCTGGGCGGCGCCAAGGTGCACACCTCCAAGTCCTCGGTCGCCGACGGCGCGTTCGAGAACGATGTCGAAATGCTGCTGGAGACCCGCCGGCTCATCGACTTCCTGCCCTCCAACAACCAGGAAGGCGTGCCGACCTGGCCCTCGTTCGACGATCCCGGCCGCTTTGACGAGAGCCTCGACACCCTGGTTCCGGACAATCCGAACAAGCCCTACGACATCAAGGAGCTGATCCTCAAAGTCGTGGACGAGGGCGACTTCTTCGAGATCCAGGCCGCCTACGCCAAGAACATGGTCACCGGCTTCGGCCGCATTGAGGGGCGCACGGTGGGCTTTGTCGCCAACCAGCCCATGGTGCTGGCCGGCGTGCTCGATAGTGACGCTTCCCGCAAGGCGGCGCGCTTCGTGCGCTTCTGCGACGCGTTCGAGATCCCGATCGTCACCTTCGTGGACGTGCCCGGCTTCCTGCCCGGCACCGCGCAGGAGTATGGCGGCCTCATCAAGCACGGCGCCAAGCTGCTGTTCGCTTATTCCCAGGCCACCGTGCCGCTGGTCACCGTCATCACCCGCAAGGCCTTCGGCGGCGCTTATGACGTGATGGCCTCCAAGCATGTGGGCGCGGACGTCAACTATGCCTGGCCCACCGCCCAGATCGCGGTGATGGGTGCCAAGGGCGCGGTGGAGATCATCTTCCGGGCCGACATGGACGACCCGGAGAAGATCGCCGCCCAGACCAAGAATTACGAGCAGCGGTTTCTCTCGCCCTTCGTGGCGGCGGAGCGGGGCTATGTGGACGAGGTCATCATGCCCCACTCCACCCGGCGCCGGCTGGCCCGGGCGCTGGCCATGCTGCGCACCAAGAAGCTCGAGCAGCCCCCGCGCAAGCACGACAACATGCCGCTCTGAGCGGCTGGGACCGATCAAAGGCCTCTCCCCGCCGAGGTCGCGCCTGCCCCCTCCCCAGCCCTCCCCCGCAAGCGGGAGAGGGAGCCGGTGGGAAGCGGTGCGCTGAAGCCCTCTCCCGCTTGCGGGGGAGGGTTGGGAGGGGGAACAGCTCCCTTAGATTTTCAGCGCCACTGCCACAGGCGCTTCAAGGAACCGCACGCAATGTTCTCGAAAATCCTGATCGCGAACCGGGGCGAGATCGCCTGCCGCGTCATCAAGACGGCGCGCAAGATGGGCATCAAGACCGTGGCCGTCTATTCCGAGGCGGACAAGGACGCCCTCCATGTGGAGATGGCGGACGAGGCCGTGTTCATCGGCCCGCCCCAGGCGGCACAGTCCTACCTCATCGCCGAGAAGATCGTGGAAGCCTGCATGCTCACCCACGCCGAGGCGGTGCATCCGGGCTACGGCTTCCTGTCGGAGCGCGCCTCGTTCCCCAAGCTGTTGGCCGAGCACGGCATCGTCTTCATCGGCCCGAACCCCCATGCCATCGACGCCATGGGTGACAAGATCGAGTCCAAGAAGGCGGCCGCCGCGGCCAGGGTTTCCACCGTTCCCGGCTATCTCGGCGTGATCGAGAATGGCGTGGAAGCCGCCCGCATCGCCGACGAGATCGGCTATCCGGTGATGATCAAGGCCTCCGCCGGCGGCGGCGGCAAGGGCATGCGTATCGCCCATTCCCGCTCGGAAGTGCAGGACGGCTTCGATCGCGCCCGCTCGGAGGCCAAGTCCTCCTTCGGCGATGACCGCGTGTTCGTGGAAAAGTTCATCGTCGATCCGCGCCACATCGAGATCCAGGTGCTGGGCGACAAGCACGGCAACGTGATCTACCTGGGCGAGCGCGAATGCTCCATCCAGCGCCGCAACCAGAAGGTGGTCGAGGAAGCCCCCTCCCCGCTCTTGGACGAGGCCACCCGCAAGAAGATGGGCGAGCAGGCCGTGGCCCTCGCCAAGGCCGTCGGCTACGACAGCGCCGGCACGGTGGAGTTCGTCGCCGGCCAGGACAAGAGCTTCTACTTCCTGGAGATGAATACCCGCCTGCAGGTGGAACATCCGGTGACCGAGCTCATCACCGGCATCGACCTCGTGGAGCAGATGATCCGCGTGGCGGCGGGCGAACCCCTTTCCATCACCCAGGACGACGTGAAGCTCACTGGCTGGGCGGTGGAAAGCCGTATCTATGCGGAAGATCCCTACCGCAACTTCCTGCCCTCCACCGGCCGCCTGGTGCGCTACCGGCCGCCGGTGGAAGGCAAGACCGGCCCCATCACCGTGCGCAACGACACCGGCGTCTATGAGGGCGGCGAGATCTCGCTGTTCTACGATCCGATGATCGCCAAGCTCGTCACCCACGCCCCCACCCGTGCCATGGCCATCGAGGCTCAGGCGGTGGCGCTGGACGCGTTCGCCATCGACGGCATCGGCCACAACATTCCGTTCCTTTCGGCCCTGATGGCGCATCCGCGCTGGCAGGAGGGCCGCCTGTCCACCGGCTTCATCGCCGAGGAATATCCGGACGGCTTCTTCCCCCGCGTGCCGGACGGTGAATTAGTGCATACGCTGTCGGCGGTGGCAGCGGTGATCGACCACATCCACAACACCCGCAAGCGGCAGATTTCCGGCCAGACCTCGGGGGTCCCGGTGGCCTTCGCCAAGCGCCGCATCGCGCATCTTTCCGCCGGCGAGGACGTCATCGCCACGGCGTGCGAGGTTGAGGCGGTGGACGGCGGCTACAAGGTCCAGATCTTCGACAAGGAGGGCAATCCGGGCCACGCCCACCTGCTGCGCTCCGCCTGGAAGCCGGGCGACGTGGTGTGGAGCGGCACCATCGATGCTGACCAGGTGGCGGTGCAGGTGCGCACCATTCCCAATGGCTATGCCCTCGCCCATCGCGGCATCGCCACCAAGGCGCGGGTCTACACCGAGTTGTCGGCCGGCCTTGCGGCGCTGATGCCCAAGAAGGAAAACGCCGGCGGCGGCAAGGAATTGCTCTGCCCCATGCCCGGCCTCGTGGTCTCCGTCGCCGTCACCCCCGGCCAGGAGGTGAAGAACGGCGAGATCCTCGCCATCGTGGAAGCCATGAAGATGGAGAACGTGCTGCGCGCCGAGCGCGACGGCATCATCAAGGCGGTCCACGCCAAGGCCGGCGACAGCCTCGCGGTCGACGCGGTGATCCTGGAATTCGCGTGATGACCCCGGCGCGCAAGGCCCCTCTCCCCATGCGCCTGCGCGCCGCCATGCCCGGACGTGTTCCGGGCCCTCCCGCCCCGGTCCCCGGCCTGCGCCGGGCTTCGGGGCGCGGCCTGTTCGACATCGACGCCCGGGACAAGCCCGACGCGGGAGGTTACCTTCTGCCCGCCCCCCTGCGGAAGGACACCTGACCCATGCGCCTGCTCTCCCATCTGCTGAAGCGCTTCGTGGAAAAAGGACGCCTGACGGTCCTCACCAGCGACGGCGCGCGCCATGTGTTCGGCTCGGGCGAGGGCGGCCCGTCCGTCACCGTGCGCATGCACGACAAGAAGCTGGAGAAGGAGCTGTTCTTCAATCCAGAGCTGGTGGCCGCGGAAGCCTATATGGACGGCCGCCTGTCGTTCGAGGACGAGGCCGGCGCGTTCGAGCTGTTGTATCTGTTTTCGGTGAACCGCAAGGGCCTCGGCAGCCATCCGGTGCAGCAGGCGCTCAGGCAGGCGTGGCGCTCGGTGCGACGCTTCCAGCAGGCGAACCCGATCGGCAAGGCGAAGGAAAACGTCTCCAGCCATTACGACCACCCGGCCGCCTTCTACCGGCTGTGGCTGGACGAGACCATGACCTATTCCTGCGCCTATTTCCGCGAGCCCGACGAGCCGCTGGCGGAGGCGCAGCGCAACAAGTTCCGTCACATCGCCGCCAAGCTGAAGATCGCACCCGGCATGAGGGTGGCCGAGATCGGCTCGGGCTGGGGGGGGCTGGCCATCTACATGGCGCAGGCGTGCGGGGCGAAAGTCACCGCCATCAACGTCTCGCCCGAGCAGCTCGCGGAGAGCCGGCGGCTGGCCCAGCTTGCCGGCGTCGCCGACAGCATCGACTTCCGCGAGGTGGATTATCGCGAGTTGAAGGGCAAGTTCGACCGCGTGGTGTCCATCGGCATGATGGAGCATGTGGGGGTCGCCCACTATGATGAATACTTCACCACCATCCGCGACCTTCTGAGCGAGGGCGGCTTCGCCTTGGTGCACGCCATCGGCCGCATGTCGCCGCCCGGCACCACCGCGCCCTTCATCCGCAAATACATCTTCCCCGGCGGCTATGTGCCGGCGCTGTCGGAAGTCCTCGCCGCAACCGAACGCACCCACCTGTGGGTAGACGATTGCGAGGTGCTGCGGCTGCATTATTACTGGACCATCCGCGCCTGGCGGCGAAACTTCATGGCCAAGCGCGCCGAGGTGGACGCCATGATGGGCGCGCGCTTCGGCCGCATGTGGGAATTCTACCTCGCGGCCGTGGAACTCGGCTTCCTGCACGGCTCCAACATGGTGTTCCAGCTGCTGCTTTCGGACAAGCGCGACGACGTGCCGGTGCTGCGCGACTACATGTTTGACACCGAGCGCGCCCTCGCCGCGCGGGAGGGCGGAACATGACCGCCCCTCGCACCCGCAGTTGCGGCCCCCTCTTTCCGGCGCGGCCCGTGGCGGCGCCACGGTCCCCCGACCTCACGCGGCGCGCCTGGCCCGTCCCCGATGCCGGGTGCCCGGCCATCGTCGCGCACCGCCATACTCCCTGTCTCGTCCCTTCGGAGGCTCAGCCATGACCACCCTGCCCTTCGCCACCGATCTTCCCCCCGTCACCCGGGAGGACTGGCTGAAGCTGGTGGATGGCGTGCTCAAGGGCGCGCCCTACGACAAGAAGATGGTGACCGCCACCTATGAGGGCCTCGCCCTCGACGCCTTGCCGCCGCGCAAGGGCACGGCACCGATCCTCGCCGGTCGCGCCGCCGCCGCCCCCTGGACCATTTCCATGCGGGTGGACCAGCCGGACCTTGCGGCCGCCAATGCCCAGGCGCTGGAGGATCTCGACGGCGGCGCCTCCGGCCTCTCCCTGGTGTTCGCCTCTAGCCCCGAGGCTCATGGCTTCGGCCTGCCGGACGGTGCCGACCTCGATGCGGTGCTGGAAGGGGTGATGCTCGACCTGATCGAGACGCGGATCGAGAGCGGGGCGTTCACGGGGCGGGAGGACGCGCTCGCCTTCGCCGCGCTGGTGGAAAAGCGCGGGCTTGATCCCAGGAGCGTTGCGGTCTCCTTCGGCCTCGATCCGCTGGGCGATTTCGCGGCGGCGGGCACCATGCCCATCACCTGGGGCTTGCTCGCCAAGCGTTTCACCGAGACCTCCGCCATCCTCGCGGCGAAGGGCTTCAAGGGTCCCATCGCCCGCGCCTCGGGCCATGTCTTCCACGCGGCCGGCGCCTCCGACGCGCAGGAGCTGGCGGCGGTGCTCGCCTCCGCCGTCGCCTATCTCAAGGCCTATGGGGACGCCGGCGTGTCCCTGGAAGAGGCGGCGCCCCGCATCGATGTGGCCCTGGTGGCCGATGTGAACCAGACCGCCACCATTGCCAAGTTCCGCGCCATCCGCCTGCTGTGGGGCGCGGTGCTGCGCGAGTGCGGACTGCCCGAGACCGCGCTGAAGGTGCACGCCACCACGGCGTGGCGCTCCATGACCCGCCGCGATCCTTACGTGAACCTGCTGCGCAGCACCGTTGCCGCGTTCTCCGCCGGCGTTGGCGGCGCGGACAGCCTCACCGTGCTGCCGTTCACCCAGGCGCTGGGCCTGCCCGATGCCTTCGCCCGCCGCCTCGCCCGCAACACCCAGGTGATGCTGATCGAGGAATCCAACGTGCACCGGGTGGCCGATCCGGCCGCCGGAGCCGGCGCGGTGGAGGCCCACACCGACGGCCTCGCGGAAAAGGCGTGGGATCTGTTCCGCACCATCGAGCGGCGCGGCGGGCTTGCCGACGTTTTGTCCGACCGCTGGCTCCAGGGCGAGATCGCCGAGGTGAAGGGGCGTCGCGACAAGGATGTCGCCACCCGCAAGGCGCCCATCACCGGTACCTCCGAATTCCCCATCCTGGTGCAGGCCGCCGCCGAGGTGCTGGCGCCGCTGGCCGCCGAACCAGCCCCGGTCAACGACGGCGCGCTCCAGCCGCACCGCATCTCGGAGCCTTTCGAGGCCCTGCGCGACGCGGCGGACGCGGCGGCTCAGCCGCCCAAGGTGTTCCTGGCCACCCTCGGCCCGGTCGCGGCCTTTACCGCCCGCGCGACCTTCGCCAAGAACTTCTTTGAGGCCGGCGGCATCGCCGCCCCCGTGCCGGAGGGCTTTGCCGATCTCGATGCCCTGGTGCGCGCCTTCAAGGCAGCCGGCACCCCGTTTGCGTGCCTTGCCTCCTCCGACGAGGTCTACGGCACGGACGCGGCCGCGGCGGCCAAGGCGCTGGCGGCGGCGGGTGCCGGCGCGGTCTGGCTCGCGGGCAAGCCGACCGCGATCGAGGCGGAATTGAAGGCGGCCGGCGTGTCCGGCTTCATCTTCGCCGGCTGCAACGTGCTCGAAGCCCTGGCCGCCGCCCAGGGCGCCGCCGGGCTGAAGTGAGACGCGCGCCGGGAGCACTTCCATGTCGTCACGGCTGACCACCCTTGCCCTTGTCGCCGCGAGTCTCGCACCCGCGGCGACAGCCGGCGCCGCCTCGCGCCATGACGGCATCTGGAGCATCACCACATCGGCGGAAGAGGGCCGCTGCGACACCAATTTCGACTTCAAGCTCAGGGTGAAGGATGGCAAAGTCACCTATGCGGGCTTCTGGCCGGTGACCGCCACCGGCGGCATCAGCAAACTCGGCGTGGTGAACATGACCCTAGTCCACGGCCGCCGACGCGTAATCGCGAAGGGGCTGGCGGAGGGCAACGCCGCCTCCGGAAAGTGGACATCGCCGCAGCCCAAGTGCTCCGGCGCCTGGTTCGCCAAACGCGCGTGAGCAAGGCAGCTGGGCACCGGTCGAAGACCGGCTCCGAATTAAGAAAAGAGTGCGCGCGAGCGCGGGGAAGAGCACGGCGCGCCTGACGGCGCCACCACAGATCCAAGGGCAGGTCCCGGCACGCGCGCCGCGGACCGCATGAAAGCCCGAGCATTCAAGGGGATAGAACCATGAGCCAGATCCCGAACTTCGCCGCCATCGACTGGCGCGCCCCGGACGTGGCGCAGCCGGCGAGCGCCGCCCCGAGTTGGACCACGCCCGAAGGCATCGACGTGAAGCCGCTCTATGGCCCCGCCGATATCGCCGGCTTGAGCTATATCGACACCTATCCCGGCATCGCCCCGTTCCTGCGCGGCCCCTATGCCGGCATGTATGCCACCCAGCCGTGGACCATTCGCCAATATGCCGGCTTCTCGACGGCGGAGGATTCCAACGCCTTCTACCGGCGCAATCTCGCCGCTGGCCAGAAGGGCCTGTCGGTGGCGTTCGACCTCGCCACCCACCGTGGCTATGACAGCGACCACCCGCGTGTCGCCGGCGACGTGGGCATGGCGGGGGTCGCCATCGACAGCATCTACGACATGCGCACCCTGTTTTCCGGCATTCCGCTGGACCAGATGAGCGTGTCCATGACCATGAACGGGGCGGTGCTGCCGATCCTCGCGCTCTATGTGGTCGCCGGCGAGGAACAGGGCGTAGCCCACGCCAAGCTGTCCGGCACCATCCAGAACGATATTCTCAAAGAATTCATGGTGCGGAACACTTATATCTATCCGCCCGCTCCTTCCATGCGCATCATCTCCGACATCTTCGCTTATACGTCGAAGGAGATGCCGCGCTTCAACTCCATCTCCATTTCCGGCTACCACATGCAGGAAGCCGGCGCGACCCAGGACCTGGAGCTGGCCTATACCCTCGCGGACGGCGTGGAATATGGCCGCGCCGGGGCCGCCGCGGGCCTTCCCATCGACGTGTTCGCGCCGCGCCTGTCGTTCTTCTGGGCGATCGGCATGAACTTCTTCATGGAGGTGGCGAAGCTGCGCGCCGCCCGCCTCCTGTGGACGCGCCTGATGAGCGATCTCGGCGCCAAGAACCCGAAGTCGCTGCCCCTGCGCACTCACTCGCAGACGTCGGGCTGGTCGCTCACCGCCCAGGACGTGTTCAACAACGTCATGCGCACCGCCATCGAGGCGATGGCGGCGACCCAGGGCCAGACCCAGTCGCTGCACACCAACGCCCTCGACGAGGCGCTGGCGCTGCCCACCGACTTCTCCGCCCGCATCGCCCGCAACACCCAGATCCTGCTGCAGCAGGAAAGCGGCACCACCCGACAGATCGATCTGTGGGGCGGCTCCTTCTATGTGGAGAAGCTCACCCACGATCTGGCCGCCAAGGCCTGGGCCCACATCCAGGAAGTGGAAGCTCTGGGCGGCATGGCCAAGGCCATCGAGGCCGGCATCCCCAAGCTGCGCATCGAGGAGGCGGCGGCCACCACCCAGGCCCGCATCGACGGCGGCGCCCAGACCGTGGTCGGCGTGAACAAGTTCAAGCCGCTCAAGGACAAGATCATCGACGTGCTGAAGGTGGAAAATGCCGCCGTGCGCGCCGCCCAGATCGAGAAGCTCCAGCGTCTTCGGGCCGAGCGCAACCCGGTCGAGGTAGAGGCGGCGCTGACCGCCCTTACCAACGGCGCCGCCGGCAACGGCAACCTCTTGGAGCTCGCCGTCAACGCCGCCCGCGTGAAAGCCACCGTGGGCGAGATTTCCGATGCGCTGGAGAAGGTGTTCGGCCGCCATCGCGCCGAGATCCGCGCCATTTCCGGCGTCTACAAGCGGGAGGCCTCCGCCATGACGGACAAGGTCGGAAAGGTTCAGAAGCTGGTGGAAGCGTTTGAGCATGCGGAAGGCCGCCGGCCGCGCATCCTGGTGGCCAAGGTGGGCCAGGACGGCCACGACCGCGGCCAGAAGGTGATCGCCTCCGCGTTCGCCGATCTCGGCTTCGACGTGGACATCGGCCCCCTGTTCGCCACTCCGGAAGAGGCCGCCCGCCAGGCGGTGGAGAACGACGTGCACGTGGTGGGCATCTCCTCGCTCGCCGCCGGCCATCTCACTTTGGTGCCGGCGCTGAAAAAGGCGCTGGAGGCGGAAGGCCGCGGCGACATCATGGTGGTGGTGGGCGGCGTGGTGCCGCCGCAGGATTACGACGCCCTCAAGGCGTTCGGCGCCGAAGCCATTTTCCCGCCCGGCACCGTCATCGCCGATGCCGCCACGGAGCTGCTCAAAACCCTTTCGCAGCGCCTCGGCCACACTCTCGAAGCGGCCGAGTGACGCCCCCCATGCCCGGCGGCGCGCTCCCCCCCTCCGCCGGCGCTCCGGCCTTTGCGCCACCCGGCTCCACCCTGCGCATCCTGGAGCCGGCGGCGCAGCCGCCCCGCGGGCGGCTCGTGGCCTTCTACGACGGGCGCATTGCCGGCACGCGGCTCCACAGCGCCGCTGAAAACTGGCTGGACGATGGCGCCTACGCCCTCGGCATCGCCACTTACGCCCTCATCGATGGCGGGGAGGCGCTGGTCTATGATCCGCACATCTCGCTTGCCCATGCGCGGCTCGTGCGCGCCGCGGTGGAGGAGCGGGGGGCGCGGCGCGTGCGCCTCGTGTTGAGCCACTGGCACGACGACCATGTGGCCGGCAACGCGGTGTTCGCCGATTGCGAAATCATCGCCAGCGCCGAAACCGCGACCTTGCTCGAACAGCACCGGGCGCGGCTCGAAGGCGGCGACCCGCCCATCACCCCCCTGATCCGGCCCAACAGCATCTTCCGCGGACGGCTCGATCTCACCGTGGGCCGCCTTTCCGTCACGCTTCACCAGATGGACATCCACAGCCGCGACGGGGTGGTGGCGCTGCTGCCCGGCGGCATCCTTCTGGCCGGCGACACGCTGGAAGACCCCATCACCTATGTGGACGAGGCGGACCGCCTCGCGGTGCACCTTCAAAACCTCGACGCGCTCGCGGCGCTGCGCGCAACACACATCCTGCCCAATCATGGCGCGCCGGACGTGATCGCGGCCCAGGGGTACGGACCGGAGCTGATCGCGGCGACCAGGCTCTATGTCTCCAAACTATTGCGGCTGAAGGCGGAACCCGAGCTGGCCGCGCTCGACCTGCGCACCTTCGCGGCCGACGCCTTCGCCACCGGCGCCATCACCTATTTCGAGCCGTACGAGGCCGTGCACCGGCGCAATGTGGAGGCCATGCTCCATTCGCGATGACCCGCCACCGGCCGCCACGCCACACCTGTGGACACACCTGGACGTGGGGGACAGAATGGACCGGCTGAAGCGCTGTGCGGCCATCCGCCACAGAGCTTCAGGGACGCTGAACGCCTGACGCTGGAACAACGCTGTTCTGCTCCGAAAACTTCCAGCCGCTGAGCGATGACATCGCCCATTTGCGCACCGCGCCCGCTCGGCTCTTCCGGTGGGAGTGAAACCGGGTGAGGATGGCGCGCGTCGCCGTCACCCCGCCTTGACCAGCCCCCGCCCAGCCTGCACCGCACCGAGCAATCCTTCCGCCTTGGCGCAGATGGCGTCGGCGTCGAGGCCGGCCTGCGCGAGCTGGCGGGCTTGCGTGTCCTGGTCGATGTAGATGTCGGGCAAAACCATGGCCCGCACCTTCAGGCTCCCCCGGTCGAGCAGACCCTCGTCGGTAAGAAGCTGAAGCACATGGCTGCCGAAGCCGCCCACGGACCCCTCTTCCACCGTAATGAGCGCGCGGTGACCGGCGGCAAGCCTCAGAAGCAGATCGCGATCGAGGGGCTTGGCGAAACGGGCATCGGCCACGCTCACCTTCAGCCCCTTGGCCTCCAGCCGTTCGGCCGCCTTCAGGCAGTCGGCGAGGCGCGTGCCCAGGGCGACCAGGGCGAGGTCGCCCTCGCCCATACCCGACACCAGCCGGCCCATGCCGATGGGCAGCACCGCGCCCCGCTCCGGCCGGTCCACCCCCACGCCTTCGCCGCGCGGGAAGCGGATGGCGAGCGGCCCGTCGTTGTAGGCCACGGCAGTCGCCATCATATGGGTCAGCTCCGCTTCATCGGCGGGCGCCATCAGCACCATGCCGGGCAGACAGGCGAGAAAGGCGACGTCGAACGCCCCGGCATGGGTCGCCCCGTCGGCGCCCACAAGGCCCGCGCGATCAAGGATGAAGCGCACTGGCAAGCCCTGGAGCGCGACATCGTGCACCACCTGGTCATAGCCGCGCTGGAGAAAGGTGGAATAGATGGCGCAGAATGGCTTGAAGCCTTCCGCCGCCAGCCCGGCGGCGAACGTCACCGCATGCTGCTCGGCGATACCCACGTCGAAGGTGCGCTGCGGATGGACCTGTCCGAACAGGTCGAGCCCGGTGCCGGTGGGCATGGCGGCGGTCACGGCGACCACCTTGTCGTCGCGCCCGGCCTCCGCGATCAGGCTTTCGGCGAACACGCGCGTATAGGACGGCGCGTTGGATTTCGCCTTCTGCTGCGCGCCGGTCAAGACATCGAACTTGACCACACCATGATACTTGTCAGCGCTGGCCTCGGCGGGGGCATAGCCCTTGCCTTTCTGGGTCACCACATGGACCAGGATCGGCCCGCTCTTGGCGTCGCGGACGTTCTTCAGCACCGGCAGCAGGTGGTCGAGGTTGTGCCCGTCGATGGGGCCCACATAATAGAAGCCCAGTTCCTCGAACAGGGTGCCCCCGGTCCAGAAGCCGCGGGCGAACTCCTCGGCCCTCTGGGCGCCGCGCTCCACGAACTTGGGCAGGCGGCCGGCGAGCTGCTTGCCAATCTCACGCAGCGACAGATAAGTCTGCCCGGAAATCAGCCGCGCCAGATACGCCGACATGGCTCCCGTGGGCGGGGCGATGGACATGTCGTTGTCGTTGAGAATGACGATGAGGCGGCTATCCATGGCGCCCGCATTGTTCATGGCCTCATAGGCCATGCCGGCGGACATGGCGCCATCGCCGATGACGCACACCACGTTGCGGTCCCCGCCCGAAAGGTCCCGCGCCACCGCCATGCCAAGCCCGGCCGAAATGGAGGTGGAGGAATGGGCCGCGCCGAACGGATCGTAGACGCTCTCGGAACGCTTGGTAAAACCGGAAAGGCCGCCACCCTGCCGCAGGGTGCGGATACGATCGCGCCGGCCGGTGAGAATCTTGTGAGGGTAGCACTGGTGCCCCACGTCCCAGATCAGCCGGTCATGGGGGGTATTGAAAACGCGGTGCAAAGCTACCGTCAACTCGACCACGCCCAGCCCCGCCCCGAGGTGCCCACCGGTGACGGACACCGCGTCGATGGTCTCCGCGCGCAATTCCGCGGCGAGCTGGGCCAGCTTCTCCGGGGGCAGGCGCCGCACGTCGGCGGCATCCTTAATGGTATCGAGCAACGGGGTCTGCAAAGGCGTCACGGAACCACTCCGCGCCGGACCTGCCGGCGACAAGCGAGGCTTACACAGGGAAATGATACGGCGCAACGCGCCGCATACACCATTAGACCTGTGGCGTGCGCAACTCTTCGCGCCTGGGTGAGGCGGCTTCAAGGCGCCCGGATCAGGGGTCCGGGCGCCGGAAGGAGGGCGTCAGACGCCCGGCAGGAGTTTCGAGATCTGCCGCTGGATCTGCCACTTGAAGCCGGAGGGCAGATGCGCCCCCGGTTTCATGTGGCCGGTGAGATACTGCCAGGGCGCGATGAAATCTTCATCGGCGGCGAGTTCCGACACCTTCAGCTTACGGCCATCGGCAAGACGGCGATCAAGCTGGATGCCCAGGGTGGGGCGCACATGGCCGAGGCGAATGGATCGCTCCACCAGCTCCGGCGAGACCGCGCCATCGTCCACCGCCTGGAACAGAGCCTCGAACCAGACCCAGCCCAGCGGATTGTTGTGCGACACCCAGGGCTGATGAATCATGTCCGTATAATGGATCAGGCTGGTGACGCCGGGCTCGTAATATTCAAGATCGTTCCAGACGTGGGAAATCCTGCGCTCCGGCGGACGATTGTTCACCACCATCTCTTCCATGAGAGTCTTGTAAGTGAACTGGCCCCGATCCAGCCGGTCGATGATGTCGCCGATCTCCCACTTGAGGCGGCCACAATTGAGCAGCATCACCGAATTCTGCGCCACCCGGGCGGAGCCGGGGCGGAGCTTCACCGTAAGCACGTCGAAGTCGTCGTCCGGTACCGCCCAGAAGTTCCGGATGTCCTTGAACACCTGCATGTCGGAATCAACATAGGCGCCATAACCCTCATAGCCGCAGAGCTGCGGAATGAGGAAGCGCTGGAACGAGAACGGCGTCCCGCCCCGGTTCTTGGGGTCCTTGGCCTGGGGAATGGGGATGTTGGCGTCGGCGAGCGAAATCACATCCACGGCGATGGAGGAATAACGCTGGATGGAATCGGCCAGCACCGCCACCGCGAGCTCCTGCTCCGGCTCGGCGCCCACGAACACCTTCACCGGCGACTGGATGCCCAGCGGGTGCAGCCGCGCCTTGGTGCGGTAGAGGATCTGCGCGAACTTCTCGAACTGGATATCGAAGCTCTGCTGCGCGTTGGACAGCTTGGTGCTACCCTCCAGATCCTTGAAGGTGCTGGCATAAGCCGTCCCGCCATCGACGCCGATGGTATAGATATCCTTCTCGCCCGCCAGCGCGAGCAGGCCGAGCGCGGCTTCGGCGCTGAAATAGGAGAGCGGCACCACCGGCCCCTCACCCCGGCGCTGGCTCTCGGGCGCGGTCTCGGCATCATAGGTGAGAAGGCGGCCTTCCTTCTCCAGCTTGGCGAGGATGGGCACCTCGCTCACATAGTCCGCGAGGGTTTTCTCCCGTGGGCGGAAGTCCTTGTGGGGGATCCAGGGCACCACCAGGAAACGCGCATTGGCGTCGATGGCGTCGGCGCAGTCGGCAACCACGTCGATATCCACCGCATGGGCGAGCATCACCTTGCGGTCGCGAACCACATGGTTCAGCGCGAACAGGTGGTACTTTTCAGGGCCGTAGGTCCCGATATTCCCATAGGTCGGCCCCTTGCCGACGATGAGCCAGGGCTTGGCCCGGCGCTCCTCGAAACGGTCGAACCACTGAAAGAAGTTCTGCACAGCTCGATTCCCTGCGTGCTGCCCGACACGGCTTCCAACACGGAAACCATGGGGCGGCGAAACGTGCACGGAACCCGTCGGCGGCGGGTTGTCACCTGAGCGTGAGCACCCGATCTGACGGTTTCGCGCGGCGATCCGCACCAAATCCCAGGGCGCCTCCGCCCATCCTCGACGGCACCGGGGCCTGCCGTCAGGTAGCGCCAGCATAGCGAAGGCATCGCCGATTGGGAAACGGCTCAGGCGGTCCAAAATGCCGCTGCCCCCGCCCGTCCACAGCCGGCCCCGGCGCAACCTCAATCCACCAGCAGTGCCGCCGCCGGCTGGCCGTACGACCCAAGGTGCAATTCCACCTCTGCGATATCGAAGCCGAAGCCGCCGAGCGCGCCACGCCAGCCGGAAAGGTCGATCTTGTAGGGATTCTCGCGCAGCAGCTGAACCTTCACAAAGGGCAGTCCCGCCTCCACCAGGGCACGCCAGTGGGTCAGGCTGGCATTGCCGGCCCCGTCCTGGAGCGCCAACACCTCCACCGTGGCGCCGCCGGCCTCCAGCGCCGCTTCCAGCGGCACTTCATAGGCGCGGATCACCGCATTCTTGTCGGCCAGGGCGCGCACGCCAGCGAAAAAGGCGCGGGTCGCGGGTCGCGCCAGGGCCGCCTGTTTCAACACGAAGAAATAGCTTTGGACATGGGGAGCGAAGAGAGCCGACGCGGTGGCCGCCACCACCTCGGCGCGGGACGCCGCGATGCGCGCGGCGAAGGCTGGAAACAGGCCGGGCGCGTGGTAGACGCTGTCATTGGCGAACCACAGGGCTTCGCAGTCCCAAAGCCGCGGCCACAGGCGCAGCACGCTCGCCCAGGCGGCGAAATCATAGCCATGGTTTTCCCGCACCACCACGGCATCGGCCACCTCCGGCCCCGGATCGAGGCAACGCAAATCCGCCCGGTCGGTGGTGGCGATCAAAACCACTCGGCAACCGCTGGCGCGCAGGCTGCGCCCATAGCTGAGGAGATGGGGCCAGAAGCGACCATCGGGCGAGAAGCTCACCAACAGGCAGACCGGTCCGCCGCCATCGGGAAGCGACCGCAACACCGCGAGGCGCTGCGCCTCCACGTCCGTGTCCTCGACCCCGCCCACCACCGCCGAGGCGCCTCCGGCATGCAGCAGCGACAAGGCCTTGCGCAAATTGTGCGCGGGATCGCGCCGGGCCAGCAGCTTCGCCGCAGCGGTCACGAGATGACGCGCCACCCGCGGGCGATCGATCCCCTCCTGAGCGGGGGCGGCCGGCGGATCGGACGGGTTCGCGGTCATGGCCTTCACCTTCCCGTTGGAGCGGGCAGAGCGTCGAACAGACCGCGCAGCTTGCCGGCCCGCACCGCCACCCGGTGGGGATCGAGCAGGAGGCCCGCCAGCAGGCATCCGGCCAAAAGTTTCAGTGCCGTCGCAGTCCGAGAGCGCTCGCGGCGGTATTTGTCCCGCACATAGCGCTCGGACTGCTGCTTGAAACGGTTGATGGCGAAGGTCTGGGCAAAGCTGGGGGTCGACGACCCCCCGCCCGCGTGCACCGCCCGTGCCCCGGTCACCACCACGATGGGCATGTTCCGGGCGCGGGCACGCAGGGAGAGATCATCATCCTCGTGGTACAGGAAGATGGCTTCGTCGAACCCGCCCAGAGCCAGGAAGGCGTCGCGCTTCACCATGAAGGCCGCGCCATGGACGAAGCCGGTGCAATAATCGCCGGCGATCTCCTGCGCGTTCAGGCGGGCCCGACGCGGCACCTTGTCAAAAATGGTGCCCTCCTTGCGCATCCGCCGCCCGTCCTCGCCCATGATGGCCGGCATCAGGATGGCATCGTCGCCATAGGCGCGGGCGGCGGCGAACAGCGCATCCACCGCATCGCCCGCCAGAACGGCGTCGGGATTGAGAAACATGACGTAAGGGGTCTGCGCCCGGCGGGCACCCGCATTGCAGGCGGTACCGAAGCCGGCGTTGCGCCCCATGGGGACCACATCCGCCGGCCGCGACAGGCTCTCGCGCCAGGGCGTGCCTTCAGGACTCGCATTGTCCACGATGATGACGGCGCAGTCATCCGGCACGCTTGCCACCGCGCGGGCAATCACGGCACCGCTGTTGTAGGTCACGAACACCACCGTCAGGCGCGGCGTGGCGACAAGGGATGTGGCGGACAAGGGCGGCCTCGGCTTCCGGCGGCGCCGTCTCCCGCCCCGGGGAACGTGCCGGCCGCGCCTTTCCTGCCCTTCCCCGGCCGCGAAGACAAGCCCTCGGCACGGCACGCTCCGACCGGGCCAGCCGGCTGGCGGCTTAACAAAACGTGAAAATCCTCTAGAAGGCGCGACCATGCGGGACAGTTCCAGCGGGCGCGCGATGCGTCGTCATGTCTTTTTCGCGGCGGGCTACCACCCCATGACCGTCGCGGATCATTTCCGGGTGTTCGGCCGCGAGCTGAAGCGGTTCGGCTCGGTGTGGTCGGTCGATGCGAACGTGCTCGACGATGCGCCGCAGCCCACCCCCACCGGCGCCCTCTGGCGCGCCCGCGCCGCCGGACCGGGCTGGGAGACCCGCGCGACCTTCGAGATTCTCGCCTGGGACGACCTCGCCGCCGCCGACATGCAGCGGTCCCCCTGGTCCCATCTGAAAGGCCAGATCAACGCCGTGGCGGACATGATCGCGAGCGGCACCCTGGCGCGCTATTTCCGCGCCAGCCGACGTTACGGTCTGTTCTTCCTCTTCACCTATCTGCTGCTGGCGACCCTGTGGATCATCGCCGCCAGCCTCGGCACAGCGGCCGGGCTCTGGCTTGGTCCCGTCATCGGCGGGCTTGGTGCCGGCATCGCCGGAGTCCTCATCGCCACGGCCTGCAGCTTCGCGCTGATGCGCTGGCCGGGGCGGCGACTGCATTTGAAGCAGTCCCTCGACCTAGCTGAATTTTCCGTGGATTTCGCCCATGGCCGCCATCCCGAAGTGGACGCGCGGGTTGCCGCCTTCGCCCGCCGCATCGCCGCGGTGGAGGCCCAGGCCCGGGCGGGCGGAGATGTGGACGAAATCGTGGTCGCCGGCCACAGCCTCGGCGCCATGCATATGATCTGCGCCCTCGCCCAGGCGCTCGATCTCGATCCCGCATTCGGGCACACGGTGCCGGTGCGGCTCCTCACCCTGGGCAGCACCACCGCCAAGTTCGCCCTGCACCCGGCCGGCGCGCGGCTGCGCGCGGCGGCCGGGCGGGTGGCGGCGGCGCCCGCCATCGGCTGGCTGGAAATCCAGTCGCGGGACGATATCGTCAGCTTCTACAAGGTGAATCCCGTCACCCTCGGCCCCGCCGAGATCGTGGATCGCAAGTTGAAGCGCGGGGATTATTCCCATCGCCCCTTGGTCCGGCATGCCGCCATCCGCGACATGATTACCCCCGCCACCTACCGCCGCTTCAGCCTGGATGTGATGCGACTGCACTGCCAGTGCTTCCTTGCGGGCGACAAGCGGGCAGCCCACGACTTCTATGCTTATGTCTGCGGCCCGCTGCCTTTCGATGCGCTGGCTGCGGACACCGGCGGCCTTCTGTCCTATGTGGACGAGAGCGGCCGGCTGAAGCCCCGGCCTGCGGGCACGAGCGCGCCTGCCCCCTCCAACCGTTGAGAGTGCGATGACCCTGCTCGCCTTTTCCAAGATCGCCTGGGCCATCGGCGTGGTGGCCTGGTATGTGCTGCGGATCCCGTTCGAGCGCAAGGCGCGCCGTATGAAGGTTAGTGATGCCCGCCATCGCAACCTGCGCGACATGACATTGCTCACCATCTCCACTCTGGGACTTGGGGTGACGCCGACCCTCTACGCCCTCACCGGCCTGCCGCGCTTTGCCTCCTACCCCATCACTGTCATTCAGGTGGTGGCGGGCATCCTGGTGTTCCTGTTCGCCTTGTGGCTGTTCTGGCGCACCCACAAGGCCATTGGAAAATATTGGTCTGTGACCTTGGAGATCAAGGAAAAGCATGAGCTCGTCACCACCGGCATCTATGCCCAGGTGCGGCATCCCATGTACTCGGCTTTTTTCCTGTGGGGACTGGCGCAGGCGCTGCTTCTGCCGAACTGGATCGCGGGTCCGGCCGGGTTGATCGGCTTCGGCATCCTGTTCTTCTTCCGTGTGGGACGGGAGGAACAGATGATGCGCGAGGCCTTCGGCGCCGCATATGATGCCTATGTGCGCCGCACGAAGCGAGTCATCCCCGGCATCTATTGACGCGCGCCCCCAGGGAACGAAGGGCGAAGCGGAACTGTCAGCGATTCGGTCCCGCTGCGTTCCCGGTTTTGCCCGCTCCGGTCCCGTTTCGGGACAGGAGCGACCGCGCCGCGACACGGAACCGGAACATCCCGACTGACCTGATTCGCTCCCGCTTCGTTCCGCATTCGCCCCCGTGGCGGACGGAGCCTGTGCCATTGCGATACAGCCCCGCCGCGCCGCGAACAAAAATAGAACGAAAGCGGCGAAGCGATTCGATCACGTCCCGTTCCCGAGACCCTCCACTCCTGTGCCGGAATGGGACAGGCCGCGCCTCAAACCTCCGGATCGAGGGGCATCAGGCCGGCGGGCTGGCCTTCCGCATCACGGGTGATGGTCTCGACGCGCGCTTCCGCCTGCTTGAGCAGCGCCTCGCAGCGGGCCTTCAGGGCCTCGCCGCGCTCGTAGATGGCGATGGATTCCTCTAGCGGCACATTGCCCTTTTCCAGGCTGGCAACGATGGATTCGAGCTGCGCCAACGCCTGCTCGAAGCTGAGGGAAGGCACATCCGCCGTGTTCGCCGCACTTGCCGCACTTGCCGCGTCCGCGGCCCCTTCCTTGGTACCGCGCCCCGAGCCGCGCGGGTTCAAACCAACCATGGCCGTCTCCTTGTGATTCCGTCGCGCCCAGCATAGCCGAGCGAAGACGCGCCCATGAAGCCGCGGAAACGGGCAGCCTCAAGGCGTCTCGAGGGGTGGCCCAACCGCGGCCCCTTTGCTAGAAGCGCGGCATTCAGATGGAAAGTCGAACCATGTCCGCCGCGGCGCCCGCGTCCCTCACCGTGCACGACCCCCGCATTCTCGAAGAGGCCCTCATCGCCCGCTTCGACGCGGCCGGCTATGTGCGCCTCGACCCGCCGATCCTCCAGCCCGCCGACGTGTTCCTGGACCTGTCGGGCGAGAGCATCCGTCGCAGCATGTTCCTGACGGCGGACGCGGAAGGCCACGAACTGTGCCTGAGGCCCGACCTGACCATCCCGGTGGCCCGCGCGGTCCTCGGCGATCAATTGCCGCTGCCGGCGGCGGTGAGCTATCTCGGCCCGGTGTTCCGGTTCCGCGGAGAGGGCTCCGGCGAGTTCCGACAGGCCGGGGTCGAATCCTTCGGCCGCACCGATATCGAGGCCACCGATGCGGAAATCCTCGCGTTGGGCCTCGACGTCTGTACGCTCTACGGCGTGGAGCAGCCCGAGATCCGGCTTGGCGATGTCGGCCTGTTCGCGGCGCTGCTCGACGCACTGCCGCTGGCCCCCGCCCTGCGCCGGCGGCTGCTGAAGGATTTCGGCCAAGGCCGGCTGGGCGCCGATTTCTCGCGCCCCCTGGCCGATGGGCCGGCGACGGCCCATTCCGGCGTGCTCAACGCGCTGGCCGGTGCCGACCCGGAAGCGGCGCGGGCGCTTATCACCGACCTTCTGTCCATCGCCGGCATTTCCACCGTGGGCGGACGCACGGTGTCGGAGATCGCCGAACGCTTCCTGGAACAAGCCTCGCTGGAGGCCGGCGGCCTTTCCGCCGAGACTGCGGCCATCCTGGCGCGGTACCTTGCCATCACCGGCCAGCCCGATGCCGCCTCCGCCGACATGCGGGCGCTCTCGCGTGACGCGGGCATTGCCCTTGATCGGGCGCTCGACCTGTTCGACCGGCGCACCGGCTTCCTCACCGCCCACGACGTGAACCTCGCCGACGTGCGTTTCTCCACCGCCTTCGGCCGGCCGCTGGATTATTACAGCGGCATGGTGTTCGAGCTGCACGACCCGGCCGGCCGCGCCGCCGGCGCGCTGGTGGCGGGCGGGCGCTACGATCGGCTGCTGCCGCGCCTCGGGGCGTCGTCCGAGGTAACCGGGGTCGGCCTTGCCGCCTGGGTGGACCGCCTCGCCGCTCTCGACGCCTTCACCTTCAGCGGGACCATCCGATGACCGCCTCCAGCCCGCTCATCCTCGCCGTGCCCTCCAAGGGGCGACTGCAGGAGAATGTCCACGCCTTCTTCGCCCGCGCCGGGATGCCACTGACCCAGGCCCGAGGCGCCCGCGACTATCGCGGCGCCCTGGCAGGCGTGGACAATGTGGAGGTCGCCTATCTCTCGGCCTCCGAGATTGCCGCCGCGCTCGCCTCCGGCACCGCCCATCTCGGCGTGACCGGCGAGGATCTGGTGCGCGAGAACATCCTCGATGCGGACGCCCGCGTCGCGCTGCTCGAAAAGCTGGGCTTTGGCTATGCCAACGTCGTTGTCGCGGTGCCCCAGGCCTGGATCGACGTGCGCACCATGGACGATCTCGACGATGTCGCCACCCATTTCCATGGCCGCACCGGCCGACGGATCCGGGTCGCGACCAAATATGTGAACCTCACGCGCGGCTTCTTCGCCCGTTACGGCATCGTCGATTACCGCATCGTGGAGAGCGCCGGCGCCACCGAGGGCACCCCCGCCGCTGGAACCGCCGAGCTGATCGTGGACATCACCACCACCGGCACCACCCTGGCCGCCAACGGCCTCAAGGTGGTGGACGACGGCATCATCCTGAAATCGGAAGCCAATCTGGTCGCCTCTCTCACCGCCCCCTGGAGCACGGAGGCGCGCGCGGCCGCCCGCTCCATGTTCGACCGGCTGGGCGCGGAAAAGCGCGCCCGCACCAAGCGCGAGGTGCGCACCCGCTTCGCCAGCTGCGATGCCTCGCTGGTGGACGAGGCGGTGGCGCGGTTCCGCTGCGTGGCGCCATTCGGCGGGCCGACCTCCTCCGGCATGCTCACCCTGCACTGCCCGCCCGATACCCTGCACGACCTCGCCACTTTCCTGCGCGCGCGCGGCGCCGGCATGGTGACGGTGGCGCCCATCGAATACGTGTTCGCCTCCGACAATCCCCTGTTCGCGACGCTGGAAGAGCGCCTCGGCGGCTGAGCCCCGCGCTTCAGGCAACATTCGACCGAACGACGTGGGGCCGCCTTCCCCAGGGCGGCGCCACGTTCGTTTCCGCGCGCTCAAGTCCCTGCCCTCAGTACGCAATTCTAAATCTAAATATATTTACGCAAATACAGCTCATGACTAATATTATTTCGGCGCGATGTCCTGTATACGGTCATATATTGCTATTCTGATAGACTGTATTTGAGAAATGAAACATATATATGGAGCAGATATACAGGTGTCGTTACCCCGATGCACACCGCTCCTCGCCCTTTTTTTGCCTTTTCGACCGGCGGCGCCATTGGCGCCCTGGGAGGTTTGATCGGTCTTGGCGGGGCCGAATTCCGTCTGCCGCTGCTCATCGGCACATTCCGGTTCGGGGCCCTGGATGCGGTCATCGTCAACAAGGCGGTGAGCCTGGTGGTGGTGGCATCCGCGTTGCCTTTCCGCATGGGCACAGTGCCGCTGGCGGACCTTGCCACGCAATGGAACGTAGTTCTGAACCTCTTGGCCGGCAGCCTGCTCGGGGCATGGTTCGGCGCCGGCTGGGCGACCCACCTCGCCTCACGCACCTTCTTCCACCTGATCGCCGCTCTGCTGGCGCTGATCGCCCTGGTGCTGGTGACCCTGCACCATCCGGCCGCCGCCACCCCGTTGCTGACCGGGACGGCGCAGATGGTGGCCGGAGTGGCGGCGGGCTTCGCCATCGGCATCGTCGCCGCGCTGCTGGGGGTCGCGGGCGGCGAATTGCTCATTCCCACCCTGGTGCTGCTGTTCGGGGTGGACATCAAGCTCGCGGGCAGTCTGGCGCTGGTCATCTCCCTGCCCACCATGCTGGTGGGCTTCGCCCGCTACAGCCGCCACAAGGCGTTCAGCGTGCTGGCGGAAAACAAGGGATTTCTGGCCTTCATGGCCCTGGGCTCCGTGGTCGGCACCTTTGTGGGCAGCCGGCTGCTGGGGCTTGTGCCATCGGCCATGCTGATGCCGCTTCTGGCCCTGGTGCTGGTCTGGTCGGCGGTGAAGCTCTGGCGCCACGACTGAACCTGCATCCGGCGATGCGGCTTTTCTCCGCCACGATCGCGCACTAGTCTCACGGCTGAAGCGCACCGCGGGTTGCGCCCCGCGCATCCGCCCACGCCCCCGGTGCCCACAGGAGCGACCTTCCATGCGTGATGCCGAGCCGCAGCCCATCCGCCTTGCCGATTATCGCCCACCCGAATGGCTGGTGGACAAGGTGGACCTCGATTTCGCGCTCCATCCCACCCAGGCCCGCGTCACCGCCCGCCTGGCGCTGCGGCGCAACCCGAAGGGCACCCAAGGCGCGCCCGTGATCCTCGATGGCGACGGCCTGACCCTGGTGCGGCTCGCCATTGACGGCGCCCCCCTCGCCGGCTCCAGCTTCGAGGCCGGGCCCGACCGGCTCACCCTCGCCCATCCACCGGCGGACAGCTTCACGCTGGAGATCGAGACCCTGGTGGACCCCACCGCCAACACCCAGCTCATGGGGCTTTACCGTTCGTCCGGCAATTACTGCACCCAGTGCGAGCCGGAAGGCTTCCGCCGCATCACCTACTTCCCCGATCGGCCGGACGTGCTCGCCGTCTATACCACCCGCATCGAGGCCGAGCGGGAGGAGGCGCCGATCCTGCTCTCCAATGGCAATCTGGTGGAGAGCGGCCCGCTCCCGGGCACCACGCGCCATTACGCGGTGTGGCAGGACCCCTGGCCGAAGCCGTCCTATCTGTTTGCGCTGGTTGGGGGAAAGCTCGCCAAGGTGGCGGACCGCTTCGTCACCGCCTCCGGCCGCGAGGTCGAACTCGGCATCTATGTGGAGGAGGGCAAGGCGGAGCGCGCCGGCTATGCCATGGACGCGCTGAAGCGCTCCATGCGCTGGGACGAGACCGCGTTTGGCCGGGAATATGACCTCGACGTGTTCAACATCGTCGCCGTGTCCGATTTCAACATGGGCGCGATGGAGAACAAGGGTCTCAACGTCTTCAACGACAAATATGTCCTCGCCAGCCCGCAGGTCGCCACCGACGCCGATTATTCCGGCATCGAGGGGGTGATCGCCCACGAATACTTCCACAACTGGACCGGCAACCGCATCACCTGCCGCGACTGGTTCCAGCTCTGCCTGAAAGAAGGACTGACGGTCTTCCGTGACCAGGAATTTTCCTCCGACCAGCGCTCGCGCCCGGTGAAGCGCATCGCCGACGTGCGGGCCCTGAAGGCCGCGCAGTTCAGCGAGGATTCAGGCCCGCTCGCCCATCCGGTCCGCCCCCAGAGCTATCGGGAGATCAACAACTTCTACACGGCAACCGTGTACGAAAAGGGCGCCGAGGTGGTGCGCATGTTGAAAACCCTGCTGGGCGAGGCGGGTTTCCGCGCCGGCATGGATCTCTACTTCCAGCGCCACGACGGACAGGCGGCGACCATAGAGGATTTCGCGGCCGCCTTCGCCGACGCCACCGGCCGCGACCTGACCCAATTCTCCCTCTGGTACGAGCAGTCGGGCACGCCCGTCGTCACCGTGAAGGGCAGCTATGACGCCGAGGCCCGCACCTATCGGCTCGACGTCTCGCAAGCGGTGCCGCCCACCCCGGGCCAGCCCACCAAGGCGCCAATGGTGATCCCGCTGGTGGTGGGGCTGGTAGGTCCGAACGGCGACGACCTGCCGCTCACCCTCGGCAACACGGTGGTGGAGCGCGGCGTGCTGGAGCTGACCAAGGCCGAGCAGAGCTTCGTCTTCACCGGCATCGACGCCCGCCCGGTGCCCTCCCTCAACCGCGGCTTCTCCGCCCCGGTGAACGTGGTGAGCGGCCTGACGGCGGACGAGCGCGTGTTCCTCGCGGCCCATGACGCCGACCCCTTCAACCGCTTCGATGCGCTGCAGGGCCTGGCCCTGGGGCTGCTGAAGGAGGGTGCGCGCGCAGGCGCTCCGGTGGCGCCGGAGGCGCTCATCGGCGCGGCGCGGAACATCCTCGCGAACACGGCCCTCGACCCCGCCTTCAAGGCCCAGGCCCTGGCCCTGCCCGGCGAAGGCGAGATCGCCCGTGAGCTTGCCGCCGACGTGGATCCTGACGCCATCTATGCCGCCCGCAAGGCCCTGAAGAGCGCCCTGGGGAACGCGCTGGCGGGTGACCTCGCGCAAACGTATGGCGCGCTTGTCGCCGCCGGACCGTTCACGCCCGACGCCGCCTCCGCGGGCCGGCGATCGCTGCGCAATCTCGCGCTCGACTATCTGGCCGTGACCGCCTCGGCGGAAGGCATCGCCCGCGCGGCGGCGCAGTTCGAGCAAGCGGACAACATGACCGATCGCCTCGCTGCCCTGGCGGTGCTGGTGCAGCACGATGTGCCCGAACGCGAGCGGGCGCTCGCCGCCTTCTATGAGCGGTTCAAGGCGGATGCCCTGGTCATCGACAAGTGGTTCATCCTCCAGGCGCAGATCGCCGCCTCCGATACCCTGGAGCGGGTGAAGGGGCTGATGGCGCATCCCGCCTTCTCCCTCGGCAATCCGAACCGGGTCCGGTCGCTGGTCGGCGCCTTCGCCGCCGGCAACCCGACCCAGTTCAACCGTCCCGACGGCGCCGGCCACGCCTTCGTCGCCGATGTGGTGCTGACCCTCGACCCCAAGAACCCGCAGGTGGCCTCGCGCCTTCTGTCGTCGTTCAAGACCTGGCGGCAACTGGAGCCGGTGCGTCGCGCCAGCGCCGAGGCGGCGCTGCGCCGCGTGGCCGACACCCCCGGCCTGTCGGCGGACGTCTCCGACATCGCCACCCGCGCCCTCGGCTGAGATCCTGGCCGGCCGGAGCCCCCGGCCGGCTCGCATCCGACGAGATGAAAGCTGAGTTGCCCGCTTGCGGGCAGCTCGGGTCCATCGGGACCGCAACCCGTTCCTGGCGCGCGCTCACGCCCTGGCCGGAGCACGCGACGATCGTGTCGCGCCGCGCCGGCACCCTTGGCTGCCGGCGCGGCGAACGCTCAGTATTCCACCACGCCGTCGAGGGCGTAATGCTTCACGCTCTTGCGGTTGGCGATCAGCTCATCGGCTGTCGGCTTGCCCGTCATGGCGCGGGAAATGGCGAGCTTGGTCGCCTCGTAATTGGTGCGGTAGAGGTCCGCCCGGTCGAGGTTCGGATCCTCCGGACAGCGCGGGTCGAGCCACACCATGATGATCATGCACAGTTCATCGGCCTGATCCTTCGGCAGGATGCCCTCGCTCAGGCAGTCGACGATGGCGTCGCCCATGGCGCCCTGCACCACGCCGCCCAGCAGTTCCACATAGGCCGCCGAAGGAATGGTGACCTTGCAGGTCATCATGGTCGCCGGGCGCACCTGCTGGTTCAGGTCACGCACCACGAACATACGCGTGTGCCCGGCGGACTGCCCCATCATGGAGGCGAACGCCTGCCCCGCCGGCCCGCGCACGGAGCCGATCAACACTTCCGGCATGGCATCCGTCGCCTGCCCATCCTTGGCGAGCACCGTGGCCTCGCCGGTCTTGAACCAGATATCCGTCATGTGGTGTCCTCTCGGGCGGTTCCCGGGTTCGTATTTGTAAATTAACATTCGTGAGAAGAAAATTCCCTTTCTTCTGCCAGTACCTGCAGCAAGGCAGGCCCCAACCGCAGCTGTCGGCCGCCTTCAGAGCCCGACTTGTCCCCGTTTTCCCCAGAACGCGCCATCCACATACCCACGTCCCGGCAAGGGGCGGACACGACTCGCGCAACGCCTTTTTTACCCGCCCGATTGTGCGTTTTTTTAACTCTTGACAGGTCCTCCACCCTGGACAAATCACCCCCGATTCGATTCCAATGGTCACGATTCGGAGAGATGCGGCACGTCCCTCCAGATCGAGGACGTGGAAGGCTTGGGCTTAGGCCGCTCAAGGCTTCCGAATGACCCGGAGGAGACCGGCGATGGCACGCGCCAACGCTGCGAGCGTCGGCGCGCGCGACCAAGCCATTCGAGGTCTGGCAAGGTCGATTGCGCGCCCTGCCTACCAGCGCCTGCTCGATGCGGAGCCGGTCCTCAGGAGGATTGTCCCCGCACTTATTGTCACCTTCCTGGTGGTCATCGGCGCTGGCGCCGTGGTGCAGGTGCACAGCCACCGGCTCACGGTGCTGGACAACGCCAAGGACGACCTGGCGCTGCTCGCCCTCGCCACCGCCGAGGGCCTCGCGCAGCAGATGGGCTCGGGGCTTGAAGGCGCCCAGCAAGCGCTCGCCGACAGCCTGCCGCCCCGCGCCACCGATTCCGGCCGCCGCCTCTATGTGACCGACAGAACCGGCCGCATCGTCGCCATGGCGCCGCGCATGACGAAGCCCCCGGCGACCCTCGCCGAGCTGCTGGACCCCGCCCAGCCTTTGGTCATCTTCGCCGAGCATGCCGGCGTGCTCGAAGTCCCCATGTCCGGCAGCGGCACCGACGGCGAGATCATGCTCGCCACCGTCCGCAACCTGAAGGGTCCCCTCGGCCAGATCGTCTATGTGCAGCCCATGGCCCAGGCGCTCGCCGCCTGGTCCGACAGCACCACGCTGACCATCACCCTCTTCACCACCACCGGCGCGGTGCTGCTGATCCTCGGCTTCTCCTTCCATTGGCAGGCCAGCCGCGCGCGTGAGGCGGACCACATCTACGACACCGTGCGCCGGCGCATCGACACCGCCCTCAACCGCGGCCGATGCGGCATGTGGGACTGGGACATGGCCCGTGGGCGCATGTACTGGTCCGACACCATGTTCGAGATCCTGGGGCTGGAGCGCAAGGACGAGCTCATCTCCTTCGGCGACATCGCGCGCCTGGTGCATCCGGACGACGTGGACCTCTACGAGCTGGCGAAGGATCTCGCCGACCGCCCTGGCGCGGCGGTGGATCGCGTGTTCCGCATGCGCACGGCGCGCGGCGATTATGTGTGGCTGCGCATGCGGGCCGAGGTGGTACAGCAGGCGGGCGAGGATGGCCCCCACCTGATCGGCATCGCCATGGATGTCACCGAGGCGCAGCACATGGCCGAACGCACGGTCACCGCCGACATGCGCCTGCGCGACGCCATCGAGAGCATCTCGGAAGCGTTCGTGCTGTGGGACAGCCAGAACCGCCTCGTGCTCTGCAATTCCAAGTTCCAGTCCCTGCACGAACTGCCCGACGCGGCCATCCAGGCCGGCACCCCGTTCGAGGTCATTGCCTCGGAGGGCCGCCACCCGGTCACTCAGACCCCCCTGAAGCCGGAGGACAAGCCGGAGGAAGGCTCGCGCGTCTACGAGGCCCAGCTCTCCAACGGCCGCTGGCTGAAGATCGCCGAGCGCCGCACCAAGGACGGCGGCTATGTGTCGGTGGGCACCGACATCACCACCATGAAGCGTCACGAGGAACGCCTTCTCGACAATGAGAAGCGCCTGATGGCGCTGGTCGCGGACCTGCGCAAATCCCAACAGACCCTGGAGCACCAGGCCCAGCAGCTCGCCGAACTGGCGGAAAAGTATTCGGAAGAGCGCAACAAGGCCGAGGACGCCAACCGCGCCAAGAGCGAATTCCTGGCCAATATGTCCCACGAGCTGAGAACGCCGCTCAACGCCATCATCGGCTTTTCGGAAATCATGGAAAGCGGGATGTTCGGCCCGCTCGGCTCGCCGAAATATTCGGAATACTGCTCCGACATCAAAGGCTCCGGCACCTATCTCCTCGATGTCATCAACGACATCCTCGACATGTCGAAGATCGAGGCCGGGCGCATGCAGCTCGAGGTGGAAGATGTCGCCCTCGACGAGATCATCGCCGACGCCATGCGCGTGACGGCGGTGAACGGCGATGAGAAGGGCATCACCATGACAGTGGCCGCCGGTGAGAAGCTCCACATCAAGGGCGACCGGCGGGCGTTGAAGCAGATCCTCCTGAACCTGCTCTCCAATGCGGTGAAGTTCACGCCCGAGGGCGGGACGATCTCGGTCCGCGCGCGCATCAATGGGGCCGCGGCGGTGGTGGCCATCGAGGACAGCGGCATCGGCATCGCCAAGGACGCGCTGGCCCGCATCGGCCGCCCGTTCGAGCAGGTGGAAAGCCAGTTCACCAAGACCCACAAGGGGTCCGGCCTCGGCCTCGCCATCGCCAAGTCGCTGGTGGAGCTGCATGGCGGGGCCATGCGCATCCGCTCCACCGAGGGCCGGGGCACCGCCGTCATCGTCCGCCTGCCGGTGGAGGGGCGCGCCGCCAATTCAAACGAGACACCGAAGCTCGCTGCGGTCATGTAGTCCGCGCGGCGCGCCACCACGGGATCGCACGATGCTCATGCCTCCGCTCCTCCGCCTGCCCCCCACGACATCCATCCGCTGGCGCGCCCTGCTCTGCGCGGGAGCGTGCGCGGCGGCCGTGCTGTCGCAGCCCGCGCGCGGCGCGGAAACTGGGTTGGCCATCGACCCGAAGCTCCCGCCCTCGGAATCGGTCGCGCTCGGCATTCCCAAGGGACAGCTCGACGCTGCCATCGCCAAGCTCGACGATTTCGCCACCGCCCTCATGAAACGCTCCGGCATTCCGGGCATGTCGGTGGTGGTCGTGCATGACGGAAAGACCGTGTATCTGAAGGGGTTCGGCGTGCGCAAGGTCGGCGCGCCCGAAGCCGTGGACGCCGATACCGTGTTCCAGCTCGCGTCCCTGTCCAAGGCCGTGGGCGCAAGCGTCGTGGCCCATCAGGTGGGGGCGGGGATCGTCACCTGGGACACCCCGGTGAAGACGCTCCTGCCCTGGTTCGCCCTGAAGGACCCGTGGGTCAGCGCGCATGTGACGGTCGCGGATCTCTACACCCACCGTTCCGGCCTGCCGGACCACGGCGGCGACGAGCTGGAAGACATGGGATTTGACCGTCGGCAGATCCTGGAGCGGCTGAAGCTGCTGCCGCTGGCGCCGTTCCGGATCACCTACGCTTACACGAATTTCGGCGTCACCGCCGCCGCCGAGGGCGTCGCCGCCGCCTCGGGCAAGGACTGGGCGACGCTCTCCGACGCCGTGCTCTACAAGCCCCTGGGCATGAGCGCGACCTCGTCGCGGTTCGCCGACTACATGGCCCATGCCAACCGGGCGCTGCCCCATGTGCGCGAGAATGGCGCCTTCGTGGCCAAGTACCAGCGCCAGCCCGATGCCCAGTCACCGGCCGGCGGGGTCAGCTCCTCCGCGCGCGACATGGGGCGCTGGCTCGCCTTCGTGCTCGGCAACGGCACCTTCGAGGGCAAGCAGATCGTGCCCGCGTCGGCGCTGCTGCCGGCGATGACGGCGCAGATCGTGTCCACGCCTTCGCCGATTACCGCCGCGCGACCGGGATTTTATGGCCACGGTTTCGGTGTTTCTATCGCCCCCTCTGGCCGTGTCGTGCTGTCCCATTCCGGCGCCTTCATTCTCGGCGCCGGCACCACATTCGCCATGCTGCCCTCGGAGAAGCTCGGGATCGCCGTGCTGACCAACGCCCAGCCGGTGGGCGCCGCCGAGGCGCTCGCCATGCAGTTCATGGACTATGTGGAATTCGGCACCATCACCCGCGATTGGTTCGACGCCTACAGCCGGCTGATGGCGCCCCTCTATCACCCGTTGGGGACCCTCGCCGGCCTGCCCGTCCCCGCCCAGCCGGCGCCGGCACACCCGCTGGACATCTACGCCGGCACCTACACCAACGCCTATTACGGCCCCGCCACGGTGAAGGTCGAGGGCGACCATCTGGTGTTCAGCATCGGACCGAAGCCGGTGGTGGCCAGCCTCGGCCATTGGAGCGGCGACACCTTCACCTTCGCCCCGGCGGGTGAAAGCGCTCCTCCCGGAAGCCTGTCGGAAGTCACCTTCGCCATCACCGGCAAAACCGCCCCGACCATGACGGCGGCGTCCATGACCGTGGAGTTCTTCAACGAGAACGGTCTTGGAACCTTCACGCGCGAGGTGCCAGCCCGCAAGACCAAGCCCTCGAAAGCCGTACGGCACAAATAGCCCGCGCGGCCGGGCCTCGCGGCGGCGTCACGCCGGGTCGGCCGCCGCCGGGACCACCAGCGCGTCACAGCTCAGCCCGTCGAGCACCGACTTGGCAGTGGAGCCCACCAGCAGCTCCAGCAGCGGCCCGCGCCCTTCGGTCCCGAGCACCACCAGATCGGCCCGGAAGGCGGTCACATAGTGCTGGATGAGCTGCGCCGGATCGCCGCGCTCCACCAGCACATCGACCACATGGCCCGGCGCGATTCCCGCCGCGCCGAGGAACGCTTCCAGATCCCGCGAGGCGAGCTCGCCGAACGCGGCCCGGTACTCCTCCGGATCGCTGAGCAGACCGTCGAGCGGGGGATCGTAGGCGTGGAAGACGTGGAACGGCGTCCGCGGGAAGAAGGCCGCCGTCTTGCGCAGGGCGGCGCGGGAGGAGGCGGACACGTCGGCGGCCACGACAATGCCCGCGTAGGGATGACGCGGGCGCTGCCGCACGATCAGCACCGGCACGCGCGCCCGGCGCAGCACCTTGTCCACCGTTGCGCCGAGCAGGAACCGCCCCAGGATCTCGTCGCGCGCCACCGCGGTGACGATGAGATCACACCCGTGGTCCTCGACTGTCTTCAGGATCAGCTCCACCGGATCGCCCGGCTCCACGATCGCAGTCACCGGAACGGGAGCCCCGTCGAGGTCGTGCTGAAGCGCCTCCGTCACGATCCGGGCGGGCTCTGGCCCGCGTTGCCAGAAGGGCAGATCGCGTTCGCCCGACGCGGCGGACCGGCCGTCGCACGCATCGAGGGCGTGAACCACCACGAGCTCGGAGCCCCATGCCGCCGCCAGCGCCACGGCGCGGTCCAGGGCCCGGTCGCAGCGGGCGCTGAGGTCGGTGGCGAGCAGGATGCGGCGCGGCGGCGCCCCCGGATCGGCCTTTTGCGTCATTTCGCTCTCCCCAAGCTATCCGCTGGCACCGGTGCCACGGGTGCTTCAATCCACCACGCCAAACCGGCGCAGCAGCATTTTCTCACCTTCGAGCACGGCCATGAAAACCACCCCCAGGCCGACGATGCGCATCCCGTCCGCCAACGTCACGGGCGTGGTGCCGAACAACTCGTGCATGGCCGGCACATAAGTGAACGCGAACTGAGCGGCCAGGACCGCCACCAGCGCGAGCAACACGGCCGGTGTTCCGAGCGCGCCATGCCAGGAGAAGGATGTCATGTGCATGAAGCGCACGTTGAACAGATAGAAGATCTCCAGCACCACGATGGTGTTCACCACCAGCGTGCGCGCCGTGGCCAAGTCCCGTCCCTCCCCGAGCGCATAGAAAAACATGCCGAGGGTGCCCACGGCGAGCAGCACCGAGACGAACAGAACGCGCCACAACAGGAACGGCGTCAGCAACGGGGCATCGCTCCGGCGCGGCGGCCGGCCCATCACGCCCGGCTCCGGCGGCTCGAACGCCAGCGCCAGCCCCAGGGTGATGGTGGTGATGAGATTGATCCAGAGGATCTGCACCGCCGACATGGGCATCACGAAGCCGAACAGGATCGCGGCCACCACCGCCAGCACCTCGCCGCCATTGGTGGGCAGCGTCCAGGCGATGACCTTGCGCACATTGTCATAGACCGTGCGGCCCTCGTGCACGGCCGAGACGATGGAAACGAAATTGTCGTCGAGCAGCACCATCTCGGAGGCCTCCTTGGCGGCCTCCGTGCCCTTGACGCCCATGGCGACGCCCACGTCCGCCTGCTTCAGCGCGGGCGCGTCATTGACCCCATCGCCGGTCATGGCCACCACCGCGCCGGTGGAGCGCAACGCCCGCACGATGCGCAGCTTGTGCTCCGGGCTGGTGCGCGCGAACACGCTGGCGCGGGTGGCGAGCGCGACCAACTCGGGGTCGGAGGCCGCATCCACATCGGCGCCGGTGGCCACCTCCAGGTGATCGGCAAGGCCGAGCTTAGCTGCGATAGCGGCGGCGGTGGCGGCATGGTCGCCGGTAATCATCTTCACCGCGATGCCGGCGGAGCGGCATTCGGCGATGGCCGCGATCACCTCCGGCCGGGGCGGATCGATGAAGCCCACGAGCCCGAGGAAGCACAGGTCCGCCACATCCTCGAAGTCGAGCCGTCCGTCCGACGCCGCCTCCGGCAGCATCTTCATGGCGAAGCCGAGAACGCGCTCGCCCTCGCGGGCAGCGCCGGCGACCTCGTCCGCCCAATAGGCGCTATCGAGCCGAGCCACACTGCCCGGTTCGGCCTGCGTGCCGCAACGGGCCAGCAGTGCCTCGGGCGCCCCCTTCACGAACAGCACCGCGCCCCCCTGGGGGCGGCCGTGCCGGCTCGCCATGAAGCGGTGCAGGGCATCGAAGGGAATCTCATCCTGTCGCGGCCATTCGGCGCGCAGGTGATCGGGATCGAGCCCCGCCTTCACCGCGAGCGTCACCAGCGCCCCTTCCATGGGGTCGCCATTCACCGTCCAGCGCCCGCCGGCCGCGGCCAGGGTGGCGTCGTTGCACAGCAGGCCGCAGCGGATGAGTTCCTCCGCCGCCTCCAGGGCCGCCACGTCGTCGTCGGAGCCCAGCGCGGTGAAGCGACCTTCCGGTGCATAGCCCGATCCGCTCGCCTCCAGGCGATGGGTGGCGGTGATGAGCCGGCGGGCGGTCATCTCGTTGCGGGTGAGGGTGCCCGTCTTGTCGGAGCAGATGATGGAGGTGGCGCCCAGCGTCTCCACCGCCGGCAGCCGGCGGATCACCGCGTTCCGCGCCGCCATGCGCCGCACCCCGATGGCCAAAGTGATGGTGATGACCGCCGGCAGGCCCTCGGGAATGGCGCCCACCGCAAGCGCCACCACGGCAATGAGGGCCTCGACCCAATCATAGCCGCGCACCAGCACCGCGAACGCGAACAGCGCCGCCGACGCCAGAAAGGCGATGACCGTGAAGCCCCGCCCGAAGGCGTTGATCTGCCGCAGCAGCGGGGTGGTGAGCGGCTCCACCTTGGCGATCAGCGCGCTGATATGGCCGATCTGGGTCAGGCGGCCGGTCGCCACCGCGATGCCAGCGCCCTGCCCCGCCGCCACCAGCGTGCCGGAAAAGGCCATCGAGGCACGGTCTCCCAAGGCCGCATCGACGGCGACGGGGGCCTCGGCCTTCGAGGCCGTCACCGATTCCCCGGTCAGCATCGCTTCGTCGATGAGCAGGTTGCGGGCCCGCACCAGACGCAGGTCCGCGGGCACCCGGTCGCCCGCCTCCACCAGCACCAGGTCGCCCGGCACCAGCTCCTTCACTGGGATCGTGGTGCGCACGCCGTCGCGCATCACCGCGGCATGGGGGGCGATCATGTCGCGAATGGCGCTCAAGGCCCGCTCCGCCTTGCCCTCCTGGATGAAGCCGACGATCGCATTGACCGTCACCACCGCGACGATCACCACCGCGTCGATGGTGTGGCCGAGCGCCAGGGCCGCCACCGCGGCGGCGAGCAGGAAATAAATGAGCGCGTTGTTGAATTGGGCGAGAAAGCGAAAAATGGGATGGCGTGTGGTCGCCTCAGGCAGCGCATTGGCGCCGTAGACATCAAGACGACGCAACGCCTCGTCGCTGGAGATTCCGGACACCGAGGTTTCAAGCGCCGTTAAAACCTCTGCGTGCGGCAACGCATGCCAAGCATCTGCACCATTTTTATCGGACGCGCGCGCGTCGAAGCGATGGTTTTGATCTGTCACGGCCGCTGCACCCATCCCCGTTGATGAGATCATGAGGTCAGGATGACGCGCCAACCGCGCCCCGTCGCCTGATGTGGATCAAGTTACGTTGCGGAATATCATAGAAGCATCGCTCCGCGCGGGGTAACCCGCCATGGGTGTGCCATGGGTGTGCCATGTGTGCGACATAACCGGACAGGCTCCGCCATCCGTCTTCGACCGGCGCCGAATGGGGGCGATCGAGACGAGGACGGGAGCCGTCAGGTCGCGCCGGCCTGCAGGATGCGCTCGAAAATGGCGCGCACCTTCTCCTGGGTCTCGGTGAGATGGGCTTCGAGGGTGGCGAAATCAGGCATTTCGCCGGCCCGTGCCAGCAGTGCCCGGAGCGCCGGGCTGGCATCCGCCGGCACCACATGGGCGTCCACCGCCAACCGCAGCACCTGCGTCATGTCCTGGTAGAGCCGGCAGGCGCGGATGAGCACATGGGCATCTTCGGCTTCCAGAAGATCGAGCCGCTCCGCATGGGCGAGGATGCGGGCGGTGGCCGTGTCCACGATCTCGGGATGGGCCTCGGCGTGGGCCAGCACCAGATATTGGGCCAGGAACTCCACATCCACCTGCCCGCCGGCGGCATGCTTGAGGTTCCATTTGTCGCCCTCGCCCTTCTCGGCGGCGATGGCGCGGCGCATGTCGAGGATGTCGCGGGCAAGGGTGCGGCGATCGCGCGGCTGGCGCATCACGGCGCAAATCACCGCCTCGACGCGGGCGCGGAAATCCCCGTCGGCGGCGATGACGCGCGCGCGGGTCAGCGCCATGTGCTCCCAGGTCCAGGCCTCTTCGCGCTGGTAGGTGGCAAAGGAGGTCAGGCGGGTGGCGAGCGGCCCCGAGCGGCCCGAGGGGCGCAGCCTCAGGTCCACGTCATAGAGCTTGCCGGCATTGGTCAGGGAGGTGAGAGCCGTCACCAGGCGCTGGGTGAAGCGGGCGAAATATTGCGCCCCCTGAAGGGGTCGCGCACCGTCGGAGCCGGGGTCGGCGGCGGGGTCGAAATCGTAGAGCACGATCAGGTCGAGATCGGAACCGGCGGTCATCTCCCGCCCGCCCAGCTTGCCCATGGCGAGCACCGCCGTGCGCCCCCCGGCGATGCGACCGTGAGCCTCCACGAAGCGCGCCCACACCCGCCGGTGCAGGGCGCGGATGATGACCTCCGCGAGCCGGGCATAAGCCTCCCCGGCCCGCGCCGCCGGCAAGGTGCCCGAGGCAATGCGCACGCCGATGAGCACATGCTGTTCCTGCCGGAACCGCCGCGCCCGGTCGAACTGCTCCTCGTCGGTCTCGGCGCCGTCGAGCAGAAAATCGAGATGGGTCTCGAGGCTTTTCGCGTCCGGCAACACGTCGAAGAAGGCCGGGTCGAGCAACGCGTCGGCAAGAGAGGGGCGCCGGGCCAGGGTCTCGCCCAGCCGGGGGGCCGCGGTGAGGATGGTGGCGAGCAGGCGCACCAGATCCGGATGACGGTCGAGCGCGGTCAAAAGATGCGGGCCGGGCAGCTCGGTGAGGAACCGGTCGGCGGCGATGAGGGCGCCGTCGGGATCGCCGCCGCGCGCCAGGGATTCCAGCAGCAACGGCACGATGCGGGCGAGATGCGCGCGCGCCGTCTCCCCCTTGAGCGCGCGCGGGCCGCCGGCGAGCCAGCCGCGCACGATGCCGCTGGCGGCGGCCGGCTCACGAAAGCCCAGGCGTGCAAGCGCGGCCAGGGTCTGGCGATCGTTCTCCTGCGGCGGAAAGACCAGATCGGCGTCGAGCGCGGCGGGGGGCGGCGCATCCTCGAACAATTGGGCGTAATGGCCCTGCACCCGCTGCAGCCGCTCCACCAGCGCGGCGGCGAAGGCGTCGCGGCTGGCATAGCCCATGAAGCGGGCAAAGCCCTCCATCGCCGCCCGGCTCTCCGGCAATTCATGGGTCTGCGCATCCGCCACCATCTGGATGCGGTGTTCCACCCGGCGCAGGAACAGATAGGCCTCGGTCAACTCGTCCCGCACCTGGGGCGCGATCCAGCGGTGGGCGGTGAGCGCCTCCAGCGCCTCCAGGGTGCGTGAGGTGCGCAGCAGGGGATCGCGCCCCCCGGCGATGAGCTGCTGGGTCTGCACGAAGAACTCGATCTCGCGGATGCCGCCGCGGCCGAGCTTCACATTGTGCCCTTCCACCGCCACCACGTCGTGCCCGCGAAAGGCGTGGATCTCCCGCTTCATGGCATGGACGTCGGCGATCGCCTGGAAATCCAGCACCCGCCGCCATACGAACGGCAGCAGATCGGCCAGATAGCGCCGGCCAAGGTCGAGATCGCCGGCCACGGGGCGCGCCTTGATATAGGCCGCGCGCTCCCAGGTGGCGCCTTCCCGTTCGTAATAATCGAGGGCCGCGTTAATGGAGAGGGCCACCTGCGTGGAACCCGGATCAGGACGCAGGCGCAGGTCCACCCGCAGCACATAGCCGTCGCCGGTGCGCTCCTGGAGCATCCGCACCAGGCCCTTGGTGATCTTCACGAAGAAGGGGGAGGCCGACACCTCCTCCGCCAGGGGCGCGCGCTCGCGGTCGTAGACCACGATCAGATCGATGTCGGAGGAATAATTGAGTTCGCGCGCGCCGTGCTTGCCCATGGCGATCACGGCGAGGCCGCAGCCCAGCGCGGGCTGTGTCATGTCCTGCGGCAGCAGCCGCCCGGCGCGGGCGGCATCCGCCAGCAGGAAGTCGAGCGCGCCGCGCACCGCCGCGTCGGCCACCTCGCTCAGGGCCGCCGTGACCGCCACCAGATCGAAGGCGCCGCCAATGTCCGCCAGTGCGATCAGCAGCGCCGCCTCGCTGCGCATCTGGCGGAGCGCCCGCATGGCCTCGCCTTCGTCGGTGGTGGCGAGGCACACGCCGGCGCCGGCCGCGATCAACCGCCGAAGATGCGCGCTCGGCGCGCTGGCGAGGATGCGCAGCAGGCGGGCGGGCTCGGAGCGGATCAGCTCCAGCAGGAAGGGGGAGCCCTCCGCCACGCCGAGCACCGCGTCGCGGGCCGCCGGACCGGCGGCGAACAAAGCGTCGAGCGCCTCCCGCTGCTCCGGCGCCAGCCGCTCCAGAGCATGAGACAGACGCAGCCCCGCCGCGGCCGCATCATGAATGACGGGCGCTTCCCGCATCATGACGGCAAGGGCGGGTCCTTCGGATAAATCCGACACGTGGTCCGGAGCTTGGGGCGCGCGCATGGACTGACCTAAAGGCACGGGGGCGCACAATGTGCAAGCCCCTACAAAGGAACGCGAGGCGGCCACTTCGAAAACGGAGCCGAATCGGCGGCCGACCCCGTTCCTTGTGCCCCGACCGGGGTTAACGTCGGCTGGCCGTGTCGGTCGCGGCCCCGCCGCCGTCCCGCCCGGCCTTCGCCGGCAGGCGCAGGACCGCGACCAGACCCGGCCCGTTGTCGGCGAAGGAGAGGTCGCCCCCGTGCAGCCGGGCCACCGCCGCCACCTGCGAAAGGCCAAGCCCCGAGCCCGGCCGGGTCCGGCTCGCCTCCAGCCGCACGAAGCGCTCCACCACCCGCTCCCGGTCGGCGGCCGGAATGCCGGGACCGGAATCGGCGACCGTCAAGAGGGCATCACTCCCGGCCCGCGCCAGCCGCACCGCGATGCGGCCGCGCCCGCCATCGGGAACGCGACCGTATTTGATGGCGTTGTCGATGAGGTTGGAGAGCGCCTGCGCCAGGAGTTCGCGCACCCCGTGCACCACCACCGGCTCCGACGTCACCGTCAGGTCGAGCCCCTGCTCGTCCGCCAGGGGTTCATAGAGTTCGGCGACGTTTTCGGTGAGATCGGCAAGATCCACGTCCGTCATGGTGTCGCGCGCCTGCCCGGCCTCCGCGCGGGCGATCATGAGCAGCGCGTCGAAGGTGCGGATCAGGCCGTCGCTCTCCTCGATGGTGGTCTCCAGCGCCCCGCGCCAGTCCTCCTCCGTGCGGGCGGTGCGCAGGGCCTCCTCGGCGCGGTTGCGCAGACGCGTGAGCGGCGTCTTCAGATCGTGAGCGATATTGTCGGAAACATCCTTCAGCCCCTGCATCAGGGCTTCGATGCGCTCCAGCATGACATTGAGGGAATGGGCCAGCCGGTCGAACTCGTCGCCGGCCCCGGACACCGCGAGCCGGCCGGTGAGGTCGCCGGCCATGATGGTCTCGGTGGTGGCGGTCATGGCGTCGATGCGCTTCAGCACCCGACGCGTCACGAACACGCCGCCGGCGAGCCCCAGCACCACGATGAGCACCACCGCCCATTGCGCGGGGCGAGCCACGAGGTCGCGCAAGGTGTCGCGCTCCTCGATGTCGCGCCCCACCAGCAGGCGGTAGCCCCCGGACAGGATGAACACCTGGACGAAGGCCACATGGCTGCGGCCGGCCCCGCTGTCGTCCTGTCGATTGTAGGTGGTGAAGCGGGTGCCGGCCGCGTCCAGCAGCCCAAGGGAGAGGTCGGACACATTGGCCGCCAGCACCTCGCCCTGAAAATTCGCCAGCATGTAGATGGACGAGCCCGGCCGCCGGGACCGCCGGTCGATCACATAGACGAGCCGCTGGATGCCGCCGATATGGTATTGCTCCGCCAGATAGCGCACTTCCCGGTCGAGATCGTCCGCCACCTGGTTCTGAATCAGCTCACGGGTGTGCCACGCCGTATAGCCGATGACCGACACGGCAAAGATAGCGAACACCGCGAGATAGGCCGCCAGCAACTTGAAGGCGGTGGTGCGCACCAGTCGCGCGAGATGCCTGAAAATCCTCATCGCGCGCCCCGCAACCACCCCCGCGCCAACCGGCCACCTCACGCCAGCCCCGCGCGCACCATGTAGCCGGCGCCGCGCACGGTGTGGATCAACGGCACCTCGAAGCCCTTGTCCACCTTGGAGCGCAACCGCGACACATGCACGTCGATGACATTGGTCTGCGGGTCGAAATGGTAGTCCCACACGTTTTCCAGCAGCATGGTGCGGGTCACCACCTGCCCCGCGTGGCGCATGAGATATTCAAGCAGGCGGAACTCGCGCGGCTGCAATGCGATCTCCTTGCCGCCACGGGTAACGCGATGGGCAAGCCGGTCCAGCTCCAGGTCGGCCACCTTGTAGAGGGTGTCCGTCGCCTGCGGCCCGCCGCGCCGGGCGAGCGCCTCCACCCGCGCCAGCAGCTCGGTGAACGCATAAGGCTTGGGCAAATAATCGTCGCCGCCGGCGCGCAGGCCCTGCACCCGGTCGTCGACCTGGCCGAGCGCCGAGAGGATCAGCACTGGGGTCGCATGGCCACGGCCGCGCAGTTCAGCCACCAGGGACAAGCCATCCCGCAACGGCAGCATGCGGTCCACCACCAGCACGTCGTATTTGTCGGCAAGGGCGAGCGCGAGCCCTTCCTCGCCATCGGCGGCATGGTCCACCACATGGCCCGCCTCGCGGAAAGCCTTGCGGAGATATTCGGCGGCGTCGCGGTCGTCCTCGACAAGGAGGAGGCGCATGGCGGTGAGTGTATCCGGATCGAGATTCGCGTTCATGTCACTCTAAAGCGATTTCGAGCGAAAGGGCACCGGCTCCGCCGAACACCGGAATTGGCCACCGTGGGAGGCAGCCCATGGCGCCAGGGGGCGACCCAAAAAGAAAGCGCGGGAAGCCCTCTGGAGCTTCCCGCGCCTGCGGGCCGGCCGACGATGGGGGGCGACGGGGATCGTCGGGCACGGCGCCGGAAACGGACCGACCGGCGGGGCGGGGGGTGGGGGCAAAACCCCGCCGGTCGGCTCAGGCCGAGCCGGTTCACGACCGGCTCGGGAACTCAATGCCGCGCGGGTGCGCTCAACCCTTGGCCTTGCCGTCCAGGGTGATGGCGACGAAGCGCACGCCCTGCTCGCTCTTCACCTGGATGAGCACCGCCTTGCGGTTCTCGGCCTTGGCCGCGGCAAGCCCGTCGCGCACATCCTTGGGGGTGGCGACCGTCTTGTCGCCGACCTTCAGGATCACGTCGCCGGTGCGGAAGCCGCGGGCGGCGGCCGGACCGTTCGGATCGACACCGGTGACCACCACACCCTCGTTGCCGGCGCCGTCCACACCCTTGGCCGGGGCGAGCTGGAGGCCGAGGCGCGGCATGTCCTTGCCGGCCGCATCCTCACCCCCCTGGTCGGCGCGGGCGACCTGCTCAGTGGGGAGCTGGTCGAGCTTCACCGCCACGGTGAGGGGCTTGGCGTCGCGGAGCACCGCGAGCTGCACCTCGGTGCCGGGCTTCAGCATGCCCACCTTGCGGGTGAGGTCGCGGGCATCCTTGATCGGCTCATTGTTGAGCTTGATGATCACGTCGCCCGCCTTGAGCCCGGCCTTGGCGCCGGGGGTGTTGGGCTGCACCTGGGCCACCAGGGCCCCTTCGGCGTCCTTGATGCCGAGGCCGGAGGCGAGTTCCTCGGTCACCGGCTGGATCTGCACGCCGATATAGCCGCGGGCCACCGCGCCGCTCTCGCGCAGCTGGTTCACCACCGTCTTCACGGTCTCGGAGGGAATGGCGAAGGCGATGCCCACGTTGCCGCCCGAGGGCGAGACGATGGCGGTATTCATGCCAATCACCTCGCCGTTCAGCGAGAAGGTCGGCCCGCCGGAATTGCCCCGGTTGATGGGGGCGTCGATCTGGATGAAGTCGTCATAGGGACCCGAGCCGATGTCGCGGCCGCGGGCCGAAACGATGCCGGCCGTCACCGTGCCGCCGAGACCGAACGGATTGCCCACCGCAATCACCCAGTCGCCGACGCGCGGCGCGCTGTCGGCCAGCTTCACCCACGGCAGATCCTTGGCGTCGGCGATTTTCAACAGCGCCACGTCGGTGCGCGGATCGGTACCGATCACCTTGGCCACATGTTCCTTGCCGTCGGTGGTGGTCACATCCACCTCGTCGGCGCCGTCCACCACATGGTTGTTGGTCACCACATAGCCGTCGGCGGAAATGATGAAGCCGGAGCCCTGGCCCACCACCGGGCGCTCACCGCCCGGACCGCGATGGCCGCGCGGACCCATCGGCCCCATCGGGCCGCGGCCCTCGCCCAAGCCGAAGCGCTTCATGAACTGCTCGATCTGGGGCGGGATGTTGCCGCCGCCCAGGCCCTCGCCATCATTCATGGCCACCTGGTCGCCGCCGTCCTTCTTCACCTTCACCGAGACCACGGCGGGCGACACCTTCTCGACGATGTCGGCGAAGGAGAAGGTACCGGCCGGCTGGCTGGTGGTGATCTGGGCGAAGGCCGGAGTCGCGGTGCCCGGCAGGAACTCACCGGCCACCATGCCGGCCACCGCGAGGCCGAACACGCCGGCGAGCAGAGCCTGGCGGCGACGCTTCGTCACGGAGGGGGTCTTGTCAGTGCGGGTCATGCGATCAGGTCTCACTTCTTGCCATCGGGGTCCTGCGTCACCGGCAGGTTCGAGAGTGAAGGTAGAGGCCCGTGCCTTACGGTTCCCTGGCGAGGGCATTACGGTTCGGTAATGTCGCTCACAGCGCCGCGAGGAGCGCAGGCCAAAAAAACGAGCGTGGAGCACGGGAATAAATTGCGCCCGGCGGCGTTGATCCCGGCAGGAGGGTCGCCATGACGCCTCCGGCCCTGGAGGATCCCACCCATGCGCACGTTCCTGCTTGCCGCCGCCACCACACTTGCCCTGTCCGCCAGCCTTGCCCTGTCCACCAGCTTTGCCGCCGCCGCCGAGCCGGCAAAGGTGGTCGAGACCGCCAAGGGCAAGACCCTGGTGAATTCCGCCGGCATGACGCTTTACGTCTTCGCCAAGGACGAAGGCGGCAAATCCGCCTGCACCGGCCCCTGCGCCACCAACTGGCCGCCCCTGAAGGCCGCCGCCGACGCAAAGGCCGCGGGCGAATGGACCCTCATCACCCGCGACGACGGTTCCCACCAATGGGCCTACAAGGGCAAGCCGCTCTACACCTGGACCAAGGACCAGAAGCCGGGCGACGTGACCGGCGACGGTTTTCTCAACGGTGCCTGGTCGGTGGCCCATCCGTGACGGCGTCACGCCGAGGCGGCAGCGGGGATTAAGCATGGCACGCGACGCAGATGCGCGGATCGAAGCCCAGATTCCGGGCCTGCGCCGCTACGCCTTCGCGCTGGTGCGGGACCGGGATCGGGCCGACGACCTGGTGCAGGATTGCCTTGAGCGCGCCTTGTCCCACGCCCGCCGGCCCGTGGACGAGGAGGATTTACGCGCCTGGCTGTTCACCATCCTGCGCAACCTCCATATCTCCGCCTGGCGCAGCGCGCGGCGGCGGGGCGAGACCGCCCCGCTCGACGCGGAGACGGACCCCGGCCAGCCCGCCGACCAGGAACGCGCCCTGGTGGCGCGCGATGCCCTGGGCGCGCTCGACCAGTTGCCGGAGGAGCAGCAATCCCTGCTGCTGCTGATCGCGGTGGAGGACTTGTCCTATGACGGCGCCGCGCGGGTGCTCGGCATCCCCGTCGGCACCGTCATGTCGCGCCTGTCGCGCGCCCGCCGCCGCCTGCGCGCGCTGATGGACCGGGAGCACGCCCCCCTTCTGCGGAGAGTGAAATGAGCAAGGACCCGGCCACCCGGGATGAGGCCCAGATTCAGGCCTTCATCGATGGTCGCCTCGACGCTGCCGCGCGGGAGCGGATGGCCGCCACCCTCGCGGCCGATCCCGCCCTCGCGGCGGAGGTCGCCCTCGATCAGGCGCACGCGGACACCCTGCGACGCCAGCTCGCCGCCATCGCCGATGCCCCCATTCCGCACCGTTTGCGGCTCGACCATCTGCGGGCGCAACGGCGGGAACGACAGTGGCGGCACCTGCGCGCGGTGGCGGCGGGCGTCGCTCTACTGGCGACCGGGGCAATCGGCGGCTGGCTCGCGGCGCGGTCCGCCCCGGCGTCGGCCCCCGGCGCGGTCGTGACGGTGGCCACCGAGGCCGCCACCGCCTATCGCACATTCGTGGTGGAAGTGGCCCATCCGGTGGAAGTGGATACGGCGCGCGAAGCCCATCTTCTGCAATGGCTGTCGAAGCGGCTGGGGCGGCCGCTGGCGGCGCCCGACCTGACCCGTTTCGGCTACCGCTTGATGGGCGGGCGCCTGCTGCCGGGCAGCGGTGGCGCCGCGGCGCAGCTCATGTACGACGATCCCAGCGGCCGCCGGCTCACGCTCTATGTGGAGGCGAGCCGTGGCAGCCAGACCGCCTTCCGCTTCCATGAGGACGGAGAGGCGCGCACCTTCGCCTGGATCGACCAGGGGTTCGGGTTCGCCGTCACCGGCCCGATCGGCCGGGAGGCGCTCCTGCCGATCGCCGAGGCCGTGTACCAGCGCTTCGAGGATCCCCCACCGGCGGGCGCCGCCCGGCTCTGACCCTCTCTTCAAGCCAGGCCGCGCGCGGGCCTAACTCAACCGGCCGCGCGCGCGGCATTGTCCTGGTAGTCTTCCACGGCATCCTCCAACCGCACCGGATCGAGGCTGGCGTCGGTCTCCACCGTCGCTTCCACATCAGAAGCGGCAAGGGCCGCCTCCTCCGCCTCCTGCTGGCGATGCCACAGGTCGGCATAAAGTCCACCCTGGGCAAGCAAAGCGGCATGGCTGCCGCGCTCGGCCACCCGGCCATCGGCCATCACCAGGATCTCGTCCGCCCCCACCACGGTGGACAGGCGATGGGCGATGACCAAAGTGGTGCGCCCCTGGGACACGGTGTCGAGAGCGTCCTGGATGTCGCGCTCGGTGTGGCTGTCGAGGGCCGATGTGGCCTCGTCCAGCACCAGGATGGGCGGCGCCTTCAACAGGGTGCGGGCGATGGCCACCCGCTGCTTCTCGCCGCCGGAGAGCTTCAGGCCGCGCTCGCCCACCTCGGTCCGGTAGCCCTTGGGGGTGGAGCGGATGAAATCGTCGATGCGGGCGAGCCGCGCCGCCTGCTCCACCTCGGCGTCGGTGGCGTCCTGGCGGCCATAGCGGATGTTGTAGGCGATGGTGTCGTTAAACAGCACGGTGTCTTGCGGCACCATGCCCACGGCGGCCCGCAACGACGACTGGGTAACGTCGCGAATGTCCTGCCCGTCGATGAGGATGCGCCCGGACGAGATGTCGTAGAAGCGGAACAGCAGGCGCGACAGGGTGCTCTTGCCCGCTCCCGACGACCCGACGATGGCCAGCGTGCGCCCCGCCGGAACCTCGAACGACACCCCCTTCAGGATCTCCCGGTCGCCTTCATAGGAAAAGCGCACGTTCTCGAAGCGCACCGTGCCGCCGTGCACCACGAGGCCGGGCGCGCCCGGCTTGTCCTTGATCTCCGGATCGCGGGCGAGCACCGCGAACATGGATTCGATGTCGAGCAGGGCCTGCTTGATCTCGCGATAGATGAAGCCCAGGAAATTCAACGGCACGTAGAGCTGAAGCATCATGACGTTGATCATGACGAACGAGCCGACCGTCTGCCGCCCGGCGCGGATGTCGTACACGCACATCACCATAATGAGTGCAAGACCAATGGAATAGATGACTGCCTGCCCCGCATTCAACCACGCCAGCGACGTATAGGTGTGCACGGTCGCCGTCTCGTAGCGGGCCATGGACCGGTCATAGCGGGCGTTTTCCCAGCGCTCGGCACCAAAATATTTCACCGTCTCATAATTAAGCAGGCTGTCCACGGCCTTGGTGTTGGCCTCGGTGTCGCTGTCGTTCATCTCCTTGCGGATGGCGAGGCGCCACTCGCTGGCCCGGTAGGTGAAGACCCCGTAAGCGGCGATGGTGAGCGCCACCACCACCACATAGCGCCAGTCGAAAGCGAACAGCAGCACGCCGAGCACCATCACGAGCTCGACCACCGTTGGGGCGAGCTGGAGCACCAGCATGCGCACGATGGTCTCGATGCCGTTGCGCGCCCGCTCCAGCACCCGCGTGAGGCCGCCGGTCTTGCGCTCCAGATGGAAGCGCAGGGACAAGTCATGCATGTGCCGGAAGGTTTCGAGGGCGAGCTTGCGCACCGCGTTGAGCGCCACCTTGGCGAAGATGCCGTCGCGCAGCTGGGTGATCGCCGCCATGACGATGCGGGCGAAACCATAGGCCAGGGTCAGCGCCACCGGCGCCGCCAGGAGATAGACCCAGCCGGACGGCACGGCCGCGCCGTTGGTCTCGGCGGTGAGGGCATCGGTGGCCCATTTGAACACGAACGGCACCACCATGGTGGCGCCCTTGGAGCCGAACAGCAGCACCGTGGTGACCACCACGCGGGAGCGCAGATCCGGCCGATCGGCGGGCCACAGATAGGGCCACAGCCGGGCGAGGGTCCCGAACAGGCGCTCCTCCGCCGGGCTGGAGGCGGGCCGTCCGGCGGCCGGGAGGCCGGCGCCGTTCACAGGGGAACTGTCAGACATGAAAACCTAGCTTTCCGCCGCAGGCTCGTTCGCCCCCTGCCGCAGCAGCAGGTCGAACACGGCATGAATTTCAGCGCGCAGCGCCGCGAGCGCCGCGTGGTCGAGGCAATAGGCGGTTCGCGCACCCTCCGCGCGACTGCGGATCAGCCCGGCCTCCCCCAGCACCTTGAGGTGCTGCGACACGGTGGATTGGGCTAAAGGCAGCTCGCGGACGATCTCGCCGCACACGCAGCGGTTCTCGCGCGCCAAGGTGTGCAGCACCGCGAGCCGCGCCGGATGCCCCAGCGCGCGCAGCCGATCGGCCAGAGCGGTGAAGGCGGCGGGATCGGGCGCGGCATCGTCACCAGCGGGCAGGAAAGGTGGATCGATCATCGTTCATCGACGATAAACGATGGCCATGACCTTTTCAAGGCGCCCCTTTTCAAGGCACCCCTGTCACCGGGCCGTCGCGGCGCGCGGTGAAGCTGAGGCCGCGCACGGCGCGAAACGATGGTATGTTGGGGCCATGGCTAGAATAGAAAGTGTCTGTGTCTATTGCGGTTCCTCCTTCGGTCGCGACCCTGCGGTGGTGGCGGGCGCGCGCCGATTCGGGGAGATCCTGGCGCACAACGGCATCCGTCTCGTCTATGGCGGCGGCGGCGTGGGACTGATGGGAGAGGTGGCGACGGCGGTCGCGCTGGCGGGTGGGCGCGTCACCGGCATCATCCCCACCTTCCTCGTCCGCGCCGAGCGCGCCTTCCGCCACACTGCGGAAATGATCGAGGTGGACGGCATGCATGAGCGCAAGCGGCTCATGTTCGAGAAGGCGGACGCGTTCGTGGCGCTGCCGGGCGGGATCGGCACCCTGGAGGAACTGGTCGAACAGCTCACCTGGGCGCAGCTCGGCCGTCACCGCAAGCCGATCCTGCTCGCCAATCTCGGCGGCTTCTGGGACCCGTTCCTGGACCTCGTGTCGCACATGCAGGCGGCCGGCTTCCTGCCCGCCGAACGACCGCTGAAGATCCTCACCGCCGATCGCATCGAGGACATCCTGCCGGCGCTGCAAGCCGCCGCCGGCTCGGAGAGCAACGTCCACGACGGGGACGCGGCGATCGCGCGGCAGATGTGAGCCCGCGCGCGGCGCGCGGGCGAAAACCCGTGTCGCTGCCGCGTGCCGCGAGCTGAGGCCGAGACCCGAAGCCGGGCCCGCTCAGCCGCCCGCATACTCCGCGAACGACAGGGGCGTCTCGTAGACGCGCACGCCGGCGAGCTGTGGCAAGGCCGGCTTCACGCGCGCCCAGATCCACACGGCGATATTCTCGGCGGTGGGGTTGTCCAGTCCCTCCACGTCGTTAAGGCAATAATGATCGAGCCGCGCCAGCAGCGGCGCGAACACCGCCTCGATGTCGAAGAAATCGGCCACGAAGCCCGTCGCCGGATCGACCGCGCCTTCCAGCGTCAGTTCCACCTTGTAGGAATGGCCGTGCATCCGCCGGCAGCGGTGGGTATCCGGCACGCGGGGCAGGAAATGGGCGGCCTCGAAGGTGAAGCCCTGGGTGATGCGCAAGGTGGGCGCGGGTGTGGTCATGGAATGCCGATCATCTTGTGGGTCTGGAGCGACAGGCGCCAGCGCGGATGCGCGAGGCAATAGGCCACCGCCGCCTCCGTGTGGCGCAGCCGGTCCGGTCCATCCATCGGTTGCAGGAAGAAATGGGCGAAGTCGAGCCCGGCCAGGGTTTCGGGGTCGAGACCCGGCTGCGGAAAGACGAGCTTCAGCTCTTGGCCTTGGCGCTGCACCAGGGGGGCGCCGGCCTTGGGGCTCATGCAGATCCAGTCGATGCCGGCGGGCGCGGCCACCGTGCCGTTGGTCTCCACGGCGATCTCGAAGCCGTGCCCATGGGCGGCCGCGATCACCGCCGCATCAAGCTGCAACAGGGGCTCGCCGCCGGTGAACACCACGAAGCGACGGCCCTTGTCCTCGCCCCAGACCCGAGCCAAGGCCGCGGCCAAAGCGTCCGCGGTTGAAAAGCGGCCCCCGCCGGCCCCATCCATGCCGACGAAATCGGTGTCGCAGAAGCGGCAGTCGGCCGTCGCCCGATCCGCCTCGCGGCCGGACCACAGGTTGCAGCCGGCAAAGCGGCAGAAGACCGCCGCGCGGCCCGCCTGGGCGCCCTCGCCCTGGAGGGTCTTGAACATCTCTTTGACTGCATACGCCATGGGCCGATGCCTTTAGCGCCATCCCGTCGCCGGGGGAAGCGCGCGCGCCGACATCGAAACGCGGAACCCGGCGCGCTAAGATGGCCGCCGGGAAATCCGATTCATGCCCATGCGAGCCTTGCCCCATGACGACCGTTGATCTCGACGCCCGTTTCGATCCGCGCGAATTGCGCAATGCCCTCGGCCGCTTCGCCACCGGCATCGCGGTGGTGATGGCCCGCGATTCCGAAGGTCTCATGGGCGTGACGGTCAATTCATTCTCCGCCGTCTCGCTCGATCCGCCGCTCATCCTGTTCTGCATGGCGCGATCGCTCAAGTCGCTGCCGCGGCTGGAAAAGGTCACGGCCTATTCGGTGAACATCCTGCTGGAGAGCCAGCAGGATGTGTCCAACCGCTTCGCCACCGCCGGCGAGGACAAGTTCGCCGCCACGCAATGGGAGTCCGGCCCCAGCGGCGCGCCGCGCCTCATTCCGGCCCACGCCAGCTTCGAATGCGTGCCCTATGCCCATTATGACGGCGGCGACCATGTGATCTTCGTGGGCCGCGTGGTGCACATGCATGCGGAGGGCGAGGATGCCCCGCTGCTGTATTACCGCGGCCGCTACCACACATTGGCGGGCCGGGCGGAGTGAGGCCCCCCAAGGGCCGAAACAAGTCTTGACGTGACGCAACGTCGGCGCGATGCCGGAGTTCTAGTGTCATGCCCACGCGGCGTCGTCCTGCCACCTGCGGCACGTCACACGCGAGGAAAGCCCATGCTCCAGAACATCAGAAGCGTCCTCATCGGCATGACGGAGGAAGGCACCGACGAGCCCTCCTCGGCCCTCGGCTACGGCCTTTCCCTGGCCCGGCAGGCTGGCGCCCACGCCACCATTCAGGCCGCCTCGCTCAAGGTGGTGCTCGGCACCGCCTTCATCAGCAACATGGCCGCCGGCATCGTCGCCGATCACAACCGGCGCCTGCGCGCCCTGGCGGCCACCTTCGCCGACCGGGCGCGCGGCGACGCGGCGGCGCTGGGGGTGTCCTGCTCGGTCATCACGCCCCAGCTTCCCTATGACGAACTGGTGGACACCTTCGTCACCCAGGCCCGGCTTCACGATCTCTGCGTGCTCGACGCGGAATCCGCCGCCATCAACACCGACCGCGGCCTGATCGAGGCGCTGCTGTTCGAGAGCGGCCGTCCGGTCCTGGTGGTGCCGGCGGGATGGGACGACTTCAAGCACGAGCGCGTGCTCATCGCCTGGGATGCCAGCGCGCGCGCCGCGCGCGCCATCAACGATGCCATGCCCATCCTCAAGTCCGCCGCGGCGGTAGAAGTGGTGTCCATCGGCAGCGAAAAGGAATTGGCGGGCGTGGTTCCGGGGGCGGACATCGCGCCCCATCTGGCGCGGCACGGGGTGAACGTGACCGTGAAGGATCTGGTGATTCATCCCGACGGCATCGCCGGCACCCTGCGCGAACAGGCGGTTCTCTATAATGCCGACCTGCTGGTGATGGGCGCCTTCAACCATTCCCTGGTGCGCGAATGGGTGCTCGGCGGCGTCACCCAATCCCTGCTCAAGGCCAGCACGGTTCCCCTGTTCATGTCCTATTGAGGCGGCCCCACCCTCGGAGCCACCCACTCAACTCACCGCCTGCCACTTGCCATCGGCATTGCGGCAGGCGGCCCCGCGCGCGATCTGCGGGCGGTTGTCGATATAGATGGTGTGGGAATAATCGCGGCAGGTCTGGAACCCCGGCCGGTGATAGGGCGGCCCGGCGATGACCGTGCCCCGCGCGCCGTCGTCGCTCTTCCAGCCCACCGGATAGCCCGGCCCGCCGGTTTCGAGGGCGGCGATCTCCGCGTCATAGGCCTTCTGGCGGTCGGCATCATCAAGGCCGTTGCCGATAGCTCCGCTGATGAGGCCACCGGACACCGCGCCCCGCATCACCGGGGCGGTGGGCAAGGCGATGTTGCCCGGCCCCTTCAGGTTGGAATTGGCATCGCTGGCGCAACCAGACAGAAGCGTTCCAAGAACCAGGGTATGGAGAGCGGCGGACACCTTGCGGACGGACATTGCGCGTGATCTTTCGACGCCTGAGCCTTACGCTACGGGAGCATATTGCAGCCGCAAAAAGGCCGCTGCACAGTCTTAGTTGGACTCTCCTGGAAGGAAAAGCACCCGCGGCGCAGCCTCGTGCCGCACGCAGGGGCATATGGCCGGGCTCAGTCCGCGCCGGAGGGGCCGGCGCCCGTCACCAGCGGCAACACCAGCTCGGCCCGCAGGCCGCCGATGGACGCCGTTCCAAGCTCGCAACGCCCGCCATAGAGCAACGCCAGCTCATGGACGATGGAAAGGCCGAGCCCCGACCCCGGCTTCGATTCATCAAGCCGGCGCCCGCGCCGACCCACATCCGCGCGGCGGGCGGGCGCAAGGCCCGGACCATCGTCATCGACCACCACCCGGAAGAAGGCACGCGCGCCCGCCCTTTCGGGGGGATCACGACATATCGATACCTCCACGCGCGACGCGGCCCACTTGCACGCGTTTTCCACGAGATTGCCGACCATTTCCTGGAGATCCTGCGCCTCGCCGCGGAACCGCGCCGCCCCGGCGAGGCGCACGTCGATGGCGAGATCCCGCCCGCGGTGGATCTTCTCCATGGTGCGGGCGAGCGCGGTGACGGTGGCCGCGACGTCGCACACATGGATCGCGATGGAGGCTCGCGCCGCCATGCGCGCCCGCTCCAGATGGTGCGCCACCTGGTCGCGCATCACCCCAGCCTGATCGCGCACCCGAACCGCGAGGGGATCCTCACGGGTGCCGGCCTCGTTGAGGAGCACGGACAGCGGCGTCTTCAACGCGTGGGCCAGATTGCCCACATGGGTGCGGGCGCGCTCGACCACCTCCTGGTTCGCCTCGATCAGTGCATTCACCTCGCGCACCAGGGGCACGATCTCCACCGGATACCGCCCTTCGAGGCGCTCGGCCTTGCCGGATCGCACATCGGCCAGCGCCTGCGACACCCGTGACAGCGGCTGTAACCCGAACCGGACCTGCAACAGCACCACCAGCAGGAACGCCAGGGCAAGCACGATCAAGGTGCCCACCAGCACGATGTCGAAACCGGAAATGTCCCGCTCCAGCTCGCCGGACAGCGCCCCCACCGAGACCACATAGATACCATCGGGGCCGAAATCCAGCTCCCGCTCCACCACGCGCAGCCTCTCGCCCTGGGGTCCGGCGCCATAGCCCTGCCGCATGGCGCCCCAGCCGCTCCGGCCCACCGCCGACCCCAGGGCGGGCAGGCTGTCGTCGCGCAGGGAACGGGAGGCTCGCACCGTGCGCGCGCCGTCCCGGTCGTGGACAATCTGCCAGTACCAGCCCGAATAGGGGAACACGAACAGGGGATCGGCGAGGGCCTGCGGTTCGGGTATGCCGGCACCGGGGGCATTCGCCACCTCGGCGACGATGGTCTTCAGATAGACGTCGAGCCTCCGGTCGAAGGCCCGTTCCGCCGCACGGGCGTACAGGGTGGAGAGCACCAACCCCACCACCACCAGCACCAGCACCATGATGGCGAGCGCCGACAGCACCAGCCGAAAGGCAAGGGAGCCGGGATCGGAAGCCTCCTTCATGGCCGCCCGGCGCCCCCCGCCGGGGGACGGTCGCGGCGGATGTCATGGTGCGCGCCCATGGCTCAAAGGATCTCCGGCGCCGGGCCCAGCAGATAGCCGAGGCCGCGCACGGTCTGGATCACGTTGCAGTCGAGCTTCCGGCGCAGGCGGACCACGAACACTTCGATCGTATTGGAATCACGATCGGAATCCTGATCGTACAAATGCTCCACCAGTTCCGCGCGGGACACCACCCGCCCCGCATGGTGCATGAGATAGGCGAGCAGACGATATTCGTGAGAGGTGAGCTTCACCGGGGCGCCGTCCACACTGACCCGCCCGGTGCGGGTGTCGAGCCGCACCGGGCCGCAGACCAGCTCGCTCGACGCATGCCCGGCGGCGCGGCGCAGCAGGGCCCGCAGGCGTGCCAACACCTCCTCCATGTGGAACGGCTTCGCCACATAGTCGTCGGCGCCGGCATCGAAGCCCTGCACCTTGTCGCTCCATCGGTCTCGCGCCGTCAGGATGAGCACCGGCATGGTCCGGCCCGCCCGGCGCCAGTTTTCCAGCACGCAGAGCCCGTCCATCCTGGGCAGGCCGATATCCAGCACGACCGCGTCGTAAGGGACGGTATTGCCGAGAAAATGGCCCTCTTCCCCGTCGAAGGCGCGATCAACAGCATAGCCGGCGTCGCCGAGCGCCGCCGCAAGCTGGCGATTGAGATCGGGATCGTCCTCCACCACCAGCAGCCGCACCGCCCCCTCCCCCACCGTCGGCTGACAGCATGCCAGCAGTCGCGCGGCAAGTCAGGGGGGGAAAGTCAGGGGGGGGGAAGTCAGGGGGAAAGATGGCCCGTCAAACACCGGCGCCGGGGATCAGCCGGGGCCGGCGTCACGGCCGGTCCGCACCGCGTCCACCTGCGCCACCTCGGTGCGATGGGCGAGGGCGTAGAGGGCCACCGCCACGACGGCAACCGCCAGCGGTCCCAGCCAGGACGGCAGCGCCCCCACTGCGTCGCGCAGCACCGCCACCTTGCCCACCGCCAGCGGCACCTGATCCAAGACCCCGAGCAGCACCGCCGGCAGGCCCAGCAGCAGGGCGCCCCATTTGCTCCAACCGGTCGCGCACGCCACCGCGTCGCCCGCGACCGCGAGGTTGCCGGCGGTGATGGCGGCCCGCATCGGGCTCACGGGCCGAGGGGCGGCGGTGGCCAGGGCCGCGGCGGTGGCGGTGTCGAGGCCGCCGCTCACCGGCAGGCCCGCCGTCGCCTGGAACGCCGCGACACCGGCGGTGGTGCGCGGGCCCCATAGTCCGTCCGCCCGGCCCGCCTCCGCATAGCCGAGATCGCGCAGGCGCTGCTGAAGCGCGCGGATCTCGCCCGGATCGAGGCCGGCGCCGGGCGCGCCAGCCACGGGCGCCGCCGCGGCGGGTTCCACCGCAAGGCCGAAGCCCGCCTCGGGCTCAAGCTCCAGAAGGCGCTTCATGATGGGCGCGATACCGACCTGCTTGTCCGCCACGGCGGCGTTCCACACGCCGTCGGCCACGTATTTGCCACGCGCATATTGGTCCGTGCCGCTCCACAGATAGGCGCTCGGCACGCCATGCATGCGATAGCCGAAGCCGTTGAAGCGCTCGCCTTCGTAAAGGCAGCGCGGCAGGCTCCAGGCGAAGCCCGGCGCAAAGCCCTTGAGGCGGAGCGCATCGATGGCCGCCTCCTCCCAGGTCTGGAACGGGCCGCGACCGGCGGGCGCCTGCCGGGTCATGCGACCGGTGCCGAGGATCTTCTCGCCATTGTGCAGCACGCCGCGGAAGTCGCAGCCCGCTTCCCGCGCGTGCAGCACGCCGATGAAGGCCCAGGGCACGCCGGTCACCGCCTCCACCATCCGATAGCGCGTCGTCCCGGCGACCACCTTGCGCGCCATGGCGTCGATGGCGGAGCCGCGCGCCGGAGCGAAGGCCATGGCGCGCCAGCGCCGGATATACTCCGCCTCCAGTGCGGCAAAGGAATAGCTTTGTGCCATGATAGGTCCTTGGACTTGCGCCTGAAACAAAAAAGGCCACCGAGGCGGCGGCCTGCTCGCATGGATGCACTGGCGTGGGGGGATCCAACGGAGGCTTGGCTTCCAGGCGGGACCGCCCTACCATGCCGCAGGGTAAATTTTGCGGATTGCACCCGCCCCGCGGACGGCCTTGCCCCCACTTGGCCCGCCGGGCGCACGGGTTTTCTGTCGCCGCGCGTCGCCGTTGCGGAAGGAGAGCGCCATGGACGACATGCGGGTCACAGCGCTCACATTGGCCCTTGTGTTCTGGTTTCTGCTGTATTGGTTCTATTGATGTCGCGTCCGGCTCGGCCGCGCGGTCACGCCGCAAAGCCGCAGCGCGGCGTCGACGGTGTCACGCCATGACCGCCGAAGTCGGGTGCGCTCGCCCCCTCGCCCCACCACAGCACATTGACGAGGTCCCCCTCGCCCGCGCTCGCCACGCCCTGGTCGCTCAGGAAACACAGGTCATAGCGCACGCCGTCGCACCAGCCGACGGATCCTTCCTCCATGCCGCCCGGCACCCGCGCCGTGCTCTCATAACTGAGCACGCTCGCCAGCACCGCCAGCGCATCGGCACGGTCGGAAAATCGCAGATAGATCGTATTCATGTCGCCCCTCATGCCCACACGCGGGCCTGTCCCTGGACCGCGCTCGCGCCGCCCTTGACGGACCAGACCAGGATTTCATCCAGCTCGAAGCGCTCACGCGTGTTCATCCCTACCGGCGTGCCTAAGTACATGGTGTCAATGGTCGTTGTGGGCTGGGCCGTGTCCGAGACAGGCGTGCTGCCATTGACGGCGATGCGCCGCCCGGCCGTATCCCAGGCCGCGCAGATGCCCGCCTCCGTCATCGTGCCCGCCGTGATGCTCCGCCCGGAATTCAGGCTGGAAGAGGCCATGTACATGCGCACCGTACCCGCGCTCTCGACGCGGAGGATGTTGGTCGTTGTGTTGGAGAGGATGCCCGTCGACGCGGTCGAGGCGGCGTGACTGAGCTTCCCGCGAAGCGCGATCGTGACCGGCCCATTCGTGGACAGCAGCGCCGTGGCCGCGGCGCTCCATGTCGCCACGTCCGTCGTCCGCGTCACCGCGGCCGTTGTGGTCTCAATATAACTGGTGGCGAAGCTGCCAACCTCCACCTGCACTTTGGTGACCGTCCCCGAGGGCGTCACCGTCAGCGTCCCGGCAGTTGCGGTGATCGTATAGGTGGATCGGGTGGAGGTGCCGCCCCCCGTGACCGTCCCCGTGGCCGCCCCCGAGAGGGTGAGCGTCCCCGGACCCCAAAAGCTGACGGTATAGGTCTGCGCGGTGACCGTGATGCCCTGCGCCGCGGTCGGCGCGGCCGAGCCGATGAAGACGTTGGTGGCCGCGCCCTCGACCACCATCTGCCGCCGGCCACTCGCATAATCGAAGGCGAGGACATTGGCCGGCGCCATGACCACCGCGCCGGCAGCGGACAACACCGCTTTCGCGCCGCCGCTGCGCGCCACCACCTGGGGCGAGGAGGAATGGGCCCCGTTCAGGGCATAGCGTTCCCGGCAGAAGTCGGCGGCGAGCGCCGGCGGCACCCCGTCAAGGCCGTACTCCGCCTGCGCCCACCATTCCGTCTCGCGCTCGGGAAAGGCCGATGCGGGGCAGGTCAGCATGTGGATCGACACCCGCACGCGCCCGCCCGTGAACACCCCACTGGTGGCGCTCAGGCGTACCGGGGTCGCGGCATAGAAGGCGGTCGGGCCGATGACGCCGGAGTTCGACGCGCCGAGGGCGATGCCGAGGGCCGAGCCGAATTTGCCGCTCTCCCCCGCCACCCCGCAATCAAAGGAGGGGGCGCCCGTGACCTCCGACAGAATGCGGGTGGAGACGCCGAGCACGATGGCCCGCGCAGGGATCACCATGGCGGTGTCGAGGCTCGCCCCCGAGAGCACGAGATCTTCCTCGATCACCTCGGCCGTGATGGCCGCCCGCGCCGGTCGCACCGCCAGCGGTGACACAAACGCCCCACCATCGAAGAGGGCAAGGCGCCACGCGTCCCGGATGAAGGCCAGCGCGCCGGTGCGCGGCGCGCGGAAGGAAAAGGCGCCGTTCTGATAGGTGGCGAGGCTGCCCGCCTGCCCGGCGAAGGCGCCGGTGGCCCCCGCCGGCACGAACCAGACCGCGCCCTCGTCCGGCGCCGCCGCAGGCGCGGTCGCGGTGACGCTTTCGAGCACCAGCGTGCCCGCCCCCTGCCCGTCGCCGCTCGACAGCGCGACCCAGGCGCCGCCATCGAACCGGGCGAAGGTTTCGGCGTCGCGGATGTAGGCCAGCGCATCCCGGGGCAGGTCGAGAAAATCGAACGCCTGCGCCTCATAGGCCGCCAGCTTGCCGTCCTGGCCGGCGAAGGCGCCGGTGGCCCCCGCCGGCACGAACCAGCGCGCGCCCTCGGCGGGCGCGGCCGGCGGCTCGGCCGTGGTCACGCTTTCGAGGGCGAGCTGCACATGGGCATCGAGGCGCCGCACGGCCTCATTGTGGGTGACATGCTTCTGCGCCTGCGCCGCCGCCAGATATGGCAGGGCCAGGTTCGCCGATTGATCGGACGCCATGAAACTTCCCCATGTGAGGCGCCCCGCGGCCATCGGCCTTTCGGGGTCGTCGAATGCGTGGAGTGATCGAAAGACGGATGCGCCCTTCCCCCGGCCTCAGAGGGCGAGCGTGGCCTGAGCGGGCGCGCCCGCCCCCACGGTGGCGGAGAGCTGCCGCACCCGCACCGTGAGGCTTGCCTGCGCCGCGCCGAAATCGGCCAGCTCGGCGGCGGCGGAATAGGTCACCTGCGGGCTTGTGACCTCGAACGCGCGCACCACGGTGCCACCGGACAGGATCTCGACCCGGTAGGCTTCGCTCGCCTCGTTCAGGGGCACCTCCACCACGTCCCAACTGTCGCCGTCGAGCCGCGTGCGGCGGATGAAGCCGATGACGATGCCGGCCGCCGTCCGCCGCGCGGTCAGGTGCACCGGCGACAACGGCTGGAGGGCGGTGCCTGCGACGGTGGCGGTGACCTCGGTCACGTCGTCGCCGCCGTAGTCGCCGCTGGCCGGACCGACCCGGTAGATGCTGGTGCGTCCGCGCGCCGAGAGGCCGCTCGCCACCGGCGCCAGCGTGCCGTCGAGCCGCAGCACCTGCGTGCCCTCGGGCCAGGCGTCGGCGCCGGCGGCCTCGGTGCCGGCCCGTCCGCGCAGCAGGCCGGACAGGCGATAGGTGCCGGTGTCCACCAGTTCCGCATCGGTGTACTGGATCAGCTCGGGGGTCCGTCCGTCGGCGAACAGCGCCAGCACGTTGGCGCCGTCCAGCACCTGCATTTGGCTGGCCGACACCCATTGCGCGCTGCCCGCCTGCACCAGCAGCGTGTTGGCGCGGTCGAACCGCCACACCGGCCCCGGCGGCAGCGCCGACAACAGGGTGCCGAGGGCGGCCGGCGCGCTCACCGCCGCCAGGGCGTCGAAGCTCTCGCCATCGGTGGAGCGCCACACCGCCAGCGTCCCCGGCCAGGGCAAGGCGGCGGCGGCGAGATATTGCAGCGGCAGGGGATCGGCGGATTCGGTGGTGGGCAGGTCGAGCACCACCACCGCCGGCGGCCCCGACACCGTGGGCACCGCCACGCTGCCGGCGGGCAGCACGTCGAGCGCCGTATCGAACACCTCCGGCTCGATGGAACGGGCGGTGACGACGCGCGCGTCCGCCTCCTCCACGCGGGTGATCTCCAAGAGCCGCGCCCGCCCGTCGAGGGTGAGGCGCACCACATCGCCCGGCATCAGCGCCGCGCGCGACGGGGGCAGACCGAAGCTTGCCGTCTCCCGCGCCGCCCACAGGTCCTGCAGCCAGACGTCGGCGGCCCGCACCATCACGTTCGGCGCGGCCACCAGGGCAAGATCCACCTCCGTCACATGGCGGCTGCGGCCGGTCAGGCGGCGGGACGACACGGTGGCCTTGCGGTAATCATGCAGGGGATCGATGAAGCCCACGGTGATTTCGAGCGGCAGCTCGCTCTCCTGCGCCCGCGTAAAGGTGACGAGCGCCCCCGCATCATCGGGCTGCACCAGGTCTTCGGCCCCAAGCTCCGTCACCGCGCCGTCGCCGCGCGGGTGGAACACGATTTGGTCCCCCGCTTCCACCGCCTCGAAGGCGAAGGCGCGGGCGAGCGGCTCCAGGGCGGTGCGGGCGGACATGGGATCGGCCACCATATAGCCCTCCACCACGCCGGAGAGGCGGCGCGTGTCCACGCTCACGCCGAAATCCGCGCACAGGGTCTCCACCAAAGCGTCGAGGGGGGCGGAACCGAGCCGGCCGGTGAGCCAATGGCCGCAATTCCAATTGTCGCCGTCGCCCCACACGTCCGTCAGCAACGGAAATTGCGGATAGGGCCGCGCGTCCCAGGTCCACAGGAACACGCAGCCCGCCTCCACCATGCGCCCGCCATAGAGGGGGGCGGCCGGATTGTCGGCAAGGCTTGCCCCCGCCGCCGGCTCGAAGGTGCCGAGGATGGCTTCCAGGGTGCGCCGCTGCACCGTGTCGTCGCGGGTGCCGGAGGAATAGGGCGGCAGGGCGTTTTCCGAGGATTTGGCGTCGGGAAAGGCGCTTGGCCGGTTCGGCCCCTTGTCCACGGCGGCGCAGCCGGCCTCCATGAGGCGGATCGGCTTGCCCCCCGGCACGTAGGCGGTGGGCGTCGCCGCGCGCACGCCCGCACGGCGCTCGTGATGGGCATTGGCCCACCAGGACCACAGGTCCTTTTGCCGATACACCCACGGCTCGCCATAAGCGCCATCGGTGATGGGCGTGCGGTCCTGGGCGTCGCGGGCATTATCGTCCGCGTAATACCAGTCGAACGCCTCGCCGGAGCGCAGGCCCGCCTTGAGATAATCCGGATCGGTGATGCTGGAGGCCAGCGCCGCGTCGCGGTGGGTGGTGCCGTCGCGCCAGTCGGTGAAGGGCGGGTAGTAATCGATGCCCACGAAATCCACCGCCGACGATGCCCATAGCACGTCGAGGGGAAACCGCACGTCGCCATCGTCGAACACCTGGGCGCCGTATTCGGCCCAGTTGGCGCCGTAGGACACGCGCGTGTCGGCGCCCACCACCGCCTTCACGTCGGCGGCGAGGGCGGCATAGGCGGCGGCGGCGGGAAAGCCGCCGGTGTGATCGCGCAGGCGGGTCAGCGCCTCCATCTCCGAGCCGATGAGAATGGCTTCCACCCCGCCCGCCGCCACCGCGAGATGGGCGTAATGCAGCGCCATGCGCCTGAGGCTCCATTCGGAGGGGCCGTCATAGACCACAAGGGTGCCGGCCCGCAGGAAGTCGCCCGCCTCGGCCGCGCCGAACAGGGCCGCCACCTGCTCCGCGCACGCCGCCGTGCCCTCCGCCGTGCCGGGAAGGCCCGGCGCCGGATCGCACACGATGCGCCCGCGCCAGGGGTGAGGGGGCTGGGGCACGGCGCCGGTCCAGGGGTTCTCAAGCGTGTTGTCGGCCGGAATATCCATCATCACGAATGGGTTGAGCGTAACCTTGATGCCCGCCTCGTTCATCTTGCGGATCGCCCGCACCACGGTGATGTCGGCCGGGGTGCCGCCATAGGCCGCGCGGCCGTCATATGGGGACACGGTCTGCGCCAGCAGGCGGGTGAGCCCGCCCACCGACCATTCATTGGGAAAGGTCGATTTGCCGTGGCGCTCGCATTTGGGGCGGATGCGGCATTGCCCGGCCCGCAGATCATCGCCGAACCAGGACACCACCAGCGACACCCGCTCCAGGTTCGGACAGGCCGCCAGCAACTGGTCGAGGGCGCTCTCGAAATCGCTGCCGGCGGTGGAGACGTGGCGCGCTTCCGCCCCATAGCTGCCGCTGCCGTAGACCCGGACGGTGTTCACCGTGTCGTAGCCGAACTCGGTGGCGCCGGGGATCAGGGTCACCGCCCGCACCTGCCGTTCCAGGGCGCCGATCCCGCGCTCCACCTCCGCCGTGAGCTGCGGCAGGCGGTTGCCGTAGTCGGTGAGCTCCAGATTCTCGAACACGAGATAGGCGATGCCGCGATAGGCCGGGGTGCCGGCATCGCCCTGCTTGGCGGCGATCCAGGAATCGGCCGCCTGGGCCTCGCCACCGAGATGCATGCGGATGGACAGGCCGCCCACGTCCAGAAGCTTGCCGTCGGCCCAGATGCGGCCGATGCGGGAAATGGGACCTTCGCACAGGGCCACGGCGAAATTGGCGTAATAGGTGTAGCTGATGGTGCTGGATTTGGCCGAGAGGCTGCCGCCCTTACCCCCCGCCGACTGGCTCTGGGTGGTCTTCACCTCGGTGAGCGCGGTCGCCCAGATCACCTGTCCCGCCAGGCGCGCGCGGCCATAAAGGCGGGGGATGGAGGCGCCGGGTGTGGAGGCCGTCACCTCGAGGTCGGACAGGCGCGGGCCTTCGCTGGTGCTGGTGCGGTTGCCGCCGACCAGGGACTGATCGAGCACCGCGCCGCCGAGGGCGCCGAGCGCCCGGCCGGCCACCGCCCCGAGAGGCCCGAACAGGGCGCCGCCGACAAGCCCGCCGGCCGCGCCGAGAAGCAGGGTCGCCATAAGAAGTCCTCGCGATGGGAAGGGGATCAGGGCGCGCCGACGCCGGGAAAGCGATAGGCATAGGCGAGCCGTCGGCGCCACCAGGGGGTCAGCACCGTTTCGCAGACGCTGACGCCGTCATAGGCGTGAATCATCCCAGACGGGCCGCTCAGAATGGCCGCGTGCTTGGCCGGCAGATGGGCGCGGAAACGAAACAGCACCACGTCGCCCGGCCCCGCCATGGCGGGATCGATGGGGTCGAGATGGCGACGGGCGGTGTCGGCGAGGGTCTCGCGGCGGGCCGCCTCGGCCCAGTCGGGCGCGTAGGGCGGCAGCGGCTCGGGCTCCGGCCCGATGCAGCCGCGCCAGACCCCCCGCACCAGCCCCAAACAGTCGGCCCCCACCCCTTTAAGCGAGGCGCGGTGGCGATAGGGCGTGCCGATCCAGGTGCGGGCCTCGGCCACCAAGGCGGCGCGGGTGAGCGCCGTCATGCGAGCAGGCTCCCGTCATAGCCGCCCTCGCCCGGCACCGCGACCGAGATCACGAAATCATTGCCGGGCATGTGCGGAAAGCCGCGGAAATTGGCGGCGTTGGCGAACCGGTCGCGGCAGGTGGCGAACAGCTTGTCGCAGCCCGCCGTCACCGCCACCGTGTCCCCCACCGCCACGGTGAACGGCGGGCGCTGCCACAGGCGCAGCCGGGCGGTGGCGCCGTCCTTGGTGTGGCTCTTGATCTCGGTGGCAAAGCCCAGGTTGGCGCCGCTCGTGAAGGTGAGCCGCCCGCGCGCCAAGGCCTCGGCGGCAAAGGCGGAAAGACCATCGACGGAGAACCGCAGCGCGCCTTCCACCGCGCGCACCGCGCCACTGCCGGAAAAGGCGGGCGCGGCAAGGTCGAGGCCGCATCGCCCGTCGCCCAGATCGGCGTCGCAGCGGGTGCCGTAGATGCGGCCGCGGGTCTGGTTCAGACTGTCGGTCAAGGCGCGGATTTCCGCGGTGAAGCGGCTGTCCTCGCGCTTGACCTCGCCGATGGTGCCCTGGCGCAGCAGAAGCCGCATCTGGGGATCGGCCCAGTTGACGAGATACAGCGCGACGACGGCGCCATCGTAGAGGCCGGCGGCCAGATCATCCTCGGTGAGCGCGTCGGCGGACAGGGCGCCGGACAGCTCGGTTCCGGTCACGGCCAGCCCCTCGGCGGCGGCGCTCTCTGAGGCCGAGATGCCGGAGGCGGCCTTCAACGTGAGGCCGTCGAGCACCAGGTCCCAGTCGTGGTCGGTGAAGCCCAGCACGAGGCCGTCGCGGCGGGTGAGCCGCCAGCCGTAACACAAAGTGGTGGCGCCGCTTGCCAGATGCGTGGCGAGCGCTGCGGAAAGGGTGCGCATGAGGGATCCCCGGTGCGTTTGAAGGCGTGGAACAGACATCCACAACACATTGATATTTTTTATTTTTCTGCCTCTAGATCCGGATCTCGATGACCGGAACGCGGGGGATCTCCCCGGCGGCGAAGGCGGACAGATTAACCTCGAGGAAATCAGTGTCGAAGCGCACCGGCACGTCGAACAGGAACCCCGCCGTCACCACCGCGCCGGCGGCGGGCACATGGGTGTCGAGGAAGACGATGCGCCCGCCCGCCGTATCCGTGGAAAAGGCCGTGCCCTCCCCCTGTTCGGTCCCGTCCACGGCCACCCGCACGGTGCCTGAAACGGGCTTGGCGATGGGTCGCACATAGGGGGCGTGGAACGCTCCGTAGGTCTTCGTCAGGGCGAAGGCGGCGGTGGCGCCGTCGCCGGTGGCGATGATCTGGTCGAGCGGGCTCGGCACGAGGCCCGGCGGGGCGGAGGAATGATCGAGCCGATCCCGCCAGCGGAAGCCGTAGAGGCGCCCGCGCCGCTCCTCGAAAAAGGCCACCACCTGGGACAAGGCGGCGAGGGTTTTCACCCCGTAGCCGGCATCCCAGCGGCGCCGCGAATCAGCGAGGCGCGTGTTGCGTTCCTCGCGTCCGGTGGCGGTGGTGACGACCTGCGTGACCCGTTCCGGGCCACCCGAGGCGCCGAGAGCCACGTCGATTGGAAACAGAATGTCATGGAAGGCGGCCATTTGATCCCCTCATCCCCAATTCTTCAGCCCCGGCAATAGAAACGACCTTGACATAGTTGAACGCGGCGCCTTGACTTTCATCGCCTCGATGAGGATGGAGCAGATGCATGGCGACGAAGCCCGCAAAAAAGCCTGCGGCTGCTGCGGAAAAGCCGGCCGCTAAAAAGGCGGCTCCGGTAAAGGCAGCACCCGCCGCGAAGACCCCGGCGACCAAGGCCGCGAAGGCCCCCACGCCCGAGGTCGAGCCCGCAGCGATCGCGACCCCCGAAGCAAAGCCGGCGGTTGCCAAAACAGTGAAAACCGCAGCGAAGGCCCCGGCCGAACCCAAGGCCGAACCGAAGCCCGCCGCGTCAAAGACAGCCCCCGCGAAGGCCGCCGCATCGAAGGCGGCCACACCGAAGGCCGCGACCGCGAAGAGCGCGCCCGCGAAGCCGGCCAAGGCGGTCGCCGCCCCGGTCGCGGAACCGGCCCCCGCCGCCCCCGAAAAGGCGAAGAAGGCCCCCGCCGCCGCGAAATCCGCGCCTGCGAAAGCGAAGGCGGCCCCCAAGGTTGAGGCGCCTCCGGCCCCAGTCGTCGCGCCCCCAAAGGCCAAGGCGCCGACCGCCAAAGCGGCAGCACCCAAGGACGCCGCGCCTAAGGACGCCTTACCTAAAACAGCCGCCGCCAAAACAGGCGCCTCCAAGGCTCCTGTAGCGAAGGCTCCTGTAGCGAAGGCAACCGCGGCGAAGGCTCCGGTCGCCAAAGCCGAAGCGGTGAAGGCCGCCCCTGCTCCGAAGAAGGCCGCGGCGAAGACTCCCGCCGCCGAGAAGGCGCCGCCGGCCGAGGTGAAAGCCGAGCCGGCACCGACGACGTCGGCCAAGAAGGCGCCCGCTAAAGCCAAGGCGAAGGCCGCACCGGCCAAGGCCTGAGGCGGACACCCACCCGACGACGGGAACGCCGGCGGGTGAACAAAGGCCGCGACATAGGCCCCCTCGGGATCACATTCCGAGAGGGAGGATATGAGTTCGCTTCATCGTCCATCGGACACCGGCCCGTGCGGCCGCCGTGTGGGTGCGCGGGAGCGAAGATGGTTCCGTGCCTTGCGCCACCTTGCGCAAAGGCGGCATTGGTGGGCGTGCGAGCCTGTGCGATAATTAAATACGGTGTGGGCCAGGATCAGGGTGCCCGCCTGTCGATGTCGCTATCGGCTGCCCGGTGGCGGCAGCCCTCTCGAGGTTGTCGCCCATGCTGCCGGCTCTCAAGCTCAGGCGTCCCATCCCCGTCATGGCCCGCGCCCCGATGCTCCGTGCCCCGATGCTCCGCGCGCTCCGGACGCGGTCCGATGGCGTTCACCGGTCGAAGCGTCTGGCCATCGCCGCCGGCGCGCTGGCGATGATGGTGCTGGCCGGCGGATCTCCGGCCGGATCGGTGGCCCACGCGCAGAGCTCCGGCGCCGGCGCCAAGACCGCGTCGAGCTGCGCCGCCCTTGGCGAAGGCTTCGTGCGGATGCCCGGCGCGGACACCTGCGTGCGCCTGCGCGGCGCGGCCCGCGCCGAGGCTTTTTCCGGCGGAACCGTGTCCAGCAATCCGGGCTATGGCAACACGGCCACCACCCTGGGCGGCGACGGCACGGCCCAGGGCACCGCGCCCGATCCCTGGAAACAGGCGCGCTGACGGCGCTCACGCGCTGCGCTGCGCCCGCGTCACGGCGCGCGACACCAGGCCGGAAAGATAGGCATCGGACCGGCGGAAGGCGGCCAGGTCGGGGGTCGCGACGTTCACCGTCACCTGTGCCCGCCCGCCCCCGTCCACCTGCCGCACGCCCAGGCTGCCGTCCGCGCCGCGGGTGAGGGGCATGATGGCTTCCGCCCCCTTCTCCCCCATGAGCCCGAACGAGGCGGTGCCGAGCGGGAAATAGGTGGGTGCCGCCACCACCCCGCCGCGCGCGAACGGGCGCACCCGCGCTTGCGTCATCTCAACCGGCCCGTTCAGCCCCCGTGCGGAGAAGGCGCCGCCCTTGGCGAAGGCCCGTACCACTTCGCCGAGCCCCCCGTCAGGTGCGATCACCCCGCCCTTGGCGAAGGGCATCAGCGTGCCGCCCTGGAACAGATGACCCAGCGCCAGCCCGCCGGAGCCAGACGACGCCCCACCGCCCCCCGGCCCGATCACGCCACCCTTGGCGAACGGCAGCAGCGTGCCGCCCTGGAACAGATGGCCCAGGCCCAGCCCGCCCGAGCCGGACGACGCCCCACCGCCACCCGGCCCGATGACCCCACCCTTGGCGAAGGGCATCAGCGTGCCGCCCTGGACCAGATGGCGCACCACCAGCCCGCCGGAGCCGGACGCCGCGCCACCGCCGCCGCCCGGCCCGATGACGCCACCCTTGGCGAACGGCTGCACCGCGCCGCCGTCGAACACGCCGCCCCTGGAAAAGCCCAGGCCGCCGGTGACGCTGGAGAGCAGGGTCGAGAAGCTGCTTTCCAGCGGCTTGAGGGCCGCTGTAAGCGCCATGTTGGACAGCTTGACCCCGAGCTGCTCCAGCACGGTGCCGAGGTCCCTGCCCTGCACCGCGAGCCCGGTGAAGGCCGAGCCCAGCGTACCCGCCAGGCCCTTGGCCGAGACCTCCATCTCACCGAGGGCGGCCTTGGCCTCCCGCGTGTCCACGGCCACGGCGATATCGACGGTTTCGGTCACGCCGGCTCTCCTCTGCTTTGGGGGGTCTCGCACGGCGCCTCACCGCGCAGGCGGCGCCAGGGGCCGGGGGTCCGGCCGGTCAGGGAAGCGTTCCATCAGGGCCGCGAGGTCGGCCCGCGCCAGGGGCGGCGCGACACGCGTCGCGTGGAGGCCCGCCGCCGCGGCGAGCTCGCGGGGGGTCATGCGCCAGAAGGCGGCCGGAGACAGCCGCAGGACACCGAGCCCGAGCCCCATCGCCTGGTCCCACGGAAAGGCGGGCGGGGCCGAGGCGCGGGGCGGGCTCACACGTCCTGCGGCGGCCGAGGGGAAGCGGGCAGGGCCTCGCCGCCGCCGAAGGTGGCCGTGAGCAGCGCCGCCACGATGCGCACGAAGCCGGCGGCCCCGTCCTCCACGCGCATGCGCTCCACCGCGTCCAGGCTCACCTCCTCCCCCGCCCCGTTCAGGCCCGCGCACAGGATGCGGGCGGCATCGCGGGCGGACAGGCGGCCCCGCTCGAAGCGCTCCGCCAGCGCCATCAGGTCGGCGGCGCCGAAGGCGGCTTCCAGTTCCGCCAGCGCCCCCAGGGTCAGCACCAGCACATGGGGGCGGCCGTCGATGACGGCCTCGATCTCGCCGCGGTGCGCGTTGGCCATGGGCTTCTCCTTTCGGCAGGTGGTTCAGGTGGTTTTTCGCCGGCACCGCTCACAGGGCGGCGAAAGCGATCTCGCCGCCGCTCTCCAGCGTCAGGTCGAAGGTGACCTCCCGGTCATGCTCGGCCGCGATTTCGAGCGCGGTCACCTGGAAGATGCCGGTGATGGTGCCGAAATCGGGCACCACCACCTGGCACGACGCCAGCGTGCCGGCGAAGAACAACTGCCGCACCAGGGCATCGGACTCCGCATCCTTGAACACGCCGGAACCGGAGATGCTGGCGCGCTTCACCCCCGCCCCCTCCAGCAGCTCGCGCCAGCGACCGGCGGATTCGGAATGGGTCACATCCACGCTCTGGGCGTTGAAGGCGAGGGTGCGCGAGCGCAGGCCCGCCACCGTCACGAACGCCGTGCCGTCCTGGATCTTCAACAGCAGATCCTTGCCCTTTTGCGCACTCATGGGACATCTCCAATTGATCTTGCGTCACAACGGCTCGGTGACGGCGCGGAACCGCACCAGAGCGTGAAAAGTGCGTCCGTCCTTCTCGCGCACCACCTCGGCGCTGGTGGCGCGCAGATTGACGAGCGCGTGGCCAGCGACCGCGAGCGGCGCGTCGTGCAGCGCCTCCTGCACCGCGGCGGCGAGGGCGAACGCCTCGGCCCGGCCGCCGCTGCGGGAAAAGGCGTGCAACGTCAAAGCGTGCTCGCACCCCGCTTCGGTGGCGGTGGACCAGTCGCTCACCACCGCCTCCCCCAGCGCCACGAAGGGGAAGGCGGCATCCTTCGGCGGCACGTCGTGGATGCGCGCGCCGCCGAGCAGGCCGGTCAGCGGCGCGTCGGCCGCGAGCGCGTCGTGAATGGCCTTGCGCAGGCTCAGGGCCGGGCTGGCGAGGGGCACACTCATGGTGTCCCCTCCCCCGCCGTGCGGGCGGCCCGGCGGCGGCGGTTGAAGTCGAGCCGGACCCGGTCGAGCACCGGGTCGCCCTCCCGTCCGGCGTCACCGCGCACGCGGTCGAGCACCGCCGCATCGCCGACGCGCACCAGCGGCCGCGCCGGCGTCCCCGCGATCGTCGGTGTCGCGCCGGTTGCCGTGGCAATGCGCCGGGCGAGATCCGCCGCGGCCCGCGCCGCCGCCTTTTCGGCCGCCGACGTGAGCACCCGCGCGCCAAGCCGCCCGCCGAGCCCCTCGATGCCGCGGCTGGACACGCGCACTTTCATGGCTGTTCCTCCCGGCAATGGCAGCGCGAGAAGCGGCCGCGCCCGTCGGCATCGGTGACCGCCTCCACCTGGAACACCCGCGCACCGAGCAGCAGCCGGTCGCCGGGGGCGATGGTGTGGGGCGCCCGCACCGTGATGCGCACCCCATGGGCCGCGCGCGGCCGCTCCTCGCTCACGCCGAACTCGGTGGCCACGGTCTCCACCGCCCCCCACATCTGTTCCACCGACAGGAACGCGTGGCTGGTGCCGCCGGCGCCGTCGGCGAGATCGACGCAGGTCTGGTGCGTCAGGCGCTGGCGCAAGGCCGCGATGGCGCTCACAATCGCACCAGACGGTAAGGCGCGAGCAGCGCCGCGACGGTCGCGGGCAGGGCCTGGGCGGTGCCCGAGCCGTCGCGATATTCGTAGAAATGGGCCAGCACCAGCCGCACCGCTTGCATGAGATCGGCCGGCACATCGGCGGCGCTCGCGCCATAGCCGGCGCTCACCGTGAGGGCGATGCCGCCCGGCCCCGGCTGCGGCGCACGGCGGGCGTCCACATGGATCAACGCGGGCGCCCGGTCCGCCTTCAGGCTGAGGACGCCCGGCGCCACCTCCACCGTGCTGCCGTCGGCCAGCGTCACAAGGGCCGACAAGATGGCCGTGACCGGCGCCACCGGTGCCGGGATCACCCCGCTCAGGGGCCACGCGGCGCGGGTGAAGCGCCAGGTCTGCATCAGCAGAATGCGCCCCGTGGCCGCCTCCACCGCCCGCCGGGCGGCGGCGATCAAGGCATCCACCAGCGCGTCGTCCGCCTCGTGGTCGATGCGCAGGAAGGCTTTCGCCTCGGCGCGGGTCAGCGGCTCGGCGGCGGGGCCGGCGAGGAGTTCGGCCATGTTCGGTCTCCGGGTCAAGATGAAGGCGGGCAGCACCATTGACGCTGCTCCGTGGGAGCGGCAGAACGCGCGGATGATCGGCTTTCACCCCCTCCGCGCGGGCCGCGATGCCCTTGGTGTTCGGGCCAGCGTCGCCCTTGTCTTTCAGGCCCGCGGCGCCTTAGTCGCCCGTGCCGGCGGCGCTCTGGTCGCCCGTGCCTGCGGCGCCCTGGTGTCCCTGGCCTGCGGCGCCTTGGTCGCGATGGCCGGCGGCGCGGCGCCGGCGGCCGCCATGGTGGGCGGCGGACCGGCCTCGGCCGAGATCGCGGGCCATGCGGCCATGGTGGTGTCCACGCGCGGGGCCGTTTGCTCCAGCGTCGTGCTGGCGCCCGACCTGCTGCTCACCGCCGCCCATTGCGTGGAACCGAAGGCGGACTATGCGGTGGCCATCATCGGCGCGGGGCCGCCCAAGCTCATTCCGGCGCTGCGGGTGGCGGTGCACCCGCGCTTCGACGCCGACCAGTTCCGCACCCGGCGGCCGACGCCGGACCTCGCGCTGTTGAAGCTCGCGGAGCCGCTGCCGGCGCCATTCCAGCCGGCCCCCCTCACCACCGCCGAGGGCCTGCCGGCCAAGGGCTCCGACTTCACCCTCGCCGGCTTCGGCGTCACCGCCGAGGGCGCCACCAAGAGCGCCGGCACCTTGCGCACGGTGCGCCTGCCCGCCATCGGCACCACCGGCGGCATCATGGTGCGCCTTGCCCCGTCGCAGGGAAGCGCCGGCGCCTGCACCGGGGATTCCGGCGGCCCGGCGTTCCAGAACGGCGCGGTGGCGGGCGTCATCGGCTGGGCCACCGGGCCCGGCGGCACGCGCGGATGCGGCGGCGTCACCGGCGTGACGCTGGTGTCGATCCACCGGGATTGGATCCTCTCCCAGGCGGCTGCCCTCGGCAGCCCCATCGGCCGCTGAGATGGCCCCGGCGTCGCCCGCCCCTCGGACGGCGCGCCGGGCCGCCGCCGTGGTCGGCGCATTGATCCTCACGGGCGCCGCCGTCGGCGCCCTGCTCCTGTCCGGCGGCGACCCGGCCCCCGCGCCAGCGACGCGCGCCGAACCCGGCGGCGCGCCGGGGGACGGTGCGCCGCCCCCGTCTCCGCCGCAGCAGCCGCCGCCCCCGCGCGAGGCGGATCGCGCAAAGACAAGCCCCATCCGAAGCACCGCCCCCGCCCAAGAGTCCGGCGCAGCCGATGCGACCGGGACCGATCGCGCCAGCGACCCGGCGCCGACCCCGGCGCAGGCCACCGCCCCGGCCGAGGCCGGCGGCGGGCCGCAGGGCGAGAGCATCGACGCCGCTTTGTGCCGGCTCATCGACGGGGCGGCGACGCGGGCCGGACTGCCGGCGGGCTTCTTCACCCGCCTCATCTGGCGGGAAAGTTCGTTCCGCCCCCATGTGGTGAGCCGCGCGGGCGCCCAGGGCATCGCCCAGTTCATGCCGGGCACCGCCAGGGAACGGGGCCTGTCGAACCCGTTCGATCCCGAACAGGCCATCCCCGCCTCGGCCGCGCTGCTGGCGGACCTGAAGCGCCAGTTCGGCAATCTCGGGCTCGCCGCGGCGGCCTACAACGCGGGGCCGGGCCGGGTCTCGGGCTTTCTCAGTGGCGGCGGCCTGCCCCAGGAAACCCGCGCCTATGTGCGCCTCATCACCGGCCGCACCGCCGACGACTGGGCGGCGCTGAAGCGGCGCGGCGAGACGCCGCCGGAGGACAAGGACGCCCCCTGCCTCGCGACCCTGGCCAGCCTGCGCCAGGGCGCCCCAGCCTCGGAAGCCGGCCCCAACGCGCTGTTCGCGCCCTGGGGGGTGCAAATCTCCGGCAATTTCTCGAAAGACCTCGCGCTCGCCGCGTTCCAGCGCGCGGCGCAAAAATATCAGGCCGCGTTCGGCGACGGCGAGCCAGTCGTTATCGCCACCCGCATGGCGGGACGCGGCGCGCGGACCTTCTACCGCGTGCGCCTGCCGGCGCAGACCCGCGCCGAGGCCAATGCCCTGTGCGCGCGCCTGCGCAAGGCCGGCGGCCCCTGCATCGTGCTGTCGAACCGCGGGCCTTGAGCCGCACGGCCAAGGGCGCCGCCGGTGCCGGCGCGGCCATGCCGCGACGAGCAACGCGCCGGCCGCGATGGATGCCCTGCCCGCCCTCGGCAAGGCCACCGGCACGGACGCGCCGCCGCTCCTCAAACACCGGGACGACCGGCGCCCCCCATGCACCGCCACCACCCGCCGGTTCGGCGCCGTCTGCGTAGCGCCGGACCGCGCGGGGCGACGCCCGCGACGCCCCGCACCGCAACCGCCTTCAAACCGCCGCGGCGACGCGACGGGGTGGCCGCCGCCCCGTAAAGGAGCGGCGGCCCTGGGCGCCGCCGTCAGGCGGCAGCGAACTTCAGGAGCTTGGCGGCATCGAAGTCCATGATGCCGCCGCCCACCCGCTTGGTGGTGTAGAACAGCACATAGGGCTTGGCCGAGAACGGATCGCGCAGCACCCGAAGCCCGGTCCGGTCCACCACCAGGTAGAAGCGCCGGAAATCGCCGAAGGCAATGGGGAAGGCGTCGGCCGCGATGTCGGGCATGTCCTCGCTCTCCACCACCGGGAAGCCCATGAGGCTCGCGCCTTGCCCCGCCACCGGCGGCGGCGCCCACAGGTAATTGCCGTTCTCGTCCTTCAGCTTGCGCACCGCGGACTGGGTGCGCCGGTTCATGACGAAGGTGGCGTTCTGGCGATAGCCGCCCTTCAGCGCATAGACGAGGTCGATGAGCCGGTCGCCGCCCTCGGCCGCCGGGAAGCCGCCGGCGGCGCCGCTGGCCACATAGCCCACCTTGCCCCAGGCCCAGGCGCTTTCGGCCACCTTGGTCGCGGACAGGAAGCCCTGGGGCTTGGCGACGCCGTCGCCGCTCACGAAGGCGGCGCCCTCCTGCGCGGCGAACACCGTGTCCACCTCCTCGGCCAGCCATTCCTCGACATTGACCTGGGCGTCATCCAGCAGGGCCTGGGTGGCGGCCGGCATGGCGTAAAGCTCCATGGCGGGAAAATCGAGGGCGGCCAGCACCGGGCTGTCGGTTTGGGCGCGGGCCGCCGTCTCCGCCGCCCAGCCGGACACCGGGCCGGAGGTCATGAACGGCTTGCGATAGCTGCCGCCGCCAATGGTGCGCACCGAGGACACGGCGCGGATGGGCGACAGCGCCGACAGGCGCCGGCCGATCTCGCTCTCGATCTCCAGCGGCACCAGATAGCCGCCATCCACCCCGGAGCCGGAGGACAGGGCCTTCGCCTCCAGCGCCTTCAGCCCGCCGGCCTCGCCGTGGCGCACATAGGTGTCGAAGGCGCCGGCGTGGGCGCTGGCCGCCACCGTGCGCTCGGGCGCGCCGAGGGCCGGGCGGCGGGCCTTGGTGACGAGGGCGTCGAGCCGCGCCTGATGGGCATCGAGGGCGGCATCGATGCGCGCGATCTGATCGGTGGTGAGGCCATCCACCCCGCGCCGCTCCATCTCCGCGAGGCGGGTGTCGTTGGCGGCCTTGTAGGCCTCGAAGGCGGACAGGAAATCGGCCACGGCGGCGCGCGCCTCGGGACCGGCGAATTCGGCGGAAGCCACCTTCACCTCGGGGGCGTGGACGGAATTGGGCATGAGACGATCCTCAAAGGGTTGGGAAACGGCGGATCAATGGGCGGCAAGGGCGGCGCGCAGCCGCCGCGCGGCACCGGCCAGGACCAGCGCCGGCGGGTCGGCGGCGGCGAGGCGGGCGCCGGGCTGCATGGGAAAGGTGACGATGGACACCTCCCACAGGTCGATGCGGGAGAGGCGGCGCAGCCGGGTCTTGGGATCGGTGCGGGCCTCCACCGCCTTGAAGCCGATGGAGAGGCCGTCAAGAGCCCCCTCGGCCACCAGCGCCGCGCATTCGCGGGCACGGGCCACCGCCGGGGACAGCCGGCCGCGCACATAAAGGCCGCGCGCATCCTCGCGGATGTCGGTCCACACGCCGATCGGCTCGGCCGGATCGTGCTGGTAGAGCAGGCGCACCCCGCCGGTGCCGCGCCGGGCAAGGCTGTCGGCGAAGGCGCCGGGCAGCACCAGGTCGCGGCCGAGATCGGGGACCCCGAACAGGCAGGCATAGCCCTCCACCACGAAGCCCTCGGGCGGCGGCAGCGGGCGCCCCATCGGCGGCGAACCGGCGGACGGGCTCGGATCCCCCGAGAGGTTCGGAGCGCCCATGCCTCACCCCTCCCCGCCGCTGGCGCCGGGCGTCTTGCGGCGGCGCGAGGTGTCGAGCTTCTCCAGGGTCGCCACGAAATCGCGGAACACCTTGCCGGCGGTCGGCGCCGAACCTTGGGACGCCGGGCCGTGGGACGCGGGACTTTGGGCCTTGGCCCGCGAGGGGGCGCCACCGAGCGCGCGGATGCGCGGCGCCGGCGCCTTCGAAAAGGGGGCACGCATAAGACATCTCCGGATGTGAGGCAGGCAAACGGCAGCGCGCCGCGCGGCGGGTGCCGGCAGCGGGCGAAGGCTTCGGATGGGTGGTGGGCGCGCGCCGGCGGGCGCTCAGGCCTATGCCATCGCCCCGGTCTTCGACCGGCGCCAAGTGGGTTCGCTCAGACGCCGCGCGGGCTCAACCAAAGGCCCGTTGAGTCCAACTCATGAGCCTTTGGAAGGATCGTCGTAGCGGGCGTTGAAGCTGGCGATCTCGCGGATGAAGTCGTCGAAGCGACGGGTGGCGCGGGACAATTCGCCGAGCACCCGCCAGAAGGCGAGCGAGGCCGAAAGCGCCCAGACCAGCAGCGCCAGATGCGCCAGATCGCCCCGCTCGGCGAAGGTGCGGATGAGGATATCCATGGGCGGGCTCACGCTTGGGGCGCCGATGCGCGCGCGGCCCCCGGCGACGGAAGGGCCGCGCGGGTCCGCTTCGGAATTTCAAGGGCAGAGGGGTAGCGGCAAGGGCAAGGGGCAGGGGCAGCGGCCGATGCCGGCCGGTCGGTGACGGTGGCCGGCTCCCGGCCGGTCGCGCCGCAACGCGCGCCGCGCCGGGCGCGGGGCTTTCAGGCACGAGACTTTCGGGCAATGGGCTTTCATGAACGCGCGCGCGGCGACGGCCCCGTCCGCAGGCCCGTCGCCGCGCGCGGAAAGGCGCGCTATCGCGGCTGAAGGCTCAATAGGGAACGCGATCCGGCTTGTCGTGATAGGCCTTCCAGACCTCCACGGCCTCGTCCTGCATGATCTGGGTGCAGGCAATGGAGCGGTGATCCACCGGCTTGGCGAGTTCCTTATAGATCACGTCGTCGTCGAAATCGCCGTATTGGCGCGCATCCGCATTGGTGGATGCGTAATAGACGCGCTCGATGCCCGCCCAATAGGCCGCCGCCATGCACATGGGGCACGGCTCGGCGCTGGTGTAGAGGGTCGCGCCGGTGAGCTTGAAGCTCCCGGCGGTCTTGCAGGCGTTGCGGATGGCCTCGATCTCGCCGTGCCAGGTCGGGTCGTTCTCCGCGACGACACGGTTGGCCCCCTCCCCGATGATCTGCCCATCCTTCACGATCACCGAGCCGAAGACGCCGCCGGCGCAATCCACCAGCGAGGTCTTCGCCGAAAGGGCGATCGCCCGGCTCATGTATGTCTTTTCATCTTCATTCATTTCGAGCGCCCTCGGCATGGTTGTTTGTTGTTGAAACCGGTGGAATTGCGAAAAAAGACGTTAGCTCATTTTGACGAAGAGCGCGATCATCACCGCATAAAGGCAGCACAACAGCGCCGCGCCCGCGATGTCGGTCGGCAGCGCGCGCGTCGCGGGGCGCAGCCACCAGGCCAGGCGATCGCTGGTCCATGGCACGCAGGCGTTCAGGAGAAGAATGCTGACCACATTCGCCAGAAACAACGCGACGGCGAACGGCAGGCCGGCCCAGCCCAGAAGATAAGGCGACATCACGAAGGCGCCGAACAGGAACACCACCGGGTACAGCAGCAGGAGAACGACCATATTGGCCTTCCAGGCCGCCGGCCCCGGCGCCGCCGGATCGTTCGCGAACCATTGGTCGAAGCCGGTGCGGACCGTTCGCGCATGGAATTCCTGCGTGAAATCCCCCGCCTCCTCCAGAAGCCGCTGGCGTTCCGGCGCGTCCATCCAGGCCTGCAGGTTCTCCTCGGTGTCAAACCGCAGGATCGACAGGTAATCCGGCTGGATGCCCGGAATGGGCGGCTCGAACCGATAGCCCAGGAAGCCCTTGGCGCGGGTCTGCGCCGCCGCGATCCGCTGCTCCCACTGGCGATATTGGGGTTCGCAGCCGGGCCGGATCCGGGTCGAGATCACGATGGCGATGGGCGCCGGCAGCACGCGGGCATGCCCCTCCTTCAGGATATGGACGTCGTCGTTGCCGAACAGCATCCCCGCCACGCCGGCGATCCGGCGCTGCCGCTGCGGCGAGTTCAGCCAGCCCACCGCATCCGCCTCGCGCGCGAAGCGCTGGAGGATGACCCAATCCACCTGCTGCGGCGGACTGGGCGGCATCACCGTCTGCTCGATGAAACCGGGGAAGCTGGCGACGATCGCGCTGGTCTTCGCCTGCCAGTCGGCGAACGCGCGCGCCGCCTCCGGCCGGACGCGGGTCTGGATCACAATGGCAACAGTGCCCCCGCCGGCATCCGCCGCGCCCTCGGAGGGAAGCGTCATCGTCCGTGGCCCTGCGTCACCTTCGACCCCGCTCGCCGCGCCCCCGCCGATCCAGGCGCGCACCCCTTCCCCCGATAGTGTCAGAGCTCCGCTGTGTATGCAATGCGGGGACGCTGGCCGCGCCCGCTAGGCGACGGTGAGGGTCTTCGTTACGCATCGACCTTGAGCACAAGGCCGGGACAGCCCCGGCGCGGGGCGGCCGCTCGCGCGCGGGTTCGAGGCGGTCTGTTCGATCTGGCGCGCAATATGCCTGCTGGCGGGCCACCCGCACTTTCGTCGGGTTTCCCACGTCGAACCCTACAGGAGCTGACCTTGCCCGTATTGCAGGATACCCGCGCGGCGGTGACATTGGCACCCGCGAAGCCCACGGGATTGGCGGATCTGGGCGTGCCGCTGGTCGACACCACCACCGTCAAGAAGGGGCGCGTGCATGAGCATGAGCAGCTTCTGGCCGATGGCAAGATCGGCCGCCGCTACCAGGATCTCCGCGTCATCGCCATCAAGACGGTCGAGGGCGGGCTACCCTCCGCCAAGGTGTTCGTGCAATTCGAGGTGTTCGGCGACAATACGGCGATGCTGGCCGGTGGCGGCGTGTTCGATATCGTCCTGTTCGCCGGCGAGCGGCCATTGAGCAGCCGGACCGCCACCGGCCTGTTCATGCCCTATGCCAATTTCTGGTACCCGAACCGCTTCGTGTTCGAGGTGTCGCTGGACGATTTCGACCAGGCCGACCGCGTGGACGTCATCGCGAAGCCGGAAGAGGTGGGCGCGATCTAAGGCCGATCGAGCGCCCAGGCCGGGCCTGGTGGACGGCGCATCCCTTCTCCCGCGCGCAGGGTTCGGGAGGGGGCCGGGACGCTCCCTGTTCCTCACAAGAGGGGCCTTGAGGGCACACCGGCCCTTCAAGGTCCGCCGCGCCTATCCCCCGCGCGCCTGCCCCCTCCCCTGCCCTCCCCCGCAAGCGGGAGAGGGGGCGGCGGTGGGCGAGGGGGCGGCGGTGGGCGAGCCGTTCGCCGCGCGCCATCGGCCCTGCCCCTCCGGCCTTGCCCCTTCCGCCTTGCCCCGCGCCGAAGGTCGGCCGGGTCCGGCCGGCGCGCGCCCTTGCCATCCCCTCCGCGACCGCGCCCCGCGGAGCCCCCCCCAGGCGCGAAGACCCAGACGCGAAGACCCAGGAGCGAAGACCCATGAGCTATCCCCTTGTGAAGCGCGTGCCCCACCGGCTGCTCGGCGACATGCTGCGGATGATGTTGAGCGACGCCGTCTTTTTCGACCTGACGCTGGAGGAGGGCCGCACCTTGTCGCGCGCCTTCACCGCCGTCGCCCACGACTGGCGCCGCACGGACGCCCTCTATCTGAGCCCCGTCGCCACCGACACCGCATTCTCCGCCGCCGTGACGAAAGACGGCGTAGCCGTGGAAACCCCCGATGGCCCCCACCACCTGAGTTGGGACGATGTGAGCGAACTGGCGGAACGGCTGGCGGTGGTGTGAGGGGGGCGGATGGGGAGGGGTAACGGGACAGGATGAGCCTTAGCTGCCTCTGAGCAACGTCTACTTGTTCGCCGTGTGGCGGTTTAGCTTCACTTTCGCCCTATCCACTCAAGAAGGCTAGAGGGATGCTACCGGTTATGTTTTGCTTTTTCTCTTTTTCGCCGCCCGCAGCGTCTTCTCTTCCAGTCGAGTGGCTAGTCTATTCATGCGGGTAGCCATGCGCATCAATACGCCTGCGCATACAACGCGGTCGAAGTTGGGCCGTGTGTTAAGGTAGAGCGTCGTGACTTCCGCGAGGCTCATCGATGCGAGTGTGAGGGGGCCGACCATACCCGCGTTGCTGGATCCGACCAGTAGAACGTGTTCCACGCTTTCCGCAACGCCTAGCAACGCGTCATAGGGACGATGGTTGCTGTGGATGTGCTGCGAAGCGTACTTGTAGATGGATCGAGCTTCTGTTTTGCCGGCCCGCTTCTCCAAGTCCTCAAAGGTGGGCATCGGTTTGCCGATCAACTCACACCCCCAGCCGTAGTGCTTCTTGAGGTCGCTTCCGAAGCGCGACAAAGCATAGTCAGCCCGCTCCTTGGTCGCCTGCAACTCGACATCGTCCGTCAAGTCGTCTGGATCGATATCCTTCGCGGCCTGTACGTCGGCATGCGCGAGATACCGAAGAGCAAGGTCTTGACCTTCTTGCCTCAAAAGGGTCGCCATAACAGACAGCTCATGCATGGTCCGCCAACGCGTGAGAGCGGCATCAGCGAAGCCGCCCTTCATAAGGCAAATCATCTCCTCGCCGACTAGGAGTGATTTAGCGTGGATGGAGCTAATGGCTTCAAAAACATAGTCTTGGGTGAGAACGGCATCAGCGCGAAAATGCTGATGGAAATTACGCCCCATTTCCTCGCTGCAGACCCACAGCGTCTCGATCAGATCGAATGCCTTACGCCATCGGCAAAGATTCCGGGTTTCGAATGCAGCCTGAGATTTACGCCGCCAGGCCAGCATCTTCGGCGCACGCTTCAGGAGATCCTTGCTGATCGCCGTCGCGGACTCTTTGGCGAGCTTCAAAATAAGCTTCCGCTGCTTCTTTGGCAAAAGTGCCGCGAAGGCCTGATCGCCAGCGAGTTTCGAGGCGACCACCGCCTGCAACTGATCCATCGGCCATGCTTGGTCTGGCTCCTGGCTGGACATGTTCGGTTCCTCGGCAACGGATTCATAATGGTCTGAGAAGCTTGAATCATAACGACCGACACTACGCAAATTTGTGGGGACGCACCCTAGGTGTCGATGTGTCTTCCAGTCCGGACACCAACCTCGGCTCCTGGCGCATCCCGCCCCCTTCCATCCCCCCCAACACAACCGGCTTGAAATCGTCCGGCTGAAGGTTCAAGTGCCGGGCGGGGCATCCGGGGATTGTGGATTCATGCCGACGACACCTTCTTTCGCGGCGCACGCCAGCGCCCGTTGGCCGCTGCTGGCGGCGCTGGCGGGGCGGGAGGCGCGCATAGGCGCGTGGTTCGCCCGCCGGGGCCGGTTCAGCGCCGGGCTTTACGAATTCCTTCGGTTCGGCGTCAAGCAGGGCTGGGCCTGCCTGTTCGGCGGCATTCTGCTCGGCCTCATCATCGCGACCCGCCTGTGGTACCCCCAGCATGCGGCCCTGCCCCGCTATGACGCGCTGGTCATCGCCAGCATCGTGGTCCAGGCGGCCCTGCTGGGGTTTCGCCTCGAAACCCTGGAGGAAGCCAAGGTCATCCTGGTCTTCCACATCGTCGGCACGGTGATGGAGCTGTTCAAGACCGGCACCGGCTCCTGGCACTACCCGGAGGCGAACTATCTGCGCCTCGCCGGCGTGCCGCTGTTCTCGGGCTTCATGTATGCGGCGGTGGGCAGCTATATCGCCCGCGTCTGGCGCCTGTTCGACTTCCGCTTCACCCGGCATCCGCCGCTGTGGGCCCTGGGCCTGCTCTCGGCCGCCATCTATGTGAACTTCTTCACCGATCACTTCGGGCTCGACCTGCGCTGGGTGCTGGTGGCGGCGGCGGTGGTGCTGTTCGGCCGCACCACGGTCTATTTCAAGGTCTGGATCGTCCATCGCCACATGCCGCTGCTGCTCGGCCTGTTCCTGGTCGCGCTTTTCATCTGGTTCGGGGAAAATATCGGCACCGGCGCGGGCGCCTGGCTCTACCCCCACCAAGTCGGATCCTGGACCATGGTGTCCCCCAGCAAGCTCACATCCTGGTTCCTGCTGATGCTGATCTCCTACACCCTGGTCGCCACCGCCATGGCGCGCCCCCTCCGCACGGCCGTGGATCATGACGCGCAGCGCCCCGCCCTGACGCGCCAAGGCGACCCGGCATGAGGCGCCCAGCATGAGATGGCCCGGCATGAGGCCGGCGCTGCTCCACCTCGGCGCGGCGCTGATCGTCATGGCCTGCGGCCTCGTGTGGCGGCTGGTGCCCATGGGGCTGCCGGGCTTCTTCCTCAATTATGGCGGCGGCGTGCTGTGGGGCGCCATGGTGCTGCTGCTGGTCGGCGCTGTCCTCGGCGGGCGTGGGAGGGGGTGGATCACCCCCCTCGCGGCGGTCGGGATCGCGCTCGCGGCGGAGCTGTTCCGCCTCTATCACGCGCCCGCGCTCGACGCCTTCCGCACCACGCTCGCCGGCGCCTTGCTGCTGGGGCGCATTTTCAACCCCTGGAACATCGTCGCCTATGGGCTGGGCATCGCCTTGGCCTTGCCGCTCCATGTTCTGATCCGGAACACGCGGGGGCGGTGAGGCGCCTCACCCATACCCCACCGCCGCCCGTTTCTCCGCGTCGCTGAGGAAGTCCGCGGCGCCGACGCGGGTCCACAGTTCGGTGCGCTCCATGGCGAGGGCTTCCACCTGGTCGAAGTCGGGGACGAGGCGCAGGGTGCCGCCGAAGGCGGGGGCGAGCCAGTTGGAGAGGCCTTCGGCCATGCGTTTCACCAGCGGTGCCACGCTCTGGCGCCACAAAGCGCGGTTGGCCTCGGCGTAATTGGCATAGGTGTTGTCGCCGGGAATGCCGAGCAGCATGGGCGGCACCCCCACCGCCAGCGCGATTTCCCGCGCCGCGGAATTGCGGGCGGCCTCGAAATCCATGTCCTTGGGCGACAGCGACAGGGGCCGCCAGTCGAGCCCGCCTTCCAGCAGCAGCGGCCGCCCGGCATTGGTGGCGCCCTGGAACGAGGTTTCCAGTTCCCCCTTCAGCCGCTCGAACTGCTCCTCGCTCAGCGCCCCGGTGCCGCCATAGACCAGCGCGCCGGAGGGGCGGGCGGCATTGTCGATCAGCGCCTTGTTCCAGGCGCTGGCGGAATTGTGCAGGTCGAGGGCCTGGGCCGCCGCCTCCAAAGGCGGGAAGCCGTAATAATCGTCAAGCGGATTGAAGGCGGTGAGGTGGAGGATGGCCGGCACGTCGCCGCCCTCGACCACGCTCGCCTGCGACAGGCGCAGGGTGCGCCCGCACAAGGTGTAGTCATAGGCTTCCGGCCAGCCGTCCGGCCCCGGCACCACGCGCATGCGGTCGGGCCGCAGCACATGCAGCTCGCGCAGGCGCCCGTCCACCGCCACCACCTCCACATAGGCATTGCCGGCCACCATCAGGTGGCTCGCCAGCGCCTCCATCAGGGATGAGCCGGTCAGGCGCGGATTGGGCCGCGCCAGAAGGTCGAGCAGCGGATGGGTGTCGATCTCGCGCGGGCCGTCCATCAGCAGCAGAGGCACGGTTCCCACCGCCTCGCCGATCAGCCGCACCGCGCGATAGGCGATGGCGTTGCGGGCGAACCCCTCGCGGGCGAGCGAGGCATAATCGCGCGGGCTCCAGCGCGCCTTGCCGGTGGAGAACAGCGCCACCAGCGCCGCGGTGCGGCTCGCCTTGGCCTCGGGCGGGGCGGATTTGTGCCGGAACGGCGCGAAAAGGGCGGCGAGCATGAGCGGCTCCAAGACGACGGAGGAAGCAAGGGGAGAGACCCCGGAAAAGCCCAGGGATAAGCGGCCCGGCGCGCGCCGGGGACGCCCCAGGCCGGTTCCCGGCGGCGTGGAAAAAGCGTAAGGTCATGGCGTAGCGGCACCAGGAGGGCGCATGCTGTACGCGCTGGTTCTCGTCATCTCCACCACCACCCGCATCCAGCAATTCACCCCCGGACCCGATTGGCCGGTGCAGGTGGGATCGAGCTATGTGGCGACCGTGAACTCGCAGCAGCTCATCGCCTATTACGAGACCGAGCGCGCCTGCCAGCGCGCCGCGCGGCGCCCCACCGCCGCGTGGCCCCGGCGCGCGGAAGGCCAGACCATCCGCCCCATGTGCGTGCTGGTGGAGGTGCCGCCCGAACCCCCGGTGCGCTGAGCGGACGGGCGGGACACGGCCGGCGCGCGGGCTACAATTCCCGCACCCGTGGCACCGCCACCGGCCGCCCCAGGGCCAGGGCTGTCACGGCCCACACCAGCGCGTCGAGCCGGTCCGGCGAGCGGCCGGAGCTGAGGCCGTCTGGCCCGAAATCACACAATTCATCCTCCAGCGCCGGAAAGGCGCCCACATGGCGCACCCGGCCCTGCTCGTAGAGTGCGGCCACCGGCTCGGCGCGTAGGAACTTGCCGCGGGTGGCCCGCACCGGCTCCACCGGCACGGCGGGATCCACCTCCGCCAGCACCGCGCGCACCATCTCGCCGCCCTGGTTCACCTCGGCCACCACCACATCGGCCTCCAGGCGGTGGAACAGCGCCACCGCCCGCGCCGCCCACTGGGCCGGGCGCAGGCCGGCGGCGCTCTCGTCCGCCAGCACATGGACCAGGCCGGCGCCGTCGATGCCGGCGCAGACGATGCCGCACGCGTCCGCCCCCGCGCGGGAGGAGGCCGGCGGGTCCACCGCCACCGCGATCCGCCGCAGCGGCGGGGCGGCGGCGGAGCGCGCCAGCTCCAGGGCCGCGCGGGTCCACAGGGCGCCGGGCCGGTCCTCGATGATCTCGCCGTCCAGCTCCTGCCGGCCGAGCCGGGTGCCGCCGTAGCGGGCCAGCACCTGGGCCAGGAAGCCGGGGGCGAGGTGAAAGGCGTTGTCGGTGGTCCGCGCCCGCGTCACCACGGTGGAAGGATCGGCCAGGATGCGGCGCAGAAGATGGGTCGGGCGCGGCGTGGTGGTCACCATCTGGCGCGGATGATCGCCCAGCCGGAGGCCGAACTGAAGCATGTCGAAGGCCGCCTCCCCGCGCCGCCACTTGCCGAGCTCGTCGCACCAGGCGGCGGCGAACTGCGGGCCGCGCAGGCTTTCGGGATCGTCGGCGGAAAAGCCCTGGGCCACCGCGCCATTGTGCCATTCCAGCCGGCGCCGGGTGGGCTCCCAGCGGGGCCGCTCGGCATCGGTGTGGACCGAGAGCAGGCCGGAGACGCCTTCCACCATCACCTCCCGCACATCGGCGAAGGTTTCCGCCACCAGGGCGATGCGCCCCACCGGACGGGTGGCGAACGGCGGCCGCCCGAGGGCGAGCCCGCGCACCCATTCGGCCCCGGCGCGGGTCTTGCCGGCGCCGCGCCCGCCCAAAACCAGCCAGGTGGTCCAGGGGCCGCCGCCCTCGGCGGCTCGCGGCGGCAATTGATCCGCCCGCGCCCAGAACGCCCAGTCGGACAGCAGCGCCCGCAGCTCGCCCTCCGACAGCTCAAGAAGGAAGCGGGTCGCCAGGTGCGGTGTCGTCCTCGCGCAGACGCTCAAGGCGGCGCGCAAGCTCGCGACGGAACTCGTCGAGATCGCGGACGGTGTCATCGGCGTCCTTCCGGGGTTTGTCGGCGGCATCGTCCTCGGCGGCGACCAGCTCGCGCACGGTGCGGGCGATCAAGGCCAGGGCGCGGGCATCCTTTTCCGCGTCGGCGGCGAGGCGTGGCGGCGCGCCGCCGCCCTCGCGCGGTGCCGCGTTCTCGACGCGGGCCTCGATGTCGGCCACCTGGCGTTCCGCCGCCCGCCACAGCCGCGCCAGCAGGCGCGTGCGGGGCGGCGTATCGGGACGCGGGAGGAAGGTCTTCGACGCCCGCCGGCCAATGGGCGCAACGCGGATGGTGCCGTCGGCGTCCACTTCCCGGTCGATCCAGTGATAGGCGGCGCCGGTGGAAAGTCCGGTGCGCGCGCAGATCTCGGCGATGGGCACGCCCTCGGCGTAAAGCCGACGCGCGAGCCCGGCCGACGCGGGCGTCTGCCGACGCGGCGGTGGTGCTGCCATGGAGATTTCCGAAGCTGGAGGCTCAAGAAGCGCCGGCCGCGCCAGACGCAACTCTCGAACATGGCAGAACCCTACCCCGGCAGCGCACCGCTGTCAAGGACTAAATTCCCCTGAAACGGAAAATTAGGATCAAATACCCTCACCATCCCGCACCCGAGCGGGTTCTTCGAGCTGCACGCGATTGCGGCCGGCCATCTTGGCCGCGTAGAGCGCCTTGTCGGCGCGGCCATAGATCGCCTCGAAATCATCCTCCGGCCGCACCGCGGCGATGCCGCAGGAGAAGGCATAGGCGAAATCCGGCATCTCCTCGAGCGGGCGGGAGGCGCGCACCAGCGCCAGCATGCGCTCCACGATCACCACCGCCTCCTCGATCGCGGTGTCGGGCAGCACCAGCACGAACTCCTCCCCGCCGACCCGGCCGAAGCAGTCGGAGCGCCGCACCTGACCGCTGATGCGCCCGGCGAAATCGCGCAGGATCGCGTCGCCCGCCTGATGGCCGTAGCGATCGTTGATGTATTTGAAATTATCGAGATCGAGCACGCACAAGGTGCCCGGCACCCGCGCGCCCTCGCCCGCCGCGCATCGCTCCAGCATCTCGGCGATGCGGGCGATGACGAAGCGGCGGTTGGCGACCCCGGTGAGATCGTCGGTATGCGCGGCGCGCAGCGCCTCGTCCCGGTCGCGCCGCACCGCCCGCACATCCGCCCGAAGCTGGGTGATGTCGCAGCCGACGCTGAGCATCCAGCCGGCCGCCGACACGCTTTCGTGCACCAGCAGCCAGCGCCCGTCCCGCAGCTTGGCCTCGATGGTGCGGCCGGCGCCGCCCTCCTCGATGCGGGCGGCGGAGGCGATCCAGGCCTCGATCTGCGCCGCGTCCATCACCGCCCCGACATTGACGGCGGCGCCCACGTTCACCGCCGCGTTGCGGCACATGACCTCGGACCAGGACAGCGCTTCCCCATCCTCGATACCGTAGGCGACGCGATATGCGGCGTTCGCATACCGCAGGCGGCCCTGGTCGTCGAAGGAGGCGAGCAGAACGGGACTCTCCTCCTGGAGCTGAAGCAGATGGTCCGCTAAATCAGTCATGATGGTACCGAACATAGCCGAGAAATGCGTGGGACGGGAGACGGCGATGAAAAGGATGACGCGCGCTCCTCACATGGCACCGGCCCCGCACCCACGCGACGCGCATGGCTGTCGCCCTGTCATCATCTTGAAATGAGTCGGCAACTCTGGTGTGAACCCCGCTCTGGAGATTGACATGAGCGCCTGCGGCCTGGATTTCGGCACTTCAAACACCACTCTCGGCCTTTTCAGAGGCGGCCGGGCACTGCTCTGCGCGCTGGAAGGGACCCATGTGACGGTCCCGAGCGCCGTGTTTTTCGGCGCCGACGGCACCTATCGCATCGGCCGCGCGGCCATCGACGCCTATGTGGAAGGCGTGGAAGGCCGGCTCATGCGCGGGCTGAAGTCCGTGCTCGGCAGCGCCCTGATCGAGGAGGCGACCCGAATCGGCCGCGAACGCGCCCCGTTCCGCGTGGTGATCGCCCGCTTTCTGGCCGAGGTGAAGCGGCGTGGCGAGGCGGTGGCCGACCGGCCCCTCGATGCGGTGGTCCATGGCCGCCCGGTGCATTTCGTCGACGGCGACCCGGACGCGGACCGCAAGGCGGAGGCGACCTTGCGCACCATCGCCGGCGAGATCGGCTTTCGCGAGATCGTGTTCCAATACGAGCCCATCGCCGCCGCCCTGGATTACGAGCAGCAGATCGACACCGAGGAGCTGGCGCTGATCGCCGATATCGGCGGCGGCACCTCCGACTTCTCCATCGTCCGCATCAGCCCGGACCGCCGCGCCCGCGCCGACCGCGCCGACGACATCCTCGCCAATGACGGCGTGCACATCGGCGGCACCGATTTCGACCGGGTGCTGAGCCTTGCCACCCTCATGCCCCTGCTCGGCTACGGCAGCCCCATGCGCACCAAGGCCATCGACGTGCCGTCGGGCTATTTCCACGACCTGGCGAGCTGGCATTCCATCAACCGGGTGTACGAGCCCAAGGTGGCGCGGGAAATCCGCGAGGTGAAGCGCGACGCCATGGAGCCGGAGCGGCTGGAACGGCTGGAGCAGGTGATCGAGGAGCGGCGCGGCCACGCCCTCGCCGGCGCCGTGGAGGCGGCCAAGATCGACCTCGCGGCGGCGCCCGAAGCCCACATCCCGCTCGGCTGGATGGCGGCCGGGTTCAAGCTGGGGGTCAGCAGCCAAGAGCTCAAGGACACCACCGCCGACCTCGCCGCCCGCATCGCCCGCCGCATCGAGGCGGTGCTGAAACAGGCCGGAGTGGGGCCGGAGCGGATCGACGCCCTGTTCCTCACCGGCGGCTCCACCCGGCTCGCCCATGTGCGCGCCGCCATCACCGCCGCCCTGCCCGCCGCGAAGGTGGTGGAGGGCGACACCTTCGGCTCGGTGGGCATCGGCCTCACGGTCACCGCCGCCCGGCACTTCGGCGCCTGAACGCCCGCCGCGCCCCCGCTGCGGCCGGGGCGCGCGGGCGGGGCATGGATCTGGCCTCCGTCGGAACAGCCTCCGGACACGGCGCGGCGCGCGCCCCCTTTCAGAAGAGGGCACGCACAATTGCGGTGGAAAGATCGGGACCAAATAGCCCTGCGTCGGGCCGGTGTCGGATGGCTTCAGCGCTGCGGAGGCCGGGTGCCGCGGGGCACACCGTGGCGACGCCCGCCAGGCCGTCCGCCGCGGTGCGAATCATCCCGCTCCGCACCGCGAAGACTCGACATGCGCGCATCGCGCATGCGTTCATCCGCGCCCCGGCCGGCACTCATTGCTGAATATATTTTTGCGGATCCTTCAGATCCCTCGGCATCGATCTCATCGACCTGGCCACCGGACAGAGAACTGCCGGTATACCTGGTCGGAGTGGCAGGATTTGAACCTGCGACCCCCACGTCCCGAACGTGGTGCGCTACCAGACTGCGCTACACTCCGTGCCCAGGACGATGCGTCTAACATGGCCTTTTGCCCGGATGCAAGTGCCAAGTTGAGCCTTGCTCGCTTGAACGGTGGATGGCCCCATGCCATAGGAAGCCGGCCTATGGGTCACGTCCCGCGCGGGACGTTGGCCCATGTGGCATCAACGGCTTGAGAATCTGGAGTATGGGCAAATGGCGACGGACGGTTTCGCGAGCGGTCTCCTGAAGGGCAAGCGCGGGCTGATTCTCGGTGTCGCCAACAACCGATCCATAGCCTACGGAATCGCCAAGGCCGCGCGCGCCGCCGGCGCCGAGATCGCCCTCACCTACCAGGGCGAAGCGCTGCGGAAGCGGGTGGAGCCTCTGGCGGCGGAACTCGGCGGACACCTGGTCGGCCATTGCGATGTCACCGAGCCCGAGACCCTGGACGCGGTCTTCGCCGAAACCGAGAAGCTGTTCGGCAGCCTCGATTTCGTGGTCCACGCCATCGCCTTTTCCAACAAGGACGAGCTCGACGGCCGCTATGTGGACACCACGGCCGACAATTTCACCAAGACCCTGTTCATCTCCTGCTACTCGTTCACCGCGATCGCCCAGCGGGCGGAGAAGCTGATGAACAAGGGCGGGTCGCTGCTCACCCTCACCTATTACGGCGCCGAGAAATGGATGCCCCATTACAACGTGATGGGCGTCGCCAAGGCCGCGCTGGAAGCCTCCGTGCGCTATCTGGCCGCCGACCTCGGGCCGAAGGCGATTCGCGTCAACGCCATCTCCGCCGGCCCCATCAAGACCCTGGCCGCCTCCGGCATCGGTGATTTCCGCTACATCCTGAAGTGGAACGAGCTGAATTCCCCGCTGCGGCGCACCGTCACCACCGACGAGGTGGGCGATACCGGCGTGTACCTCCTGTCTGATTTGTCACGAGGTGTGACCGGAGAGGTGCACCATGTGGACGCCGGATATCATATCGTTGGCATGAAGCACCCCGACGCGCCCGACCTCGCGCTGGTGCGCGATTGATCGAGCTTTAAAGGCGTCACGCGAAGCCGCGCCGCACGCGCGGATGAGGAGAACGATCATGCGGACAGCCCTGCGCCTTGTTCTCGCCACCCTTGCGCTGCCGGTCGCCCTCGGCGCGAGCGGCGCCGGCGCGCAGAGCCTGCCCACATTGGAACAATATCCGCTCCGGGATCGCGTGTTCGGACCTGGCGGCGCGTTCTTCCCGAACTATGTGACGCCGAGCATGCCCGGCATCTCCTACATGACCGGCATGGGACCGGCCGCCCGGCTGCCCAAGGGCGCCATCTTCGGCGCCGCCACCATGGATTTCCTGTGCCAGCAGAGCCAGGCGCCCACCATCGCCGTGGTGTCGGCCCCGCCGGGCGCCCGGATCAGCGTGAGCTTCGGCCCCTTCGTCGCCACCGGAACCGACGGCGGCGCGACCAATCCCTGCCTCGGCCATCCCGCGAAGGGCGCGGTGGTGAGCTTCAAGGGCCGCCGCGCGCCCGGCCAGAGCGTGACGCTGCGCGTCACCTATCCCACCCTCGGGGCGTGGTACGACCACGTCGTGCCGGTGCCGGCCCGCTGATGGCCGGCACGACAGTGGCGGCGACGCCGCGGCCGCCAGCCCTGACACCCCGAACACCAGGCCCCGGCGCCCGCCCGCCGGGAGCCGTCGCACCGAAACGGGCAACGTGGACCCGATGATGGGCGAGGCCTCGACCATGACATCTTCCGCCAGCGCCGCGAGCGAATCGGCCATGGCCGCCACCGCCGAGGTAACCCGCCGCTTCTTCCTGGTGCGCCACGGCGAGACCGACTGGAACGTGGCCGGCCGCCTGCAAGGGCGCCGCGACGTGCCGCTGAACCCCCTGGGGCGCATCCAGGCCGGCCGGGTGGGGCGGGTGTTGCACCAGCTCGCCGGACCGCCGGAGCTCTTGACCTTCGTATCAAGCCCGCTGGTGCGCGCCACCGAGACCATGCGCATCCTGCGCACCAGCCTCGACCTGCCGGCCCACGACTTCGCCACCGACATCCGCTTCGCCGAAATCTCCTTCGGCCAATGGGAGGGCCAGACCTGGCCCGAGCTGCGCCGCCGCGACTTCGAGGCCGTGCGCCAACGTGACCGCGACCCCTGGAGCTTCGTGCCCCCCGGCGGCGAGAATTATGTAGACCTGTCGCGTCGCATCCTCGCCGCCATCGCGCGGCTCGCCGGCGATGTGGTGATCGTCACCCATGGCGGCGTCATCCGGGCGGCCCTGCATGTGCTCGCCGGCATGCCGCCGGAGGAAGCCGCCGGGCTCCCGGTGCGCCAGGGGGCGGTCTATGTGGTCGCCGGCGGACGCTTCGCCGTCGCCGGCTGAGGACCCCCGCGGCAGCCTCCCTCGGTGCCACTGGCACTTTTCTTGCTGCGACACATCGCCCGGACCCGTGCTGTCGCGAAGGCGACGCGCGTCGGTCCCGGCCGGGCCACCGGCCCGCCCGTCCCGAACACCCGTTCTTTCTTCGCTTCCATATTCCAGGGGATTTCCATGACCGACATGGCCGAGCTGCAAAAGCGCAAGATGCCCCTCAACCTGGCCATCGTGCATGTGGATCCCGATGCGTTCATCGCCAATTACATGCCCTGGCTGGAGATCACGAGCTACATCATGGCCGAGCGCGCCGGCGAGCCGGTGGCCCCGGTGGACGGCAAGACGCCGGCGCTGACGCCCCAGCAGCTCGCCACCGGCGGCGTGCACAATGTCGGCAACGACACCGTCTTCGCCTTCGCCATGACCGCCGCGCTCAAAGGCGACACCGCCGCCGTGGACACGGTGGAAGCCGCCCTCGTCGCCGCCATGGGCAAGGAATATCCGGGCAATTTCGCCCTCTGGCACTTCCGCGCCCAGATCGACGCGCCGCAGACCCTGGAGGATTTCGTCGGCCAGGCGGGCAAGAAGATGCTCGCGGGCGACATCCCCCCGCCGCCCATGCGCGCCAAGGAGAACTGGAACGCCGGGCTGCGCTTCTTCGAGAAGGCGCGCAAATCCAATTTCGTCAGCGAGATCATGTTCCCGCTCGCCAAATGGACGCGGGAGAAGTGGACCGAGACCCAGGAGAAGGGCATCGCCTTCATGGCCCACATCGAGGACAACGTGCCCCTGCTGCGCGAACTGCTGGAAGACCCCCGCAACGATCAGGCCTTCATCGCCAACATGCTCCTGAAGATGGCGCCGGCGGTGGAGATGGAATTGACCGACGAATACCAGGGCTTCCTGCGCTCGCTCGCCCGGCGGGATTGAGCCGCCCCTCCCGCCCCGGCGGCAAGAAAACAGACCTCCCAAGAAAACGAGCGCCCTACGCGGGCGCCCGTTTTGATTCGTCACCGGGCGCGGGGAAGCCTCACTCCCCCGCCGTCTTCTGGCGGTGCAGGACATGGGGGCGCGAGACCAGCAGCTTGTCGATGCGCCGCCCGTCCATGTCCACGATCTCGAAGCGCCAACCGTGGGCATGGAACACCGCGCCCTCCTCCGGCAGCTCCTTGATGCGCGACAACGCGAAGCCGGCCACCGTGTGGAAGCCCTCGTCCACCGGCAGATCCACATCGATCAGCTCCATCAATTCGTCGATGGGGGTGTCGCCGGCCACCAGATAGGAGCCGTCCTGCCGCTCCACGATGTTGCGCTCGGCCTGGGTGTCCACCGGCACGGTGGAGGTAATGGCGTCGAGCAGGTCGTAGCCGGTCACCACGCCGACCATGTCGCCATATTCGTCCACCACGATGCCCATGGGCACCTGCGACCCGCGCAGGATGCGCATGGCTTCCAGCGCGCCCACGGTCTCCACCAGGAACGGGGCCGGCTGCACGAAATCCCGCGGGTCGGGGTCCTCCCCCTTGAGATAGGCGTCGAGCACGCGCTTGGCCTGGATGACGCCGATGGTCTCCTCCGGCGAGCCCTCGCAGGCGGGCAGCCGCGAATGGGGGGTTTCCAAGAGTTCGGCGCGCACCTCGTCCGGGCTCTTGGAGATGTCCACCCACTCCACATCCGGCCGCGGCGTCATGATGGCGGTGACGGGACGATCCGCGAGGCGCATCACCCCCGAGATCATGCGCCGCTCGGCGGGGTCGATGACGCCCGCGCTCTCGGCCTCGGTGATGATGGCGCGAATCTCCTCGTCGGTGACGGCCGAATCACGGTCGCCGCCCTCGCCCATGAGGCGCAGCACGAGGCGGGTGGAGGCGTCCAGCAGCCACACCGCCGGCGCCGCCACCTTGGACAGGCTCACCATCAGCGGCGCCACCATGCAGGCGAGCCGCTCCGGATCCCGCAGGGCGAGGCGCTTCGGAATCAGCTCGCCGATGACCAGCGAGACATAGGTGATGGCGGCCACCACGGCGGCATAGCCCACCGGCCCGGCGAAGCTCGCCGGCATGCCGGCGTCGCGCAGCATGTCGCTGAGCTGGGCGCCGAGACTGGCGCCGGAGAAGGCGCCGGCCACGATGCCGATCAGCGTGATGCCGATCTGAACCGAGGACAGGAAGCGGCCGGGGTCGGCCCCCAGCGCCAGCGCCGCCCGGGCACCGGAGCGGCCGCGCTCGGCCATGAGCTTCAGCCGCGCGGGCCGGGATGAAACAATGGACAATTCCGCCGCCGCGAGCACCGCGTTCAACAGCACCAGGGCGACAACGATGAGGATTTCAAGGAAAGGCATGGCGGGAAATGGGGCTCCGTCGCCTTCTTCCTATCACTTTCAGCGCCCCATCGCACCTTCCGAGTGACATTATCGCACGATAATACCATCATGATGGCGGAATGGTTTCCAACGCGCGCGTTGTCGTCTATTGGGCGCGTTGGAGAACAAGGTCGCGTCATGTCGTTCAATACCTTCGGGCACCTCTTCCGCGTCACCACCTTTGGCGAGAGCCACGGGCCGGCCATCGGCTGCGTGGTGGATGGGTGTCCGCCCAACCTGCGCTTCACCCTCGAGGAGGTGCAGTCCGCCCTCGACCGGCGCCGTCCGGGCCAATCGCGCTTCACCACCCAGCGCCGCGAGCCGGACCAGGTGAAGGTGATTTCCGGCACGCTGGACCATCCCATGGGCGGGCTCGTCACCACCGGCACGCCCATCGCCATGCTGATCGAGAACGTGGACCAGCGCTCCAAGGACTATGCCGACATCGCCGGCGCCTACCGGCCTGGGCACGCGGATTTCACCTACGACATCAAGTACGGCATCCGCGACCACCGCGGCGGCGGGCGCTCCTCGGCCCGCGAGACCGCCATGCGGGTGGCGGCGGGGGCGATCGCGGCCAAGGTGCTGCCGGGCGTCACCGTGCGCGCCGCCCTCGTCCAGATCGGCAACATCCCCATCGACCACACGCGCTGGAACTGGGACGAGGTGGGCAACAACCCCTTCTTCTGCCCGGATGCCGAGACCGTGCACCTGTGGAGCGACTATCTCGACGCGATTCGCAAGAAGGGCTCCTCGGTCGGCGCCATCGTGGAAGTGGTGGCCGAAGGGGTCCCCCCCGGCCTCGGCGCGCCGCTCTATGGCAAGCTCGACGCGGAACTGGCCAGCGCGCTCATGGGCATCAACGCGGTGAAGGCGGTGGAGATCGGCGAGGGCTTCAACGCCGCCCGCCTCACCGGCGAGGAAAACGCCGACGAGATGCGGCGCGGCAACGCGGACCATCCCCTGTTCCTCGCCAACCATGCGGGCGGCATCCTGGGCGGCATCTCCACCGGGGCGCCGATCGTGGCGCGGTTCGCGGTGAAGCCCACTTCCTCCATCCTCACGCCCCGGCTCACGGTGGACAGTTTCGGCGACGAAACGGAGCTGTTCACCAAGGGCCGGCACGACCCGTGCGTGGGCATCCGCGCGGTGCCGGTGGGCGAGGCGATGGTGTCGTGCGTGCTCGCGGACCACATGTTGCGCCATCGCGGACAGGTCGGCACGCCACCCCAATGGCCGTTCACGCGATAGACCAAGCCGACGGACTTCCCCTGCGATAGGGCCTCCATCGCGGCGCCTGACGGCGAGGTCCGTTGCCAAGGTCCGCGTTCCATCGGCACCGATCTGCAGCGCACCGGCCGGGGCCGGCGGACGTCCACACCCGGCCTTTTCCGCCCTCCGGCGACGAACACCCACGCGTTCGCCGCACCCCGACCACGCGACTCCGGCTTGAGCAAGGCCCCTCGAGGGGCTTCACGCTTTTGATTTGACGCTTTGATCTTTCGCATCCGATCGGTCCGAAAAGTCCGCGCGTTCCAGGCCCGGCCCTAACTTGACGCGTAAGACATTGATACGCATTGCCAAGTTCGCGGTCGCGACTGCGGCCGGCAACACGGAACGTCAAGATGACTGACCTGCCGGAGCCGATCGTGGGCACGAACGGGGCCACCATCACCGGTCGCCGCAACCCCGCCGTCGAAGCGCAGAACCCCGATCTCCTCATTCCGCCCGCCACCGACAATGGAGGTATTGCGAACCTCAAGTTCCCGTTCGCCATGGCGCACAACCGCCTGGAGGATCGCGGCTGGGCGCGCGAGGTGACCATCCGCGAGCTCGGCGCCCTCAAGGAGCTGGCGATCGTGAACATGCGCCTCGGCCCCAGCGTGGTGCGCGAGCTGCTGGCACAAGGAGGCCGAATGGGCCTATGTGGTCCAGGGCCGCGTGCGCTTCTAGCTGGTGGACGACCAGCTTCAGGTTCTGGTGGAAGACCTCAACCCCGGCGGCCTGTGGCTTGCGCCCGCCGGTTTCCCCCACGCCATCCAGGGCCTTGAGGAGGGCACCGAGTTCGTCCTGGTGTTCAACGACGGCAACTTTTCCGAGAACCAGACCCTGCTCGTCACCGAGTTGTTCGCCCATACCCCGCGCGCGGTTCTGGCGAAGAATTTCGGCGTGCCGCAAAGCGCCTTCGAGGGTCTTCCGGCGCCCGAGAAATACATCTTCCGCATGCCCGTGCCTAGCCCGATCGCGGACGTGCGCAAGCAGCTTGGCGCCGCCTCCATGACCGGGAAATACGTGTTCCGCGCCTCCGAGGTGCCGCCCAAGTCGTTCGCCGGCGGGGCCACCAAGATCATCGATTCCAAGACCTTCGAAGTCACCAACATGGCGGCGCTCATGATCGATTTGGAGCCGGGCGGCATGCGCGAGATCCATTGGCACCCCAATGCGGACGAGATCCAATATTATCTCGGCGGCAAGGCCCGCATGACCGTGTTCGACGCGGTGAACAATGCTCGCACCTTCGACTACAGCTCCGGCGACGTGGGCTATGTGCCGAAGATGCTGGCCCATTACATCGAGAACGTCGGCAACGAACCCATGCGCGTGCTCAACGCGTTCAATAAAGGCGAATACAAGGACGTTTCCTTGAACCAGTGGCTGGCGCTGACCCCGAAAGACCTGGTCAAGGGCCACCTCAACGTCGGCGACCCGCTGCTCTCGTCCCTGCGCCAGGGCTACAGCCCCGTCGTCAAGGGCTGATCGCGGACGGCGGGGCGCGTCCCGGCTCCCCGCCCCGGACCTGAGCCGCTCGGGCGGCATTGCGCTTCACCACCGCGACGATGCCCGCGTGCACCAGCACCGCCACCGCAAGGCCGAACAAATGCTGCGCCGTGGTCGCCGGCACCGTGACGAGGCCGAGGATGCCGAACGGGATGAACAGCGCGACGCCGGTGCCCAGCCCCGGATTGTAGCCGCGCAGGGCCACCGCCATGCCCACATGGGCGATGCCGTTCAAAAGGATGAGATAGAGCGCGCACAGCCCCCAGCCGGGCGCCAGCCACTGGGCGGCATAGAGGGCCAGAAGATTGATGCCCCACACGCCGGGCAGGTTGATCCACAGCACGTCGGCCACCGTCAGCGCCTCGACACCGAACACGCGGCTGTTCACATAGGTCCGGAAGCGGTCGCCGAAGTGCTCCTCCACCTGATGCAGCATATAGAGGGGTCCGGCGAGATAGATGATGCGCTCGGCCCCGCCGGGCACCACCGGCACCACCAGCAGCAGCGCGCCGCACATGAACATCGCGCCGGTGACCCAATGGACCGCGAGCCAATCCTTCATCGTCCGCCCCTCCGCGCGCTGCGCGCCGCTTGCTGCTTGCCGCTTGCCGCTTGCCGCTTGCCGCTTGCCGCTTCGACGGTGACGCCATTCATTCCATCCCGCAAGCGGCCAGGGACCGGCAGGCCGTTTTCGACGAATTTCACTGATGCTGAACTTTTGAAAATTTCATTGCGAGTGAAATTGGCGATGATATGCTGGCGCCATGAAGCTCGCGGACTGGCTTTCAAGCACCGGCACCAAGCGCAGCGCGTTCGCGCGGCAGGTGGGGTTATCCCCCGCCAGCGTCACGTCTTTGTGCAATGACGAGAGGGCCTGGATCTCCCGCGAGACGGCCGAGAGGATCGCAGAGGCCACCGGCCACGAGGTGACGCCCAACGATTTCCTCGGTCTCCCTCCGCTCAGTCTCCGAGGTTCTCCCGTGACCGACAGTACCCAGTCCCGCGTCCAAGCCGCCATCGAAGCCTTCGCCCGTGGCGAGATCATCGTCGTGACCGATGACGACGACCGCGAGAACGAGGGCGACCTGATCCTCGCCGCCTCCCTGGCGACGCCGGAGAAGATGGCCTTCATCATCCGCAACACCTCCGGCATCGTGTGCGCGCCGCTGCCGCCGTCCGAGGCGAAGCGGCTGCGGCTCGATCCCATGGTGTCCAATAACGACGCCCCGCTCGGCACCGCCTTCACCATCTCCATCGACGTGAAGCACGGCACCACCACCGGCATCTCCGCCGAGGAACGCACCAACACCGTACGCGCCCTCGCCAACCCCAACATGGGGGCGGCGGATTTCGTGCGACCCGGCCATGTGTTCCCGCTCATCGCCAAGGAAGGCGGCGTGCTCATGCGCTCCGGCCACACCGAGGCGGCGGTGGACCTGTGCCGCCTTGCCGGCGTGCCGCCGGTGGGCGTCATCTCCGAGCTGGTGAACGACGACGGCACCGTGAAGCGCGGCCCGCAGGTGTCCCAGTTCGCCGAGACCCACATGCTGACCCGGATCTCGGTGGCCGACCTCATCGCCTACCGCCAGGCGCGCGAGAAACTCGTCACCCGCGCCGCCGAATTTCCCGTGCCCACCTGCGTGGGCGAGCTTCAGGGCTACTCTTATACCACTCCGTTCGACGTGGTGAATCATCTCGCCTTGGTGAAGGGCCGGATCGGCGACGGCGAGAAGGTGCTCGTGCGCCTGCACCGGGCCGATCCCATCGGCGACGCCTTCGGCGGCGGCAAGTCGATTCAGAGGGCGCTGGAGCGCATCGATCAGGAAGGCCGTGGCGTGCTGGTCTATCTGCGCGACGGCACCGCCGGCGTGCCGGCGTCCGCCTTGAGCGGCGAGGTGACCTCTAGCGAGGCCGAGCGCGACCGCCATTGGCGCGAGGTGGGCCTGGGCGCGCAGATCCTGCGGGATCTCGGCATCGTCTCCATCCGCCTGCTGGCCTCCAAGGCCCGCACCTATGTGGGCCTCGGCGGTTTCGGCATCGAGATCGTGGACACCGAGACCCTCGAGCAGTGACCACGGGCGGCTGAGTCGCGACGAGGATCCATGGAGAATCCATGACCTCTGGCCCTTGAGCCCCGCCGCCCTGCGCAAAATTTGCGCAGGGCGGCGGGGCTCAACGCATTGTGACGATGGCGCGACACGCGTCACCGCGCTTGAAATCCTTCACCCATGCCGCTTTGCATCGCGCCCACCGCAACCAAAAGAGGCGGCTCACCTCTTTTGCCCCCGACCGGAAGGTGTCAGCATCATCGCGACGACATGTCGCGGCGGATGTGCGAAGGGGAGCGAAGGCGATGGGGACACGCAGGCTCTGGCATGGCGCGTGGCTGGCCGGCCTCGCCCTGGTGGCCGCGGATGCGGCGACGGCGGGCGAGGCGGGCACCACGCCGGTGGACCTGGAGCTGGTCCTGGCGGTGGACATCTCCTATTCCATGGACACCGAAGAACAGGCGCTCCAGCGCAACGGCTACGCGGCCGCCGTCACCTCGCCGGAATTCCTGCAGGCGCTGCGCCTCGGGCCCCAGGGCCGCATCGCGGTGGCCTATGTGGAATGGGCCGGCGAGACCGAGCAACAGGTGGTGGTGGCCTGGCGCATCATCGACGGGCCGCAGACCGCCCAGGCGTTCGCCGCCGCGGTGACATCCGCGCCCCTGCACCGGGTCTACCGCACCTCCATCTCGTCCGCGCTGCTCTACAGCGCCGATCAGTTCGACCTGAACGGGTTCAAAGGCCCGCGCCGGGTCATCGACGTGTCCGGCGACGGCGTGAACAACCAGGGTCCGCCGGTCGAGGTGGCGCGCGACGCCGTGGTCGGGCGCGGCATCACCGTGAACGGCCTGCCGCTGGTGATGAAGCGCGGCTCCGCCGCCGCCGTCGATGCGCCGGAACTCGACATTTATTACGAGGATTGCGTCATCGGCGGGCCGGGGGCGTTCGTGATCCCGGTGGAGCACATGTCCGAATTCGCCCGCGCCATCAAGACCAAGCTGGTGCTGGAGGTGGCCGGGGTGGTGCCGGAGCCGACGCCGGGTCTGGTGGTGCCGGCGGCGGCGGCCCGGCCGCGCGTGTCCTGCACCATCGGCGAGAAGATGTGGCTCGACCACTGGTCCAATTGAGGCCGTACCTCAAGCCTCGTCCAGCAGCGGCACCCGGCGCAGCGCCTCGAGATCGCGCGCGCCGGTGGCGAAGCACGCCACCTTGAGCTGATCGCGCAGGATCGTGAAATGCTCCACCACCGCCGCCGTGGACTCCATGGCGGCGGGCAGCACCGCCGCCGCCTGCCCGGCGAGATCGGCCCCGAGGCGGATGGCCTTGGCCACGTCCACCCCATGGCGTACCCCGCCCGAGGCGATGACCGGCACCGTGGGACATGCGGCGCGCACCAGCCGGATGGCGATGGCGGTGGGAACGCCCCAATCGGCGAAGGCGGCGGCCACGGCGCGGGTGCGGCCCTCGCCGCGCGCGCCTTCCGCCAGCGCCCAATTGGTGCCGCCGGCCCCGGCCACGTCGAGCGCGGCGATGCCCCGCGCCACCAGCGCCCGCGCCACCGCCGGCGACAGGCCGAACCCCACCTCCTTCACCACCACCGGCACCGCGAGCGCCGCCGCGAGCACGCCCAGGGCATCGAGCACCCCCCGCCAATCGCGGTCACCCTCGGGCTGAATGGCCTCCTGCAACGGATTGAGATGGATCACGAGGGCATCCGCCCCCACCATCTCCACCGCCCGGCGCGCCTCCTCCGGCCCGTAGCCGCGCACGAACTGGGCGGCGCCGAGATTGGCGAACAGCAGCACGTCCGGCGCGCGGCGCCGCAGCTCCGCGCCGAGCCCTGCCGCCCCGCCGCGCTCCAGGGCGATGCGCTGGGACCCGATGGCGAAGGCGATCCCCAATTCCTGTGCCGCTTCCGCCAGATGGATGTTGATGCGCTCCGCCCGCGCCGGCCCGCCGGTCATGGCGGATATGAGGAGCGGCGCGGCCAGGGGCTTGCCCAGCAGCCGCGTCGACAGATCCACCTCGTCCAACGCCAGTTCCGGCAGGGCGCAATGGACCAGGCGCACGGCGTCGAAGCCGGGGTCGCAGGCGCTCGCGGCATGGCCGGCGCGCACCACCTCGATATGATCGCTCTTGCGCCGCTGCGCGCCATCGGCCGCGGACGACGCGACATCGGGCGGCGGAACGAGGGGCGGAACGGGCATGCACAAGCCTTGGGGCTGGAGAGGCACGTCGAGGGGGAGCCGCATGCGGCCCCGGCGCCCCCCGGACGCGTCGTGTCCGGCGCGAACAGACGGAACGCAAGGCCGCTTCCGGCGGAACCGGCATCGGATTTTGATGTAGAGCATTTTCCGCCGCCGATGAACCGCCAAAATCAGCCCGGCGGGCGCCGTCTCGCGCCCGACAGCCGCGCACGCACCTTAATACCTTCAAAGCGATGCAGGTTTCACACAAGGCGGTCCGAACCGGGCCGGCGGTGCCGCCGCCTCTGGCATCGATGGGCGAGGAATGATCTAAAGTCGTGCGAGATACGCCCCCGCGGCCTTCTACCAGAGCGCGAGCGGGGCCGTTGAGATACGGATGTTCATCATGCGCAAGGCAAGCCGCGACGATGGCGCGGACGATGCGCCCGCCGCGCCGGCGGACGACGGCGCGGCGCGTCCCGGCGCGCGGGACCTGTCCTTTCTGCGCGCCATGGTGGATCGGCGCCTCGGCCTTCTGGTGCCGTCGACGGCGCTGCATCCGGCGGCGCTGCACGCGGCCATGCGGCACATTCTTTTGGCCCCCGGCAAGCGGCTGCGGCCGCTGCTCGCCCTGTCGGCGGCCTTGCAGCTCGGCGTCAGCGAGCATGCGGTGCTCGATTTCGGCTGCGCGGTGGAAATGATCCACGCCGCCTCCCTCATCATGGATGACCTGCCGTGCATGGACGACGCCGCCCTGCGCCGCGCCCAGCCCACCACCCATGTCGCATTCGGGGAGGATGTGGCTCTGCTGGCCGCCATCGCGCTGCTGTCGCGGGCGTTCGGGGTGGCGGCGGATGCGCCCGGCGTGAGCGCGCCGGTTCGGCTCGACGCGGTGGCGCGGCTGTCGATGGCGGTCGGCTCGCTGGGCCTGTGCGGCGGCCAGTTCGATGATCTGCGGCCTGCCGCCGGGCGGCCGGCGCGGGCCACCGAGGAGGTGAACCGGCGCAAGACCGGCGTCCTGTTCACCCTCACCGCCGAGATCGCCGGCCGGGTGGCGGACGCCAGCGCGGCCCGCATGGCGGACCTTGCCGCCTTCGCCGCCCATGTGGGACGCGCCTACCAGATCCTGGACGACCTGCTCGACGCCACCGCGTCCCGCGACGCCCTGGGCAAGGACGTGGGGCAGGACGCGGGCAAGGCCACCCTCATCGCCGCCCTCGGCGCCCCGCAGGCGCGCGCGCTGCTCGACACGCATCTGGCGCGGGCGGCCGAGGCGTCCCATCGGATCGGCCCCAATGACGAGGGGCACCAGCCGCTGCTGCTGTTCCTCGACGCCGCCTTCGGCGACCTGACGCGGCACCACGCGCCGTGAGCCCCTCCCACCTGCATCTCGTGGCGGCCCCGGCGCCACCGCAAGCCGGAGCGCCGACCGCCATCGCCAGCGCGCCGCCGCCGCTGGCGATCGAGGGCCTCGACGCCGGCTATGGCCGCACCCCGGTGCTGCACGCGCTGAGCCTGACGGTCCCGGCCGGCTGCGTCACCGCGCTTGTGGGACCGAACGGCGCCGGCAAATCCACGCTGATCCGCGCCATCTGCGGCCGTCTCGCGGTCAAGGCGGGCGCGATCGCCATCTGTGGCCTCCCCGCCGACACCGCCGAGGCGCGCGGGAAGATCGGCCTTGCCCCCCAGGACATCGCCCTTTACCGCGCCCTCACCATCGCCGAAAATCTCGCCGTGTTCGCCGAGCTGTCGGGGCTCAGTCCCTCGGATGGCCGCTTGCGGGTGGCGCAGGTGCTGGAGCGCACCGGAACGGCGGCCCGGCAGGACGAGCGCATCGATCGCCTGTCCGGCGGCTGGCAGCGGCGCGCCAACCTCGCCGCCGCCCTCATGGGCGCGCCGCGCCTGCTGCTGCTCGATGAACCCACGGCGGGGGTGGACGCTTCGGCCCGCGAGGCGCTCGCGGTCCTGGTCCGCGCCCTCGCGCACGATGGCCTGGCGGTGCTGCTCGTCACCCACGATTTCGAGTTCGCGGAACAGGTGGCCGATCGCGCCGCCATCCTCATGGGCGGGCACATGGCGCTCGAAGGCCCGCTTGCGGATCTCCTCGGCCAGCGCTTCGCCCATCGGCGCGCGGTGGAGATCACCTTCGCCGCCCCGCCGCCGGCATTGCGGGCGGAGCTGCTGGCCAGCCTCGGCCTCGCGACGGAGGGCGCGACCGCGCGCGGCCTCATCTCCGATTCCCCGCGCGCGGTGAGCACGCTGCTGGCGCGGCTGGACACCCTCGGCCTGCCGCCGCGCACCCTCACTCTGAAGACGCCGGGCCTTCCCGCCCTCTATGATGCCGTGACATCGGCGGGGGTGTGATGGGCGCGATCATGGGCGCCATGGCGCTGACGCTGCTGCGCGACCGGGGCGCGCTGGCGATGACGTTCGTGCTCCCGCCGCTGCTGTTCCTGCTGTTCGCGGCCATCTTCTCCGGTGCCGGAGGCGATGCCGGCGCGCTGAAGGTGGCCGCCGCGCGGCTCACCCCGGCGCCCGCCGCCGAAGCATTCCTCGATGCCCTCGCCGCCGCCCCCGACACGACGCTGCGGCTCGTCACCGGCGCGGATGCCGCGGCGCGGGTGGAAGCCCAGGTGCGGGATGGCCGCGCCGACGTGGGCCTGCTGGTGCGCGACGACCCCGGCATCGTCACCCCGGCATCCCCCCTCGTCATCGTCGCCGATCCGGGACGGGCGGTGGCGGCGGCCCTGCTGATGGCCCGGATCCAGACGCTGTTCACCACGGTTCTGCCGGGCATGGCGCTGTCGCGTGTGGCGGGGCAGGTTCAGGTGCTGGTCGGCCCGTTCTCTCCCGAACAGGCGCGGCGCCTGAAAGAGGCCGTCGCCCGCGCCCCCGAGCTGGTGGCCGGCGGCGGCGCCGAGCTGATGGCGCGCCAGAGCGTGGAACCGGCGCAGGGGCAGCCGGCGGTTACCTATTACGCGGGGGCGATCGCCCTGCTGTTCCTGTTGTTCAGCGCCGTGCAGGGGGCCGCCAGCCTGGTGGAGGAGCGGCGCAGCGGCGTGTTCGACCGCATCCTGATGACGCGAGGCGGCATCGGCGCTCTGGTGGCGGGCAAATTCGCCTTCCTGCTGTTGCAGGGGCTCGCCCTGCTGGCGGTGCTGTTCGCGGTGGCGCAGCTCGTCTATGGCGTGGACGCGGCCGGGCACCTTTGGTCCTGGCTGGTGGTCTCGGTGGCTGCCGCCGCTGCCGCCGCCGGGGTGGCGCTGCCGCTGGCCGCCGCCAGCCGCACCCGCCAGCAGGCGCAGACGCTGTCCACCTTCGTGGTGCTGCTGCTCTCCGCCGTCGGCGGCTCCATGGCACCGCGCTTCCTGATGCCGGAATGGCTCCAGCGCCTGGGTGACCTCACCCCCACCGCCTGGGGGATCGAGGCCTATCAGGATGCCTTGTGGCGCGGCGCCCCCCTCGACACCCTGCTGCCGGCGCTGGCGGTGCTGCTGGCCTATGGCGCGGCGGGCGCGCTCCTGTCGTTCTGGCTGCTGCGCCGGGCGGCGCGGCTGGGATAGGGGCGACATGCGCCATGCCTCGACCCGCGTTTTGACTTTCGCCATGGTGCCGGCGCCCGGTCGCGCCTAAAACGTCAGAACCTCCGAGGGAAAAGCCGCCATGGGCTTCGCCATCAACCTTTTGATCGTGCTTCTGACCGTGGCCGCCATGGAGGGCGTCGCCTGGTGGGCGCACAAATATGTCATGCATGGGTTCGGCTGGGGCTGGCACAAATCCCACCACGAGCCGCGCACCGGCCTGTTCGAGCGCAACGATCTTTATGCCCTGTTCTTCGCCGCCATCGCCATCGCGCTCATCTTCATCGGCCGCCATGGGGCCCCGGTGCTGTGGGTGGGGGTGGGCATGACGGCCTATGGCGCGCTCTATTTCGTGGCCCATGACGGCATCGCCCACCAGCGCTGGCCATTCCAGTTCGTGCCACGCCGGGGCTACCTGAAACGGCTGGTGCAGGCCCACCGGCTGCATCATGCGGTGGACGGCAAGGACGGCTGCGTGTCCTTCGGCTTCCTTTACGCCCCCCCGGTGCCGGCCCTGAAGGCGCGCCTGAAGGCCCTGCACGGCCCCGCCCTGAAGTCCACGCCCCCGGCAGAATGACCCCAAGCGGGTGAGCGCATCACGCACGGGCCTTCGGGGCATCCCGTTCCCTGCGCCGGCGCGCGCGACCGGCACGGCGCGAAAGCCGAAGCCGACAGGAAAAAAGGCGCGCACGGCGCCGCACCCTTCGGCGCGCGGAACCGGTCCGTGTGCCACCGGCTCCCATCGGCCCGACGGGATCACCTCGAAGCCCGGCACCCGGCCGGCTGAAGGCGCGGTGGACAAAGGGCCTGCGCGGATATCTCCCCCTTTGGAGCTGGTCCCCTGTGGTGCTGGCCTCATGTGGAGATGGCGCACCCGATCCGCTCCGCCGCGCCGCCGCCGTGCCCGGCCATATCCGCCGCCGGACGACGGGCGGTCGCGCGATCGCGGGGGCTGAGCAGGCTGTCCAGCGCCCACGTCAGCCGGGCCGGTACCGGCCCCCCGCCCGGCGGCACCCCCTCGGCCACGCCGGCACAGGTGAGGCGGGCCACGGTGGCCGGCGGCCATGGGCCGCGCCACCCCGGCGGCCACGGCAGCGCGCGCCGAAGTCACACCGCCATGAGGCACGCGAAACGCTCCCCCTCACCGCTGCGCCAATCGGCTTGCCGCGCAAGATGATCGGGCAACGGGTCGTCGCGCTGTAACGTGGAGAGCCATCCCCCACGCCGACAGGGTCCGTCCGCGCCGATCGGGCTCAAACGCCGCCCGCTCCAGCCACCGGAACAGCGAACAGGGCGCCGTGCCCCCGCCGCCCCGGCTCGACGCTGGCGGGGGCGCCCTCCCCGTTTCCGCTTGCCACCCGCGCGCGTCGCGGCACGAGGGCTTGGACCTGCACACTGGTCTTCACCGCCCCTGAGAATGCCCCCCAGCCACCGGAACAGCGAACAGGGCGACGCGCCCCCGCCGCCCCGGCTCGACGCTGGCGGGGGCACCCTCCCCGTTTCCGCTTGCCACCCGCGCGCGTCGCGGCACGAGGGCTTGGACCTGCGCACCGGTCTTCACCGCCCCTGAGGACGCTCCCGAGCCACCGCCACCCGCCAGCGACCCCGCTCCAGCCACCGGAACGGCGAACAGGGCGCCGCACCCCCGCCGCCCCGGCTCGACGCTGGCGCTCGGGTACCCTCCCCATTCCCGCCCGCTCGCGTCGCGGCACGACGGCGTGGCCTGCGCGAACGGCGCCAGCGGGAGCACCCCGGCCGTGCGGCCCCGAGCTCCATCCATCCGTTCCGCCCCTGCCACCAGGGCTTCGGAAGACCCCATCTCCCCGCCCCGGTCTTCACGGCCCGCGCGGATGCCCTCGGCCGACCGCGGCCTCGATCCGGTCCGCTGCGTCAGCGACGCCGCCATGCCCGGCCATGTCGGCCGCCAGACGACGGGCGGCCGCGCGATAACGGGGTTCGCGCAGCACGCCTTCCAGCGCCCGCGTCAGGCGGCCGGCGCCGGCGCGCCCGGCGGGCACCACCTCGGCCACGCCGGCAAAGGCAAGGCGGGCGGCGGTGGCCGGCTGCTCGAAGGCGATGGGCAGCGCCACCAGCGGCACCCCGGCGGCCAGGGCATCGAGCACGGTATTCATGCCGCAATGGAGCACCGCCGCCGCGCACTGCCGCAGAACCGCCCGCTGCGGCACGAACGCATGGACCTCGGCCACCGGGGCCAGCCGCGCCGCCTCGGCCGCCGAGAGCAGCCCGCCATGGGCGATGAGCAGCCGCGCCCCGCAGAGCGCCGCCGCCCGCGCCACCTTGGCGAACAGGTCGCCCCGCGCCCCCTGGAGGGTGCCGAGGGAGCAGAACACCAAAGGTCGCCCGTCCGCGCACGGCGGCGTCCAGGGCAAGGCGGCGATGTCCTCGCCGTCGCGCCAGGGCGCGCCGTAATGGAAGCTGGCGGGCAGCTCCAGGCGCGGAAAATCAAGCCCCGCCGGCATCTGGGCCACGGTCAGCAGCGGCGAGAAGCCCTGGTCGGCGTTGGGGTCGAGGCCGAAGGCGGCGCCGTGGCGCGCCAGCACCCGGCGCATGGGCGTCATCAGAAGATCGGTGACCCGATAGCCGCCCCGGTTGCGCACCCGCCCGCGCTCGGACGGATCGTAGGGCCAGGGCACGAATGGCGGCGGCACGCCGCGCTCGCGGTTGAGCGGCAGCGCGGTGGCGGTGGACACCGCCGGCAGTCCCAGATGCCGCGCCACCAGCACCCCCGCCGCCTCGGTCTGGTCGGCGATCACCGCCTCGGCGCCGATGGCCGCCAGCGCGCCCGGCAGGTCGCGGCACAGCATGTCGGTGATCCCCGCCGTCGCCCGCAGCATGGCGAGAAAGCCGAACAGGCCGCCGGGATGAGCGAGACGATCGAGATAGGCCCCAAGCGCGCCCGGCGGGTGGCTCGCCGGCCCCACCGCCGCGAAGCGCGCGTCTCGCCCCTCCACCAGGGCGGCGGCATCGGCCATGTGCGCGAACGTCACCTCGTGCCCGCGCCGGCCCAGCTCCCGCGCCAGGACCAGCAGCGGGTTGTAATGGCCCGGCAGGGGTGGCGCGACGACGGCGAAATGGGTCATCGCGGCCGGGTCCACAACTCCGCCGGCCGCGCCGGGGCGGGGGCGGTGAAGCGCGAGCCCACCGCCACCGCGACCCCGCCCGCGAGCAGGCCCAGCTTCTGCATCCGGCTGGTGGACACCCGCCCGTCCCAGGCGGCGGCGCCGCGCGCCCGCACGCCGCTGCCGATGGCCCGGTAGACGGCCCGCGCCGTGGCGACGGCGGCGGCCGAGCGCAACGGCAGCGCGCGGATGCCGATCCGCGCCTGATCGTAATAGGGCTCCGCCGCGTCCAGCAACCGCGCCACCACGCGGGCCACGGCCGCCCGCCGGGCCGGGTCCGCCACCGCGCCCGCCTCCACCCCTTCCGCCGCCAGAAGGTCGGCCGGCAGGTAGAGGCGGCAAAGGCCGGCATCCTCGATCACGTCGCGGCTGATGTTGGTGAGCTGGAAGGCGAGCCCCAGGTCGCACGCCCGGTCGAGCACATGCTCGTCCTTCACCCCCATGATGAGGGCCATCATCACCCCCACCACGCCGGCCACATGGTAGCAATAGCCCAGGGTGTCATCGAGCGTGCCATAGCGCCGGCCCTCCACGTCCATGCGGAAGCCGGCCAGAAGGTCCATGGGCAGGCGCGCGGGAATGGCATGGCGCGCCATCACCTCGGCCAAGGCGACAAAGGCCGGATGGGAGCCCGGCTGGCCACGGCAGGCCCGCGCCGTCTCCTCCTGGAGCGCGTCGAGCCGCGCCTGCGGCGTGGCGGCGGAGGCGACGCGCCCATGCCCCAGCACCTGCCCGTCCACCACGTCGTCGCAATGGCGGCACCAAGCATAGAGCATCACCGCGTCGGCGCGGGTGCGCGGATCGAACAGGCGGGCGGCGGTGGCGAAGCTCTTGGAGCCCTGGGCGATGGCCGCCTCGCTGGCGCCGAGCACGCTGCTGGCGGGCGCGCTCACGGACGCGACGCCCCGTCGGCGGCGAGATCGGCCAGGATCAGCCCCGCGGTCGCCTTGGCCGAGCCCACCACGCCCGGCACCCCCGCCCCCGGATGGGTGCCGGCGCCGGTGAAATAGAGGTTGGGGATGCGGTCGTCGCGATTGTGCGGCCGGAACCAGGCCGACTGGGTCAGGATCGGCTCGATGGAGAAGGCCGAACCATGGTGGGCATTCAGCTCGTCGCGGAAGCCGAACGGGGTGAGCATGCGCGTGGTGACGAGGCTCTCGCGCAGGCCCGGCAGCAGGCGCTGCTCCAGGTGGGCGAGGATGCGGTCGCGGTAGAGCGGGCCGATCCGCCCCCAGTCGAGGGGGGCCTTGCCCAGGTGCGGCACCGGCGAGAGCACATAGAAGGCGGTGCATCCGGCCGGCGCGAGGCTCGGGTCGGTGACGCTCGGCGCATGGACATAGAGCGAGAAATCCGCCGCCAGCCCCGGCCCCCTGAAGATGTCCCGGACCAGCCCGCGATAGCGCGGGCCGAACAGCACCGTGTGCTGGGCCAGGTTGCTCCAGGTGCGCCGCGCCCCGAAATAGGTGACGAACAGGCTCATGGAGTGCCGCTTGCCAGCGAGCCGCGCCCCCTCCTGCCGGCCGCGCGCGGTGTTGCGCAGCAGCGTGCCGTAGGTGTGCACCACATCCGCATTGGAGGCGACGAGGTCGCACGGCACCCGCTCCCCGCCCTTCAGCCGCACGGCGCAGGCGCGGCCCTCCTCCACCTCCACCTCGTCCACCGGGGTCGAGAGGCGAACCTGTCCACCCAGTTCCTCGAACAGGCGCACCATGGCCTTCACCAGCGCGCCGGTGCCGCCGCGCGGAAAGAACACGCCCCATTTGCGCTCCAGCGCATGGATGAGCGCATAGATGGAGGAGGTGGCGAAGGGGTTGCCCCCCACCAGCAGCGAGTGAAACGAAAACGCCTGCCGCAGGTGCGGCTCGCAGATGAAGCGCGCCACCATGGAATAGACCGAGCGCCACGCCTGTAGGCGCAGCAGCTGGGGCGCGGCCTTGATCATGTCGCTGAAATGGAGGAAGGGCACCGCGCCGAGCTTCAGATAGCCCTCCTCGAACACCTCCTGGGAATAGGCCAGGAAGCGACGATAGCCCTCGACGTCCTGCGGCGCGAAGCGGCGGATCTGCGCATCCAGCGCGTCCTGATCGTTCACATAGTCGAACGCGCGCCCGTCCCGCCACATCAGCCGGTAGAAGGGCGAGACCGGCATCAGCTCCACATAGTCGGCGAGCCGGCGCCCCGCGGCCTCGAACACATCCTCAAGGCAGGTGGGATCGGTGATGACGGTGGGCCCGCCATCGAAGGTGAAGCCGCGATCCTCGTAGACATAGGCGCGGCCGCCGGGCTTGTCGCGTTTCTCATAGAGGGTAGTGGCGAGGCCCGCCGCCTGCAGACGGATCGCGAGGGCGAGCCCGCCGAAGCCGGCGCCGATGACCGCGGCGGTGCGAGGGGGACGTATGGCATCGAGCATCATGCGGTCGTCGCGGCGCGTTTGGTCTCGGGGAGGCAGCGCGCGGCGCGCAGGATCGAGACCGGCGGCCGACCGGTCAGGATGCGGGCCTTGTCGGCGAAGCTGAGGCGATCGGCGTAGAAACGGGCGACCAGATCCTCGGACAAGCCGTAGAAGCGCTGCAGGATGATATAGCGCCGCTCGGGATCGGCCGCGCGGAACAACATGCGATTGAGCAGGCGGAAGAAGCCCCGCCGCTCCCAGGCGGCGATGGCGTGGCGGCGCATGGCGGCGGCCAGCGCCGGCCCGGACAGGTCGGGCAGCGTGCTCACATGCTCGGCCAGCGCCACCGCATCCGGCAGGGCATAGCCGGTGGTGGGATGAAACAGGGCGGCCCGCAGCCCGCTCCGGGCGACATGGGGGTGCCCATCGGCGAAATAGGCGCGGATGTCGCCGCCGAGGGCGATCGGCAACACGCCGGCCTCCTCGCGCACCACATAGTCGGGCACGAAGCCCTGGGCCTCCAGATAGGCGCCGATGCGGGCACGCACCGCCGCGCGCGGCAGCTCCGGCCCGTCGGCATAATAGGTGTCCTCCACCAGCAGGGTTTCGGCATCGAGCGGCAGCACATAGACGAAGCGATAGCCGTCCACCTGCGGCACCCGCGCATCCATCAGGATGGGCCGCTTCAGCCCATGGGGGCGGGTCAGGCGCACCTCCTGCCCCAGGAACTTCTGATAGCCGAGGTCAAGGTGGGGCGAGGGCGCGGCGCCGCGCCCGTCCACCACCGCGTCAGCCGCGATGCGGGTGCCATCGGCGAGCGTCACATGGAACGGCGCCACCTCCACGACCTCGGCCTGGGTGCGGATGCGGGCGCAGACGCGCTCGGCCAGCACCGTGGCCAGCTGCTCGGAGGTGACGGCGCCGTAATGGCCGGAGAGGCTGCGGGAGAAGGCGGGGAAATGCACCTCGTGCCCGATCCAGCCGAGCGCGCGGAACGGCGCGATGAAGGTGCTGCCGGCGGCATCGAGGTCGGAGGCATGGAACGACCAGGTGTGGTTGCCGCCCACGCTCTCGCCCGCCTCCAGGAGCGTGAAGCGCACCTGCGGCCGCCGCTCGAACAGGCGCGCCGCGATGAGGCAATTGGCCAACCCCGCCCCGACGAAAAGGATGTCCATGCGCCGGCTCCTCCCCGCCCGGGGCTACAGATCCGCCCCCTCTCGCATACCCCGTTCCCGCCGCCCGGACCAGCCTTTCAGCCATGGGGGCCAAGAGACAGGCCAAGAGACAGGCCAAGAGAGGGCCAAGAGAGGGCCAAGAGAGGGCCAAGAGACGGACCAAGAAAGGGAACAAGAGAGAGCAGAGCGGAGCCGCGCCTTGTGCACCGGCGTCGAGGGTGTGGCACCGTCGCCGCACCCGGTGCAAAACGCCGGCATTCCACCTTGGATATGCATCCGGACCCGGCGCGCCTTCCCTTTCACCCGCCCTCGTGTAAGCTGCCGGGCCATAATCCGCGCGTGTCTTCCGCGCGCCGCGGCTTGCGACCACCACTCCCGGCTCTCAAGGTCGCGCGCGGGGGCCGCAGGTGCGCTTCACGCGTCACGGGAACCGGTCGCCAGCGCTGGAAGACGTATCAAACGACTATGTCTACGCCTTTTTCACGCGGACGGGACTCCACTCCGCTTAAAAGGGCACACGCCTGATCCAGGCACCACGCGGGGTTCACGACCCTCCCGGACAGCCCTTGCCTCTGGACGCGAAGATGCGGTTGGACTTCCAGACCCTTTATGTCATCGTCCTGCTCAATTCGCTGAGCTATTGCGTGGTCTGGGCCGGCTTCGCCCATGTGCACCGCGACATTCCCGGCGCGCGATACTGGTTCGGCGCGGCGGTGATGACGACCCTCGGCGGCCTGCTCATGGCGGCCGACGGCTCGACCTGGGGCCGGGCCTTCATGATCGCCGGCAATGCGCTGGTGGTTGGGGGATTCGTGCTGGTATGGCACGGCATCCGCGCGTTCTACGGGTGCCGGCCGCGCTGGCGGATCGGCCTCGCCATCGTCGCCGGCGCGGTGCTGGCGGGGCTGCTCGCGGACCACAGCCGGGCCAGCCAGAACATCGCCTATGCCGGCAGCCAGCTGGTGCCGCTGGTGCTGTCGCTCACCGTGCTCTGGAGATGGGGGCGCGGCACGCTCGGCGCCTATGTGGCTGAGGCTGGCCTCCTCGTCGCCATCGGCGGGCATGGCGCGGAAGCCGCGCTGAACACCCTGCGCCTGCTGGGGCGCCTTTCCACCGAAGGCTATTACACCGTTGCCGCCGGCCTGTTGGTGGCCGTCATCGTGGGCGCCGGCCTGTGGTACCTCGGCTTTCTGCTGATGGCGGTGGACCGGCTGCGCCTGAAGCTCAACCGGCTCGCCATGTCCGACCCCCTGACCGAGCTGCCCAACCGGCGCCATTTCCTGGAAGTGGCGCAAGACGGCCTCAACCGCGCACGGGCAGATCAACAGCCCCTGGCCATCCTCTTGATCGACCTCGATCATTTCAAGGGCATCAACGACCGCCTGGGTCACGCCGCCGGCGATGCCTGCCTGCGCCATTTCTCGGCCCTGTGCGCCGCCAGCGCCGGATTGCGGAGCCTCGTCGCGCGCCTGGGGGGCGACGAATTCGCCATGCTGCTGGAGGACGCCCAGCCGAGCGACGCGGTGCAGGTGGCCGACGCCCTGGTGCGGGCCGTGGCCGCGACGCCCCTCCACTGGCGGGGCCACGCCATCTCGCTCACGGCGAGCGTGGGGATCGCGGTCCACGGCGCCGAGACCCTCACCCCGGAGGCCTTGATCGAAGCCGCCGACGCGGCCCTCTACGAAGCCAAGCGCCGAGGACGAAACGGCTTCACCCTGGGACCCGGCGCCGGTGGCGTCGCAACCGCAGGCCTCGGGATGCGAGCCTAAAAAGCGGAACCGGGGTCTATGAGCGCCCGCCGCGCGGGCGCCGGCAAACCCTTCCCCCGCGCGGGACGCCAGGGCATCCGCCGTTGGCGGTGGCCACGGCCGGAGCATTTTCGAGGGCGGTGGATTTCACTGTGCACGTGAAGCAAATGTGTGAATGCGAAAACTGAGAGCGGACGATGCGGGCCGGTCTGCACGGAACTTGCCCGAGCCCCGCAGACTTTGGCGTGGCCACGCCGTCATCACGCGAGCCCTGCGCCGTCTCGCCGAGCCATCTTGCCAAATGGTGGTCCAACCCGTGGATGTCTTGTGTTCCACGTCCGCGCGGACCGCGGCGGCGCGGGCGGATTCGGCCGGCGGGAACCGCACGCAAAGCCTTGCGGCTTCCACCACCAGCCCGCCCTTCGAGTGAGCCCAAGCGCCTCGCTTCGAGCAGCTTGCGGGCCGGCGGGCGGCGACCATGTCGTCGCGATCGCCGCGCCCCGCATTCACGCGCGCCGGCATGGGCCATGGGCAGACGCAGGCCAGCCGAGGCTTTGCAGCGGGCCCACCGGCGTGATCCGCGCCTGCGTCCCCGCGGAAGATGTCCGGGGCCGGCTCCCAAGTCCCTGACCCGGCGGCTCCGAAGCTTGGGCCGGCCCGTTCGGAGGGGGCGAAGTCCGGCGGCTGACAAGGGCCGCGCCCCTCCACACCACGCGCTCCAACGCGCGGCCCAAGGCGACCGGCCATCAGAGGCCGGACGCGGTCTCGCCCGCGCCCCTCCAGCGACGGGGCGCGGCGCAAGACTTTCTTCAATTAAATCAATTCATGGCCGTCCATTGCTACGGGCGTGACACGCACCGAGCAACTCGACACCGGGCCTGCGGACAGGCGCCACAGCCGAACATGACGAGACTGCCCGGCTGCCCCTCGCGCCCCGCCTCGTCTTTCGGATCGCTCGGCCTGAACACCCGCCGCGCGCGGGGCTCCGGGTTGACGGCCGGCACGGCGAGAGACGTCGATTTCGGGATATCAGGGCACCGCTGCCCCTCGCGGCGCCCGGCGATAGCCTGCGGCGCAGGGGGCCCACGGGGCCTTGATCGCATGGGCCACAACCGCCGGCGAAAGGAGCCACAGGCCCGACTTGGGGGCCCGACTTGGGGGCCCCGGGG
>NZ_JABWGX010000018.1:7500-111396 GCF_021730435.1 Xanthobacter agilis
TCCGCGATCGGTCATCGCCGATCTCATCCGCGTCTATTCATTCGACGCGGACTTCCAGCGCCGCGTGCGCCCCGGCGACAATTTTGAAGTGCTGTACTCCGATGACCCCTCGGGCAACGACGAGGTGCTGTTCGCCACCCTCACCGTTGGCAATGAGATCAAGCGTTACTATCGTTTCCAGACCTCAGACGATGGTGTCGTCGATTATTATGACGAGGACGGCAAGAGCGCGAAAAAGTTCCTGGTGCGAAAGCCCATCAGCGGCGGCGTCATGCGCTCGCCGTTCGGCTATCGGCGCCACCCCATCCTCGGGTACTCGAAGCTGCACACAGGCGTGGACTGGGCCGGTCCGATCGGCACCCCCATCTATGCGGCCGGCAATGGCACGATCACCTACGCGAACTGGAAATCCGGTTACGGAAAGCACACCGAGATCCAGCACGCCAATGGCTATGTGACCACCTATTCCCACCAATCGGGCTTTGCGCGCGGCATCCGCGAAGGGATGACGGTGCGCCAGGGCCAACTGATCGGCTATCTCGGCTCCACGGGTCTGTCGACCGGCCCCCATGTGCACTACGAAGTGAAGATCAACGGCAACTTCGTGGACCCCATGCGCATCAAGCTGCCGCGCGGCCGCGCCCTCGCCGGCCGGTTCCTCTCGGATTTCAACAAGGAACGCGAGCGGATCGACGCGCTCATCAACCACGGCCCGGTGCCGCCGAAGGTGGCCACCTCCGCCCCGTCGAACAGCAAGCCGACCCGCGCCGCCAACAACTGACGCCGGCGCAACCGCCCGAGGCGCGGCGGCAGGCCGCGCCTCGGTTCAATCCCCAGAGGACCCGGGCCCTTAACTCTTTTCCCGGAGCGGCAATCACAATGCGCGGCTCCCCCTCTCTGATCCGAGCGCCCATGACCCGCATCGATCACCGCCTGCTCCGCGCCGCCGTGCTCGCCGCCGCCCTTCCGGCCGCGGCCGCGGCGGCCCCCGTGGATGATTACATGGCCTCCCGCGACAAGGCGGTCACCGCCGCTGTGGCCGCCGCCAAGGCGGGCAAGGCCGGCGACGACGCCGAGATCAAGGCGGAGGAAGTCGCGCGCAAGGACCTCGCCAAGCGCATGTCCGCGCTGGTCGGCCCGCTCAAGTTCAAGGGGCTCGGCACGCCGTCCTTCACCCTCGACATGTTCGTCTATGGCGACGACCTGCCGGCCACCCGACTCGACGGCATGGCCTTCGCCAACGCCGACGAAACCACGCGCGTGGTGGCGACCCCGGAAGCGGTGTTCCAGGCCTGGCTTGCCGCCCGCGCCAAGGACAAGGACGTGCCTGAGGCGGCGGCGGTGCGCGAAGGCGGGAGGGCCGCCGTGGACACCGGCTATCTGGTCAACAACGCCCTCGTCAACGTGGGCGGGGGGGTCGTGCCCTACACGGCATTGCCGGTGACGGCCGCGCCCGGCGAGACGGTTTATGCCAACCTCGGCCTCTTCACCGACGAGGCCCCCGCAAATGCCCTGCCGAACACCATCGTGCTACTGCGCGTGGCCGATGGACGGGCGGTGATGGGCATGACCGCCGTGGCGCTCAACATGAAGCCGGTGCTGGCCTGCGATCAGGCGTGGAAACCCTACAACACCAAGGTCCAGGCGTTGCTGAAGGCGACCGAGACGGTCAGCGACCTGGAAGACCCGCGCTGGGCCGAGCTCGCGAAGGTGGAGGAGGAGGGGTCCAACGTGTTCCGCACCTGCCTTGCCAAGGCGCCGGAAAGCCAGGCCGCCTTCGCCACCGCGACCAAGCGCGCCGAAGCCTTCCTGCAGACCCTGCGCGGCAATTGAGGCGCTGACGCATCCGCCCGAAAGGGTGCGGGCTTTTCAGGCTGATGCCAGCAGACCCAACGAGCGCGAGCAAAAGCCCGTCGTCGTTTCCCTTTCATCCCGACAGGGCCACAATGAGCGACAGCACGAAGCGATCGCCGGCCGCGCGCCAGCGGTTCCCGCGTGCGCCATGCCGGGGGACTTCGCCATGACCCAGTTCGCGCAACGCCACACGACCCGCCGCACCGGAAGCCGCATCGCCAGCCTTCTTCTGGCCGCGAGCCTCTCCGGCCTGTCCCTGGTGGCACTGGGCCTGCCCCTCGCCGTGAGCTTCCCCAGCACCGCCTGGTCCGCACCGATCGACGACTACATCGCCGCCCGCGACAGGCTGGCGGCGGAGGTCGCCGCGGCGGTGAAGGCCGGCGAGAAAGAGGATGCGGTGGACAAGCGCAATGCGAGCGCCATCAAGGATCTTCAAGCCCGCATGGCGGCACTGGTCGGACCCGTGCGGTTCCAGGGCACGCAGCCGGCGCCCATCTTCATGCCCACCACCCTCATTTCGGAATATCTGGAATCGAAGGAGCCGGACGGCCTTCTGTTCTCCAGCAGCGACTATCTCACCCGCTTCTTCATCTCGCCCGAGCCGGTGTTCCTCAACTGGCTGTCCGGCCGCGCCGCAGCAGCCGATGCGCCGCCTGTTTTTCGCGCGGGACTGGCGGCGGCGGCGGGATCGGCCCCGCTTTACAACGCGGTGCTCGGCACCGACGCCGCCTTCATCAAATACATGGACCTGCCCGTGCGCGAAGGCGCCGGCCCGACGGTGAACGCCGCCTTCGGCCTCTTCACCCAGACCGGCGCCCGCAACGATGTGCCGAACAGCATCGTGGTGACCCGCGTGGCCGATGGCCGCGTGGTGATCGGAGCAGCGGACGTGAAAGTGGAGATCCCGCCCCTACCAGCCTGCGACCAGATCTGGAGCGGCTACGAGGCGAAGGCCAAGGCCCTGATCGCCGCGGCCGAAAAGGCGAAGAACGACCAGGACCCGCGCTGGGATGAATCCGCGAAGGTGGAAGAAGAGGGCGCAGCCGCCTACCGGGCCTGCTTCGTGAAGGCGGCCCCCGCCCTGCCGTTCTACGCCGCCGCCACCAAGCAGGCGGAAGCCCTGCTCGCCGCCGCCCGCGGCGAGTGAGCCTCCCAGAGCCTCGCCTCACACGGCCCAAAAGCCCGCCGCCCCCTCCGGCAATGCGCCCAGAAGGCGGTCGAACGCCGCCTCATCCACGTGGCGGCGCAAGGACGCCGCCACGTCGCGGATGGCCGAGGCCGGAGCGAAATTGTGGTGTCGGCGCAAGCCCTGCGCCTCACAGGTCATCGTCGCCACATCGGTGAAGGGGCGGCGCGCCTCCTCCGGATCCCAATCGGACACGAAGATCGCCCGCACGACGGGCGGCAGCACGCCGGCAAAGCGGATGGCGTCTTCCAGCGACAAGCGCCGACGGAACGTCCGCAGCACGCCCTCCACCATGGTGAAGGCCTGGTTGCGGGTGGCAAGGCCGGCGGTGTCCCGCGCGTCGGCAAGGAAGCGTTCAAAATCCTCGGAAGCGTGCTGAAGGTCCATCGGGATCGGCATCGTCCGCTCCGCATTCGGCCCGGGCGAGCGTGGTCCCGGGAGCGATAAAAAAGGCCCTCCCACCGGGAGGGCCTGTTCGTTTTCAGCCTTGCGTCCGCGGAGCCGGCATCAAGCCGCCTCCTCCACCGGGGCGGCGGTGGACTGGAAGACAAGGTGGCCGCCCTCCAAGCCGATCTTGACCGTGGCGCCGTCCAGGATGTCCCCGGCAAGGATCTTCTCGGCGAGCGGATCCTGCACCAGCTTCTGGATGGTCCGCTTCAGCGGACGCGCGCCATAGGCCGGATCGTAGCCCTTCTCGGCCAGGAAGTGCCGCGCCTCCGGCGACAGCTCCAAGGTCACCTTGCGGTCTTCCAGGAGCTTCTTCAGGCGGCCCATCTGGATATCGACGATGGTATCCATCTGCTCCCGCTTGAGGCGATGGAACATCACGATCTCGTCGATCCGGTTGATGAACTCCGGGCGGAAGTGACGCCGCACCGCACCCATCACCAGATCATAGGCTTCCTCGTCGGACACCACCTTCTCGCCGTCATGGCTCGGCACCTTGAAGCCGATGGGCTGGCGCGGATCGGCCAGGAATTCGGCCCCGAGGTTGGAGGTCATGACGATGAGCACGTTGCGGAAGTCCACCGTGCGCCCCTGCCCGTCCGTCAGCCGCCCGTCGTCGAGCACCTGGAGCAGGACGTTGAAGACGTCCGGATGGGCCTTCTCCACCTCGTCGAACAGCACCACCTGATAGGGCCGGCGCCGCACGGCTTCGGTCAGCGCTCCACCCTCGTCATAACCCACATAGCCGGGAGGGGCGCCGATGAGCCGGCTCACGGAATGCTTCTCCATGTATTCCGACATGTCGATGCGCACCATCGCCGTCTCGTCGTCGAACAGGAACTCCGCCAAGGCCTTGGTCAGCTCGGTCTTGCCGACGCCGGTGGGGCCGAGGAACAGGAACGAGCCGATGGGCCGGTTCGGATCCTGAAGCCCGGCGCGGGCCCGGCGCACGGCGGTCGAGACGGCGGCTACCGCCTCCGACTGGCCGACCACGCGCTTGGCCAGTTCCAGCTCCATGCGCAAGAGCTTCTCGCGCTCGCCTTCCAGCATCTTGTCCACCGGCACGCCGGTCCAGCGGGAGACGACGCCGGCAATGTGGTTGGGCGTCACCGCCTCTTCCACCATGCCGCCGGCGGCGCCCGCCTTCTCCATCTCGGCTAAGCGCTTCTCAAGGTCCGGGATCACCGAATAGGTGAGCTCGCCGGCCTTTTGATATTCGCCCTGGCGCTGCGCGGTCTGAAGATCGGCACGGGCCTGATCCAGCTTGGCCTTGACCGTGGTGGCCTCGCCCAGCTTTTCCTTGTCGCTCTTCCACTTGGAGGTGAGGACGGATGCCTTCTCCTCCAGCTCCGCCAGCTCCCTTTCGAGCTTCTTGAGCCGGTCCTTGGAGGCGGTGTCGGTTTCCTTCTTCAAGGCCTCCTGCTCGATGCGCAGGCGCAGGATCTCGCGGTCGAGATTGTCCAGCTCCTCGGGCTTCGAATCCACCTGCATCCGCAGCCGCGACGCCGCCTCGTCCATGAGGTCGATGGCCTTGTCCGGAAGGAAGCGGTCGGTGATGTAACGGTTGGAGAGCACCGCCGCCGACACCAGGGCCGAGTCGGTGATGCGCACGCCGTGGTGCAGTTCGTACTTCTCCTTCAGGCCGCGCAGGATGGACACGGTGTCCTCCACCGTGGGCTCGGAAACGAAGACGGGCTGGAACCGGCGGGCAAGGGCGGCGTCCTTCTCCACATGCTTGCGGTACTCGTCGAGCGTGGTCGCGCCGACGCAGTGCAATTCGCCGCGAGCGAGGGCCGGCTTCAGCAGGTTGGAGGCGTCCATGGCGCCGTCGGTCTTGCCGGCGCCGACCAGGGTATGCATCTCGTCGATGAACAGGATGATGCCCCCTTCCGCCGACTGCACCTCGTTGAGCACGCTCTTGAGACGCTCCTCGAACTCGCCACGATATTTCGCGCCGGCGATGAGCGAGCCCATGTCAAGCGCGAGCAAGCTCTTGTTCTTCAGGCTCTCGGGCACGTCGCCATCGACGATGCGGCGGGCGAGGCCCTCCACGATCGCGGTCTTGCCGACGCCCGGCTCGCCGATGAGCACGGGATTGTTCTTGGTGCGGCGCGCCAGCACCTGGATGGTGCGGCGGATTTCCTCGTCGCGGCCAATGACCGGGTCAAGCTTGCCATCCCGCACCGCCTGGGTCAGGTCGCGGGCATATTTCTTGAGCGCGTCATAAGCGTTCTCGGCGGTGGCGGTGTCCGCGGTGCGGCCCTTGCGCAGCGCCTCGATGGCGGCGTTGAGGCTCTGCGGAGTCAGCCCGGCCTTGGCCAGGATCTTGCCCGCGTCGGTATCCTTCTCGACAGCGAGGGCGAGCAGCATCCGCTCCACGGTCACATAGCCGTCGCCGGCCTTCTTGGCGGCCTGCTCGGCCGCGTCGAACACCCGCGCGATGGGCTGGGAGAGGTACACCTGTCCCGATCCGCCCGACACCTTGGGCAGCTTGTTCAGCGCCGATTCCACATCGGCGCGCACCAGGGTGGGATTGCCGCCCGCACGCTGGATCAGGCCCGAACACAGGCCCTCGGGATCATCCATCAGGACCTTGAGCAGGTGCTCCGGCAGGAACTGCTGATGGCCTTCCCGCACCGCCAGCGACTGGGCGGACTGGACAAAGCCACGCGCGCGCTCGGTGTAGATATCGAAATTCATGGATCTCCTCCTTCTCGCGCCCGACACCTTCTGGCGAAGCATGCGGGGCGCGCTGGGGCACGGCCCCGGTATCCCCGGCGACCGCGGCGCGAGGGTCTGCCTGCGCCGAAGCTCATGTGGGTGTGACTTCGCGGCAACGGAAGAGGGTCCGACGACGAAAAAGAGCATAGGCCCCAAGGCCGCGCCCTGGCGTTGATCGAAGCCAAAGTCGAGCGCCATACCGGCCGGCGGCTTGACGACCGCGCCGGGGAATGAGACCCGCGCAGGCGCGCTTCCGCCCCGAGGCCCCACATGCCCAAGTCCAACATGCCCAAGTCCAACATGCCCAAGTCCACGATCGCAAAGCCAGCTCTCAGCGCTGCCGCCGCCCCCTCGGCGGTGGCATTCCCGTCGGCCACCGTCACCGCCATCTATCGCCATCCGGTCAAGGGCCTCTCGGCCGAGCCGATGGAGCAGGTCCGGCTTGAGGCCGGCGCCTTCTTCCCCGGCGACCGCCTCTACGCGGTGGAGAACGGCCCCAGCGGCTTCGACCCCGCCGCCCCCGCCTACCGGCAGAAAACCAGCTTCCTGATGCTGATGCGTGACGCCCGCCTCGCCGCCCTCAGGAGCTGCTATGAGGATGAAACCAGCCTCCTGACCCTCACCCTCGACGGCGTGGAGGTCGTGCAAGGCGACCTCTCGACCCCCGAGGGGCGGGCCGAAATCGTGGCCTTTCTCACCTTCTATATGGGCGAGGAGGCCCATGGCCCGCTCCAAGTGCTGACGGCGCCGGACGGATTCCGCTTCACCGACTCGCTGCGATCGGGCTTTATCTCGCTGCTGAATCTGGCAAGCGTGCGCGACCTGTCCCAGCACATGGGCGCGGATGTGGACCCGCTGCGGTTCCGCATGAACCTGCATCTCGACGGCTGGGACGCCGGCTCCGAGCTCACCCTGAGCGGGCGCGAGATCGAGATCGGCGGTGCGCGGCTCGCCATCCTGAAGCGCACCGAGCGCTGCGCGGCCGTGAACGTGAACCCGGCCGACGCCAGCCGCGACCTCAATGTGGTGAAGGCGCTGGTGAGGGTCTACGGCCATGCCGATTGCGGCGTCTATGCCAAGGTGGTGCGGGCGGGCGATGTCCGCCGCGGCGACCGCGTGACACTGCTGTCATGAACCTCGGCGACTGACACAAATACGTTGAATGTCGCCGCTATATGGAGCGAATGGGCGGTTTGCGCCGGTTGGGGCCAGACGGTCGAAACCCTGCCGGCGCACCGGAAACGTGGGGGAAGCAATGCCGGACACGGCAGCAGCAGGGCATATCTACAACGTTCTTTTCCTGTGCACCCGGAATGCCGCGCGCTCCATCATGGCGGAGGCCATCCTGAACAAGGACGGGGCCGGCCGGTTCCGTGCCTTTTCGGCCGGGACCCAACCCGGAAATGGGGTCCACCCCCTGGCCATCCTGACCCTGCACCGGTTCGGCTACCCCACCCAGGGCGTGCGGCCCAAGAGCTGGAACGAGTTTTCCGCTCCCGGCGCGCCGCACATGGATTTCATCATCACCGTCTGCGACGATGCCGCGGGGGAAGAATGCCCGCAGTGGCCGGGCCATCCCATCACCGCGCATTGGGGCATCGAGAACCCGGCCCTGGTGGAGGGTTCCAGCGTGGACAAGGAAGCCGCCTTCAATCGCGCCTTCCATTACCTGAAAACGCGCATTTCCGTATTCGACGCTCTGCCGGTGACGACCCTGGACCGCATGGCGCTGCAGAACCAGCTGGCCGAAATCGGGCATATGGACGGCGCGAGCGGTGGGGTGCCGACCCGCTGAACCAAGGCACGGTCGGGGCGCGGGCCGACCCGAGGCTTGACGTTCCGGCCCGTGCGGCGCACTAGGGGGCATGGAACCGGCAAGCCTCGCCCTTTTCGCAGCGGTGCTCACGCTGGGTGCCGCCAGCCCCGGTCCGGCGGTGGTGGCCCTGGTGGCGCGCACACTCGCGCGCGGGCGCGCCGGTTCGTTCGCCTTCATCCTCGGCCTCGCCACCGGCGACATCGCCTGGCTCGCGGCCGCGGCCCTCGGCCTAGCCGCGCTCGCGGCGGCCCTCGGCAGCCTGTTTGTCATCGTCCGCCTCGCGGGGGCCGGCTACCTAGCCTATATGGCCTACCGCCTGTGGACCGCACCGGCGGCGGCGCCCGAGGCCACCGCCCCGCCGGCGCGGCAATCGGCGTTCGGCCTCTATGGCGCCGGGCTGGCCCTGACCTTGAGCAACCCCAAGACCATGGCGTTCTACCTCGCCCTGCTGCCCACCCTGATGGACCTGGACACCCTGTCCATGGTGGGCTTTGGCGAGATGAGCGGCATCATCCTGGTGGTTCTGCCCCTCGTTTTCGCGGCTTATGTGCAGCTGGCGGACCGCGCGCGGCGCTTCATCGCCTCGCGCCGCGCCATGCGGGCCCTGAACCGCGTGTGTGGCGTGGCCTTGGCCGGGGCGGCGGTGAGCGTCGCCACCAAATAACCGCGTCCTTGCGCTAGATTCGCAAGTTGCCGCCAACCGATTCGAGACCCGAGATCGAGATCCCCATGGCCGAACCCGTGCCCGCCGCATCCCCCGACGACTACAGCGCCCAGTCGATCCAAGTGTTGAAGGGCCTGGACGCGGTGCGCAAGCGTCCGGGCATGTACATTGGCGACACGGACGACGGCTCCGGCCTGCACCACATGGTCTATGAGGTGGTGGACAACGCCATCGACGAGGCACTCGCCGGCTGGGCCAAGGAAGTCACGGTCACGCTCAACGCCGACGGATCGGTGACCGTCACCGACGACGGGCGCGGCATCCCCACCGATCTGCACCCGGAAGAGGGGGTCTCGGCGGCCGAGGTCATCATGACCCAGCTGCACGCGGGCGGTAAGTTCAACCAGAATTCCTACAAGGTTTCCGGCGGCCTGCACGGGGTGGGTGTCTCGGTGGTGAACGCATTGTCCACCACCCTCGACCTCACCATCTGGCGCGATGGCAAGGAGCACTACATGCGCTTCCGCCATGGCGACGCGGAAGCGCCGCTGAAGGTGGTGGGCGAGGTGCCGGCCGGCAAGCGCGGGACCAAGGTGACCTTCCTGCCCAGCCCCGAGACCTTCACCCACATCGCCTTCGACTACGCCACCCTGGAACACCGCCTGCGCGAGCTGGCCTTTCTCAATTCCGGCGTGCTGATCGTGCTCACCGACGCGCGCGGCCCCGAGCCGAAGCGCGAGGAGCTGCACTATGAGGGCGGCGTCGAGGCGTTCGTGAAATATCTCGACCGCTCCAAGACCGCGCTGATCCCCAAGCCCATCGTGATCCGCGCCGAGCGCGACGGCATCAGCGTGGAGGCCGCGCTGTCGTGGAATGACGGTTATCACGAAAATATTTTGTGTTTTACCAACAACATCCCGCAGCGCGATCGCGGCACCCATTTCACCGGTTTCGCGGCGGCCCTGACGCGGCAGGTGATCGGCTATGCCCAGGCCTCGGGCATCGCCAAGAAGGAAAAGGTGGACCCCACCGGCGAGGACTGCCGCGAAGGCCTCACCTGCGTGCTCTCGGTGAAGGTGCCGGACCCGAAATTTTCCTCCCAGACCAAGGACAAGCTGGTGTCCTCCGAGGTCCGCCCGGTGGTCGAGGCGCTGGTGGGCGACGCGCTCAGCAACTGGTTCGAGGAAACCCCCGCCGAAGCCAAGGCGGTCATCGGCAAGGTGGTGGAAGCGGCCGCCGCCCGCGAGGCCGCCCGCAAGGCGCGCGACCTGACCCGCCGCAAGAGCCCGCTCGACATCGCCTCCCTGCCTGGCAAGCTCGCCGACTGCCAGGAGCGCGACCCGGCCAAGTCCGAGCTGTTCCTGGTCGAGGGTGACTCGGCCGGCGGCTCCGCCAAGCAGGGACGCGACCGCGCCTTCCAGGCGGTGCTGCCGCTGCGCGGCAAGATCCTCAATGTGGAGCGCGCCCGCTTCGACAAAATGCTCTCCTCCGAGCAGATCGGCACGCTCATCACCGCGCTCGGCACCGGCATCGGCCGCGACGACTTCGACTTGTCGAAGCTGCGCTATCACAAGATCATCATCATGACCGACGCGGACGTGGACGGCGCCCACATCCGGACCCTGCTGCTCACTTTCTTCTTCCGCCAGATGCCGCAGGTGGTGGAGGCCGGGCACCTCTTCATCGCCCAGCCCCCCCTTTACAAGGTCACGCGCGGCAAGTCCGAGACCTATCTCAAGGATGAGAAGGCGCTTGAGGATTATCTGATTACGGCGGGCCTGGACGAAGCCTCCCTGCGCCTGTCCAGCGGGGAAGTCCGCACCGGGGCCGACCTCGCCCAAGTGGTGGAGGTGGCCCGCCACTTCCGTGGCACGCTCCACGCCCTGCATCCGCGCTACAATCGCGCGGTGGTCGAGCAGGCGGCGCTGGCCGGCGCCCTTTCGGCGGCGGTGGCCACGGACCTGGAACACGCGGGCCGCGCGGCGGCACAGGTGGCGCTGCGGCTCGACGCCCTGGCGGAGGAGACCGAGCGCGGCTGGATCGGCAGCGCCGACGAAACCGGCCTCACCTTCTCGCGCACGGTGCGCGGCGTGCAAGAGGTGGCGCGGCTGGACACCGCCTTCATCACCTCGCCCGAGGCGCGCCGGCTCGACACCCTGTCGCGGGAGCTCGAAGGCGTGTTCACGGAGGCGGCCGGCCTGAAGCGCAAGGGCGACGAGGAATTGCTGTACGGCGCCGTGGACCTGTTCGACGCGGTCACCGATGCCGGCCGCAAGGGCTTGGCGCTCCAGCGCTACAAAGGCCTCGGCGAGATGAACCCCGAGCAGCTCTGGGAAACCACCCTCGACCGGAACGCCCGCTCCCTGCTCCAGGTGAGGGTGAAGGAAGTGGACGCCGCCGACGACCTTTTCAACCGCCTGATGGGCGACGTGGTGGAACCGCGCCGCGAGTTCATCCAGGAAAACGCCCTGCGCGCCAGCGTGGACGTGTGAGGCATCCGCATCCGCGCCAGCCCACGGCTGCGGATGCGACCACGCCTTCCCATCAGCCGGCCGGGTCCAGGCCGAACACTTCGGGAATCCAGATGGCGGCGGTCTCGTCGCCAAAAGGGCGGGCCCGCCCTTCCAGCACTTCGATGCCGACCCACGCGCAGACCACCGCGTCGAGCCGGTCTTCATAAGTCTTCAGCGCCGCCCCCCGCTGTCCGGCATCCGGCAGCGGCATGGCCCGCGCCACCCCCTCGATCCGCGCGTCCAACGCCCCGACGATCCGGCTCCAAACCACCATCAGCCGGCTGCGCCGCTCCGCCGCCGACACGTCGGGCCAATAGCTGCGGATCTTGCCCACTTTGTAGGGCACGCGCTCCGGCGCCCCGGTCAAGGTCAGCAAGGCGGGGTGGGGATACACCTCGATCACGCACGGCGGACGAGCGGACAGCGTGCCCAGCTCGTACCCGTCCCGCGCCAGATCGTCCTGAAGCCGCCGGCCGACGCCGCCCGGCCGGACCGCGCTCGGAGTATGGGTGCCGCATTTGCGTGCGCCGAAGGCCCGCGACACCGCATTATCCGCCACCCGCCGCGCGGTAATCGGCAGACGGGACATCGGCATGTCCACCGCGACCACCGCCGGCTTGAGACCGGCAAGCCGCTCCGCCGCGCCGGTGAGGCCACGCTCTTGCCCCCGATCGAGAAAGGCTTGGTAGGAGCCGGCGACCTCGAGCAGACGCCATGCCCCGCGAAACCGCCCCACCAGCGCCACCCCGCTGGGATTCGCCTCGGTCCATGCCGCATCGATCCCCAGCACCGCCGCCTCGGCCTTTTTCAATGCTTGTCCCCTTCCGATGCGCGCCATCGCCGACCCCGGCAGAAGACCCCATGCGGCGCACGCGCCGAACATGCCGCCGCGCACCGCCGGCTTCGCTCCGGCTGTTGCCCGGCTCCCTCGGCTTTGCCAGAAAGGGGCGCCAGAGGGAACACCATGACCCAGCCCACGCTTTCGCTCCGCATCCTCGCCGTCGAGGACCTTTCCCCCGATCAGGCCGCCCGCGAGCACACCGCGCTCGCCGTGGAGATCGCCGGCCACGACGCGGCGTATTACCGTGAGGATGCGCCCCTCATTTCCGATGCGGACTATGACGCCCTGCGCCGCCGCTACGAGGCGATCGAGGCGCGCTTCCCCGGCCTGGTCGGCGCCGACAGCCTCTCGAAGACCGTGGGCGCGGCGCCGGTGGAAAAATTCGGCAAGGTCACCCACCAGGTGCCCATGCTGTCCCTGGCCAATGCCTTCACCGACACCGAGGTGGAAGAGTTCGTGGCGCGGGTGAAGCGCTTCCTGGGCCTCGACGAACAAGATGAGGTGGCCTTCACCTCCGAACCCAAGATCGACGGCCTGTCCTGCTCCCTGCGCTATGTGAACGGTCGCCTCACGGTCGCCGCCACCCGCGGTGACGGCAGCGAGGGCGAGGATGTGACCGCCAATGTGCGCACCATCGCCGAGATCCCCGACCTGATCACCGGCCCCGACGTGCCCGAGATCATCGACGTGCGCGGCGAGGTCTACATGGCGGTGGCCGACTTCGAGGCCCTCAACGCCCGCCAGGAGGCGGCGGGGGAAAAGGTGTTCGCCAATCCGCGCAACGCCGCCGCCGGCTCCCTGCGCCAGCTCGATTCCGCCGTCACCGCCGCCCGCCCCCTGAAATTCTTCGCTTATGCCTGGGGCGAGGCCACGACCCTGCCCGCCGACACGCAGATGGGCATGGTGGAGACGTTCGCGCGCTGGGGCTTTCCCACCAATCCCCTGACAGTGGTGGTGAGCTCCGCCCGCGCGCTGGTGGCTCATTACCATGGCATCGAGGCATGCCGGGCGACCCTCGGCTATGACATCGACGGCGTGGTCTACAAGGTGAACGCGCTCGATCTGCAGCGGCGGCTCGGCTTCGTGTCGCGCTCGCCGCGCTGGGCCATCGCCCACAAATTCCCGGCCCAGCAGGCCATGACCCTGCTGGAGGAGATCGAGATCCAGGTGGGCCGCACCGGAGCACTGACCCCGGTGGCGAAGCTCGCGCCCATCACGGTGGGCGGGGTGGTGGTGTCCTCGGCCACGCTCCACAACGAGGACGAGATCGCCCGCAAGGACATCCGCATCGGCGACACGGTGGTGGTCCAGCGCGCCGGCGACGTGATCCCCCAGGTGGTGCGGGTGGTGGAGGAGCGCCGGCCGGCGGGGGCCGTGCCCTATGTCTTCCCCACCCTGTGCCCGGCCTGCGGTTCCCACGCGGTGCGCGAGGTGGACACCAAGACCGGCAAGATGGACGCCGTGCGCCGCTGCACCGGCGGCCTCATCTGCCCGGCCCAGATGGTGGAGCGGCTGCGCCACTTCGTCTCCCGCAACGCCTTCGACATCGAGGGCCTGGGCGAAAAGCAGGTGCATGCGCTTTACGAATGGGGGCTCATCAAGTCCCCCGCCGACATCTTCACCCTGGAAGCGCGCAACGCCGCCTCGCTGCAGCGGCTGGAGAATCGCGACGGCTGGGGCAAGACCTCGGTCGCCAACCTGTTCACCGCCATCGAAGGGCGGCGCCGGGTGGCGGTGGACCGGTTCGTGTTCGCCCTCGGCATCCGCCATGTGGGCGAGACCAACGCCAAGCGGCTGATGCGCCATTTCGGCACCACCGCGGCGCTGGAGCAGGTCGCCCTGGCCGCGCAGGTGCCCGGCGAGGCGCATCCCAAGGGCAACGCCGCCTGGCAGGAACTGATCGCCATCGACGGCATCGGCGACGTGGTGGCGGAAGCGGTCATCGAATTCTTCGCCGAGCCGAACAATCGCGAGGTGGTCACCGCCCTGCTCACCCATGTGACGCCACAGCCCATGGAAACGGTCGCCGCCGCAAGCCCGGTCTCGGGCAAGACCGTGGTGTTCACCGGCGCGCTGGAGAAGATGACCCGCGACGAAGCCAAGGCCATGGCCGAGCGGCTGGGGGCGAAGGTGGCGGGCTCGGTCTCGGCCAAGACCGATCTGGTGGTGGCCGGGCCCGGTGCCGGCTCCAAGCTGGAGAAGGCGCAGAGCCTGGGCGTGAAGGTCATCACCGAGGACGAATGGTTCGAACTGGTCGGGTAGAGCATTTTCGGTGAACTCCGGTTCACCGAAAATGCTCTAAGTCCTTATTTTATCGCAATTTCAGACGCAAAACCGCTGCACACTTTTGCTGAAATTGCTCTGGAACCGCGCCCCGCCCGCCCGCATTCCACCCCGACGGGGGAAGTGATATAGGATCGTTCCAATGTGAGCGCTTGGCGCGTCCCGTCCGGACGCGCCTTCGCCCATAGCGGCCCTGCCGGGGCCGTCCGCGCGGCCGGGTGCCACGCTGCGACGGCTTCGGTTCCGAACTGACCGCCACCGCGCGAAGCCCTGTCCGCTTCGCCGGGGCGCCCGAGCGCCGAGCTGCCATGACCTCATCTTCAGCGCCCTCATCTTCCCCGTCCCATCGCCCGCCCCGGGTGGGCCTGTTCTGCACCTGCCTGGTGGACACCATCCGCCCCTCGGTGGGGTTCGCGGCGGCCAAGCTCCTGGCGGAGGCCGGCTGCGAGGTGGACGTGCCGCGCCAGACCTGTTGTGGCCAGCCGGCTTTCAATTCCGGCGACCGCGCCACCGCCCGCGTCTTTGCGGAGCAGACCATCGCCGCGTTCGAGAGCTTCGACTATGTGGTGGCGCCCTCCGGCTCCTGCGCCGGCATGATGAAGGCCCATTATCCGGAGCTGTTCGCCGGCGAGCCGGACGCCATGATCCGCGCCGAGCGGTTTTGCGCCAAGGTGTTCGAGCTGGTGTCGTTCCTGGTGGACGTGCTGGGCGTGACCCGGGTTTGCGCGCGCTACGACGGCGTCGTCACCTATCACGACAGTTGCTCGGGCCTGCGCGAGCTCAAGGTGAGGGATCAGCCGCGCGCGCTGCTCGCCTCGGTGGAGGGGCTTACCCTCAACGAGATGGCGGATGCCGACACCTGCTGCGGCTTCGGTGGCACCTTCTGCGTGAAGTATCCGGCCATTTCCGATGCCATCGTCGGCAAGAAGGCCTCCAACATCGCCGCCTCCGGCGCCGACACGCTGGTGGCGGGCGATCTCGGCTGCCTCATGAACATGGCGGGCAAGCTCCAGCGCGAGGGGCAGGACATCGCCGTGCGCCATGTGGCGGAAGTGCTGGCCGGCATGGGCGACCAGCCGGCCATCGGCGTCGCCAGGAAAGGCTGAAGGATCGGGCCATGACGGTTGCCATCACCTCGCCGCACCTGAAGGAAAACGCCGCCGAAGCGCTGAAGGACGCCCAGCTTCAGGAAGCGCTCGCCAAGGTGGGTCCCGGCTTCATCGGCAAGCGTCGCGCCGCCGCCGACAAGATGCCCGAATTCGAGGCCCTGCGCGACAGCGCGCGGGACATCAAGACCCACACCCTGGCCCATCTCGACCTCTATCTGGAGCAGTTCGAGGAGAAGGTGCGCGCAGCCGGGGGCCACGTCCACTTCGCGGTCGACGCGGCGGACGCCCGCGCCATCATCACCGACATCTGCAAGCGCCTCGGCGCGCGCACGGTGACCAAGGGCAAGAGCATGATCTCGGAAGAGATCGGCCTCAATGACCATCTGGAGGCGCAGGGCATCCTGCCGGTGGAGACCGACCTCGGCGAGTATCTCATCCAAATCCGGCACGAGACGCCGTCCCACATCATCGCCCCCGCCATCCACCTCAACAAACGGCAGGTGGAGGCGGACTTCCGCCGGGTGCACACCGACCTCCCGGCCGACCGCGACCTCACCGAGCCCACCGCGCTGCTGGCCGAGGCCCGCGGTGAACTGCGCCAGAAGTTCCTGATGGCGGATGTCGGCATCACCGGCGCCAATTTCCTGATCGCGGAAACCGGCACCTCGGTGCTGGTCACCAATGAGGGCAACGGCGACCTGACCCAGACCCTGCCGAAGGCGCACATCGTGCTTGCCTCCCTGGAAAAGCTGGTGCCGACGCTGGAGGACGCCACCCAGCTCCTGCGCGTGCTCGCCCGCTCGGCCACCGGCCAGGACATGAGCGTCTACACCTCGTTTTCCACCGGCCCGCGCCGCGCCGACGATCCGGACGGACCGGGCGAATATCATGTGGTGCTGCTGGACAACGGCCGCTCGGCCATGCTCCAGGGCGACCTGCGCGAGATGCTGCGGTGCATCCGCTGCGGCGCCTGCATGAACCATTGCCCGGTCTACCATGCCATCGGCGGCCACGCTTACGGCTGGGTCTATCCCGGCCCCATGGGCGCGGTGCTGACGCCCTCCCTCATCGGTGTGGAGAAGGGCGCCAATCTGCCCAATGCCTCCACCTTCTGCGGCCGGTGCGAGGAGGTGTGCCCGGTGCGCATTCCCCTGCCCAAGCTCATGCGCCACTGGCGGGAGAAGGAGTTCGAGCGGCACCTCACCCCGGCGCCCCAGCGCTACGGATTGAAGGTGTGGGGCTTCCTCGCCACCCGCGGCTGGCTCTACCGGCCGGCGACGCGGCTTGCCATGAAAGCCCTCGCCCTGCTCGGCGGCACCAGGGGACGCTTCTCCAGCCTGCCACTCGCGGGGGGCTGGACCAGGTATCGCGATTTCCCCGCCCCCGAGGGCGACACGTTCCAGGCCCAGTGGCGCGCCCGCAAGGCCTCCAACCGGAGCACCGCAGCATGACCGGCTCACGCGAGACCGTCCTCGCCTCCGTGCGCCGCGCCCTCGGCGTGACCTCGAGGGAAGCACCGCGCCGCCAGGAGGTGGCCGACCGCCTGAAGGGCCATCCCGCCGGCGTGATCCCCGCCCGTGGCCAGCTTCCGCCGTCCGAACGCATCGCCTTGTTCAAGGACATGGTGCTGGCGGCGGCGGCCAGCCTCGACCACCTGCCGTCCATGGACGAGGTGCCGGGCGCCATCGCCGCCTACCTGCGCGCCCGCAACCTGCCCTCCTCGCTGCTGCGCGGCACCGATCCGCGCCTGGCGGACCTGCCGTGGCACAAGGAACCTCAGCTCGACGTGTGGATCGGCGCCTCGGACGGGCACCAGCTGGTGGGCCTCTCCCACGCCTTCGCCGGCATCGCCGAATCGGGAACGGTGGTGCTGTTGTCCGGGCAGGACAATCCCACCACCCTCAACTTCCTGCCCGACCATCACCTGGTGGTGGTGGACGCGCGCGAGGTGGACGGGGACTACGAAACGGTCTGGACCCGCATCCGCGCCCGATTCGGCGAAGGGGCGCTGCCGCGCGCGGTGAACTGGGTCACCGGCCCCTCGCGCTCCGCCGACATCGAGCAAACGCTCCTGCTCGGCGCCCATGGCCCCCGCAGCCTGCATATCCTGCTGGTGGGCACCGCGGACTAAGGGCCGCCCGCACTCCCCTTAAGCCCCTGGGATGATGCCTCCACGCCACGGCCCCTGCGCAAAATGTCGCTCTCGCCGGACTGTTGCCGGCGTTAACCAAACTTGGGTTGCCGCCGGGCCAAATTGGCGGCAGAACTCGACCGTCACGATCCATGGTGTCCAAATGAAGTTGAGCTTGCGCTTCGCCATGGCGCTGTTTGCAGCGCTGTTCCTGATTGCCACCGGACGCCCGGCCGCCGCGCAAGGCACACCGCATGTCTATCTCATGCGCGGCCTCGCCAACGTCTTCTCCTATGGCATGGACGACCTGGCCGCCAAGCTCAACGCCCGGGGCATTCCCGCGACCGTCTATGAATACGGCCAGTGGGAGCAGGTGGCGGCCCAGGCCTCGGCCGTCAGCCGGGCCGACCGCAACTCCCCCATCATCATCATCGGACACTCCCTCGGCGCCGACGCCGCCGTCGAGGCGGGAGAGCGGCTGACCGCCCTCGGCACCCCGGCCAAGCTCGTGGTGACCTTCGACCCGGTGGGCGTCACCACCGTGGGAAGGGCGTCCGGCAGGTTCGTCAACTATTACCAGTCGAACAACGGCTACGGAAAGCGCCTCGCCAGCGGTCCGGGCTTCCGCGGCACGCTGGTCAACCGCAACCTGGACGCAGTGACCGCTCTCGACCACTTCAACATCGAGAAGTCGCCCATGCTGCACGCCGAGGTCGTGGCTTCCGTGCAGGCGCTGAAGGCGCGGCCGAAGCCCAAGCCGGCGCCCGCCGCGCCCGCCGTCACGCCCGCCTCCCAGGCCGGCGCCCCGGTCGCCGCGCCCACCCCCGCCGCCGGCGAGCGCGCGGCGACCAACACCAGCCAGAAGGCCATGTGAAGAAGGGCATGTGAAGACGGCCATGTGATCCGGGCGGAGTCGTTTCCGCCGGGAATGACAGCGGCGAGCGACAGAACGGAAAGACCAAGGGCCGCGGCCTCCCGACGGAGGCCGCGGCCCTTGGTCTTTGTCGGGGGTCTGAAGGCCGCGCCCGCCGTGTCCCACCGACAGCCTCACAGCCGCCCCCAGGTGCCGATTGCGGCGTCCGCTCAGGGCAGGAAGGCGCGGGTGGCGGCCGCCGCCGCCATGGCCGCAGCCACCGGAATGAGGTCGTTGCGCACCAGCTTGGCGGCCACCACGGCGGCGACGAGGCCGGCCATCATGCCCTTGTCGCCGTGCACCGCGCCCGGGGCCAGGAGCGCCACCAGCACCGCGCCGGGCAGGCAATCCAGCACCTTGCGCACCCGTGGCGTCACCGGAATGAGGCGCATCAGGAAGAAACCGGCGGTGCGGTTGAACACCGTCGCAAGGGCCATCACGCAGATGGCGAGGAGGGTGCCGGCATCAACGCTCATCGGTGAAGCCCCCGGCCACCGCCCCCGCCAGGGCGCCGATGACGATGAACCACCAGCCCGCCAGCACGAATGACGTGACAATGGCGACCGTGGCCGCCACGCCCCACCCCACCGCCTCGCGGCGCCCGCGCCAATTGGGCAGCAGCATGGCGATGAAGAAGGCCGGCACCACCAGATCCACCCCCACCGCCTTGGGATCGGGAATGCCGCCGCCCACCACATGCCCGGCCAAGGTGCCGATGACCCAGATCACCCAGGTGATGAACCCGGCGCCGATGAAATAGCCCGCGTCCCGGCCGCCCTGGGTGTGGTAGCGCATGGCCAGCGCCCAGTTGTTGTCGGCCAGCAGCACCAGCGCCGAATAGGACTGCCACGCCGGCAGCGGCGCGAACCAGGGCCGCAGCGCCGCCGCCATCAGCACATGGCGCATGTTCACGGTCATGGTGAGGAAACCCAGCGCCAGCAGCGAGGCGGCGGTCCAATGGGTGGACCAGCCTTCCAGCGCCACCATCTGGGCGAGCCCGGCGAAGACGAGGCCGCTGAACAGGCCGGCCTCGGTCAGGCTCAGCCCCTTCTGGGCCGCCGCCGCGCCGAACGCCATGGCGAACACGACCAGGCCGGGCATGAGTGGAAAGATGGTGCGCGCGCCGTCGAAAAAACCCGCGAGCGTGAGCGTGGTGGGGGGATGATCGGAGTGGGGCATGGGGACACGGTGAAATGGGAAGGCCTACTTATGGACCGGCCGCCCCGCCGGGCCAACCCGATTTCACACGCCCGCGCCGTCCGACGCAGGCCCCGCCGCAAGCAGATCCTCCAAGCCCTCGTCCCAGGACGGCACCGGGCCATAGAGCGCCGCGAGGTGGTCGATGAACAGGCGCACCTTGCGCGGCAGGAAGCGGCGCGAGGGATAGACCGCATACACCCCCACCCGGTGCGATGCGCGCCACTGGGGCAGCACCACCTTCAGCGCGCCGGACCGCAGCTCCGGCCCCACATCCCAGGTGGAGCGCAAGGCGATGCCCACCGAGGCGAGCACCGCCGCCCGCACCACCTCGTTGGAATTGGTGCGCAGCGGGGCGGCGATGCGCAGGGTCACCGGCCCCTCCGGTCCCTCCAGCCGCCAGGGGTCCTGGCTGTGGGTGGCGAGCAGCACATGGTTTGAAAGGTCGTCGATGGACCGGGGCTCGCCGGCGCCAGCGAGATAGTCCGGCGTCGCGCACAGCACCCGATGCACCGGCGCGAGGCGCCGCGCCACCAGGCTCGAATCGTCGAGATCGGCGATGCGGATGGCGAGGTCGAACCCCTCCCCCACGATATCCACGAACCCGTCGGTCAACTCGATATCGACGGTGAGGTCGCGATTGGCCTTCAGCAGCGGCCCCATGTGGGGAGCGATGTGCATGCGCCCGAACGATGTGGGCGCCGAGACCCGCAGCAGGCCGCGCGCCTCGGCCGAGCCGTGGGCGAGCTGGTTCTCGGCCTCCTCCACCGCCGCGAGAATGGCCACCACCCGCTCATAGAGTCCCTCCCCGGCCTCGGTGAGGGTCACCTTGCGGGTGGTGCGCTGGAACAGCCGGGTGCCCAGCCGTTCCTCCAGCCGCTGCACCCGCTTCGACACCACCGGCGGCGACAGCCCCAGCTCGCGCCCGGCGGCGGACAGGCTGCCGGCGGTGACGATGCGGGCGAAGATTTCAAGGTCGGCCAGATTGTCGATCATCGGCAGGCGCGGGCGGTGATTGTTCCGGTTGTCGCGCTCACTTTATCCGTAACGGCAACAATCAGCGACGGCTTTTTCCGCCGGACCGATTATAGTTGGTCCAAACAGACGGAAGAGGACGCGTCATCATGGGAGCAACGGCCCCCGTGCCGCCGGAGGCCCCCCGCCTCGCCATGCCTGAGCCCGACGCGCGGGTCCTTGCCGGCCGCGCCGGGATCGTCGCGGACCTGCGCCGCCTGGTCGGCGCGGGGGCGGTGATCGACCACCCGCGGGCCATGCGCCCCTATGAATCCGACGCCCTCACCGCCCATCGCCAATTGCCATTGGTCGTGGTGCTGCCCGCGACCACCGCGGACGTGGCGGCCGTGCTGAAATACTGCCACGCGCGCCGCATCCGCGTGGTGCCGCGCGGCGCCGGCACCTCCCTTTCCGGCGGGGCGCTGCCGCTGGCCGACGGGGTGCTCCTGGGGCTCGGCAAGTTCACGCGCATCCGCGAGATCGACATCGCCAACCGCTGCGCGGTGGTGGAACCGGGGGTGACCAACCTTGGCATCACCAAGGCGGTGGAACCGCACGGCTTCTATTACGCGCCCGATCCCTCCTCGCAGATCGCCTGCACCATCGGCGGCAATGTGGCGGAGAATTCCGGCGGCGTGCACTGCCTGAAATACGGGCTCACCACCCATAATGTGCTCGGGGCCGAGCTGGTGCTCATGACCGGCGAGATCGTGCGCCTCGGCGGCAAGCATCTCGACGCGGGCGGGCTCGACCTGCTGTCGGTGGTGATCGGCTCGGAAGGCCTGCTCGGGGTGGTAACGGAAGTCACCGTGCGGCTGTTGAAGAAGCCGCAGACCGCCCGCGCGGTGCTGGTGGGCTTCCCCTCCTCCGAAAGCGCGGGCGATTGCGTGGCCAGGATCATCGCCGCCGGCATCATCCCGGCCGGCATCGAGATGATGGACAAGGATGCCATCGCCGCCGCCGAGGCGTTCGTGAACGTCGGCTACCCGCTGGATGTGGAGGCCCTGCTCATCGTCGAGCTGGACGGGCCGGAGGCCGAATGCGCCCATCTGCTCGGCGCGGTGGAGGCGCTGGCGCGCGATTGCGGCGCCACCACCCTGCGCGTCTCGCAGAACGAAGAAGAACGGCTGGGCTTCTGGGCCGGACGCAAGGCGGCATTTCCAGCGGTGGGGCGCATCTCGCCCGATTACCTGTGCATGGACGGCACCATTCCCCGCCGCCAGCTACCGTTCGTCCTCGCCCGCATGCGGGAGCTGTCGCTGCGGTATGGCCTGCGGGTGGCCAATGTGTTCCATGCCGGCGACGGCAATCTGCACCCGCTCATCCTCTACAACGCCAACGCCCCCGGCGAGCTGGAAGCGGCGGAAGCCTTCGGCGCCGACATCCTGCGCCTGTGCGTGGCGGTGGGCGGCGTGCTCACCGGCGAGCACGGGGTGGGCATCGAGAAGCGGGACCTGATGCCCGAGATGTTCAACGCCACGGACCTCGCCCAGCAGCAACGCCTCAAGTGCGCCTTCGACGGCGAGAGCCTGCTGAACCCCGGCAAGGTGTTCCCCACCCTCCACCGCTGCGCCGAGATGGGCGCGATGCATGTGAGCGGCGGCGCCCTGCCCTTCCCCGATCTGCCGCGCTTCTGAGCCGCCGATGGACGTTATGCGCGAAACCCTTCTCCCCCGCGACGAGCAGGACGTGGCCGAAGCCGTCGCCACCGCCTTTGCCCGCCACCAGACCCTCGAAGTGATCGGTGCGGGCTCTAAACGCGCCTTCGGCCGGGCGACGGCGGCGGATGCAGTGCTGGATGTCTCGGCCCTCACCGGCGTGACCCTTTATGAGCCCGAGGAACTGGTGTTGTCCGCCCGCTGCGGCACGCCGGTCCGGGAGATCGAGGACCTGCTGGCGGCCAGGGGCCAGATGCTGGCGTTCGAGCCCATGGACCTTGGTCCCGTGCTCGGCGGCGCCCCCCGCGCCGGCACCCTCGGCGGACTTTTTGCCGTGAACATCGCCGGCCCGCGCCGCATCAGCGCCGGCGGCGTGCGCGACCATGCATTGGGACTGCGGGCGGTGTCGGGGCGGGGCGAACTGTTCAAGGCCGGCGGCCGGGTGGTGAAGAACGTCACCGGCTACGACCTGCCGCGCCTGTTCGCCGGCGCCTTCGGTACCCTGGGGGTGGCCACCGAAATCACCCTCAAGGTGCTGCCCCGGCCGGAAACGGAATGCACACTGCTGGTGCCGCACCTTTCGCCGCACCGCGCGGCCGAAGCGATGAGCGCGGCCATGGGCTCCCCCTGCGAGGTGTCCGGGGCCGCCTTTGCGCCGGCCGGCGTGGCAGGGCGCATGCCCGGCCTCAACGCGCGGGACACGGTGGCGTTGCGCCTGGAGGGCGTCGCCCCCTCGGTTCAGGCGCGGCGGGACCTGCTACGGCGGGTGCTCGCGCCCTTCGGCGGAGCCGAGATCCTGGACGCCGACGCCTCGGCCGCCCTGTGGCGGAGCGTGCGGGACGCGGCTCCGTTCGCGGCGCAGGATACGGGTGGGGACACGGGGGCGTTCACTGGAGCATTCATTGGGGCGCTGTGGCGCCTGTCCACGGCGCCCACGGCCGGACCGCCCCTCGCCGCCCGGCTCGCGGACACGCTCGGCGCCGAGACCTATTGCGACTGGGCCGGCGGCCTCGTCTGGCTGGCGCTGCCCGACGCGGACGCGGCGGCGGATCAGGTGCGGGCGGCGCTCGCCCCCCATGGTGGACACGCCACCCTGGTCCGCGCCACCGCCGCCGAACGGGCGCGGGTGGCGGTGTTCCAACCCCTCGACGGCGCCCTGGCCGCGCTGACGGAACGGGTGAAGGCCAGCTTCGACCCGGCCGGCGTGCTCAATCCCGGCCGGATGCATGACGGATGGTGACATGACCGCGCCATGCCCAGCCCCCCGCCCCAATCATCGGCACGGTCCTTCCACCGATCCTTCTCCCGATCCTGGGCCGCTGGGTCCCACATCCGGCCGCACCGCAGCCCCGCCACCGGCGCGGCCATGGAACCGGCTTCGACGTACCACCTTCCGCCCCGATCCACCCGCAGGCCGCTGATGCAGACCCATTTTTCCTCCGCCCAGCGCGCCGATCCCGCCATCGCCGAGGCCGATGCGATCCTGAGGACGTGCGTGCACTGCGGCTTCTGCACCGCCACCTGTCCCACCTACACGCTGCTGGGTGACGAGCGCGACAGCCCGCGCGGCCGCATCTACCTCATCAAGGACATGCTGGAGAGCGGCCGGCCCGCCACCACGGAGGAGGTGGAGCCCATCGACCGCTGCCTCTCCTGCCTGTCCTGCATGACCACCTGCCCTTCGGGCGTGCATTACATGCACCTGGTGGACCATGCCCGCGCCCATATCGAGACGACCTACACCCGCCCCCTGGCCGACCGGCTCATCCGCGCCGTCCTCGCCCGCGTGCTGCCCCACCCGGCTCGCTTCCGGCTGGCGCTGAAGGCCGCCGCGCTGGGGCGCCCGTTCGCGGGCCTGTTCGCGCGCGGGCCGCTGAAGCCCCTCGCCGCCATGCTGCGGCTCGCGCCACGCACGGTGGCGCCTGCCGCGAACGCCGCTCGCGTGAGCCCCGCCCAGGGGCCGCGGCGGGCGCGGGTGGCGCTGCTCGAGGGCTGCGCCCAGCAGGTGCTTCAGCCTGGGATCGACGTCGCCGCCATCCGCCTGCTGAACCGGCTGGGAGTGGAGGTGGTGCGCGTGACCGATCAGGGCTGCTGCGGCGCGCTGGTTCACCATATGGGCCGCGCCGCGGACGCCCAGGCCTTCGCTCGCGCCAATGTGGACGCCTTCACCCGCGAGATGGCGCGCGGCGGGCTCGACGCCATTCTCACCACCGCCTCCGGCTGCGGGACCACGCTGAAGGACTATGGCCACCTGCTCGGCCGCGACCCCGGCTATGCCCGAAAGGCCGCCACGCTTGCCGCCCAGGTGCGGGATATCACCGAATTCCTGGCCACCCTCGACTTTCCCGCCCAACCACCGCGCGGCGCGCGCGTGGCCTATCATTCGGCCTGCTCGCTCCAGCATGGGCAGAAGGTCAAGGCGCCGCCCCTCGATCTCCTGCGCCGGGCCGGCTTCGAAGTGGTGGAGCCGGCCGATCCGCACCTGTGCTGCGGCTCCGCCGGCACCTACAACATGCTCCAGAGCGACCTTGCCGAGGCCCTCCTGGCGCGCAAGGTTGCCACCCTGGAGGCCGTGAAGCCCGACATCGTGGCCGCCGGCAACATCGGCTGCCTCACCCAGATCGCCGCCGGCATGGGCGTGAGCGTGGTGCACACGGTGGAGCTTCTCGATTGGGCCACCGGCGGCCCCCGCCCCGCCGCTCTCCTCGAGCATTTTCAAGCGAAGTGAATTCCGGTTCGCGTGAAGAAAATGCGTGAATGCAGTAAGCTAGAGCGGCTGACATGAGCCAGCGCGACCGGAACACCCTCTCGAGGCCACCGCATCCCGGCAAGGGTCATCGGCAATAGTCCGGCCGAATGCGGGCGATATTTTTGCCTTATCGGCGAAAGTGCATTGCCGCAGCGCGGTTGGACATGGCCGATGGGGAGCGCTACCACAGGACGGACGGACGGGTCGCCGTCCTGCGCCCAACGGGTTCCTCACCATGGCGATGGCCTTTGATCTCTCGCTCTACCTCGTCACCGACCCGCGCCTGACCGCGGCGCGCGGGCTCGAAGCGACAGTGGCGGCGGCGGTGAAAGGCGGGGTGACCCTGGTGCAATTGCGCGACCCGCAGGCCCACGGTCGCGCCCTGGTGGAGCAGGCCCGCGCCCTGAAGACGCTGCTGGCGCCCCTGGGCATTCCCCTCGTCATCAACGACCGGGTGGATGTGGCGGTAGCCGCCGACGCCGACGGTGTCCACCTGGGCCAGGACGACATGACACCCGCCGACGCCCGCGCCCTCCTGGGGCCGGGCCGCATCCTGGGCCTCTCGGTGGGCAATCCGGCCGAACACGCGGCCTCCGATCTGTGCGGCGTCGATTATCTCGGCGTCGGCCCGGTGAAGGCCACCGGCACCAAGGTCGATGCGGGCGCGGCCATCGGCCCGTCGGGCGTCGCCGCGGTGCGGGCGCTGACGCGCCTGCCCCTGGTGGGCATCGGCGGCATCGATGCCGCCATGGCGCCGGAGGTGATCCGGGCCGGCGCGAACGGCATCGCCGTCGTCTCCGCCATCTGCGGGGCGGACGATCCCGAGGCGGCCGCAAAAACGCTCCGCGCCGCCGTCTCGGCCGCGCGCTGACGACGGGCGGCGCGCGCGCAACTGCGGGCCATCGCCCTAGACTTTTGATTTTACGCGTTTTTTGACGCGCACCGGCCGTTCTTTCGCGTGAAGATGCGTCAAGCGCGGCACCACCCATTCCCGCTCCCTCACCTGTGGCTCAAGGAGGCCGCACGCCATGACTTTGTCCGCCGCCAAGGCCCTTCCCGCCGCCGAGACCTCGCCCGGCATCGCCGTGACCGGCGCCCTCGCCCCCCGCTTCGAGGAGATTCTGACTCCCGAGGCGCTGGCCTTCGCGGCCGCGCTCCAGCGCCGGTTCAACCCCACCCGCAAGGCGTTGCTGGAACGCCGCGCCGCACGGCAGGCGGCGTTCGACGCGGGCCAACTGCCCGATTTCCTGCCCGAGACCGCCGCCGTCCGTGCCGCCGACTGGACCATTGCCGCGCTGCCGGCCGACCTGCTCGACCGCCGGGTGGAGATCACCGGCCCGGTGGATCGCAAGATGATCGTCAACGCCCTGAACTCGGGCGCCAAGGTGTTCATGGCGGATTTCGAGGACGCCTCTTCGCCCACCTGGGCCAACATGATCGAAGGCCAGATCAACCTGAAGGATCGCTGGGCCGGCGCCATCGACTTCACCGACGCCACCACCGGCAAGGCCTATGCGCTCGGCCCGAAGCCGGCCGTGCTCATCATCCGCCCGCGCGGCTGGCACCTGCCGGAAGCCCATGTGCGGATCGACGGCGAGGAGATGTCCGGCGCCCTGTTCGACTTCGCCCTGTACACGTTCCATAATGCCAAAGCGGCCCTGGCCCAGGGCTCCGGCCCCTATTTCTATCTGCCCAAGACCGAAAGCCACCTGGAAGCGCGGCTGTGGAACGACGTGTTCAGCTTCTCGGAGGACGCGCTCGGCCTTGCCCACGGCACCATCAAGGCCACCGTGCTCATCGAGACCCTGCCGGCCGTGTTCGAGATGGACGAGATCCTCTTTGAGCTGAAGGACCACATGGCCGGCCTCAATCTCGGCCGCTGGGACTACATCTTCTCCTTCATCAAGCGGCTCGGAAAGAACCCGCGCTTCCTCACCCCGGATCGTGGCCGCATGGTCATGAGCGAGGCCTTTCTGCGGGCCTATTGCCGGCTGCTGGTCGAAACCTGCCACCGCCGCAACGCCTTCGCCATGGGTGGCATGGCCGCCCAGATCCCGGTGAAGGGCGACCCGCAAGCCAACGCCGCCGCCTTCGCCAAGGTCCAGGCCGACAAGGAGCGCGAGGCCGGGCTCGGCTGCGACGGCACCTGGGTCGCCCATCCCGACCTGGTGCCGGTGGCGCGGGCGGTGTTCGACCGCCTCATGCCGAACGCCAACCAGCGCGACGCCGCGCGGGCGCCGGCCAACGTGACCCGCGACGACCTCCTGGAGATGCACCAGGGCGCCCGCACCGAGGCGGGTCTGCGCGAGAACATCCGGGTCGGCGTCCAATATATCGAGGCCTGGCTGCGCGGACGCGGCGCGGTGCCCCTCTATAACCTCATGGAGGACGCCGCCACCGCCGAGATCAGCCGCGCCCAGGTCTGGCAGTGGATCCACCTCAAGGCCGCGCTGGACGACGGCCGCACGGTGACCGGCGAGCTGTTCCAAGCCCTGCTCGACGACGAGATGGCGCAGTTGCGCGCGGTGCTGGGAGCCGCTGTCTATGACGCCGGCCGCTTCCCTGAGGCCATCGCCCTGTTCGCCGACATGTCGCTGGCGGACACGTTCGAAGAGTTCCTGACCCTTCCCGCCTACCGGCTCATCGCCTGAGCGCAGCGCCGCCGCGCCACACCATCCCGGTGGGACAAGGGTGCGGCGGCAGCGTCACCAAGTGATGTTTTAAACATTATAAGTTAGTGTTGAAATCGGATTAGGGGCGGTGTAGCTGTAAGAAACGATAGCTTCACTCGCCCGATGCGTGCCGTGATCACATCTGCTCAGCTCCGTGCCGCCCGTGCCCTGCTCGGCCTCGACCAAAAGGGGCTTGCGGCCCTCTCGACCCTGTCCGTCCCCACCATCCAGCGCATGGAGGGGAGCGAGGGGGTCATTCGCGGCAATGTGGATTCCCTCATGAAGCTGGTCGCGGCCCTGGAGACGGCCGGCGTCGAGCTGATCGGCGAGAATGCGGCCAGCGAAGCCGGCGGGCGCGGCGTGCGGCTCAGGGCTCCGGCCCGCCGTGTCCCCAGCGTGAACGCGGAGGGCTGAGGCGTGGGTGACAGCGCGACAACCGCGATGGCCATCGGCGACGGCAACGCCCTCACTGTGGCTTTGATCGTGATCCTCGCCTTCGCGGCGACCTCGGTGCTGGCGCTCGCCCTCGGACGCCGGCCGGCGGGACGCCCCCTCGTCTATGGTGCAAGCGCGGCGATCGCGGCGGCGGGCTTCGCCTGCGGCCTCGCCGCCCTGTTCGACGCCCCCGCCGCGCGGGTGCTGCCCCTCGGCCTACCCCTTATCGGCGCCCATGTGCGGCTCGACACGCTGTCCGCCTTCTTCATCCTGGTGGTGAATCTCGGCGGGGTGGCCGCGAGCCTCTATGCCATCGGCTACGGGCGGCACGAGCATTCGCCCGAGCGGGTGCAGCCCTTCTTCCCCGCCTTCCTCGGCGCCATGAACCTCGTGCTGGTGGCCGGCGACGCCTACACTTTCCTGTTCGGCTGGGAGCTGATGTCCCTGGCCTCGTGGGCCATGGTGGTGGCCCACGACAAGGCCGCGGACAATCTGCGCGCCGGCTTCATCTATATCGTCATGGCCACCTTCGGCACGCTGATGCTGATGCTGGCGTTCGCGCTGCTGGCGGGATCGTCCGGCGCCTATGCCTTCGCCGACATGGCCGGGCGCCCCCATGGCGCGCTCGTCCCGGCGGTGGTGCTGGCGCTGGCGCTGGTGGGCGCCGGCTCGAAGGCGGGCCTGGTGCCGCTGCATGTGTGGCTGCCGCTGGCGCACCCGGCGGCCCCCAGCCACGTGTCCGCCCTCATGAGCGGGGTGATGACCAAGGTGGCGGTGTACGGCTTCATCCGCATCGTGTTCGACCTCGCCGGCCCGCCGGCGTGGTGGTGGGGCATTCCGGTGCTGGCGGCGGGGGGCATCACCGCCACCCTGGGCGTGCTCCAGGCCATGCTCCAGGCGGACATCAAGCGCGTGCTGGCCTTCTCCACCATCGAGAACATCGGCATCATCTTCGTCGGGCTGGGCCTCGCCCTCGCCTTCAAGGGCAACGGGCTTGAGGCCGCCGGGGCGCTGGCGCTCACCGCCGGCCTGTTCCACGCGCTGAACCACGCTCTGTTCAAATCCCTTCTGTTCTTCGGGGCCGGCGCGGTGCTCGACGCCACCGGGACCGGGGACCTGGAAAAGCTCGGCGGCCTCATCCACCGCATGCCCACCACCAGCGTCGTGATGCTGGTGGGCGCGGCGGCGATCTCGGCGCTGCCGCCGCTCAATGGATTTGCCTCCGAGTGGCTGACCTTCCAGGCTATCCTGCTCAGCCCGGAGCTGGCGCCCTGGGGCCTCAAGCTGCTGGTGCCGGCGGTGGGCGCGCTGCTGGCGCTGGCCGCGGCGCTCGCCGCCGCCTGCTTCGTGCGACTCTACGGCATCGGCTTCCTCGGCCGCGCGCGCTCGGATGCGGCGGCCGGCGCCCATGAGGTGGACCGCTGGTCGCGCGGGGCCATGATCGGCCTCGCCACCCTGTGCGTGCTCGCCGGCATCCTGCCGGGACCGGTGATCGACACCTTACAACCGGTCGTGGCGCCGCTCATCGGCGCGCGCATGCCCATGCAAAGCGATGTGGCCTGGCTCTCCATCATCCCGGTGGGCGAAAGCCGTTCCAGCTATAACGGCCTCTTGGTGTTCATCTTCATCGTGATCTCGGCGGGTCTGGCGGCGCTGCTGATCCACCGCTTCGCCTCCCGCGCGCTGCGCCGGGCGCCAGCCTGGGACTGCGGCTTCCCCTCCAGCGACCCCGCCACCCAATATACCGCATCGAGCTTCGCCCAGCCCATCCGCCGGGTGTTCGCCACCGGCCTGTTCCGGGCCCGCGAGCAGGTGACCTTGCCGCCGCCCGGCGACCTCTCCCCCGCGCGCATCCGCCTGACCGAGGACGACCCGGCCTGGCGCCTCATCTACACCCCCATCGGGCAGGCGGTGGGCACCCTGTCCGAGCGCGCCAACGCGCTCCATCATCTCACCATCCGCCAATATCTGGGCATCGTCTTCGCGGCGCTCATCCTCCTGCTGCTGGTGCTGGCGATATGGCCATGATCGGCGATCTCCTCATCCAGGGCGGCCAGATGCTGGTGGTGCTCGCCCTGGCGCCGCTCGTCACCGGCGTGGTGCGCAAGCTCAAGGCGCGGCTCTACCGCAAGCGGGGCGCCAGCGTCATCCAGCCCTATCGCGATCTGGCCCGGCTGTTCCGCAAGGAAGCGGTGGTGGCCGAGGGCGCGTCGTGGCTGTTCCGCGCGGCGCCCTACCTCATCTTCGCCATGACCTGGGTGGCGGCGGCGCTGGTGCCCACTTTCGCCAGCGGGCTTCTGTTCTCCTGGTCGGCGGACCTCATCGCCATCACCGCGCTGCTGGGCAGCGCGCGCTTCTTCCTGGCCCTGGCCGGCATGGATGTGGGCACACCGTTCGGCGGCCTCGGTTCCAGCCGCGAGATGATGATCTCGTCGCTGGCCGAGCCGGCCATGATCATGCTGGTGTTCTGCCTCGCCCTGGTGGCCGGTTCCACCCAGCTCTCGACCGTGGCCGAGGTGATGCTGTCGGGGGTCGGCCTGCGGGTGTCGCTGGCGCTGGCGCTGATCGGGCTCATGATCGTCGCCGTCGCCGAGAATGCCCGCATCCCGGTGGACAATCCCTCGACCCACCTGGAGCTGACCATGGTGCACGAAGCCATGGTGCTTGAGTATTCGGGTCGCCACCTCGCCCTCATCGAGCTGTCGGCGCAGTTGAAGCTGCTGCTCTACATCTCCCTCATCGCCTGCGTGTTCGCGCCCTGGGGCATCGCGCCGGTGGGGGCGGGGCTCGCCCACATGCCGCTCGGCATCGCCGCCTATCTCGGCAAGCTCGCCATCGGCGCCGTGCTGCTCGCGGTGTTCGAGGCCTCGCTCGCCAAGATGCGCGTGTTCCGGGTGCCGGACTTCCTCGGCGCCGCGCTGATGCTGGGGCTGCTCGGCACGCTGCTGCTGTTCGTGTCACGGGGGCTCTGATCCATGCCGCAGCCCATTTTCCCCCATCTGGTCTTCGACGTCGCCCATCTCCTGGCCGGGGCGATGGTGCTCATCAGCCTGATGATGCTGTACCAGGGCCGGCTGAACGCCCTCATCAAGGTGTTCGCCCTCCAAGCGGTGGCGCTCGCCGCCTCGGTGGCCTGGCAGGCCCAGGCCCAGCACGCGCCGCATCTTTATGTGACGGCGGTCATCGCCATCGCCTTCAAGGGCGTCGTGATTCCGGTGGCGCTGCATCGCATGGTGGCGCGGCTCGGCATTCACCGGCAGGTGGAAACGGCGCTCGCCACCGGCCCCACCATGCTCGCCGGCATCGGCCTCGTCGCCCTCGCCCTGGTGGTGATGCTGCCGGTCACGGCCACCTCGGACCCGCTGGCGCGGGAGGATCTCGCCTTCGCCTTGTCGGTGGTGCTGCTGGGCCTGTTGATGATGGTGACCCGGCGCAATGCGGTCAGCCAGATCATCGGCTTCATGTCGCTGGAAAACGGCCTGATCCTCGCCGCCGCGGGGGCGCGGGGCATGCCGCTGGTGGTCGAGATCTCGGTGGCCTTCTCGGTGCTGATCGCCTTCATCGTCATCGGCGTGTTCCTGTTCCGCATCCGCGAACGCTTCGACACCGTGGACGTGGACGCCCTGGACCGGTTCCGGGGGGGCCGCGCATGAGCTTTGCCACCGGCCTTCCCTCCAGCATCGGGGTGCTGCTCGCGACCCCCGCGCTCGCCGCCGCCCTGCTTGCCCCCTGGTCGCACCCACGCTCCGGCGCCTGGATCAATGTGGCGGCCTGCGCCGTCTCCTTCCTGGCGGCGCTGGGGCTGCTGGTGCAGCGGCCGGAAGCCGGGCCCTACATCCTGGTGGATGATCTCAACATCGTGTTCGTGATCCTGAACACGTTCGTGGCCCTCACCACCGCCGTGTTCAGCGCCACCTACATCTCCCACGAGCTGGAGACGGGCCGGCTCACGCCCGCCAACCTGCGCATCTACCACGCCATGTATCAGGTGCTGCTGTTCGGCATGACGCTGGCGCTGGTGTCCAACAATCTCGGCGTGATGTGGGTGTCGATCGAGGTGGCGACCCTCTCCACGGTGCTCATGGTGGGGCTCTATCGCACGCCGGAGGCGATCGAGGCGGCATGGAAATATTTCATGCTCGGCTCGGTGGGCATCGCGCTGGCGCTGTTCGGCACCATCCTGATCTACATGGCCGCCCAGCCGGTGGTCGGCGAGGGGCAGGACGGCATGGTCTGGACCGTGCTCGTCACCCGGGTGCAGGAGTTCGACCCGGCGCTGCTCAACCTCGCCTTCGTGTTCCTGCTGTTGGGCTACGGCACCAAGGTGGGCCTCGCCCCCCTCAACGCATGGCTGCCGGACGCCCACGCCGAAGGACCGACCCCCATTTCCGCCGTTCTCTCCGGCCTGCTGCTGAACGTGGCGCTGTATGCGGTGCTGCGCTTCAAACTGCTGCTGGCGCTCAATCCCGGCGCGCTCGCGCCGGGGCCGCTGCTGATGGGCATGGGCCTCGCCTCGCTCCTCATCGCCGGCGCCATGCTCTACCGGCGGCGGGACATCAAGCGGCTGTTCGCCTATTCCTCCATCGAACATATGGGGCTGATCGCCTTCGCCTTCGGCATCGGCGGACCGATCGCCAATTTCGCCGGCCTGCTGCACATGGTGATGCATTCGCTCACCAAGTCCGCCATCTTCTTCGCGGTGGGCCATGCGGTGCAGGTGAAGGGCACGCAGAAGCTCTCCGACATCCGCGGGCTCACCACCTCCCACCCCCTGCTCGGCTGGTCGCTGGTGGTGGGCGTGCTTGCCATCGCCGGGCTGCCGCCGGGCGGGGTGTTCATGAGCGAATTCCTGCTCGTCACCTCCACCTTCGCCACGCCGTTTCCGCTGATGCTGCTGGCGGTGCCGCTGGTGGTGGGCTTGCTCATCGCGTTCGGAGCGCTGATGCTGAAGCTGTCCGGCATCGCCTTCGGCGCGCCCTCGCCGGGCACGGCGCCGGTGAAGGCCTCCTATGGGCCCATGCTGCTGCACCTCGCCCTGGTGCTGATCGCCGGCCTCTATCTGCCGGGACCGCTGGTGACGTGGTTCCAGCATGTGGCGAAACTCTTAGGATAGGAGCCTCGGGATGCAGAGCCTCTCCGCCCTCCTGTCCGCCGGCACCCGCCGGCAGGGCTGCCGTCCCTGGCCGCGCGCGATCCTTGAGGCCGGCGACTGGTCGGCGCTCGCCGCGCACCTGGCCCAGGGCCGCTTCACCCTAGTCTCGCTGTGGGGCGACGCGGATGCCGTGCACATGGCGCTGCTGGACGAGGCCACCGGCGAAGCCGGCATCGCCACCTGCCTGTGCCCGGACCGACGCTTTCCCTCGGTCGGGCGCATCCATCCCCCCGCCCAGCGCTTGGAACGCGCGGTGCAGGACCTCTACGGCCTGACGCCCGACCACGCGAGCGACCCGCGCCCGTGGCTCGATCATGGCCGCTGGGGCATCACCGCGCCCCTGGGGCGGGCGGCGCCCGCAGCGCCCGCCGCGCCCTATGCCTTCCTCGCCGCCGAAGGCGCGGCGCTGCACCAGATTCCAGTCGGCCCGGTCCATGCCGGCATCATCGAGCCTGGGCATTTCCGCTTCACCTGCCACGGCGAAACAGTGGTGCGCCTCGAAGAGCGGCTCGGCTATGTGCACCGGGGCATCGAGGGCCTGATGGGTGGCGCCTCCATCGAGGAAGCCGCGCGCCTCGCCGGCCGCATTTCCGGTGACAGCGCGGTGGCCTTCGCCCTCGCCTTCGCCCGCGCCGTGGAAGCCGCGCGCGGCATCGCCGCGCCCGCCCGGGCCATCTGGCTGCGCGCCCTGGCGGCGGAGCTGGAGCGGCTCGCCAATCATTTCGGCGACGTGGGGGCCATCTGCAACGATGCCGCCTTCGCGTTGATGCTCGCCCATTGCGGCGTGCTGCGCGAGCGCTGCCTGCGCGCGTGCGACATCGCGTTCGGCCATCGGCTGATGATGGATGTGGCCATTCCCGGCGGCGTCGCCATGGACCTCGGCCCCGAGGGCGTCTCCGCTTTGCGCGCGCTGGTGACAACCGCCCGCGCCGCGTTCCCGGAGCTGGTGCGGCTCTATGACGAGACCACCTCGATCCAGGACCGCACGGTCGGCACCGGCATCGTCAAGGAAGCCCTGGTCCGCCGCTTCGGCGCCGGCGGCTTCGTGGGCCGGGCCAGCGGACGGGCGTTTGACGCGCGCCGGGTCCAGCCTTATCCGCCCTACAATCAGATGCCTTTTTCCATCCCGGTGCGCACCGACGGCGATGTGAACGCCCGCATCTGGATCCGCATCCTGGAGATCGAGGAGAGCCTGTCCCTGGTCACGCGCCTGCTCGACACCCTGCCGGCGGGGCCGATACAGGTGCCCATGGAAGCCGGACCGGGCGAAGGGGTGGCGCTGGTGGAAGGCTTCCGCGGCGATGTGTTCGCCTATGTGCGGCTCGATGGCGAAGGGCGGGTGGCGCGCGCCCACCTGCGCGACCCGTCCTGGTTCCAATGGCCGCTGCTGGAAGCCGCCATCGAGGGCAACATCGTGGCGGATTTTCCCTTGTGCAACAAATCCTTCAACTGCTCCTACGCGGGCCACGACCTGTGAGGGACCGGCGATGCGTCATCTTCTGCTGAACAGCCTTCTGTCCGGCCCTCTCACCGAAGCCGCCCCCGCGGCCGACGAGATCGCCACCCTGGCCGCCAGCCTCGGCGTGGCCGCGCAGACGCGGCTCGGGCGGAGCCTTGCCATCCGCGAGGTGGACGCCGGCTCCTGCAACGCCTGCGAATTGGAAATCCACGCCTTGTCCAATGCCTTCTATGACGTGGAGCGCTTTGGCCTGAAATTCGTGGCCTCCCCCCGGCATGCGGACGTGCTGCTGGTGACCGGCCCCGTCGCCAAGAACATGGCGGAGGCCCTGAAGCGCACCTATGACGCGACGCCCGCCCCCAAATGGGTGGTCGCGGCCGGCGATTGCGCAATCAATGGCGGTGTGTTCGCCGGCAGCTATGCGGTGGCGGGCGGCGTGGAAGCCGTTTTGCCCGTGGACCTGCGGATTCCGGGCTGCCCGCCCTCACCGGTGGCGCTGCTCAAGGGACTGCTGGTCCTCCTGGACACCGCCAATTCGCCCGCGAGCCGCTCCGGGCGCTGAGGGCCACCCCTCGGCGCGGGACCGGCGCTCGAAACGACGCGCGCCGAAACCGATCCTCGTGGCGCCGCGGATGATCCCGACCTTCGGAAAAATCGTCTATTGCGGACCCGGACCGGCCGCACCGTCGGTCAATTCCTTCACCCGGTGCAGAATGGCGAGCCAGGTCTGCTGGTCGTCATGCTTGCCGCCGATCTCGAAGCTCTGCGCCATGCTGGCGGCGAAATCCACGCCCTCCGCGCCGTATTGCTCGGCGATGATCCAGGCTGTTCGCCACAGGTCTTGCTCGCTCGCCATTGTCCGAGCCCTCGATGGAGATCCGGCCCGGCGTCTCCCCAGAGGCGCCGATGCCCAAAATTTGGCCCGTCGTCGCGTGCATTTTCACCACGACCGGCCCCCTTCGGACGGTAACGAAAAACCAGAGGGCGGGAGGCATCTGCCCGTTGCCGGGACCAGCCGGCCTCCCCTTCCTTCCGATTGTCACATGTCCAACACCAGAAGGTCGCCTTTTCCACGCGACACGCAGGCCAGCATCCACCCCTCGTCGCGCTGGGCGGCGGTGAGGCGCTTGTCGCGGTGGTCCACCTCACCCTCCAGCACCTTCACCTTGCAGGTGCCGCAGGCGCCCTGCTCGCAGGAGGTGGGGATCTTCACGCCCTTCTCTTCCAGCGCCGCCGAAACCGACTTGTCGCCGGGGATCTGGTAGGTCTTGCCGGTGGAGGCGATCTTCACCTCAAACACCTTGTCGAGCAGCGGCGCGGGCGCCTTGCCGCCGAACCGCTCCATGTGGACGCGATTGGCACCGAAGCCCTTTTGCTGCGCGGTGTTGGCGATGGGATCCATCCACCAGTCCACGCCGCAGATGAAGAGCTGCGTGTCGTCCGGCCGGTCGGCCAGGATGGTGGCCGGGTTGAACGGGGGCTGCGCGCCTTCCAGGTAGAAGGTGGTGTTCTCCGCGAAGCTCGATGCCTCGATGGTGCCCTTGAACGACCCCGGCGAGCCGCCCGCGAACAGATAGTGCAGCTCGAACGGAATATCCTTGGATTTCAGATGGTCGGCGATGCTCAGAATGGGCGTGACGCCGATGCCCCGCGCGATCAGCACGGCGCGGGCGGTATCCTTCGGCACCTTGAAGCGGTTGCGCGGCGTGCTCACTTGGAGCGTGTCGCCGACATTCACCTTTTCATAGATGGCCACGGAACCGCCACGGCTGTTGGCGTCCTTCCAGACCCCGATGCGGTAATGGCTGCGCTCGCTGGCGCTGTTGAACAATGAATATTGGCGCACCAAGCCGCCGGGGATCGTCACGTCGATATGCGATCCGGGCGAGAAGGCCGGCAGTTCGGCACCGGCGGGGTCCACCAGTTCCAGGGAGACCATGTTGTTGGCCTCGACGGTCTTCTTCGCTACGACGACCGGGTGCAGGGCATCGTCTGACATTCGCAACTCTCCATGGACCTAAAGCCGGAATGGAGAGGAGCAAGGACAAGGCCAATTTTCGGGCTACGAAAACCCCTTGTCCACAGATGCCCACGAATGAGGCAGCGTCACGCCCAGCCAACCGGCGCGGCAGCCAAAGGCCGATGCCACGCCGGCGCCGATGGTGTTCCGCGCCCCGCCGGCACCCGGCGCGGCGCGCGGGTCTCAGTGCTCGAAGTCGAGCACGATCCGGCCCTGGATGTCGCCTTTGTGCATCCGGGCGAAGATGTCGTTGATGTTGTCCAGGCTGTCGGTGTGGATGGTCGCCCTCACCTTGCCCTCCGCAGCGAAGTTGATCGCCTCCTGCAGGTCGAGCCGGGTGCCGACGATGGAGCCGCGCACGGTGATGCCGTTCAGCACCGTGTCGAAGATGGACAGCGGGAAATCGCCGGGCGGCAGGCCGTTCAACGACACCGTGCCGCCACGCCCCACCATGCCGAGCGCCTGCTCGAACGCCTTGGGCGAAACCGCGGTGACGAGCACGCCCTGGGCCCCGCCCACTTCCTTCTTCACGAACGCCACCGGATCGGTGGTGCGCGCGTTGACGGTCAGCGCCGCGCCGAGGCTCCGCGCCAGGTCGAGCTTGGCATCGTCGATGTCCACGGCGATCACGTTGAGGCCCATGGCCTTGGCGTATTGCACGGCGAGATGGCCGAGGCCGCCGATGCCGGAGATCACCACCCAGTCGTCGGGCTTGGTGTCGGTCACCTTCAGTCCCTTGTAGACGGTGACGCCGGCGCACAGGATCGGGGCAATCTCGGTGAAGGAAATGTTGCCCGGCAGGTGGCCCACGAAATTTGGGTCGGCCAATACATATTCCGCGAAACCGCCGTTCACCGAATAGCCGGTGTTCTGCTGCTCCTCGCACAGGGTCTCCCAGCCGCCCAGGCAATGCTTGCAATGGCCGCACGCATTGTAGAGCCACGGCACGCCGACCCGGTCGCCCGCCTTCACATGCCGCACGCCCGCGCCCACGGCGGCCACATATCCCACGCCCTCGTGGCCGGGAATGAAGGGCGGCTTGGGCTTCACCGGCCAGTCGCCCTCGGCGGCGTGCAGGTCGGTATGGCACACGCCACTGGCCGCGATCTTGACCAGGATCTGCCCGGCGCCAGGCGTCGGCACCGGCACCTCCTCGATCGACAGGGGCTTTCCGAATGCGTGGACGACAGCGGCCTTCATGGTCTTCGTCATGCTTTTCCCTTTCGATCCCTTCTCGCGGCGGCACGGCAACAGGCCGCTTGGCCGCCGGTCCTCGATGCATCGCGGCACGGATCCCGGTGGCGGCGACGCACGATCCCTGGGGTCGCTCCAATGCGCCGCGGGTTGGCGACAGGCGCGCCGCCAACCATGGGGCAGAACGGAACGACACCGTGACGATGGCGCGGGGGCAGGACGCGCGGGCTTCAAGAAACGCAGGCAGGATTGGGAATTGGGCGTGACGGCGCCGGGCACGCCAACGGCCGCCGGAAACCAGGGGGAAACTGGTCTCCGGCCTCAGTCATGGCCGTCAGATCCTCCTTGAGCGCGGGTGGTCCAGGGACTTTGGAGACGCCGCCGGCGACGGGATGGAGTCCACTGCCGGACCAACGACGCCCCAAACCCTTTGTTCCCCGGCGGCGGGACGGATTGAGATGAGGATGCCGGGCATCCCCGCCCCGCCGCCGGCCGGTATCGGGCCGCGGCGCGATCACGCCGCGGCGGTCGGAACGATCAGAAGAAACCGAGCTTCTTCGGGCTGTAGCTCACCAGCAGGTTCTTGGTTTGCTGGTAGTGGTCCAGCATCATCTTGTGGGTCTCGCGACCGATGCCGGACTGCTTGTAGCCGCCGAACGCCGCATGGGCGGGATAGGCGTGGTAGCAATTGGTCCACACGCGCCCGGCCTGGATGCTGCGGCCGAACCGATAGGCCCGGGAGCCATCGCGGGTCCACACGCCGGCGCCGAGGCCGAACAGCGTGTCATTGGCGATGTGGAGGGCTTCCGCTTCATCCTTGAAGGTGGTCACCGACACCACCGGGCCGAAGATCTCTTCCTGGAAGATGCGCATGGAATTGTTGCCGAGGAACACGGTGGGCTTCACATAGAAGCCGTCCGCGAGGTCGCCCTCGAGCACGTTGCGCTCGCCGCCGGCCAGCACCTTGGCTCCCTCGGCCCGGCCGATGTCGATATAGGACAGGATCTTGTGCATCTGCTCGCTGGAGGCCTGCGCACCGATCATGGTGGCGGGATCGAGCGGCGAGCCCTGCGTGATGGCGGCCACGCGCTTCAGCGCCCGCTCCATGAAGCGGTCGTAGACGCTCTCCTGGATCAGGGCGCGGCTGGGGCAGGTGCACACTTCGCCCTGGTTGAGGGCGAACATCACGAAGCCTTCGATGGCCTTGTCGAAGAAGTCGTCGTCTTCCGCCGCCACGTCGGAGAAAAAGATGTTCGGCGACTTGCCGCCCAGCTCCAGGGTCACCGGAATGAGGTTCTGGCTGGCATAGCCCATGATGAGCCGGCCGGTGCCGGTCTCGCCGGTGAAGGCGATCTTGGCGATGCGCGTCGAGGATGCGAGCGGCTTGCCGGCCTCCAGGCCGAAGCCGTTCACCACGTTGAGCACGCCGGGAGGCAGGATGTCGGCGATCAGCTCGGCCAGCACCAGCATCGAGGCCGGGGTCTGCTCGGCCGGCTTCAGCACCACGCAATTGCCGGCTGCGATCGCGGGGGCGAGCTTCCAGGCGCCCATCAGGATCGGGAAGTTCCAGGGAATGATCTGGCCCACCACGCCGAGGGGCTCATGGAAATGGTAGGCGATGGTGTCGTGGTCGATCTCCGACAGCGCGCCTTCCTGGGACCGCACGCAGGCCGCGAAATAGCGGAAGTGGTCGATGGCGAGCGGAATGTCGGCCGCCATGGTCTCGCGGATCGGCTTGCCGTTGTCCCAGGTCTCCGCCAGCGCCAGCAGGTCGAGGTTCTCCTCGAGCCGGTCGGCGATGCGGTTGAGGATGAGGGCGCGCTCGGCGGCCGGGGTGCGGCCCCAGGATTCGCGGGCGGCATGCGCGGCGTCGAGCGCCTTTTCGATGTCGTGCTCGTCGGAGCGGGCCACCTCGCAGATCACCTTGCCGTTGATCGGCGAGATGTTCTCAAAATAGCGGCCGTTCACCGGCTCCACGAAGGTGCCGCCGATGAAATTGCCGTAGCGCGCCTTGAAGGGCGATGTCTTTTCCGGGCTGAGGAATTCGGGCTTGTTCATGGTTTCCTCCCTTTTTAGGGTCCGCGCAGCGTATCGCACCCGGCGTGCCAGTTGCGCGCGGGGCCGCAAATTTTTATTCTTGCAGTGCGGTAAGTTATTGCCCCGCACCAGCTCGCACCAAGACTTGAACGGTTCCATCCCGCCCGCGCTGGACGACACCGGAATAGTCGTGCGAAACTGTCGCGGATAAGAACAAAAATCTGCGACAGGTGTTGCAAGTTGCGACAGGTGTCGCAGGGGAGTGAAACCAGCCCGAGGTGCCGATGCTGCAGACCATCCCGTCCTGCGATGCCCAGCTGTTCTCGGCTCAGGCCGTGGCCGAGGCGCGCCAACGCTTCTTCTCCGGCGAGACCGCGCCACAGGGGATCGCGGCGCCGATCCTCCGCTCCTGGACCCGCTGCGTGGCGCATGGGCTGCCGGCCGGCGGGCGGCTACCGGCCGAGCCCCTGGGCGCCGGCGAACTGCGTCAGCGCCGCGAAAAGGCGGAATCCCTGCGCCGCCGTTGCCGGCCCGAACTGGAGGCGCTGCACGCCGACGCCGCCGTCACCGGCTCCCTCGTCATCCTCACCGATCCCACCGGCCTGGTGCTCGACACCGTGGGCTCGGCCGATTTCGCCGACCGCGCCGCCAAGGTCGCGCTGCTGCCCGGCGTGAGCTGGAGCGAGAGCGTGCTCGGCACCAATGCCATCGGCACCGCTTTGGTGGAGCGCCGGCCGCTGGAGGTGCGCGGCGGCGAGCATTATGCGGAAGCGCACGGCATCCTGAGCTGCGCCGCCGCCCCCATTCTCGACCCCTACGGCGACGTGATCGGCCTGCTCGACCTGTCCGGCCCCGCGGCGGTCGCCCATTTGCACGCCATGGGGCTGGTGCAGCTCGCCGTGAGCCAGGTGGAACATCGCCTGTTCGAGGGCGCCTTCCCCGGCCTCGACGTGGTGCGGTTCCACGCCGACGCGAGCTTCCTCGGCACCAGCCGCGAGGGCATCCTCGTGTTCGAGGACTATCGGCTGGTCGCGGCAAACCGGCCCGGCCTCGCCCAGCTGGGCCTGGGCTGGGATGCCCTGAAAAGCCGCCGCTACAGCGATCTGTTCGACGGCAGCCTGGGCCGCCCCGGCGAGGACCGCCGGGTGCGCAGCACCACCGGCGACACCCTCCATGCCCGTGTCGAGCGGCAACCCGCGCGCGCGCCGGCTCCCCCGTCCACACCGCGCGCCGCACCGGCTGCCGGACCGCGACCGGTCGCGGCGCCCGAGCCCTGCTTCGATGCGGCGACCGAGCAGGCCCTCGGCCGTGCCGTCCGCCTGCTGGAAGCCGGCGTGCCGGTACTGATCCAGGGCGAAACCGGTTCCGGCAAGGATATCTTCAGCCGCCAGATGCACGGGCGCTCCAGCCGCGCCGGGCGCCCGTTCGCCGCCGTGAATTGCGCGGCGCTGCCGGAGGGCCTGATCGAATCCGAACTGTTCGGCTATGAAGACGGCGCCTTCACCGGCGCCCGGCGGGCCGGCTTCAAGGGCCTCCTGCGCGAGGCCGACGGCGGCATCCTGTTCCTCGACGAGATCGGCGACATGCCGCTCGCGCTCCAGACCCGCCTGCTGCGCGTGCTTCAGGAGCGAGAGGTCACCCCGCTCGGCGGCGGCAAGCCGGTCCCGGTGGATTTCAGCCTCGTCTGCGCCACCCACCGCGATTTGAAGCAATTGGTGGATGCCGGCGCCTTCCGCGCCGATCTCTATTTCCGCATCGCGCAATATACCGTGGCGCTGCCGGCGCTGCGCCACCTGCCCGACCGCGAGGCTTTGGTGCACCGCTTCTGGCGCGAGCTGGCGGGCGGCGCGCCGGCACCCGCCCTGTCGGCCGCGTGCGTGGAGGCGCTGGCGCGCTACTCCTGGCCGGGCAATTTCCGGCAGTTCGTGGGCACGCTGAAGGTGCTGCACGCGCTGGCCGACCCCGGCGGCAGTCTTGGGCCGGAGGCGCTGCCCGCAGAGCTGCGCGACAGCGCCTTGCAGCAACCCCAGGCGGGCACGCGACCCAGCGCGCCGGACGAGGCGCCCCACGCGCCCGGCGGCGCGTGCATGGGGGACGACCTCCAGGCGGTCACGCGGGCGACCATCCAGGCCGCTCTTGCCGCCTGCAACGGCAACATCTCCATGGCGGCGCGCCGGCTCGGCATCCACCGCTCGACGCTGCATCGCCACCTTGCCGCCACGCCCGGCCACCGCAAGCCATCCTGACGCTTGGGCAGCGGGTCTCGACGACTGTTCATGCGCCGCCCCGGCCCCGGCCGGCGCCGCAGTCACGCATGTTCGGCCCCTCGGCGGTCATGTTTTCGGCCGGATGTTGCAGTCCACTGGCCTTTGAAAAGACGCCCCAGGCGGCGGCATCGAGGCATTGGCATGAGCACTTCCAACCCGTGGTCGGTTGCCACCGCGCGGTTCGGCCTCGGCCCGGATCCGTCCGGCGCGGCGCCGACCGGGGATGCGCGGGCGTGGGTGGAAAGCCAGATCGGCGTCTCGGCGACGGCCGGGCTCGATCCCGACCTGCCGCCGGGCGCGGAGAATGCGCGCCGCTGGCGCATCGAGCGGAACATCAAGGTGGCGCGGAAGAAGCAGCTCGCCGAAGCCGCCCGCCTCACCCAAGCCGGTCTCACCGTGCCGCCCGTGGCCCCGGCCGCCCCCGGCGGACCCCAACCCGCCCGATGGATGCGGCCGGGCGAGGAATTGCGGTCCCGCTTGCAGCGCACCCTCACGCAGAAGGAAACCCTGCCGGAGCGCCTGACTCTGTTCTGGGCCGATTATTTCACGGTATCGGTGAGCAAGAGCACGGTCTTGCCACTGGCCGGCCCCTTCGAGCGCGAGGCGCTTCGCCCCTACATTTTTGCGCCGTTCCGGGTCTTGCTCGGCCATGCGGTGACCCACCCGGCCATGTTGTTCTATCTCGACAACGATCAGTCGATGGGTCCGCAGTCCCCCGCCGGACGGCAGAAGAAGCGAGGGCTCAACGAAAACCTCGCGCGCGAAATCCTGGAGCTCCACACCCTCGGCAGCACCGGTGGATACACCCAGAAGGATGTGACCAGCTTCGCCGCCGTCCTCAGCGGCTGGAGCGTGATGAACAATCCGGCCGCCGAGACCTGCGGCCAGAGTCAGTTCCTCCGCGCCCGCCACGAGCCTGGCGCGAAAGTCCTTCTCGGCAAGACCTATCCGGACGTGGGCGCGGAACAACTCGCCCTGGTGCTGGACGATCTGGCCCGTCACCCCGCGACCGCGCAACATGTCGCAACCCGCATGTGCCGCGCCTTCATCTGCGAGACCCCGCCCCCGCAGCTCGTCGCGCGCATGGCCGAGACCTTCCGGCGGACCGACGGCGACCTGGGCGCGATGGTGCGGGTGATGGTGCGCGCCGATGAAGCCTGGACCGTCCCGCCCCGCAAGCTGCGCTCACCCACGGAACTGCTCCATGTGGTCACCCGGCTGCTGGGCGCGGCGCCTGAGCCGCCGGCGGTGGCTGAAGCCCTTGTGGCCATGGGGCAGCCCTATTTCAACGCCCCATCGCCCAAGGGCTGGCCCGACGAGGACAATGCCTGGACCACCGCCGATGGCATCAAGACCCGGCTCGACTGGGCGCGCGGCGTCGGCGCCCGGTTTCAGCACCGGGTCGATGCCCGCCGCCTGATGGAGGGACCCCTCCACGGGCTTCTCAGTGATGAAACGCGCACCACGGTACTGCAGGCCGAAAGTCAGGAACAGGCTCTGGCACTGCTCATCATGAGCCCGGAGCTGCAGAGGAGATGAGAATGCCCGCTGGAGGTCTGACCCGCCGCGCCTTCATGGCCGCTGCCGGCGCCACGGCCCTGTCCGCGCCGCTGGTGTCGTGGCCCTATGTGCCGCGCGCCTGGGGGGCATCCGGGCGTGATCCCCGGCTATTGGTGGTCGTGCTGCGCGGCGGCCTCGACGGCCTGGCCACGGTGATGCCCGTCGGCGACCCCGACTTCGCGGCGCTGCGGAACGACTTCCGCAATCCGAAGCTGGCCGAGGCACCATCGCTCGATTCCCTGTTCGTCCTCAATCCGGCGTTGCGGCACCTGTCGGCGCTCTACACCCGCAAGGAGCTGCTGCTGTTCCAGGCGGTCGCCACGCCCTATCGGGCCCGGTCCCATTTCGACGCCCAGGCGATGCTGGAAAGCGGATTGCCCGACTATGGCATCACCGCCGAATCGGGCTGGCTCAACCGCGCCTTGCAGAAAACGGAAGCCGGGCCCCGCCTGAAAAAGGCGCCGGGACTGGTGGTGGCGCCCACCGCGCCACTCATCATGCGCGGCGCCGCCCCGGTGGAAAGCTGGCAGCCGCAGGCTTTCTCTTATGTGGACGACGACACCCTGCAACGCCTGATGCAGCTCTACGAAGCCCGGGACCCCGAGCTGGCCCGCGCCCTTTCGGAAGGGGCTGACGTGGATATGAAACTCCACGGCGTGCAGAAGGTGGGGAACAAGGCCCAGGCGGCGGACAGTGTCCAGGGCTTCCCCGAGGCCATGAAGACCACCGGATTGCTGATGGCCGCGGCGGATGGCCCACGAATCGGGGCCATCAACTTCAACGGCTGGGACACCCACGCCCTGGAGGGGGCCTATGACGGCCGGCTCGCCAAGACGCTGCAGGCGTTGGACCATGGGTTCGCGGCCCTTGAGACGAGCCTCGGCCCGGTGTGGTCCGACACCGCCGTGCTGGTCATCACCGAATTCGGCCGCACCGCACGGGTAAACGGTTCCCTCGGCACCGATCACGGCACGGGCACCATCGCCATGCTGCTCGGCGGCGCGGTGTCCGGCGGGCGCGTGATCGCCGATTGGCCGGGCTTGTCCCAGAAGGTTCTGTTCGAGGGACGCGACCTGGCGCCAACCCTCGACATCCGCGCCGTCATGAAGGGCCTTCTTCGGGAACACCTCGACCTGAGCCCCGCCGTGCTGGCGACTGAGGTGTTTCCGGACAGCAGCGCGATCGTCCCCCTGCGCGGCCTGGTGCGGACCTGACGCCGCGCCGGCGGACCCAGCTTCGAGCCCGCGCGGCGCCGTTCGCGGCCGCGGCCGAAGCGCTCAGGTCCGCGTCAATTCATTGACAAGCTTGCGATCGAGATAGTGGGGCGCCTCGAACACGAAAGTGTCGAGGCCGCGATAGGCTGCGATCTGGGGGCGGATCTCGGCCGCCGTGGCGGGGCGCAGCTGATCGTTGCCGGCCGGGCGGAACGCCTCCAGGATCATGCGGAAGCGCTCGCGCCCGAGCTTGGCGATGAGCACGTCGCCATAGTGGCGGGCGGATTCCGGGGTCCGCATGTAAAGGCCGACGCCATCCTGGAAGAACAGCCCCACATCCTTGGGCAACCAGCTATCGACCCAATCGGCGAATGGGGCGGCGCCGATGTTGGAATTGTCGTAGGCGCTCACCCACAACGGTCGCGGCAGCGCCGAAAGCAGGGCCCCCATCTTGGGCGCATCCGCCCAGGTGGGGTCTGCCTCCACCGGGAAATAATAGCCCGAGGGGCGAAACGGCAGCGGTTTGCGCGCGATCCGCGCCGACAGGTCCACCAGCGCCGCCACGTTGCGGCGCGCATCGGGCTCGCTGGACAGGCTGGCGAGGCCGACGATGATGGAGCGCGCCCACGGCTCCTTGGAGATGCGCGCCCAATTGGGCGGGTCGGCGATGGTCTCGATGCCGAGGCCCGGCACGAACGCGATGCCGTTCAGGACGATCCATTGCAGCAGCAGCGCCTGCGCCCCCAGCCGCTCCCATTCCCCATAGGGATCGAGGGAACCCGCATGGATCTGCCAGACGATGCCGTCCACCATCCCCTCGGGAGCCGGGGGGCGGCGGTTGAGAAGCTGATCGAGGCCGATGAAGGCAAGCGCGCCCGCCGCTCCCGCGAGCAGCGCCGTACGTCGATTGATCATGAGTGTCGCTCACCTCTCCGGCCGCAGCGGGGCACCATATCTCTATCCGGAACCGGGGGCACGTCGGCGTATCGCGGCACCGCGCGGCACGCGGTGCAGGAGCATCGACACGACCGGTGTTGACAGAAACCTGCGCGCCACGACACCGGCGGCCGGAGAACCGGCCGCCGGTGTCGTGGTTCGAGAATGCAGGCGGGCGGCCCGACGCCGCCCGCCTGAGTTCAGGCGGGCAGAAGCATGAGGCGGCGTTGCTGCTCCTTCATGGTCTCCGTCAACGCTTCGGACGTCACGATTCCGCAGCGCACCAGATATTCGCCGATGCGGCCGTCCACGTCCGGGCGGTAATGCTCCATGGCCGCCTCGAACGCCTCGCGCCGCATGAGGCCCTTCTCGAGCAGCAGGTCGCCCAGCAGGGGCGGCGACTGCGCCCCCTCGAACGCCCGACCGGTGCCACGGATGAGGCGCAGGCCGTCGTTGATCTCGCTTTCGCGGGCGATCTGCTGCACCGGCAGGTCGCCCACCGACACCCGCAGCTCTTCGAGGGCCTTGTCGCTGAGCGGGGACGCCACCGCCACCACCAGGCGCCCGGTGGCATCGCGGCCAACGGGGACCACGCGCCGACGCACCATGAGATCCACCGGCAGCAGGTCGTGGAACGCCTTGACCATTTGCTCGGTGACATGGGTACGCGGCAGGTTGGACTGATAGGCGATGGCTTCCGCCAGCGTCTCGTCGTCCAGCCAGCCCTTGGAGACCAGGATCCGGCCAAGCGGTTGCTGCTGCCGGCTCTGCAGGGCCAGCGCCTCTTCCAGATGCTCCGGCAGCACCGCCTGCCACGTCACCAGCAGCTCGCCGAGGCGCTGGCGGCGATGGGCGAAGGCGTCGTTTTCCGGGAAGTCGTGCATGGTCTTGTCCCAGACGATGCGTCGACCAAGGAAGATATGCCCGAGGAATAGCTTCCAGGCCCGGAGGGTGGCCGCGAAGTTCACGAAATTACCCATCACCACCCGCGGCACGGACATGAGCCCCTGCTCCCAGCCATAGATGGCCGAGACGAAGTGGAAGCGCTGCACCAGCCGCAGCGCGAACGCGACGGCGTTGGCGGCCAGCACCGCGAGCAGCCAGCCTTCGGTCGCGAAGATGGAGGGGTAGCGCTCGGGGATGATGCCGATCTCGTTGCCGAAATAGATCACCAGGAACATGGCCGCGAGCACGTAGGCCACCACCGTGATGATGGAGGTCACCACGCCCTTGCGGTCACGCATCAGGAAGTATTTGGACGCAAGGCTGCCCTGCCAGCCCATGTGCTGCCAGCCCTGGAAGGCGATGCCCAGCGCCCAGCGCGCCTTCTGCCGGTAGGAGGTGCGGAAGGTGTCGGGGAAGAACTCGCGCACGCACAGGGGCATGGAGAGCTGGATCTCCTTGTCCCGGCCGAAACCGAAGAAGGTCTCGCGCTTCACGCGGTATTCCACCGGGAAGCGGGCGATGATGGCCTGCATGTGCGCGTCCTTCAGGCGCGCACTGATGTCATAGTCCTCGGTGAGGCTCGCGGTGTTGAACACCTCGCCCTGGTCCTGGGCCCGCAGATGCAGAACCGCCCGCCGCGAGAAGCAGGTGCCCACCCCCGCCGACGGCACCTCGCCCGCCACGCTCTCGCGGACCACGAGATCCTTGGCGTGCCATTCTGCGAACTCGTCCATGTAGATGCCGGCCACCATTTCCGACCAGTGGCGTTCCAGCGACACCACCGGCACTTGAATCATGTCCTTGCGCGGCAAGAGATAATTGAAGAAGCGCAGCTCCAGGGGATGCAGCACGTCCTCGCTATCGTGCAGGATGAGGCCGGCGAACTCGACGCCGGTCATCTGCTCGTGCTGGAAGATGGCGCGGACCACCGCATTCAGGCAGTCGGCCTTGTTGGTGGGGCCGGGACTGCGCGTTTCCACGCGCACCAGCTGTTTGTAGCGCCGCCGCATGCGCTCCACCTCGGCGATGGTGGCGGGGTCGTTGGGATAGGTTCCAACGAACACCATGTAGCGGCGGTAATCGAGAACACTCACCATGTTCTCGATCATGGCGGCGATCACGTCCGATTCCTGCCAGGCCGGAATCATGATGGCGAGCGGCTGCTCGTCCTTCTGATACAGGGCCTGGACCGACAGCGGGCGAATGAACGGCTCGATCGCGAACCGCCGATACACCCGCCGCGTCCAGTACCACGCATCGACGAACAGGTCGTCGATGGAGGACAGGAGGATCAGCACCGCCACCACCGCCGACATATATTCGACGACGCGAATAAAGTCGGCGAGCAGGTAGGGCCAATAGAGAGACATCGCGGCAATCCCCCGATGTCTCAGTTGCCCCGGCGACGCACGTAGGACGCGCGCATCAGCAGCAGGAAGAACAGCGCCGCCGCCCCCACGCCCAGGGGAAGACCCCATTCGGCGGAGTTCTGCCACAGACGCTGCAGGGTGGCGACCGGACCTTCGGTCTCGGTCACGCGGATCGTACCGGCCTCGGCGCCCGAGGCGGACAATTCGATCAGGGTGCCGTCCACGCCGACGAGGGCCACGTCGCCACGGGCGAGGCGCACCGGCTTCTGCGGCGTCACCGGCGTCGGGCCGATGGACTGCCACAGGATGCCGCGGCTGCCCTCGGCCCGCACCGCCTGCACCAGCGCCACGTTCTTGAGGCCGGTGATGTCGAGGATACGGGCGCTTTCGTTGCCGCCGACGATGACCCGGTCACCTTCCACCTTGGCCTTCAGGTCGGCGCCCTGGGCGGGCACGTCGAGGGCGAGGAACGAACCGGTGACGTGGAACGGCACGCCGGTGGGGTTCACCTCCAAGGTACTGCTGGAGCCGGCCGGAACGCCGGCCGCCGCCGCCGCGCGCACCACCCGCACCACGCTCGAACGGGCCGTGGCGAGATAGCTGTCGGGCACCACCACGCGGCCACCGCCGGACATGGCGGAGATCACGCCCAGGAAGTCCGCGCCAGACACCGAACCACCCAGCTCCAGGTTGGACGAAGGCAGCACCTGCACCGGAAAGGCCTGGGGCGTCTCGCGACAGCGGTCGCTGACCGGCTGGCGCTGGAAGCTCACGCGCAGCACGTTGCGGGCACCGAGGGCATAGACCGGGATCGCCGCCGACAAATGCTCCGGCTGGCCGTCGGCGTCGAGACGCTTGGCCGCGAGCAGCACATCGTTGAGGAACACGGCCACCACCGGCTCGGTGGTGGCAGCCCCGGGGGCCGCCGCCACGTCGAGATTCAACCGACTCGGCAGCGACGCTCCGGCGGTCGCCGCCGCGAGGTCGAAGTTCACGGCCCAGTCGCCACGGGCGAGCACGTCGAGATTGCCGGCCGCGTTGCCGAAGGTGGACAGCGGGATGGTGTCACGCACCATCGGCTGGGAATCCACCGACCGCACGATCACGTTGCCGGCCGAGATGGAGCCGCGCCAGAAGCTGTCGAACAGCTGCGCCGCCTTGGCGCCGGCGCCCGGCCCCACCGCGATCACCGGCCGGCCGGCGAGGGTCTGCAGGCTCAGCTCGTCGACGGCCACCACCGCGCCGCCAAGGCTCGCGGCCTTGCTGCGCCACTCGTTGAACAGGGCCGCATTGGGTCCGCCGAGCCGGGCCGAAAGCGCCTCCAGGGCGCTGCGCACCTGGCTGAGGAGCGTCGGATCGGCCACGATCATGTCCGCGCCCACCGGCGATGACGGCAGCAGCAGCAGCGCGCCCACCTCGGCCAGGTCGCGGATGCGATAGGTGTTGGCGCCGACAAAATTGGAGAAGGGCGCGACCACCCGAAGGGACGCCGGCACATCCAGCCCGGACACGTCCACCTCGTCGCCCACGTTGGGCAGGGTCTTCACCGTGATGCGCTTGCCGGCGGTCTCCACCGCGAGGCCGAGCCGCCAGGCGGTGTCGAAGCTCTCCTTGGCAAGGGGGCCGCCCGCCACCAGCACCGAGCCGGTGCCCGGCATGGCGCTCCAGGCGGTGGACAGGTCGCGCACATGGCTCGCGTCATAGGAATAGATGAAGCGGCTCGAGGGCATCAGCTTCAGCACATTGCCGATGGCCCGCTCGTCGGCGCACAGATCCTCGCTGATGACCGACGACCAGGCGACGCCGAAGCGCAGAAAGCCGGTCGGCCGCGGCGCGCCGGACACGTCGATGGTGCTGTTGAGCGCGCCCTTGTCCCCCTCCAGGCGGCGCGACATGATGGGATTGCCGTCCACCGAAACGACCATGGTGGTACGACCCCCGTCGCCACGCAGGTAATCGGTATTGACCACAAGTTGCGGATTGGAGAGCGGAACGCCCGCCGGCACCGGGATATAGAGATCTCGCCGCGCATCCATGCCCTGGAACACCACCGGCGCGTCCACGCCAAGGTCCCTCAGGGTCACCTCACGGGTGATAAGGCGGTCCTGGATACGCTCCTGGAGCGCCGAGGCTAATGGATCCGCGGATTGTGCAAATACCGGCATACCGAGCAAGGTCAAGGCGACCAAGCCGGCTGGGATTGCGCAAGCCGCGCGACGTGCAGGATGAGGTGTCATGTCATTCTCTCACGATGGCGGTTGGGTGCATGCGCGGCCCCCGCGAGGGAGCGTTGCAGCGGTGACGAAATCTCGGGCGCGAAAGCCGTGACCGGTCGCCCGCAGATGCGGTCCACGATGCGGCGGCAGGCCATGCCGTCGCCGTAGGGATTGATGCGGTTGGCAAACCGCGCATAGGCGGCGGTGTCGTCCAGCAGTGTGGCGACCGCCCCCACGATGGCCTCGCGGCGCGTGCCCACGAGTTGCACGGTGCCGGCGTCCACCGCCTCCGGCCGCTCGGTGACGTCTCGCATCACCAGCACCGGCTTGCCGAGGGCGGGCGCCTCTTCCTGCACGCCCCCGGAATCGGTGAGCACCAGATGGGCGCGCTGCATCAGGCGCTGAAACGGCAGGTAGTCCAGGGGCGCCACCAGATGCACGTTGGCACGGCCCGTCAGGGCCTCATGCACCGGACCGCGCACATTGGGGTTGAGGTGGACCGGATAGACGATCTCCACGTCCGCCCGCTGCGACAGGTCGGCGAGCGCCCGGCAGATATTCTCGAACCCGGCGCCGAAATTCTCCCGCCGGTGGCCGGTGACGAGAATGATGCGCTTACGCGGATCGAGGCCGGCAAACGGCCGGTCCAGCTCGGCGGCGAGCACCGGGTCGGCGGCAATGCGGGCCTGGGTGACCTGAAGCGCATCGATCACCGTATTGCCGGTAACCAGGATTTCCCCCTCGAGCTGCTCGCTTTCCAGGTTCGCGCGCGAGCGGGCGGTGGGCGCGAACAGAAGATCGCTGACCACATCCACCACCCGGCGGTTCATCTCCTCGGGGAACGGCTGGTCCAGATGGTAGGTGCGCAGGCCCGCCTCCACATGCCCCACCGGAATGCGCCGGTGAAAGGCGGCCAGCGCCGCGGCCATGGCGGTGGTGGTATCGCCATGCACCAGCACCCGGTCGGGACACACCTCCGCCAGCACCGGATCGAGGGCGGCGAGGGCGGCGGAGGCCAGGGCGTTCAGCCCCTGGTTCTGCGCCATCAGGCGCAGGTCGAAATCGGGACGGATGTCGAACAGGCGCAGCACCTGGTCCAGCATTTCCCGATGCTGGCCGGTGACGCAGACGAGCGAACTCAGCCCCGGCTCGGCCGCCAGGGCCCGCACCAGAGGCGCCATCTTGATCGCTTCGGGCCGTGTGCCGAAGATGGACAGAATTCTCACAGGATCCGCCACACTGATTCGAGGAGACCTTGCCACTGCCCTAGGGTGTCAAGGTCTGGAAACCCATCTTCTTGTGTGTCGCCAAATTCCCGGCGGCGCAAGGGAAGGCTGAATCTATGACTAATTTTTTGCTATAAAATGATACCATTTCCCTTAAGGCACATCAGGGTCGCACGACAGGTGCTCTCGAAACCTTAAGGCGCGAGCACCTGCCACCCCAACGGCATATTAAGGTTTCTCAGGGGTTTACCGCCTGCCGGCAACGGCCACTCCAGGGCCGGGATAGTCGCGGGAGCAGGCTGCCCGCCGTCTTTCACAATCTAAGGACGCATCATCCGCGCGGGACCACGGTGGCTGCCGCGGGCGCCTGCAACCGGGTGTGGTCCGCCCCGATGGCGGCCTTCACCAAAGCCTGTGCATCGGCGCCGCCCCAGGCCGCAGGCCCTGCCAGGAAGCCGAGTTCGCAGCCCTCGCCGTCCACCAGCAAGGTGGTGGGCAGGCCGAAGCCGCGCCCCACGGCGCGCAACGCCTGGAAGCTCTGGCCCTTCGGATCGGCAAACGGACGCAGGTGCGACACGCCGATGTCCCGCAGAAAGGCGCGGGGCTTGTCCAGGTCCCGCGTGTCGAGATTGATGGTCACCACCTCGAAGCCCGGACCGCCGAGGGCCGCTTCCAGATGATCGAGCTCCGGCATTTCCTTGCGGCAGGGCACGCACCATGTGGCCCACAAATTCACCAGGAGCACCCGCCCCCTGAAATCGGCAAGGCGCACCGGAGTGCCGTCGTCGGCCAGAAATTCGAGATTCGGCAGCGCCTTCGGGGTTGTTGTGAGCTTCAGGGCGGCGAGATCCCCCTTGGCGAACGGTTCCAGCGCCCGCGCCCGGGCGGGGGCGGCGGCGCAAGCCCCTTCGCCGGAAACAGGAGCGGACTGGGGGGATTGCGCCGTTTCCTGCGGTGGCACATTGCCCGGAAGGCGGTTCATCCCGTATAGGGCGAGCGCGCCCACCGTCGCGCCGAGCACCACGCCCAGGGCGACCTGGGCAATGGTGGGGTTCAAAGACACGCGCCGCGCGCCGCCACCCTGGCCGTCCCGTGGGCCATCCCCGTCCGTCGTCCGACGTTCGGGATCGGTCTTGGGGCGCGCCTGTTCGGAATTGGTCATCACCGGAGGTCCGTCATGAGCAACAAGATGTGGGGCGGGCGCTTTACCTCTGCTCCCGACGCCATCATGGAGGAAATCAACACCTCCATCGGCTTCGATCAGCGTCTTTACGCGCAGGACATTGCCGGCTCCAAGGCCCATGCGGCCATGCTGGCCGCCCAGGGGATTATCGCCGGCGAAGATGCGCAGAAGATCCAGGAGGGTCTAGACACGATCCTGTCAGAGATCGAGGCCGGCACCTTCACCTTCCGCCGCGAGCTCGAAGACATCCACATGAACGTGGAATCCCGCCTCGCCGAGCTCATCGGCGCGTCCGCCGGGCGCCTGCACACCGCCCGCTCGCGCAACGACCAGGTGGCCACCGACTTCCGCCTCTATATGCGCGACACCATCGACGCCCTCGACGCCCAGCTCGCCGACCTGCAGAAGGCGCTCGCCGAAAAGGCAATCGCCCATGCCGACACGGTGATGCCCGGCTTTACCCATTTGCAGACCGCCCAGCCCGTCACCTTCGGCCACCACCTCATGGCCTATGTGGAGATGACCGCCCGCGACCGCTCTCGCTTCAAGGACGCCCGCGCCCGCCTCAACGAGTGCCCGCTGGGTTCGGCGGCGCTCGCCGGCACCTCCTTCCCCATCAATCGCGAAGCCACCGCCGCCGCCTTGGGCTTTGCCCGGCCGACCGCCAATTCGCTCGACGCCGTCTCCGACCGCGACTTCGTGATGGAGACCCTCGCTTCCGCCTCCATCTGCGCGGTCCACCTGTCGCGCTTCGCCGAAGAGGTGGTGATCTGGACCTCGCCGTCGTTCGCGCTGGTGAAGCTGTCCGACGCCTTCACCACCGGCTCCTCCATCATGCCCCAGAAGCGCAATCCGGATGCGGCCGAATTGGTGCGCGCCAAGGCCGGTCGCATCATCGGCGCCCTCACCGGCATTCTGGTGGTGATGAAGGGCCTGCCCCTGGCCTATGCCAAGGACATGCAGGAGGACAAGGAAGGCGCCTTCGACGCGCTCTCGGCGCTGTCGCTGGTCATCGCCGCCAGCGCCGGCATGGTGCGCGACCTCACGCCCGACGCCGGGCGCATGAAGGCCGCCGCCGGCCAAGGCTATTCCACCGCGACCGATCTCGCCGACTGGCTGGTGCGCGCCCTCAACATCCCGTTCCGCGAGGCGCACCACATCACCGGGCGCATCGTCGGCATCGCCGCCGACAAGGGCATTGCCCTGGATGAGGTGCCGCTGTCGGAGATGAAGAGCGTGGACCCGCGCATCACCGACGACGTCTATTCGGTGCTGTCGGTGGAATGCTCGGTCACCAGCCGCACCAGCTACGGCGGCACCGCCCCCGAGCGGGTGCGCGCCCAGGCGGAGCGCTGGCTGAAGCTCCTCAATGGCGAGTGACGCAGCGACTGTTTCACATGAAACAATCACTGAATCATTGAAAGCGGCAGGACTGCCGCGACCAACGATCCATCAAAGACAGGGCGGCGAAACCACGGTTTCGCCGCCCTTGTTGTCTGGTGGCATGCCATGCCGCATGTGCACGTCCCGCAACCGACACCCGGTCATTGCGCCGGCCAAAGTCGTCACGCACTGGCGGCAAGCCGCCCGAAAACGCGGGAACCAGGGCTATTTCTTGGTTCCATCGGCGTCGAACTGCGACAGGAAGGCGATCAGATCGGCGCGCTCCTGGGCGTTCTTCACACCCGCGAAGGCCATCTTGGTCTTGGGCGCGAGATCCTTCGGATTGGTGATCCACGCTTCCAGGTTCGCCGGCTCCCAGGCCTTTCCGGCGGCTGCGCCGACCTTGATCTCATCCGAATAGGGATAGCCCTCGAAGTGCGCCCAATGGGCACCAACGATGCCGTTCAGCGGCGGCCCGACCTTGGTCTTGGCATTGGGGCCGACCGCATGGCAGGCCATGCACTTCTTGAACACGATCTCGCCCTTGGCCGGGTCGCCGGCGGCCACGCCGCTCGCCGCATCCGCCGGCGCCGCCGCGCTCGGTGTCACGGCGTCTTCGGCGGCGACCGCCCCGGACAGCGCAAAAAAGGTCAAGGCGCTCGCAAACAGCACTCTCATCAGGCTTCCTCCCTGGAACACGCGCCGATCCGCCCGCGCCGCAGGTTGATCGGTTCACGCGTTCTCTTTTTTGAAATCTTGTTCCAAGTCATGGAGCCGGCTTCCGCCGGCTTACTGAGAGCATTGTTCGCAAGTCCGGACGCAGAACCGATCCGCACTTGCGCTGGAATTGCTCTCGGCGTCTGCCGCAGCCTCACTGCAGCAGCAGAATCTCGCCTTCCCCGCCCGCCAGCCGGTTGCCGGCGAGCCGCTGCGCGCGCCCGGACAGGCCACCGCCGAACAGCGCCGCCAGTTCCGGCACCCGCCGCGCCAGCAGCAGCAGGGCGATGAAGTCGTGACTCCCGGTATCGACGAAGCCGGGCGCGGGCGTTTCCGGCGCCTGCGCGAGCAGCAAGCTGCCGCGCCGCATGCCACGCCCCGCGTCGGGTCCGATCCGACCGGCCACGGCAATGGTGCCGGCGACAAGGTCCAGCGCCGCCCCCGCACCGGCATCGCCGGACACCAGAACAAGACCGCCGCGCAGCCGTTCGCCAAGGCCGGGCCCGGCATCACCCGACACCAGCACCAGGCCGCCGCGCATGCCCAGGCGCTCCCCCGGCAAGGCACAGCCAAGGCGTGGGCCGGCATGGCCGGACACCTCGATGCGCCCGCCCAGGAGACCGGCCGCGAGGCTCTCGCCCGCATCGCCGCGCACCACCAGCCGTCCGCCGGCCATGCGCGCGCCGGCCAGGGCACCCACCGGCCCCTCCACCAGGATCTCGCCCTGTTCGAGGGCGGTGCCCACGCCGTCAAGCCGCGGATCACCGCTCACCACCAGGGCCGCGGATGCGACCGCGCTCACCTCGAACACGTCGCCCAGCGCCACGCGCCGGTTGCCCAGGAACACGGGCTTGCGCGCCACCTCGTCCGGACCAAGCCCGGCGAGGGCGGCCGGCGTGATGCCGGAGAAATCGAGCCGCGCCTCCAGCGGGGCGGTCAGCTTCAGACGATAGCCGCTCATGCCTTGCCTCCCGCGTTCGCCATCAGCTCGCGGAGCTTGAAATGGAAGGGGCCGAGATTGCCGCCGTAATTGCCGGCATCGATGGCCACCACGCCCGCTTCGGCGCCAAGCTCGCACACCGCCGCGATCCCCACCCGCATGCTTTCGGCCACTTCCTTTTCGCCCAGCCCGTCGATGACGATTTCCATCACGCTGCCCACATCGTCAGGCAGCGCCGAAGGCACCACGCCGCGCAGGGTGGGGCAGTAGGCATCATTGGTGGAGGCAATCAGCCCCGCATATTTCGACCCGACCTTCGAGCCCGAGCGGACCACCCCGCCGGGGAAGGGCAGCACCGCGCCTTCCACCGTGCCCATGGCGTCCACCGCCGCCTCGGCGGCGGAAAGGGCCGCCGCCCGGCTGCGGGCCAGGATGAGGAAATTGCCTCCGCCCACCGCCGAGGTGACGGAGCCCGAAATCTCGTCACAGACGAACTCGCCCTCCATCACGGGGATGCGCCAGATGCGATCCTCCCCGATCTTCTTCGACATCTGATGGCCATCCGCGAAATAGCGCAGCGCCCGGCCGAGCGGGATCGCCGGCCCGCCCTTCACCCCCGCATAACAGGCCGAGGTGGGCGAGGTGAGCACGCATTGCCCGACCCGCAGCGGCACCACCTTCTTCAGGTCCTTCAAGGACATGGCGAAGATGAGCACGGCTACGCCCGGACGCCCGTCCGGGGTTTCGCTCGCCGGCAGCTCGCGCTCGATCGCGGCCTCGCAGCCGCAGCCGATGACCGAGGTGGCAAAGCCGGTCATGGTCGCCGCGGCGGTCCGCGCCCAGCGCGGCGTATCGGCGGTGATGACAAGGCGGGTGCCCGCCATGGGAAAGGCTTCCGCGAAGCTCTCGCGGATCTCGACGCCATTGATGATCATCGGGCGCTCTCCGGCGCGGTCGCCACCAGCTCGGGGCCTTCGCCACCGCGAATTTCATGGTCGGCGATCTGGTAGTGCTTGGATTTCAGGCCCACCGCCTCGTCGAACCAGCGCTCCATGCGCTTGTCCATGAGCGGGTCGGACGGGGGATGCACCGCGAAAGTACGGCCCTTCTTCAGCGCCACCACGGCGCCGTCGCGCACCACGATGTCACCGTCCTTCAACACCAGGCGCGGCGCCGCGAACATGGCCTCGCGGTCGGCCTCCTCCCGGTAGAGCACCACATCCGCCCGCGCGCCCGCGCCGAGGTGGCCGCGGTCCTTCAGGCCGAGGGTGCGGGCCGGAGCGGCGCGGGTCATGATGGCGATCTCCTCCAGCGTGTATTCGCGGGAGATCTCGGCAAGCCGCGTATGGGCACGGGCCGCCTTGTGGATGCGCGCGAGCTGCGCGTCCCGGAACGGCTTATCCATTAGCAGCCGGATGAGGTGCGGATAGGAGGTGAACGGCCCGCCGTTGGGATGATCGGTGGTGAGGTAGACCCGCCACGGGTCTTCCACCAGCAGGAACAGCTCCAGGCCGATGGCCCATTGCAGCGCGTTCACGAACGAGCTGTCACGGTAGTTGAACGGCACCACGCCGCAGCCGGCATCCATCTCGATGTCCATGCCGATCCACTTCTTGGGATCAGCGATGCCATGGTTGCGGTACTGGGACATGAGGTCGCCGGACACCGTGACCGTCTGGCCGAACATGATCTGTCCCACATCGATCGAGATGTGGGGATTGGCATTCACCGCTTCCGCGATTTCCACCGCGCCCGAGGAAAACTTGCGGTCGCCCTCGGTGCCGTAGGAATGGAACTGGATATGGGTGAGGTGCAGCGGCCAGCCCTCGGTCGCCCCGATGGTGGCGAGCGTGGTCTTCACATTGCCCGGCACACCAAGATTGCAGCCGTGCAGATGGATGGGGTGCGGAACGCCGAGTTCCGTGACCGCCCGTTGCAGGGTGTTCAGGATGCGGCGCGGGGTGAGGCCGTAATGGGGGCCAGCCTCGTCAAAGTCGAGGGTGCGCCCGTTGAACTTGAAGGCGTTGATGCCACCCGGATTGACGATCTTGATGGCACAGCACTGGGTGGCCTTGAGCATCCAGGCCACATAATCGTTCACCGCCTGCTGGCCTTCCCCCTCCGCGATCATGCGCAGCAGGAAGTCGTCATTGCCCAGCACCAGGAAACCGCCGGTGTCGAGATTGGGAATGTCCGCCATTTCGAGATGGGCATGGCGGGCATTCGCCCCCACCATCGCCGGCTCGAACGCGGCGGTGTAGCCCATTTCCGAATAGCGGCAGCCGGTGGCGTGGGTGGTGGGCGCCGCCCGCCCGCCGCCGCAGCCGCACAGGACACCGCCGAACGGCTCGGGAAACTTCGCCCGGTCGTCGTTCATCAGCAGCCGGCCGAGGTTCACCTTGCCGCCGGCGATATGGGAGTGAAGGTCGATACCGCCCGCCAGCACCACGCAGCCGGAAGCGTCGATGACCGCGTCGGCGGCCTTGGCGTGCTCCTCCGCCGCGACGATGCGACCGTCCTCGATGAGAATGTCGCGGACCTGGTCCACGACGCCATTGGTGGGGTCGAACACCCGCCCCCCGGTAATGCGCGTGGTCATGCCGCCCTCCTGAGGCTTTCGAGAATGGCGGACGCCGCCTCGGCGACGCTCGGCAGTTCCGCCGGCCGCAGTGCCGTCAGCGGCAGGCACACCACCGCATCCATGCGGAAGACATGGCCGTTCTGATCCACGCCCGGCGTGCCGATGGGAATGAACACGTCCGGCTCGCGGACGAAGACCGTGTCGGGATGGGCGAGCGCGATCACCGGTCCCCGGCCGAAGTCCGGCGGCGCATCCGGCCGGAAGGCGGACACGTGGACCATGAGGTCGGCATCCTTCAGCGCCGTGGCGCTGGCGTAGAGCTCCGGCGCATGGCGGGCGACGCCGCCGCCCACCGCCGTGCGCAGCGGATAGCCGAAGCGCCACAGGGCCATCTGGTGGGCGCCCGTGAGATTGTCACGCCCGCCCAGGGGGAAGACGGCGGAACGGGTGGTCGGGTTGAGCAGGTCGACCGCCTGGGCGGCGGCCTCCGCGACGCTGGCGGCATCGCGTCGGCCAAGCGTCGCCGCATTCCACACGAAGACCGAATATTTCGCGGCCTTGAGCGCCTGGGCGAGGCTGGCAAGACCCTCGCCTACGGCGCCATCGAGAGCAGGAACGCCCTCCACCCGGCGCCCGGCGAGAAGCGCCGCAAGCCCGTCGGCGGCCAGCGCCACCTCGGCCGGCGGCACCACGATCTCGACGAGGTCATGACCGGCGAGCGAACGACGGGCGCCCTCGGAGAGAATGTCGCCGATCACCACCACCCGGCGGCGCCCCTCCACGAACAGGGGGGCGGCGAGGGCATCGGCGCCGCGGGCCGGAACCGCCCGCTCGAAGAAGCGGTGGAAGCTGAGATCGGGGTCGGCGCCGAGCACCACCAGCAGGTCGCAATGATTGCGCACCTCGGCCAAGGTGGCGGCGATCCAGCCCCGCCGCGACAGCCGCTCCAGATTCGCGAACAGGCCCTCGGACGCGGCATGGTCGAAGCTCGCGCCGGTGACCATGGCCATATCGAACAGCCGGCTCAGGCCATCGAGATCGGCGCCGAGGCCGGTGATGGCCGCGGCGCGGCTCGCCTTCAGGTGCCCGGCGGCGGCACGCGCCGCATCGGCGAGCGTCGCGTCGCGCCCGCCGATGCGGGGGGCCGGAGCCGGGGCGTCCTTGCGCGCCAGGAGCCGGCCAGCTTCGGCACAGGCTTTCACGGGACGAATGGTGCGCCCACGAACCGCCACTTCCAGATCATCGCAGCCAAGGCCGCAGAAAGAGCAGACCACATCCGTCACGATGCGTTCGGCCCCGTCGCGGGTCCCGTTCTCACGGGCCACGTCGTCAGTCGTCATGATGTCACCGTGCGAACAGCGCGAGGGAATCCGGGCGGCGCGCCGGGGCGGCACCGGGCCCATGCGGGGGCTGCGGACAAGGGGATGCTATGGGAATAGCGGGGCAATCAGCGGCCATGGCACTGCCTTGGATGGGAGAAAAGGACCCGATCAAGACGCCGCGGCGGTTGCCCGCTTGTCGTTGCAGTGCGCTTCGAGGATGTGGTCCACTTCAGGAACCGCCCCGTGCGCCATGCGTCTGTTCTTGGAGCGGGAAGCTAACACAGTCGATCGCGGCTTGAAAACCCATCACCTGTGCGGCACCTGCGAGCAGATGTTGTGCACCGCGACACGCGCGGCGCACAATCGGCGTGTTCACTTGAAGCAGCGGACCTCGGCTTCCGCCTGGGCGCGCCTGAGGTCAGCGATGGTGTCGTCATACATCTTCACACCGCGGAAGACGGAAGCCGCCTGCCCCACCCCCTGGCGCATGGAGAGGATGGTTTCCGCCTCCACATAGCGGTCGTAGGGCAGGATGGAGGCCAGGGTATCGACCGAGCAGGCGCACCGCGTCATGGCCTCCCGCGTCTCGCCGTTGGCGCCCATGCAGCCGATCACATAATCCACCCGCGCGGCGGTGGGATAATCGTTGGCGTCGAGGGCCAGCGCGGGGCTGGTGAGAACGAGGGCGAGGGCGATGCCCTCAAGAGCCTTGCGGATCATAGGTCAGAGCCTCCTCCCACAGGCGGCCGTCCTTGACGTCGGCCGTGATCGTCATGCGCACGAACTCGCCGGGCAGGTCCGGCGCCACGTCGAACGTGTAGGTGAGCGTATCGAGTCCCCGCAGCCGCTTGGCATTCGGATCACCGGCGAAGGGCGCCACCTTCACCCGCCAGCCCTTGTAGGCGCGGCCGCCGACGGTGAACTCGGCCGGCGTCACCTCCGCCTTGTCCCGCAGGGCGGCGCGAATCGCATTCTTGAAATAGCGCGGATTGCCCAGGAGCTTGCCCGATAGGTCGGCGACGTGATTCTCCAGAAAGAGAATCAGCACCGGATTGCCGGTGACATCCTCAAAGGGGCCGGCGGCGCGGTGGCGCTCCGGGCCGAAGAAATCCACCTTCAGCGTGCGCGCCCCCGCGGGTGCACCGGCGCTGGCGGGCTCGACCTCCAGCTTGATGGTGTCGTCGAACGACGGACCCAGCTCCGGATCGGTCATCTTGCGACTGTAGCGATAGGTCAGCGCATGGCCCGGCTGGGCGGCTTCGAGTTGCGGCGTGTCAAACAGCAAAGCGGCGGCCGATGGCGGCGCGGCGACCTTCTGGGCCGCCTCTTGTGTCGCCTCTTGTGCGACCTCTTGGGCCCCGGCCGGGGCGGCGAGCGCGGACCCCAGCAGAAGCGCCAGGGCGGCACCGCGCAGAAATGGGACAGTCACAGGTGAGCCTCCGCCTCGCGCGGCGCCGGCGCGCCGCCGATGGTGCGATAGATGTAGTCGGGAGCCGCGCCGGTCGCCTCAAGGGTGGCGAGCGCCTCCATGCGGGCGTGAAACGGTGATTTGGAGCAGGCCGGATCGGTGGCCGAGGCATCGCCCACCAGCGCCATGGCCTGACAGCGGCAGCCGCCGAAATCCATGTCGCGCCGCTCGCAACTCTGGCAGGGTTCCGGCATCCAGTCGGTGCCGCGAAAGGCGTTGAATGCCGGGTTCTCACGCCAGATGTCGCCGAGCGCGCGATCGCGCACGCTCCAGAAGTCGAGGCCGGGAATGCTCTCCGCCGCATGGCAGGGCAGCACCTTGCCGGTGGGCGTCACATTCAGCGTGCGATGCCCCCAGCCGCCGGTGCAGGGCTTGGGATAGCGGGCGTAATAATCGGGGATCACCATGTCGATGACGAGCACCCCTTCGAGCCGCTTACGCGCCTCCTCCACCAAGGCGATGGAGCGGTCCACGTCGGGGCGGGCCGGCATCAGGGCGGCGCGGTTCACATAGGCCCAGCCGTAATACTGCGTGTGCGCCACCTCCAGCCGCTTCGCCTTCAGCGCGACCGCGAGCGCGAGGATGTCTTCCACCTCGTCGATGTTGCCCCGGTGGATCACCGCGTTGAGGGTCAGGGGCAGGCCCAGTTCCACCACCCGACGGGCGAACGCGAGCTTCGCCTCGTGCCCGCCCTTGTAGCCGCCGATGCGGTCCGCGGTCGGCGCGCTGGCCCCCTGCACCGAGAGCTGCACATGGTCGAGCCCGGCGTCGAAGAGCGCATCGATCATGCCGGGGGCGCGGCCGATGCCGGAGGTGATGAGATTGGTGTAGAGCCCCTCCTTCGCGCAATGGGCGGTCAGCTCCACGAGGTCGGGACGGGCGGTCGGCTCGCCGCCGGAAAGATGGACATGCAGCACGCCGAGGGCCGCCGCCTCGCTCAGCACCCGCTTCCAGGTGGCGGTGTCGAGCTCGCCATCGCGGCGCTCCAGCTCCAGAGGGTTGGAGCAATAGGGGCAGCGCAGCGGACAGCGGTGAGTCAACTCCGCCAACAGGCCGATGGGATGGCCGACCGGCGGCTTGCGCGCCGCCTTCGGCCCTGGCTCGATCACGTCCGCGGCCAACTCCGGGCCGGGCGCGCTCTGGCTGGTCTCGTTCATCGTTCGATCACCCGGCGGGCGACGAGATCGCCGATCATGGCGAGCACGTCGCCGGCGATCACCTCCCGCTGCTCGTCATATTGAACCGCCAGCGCATCCACGATCTCGCCACAGGTGCGCGCGCCGTCCACCAGCGCCAGCACCGCGGCGGCGATGGCGTCGATGTCGAACGCGCGCTCGGGGGCGAGCAGGACATGGCGTTGGCGCACCGCGTCAAATTTCAGCTTTACCCCGCGCGGCAGGCGGGGCACGTCGGTTTCCGCGGCGATCATGTGGCGGCCAGACCCACGCCCGGCACCCACGCGCCCGGCGCCGGCCAGCCCGGCTCCACATAAGCGAAGTAAAGCGCGTCCAATTGCGCCCACAACACTTCGGTCTTGAAGGTCAGGGCGCGGAGAACCGCCCTCTGCTGATCCACCGTGCGGGCATTCGCCTTCACATAGTCGAGGGCAAAATCCGCATCCTTCGGCGCCTGATCGAGCCGGCGGCGGAAATAGGCCACCACGGTCTCATTGATGAAGTCGTAATGGGCGAGCATGCCGGAAATGCGCTCGGCATGGATGCCCGGCGCGAACAGCTCGGTGAGCGAGGACGCCACCGCCTCCAGCAGCGTATGCTCCGCCACGAAGCGCACATAGGCTTCCACCGCGAACTTGGTGGCCGGCAGAGCGCCCTCCTTGGACATCACATAGTCGCGGTCGAGGCCGAGCCCGTCGGTCAGCACCAGCCAGCGCTCGATGCCGCCCGAATCCTCGCCATAGCCGTCATGGTCGGTGATGCGGTGCAGCCATTCGCGGCGCAGCTCGCGATCCTCGCAGCGGCCCATGAGGGCCGCGTCTTTCCGCGGAATCGCGGACTGGTAGCAATAGCGGTTGAGCGCCCAGGCCCGCACCTGATCGCGATCGAGCTGGCCCGAATGCAGCAGCTTATGGAACGGGTGCAGATTGTGGTAGCGCCGCGCCCCCACCGCGCGCAAGGCCTCTTCCAGCCCCTCGGGGGTGAACGGCGTGTGCGTGGGCGCGGGCAGCGGCTCGCGGTTGATGTCGAGATGCACGGTCACAGCGCGAACTCCATTCCGTCTCGGGCGACGATCCAGCCCGCCGCCTCCACCGCCAGCCGCTCGGGCGAATCCTCGATCAGCGCCGGATTGGTGTTGTTGATGTGGATGAACACGCGTCGCGCCGCCGGAATATCCGCGAGCAGGGCGATGGTGCCGTCGGCCCCCGACATGGAGAGATGGCCCATGCGGGCGCCGGTCTTCACGCCGGTACCGGCGAGCATCATCTCGTCGTCGCGATAGAGCGTGCCGTCGAAGAAGAGGAGGTCCGCCCCCGTGATCCGCGCGCGCACGGTGTCGGTGATGGCCGCGCAGCCCGGAATGTACACGAGCCGCCTGTCGCCCGCGGTGACGGTGACGCCCACCGTGCCACCGGTTTCGGCGCCGATGACGAGATTCTCGTCTTCCTGCCACAGCGGCACCTTGCCCGGCACCGAGAACATCTCCAGCGCAAGGCCGGGCACCGGCGAAAAGGTCTCGCCCAGGGCCACCGTCTTGCGCGGCACGAGGGCTTCGTTGACCACGCCGAACACCGGATTGCCATTCACCATGCCCAGCGTCTCGGCCGTGCCGAACAAGGCGAAGGGCTGGGATTCCCGGAGCGTCAGCAGGCCGGTGATGTGATCCACGTCGCCATTGGTCACGACCACGGCGGAAATGGGTGAATGGCGCTCCCCGAGCCGCGGATGCAGCGCCCGCGTGGCGGCGATCTGCGCCCGCAGATCGGGCGACGCGTTCAGCAGCATCCAATGGATGCCATCGCCGGACACCGCCAGCGAGGACTGGGTGCGCGGGGTCACCCGGGGATCCCCGCCCCAGGCGAGAGAGCAAACCGGACAGCGGCAATTCCATTGAGGAACGCCACCGCCGGCCGCGGAACCGAGAACGATCGCTTGCATGATGAAGGGCGACACCCTTGATGCGCGACCCACCCGTTGTCCCGGATGCGGCCCCGCGCTCGGATCAGACCGCCAGGGCGGCATCCGCGCGCCTGCGCGCCCGGAAATCGCTCTGGCCTATCGAGTTTGCGCGTGTCCCCTGCGAACGGGCCTTGGCCCAGCTTGAAGACGCGCCCGAAACGGCGCCCCGACCAGCATCACACCGGGATCGCCCAGCGCCGCACGGATCGCCCGAAGGCCGGCGGGCATGCCGCGCCGGCCCCGGTTTCAGAAGTCGGCCGGCAGATAGGCGGTGACTTCCATGCCGACGCAGACTTCGCACACCTGAGGCTTCTGCCAACGCATCGTGATTCCTCCTCGTCTTGAGTTCGTATTGAGTTCCTGATTTTCATAAGAAAATCATAAGAACCAAGCTGTAATGATCGCTCACTACAGTGGCTTCAAATATTGGCATGCGAGGAGGATCGCGCAAGGGGAATTTTTAGCAGGCTTCGACAAGTCATTTTGGCGGACGTTGCGGAACACCTTTTGCGGCACTGCACAATTCAGTGCGGACCGCCGCCCGCGCCGGCCAACTCCAGCATGAATCCACGCCCGCGCACGGTCGCCACCTGCGGCCCGCCGGCCCGGCTCACTTCCGCCAGCTTGGTGCGCAGATAGCCCACATAGACGTCCACCACGTTCAGCGAATTGCCGCCCTGGCTCGCCCACAGGCGGTCGAAGATGTCGCCGCGCGCCACCGGCCGGTTGGGCGTGGCCATGAGCAGGGCCAGCAGTTCCGCTTCGCGCTCGGTGAGGCGGACATGGATCTCGCCGAACAGCACCTGCCGGGTGACGAGGTCGAGCACCAGCCGGCCGGCGTTGAGCCGCGTATCCTTGGCGCCGCCGAGGCGGTGCATGAGATGGGCCCGCAGCCGAGCCACCAGCTCGGCGAACTCGAACGGCTTCACGATATAGTCATCGGCCCCGGCGCCCAGGCCCTCGGCCCGGTCCGCCACCTCGTCCTTGGCGCTGAGGAAGAGAATCGGCCCCGAATGGCCGGCGCTGCGCAGGGCGCGGCAGACATCGATGCCCGAGCCGTCCGGCAGCATGATGTCGAGCACGACAGCACAGGGGTTGTAGGCGCGGGCGGCGTCGAGCGCCGCCTCGGCGCTGGTTGCCACCTCCACGTCGAAGCCCTCGGCGTTGAGCCCGCGGCTCAGCATGGCGCCGATGTCGCCGTCGTCCTCCACCACCAGGATGTTCATGGCGTCTCCTCCTGGCCCGCGCGCCTTAAGGCGTCTGTCTGGGCGTCGTCTTGCTCATGGGTGGGCGCCGGCAGGGTGATGGCCACGGTCAGGCCCGCGCCCCGGCCGTCGCCGCCGGTATGGTCTTCCAGTGTGATCCGTCCACCGTGCTGCGTCACGACCCATTCCGCAAGAGCGAGGCCGAGCCCGAAGCCCGAATGGCTGCTGGCGGCCCCGCGCACGAACCGCGCGAACAGGCGGTCGCGCTGCTCGGGCGGAATGCCGCGCCCGTCGTCCTCGACCGCGATCCGCACCCCATCCGGACCGCTCACCTGGCGCACGGTGATGCGCGACAGCGGCGCGCCGTGGCGCAGGGCATTGTCGATCAGCCCCTCCACCACCTGCCGCAGCCACTCGCGATCAGCGTGAACCAGCGGACCCGGCGCTGGCGCCTCCAGCACAAGGTGCACCCGCTGGCGCCGGGCCGGGACCTCGAAGCTCGCCACCGCCTCTTCGAGCAGGAACCGCACCGGTACGTCCTGGAACACGAGGTCGATCTCGCCGCTTTCCGAGCGCGCGATGCGCAGCAGGTCCTCCACCCGGCGGTTGAGCCGCACCGCGCGTTTGCGGATGGTTGTGAGCACGTTGCGGGCGAGATCCTCAGGGATGGCCGGCGCCCGCTGGGTCACGTCGCACTCGCCGATGATGACGGTCAGCGGGGTCCGCAATTCATGGCTCACATCAGCGAAAAAACGCCGGCGGGAGGTGTCGATGGCGGCAAGCCGGGTGTTGGCGGCGGTGAGGTCGGCGGTGCGCGCCGCGATGGTCCCCTCCAGCACCGCCCGGTCGGCGGCCACCTTGCGGGCCCGCCGGGCCAGGCGCTCGGCCATGCGGTTGAACTTGGCCATCAACAGGCCCAATTCGTCCCGCGAGCCGATGGCGAGGCGGGTCTCCAGCACGCCGGAGCCGATGGCGCCCGCCGCGCGGTCGATCTGTCGCAGCCGGGCCAGCAGCGGACGCGCGAGGGTGCGATGCAGCACCAGGGCCGCAGCCAGCACCAGGACCACCAGAATCCCCGCGCCATAGCGCAGGCGCGTGGACAGCAGGCGCGCCTCCGCGCGGGCCTCGACCACGGCGCGGCGCTCGCTCTCCACCAATACCGAGAGCAGCGGACCGGCCGCCGCCGCGAATGCGTTGAGAGCCCCGCGCACCGCATCGCCGCGCCGCAACCTGTCGGCGTCCGCGATGGCGCGGCCGATCTGCCGGTCGAGCAGGCTGAAATCCGCTTTCAGATGCGCCAACAGCCGCGCCCGGCCCGAGCTTGCGGCCCCGGCGAGGTCTTCGGGCGTCTCGGCTGCCACCTTGTCCAGAACCGCGACCACCCGGTCACGCGCGCCGACGAGCCGCTCGCGGTCGGCGGTGGGATGGTCGGCGTCGGCCACGGCGGTGATGCCGAACTCGGACAGGCGGGCGGAGGTTTCCGTCAGCAGGTCGAGCCGCCGCTGGGCGGCGATGGCGGCCTCGAGCGCCCGGTCGGTGGCGCCGAGCGCCAGCACGACGCCCCCCGCCGCCAGCACGCCGATAGCGGCGACGGCGACGATGACCGCGCCGAGCTTGAAGCGAATGGACCGGATGGACCCCATGGGATGTCGGCACGGCTCCGTGGCGCAGGCCCGCTCATGGCGCCGGCGTCATGCACCGTCCCGCGCCGCGGCCCTGCGGCGCACGGTGGAAGCCCCGCCCGTCGGCGTCAAGCCGGCGGGCGGGGCGATGCCGAGGCCTCAGGCCTGGCCGGAGGTGGCGAGCTTCTGCGCTTCCGCCTGCATGCGCTGCTGATAGAGGGCGGCGAAGTCCACCGGATCGATCATCAGGGGCGGGAAGCCGCCGTTGCGCACCGCGTCGGCGATGATCTGGCGGGCGAACGGGAACAGGATGCGCGGGCACTCGATGAGCACCACCGGCTGCAGGCTCTGCTCAGGAATGCCCTGCACGCGGAACACGCCGGCATAGGTGAGCTCGAACGCGAACAGCGTGTCGGCGCCAACCTTGGCGCCACCTTCGATCTTCAGCTCCACCTCGAAATCGCCATTGCCGCCGGGCTTGGCGTTCACCTGGATCTGGATGTTCACATCCGGCTGGCTCGGAGGGGCGGCGAGGGAGCGCGGCGCATTGGGATTCTCGAACGAGAAGTCCTTGGTGTACTGCGCGAGCACGTTCAGTGACGGCGCCGGGTTCTGGGTGGGGCCGCCATTCTGCGTCGCCATGCGCATCTCCATATGTTGCAAGCTTTGATAAAGTGAGCCCGAAGGCGCGCGGTCCGCTACCATGCTTTGCCGCCGCCGTGCAAGGTTGCGGGCGCCGCACCCGAAGACAGCGCAGAGCGCGGAGACGATCAGATGACCCATGACACCCAAGGCGCGCTCCAGAGCACGCCCGAGACCGCCCCCAGAAAACCCCTCAGCGAGGCCGCCCGGCGCGCCCTCGCGGAAGCGGAAGCCCGCCGCGCCGCGGCCGATGCCACCCGCAAGGAACTGCCCAAGGAGATCAACGGGCGCAACGGCCCGGAGCCGGTCCGCTACGGCGATTGGGAAGTGGGCGGCATCACCAGCGACTTCTGACCCATGCATGGCGCGCACGAGCCGCACGCTCCCATGCGGCTGCGTCTTGCTGGCTTCATCCGCGTCGAGTACGCTCGCGGCGCTATCCGGTGAACCGGCTCGGCTTGAGCCGGGCGCTGACAACAAGGGTAAGCGGCAGCCGACCGCTTTTCCGAAGGTTGCGGAAGCGGTCGTCCCGGTCGGGTGCCCCGTGTTGTGTCCAGAGGTCCTTCGGGCCGCTGGCTGCGGAAGACGCCCGGCCTGTTCTTTGGGAGGACGAAAATGGCCAAGATCGACAAGGTTCTGGTGGGTGAGGCTCTGGTGGGCGACGGCAACGAGGTCGCGCATATCGACCTGCTCATCGGCCCGCGCGGCAGCGCGGCGGAAACCGCCTTCTGCACCAGCCTGACCAACAACAAGGACGGCTTCACCAGCCTTCTGGCGGTGATCGCGCCGAACCTGCCGTGCAAGCCCAACACGGTGATGTTCAACAAGGTGACCATCAAGGACGCGCGCCAGGCGGTCCAGATGTTCGGACCGGCCCAGCATGGCGTCGCCAAGGCGGTGCAGGATGCGGTCGCCGAAGGCATCATCCCCCTGGACGAGGCCGACGACCTCTTCATCTGCGTCGGCGTGTTCATCCATTGGGAAGCGGCCGACGACGCCAAGATCCAGGCCTACAATTACGAGGCCACAAAGCTGTCCATCGCCCGCGCCGTCAAGGGTGAGCCTTCCGCCAAGGAAGCAACCGAAAAGCGCGATATCGTCAAGCACCCCTTCCAGGCTTAGGAAGGAGACCACCCTGGACAGGGTGCCCCCTCGCCCCTGACGAAGGGACTGCTCCAGCGGTTGGCCGCCATCTTCCTGGGTCGTTGACCTGTAGACGCACAATCGCCGCCGGCTCCCGCGAGCCGGCGGCGATCTTCATTCCATGGGCAACCCTTCATTCTGGGGCGAGGGTTGCCGCGCTCACTCCCCATGGCGAATGAAGGCGCCGAAGGCGCGCGGCCCGTCGCCCAACGGCAAGGTCGCCACGGCCTTCAGCGCCTCGGTGTCGATCACCGAGAGCGAATTGTCGAACCAGTTCGCCACATAGACCCGGCGGCCGTCGCCGCTCGCGTCGATGCCTTCGGGATACTCGCCGACGGCGATCCGCCCCAGATCCTTCAGCGTCGTCAGGTCGAACACACTCACCGTGCCCGCATATTGATTGGTGACGAAGGCCCGCCCGTGGGCGAGGGCGACGCCATAGGGCCGCTCGCCCACCTTCACCGTGGCGACGACCGCGCGGGCGGCAAGATCGATCACCGACACGTCATTGGAGCCCACATTGGCGGTGTAGGCGCGCCGGCCCTGCGCATCGACGGTGACGCCGAACGGCCGGGTGCCGACGGGGATCACCGCCACCCGGTTCAGGCTCCCGGTGTCGATGACGGAGACGGTGTCGTCGTCGCGATCCGCCGTGAGCACGAAGGCGCCATCGGGCGTGACCGCCACCCCCGACGGCGAAGCGCCGGTCTGCGCCTCCCGGTGCGTCTCCGGCGAGGCGGGGTCGATGACCAGAAGCCGCTTGGCATACCAGTCGGCCACGAATACGGGAGCCCCCGCCGGCGCCACCGCGATGCCCAGCGGACCGCCCCCCACCGGCCAGCGCGCCAGCACCTGCCGGCTTGCCGCATCGATGACGGTGACCGTCTTGTCGTCCGGGCTCGTCACATAGGCGCGCCGCCCGTCATGGGTCACGGCGATGCCGGCCGGAGCGCCAGGCACCGGGATCTGTGCCTTGACCACGCCCGCAGCCTTCCCCTCGGTGGACAGATCCACCACCGCCACCCGATTGGCCGGCTGCTCGGTGACGAACGCCTCCTCGGCCCGCGCCGTCGTCACCGCGCCCAGCAGGAGCGCGATGGCGAGGCGCGCGCGGCGCGCTCTCACGACGGCCCCTTCTCCAGCTTCGCCTTCAGGGCGTCGAGGCCGGCGCGGTAGACGCCGGTGATGGCCGCCACCGCCGCCTCGTCGCTCAGTTCCGGCGGCGGGTCATTGTTGGGGTAGCCGCGATAGAAGGCGCCCTTCCATTCCACCTTGGAATGGGTGGCGTCGATGGGTTCCACCGTGATGGTGGAGGAATAATTGGTCACCGGCAGAACTTTCACATCCACATCGGTGATGCGATAGGAATAGCTCATTTTCTCGGGCTCGAACTTGTAGAGCACCTCGTCGATGGTGCCGCCCCCGGTGAGGGTGAGCTTGCGCGTGGCGTCGACCGCGTTGCCGCCCTGGCCGGCGTTGGCGGTGATCGCCGGATGCCAGCTCATGTCCTGGAAATTGCCGATGGCGGCCCACACCTTGTCCGCCGGAGCGGCGATCTCCACGGTCTCCGTCACCTTCTTGCGCGTGGGCCCATGGGCATCCGCGGCGAGCGGCGACAAGACGATCGCGGCCGCCATCGCGGCGGTCAAAACGTGTTTCATCAGGCGTTCCTTCCCTACCGACTTCGATTGCAAAAATTGTTCGTGTTGCCGCCGCCCCGCTCAGGGGTCGAGCGGTGGCTGGCCCGGCGCCAGGATGCGGTTCTTCACCAGATAGCGCACGCCGCGCAGCCAGGATTCGTCCGTATTGCCGCGAATATCCACCTGCCCCGCGCGCAGCACGCGGCCATCCTCCCCGGTCTCGCGCACTTCCAGCACGAACGACAGGATGAGGTTGGAAATCTTGCGGATCACCCCCACCACTTCCAGCCTGGCCCCGGCATCGCGGGCGATCTCCCGCTCGCAGCCGTTGCATTTGTAGAAGGGGGCAAGATCGGCGATCCGCGCAGCCTCTGGGGCAAGATCCACCAGTGTCATGTCGCCCGATTGCGCCAGAAGAGCCTCGAGCTCCCCATTGATGCGCTTGAGGCGCTCGGCCTGCTCGGCCAAGACCTGCGGACGGGTGTCCAGGGTGTCATCGAAAAACTCGAAGCCGAACAGGGCCGTCTTCACCGGCGCCGCGGAGACGACGGCGGGCGACAACACAAACAGTGCCGTTGCGGCAAGAAACACCGATTTTTTCATTATATGCACCTGAACGGGGCGCAGCGTGTCACAGTCTTGCGGCCTCGGGCAAGACCGGAACATCTTATTCTTTCCTTATATATATCCGGTTGCGTGGCGGGCGCGATGGTGCCTAGATCTCCCTCCCCGGAACGGAACCCGCAAGGTGCTGAAGCGATGTCGAGCCTGCGCGCACGCCTCCTCGCCGCTGCCGTAGCGGCGCTTTGCGTAGGCGGGCCGATGCCGCTTCGGGCGCAGCCCGCGTCACCGGAAGCCGCCGCGCCCACGGTGCTGGAGATCCCCATCGGCCTCCTCACCCGCGAGGTGCCACCGCCCCCGCTCTATGACCTGCTCGCCGTGCCGGAAGACGACGCGGTGGCTGGCGCCGCGCTGGCCATCAAGGACAACAATTCCACCGGCGCCTTCACCGGCCAGCACTTCACGCTCAACACCGCCACCCTCGCCGAGGGTGATGATCCGGTGGCCGCCGCCAAGGCTCTGGTGGACGGCGGCAACCACTTCCTCATCGTGAACCTGCCGGCGGACCAGTTGATCGCGGTCGCCGACGCGGTGAAGCCGCTTGGCGGCGTGGTCTTCAACGTGGGGGCCCTGGACGACACCTTGCGGGCCGACCAGTGCCGCGCCAACGTGTTCCACATCGCCCCAAGCCGCGCCATGCTGGCCGACGCCCTCGCCCAGTTCCTGGCGGTGAAGCGCTGGACCAAGCTGTTCCTGGTGGTGGGTCCGCAGCCGGACGACATCGCCTATGGGGAGGCGGTCAAGCGGGCGGCGCGCAAGTTCGGCCTGAAGATCGTCGCCGAGAAGCCCTGGACCTTCGGCCCGCTCGCCCGCGAGCGCTCGGACAGCATCACACGTTCCGACGCCCTGGTGTTCACCCGCGGCGTCGACGCCGATGTGCTCGTGGTGGCGGACGAGGCCAACGACTTCGGCACCTTTATCCCCTTCCGCACCGCCGAACCGAGGCTGGTTGTGGGCACCCAGGGCCTCACCGCCTCCACCTGGCACCAGGCCCAGGATGCCTGGGGTTCGGCCCAGCTCCAGAGCCGGTTCCTGCGCGGCGCCAACCGCACCATGCGGCCCACCGATTATCAGGCCTGGCTCGCCGCGCGCATGGTGGGAGAGGCGGCGACCCGCGCCAAGGATGCATCCCCCGCCGCCATTGCCGACTATCTGCGCTCGCCCGATTTCTCCATCGCCGCGTTCAAGGGCGTGCCGCTCTCGGTGCGGCCCTGGGACCAGCAGGTGCGCCAGCCATTGCTGATCGCACAGCCCTTCGCCATTGTTGCGGTGGCGCCGGAAGACGGTTTCCTGCACCAGCATACGCCCCTCGACACGCTGGGTTTCGACCAGCCCGAATCCAAGTGCCGCCTGAAATAGGCCAATTATTCCAAGAGCCGCGCCAACGGCTGGATTCCAGATAAGGGGCGATGCGCCCCGCACCGGGAGGATGAACATGATCGCCTTTCGCCCGCCGACGTCCCTGCGCGTGCTATCGGCCGCGCTGATGGGCGCCGTCGTGCTGGTCGCGGCCGAGGGGGCGAGCGCCGGCATGGCCTATGTCTCCAACGAGAGCGGCAATTCCATCACCGCCATCGACACCGCCACCCTCACCGTGACCCAGACCGCCAAGGTGGGCCGCCGCCCGCGCGGCATCATCATGAGCCCCGACGGCAAGGTGATCTATCTGTGCGCCAGCGACGATCACTCGGTGCAGGTGATCGACCCCGCCACGCTCAAGGTGCTGCGCAAGCTCAAGTCCGGGCAGGACCCGGAACTGTTCGCCCTGCACCCCTCCGGCAACCCGCTCTACATCGCCAATGAGAACGACAACCAGGTCACCGTGCTCGACGTGGAGAAGAACAAGGTGGTGGCACAGGTGCCGGTGGGCACCGAGCCCGAAGGCATGGCGGTGAGCCCGGACGGCAAGATCCTGGTGGCCACCTCCGAAACCACCAACATGGCCCATTTTATCGACACCGAGACCTACAAGATCGTCGCCAACGTGCTGGTGGGCGCGCGCCCACGCTTCGCCGAATTCACCCGCGACGGCAAGAAGCTGTTCGTCTCGGCGGAGGTCGGCGGCACGGTGTCGGTGATCGATCCGGAAACGCGCAAGATCATCAAGAAGATCGAGTTCAAGATCCCCGGCGTCTCGAAGGAGACCATCCAGCCGGTGGGCGTGCGTGTCACCCGCGACGGCAAGACCGCCTTCGTGGCCCTCGGTCCGGCCAACCGCGTCGCGGTGGTGAATGCCGAGACCTACGCGGTCGAGGACTATCTGCTGGTGGGCCAACGGGTGTGGCAGCTCGCGTTCACGCCCGACGAGAAGCAGCTCTTCACCACCAACGGCAATTCCAACGATGTGTCGGTGATCGACGTGCCGGCCCGCAAGGTGGTGAAATCCATCAAGGCGGGCGGCGCCCCTTGGGGTGTCGTGGTGGCGCCGCAATAGGCCGGCTGGAGATCCATGATGGAGGAGCCGCAAGGCGTGCCGGCGCTGGATGTCGCCGGCGTGAGCCACAGCTTCGGCCGCCGCAGGGCGCTGGACGACGTGTCGTTCCAGGTGCCGCGGGGCCGCTTCGTGGCCCTGCTCGGGCCCAATGGCGCGGGCAAGACCACGCTGTTCTCGCTGGTGACCCGGCTTTATGCGTGCCGCTCCGGTGCGGTGCGCATCTTCGGCCAGGACGTGTCACGCGCGCCGTCGGCCGCGCTGGGCGAGCTGGGCGTGGTGTTCCAGAGCCGCACCCTCGATCTTGATCTCACGGTGCGGCAGAACCTCATCTATCACGCCGCCCTGCATGGCCTCGCCGGAGCCGCGAGCGCCGTGCGCATAACCGGGCTGCTGGCCCTGGTGGGGCTCCAGGAGCGCGCGAACGACAAGGTGCGCACCCTCTCCGGCGGGCAGGCGCGGCGGGTGGAAATCGCCCGCGCCCTGGTCCACCGCCCGCGCCTGCTCCTGCTGGACGAGGCGACCGTGGGGCTGGACCTTGCCTCGCGCCGCGCCATCGTCGCCTTGGTGCGGGACCTGGTGCGGGAGGAGGGCCTCGCCGTGCTGTGGGCCACCCACATTTTCGACGAGGTCACCGCCACCGACGAGGTCCATGTGCTGCACCGCGGGCGCATCATCGCCGCCGGCACGGCCGCCGATCTCGCCGGTGAAGGCGCCTCCCTGGAGGCCGCCTTCCGCGCCCTCACGGAGCGGGACGAGGGCGAGGCCGCATGAGCCGGCCGGATCGCCGCGCGACATCGCCGGGTGCAGCCGAAGCGCCGCGACGCCCGCTCGGGGCGCGGGGCTATGGGATATGCCTTGCCGGCATCGTCTGGCGCGAAGTGCTGCGGTTCGTGCAGCAGAAGGAACGCTTCCTATCGGCCCTGGTGCGGCCACTGGTGTGGCTGTTCATCTTCGCCGCCGGCTTCCGCAGCGCGCTCGGCGTCTCCATCATCCCGCCCTACGACACCTATGTGCTCTACGAGGTCTATGTCACGCCCGGCCTTGCGGTGATGATCCAGCTGTTCAACGGCATGCAATCCTCCCTCTCCATGGTCTACGACCGGGAGGTGGGCTCCATGCGGGTGCTGCTGACGAGCCCCTTCCCGCGCTGGTGGCTGCTGTTCTCCAAGCTCATCGCCGGGGTCGCTGTGTCGCTGGCGCAGGTCTACGCGTTCCTGGCCGTCGCCTTCCTGTGGGGGGTGGAGATTCCGCCCGCCGGCTATGTGCTGGCGCTGCCGGCCTTCATCATCACCGGCTTCATGCTGGGCGCCATCGGCCTCGTCATCTCCTCGCTGGTGCGGCAGCTTGAGAACTTCGCCAGCGTGATGAATTTCGTCATCTTCCCCATGTTCTTCGCGTCGTCCGCCCTCTACCCCCTGTGGCGGGTGCGCGACGCCAGCGAGGCGCTCTATCTCGTCTGCCTCGCCAATCCCTTCACCCACGCGGTGGAGTTCGCGCGATTCGCGCTCTACGGCCAGTTTGAACCCCTCTCCTGCGCGATCGTGGTCGGCACCACCCTCGTCTTCTTCACCCTCGCCGTCATCGCCTATGATCCCGGCCGCGGGGTGATGGGCCTGCGCGGCGGCCCCAGGGGCGACGCGCCATGAGCGGAGAAGTGTCGTGAAGTCCCGCGCGTCAGGCGCCATGCCCGGAGGCTCGCCAGCCATGAAGACCGCGTCCCCCCGCCCCAATCCGTTCCGCCGCAGCGCCGCCCTTGCCGTGCTGGCGCTGGTGATGGCCGGGCCGGCTTTGGCCCAGCCCAAGAGCGATCCCGAATGGCCCTGCCCCCAGCGCCGGACCCCGGACATCAGCCTCGCCGTGGTCTGGACCGGCCCCGACCTCGCCTCAGCCGGCGTCTGGACCGACGACCTGGAGGCCTCGACCCTGGCGGTGAAGCTCGCATCGCGCCGCACCCCCCTCGATCAGGTGGACGGCCTCATCGACGCCTTCGCCAAGGAGGCCGGTCCCGATGTCAAGGTGCGCCTGGTGCGGGTGTTCGCCGGCGTCTATGAGATCACCAGCCTGGAGCGGGCCAAGGTGATGGACGGCATCACCCGCTATGCCCGTGGCCAGAACCGGCTCGCCGAGCGGCTGCGGGACGAAGGCGACGCCCTGAGCAAGGCCAAGGATTCGCCCGAGGCCGCGGACACCCGCGAAACCCAGGAGCTGGAACAAAAGCTCAACTGGGACACCCGCATCTTCGAGGAGCGCGCGCGTTCGCTGATCTATGTGTGCGAGACGCCGGTGCTCCTCGAGCAGCGGCTGTTCGAGATCGGTCGCCGCATTCAAGACCGCGTGAAGTGATCGCGGCCCGCGCGGCTTCAAAGCAGCCGCGCCGGACTCCGGTTGCAAGCCGAACCGATCGGATGATCCGGCCGCAGCTCAGCTCGCCCCGCCGGGGAAGGTGCGGGTGAACACCTTGCCCTCCGTATCCTCCCCACGCACCGTCACCGGCTCCGTGGAGGGGTGATAGGTGAAGCGGAAGGTGGGATCCTCACTGATGGAGATCCCCCCTTCCATGCCGAGCAGCAGGTGTCCGCCCTGGGTAATCTGGACCTCGCGCACGAACCAGGCCGGCGTGTAGCCGCGCGTCGCCTCATCCATCTGCAAGCCGGAAAAATTGGGGTGGCGAATCTGCACCTGCGCTTCATTGCGCCCCGTCTCCCCGAACGAGCGGAAGCGGATGTCGCCGAGGTGGGCGATGGAATCGGCGGTATCCTTGGTGGCCGGAGCCGAGCAGCCACCGGCCGCCTTCACGAACGCCCGCGCCATGTGCAGGGCCCCGTCATCGGTTTCCGCCACGGCGCGCACGTAGGAATAGGAGTTTACCCGTGCCCGCAGGGATAAAGCGAAATCCTTCTGCCCTGCGCCGAAGCTGAAGCGCCCCGCCATCGGCGCGGGGTTCTCGTCGATCACCACCGTCACCGCCTTGAAGCTCCGCGTGTCGCCGGGCGGCAGGGTGAGCGACACCGTCAGCGGCACCAGGGCGGCATCCTCCGCCCGTGTGGGCGCGGTGAGCGCCACGAGGCCGTCGGCGGCGCCGACCACCTTGTCGGGAAAGATGTCCGGCGCGATGGAGCGCCACGTCGTTTCCGCCGGCTCCACGCTGTCGGCGGAAACGACCCCCTCGGGTTCCGCGGCGCCGGCCCCCTGCGGCGGCAGCACCAGAAGCGCCAAGGCAGCCGCCGGCAACATCCACCGGCCGCGCAGCCGGAATACATAACCCATCATGCCATCCTCCCGTTTCGTCCGGGGAGCTTGTCTGCGCCCCCTCGGCACGCGCGGATGGCGTTTGCACCGGCTCACGTCACCCGTTCACGTCCTTGAAACATCAAGCGTATCCTGGGCCGGGCCACCACGGGCACGATGGGTCCACCGTCGCGTTCACCGCGCCTTCGCCGGTTGCCAGGGCTCCAGCCGCTCCAGCGGCAGGCCGGTCGCCGTCCAGCCATCGGCCCCTTCGGGAAACCACGCCACCCGCCGGTAGCCCGCCGCCAACGCGCGTTTCGCCGCGTTCCAGGACATCCAGCAATCTTTCAGGCAGAATACCACAATCTGCCGCTGCAGATCACCATCGGTGCCAGCTTTGAGCCCGTCGTGGAAATAGCGCTCGGTCGCCGCATCGAGCGCACCGAAGCCCACATTGGGTAGCCAGAGGGCGCCCGGAATGCTGGCGTGGGGCGGATCACGCCACACCGTGTCGGCGGGCAGGGCGGCCGGGCGCGGCGGACGCGGCAGCACGTCCACGAACACCGCCTGCCCCCCGCGCCACAGCGCCTGGGCCTGGGCCGGTGAAAGAACCTCGGCCCCCGACAGGGTTTGCGGCGTCGGCGCGCGATAGGGCTCGAAATGATAATCCGACGGTTCCGGCGGCACCGGCGCCGCGGCCAGGGTCGCGGCCCCGGATTGAGGCGCCTGTTGCGCCGCTGCGGAACCGGCGGCAATCCCGAGCGCCACCGCCGCGACCCCCCACATCAGCAGCCGCCGGCCTGCGGGCCGGCACCCGACCGCGTGCCTGCCGGATGCGCTCACGGCGTCTTGCTCCCGCTTGCCGGCACCGCCGCGGTGATGAGCTGGTCGTCATCGTCCAGCAGCGGAACGCCATAGTCGAGCAGCACCGCATTGATGTCATCGGCGCGCTTGCGCAGCACCTGGTTCAGGGTCTGCTTCCACTCATGATCGGTGGGCCGCACGCCCATGGTGATGCGGTAGGACAGCGCCGGCCGCTCCGCCTCGTGCACCAGCGGCACCACCTTCAAGGGCGCATTGGCGTGCTTGGCGAAATAGCCGGCGCTCGGCCCCCACAGCAGCGCCCCGTCGAGGTCGCCTTTCGCGAGGTCCGCCAGCATCTCTTCCGGCGGCGAATCGAAGCGCCGGTCCACCAGCAGCGAATAGGTCCGCGCCGTGTCGAGCAGCGAAAGGTTCAACAGGTGGTCGGCGGGCGGCGTGCCCGCCACCAGACCGAGCCGCGCACCCTTGAGACGCGGATCGGACAGGGTTTCCACGCCGTCGAGGGGGCCTCCCGCCTTCACCACCAGCACATAGACCGACTGGTAATAGGGATTGGTATGGAGCACCGGATCGGCGCCCGCGGCGTAGCCGATCACCACGTCGCACAGGCGCTTGCCGAGACTGTTGCGCACGAAGCCCGGCCCCTGCGGCATGTAATAATAGCGCACGGGAACCTTGAGCTCGTCGGCGACGATCTCGGCGATACGGTTTTCGAAGCCCTCCCCCTTGCGGTTGGTGAAAGGCATGTTGGCAGGATCGGCGCACACCCTCAGGGCATCCGCCGACACCGAGCTCGGAATGGTCTGCCCATGGGCGCCGGTGGAGCTCAGCAGCAGGATAGCCGCGAGCCCCGCCGTCGCCAAAGAGGCGATCAGATGCGTGAAGCCCTCACTCGCCGAGGCAGGCTTTTTCGGCCGCGGTGGTTGCAGGGGTCTTGTCCTCGCGCTTGGCGGGACGCGCGCGGCCAAGGGCGCCATCGGAGCGCGCCCGCAGATAGACGTAGATATCGTCGAGGTAGCACATGACGTTCTTGTTGAGTCCAAAGGACGGCATGACCTTTTCATTGCCACCTCCCACGTTTTGCCGTCCGCCCACCACCACTTCCTGGAAGTGGTCGAAGTCCAGCGTCTTCAGCGAATCGATGAGGGCCGGCGCGTAGGTCGAGCCCATGCCGTCCGGGCCGTGGCAGACGTGGCACTCCGCGTGATAACGCCGGTAACCGGAATAGGTGAACCAATCCACCTCGCCATCGGGCTGAATCTTGTAGGTGGGCGCACCCGAAGCATCAAAATACTTGCCGTCTTCATCCTTCACCGGGGTCGGATCACCCTGCTTGCTGAGGGTCTCGGTTTCGGCGGCGAACGACGACGGCGCGAGCGCGGCGGTCAGCGGCAGCAGTGCCGCGGCAAAGGCGAAGGCGCCAGCGCGCTTCATAAGGGCAGAGGAAAACACACGCTCTCTCCAAGCACGAAGACAGGGACAAGATGCAGGCCCTCGTTCGCGGCGCAGCACGCCGCGGGATGGAGCTTCACAAAAGCCTGCACCCTTGAGGATCTCGATGGACGCCGGCACGGGAGGGAGCCGTGCCGGCGTCGGGCCAATGCTTCAGGCTGCCTGCCGTATCAATTCGGCAGGGCGAACACCGTCAGCTGACCTCCGAGAGCGGTGTAGCTGCTGAGGGCGGCATAACCACCCACCGCGCCAAGGCCGGCATTGGGATCCTGGAGCCCGGCCGCGAGGCCGATGCCGGCCCAGCCGCCGACACCCGAGAGCACGCCCACATACTGCTTGCCCTTGTGGGTGTAGGTCATCACGTTGCCGATGATGCCCGACGGGGTCTTGAACTTGTAGAGTTCCTTGCCCGTCTTGGCGTCCACCGCCTTCAGATAGCCCTCAAGCGTACCGTAGAAGACGATGCCGCCGTCGGTGGACAGGGCGCCGGACCACACCGAGAACTGCTCGGGGTTGGACCACACGATCTTCCCCTTGCGGGCGTCCCAGGCGATGAAATTGCCCATGCCGCCATGGCTGTTGGGTGCCGGGAACATGGACAGGGTCGCGCCCACATAGGGCTGACCGGGCGTGTAGCTCACATGGAACGGCTCGTAATCCATGCACACATGGTTGGTGGGCACATAGAACAGGCCGGTTTCCGGCGAGAAGGAGGCCGGCTGCTGATCCTTGGAGCCGAGCGCCGCCGGGCAGATACCGGTGGTGTTGGTATCCTCGCCACCGGCTTCGGTGGAATACTTGCTCACGACCAGCGGACGACCATAGGTCGGGCTGCTCTTGTCCATGTCGACCTTGGTGGCCCAGTTCACCGCCGGATCATACTTCTCCGCCACCAGCAGCTCGCCCGTCTTGCGGTCGAGGGTGTAACCGAAGCCGTTGCGATCGAAATGAACGAGGAGCGGCCGCTTCTTGCCGTCGACCTCCTGGTCCACCAGGATCATCTCGTTGACGCCGTCATAGTCCCACTGGTCGTGGGGCGTCATCTGGTAGGCCCACTTGGCCATGCCGGTGTCGGCGTCACGGGCGAAAATGGTCATGGACCACTTGTTGTCGCCGGGGCGCTGGGCCGGGTTCCAGGTCGAAGGATTGCCGGAGCCGTAATAGACGGTCTTCGTCTCGGGGTCGTAGGAATACCAACCCCAGGTGCAGCCGCCGCCGATCTTCCACTGATCGCCCTGCCAGGTCTTCAGGGACGAATCCTTGCCGACCGGCTTGCCGAGCGCGGTGGTCTTCTCCGGGTCGAACAGGATGTCGCTGTCCGGGCCGATGGAATAGGCGCGCCAGACCTGCTTGCCGCTGTTCATGTCATACGCGGTCATGTGGCAGCGCACGCCGAATTCGCCACCCGAGATGCCCACCAGAACCTTGTCGCCCACCGGCATCACGGTCGCGGTATTGGTCTCGCCCTTCTTCGGATCGCCGTTCACGACCGACCACAGCACCTTGCCGCTCTTGGCGTCGAGGGCCACCACCTTGGTGTCGGCCTGGTGCAGGAACACCTTTCCATCCGCATAGGCGAGGCCGCGATTGACGGTGTCGCAGCACATCACCGGGATCACGTTCGGATCCTGCTTCGGCTCGTACTTCCAGAGGATCCGGCCCTCGTTGTTCAGGTCGAGGGCATAGACGATGTTCGGGAAGGGCGTGTGCACGTACATCGTGTCGCCCACCACCAGCGGCGAGCCCTCGTGGCCGCGCAGCACGCCGGTGGAAAAGGTCCAAGACGCCTGCAGCTTGCCGACGTTGTCGGCATTGATCTGCTTCAGCTTGGAATGACGGGTGTTGGCATAGTCACCGGTCTGAAGCACCCACTGGTTCGGATCCTGGGTCAGCTTCAAAACGCTGTCGTTGGCCATGGCCGGCGCGCCGGAAAAAGCGCTGCACGCCGCCACGGCGGTCACCATAAAAGCTCGTCTCATCTGGGCTTCCTCCGATGGATGCGCGCCCGCAGCCACGACAAGTGGAACGGGAAACGCACTGAGCGTTGTTTTCGCCTTTGGGGGACTCCATCTACTTCGGCAGCGTGTCACGACCGGCGTGATGCCCTGAAGCCTTGCGGTCACCAGGTGTCCCGCAGGCCTGCGAATCAGTACCGCGTTCCCCGCGCGGTACCGTTGAAGCCGAAGCTGTGAGGAACGTAAGCAAAGTTCCTCCCGGACGCAATACACCAATTGTGGAGCGATAGGCCGCTTCTATATTGCATCTGCGAAATAAACTTCTTTTCCTCGCCGCAGCGCAACAGGATCGGACTGAGCACCCCAGCGGCAGGCCGCCGCGCACCGCGGTGACCGCGCCCCGGAGCCGGACCCCGAAGGCCCGAGCCTCACTCCCATTCCAGCTCGTGATAGGCGCTGGTGGCGTTGCGGGCGTTGAAATCATTGAACAAGGCCCAGTCGGGTGCCTCCGCGCGGCCCGCCTCCCGCGCGGCATCGCTCATGGTACCGCCGTCGCGCACCAGCCGCCGCACATCAGCCACCAGCCGCTTCAGATAGCGTTCGGTGGGTTCGGCCGCCTGCGGCCAGGGCTGCGATGCCGGCCCGTGGCCCGGCACCACCCGTGCCACGGGCCGGCGCTTCAGCTCATCGAGCAAGCCGATCCAGCCGAGTGCCTTGCCATCGAGCGCCGGCACATGGCCGAGGAACAGCAGGTCGCCCAGGAACCAGGTGCCCGAGGTCTCGTCGAGCACCGTCAGATCGGTGGCCGTGTGGGCCGTGGGCCAGGCTTCGAGCAGCAGCGGCCGGGCACCGAGGTCGATGGTGAGGCGGTCGGCCACGGTCACGTCCGGCAGCACCACGCGGGTGCCTGCCGCCCCCGCTTCCCCCACCAGGCGCCGCGTGGCCTCCAGATAGCTCTGCGACCGAGCCGCCAGCGCTTCCGGAAGGTTGTGATGGCCGATGAAGGTTACGCCCGGCCCCGCGAAGGCGGCGTCGCCAAGCACATGATCGGGGTGCATGTGGGTATTGATGACGTAGCGGACCGGCCGGTCCGTGCGGGCCTGCACCGCCGCCTTGAGCGCCTCGCCCGCCTTCAGCGAGCCGCCGGTGTCCACCACGGCCACCGCGTCGCGGCCGATGATGAAACCAGCATTGCCGACAAAGCCCAGATTGCGCGGCAGCGCCAGCGCGTAAGGCGCCTGATGCACATAGACGCCGGGAGCCACCTCCACCACCGGAAGCGGAGGCTCCGGCGCCTGCTGCTCCGCAGCATGGGCCCACGTCCCCATGAGAAGGACCATTATACCTGCGGCAACACGCCGCACTTCACCCGCCATGGACTCCTCCCGTCCTCTCGCCGCGGCTTATCTCGCGTTTATCCCGCTCTGGACGGGCACGCGGTCCGCGGTCGCATCCGCCATGCTCCGTCATGCAGCGGGGCGGCACCAGCCCCAATCTCACGGGCGGTGCGGCCCTTCCGCGTCATGTGTCCTGGAGCATGGGATAGCGGGCGGCGAGGCTGGCGCGCTGGCGCTCGACCCAATCCGGCGTGCGGGCTTCGCGCGGGGCTTCGGGCATCATCTCGCCGATGACACGGGCGGGGTGCTCGCCCAGGAGCACCAGCCGATCGGCCAGGGCGAGGGCCTCGCGCACGTCGTGCGTGACCATGAGCACGGCGCCGCCGCTATCCTCCGCCGCCCGCCGCACATGCCGCCGCAGCTCGGCCGCGGCGCGCGCGTCCAGGGACACGAACGGCTCGTCCAGGACCAGCAACGCGGGCCGCCCCGCCACCGCCCGCGCCAGGGCCACCCGCCGCGCCAGCCCCAGGGACAGGGCGTGAGGATAGCTCGCCCCATGCGCGGCAAGGCCGAACGCCGCGAGCAGCGGCGCGAGATCCTGCCGCCGCGCGGCCTTCGGCAGGGTGAGGCGGATGTTCTCCTCCACCGTGCGCCACGGCAGCAGGCGCGGCTCCTGAAAGACGAGGCCGATGGCGAGGCCCGCCGGATCGGGCCGGACCCAGCCCTCGAAATCGCGGTCGAGGCCGGTCAGGATGCGCAGGGTGGTGGTCTTGCCGCAGCCCGAGGGGCCGATGAGGCAGACGAACTCGCCCCGCCCGAGGCGCAGATCGAGCGCGCGCACCACCTCCACCGCCGTGCCGTCCGGCCGCGGGTGGCGCTTGACCGCGATGTGCGCTTCAACGAGCGGTGGGGCGCCAGCGGCGAGCATGGGCTTCAAACGGTTGCAGCACAAGATATTCCACCGCCAGCATCACGACCATGAAGGCGAGCGAGTAGCCGAGGACGGCCGTGACGTCGAACAATTGGAAATAGACGGAAATGGCATAGCCCACCCCATTCGGCCGCCCGAGCAGCTCCACCACCAGCACGATCTTCCACACCAAGGCGAGGCCGGAGCGGGCCGCGCCCGCCACATAGGGCTCAAGCTGCGGCAGCACCACATGGCGCAGGCGATCCACGAACGACAGGCGATAGGCCGCCGCCATCTCGTCGAGCTCGGGCGACAAGGCGCGGGCGCCCTCGCGCAGCAGGACGGTGACATTGGGAATCTTGTTGAGCGCCACCGCCAACACCGCGGCCGTCTCCGTCAGCCCCAGCCAGATGTAGCACAGCACGGTCACCACCAGCGCCGGCGTATTCAGCAGCAGCACCAGCCACGGGTCGAACGCCCGGTCGAGGGCGGCGCGCCGACCGAAGGCGATGCCCAGGGCGCACCCCACCAGCATCGCCAGCGCGAAGGCGACCGCCACCCGCGCCAGCGTCGCCCCGAGATTGGCCAGCAGCTCGCCTCCCACCGCCTCGTGCGCCATGAAGGCGAACACCGCGCCCGGCGGCGGCAGCGCCGGGCTGTGCGCGACCATGGCCACCACCTGCCAGGCCAGCCCAAGGGTGGCGAGGGACAGCGCCTTCACCGCGAGGCGCGACCACAGCTCCCGCGTCACAATCCGCGGGCCCCCGCCCAATAAAGTCCCTCCGGCAGGGTCCGCAGGGGACCGAGCAGGGTGGCCCCGCCTTCCGCCGCCAACAGCTCGAGCAGTCGGGCCGCCGCCGCCCGCTCAGCTTCCGGCGGCCGCTGGGGGATACCGGCGATGAAGCCGCGCCGCAGCGCCGCGAAGGTCGCGTCATCGGGGGCCTGCATCACCGGCCGCGCGGCCGCCCACCCCGCTTCCGCCTCGGCTCCGCTTCCAGCCAGAGCGGCCCGCGTGGACGCCGCGGCCTTGGCAAAGGCGGCCAACGTCTCCGACTGACGGCGGGCGAAGGCACCCTCGAACACATAGCCCACCAGGGCCGGCGGCGGGGCGATGCCGAACCCCGCCACCACATCGTCCATAGCGATGAGCCGGGTGAAGCCCTTGGCCTCCACGCGAGCGGCGAAGGTCCAATACAGCAATGCCGCGTCGAGTTCCCCCTGCTCCAGTTTCGCCGCCAGCAGGGGCGGCGCCCCGAAGGCGACCTTCGCCGCTTGCGCCAGATCGATCCCGGCCGCTTTGCGCGCATGGGCCTGGAGCAGCAGCCAGCTCTTGTCGAGCGGCCCGCCGGCCACGCCCAGGCGCGCGCCGGCAAGGTCCTCAAGCCGCCGCAGGCGCGAGCCAGCGGGCACCACCACCGCGCCCTCGCCGCAAGAGAACGGCAGATAGACGAGATCGCGCCCCTCCACCTTCAGCCGGGCTGCCCACAGCAGGTCGCTGACCACCCCGTCCACCGCGCCGGCGAGGAAGGCGAGGCGGCCGGCGTCGTTATTGGCGGCCCGCCTCAGCTCCAGGGCGAAGCCACCGGCGCCGACGCGGCCCAGCGCGCTCATGGCCGCAAGCTCCCATGCCGCCGAACCGAACTGAAGAATGCTGAGGCGGATGACCGGCGGCGCCAGCGCGCCCGCCCCGCGCGACGACAGGGCCGCGAGCGCGGCGCCGCCCGTGACCGCCAGCAGGCTGCGGCGCGTGAGCATGGGCCTCCCCATTTCAGTCTTGTCCCGCCCGAATGCCGATGGCGGATTATTTTCTAAGATCCAGTCTGAAGAGTTTTCCGACACCTGTCTACTGTCGACTGGTCACTCCCCAAGGGAAATGACTTTGCAGCCCGACAGAAAAGCTCTATTCACGGCCCCACGGCCACCGGAGCCATGATCCATGGCGCTGCCTGCCTCATCTTCTCAGGATTTTCCAAGCGTTCTTAGGAATGCCAAAGATTGACGGGAACTTTTGTTTCCTTATGTTTCCATTCCAAGAAAATCCCGTCGCCGCGCCAACCGGAGGCAGCGCACGGAACACAAGGCCCACACCGCAGCGGTGAAACGGGCGTCAAGGCTGCACACACGGCTTCATGGGGGAGCGCTCGAAGATGAAGGGGGAAACATCCTGGCACGCGATCGCGGTGGCGCTCGGCCTTTCGGGAGCGCTGCTTCCGGCGGCGTTGCTGAGCGCGGGTCCGGCCTTCGCGCAGACGGCGCCGACAACGCGCGACGGCACCACCGAGCTGCCCGCCGTGAACGTGGTGGACACCAGCCCCCTGTCGGGCACCGGCATCGACGCCGACAAGGTGCCCGGGGCCGTGACGGTGATCTCCTCGGATCAATTCAGCCGGCTGTTCTCCTTCTCCACCACCGACGCCCTGTTCCAGTACACGCCGAGCGCCAACACCACGGACGTGCAGGGCAACGCCTTCTTCCAGGACTTCCGGTTCCGGGGCTTCGCCGCCTCCCCGCTCCAGGGCACGCCGCAGGGCATCGCCGTCTATCAGAACGGCATCCGCGTGAACGAGGCGTTCGGCGACACGGTGAACTGGGACCTCATTCCCGAGGTCGCCATCAATCAGGCGGACGTATTCTCCAACAATCCCGTGTTCGGCCTCAACGCCCTGGGCGGCGCCGTCTCGATCCAGATGAAGAACGGCTTCACCTATCACGGCTTCGAGGGCTCCATTCAAGGCGGCTCGTTCGGCCAGATCGGCGGCTCGCTGCAATATGGCGGCGAAAAGGACGGCTTCGGCGTCTATATCGCGTTGGATGCGGTGCGCGATGACGGCTGGCGCAAGCAGTCCTCCTCGGAGCTGGCCCGCATCTATGCCGACCTGGGCTGGAAGGGCGACAAGGCCGAGGTGCACTTGATCGCCAGCGGCGCCAGCAATGCCCTGGGCGTGGTGGGCCCGACGCCGGTGCAGATGCTCGCGGTGGACAATTCCTCGGTCTACACTTGGCCGCAGACCACCAACAACGACATGGGCATGTTGGCCCTCAACGGCCGCTACGACCTGACCGACACCTGGCAGCTCCAGGGCAATGTCTATGTGCGCCGGTTCAAGCAATCCCACGTGGACGGCAACGACGCCGAGCTCGACGAGTGCTCCAACACCTGGAACCCGGGCGTCGGCGACACCAAGATGTGCCTCGATGCCGGGGACTTCAACGGCCCGCCCGGCGGCGGCACCCCCGCCACCAACCCGCAATACGCCAAGTTCCGCGGCCAGATGGTGCTTTACGATCAGAACGGCAACACCGTGCCCTTCGGCGAGCTGGCGGATGGCTATCTCTACGGCGTCATCAACCGCACCTGGACCGACACCACCACCACCGGCGGCTCGGTGCAGGCGGTGAGCACGGACAAGCTGCTCGGCCACGACAATTATTTCGTGGTCGGCGGCAGCCTCGATTACTCCACCGTCAATTTCAAGTCGAGCACCGAGCTTGGAATCACCGAGTTGCCCTCGCTCCAGGTGATCGGTACCGGCACCTATATTTCCAACCTACCGAACTACACGCTGGCGGACGGCTATCAGGTCTTCTATACGCCGGTGAACCTGGACGCGACCACCACCTATTACGGCCTCTACGCCACCGACGCCTTCGACCTGACCGATCGCGCCACCCTCACCATGGGCGCCCGGCTCAACGTGGCGCAGATCAGCACGTCGGACGCCTCCGGGGTCGCCCCGCAGCTCAACGGCGACTACACCTTCACACGCATCAACCCTTTGATCGGCCTGACCTACAAGATCACGCCGAACGCCACCGCCTATGCCGGCTATTCGGAATCGAACCGCGCCCCGACCCCGCTCGAACTCAACTGCGCCGACCCCAACCGCCCGTGCCTCCTGGAGAACTCCCTGGTGGCCGACCCGCCCCTGGAGCAGGTCGTGTCCCACACCTATGAGGCGGGCCTGCGCGGCACCGGCAAGCTGTTCGACGGCGACATCAACTGGAAGCTCGGCATCTACCGCGTGGACAGCGATCAGGACATTATCTCCCTCGCCAGCGAGCAGACCGGCTACGGCTATTACACCAACGTCCCCTCGACCCGCCGCGAGGGCTTCGAGGCCGGCTTCCAATACGTCAACGGACCGTGGAAGCTCTATGCCAACTACGCCTACATCGACGCCACCTTCCAGTTTTCCGGCTGGCTTGCCTCGCCCAACAATCCCGTGGCCGTCGACGGAGAAGTCTACGTGACCCCTGGCGACAACATGCCAGGCATACCGGCGCAGACCCTGAAGGTGGGGGCCGACTACATGGTCACCCCGAAGTGGATGGTCGGCGGCGACATCATCGCGGCATCGAGCCAATACTATGTGGGCGACGAGGCAAACCAGAATGCCAAGCTGCCAGGCTATTGGGTCGCCAACATCCGCACCACCTACCAGGTGACGGCGAACGTCCAGATCTTCGGACTCGTCAACAATCTCTTCAACGAATCCTACGCCACCTACGGCACCTATTTCGACACCGGCTACCTCGGCCTGAGCAATCCGCAGATGCAGACCCCCGGCCAGCCGCTCTCCGCCTATGCGGGCGTCAAGGCGACCTTCTGAGCGGCCGCCTTGCTTTTCGCATAGCAGCAAAAATCCGGGGCGCGCAGGTAGAGAACGCGCCCCATAAAGACCCCTTGCGCAACGCCCTGCGTTCAGTCAAAAGTCTAACCGTCTTGATCGCGTGCGGGGAAACAACCGCGGCGTCGCGGCCGGTGGAATCCCATTCATCGGTCACAGGCGCGGCCACCCGCTTATGTTTCCCTCTGCACGGAGCTGTGCCATGGCGGAATCCGCCCCCATCCTGCACATCCTGACCCCCCTCCACCACGCGAGCCCGTTCGACGTGAATATGGCGGTGGACGCGGGCTATACGGTCATCACCCCCTATTCCCGCGTCACGCTGGACGAGGTGCGGGACCTGACCCAGGACATGATGTTCTCGCGCCCACCCCAGGCGGCGCCCCGCACCGGCCTGTTCATCGGTGGCAAGGACGCGGCCCTTGCCCTCGACATGGCGGCGGAGGCCAAGGCGGCCATCTTCCCGCCGTTCGAAATCTCCATCTTCCCCGACCCCGCCGGCTCCTTCACCACCGCCGCCGCCATGATCGCCAAGGTGGAGCAGGCGCTGTTGAAGGTGCGGCCGGACGGCCTGGTCGGCGCCAAGGTGCAGATCTATGGCGCCACCGGCGTGGTGGGCTCCATCGCCGCCGTGATCGCGGCCGAGGCAGGGGCCAAGGTCACCCTGGTCAGCCATCGCGAGATCGAGATGGTGGAGGTCAAGGCCGCTGATTTCCGGCGCCGGTTCGGCGTGGATCTCGGCTGCGCCGCCGCCGTCACCGACGCGGAAAAGGCAAAGCTGGTCCCGGAAGCAGAGGTGATTCTCGCCACCGGCAAGGCCGGCGTGGAGATCCTCACCCCCGCCCACCTCCAGGCGGCCGAACAGCTCCTGGTCGCCGCCGACGTGAACGCGGTGCCGCCCGCCGGCATCGCCGGCATCGGGGCCCATGACGCCGCCGCCGAGCTGCCCCACGGGGTCGGCATCGGCGCGCTCGCCATCGGCAACCTCAAATATGCAGTGCAGCACGAGATCCTGAAGCAGATGCGCGTTACCACCACGCCGATGTTCGTCGATCTCAAGATGGTGTTCACCCTCGCCCGCACGCTGAAGGCCTGAACGCGTGGCCGGTCGCTTGCGTGCTTCGGCCGCGCGCCCGGCCTCCGCCGCAGCGCGAGCAACCGGCCGCCATCCGGCATCCCGCCCCGCGGCCACACTCCTTTTCCGTCAGGCGGCGGCGCCCAGGCGCCACGCCCCGGCGACACATCTTCGAGCTGCGTTACGCAGGCGGGCTGTCCCGTCCCCGAGCGCCGGCTACGCTTTTGAATGGGTACGCTCATGACCACCGAGGCTTCCGCTCCCACCTCCGCTCCCACCTCCGCTCCCCTTGCCGCCGGCCCGCGCCGGCCCAGCCTCTCAGCCGGCGTGCGACCGCTGGTGGATGCCCTGGTCGGCCAGGCCGATGCCCTGCGCGTCGCGGTTTCAACCGGCCCCCTCGGCTGCCGCATCGTGGACGCGGGCGTCGCGGTGCCGGGCGGCCTGGAAGCGGGACGTCGCGTCGCGGAAATCTGCCTCGGCGGCCTCGGGACCGTGACGCTGGTGCCCAGCACCCGCTTTTCGCCCTGGGGCACGCTGGTGAGCGTCTCCACCACCGATCCGGTGCTCGCCTGCCTCGGCAGCCAATATGCGGGCTGGAGCCTTGCCGCCGGCGATTTCTTCGCCCTAGGCTCGGGGCCCGGCCGCGCGGTGGCGGCGGTGGAGGAGCTCTATGGCGAGCTCGGCTTCCGCGAGGAGAGCGCCGATACCACCCTGGTGCTGGAAACCTCCGTGGTTCCCCCCGAGGCGGTGGTGGCGGAGATCGCGACCCGTTCCAACGTGGCGCCGGAGCGCATCACGCTGATCCTCACCCCCACCTCGTCGCTCGCTGGCACGGTGCAGATCGTCGCCCGCGTGCTGGAGGTGGCGCTGCACAAGGCGCACGCCGTTCATTTTCCGCTGGAGCACATCATCGACGGCATCGGCAGCGCGCCGGTCGCCCCGCCCTCCCCGGATTTCCTCACCGCCATGGGCCGCACCAACGACGCGGTGCTCTACGGCGGCGACGTCCAGCTCTATGTCCGCGGCACCGCCGAGGCGGCGCAGGACCTCGCCAAGCGCCTGCCCTCCTCCGCCTCCCGCGACTACGGCCGGCCATTTGCCGAGGTGTTCGGCGGCTACGGCTGCGATTTCTACAAGGTGGACCCGCTCCTGTTCTCCCCCGCCCGCGTGACCGTAACCGCCGTGGAGCATGGCGTGAGCTTCACCGCCGGCGGGTTCGACCCGGTGCTGATCGCCCGTTCGTTCGGAGCCTGAGGCAGCCTGCGTGTCCGACCTTCTCATCTTCGCCGAACGGGTGGATTGGCACACCCGCTCCCTCCTTGCCGCCATCGCCGCCCAGGGCCGCACCGCGCAGGTGGTGTCGCTGCGCGCGTGTGGCTTTGCCGTGGGCGGAACCGCCCACGGCCTGCTGTTGCCCGGCTTTGGTGACGATCTTCCGGCCGCCTGCTTCGTGCGCTCGGTGCCCAACGGAACGCTGGAACAGGTGACGCTGCGCCTCAGCGTGCTCCATGCCCTGCGCGAACTGGGCGTGCCGGTGATGAATGATGCCCGCGCCATCGAGCGCTGCGTGGACAAGAGCGCCACCACCTTCCTGCTCGCCCATGCCGGACTGCCGACCCCGCGCACTTTGGTGCTGGAGGACCGGACCGACGCGCAAATGCTGGTCGATTCCGCGCCCGGCGACAGCGTGCTGAAGCCCATGTTCGGCGCCCAGGGGCGCGGGCTCGCCCGCCTGCCCCGTGGCACGGCGCTACCGGCGGCGGAAGAGGTCGGCAGCGTTTACTATCTCCAGGATTTCGTCCGCGCCCCCCACGAGACAACCGGGGCGGACGATCCGGGCGACATCCTGCATGAGGACTTCCGGGTGTTCGTGGTGGGCGGGGTCGCGGTGGCGGCCATGGCGCGGCGTGGCACCTCCTGGATCACCAACATCCACCAGGGCGCCACCGGGGTGCCGGTGGCGGCGGAAGGCATTCTCGCCGATCTTGCCGTGCGCGCGGCGGCCGCAGTCGGGGCGGATTATGCCGGTGTGGACATCATTTCCGGCGCCGACGACCGCCTTCTTGTGCTCGAAGTGAACTCCATGCCCGCATGGCGTGGCTTGTACGATGCGACCGGGCGGAATATGGCGGAACCTCTGGCGGCCCATTTGTGCGCCGCACGGAAGGTGCCGGCCTGAAGGAAGCGTCATGCGTGTCTTCATCTGCGAGTTCGTCACCGCCGGGGGGCTCCGCGGCCAGGACCTACCTGAGACCCTGGTGCCGGAGGGCACGCGCATGCGCGACGCGCTGATCGCCGACATCGAGGCGCTGCCCGGCGTCGGCGGCCTGCTGCTCGCCCATGACGACCGGCTGCCAGCCCCGCAGGCCTCCTCCGTTCCGGTGGGTGCGAACGACGATCCCTGGGCCATCTGGGCCGGACTTGCGGCACAGGCCGACGTGGTGTGGCCGATCGCGCCGGAAACCCACGGCCTCATCGCGCGCCTCATTCGCCTGATGCGGGCGCAGTGCGCGCATGTGGTGGCCTGCGATCTGGCGGCGGTGGAGATCTGCTCCAGCAAGTTTTTGACCGCGCAGCGCCTCGCCGCCATGGCCCTGCCCCATGTGCCGACCTTCCGCGCCGCCGCCCCGCCGCCGGAGCTTACCGGGCCGGTGGTGACCAAGCCCGACGACGGCGCCGGCTGCGAGAACACCCGCCGCTGGGCCAGCCCGGACGCGGCGCCGCGCGATCCCGATCTCATCATCCAGCCGTTCGTTGAGGGCACCCCGGCCAGCCTTACGGTGCTGGTGCGGCCGGACGGCGTGACGCTGCTGACCGTCAACCGCCAGCATCTGACGGAGACCGACGGCATGCTCAGCCTGTCCGGCCTCACGGTGGGCGCGCTCGGCGAAGACGAACGGCTCGCGCGGCTGGTGCCGGCGGTGGTGGCCGCCATCCCCGGCCTGTCGGGCATCATCGGCATCGACATCATCCTCACCCCGGCCGGTCCGGTGGTGGTGGAGGTGAACCCGCGCATCACCACCTCCTATGCCGGGCTCCATCAGGCGTTGGCGATCAATCCGGCGGCCTTCCTTCCCGAATTCATCCGCGACGGCCGCCTGCCCGCCATGCCGCATCTGCCGGCGGCGAGCCCGGTGGAGGTTGTGCTGCGATGAGCGCCGCCGATCTGCTCCTCGGTTGGGATGTGGGCGGCGCCCACCTGAAGCGGGCGGTGCTGGACGCCTCCGGCCGCCTGCTCAAGGTGGACATGGCGCCGTGCGCCCTGTGGCTCGGCCTCGACCGGCTGGATGCCGCCCTCGCCGCCCTGCCGCCCGCCCCCGACGCGCCCTCGGTGGTCACCATGACCGGCGAACTGACCGACCTGTGGCCGGACCGCATCACCGGCGTGGTGGGCCTCGCCGACGCGCTCGCCGCGCGGCTCGGCGAGGATACCCTCTTCTATGCGGGCCCCCAGGGGTTCGTGCCCCGGCAGGGTGCCCGCGCCAATGCGGAGAGCATCGCCTCCGCCAACTGGCACGCGACCGCCGCCGCGCTCGCCCTGCGGCTGCCGGCCGGGGTGCTGGTGGATATCGGCTCCACCACCAGCGACATCCTTTATTTTGCCGACGAACAAGTCCGCTCGCGCGGCTATACCGATTCGCAGCGCATGGTCGCGGGCGAGCTGCTCTATTCGGGCGTGGCGCGCACCCCCGCCATGGCGTTCGGCCCCACCCTGCCCTTCCGCGGCATTCATGTGCCGCTGATGATGGAATATTTCGCCAACATGGCGGATGTGCACCGGCTGACCGGTGAATTGCCGGAGCGGGCCGACCTGCACCCCGCCGCCGATGGCGGCGCCAAGACCCGCGAGGCCAGCGCCCGCCGCCTGCTGCGCATGGTGGGACGCGATCTCGGCCCATGCAGCCTCGAAGAGGCGGAAGCCCTGGCGGCCTACGCCTCGGAAGTGCAGGTGCAGCGCCTTCACAGCGCCCTTGCCCTGGTGATCAGCGCGCATCGCCTGCCGCCGGCGGTGCCACTGGTGGGCGCCGGGGTCGGCCGCTTCCTGGCCGCCAAGCTCGCCGCGCGCACGCAACGCTGGTATCTTGATGCCGGCCGCCTGTTGGCGGCCAACGACACGCTAGCCGGCGCGGCGGCGGATTGCGCACCCGCGGTCGCGGTGGCGCTGCTCGCCCGCAGACAGGGGCTTTAAGCGGGGCGCGAGGGTGGCCCCGGCGTTGCGGCGCGGCGGAGAGACTCGTAGGCTAGGGGACCGGCCTTTGGTCCCCTTTGCAGATCCTCACGTCCCCATGACCCTTCATCATCAAAACCCTCGCCATTTCAAAGCCATATTCCAGAGCTTCGACGACCTCGCCGATGGGGCCGAAGGTCCTGCCCGGCTGGCGGATCTTCGGGCCGAACTGACCCGGCGCGGGCTCGACGGTTACATCGTGCCGCGGGCCGACGCCCACCAGAACGAATATGTGCCGCCGCGCGAGGAGCGCCTCGCCTGGCTCTGCGGCTTCACCGGCTCCGCCGGCCTCCTGGTGGTGCTCAAGGACAAAGCCGCTCTGTTCGTGGACGGTCGCTACACCTTGCAGGCCCCGGCGCAGGTGGACACTGGCGCCTTCACGGTGGTGCCGCTGGCGCAGCTCAAGCCGGAACAGTGGCTGGAAACCCATCTCCCCAAGGGCGCGACCCTCGGCTTCGATCCCTGGCGCACCACCCTCGATGGACGCGAGCGCTTCGCCAAGGCGGTGGCGGCGGCGGGCGGCATCCTGGTGCCGGTTCCCGAAGACCCCTTCGATGCCATCTGGCGCGACCGGCCGGAACCGCCGCGGGCCGCGGTCCGCCTGCTCGACCTCGCCATTGCCGGCGAGGACACGCCCTCCAAGCTGCGGCGGGTGCAGGAAAGCCTTGCCGAGCAGAAGCTCGACGGCGCGCTCATCTCCGATCCCCACGGCACCGCGTGGCTGTTCAATATCCGCGGCGCCGACGTGGATCACACGCCATTGCCGCTCGCCTGGTGCATCGTGCCCACGAGCGGCCTACCGCACCTGTTCGTGGAGCATGCCAAGCTCTCGCACCCGGTCCGCGAGGTACTCGGCGCCCACGCGCACATTCATACCACCGCCGACCTGGAAGCGACCCTCGCCGCGCTCGCGACGGGGCGCGCCCTGCGGGTGGATCAGGCCACCGCGCCGGTGCACCTCGCCCAGATCATCGAAGGGGCCGGCGGGACCGTGAACAAGGGGGCGGACCCCATCGGTCTGCTCAAGGCCCGCAAGAACCCGGCGGAGATCGCCGGCATGCGCGAGGCCCATGTGCGCGACGCCGTGGCGCTGACGCGCTTTCTCGCCTGGTTCGAATTTGAGGCGGCGTCGGGCACCCTCACCGAAATCGACGCCGTGGAAGCGCTGGAGACGTTCCGCCGCGACACCGGCGAATTGTCCGACATTTCTTTCCCCACCATCGCGGGCGCGGGCGAAAATGGCGCCATCGTGCACTATCGGGTGACGCGGGCCACCAACCGCACCATCCATCCCCACGAGCTGTTCCTGCTCGATTCCGGCGCCCAATATCCCGACGGCACCACGGACGTGACGCGAACCCTCGCCGTGGGCATGCCTTCCGAGGAGATGCGGACCCGCTACACGCTGGTGCTGAAGGGCCACCTCGCGCTCACCCACGCCGTGTTCCCGAAGGGGATCACCGGGGCTCAGCTCGACCCCTTCGCGCGACAGTTCCTATGGGCGGCGGGGCTCGATTTCGATCACGGCACCGGCCACGGCGTCGGTGCCGGCCTGTCCGTGCACGAGGGGCCGGCGCGCATCTCCCAGCTCGGCCATGTACCGCTCGAAGCGGGCATGATCCTGTCCAACGAGCCCGGCTATTACAAGACCGGGGCCTATGGCATCCGCATCGAAAATCTGGTGCTGGTGGAGCCGCGTTCCGTGCCGGGCGCGGAGAAGCCCTGCCTCGGCTTCACCACGCTGACCCTGGTGCCCTACGACCGCAAGCTGATCGACCTCAGCCTCATCACCGTGGCCGAGCGCGGCGCCATCGACGCCTATCACCGCCTGGTGCGCAACGCGCTGTCGCCGCTTCTGGCCGGCGACGACCTCGCCTGGCTCATCCGCGCCACCGCGCCCCTGTGACGACCGAAGGCGGGCGCGCCCCGCGCCCGCCGGTCTTCGCTCAAGCCCGCGCGGCGCCTGCGGCGACCCATCCGGCATCGGCCGGAAACCAGGGCCGACGGGCAAGGCGCGGAGCGCCCACCGTCAGAGCGGCGGGTGGGGAATGGCGGCGATAAGGGAGCGGGTATAATCGTGCCGCGGCGCGCCCAGCACCTGATCGCAGGCGCCCTCCTCCACGATCCGCCCGCCCTTCATCACAATCACCCGTGCGCACAGAAGCTTCACCACCGCAAGATCGTGGGACACGAACAGATAGCTCATGCCGAGCTTGTCCTTCAGGTCCACCAGCAGGTTCAGCACCACCGCCTGCACCGACACATCGAGCGCGGCCGTCGGCTCGTCCAAGACCAAGAGGTCGGGCGAGACCGCGATGGCGCGGGCGATGCCCACGCGCGCCTTCTGCCCACCGGAGAGCTGATGGGGGAAACGGTCGAGCAGATGGGCCGGCAGCCCGCACAGCGCCGCCAGCTCCTCCACCCGCGCCCCGATCTCCGCCTTGGGCATCGGCCCGCCCTCCCCGCCCGCGCCCAGGCGCAACAGCGGATCGGCGATGGCGCGGCGGGCGGTGAAGCGGGGATTGAGGCTGTCGGTGGCGTCCTGGAACACCATCTGCAGCCGCCCGCGCAGGGGTGAGCGGGCGAATTTGGCGGCGGGGGTGGCCCCCACATCCACCCCATCGAAGCGGATGGTGCCGGAGGTTGGGTCCAGCAGGCGCATGATGATGGCCGAGGTGGTGGACTTGCCGCAGCCCGACTCCCCCACCAGCCCGACGCTCTCGCCCCGCCCCACCGTGAAGGAGATGCCGTCCACCGCGCGGAACACGCCCGAGCGCGCCGACTTCAACGGATATTCCTTCACCAGCCTGTCGACCACGAGCAGCGGCGTGCGATCCTTCGCCACCGCGAGCGGGGCGGCGGGGGCACGCGGGGCTTCATCCTCGGGCAGCAGGTCGCGCACGCTGGCGCAGCCGTGGGGCGTCGCCTTGAGCAGCTTCTTCGTATAGGCGTGCCGCGGATTGCGGAACAGCTCCAGGGCGGGCGCGGATTCCACCACCTCGCCGCTTTTCATCACGATCAGATGGTCGCAATAGGTCGCCGCCAGCCCCAGGTCGTGGGTGATGAGGATCATGGCCATGCCGCGCGCCCGCGTCAGCTCGGCCACCAGGTCCATCACCGCCTTCTGGGTGGTCACGTCGAGCCCGGTGGTGGGCTCGTCGGCGATCAGCAGCTGCGGCCGACAGGCGAGCGCCAGGGCGATCACGATGCGCTGGCACATGCCGCCCGACAGCTCGAACGGATAGGCATGGTAGCGTTCCCGCGGATTGTTGATCCGCACCGCCGTCAACGCCTCGATCGCCTTCTCATAGGCATTGGAGCGGTCGGCCTGCACATGCTGGCGCAGCACATCCTCAATCTGGTGGCCGACCTTGCGGATGGGGTCGAGGGCGGCGCGGGGGTTCTGGAAGATCATGGAAATCTCCCGGCCCCGGATATCGCGCATGGTGCGCTCGGAGGCGGCCGCGATATCCATGCCGTCGAAGCCGATGCCGCCGCCGGCGATCACCCCGGCCGCATCCAGGATGCGCATGAGCGCATAGGAGGTGACCGACTTGCCGGACCCCGATTCGCCCACGATGCCGAGGGTCCGCCCCTTCTCCAGGGTGAAGCTGACATGGCGCACCGCATGAACGGTGCCGTTGCGGGTCTTGAAGTCCACGCTGAGGTCGCGCACGTCCACGAAGGCGGCGGGGGAGAAGCCGGTTGGGGAAACAACGGTCGGAGAAACGGCGGTCATGGCATCCTCCTCAACTGCGGGCGCGCGGGTCGACGATGTCGCGCAACCCGTCGCCCAGCATGTTGAAGGTGAAGACCGCGAGCATCAGCGCCGCGCCCGGAAACAGGGCCAGCCACCACTCGCCGGAGACGATGAAGCGCGCCCCCTCCGCCACCATGATGCCCCACTCCGGGGTCGGCGGGCGCACGCCCAGGCCGATGAAGGACAGGCCCGCCGCATTGAGGATCGCCCAGCCGAGATTGAGCGAGATCTGCACCATCATGGGCGGCAGGGCGTTGGGGAAGATCTGGGTGGCGAGGATGGACAGGTCCGAATGGCCGCTGAGGCGCGCCGCCTGCACGAAGCCGGCCTCGCGGCGGATGTTCACCTCGGTGCGGCTCAAGCGGGCATAGAAGGGCAGGTTCACGATGGCGGTGGCAAGCACGATGTTGCCCACCGAATTGCCCAGCGCCGCCACGATGCCCATGGCGAGCACGAACAACGGAAACGCCATGACGGTGTCGAGCACGCGGGAGACGATGCGATCAGTCCAGCCGCCGTAGAAGCCGGCGAGGGAGCCCAGAACCGCGCCCCCCGCGAACGACAGCGCCACCGCCGCGACGGAAATCACAAGGTCAAGCCGGGTCGCAACCACCACGCGGGAGAAAACATCGCGTCCCAGGTCATCGGTGCCGAACCAATGCTGGAGCGAGGGTGGCATCAAGGCGCTGGCGGCGTCGGTGGCAAGCGGATTGTGGGGCACCACCAGCGGCCCCAGCACCGCCGCGACCAGGAACAAGGCCAGAAGGACGAACGCCAGGAGGGTCATCGGGTTCGCCCGCAGCACATAAAGCATGTGCCGCAACAGGCCGCCGGGCGCGGGCGCGAGGGCGGGAACAGCCATCGGCATCAGGTCTTTCGCTTGGTCCATGGCACTCATCCGTCGAAGCCGACGCGTGGATCGATCAGCGTGTAGGACAGATCGATCAGAAGGTTGATGACGACGAACAAGATCGCCATGACCAGCACGAACCCCTGCACGGCGGCATAATCGGAGACCACCAGCGCCTCGACCGCATAGGAGCCGATGCCCGGCCAAGCGAACACCTTCTCCACCAGCACATTGGCGCCGAGCGCGAACGAGAACACCATGCCGAAGGTGGTGACGACCGGCAGCAGCGCGTTGCGCAGCGCGGAGCCGAGCAGGATCTTGCGCCGCGACAGCCCCGCCGCCCGCGCGGTGCGGATGAAATCACTGGCCAGCACCTGCAGCATGGCGGCCCGCGTCATGCGGGCGAGGGGCGCCAGCGTGAAGATGGCCAGCGTCACCGCCGGCAGCACCAATTGGCCGAGGGCGGCGCTCGCCGTCTCCCCGTCACCGGCGAGGAGCGCGTCGATGACGAAGAAGCCGGTGACCGGCGACGGCGAGATATAAGCAAAGTCGAGCCGCCCGATGGGCGCGGGCGCAACCCCGAGCTGGTAGTAGAACACATAGACCAGGGCGAGCCCGGTGAAGAACACCGGCAACGACACGCCCGCCGTCACCACCGCGCGGCACACGTGATCCACCATCGTGTTCTGCCGCGTCGCCGCCAGGATGCCAAGCGGCATGGCGATGGCAAGCGACAGAAGCAGCGCCGACAGCGTCAGCTCCAGCGATGCCGGCAACCGGGTGAGGATGTCCGACAGCACCGTCTGGCCGGTGGAGATGGACTGCCCAAGGTTTCCGGTGGCGAGGTCTTGCAGATAGCGCGCAAACTGGGCCGGCAGCGGCTGGTCGAGACCGAGCGCCGCGCGCACCTGGGCGATGGATTCGGGGGTCGCGGCGGGACCTGCGAAATAGGCGGCCGGATCGCCCGGCAGCGCCCGCGTGAGAAGGAAGGTAACGACGATCACGCCGAACAGCGTGGGAATCGCCTGCGCAAAGCGTTTCAGGACGATCACGGTCCTCGACGAGGTCATCGCCACGCTCCCTGTTTCGGTGACACGCGGCCGGACCCCGAACAGGTCCGGCCGAATTCGATCAGGACTTGTCGATCAGGACTTGGTGAGGGGCCGGGCATCGGGCTGGCGGTGGAACCAGTATTCATAGCCGCCGATCTTGGGCGTCATGGCCGAGGACAGGGCCGGCTGATACAAGGGGATGCGCGGCACGTCCTCATAGACGATATCGATCAGCCGCTTGATGTTGGGCGCGTAGGCGGGATCGGTGAGCGGCAGGTCGAGGGTCTCCTTCACCAGCTTCACCACTTCCGGATTCTCATAATTGGATGAGTTGAAGATGGTGCCCGGCATATAGGCCCAGAAGAAATAATAATCAGGATAGTTCAGCCACCCGCCGAAATCGTCGAGGTGCATCGGCAGCCGCTTTTCCACCGAGGCGGCGGTGCGCCAATTGGCGCCGGGGATCTTCTCGATGGGCGCCTTGATACCGATCTTGGCGAGGCTCTCCTGAATCAGGAGCGCGGTGGGCTCCATCCAGGCGGAGAGGTCGAGATTGATGAAGAACGGCACCGTGAAGCCGTCCTTGTATCCGGCCTCGGCCAGCAGCGCCTTCGCCTTCTCCAGGTCCAGCTTATAGGTCGAAGGCTGGGGCCAGGCGATGCCCTCCAGCTTGTCCGCGCCCCACATGGGCACGCCGGCCCCATAGGCGGCGGTCTTGAAGATGGCCTCGTACGGCACCGCATAGGCGATCGCCTGGCGCACGCGCTTGTCCTTGAACGGTTCGAAATTCTCGTTCAGCGCCAGCACATAAAGGCAGTTCTCGATGGGCGTGGACACCACCTTGGCCTTGCCGGAAGCGGCCAGCTCCTTGGCATCCTTGTCCGGGATGTTGAACACGAGGTCCACGTCGCCGCGCTCGATCAGCGCCCGGCGGGTGGCGGCGGAGGGAATTTCGCGCATGATGACGCGTCTGGCCTGAGGCAGCTTGCCCGAGGTCCACTTGTCGTTGCGGGCATAGATGACCTGCTGTCCGGGCTCCCAGCGCTCCACCACGAACGCGCCCGATCCAGCGGTGTTGCGATGGAGATATTCCGCCGCCCAGGGGTCTTCGGCGGTAGCGTGGGCCTTCGCCACCTTGGAATTGATGATGAAGGGCACCGGCACCGCGAGATCCGGCAAGGTGAGCTTCGATGCGCGGGGCAAGGTGATCTTGAAGGTCTTGTCGTCCACCACCTCGAACTGCTCCGGCTTTTCCAGAAGCCCAGCCTTCATCTGGGTGGTGGGAAAGCCGCCGAGGCTCACGGCCCGGTCGAGGGACCACTTCACGTCCTGCGCCGTCACCGGCGTGCCGTCGGCGAACACCGCGTTGGGCCGCAGCTTGAAGATGAGGGTCTTGCCGTCGTCGCTCACGGTCCAGCTCTCGGCAAGATCAGGCTCGATGACGCTGGAATCGTAGCTCAGGCTGCCGTCCGGCAAGGTCTTGGTACCGAACTTCACCAGCCGGTCATAGGCGTTGACCGCCACCTGATAGCTGGCGCGATTGGTGCCCTGCCGGTGCAGGTCCAGGGAATTGATGGTGGCGCCGGTGGCCACCACGATGGTGTCGGCGGGCGCCGCCGCCGCAGGCAGGATGCGCACAAGAGGCATGACCCCGGCCCCAAGGGCGACGGCGACCGTGGACTTCAGGAACTCCCTGCGCTGCATGGGGCTCGTCCTTCATGGTAAGCCAGGATTGGATGCAAAATTACATGCAATCTAAGAAAGCAATATTTATGCCATTTTTAATACCCAGAGAATCCCGCCACCCCGGCTTCCAAGGTCCCCACCCTTAGCGACTCTGCCTATCTGCGCACCAATTGCCCTCAGATTATGCAGATCGTCCCTTCACGACAGGGCGCGGAACGGTCGCCGGGACACCATGGCCGCTGAGACGTCCTTCACGGTGAGAATGTGCGCCTTCATGGCCGCATAGGCTGCACCACCATCCCCGAGGGAGATGGCGTCCACCACCCGGCAATGCTCCTGATGGGACGCGCGCACCCGATCGGGGATGCGGAACTGTGCCCGGCGGAAGTGGAACACGCGGCGCCGCGCGTCCAGAGCGATCTCCACCAGCGCGGGATTATGGGTCCCGTCATAGATGAGCTGATGAAACCGACTGTTCAGCTCGTCGTAGCCAGCGGCGTCCCCCGCCTCCACCAGGGCCGCGGCCTCCCCATGCAGGGCGATCAGCACCGCTCTTTCATCCGGCGACATGCGCTCGGCGGCGAAGCGGGCGCAGGCGCCTTCCAGCTCCGCCATCACCTCGAACAATTGCAGCAACCGCTCCTGGGACTGCTGCAAGACCACCACCCCGCGATGGGGCCGGCGCTCCACCAGCCCGAGCACCGAGAGCTGGCTGAGCACCTCCCGCACCGGCGTGCGCGACACCTCGAAGCGATCCGCCAGCGCCTGCTCGTCCAGCTTCACCCCCGGCCCGAGCACGCCGGTGACAATCTCGTCGGAGAGGATCCGCCGCAGCTGATCCACGATCAGCTCACGCTTCTCATCCCCCTTCCCCGCGCGGGGCGTCTGCGACATCGCGAACATCCGGACCTGAAACCTGAGCCGCAACGCGGCAACATCCCATGATGGGGGCGCCGCGCGGACCAACGCAATAGGCCGCGCGCGCCCAGGCGTGCCCCCCCGTCGCGACGCGCCCGCCGGAGCCCGCTCAGGCCCCGATCAGCGACCACCAGGCCCAGGCCGTCAGCATCGACACCGGCACGCCGATGCCGATCATCTGCGCCACCAGCTCGGGTTCCAGATCGTGCTCAAGGGCGACGATGGATGCGCCCAGCATGGGCGGCATCGCCATTTCCAGGATCGCAATGCGGGCAACCCCGCCTTCCGCCTGCCCCAGCGCCATGTAAAGCAGCCATAGCGCGAACGGCGCCAGGACCAGGCGATGGCCAAGGCCGATCGCCAGCGGTACCACATGCCCCCGCAGCCGCTCGAACCGGAGCGCATAGCCCACCGCCGCCAGCGCCAGGGGCGTCAAAGTGTCGGCCAGGGCGTTCACCGTCTGCGTCACCCAGTCCGGCCGCGCCAGTTCGTTGGTGGCAAAAGCGACCAGGATGGCGATGAACGGCGGAAACGTGGCGATGCGCCATGCCACCGCGCGCGGCGCGAACCGCCCCTCGCTGGCCACCGCCGCGATGCCGATGCCCAGAACGGACAAGGCCAAATAGGAGCCGAACAGGTCGATGACGAGGCCCAGCCCCAGCCATTGGCTGCCGGCGAAAGCCGCGATCATCGGCAAGCCGACAAAGGACGTATTGCCCCAGCCCGCCACCAGCACCACCGCCCCGATCCGCCCGCGCGTCCAGCCCAGCGCCCGACCCACCGGCACCAGCATCGCCAACGCCAGCCCGACCCCAAGCCATGGCGTCGCGGCCGCCAGCCACCAGTCCCACGTCGGCGCAAGCCCATGAACGGACTTCAACGCCGTGGCCGGCAAGGCCACGTTGATGACCCAGCCTCCCAGCACCCGGTGCGCGCCCTCCGGCAACCGGCCCGATGCCCGTAACAGCACACCAATGACGAGGCACAGCAAAATGAATGCGATCTGTTGCATCAAGCCCCCCCCCTCCGGCGCGCCGCGATCGCGAGCGCCTTCGCCACCCCCGGCCCCTCCGCCCATCCCGGCCGGGTCCGACCCGAGCTGCGCCGGGAAGCCAGCCCTCGGATCGGGCCGGGACCGCGACGGCGGCGCGTATCATCGCCTCGTCGATAAAGCAAAGACGAGAAGGGTCGCGGGAGAAAGGTCGGGGACCAGTACAGGAAGATGCTTGAATGGCGGCCGCTCGTCAGCTAGAAGCGCGCGAACCACTCACGGCGATCGCCAAGCATGACGCTGGCGTTCGCACCTCTGCGGAGAGGTGGCAGAGTGGTCGAATGCACCGCACTCGAAATGCGGCATAGGCGCAAGTCTATCGGGGGTTCGAATCCCCCCCTCTCCGCCAGCCACATTTGAATATTCTTTATTTTCAATTGGTTAAATGGGGTTTTGCCTAACTTTCACCAGCGGTTAGACAGCCTTCTATTCTTGCTCCATTCCATAGGTTGCGGCCATCGCCTGTTCCGCCAAACGCACCTGATCTGCAGCGGCAGTGTAGCGCGACACCTCCTTGTCTGTCTTATACCCCGTGATGGCCTTAATCTGCTGATTGCCTGCGGTGCCGAAGGAAATCGCCAGCCGCACGCGCGCCGGAGAGAACCTTGCCGATTTGCTGGTGAGCGCGGCGCAACGCACGGCGGGCGCGTCCCTGTTCAAGGTCGAGGCGAAGGCGGAAGGCCTTCACGCCGCGTTGGAGAGCCTCCCGCCGGCTCCGTCCGGCAAGGTGAACAATCGCCGCGCGTCTCTCACAGACAGCAAGCGGAGCCGTCAGGAAGAAGCTCCGTGCCTTGGGGCTCACCTATGCAAATCGGGTGTTCCCGGCCCGGTGGATGGTGCCGTCAAGGACAAGCTCAAGGCGCAGGTGCAGGACAACGGCGGAACGATGGTTTGCTGAAAGGGGCCGTGTGGCACCTGGAACACCGGAAAAGAGCGTGGCAGGACTCAGGAAGGCCCCTGCGACTCGCTCCGGGCACCCTCAAGGCGGGAATTATAAGGGATAACTAGGCCGTAGTGACGATTTAACTATCTGAGCCAGATGGCGATTGCGGCGAGTTTGACGAAGCCCATGAAGTTGACGAGCAACTTGTCGTATCGCGTGGCGACGCA